>NZ_JAKOPM010000002.1 GCF_022288805.1 Corynebacterium yonathiae
GATGCAATATCGAAATCAGACCCTTGAAGCCCTAACCGCCTAGAATTAAACCAGTCCAACTTTCGGGGGCCAGTTCATCGATTCGCTGCGGGGCGGCTTTGGTGTGCGTGCCTAGAAGCTTTCGAGCCAGGCGGCGTGCACGCGGGCGTCGCCATTTTCTTCTGGGTGGAAGCTCAGCGCCGTCACGCGGCCCTGGCGCACGCCGACCACCGCGTCGCCGTTCTCACCCGGCACCGTCGCGATGACCTCGACGCCCTCGCCCACGCGGGTGACCAGCGGCGCGCGAATAAAGCTCGCCTCGATGTCGAGAGTTTCCTCGCCCGCCGTCACGGGCACCGTGCGCTCTTCGGAAAAGCGCTGGTTGCCAAAGGCATTGCGGCGTACAGTCACGTCCAATAGGCCCAGGGTTTGCTGCCCCGGCGCGGGGTTATCGAGCTCGCGGGCGCAATAAATGAGCCCCGCGCAGGTCGCGAGCACCGGCAATCCTGCGGCCGCGGCGTCGCGCAGCGGCTCGGTCAGTCCGAAGCTACGCGCCAGCTTATCGATGACACTCGACTCGCCGCCCGGAATCACCAGCCCATCGAGCCCGTCCAGGTCGCGCGGGACCCGCACCCTGCGAGTCACCACACCGAGCCCGTCCAGAATGCGCAGGTGCTCCTCGACGCCGCCCTGCAGCGCCAGCACCCCGACAGTGGCTACCATCCGCGCTCAGCCAGGCGGTGCGGTGCAGGCACGTCGTTGACGTTAATGCCCACCATGGCCTCGCCCAGGCCGCGGGAAAGCTTGGCGAGCTCTGCGGGGTCGTCGTACAGCGTGGCAGCCTTCACGATGGCCTCCGCGCGCGCCGCCGGATTGCCGGACCTGAAGATGCCGGAGCCCACGAAGACGCCTTCGGCGCCCATCTGGCGGACAAGGGCGGCGTCGGCAGGCGTGGCCACGCCACCGGCCACGAAGAGCACGACCGGAAGCTTGCCGGTCTCCGCAACCTCTGCGACCAGGTCGTACGGTGCCTGGAGCTCCTTGGCCGCGACATAAAGCTCGTCTCGGTCCAGGTGGCGCAGGCGCGCGATTTCCGCCTTAATGGTGCGCAGGTGCTTCACGGCCTCGGAGACATCGCCGGTGCCGGCCTCGCCCTTGGAGCGAATCATGGCCGCGCCCTCGGTGATGCGGCGCAGCGCCTCGCCCAGGTTGGTGGCGCCGCACACGAACGGCACGTCAAAGTCCCACTTATTGATGTGGTTGACGTAATCTGCCGGGCTGAGCACCTCGGACTCATCGATGAAGTCCACGCCCAGCTCGCCCAGGATCTGCGCCTCCACAAAGTGGCCGATACGGGCCTTGGCCATGACTGGGATATCCACGGCCTCGACGATGCCCTCGATAAGCTCCGGGTCAGACATGCGGGCCACACCGCCTTGCGCGCGGATATCGGCCGGCACGCGCTCCAGCGCCATCACGGCCGAGGCGCCCGCGTCCTCCGCAATGCGCGCCTGTTCCGGCGTAACGACGTCCATGATGACGCCGCCCTTCAACATATCGGCTAGTCCTCGCTTCACGCGCGTGGTAGCGCGTCCTTGTTCATTTACCTGTTCAGTCATAGGTGCCATAGTGGCCCACATAATTGGTACAAGACAAGAGCCATTTTCAGCGTGTTGGATTGGACCACTTATGATGGGTCCGTGCCCCTTCGCCTCGACCCCTCTGATACGCGGCCGCTGCCCGTGCAAATCGCCGCCGCCTTGCGCGCCCAGGTTGCCGCCGGCGTCCTCCTGCCCGGCGAGCGCGTTCCCTCGACCCGCCACTTGGCTTCGCAGCTCGGCATTTCCCGAGGCAGCGTGGTCACTGCCTACGACCAACTCACGGCCGAGGGCTACCTCACCGCCGAGGTTGGCTCCGGCACCGTCATCAACCCGCTGCTCCCCCACGCGCGTGCCCCACGGCCGGAGCCAACCCCCGAACCGGCCGCTGAGCCCGAACTGGTGTCGCTGACACCCGGCCTTCCCGACACCGCCGGCATCCTCACCCCTGAATGGAGGGCCGCGTGGCGTGCGGCGGCCGTCGACCCCTCCGGCGATCTGCCCCGCGAGGTCGCCGCCCACCTGCGCCACATGCGCGGGCTCACCGTGGACCCAGCCTGCGTTCTCATCACCGCCGGCGCCCGCGACGGCCTCTCCGTGCTCCTGCGCGCCCTCGGCCGCCAGTTGCGCGTGGGCGTGGAATCCCCCGGCTACCCCAGCCTGCGCCGGGTGCCCCACGCCCTCGGCCACACCTTGGTGGAAATCCCCACCGGCCCCGAAGGCGTCACCGTCCCCGCGGCCGATCTCGACGCTCTCATCGTCACCCCCAGCCACCAATACCCCTACGGCGGCTCGCTGCCCGCAGCCCGGCGCGCCGAACTCGTCGAATGGGCCCGCACACACGACGCCCTCCTCATCGAGGACGACTTCGACTCCGAACTGCGCTACGTCGGCCAGCCACTGCCCGCCCTGGCCGCCCTCGCCCCGGAGCACACCGTGCTGCTAGGCACCTTCTCCTCGGTCATCTCCCCCTCCATTGCCTGCGGTTACCTCGTCGTCCCACCGCGCCTGCGCCCGGCCGTCGACCGCGTGCGCGAGGTCTTCGGCCAACCCGTCGGCGCCATCCCCCAGGCCGCACTCGCCCACTACCTTTCCAGCGGCGCTTTACGACGCCACACCGGCCGCATGCGCCGCACCTACAAACGCCGCCGCAACCTGGTAGCCGAAACGCTTGGTCCTATCGACGGGGCCCAACTCCTCCCCATCCACGGTGGCCTCCACGCGGTATTGCTGTGCGACCCGGCCGTGGTCCCCCGCGCCGCCGCCCGCGGCATTAAGCTCACCCCGCTGCGCGACTATTGGGGCGGCGCCGACGCCGAAGACGGCGTCGTCCTCGGCTTCGGCCACCTTAGCGACACCGAGCTGCGTACGAGCCTCTCCGCGGTCGCGGCCGCCTTAGGCGAGTGATACCGTAACCCCAAAGACCATAAAAGAAAGGTAATGCATGTCTATCGGCATCTGGGAACTTGCACTCATTCTTCTTTTTATCGTCGTGGCCGCCGGGGTCGTTGCTCTCATTACACGAATCTCCCGCGGCAACGACAAGAGCCACCACGCCGCCGATAATCCCCAAAATCACAACCGCTGCCCCTAATTTAACCGACCGCTTGGTCTATTTTTATTCTCGTTCCTGCCAGCGGTTTTTCCTAAACCCTTCCGCAGTACATACCGCTTGGTCTAGTCTTGCCAAGCATGACGACGAAATACGATAACTCCAATTCCGACTGGTCCTTCGCTACCCGCTCCGTACACGCGGGCCAAAACCTCGACGGGCACCACAACGCCCGCAACGTGCCGATTTACCAGACCACCTCCTACGTCTTTAACGACGCCGAGCACGCAGCCAACCGCTTCAACCTTTCCGACGCCGGCCCCATCTACACCCGCCTGACCAACCCCACCCAGGACGCGCTGGAAGAACGCCTCGCCTCCCTCGAGGGCGGCGTCGCGGCCGTCGCCTTCGCTTCGGGCCAAGCCGCCGAGACCGCGGCCATTTTGAACCTCGCCTCGGCCGGCGACCACATCGTGACCTCCCCGCGCCTCTACGGCGGCACCTCCACCCTCTTTACCGTCACGCTCAAGCGCCTAGGCATCGACGTCACCCTCGTCGAGGACCCGGATGACCCGCAGTCCTGGCAGGACGCCGTCCAGCCGAATACCAAGGCCTTCTACGGCGAGACCTTCGGCAACCCCGTGGCCGATGTTCTCGATATCCCGGCCATCGCCGAGATCGCCCACCACAACCAGGTCCCGCTCATCGTGGATAACACCATCGCCACCGCCGCCCTCGCGCGGCCGCTGGACCTCGGCGCGGACATCGTCGTGGTCTCCACCACCAAGTTCTACACCGGCAATGGCTCGGCCATCGGCGGCGCGATTATCGACGGCGGCTCCTTCGACTGGACCGTCACCCGCAACGGTGAGCCCGTCTTCCCCTACTTCGTCTCCCCAGACGAGGCCTACCACGGCCTAAAGTACGCCGATCTTGGCGCCCCAGCCTTCGCGCTCAAGGCCCGCGCCGGCCTGCTGCGCGATACCGGCGCCGCCATCTCCCCCTTCAACGCCTGGCTGACGCTGAATGGAATCGAGACGGTGGGGCTGCGCGTCGAAAAGCACAATGCCAACGCCCAAGCCGTTGCCGAGTACCTGGAAGGCCACGCCAAGGTCACCAAGGTCAACTACGCCGGCCTGGATTCTTCACCGTATAAGGCCACCAAGGAAAAGCTCGGCTACGCCTATACCGGCTCCGTGCTCTCCTTCGACATCGACGGCGGGCGCGAGGAAGCCTGGGCGTTTATCGACGCCCTCAAGCTCCACTCCAACCTCGCCAATATCGGCGACACCCGTTCCCTGGCCGTGCACCCGGCAACCACCACGCACTCCCAGTCCGACGAGCCTGCGCTTGCCGCGGCCGGCATCACCCAGTCCACCATCCGCCTATCCGTGGGCATCGAGCACATCGATGACATCATCGCGGACCTCGAGCTAGGCTTTAACGCACTGGCATGAAGCTAGTTAATATCGGCGACTTCCACACCGAAGCCGGCGCCACGCTTGCCGACGCCCACATTGCCTACCACCGCTTCGGCCACCTCCTCGGCGATCCCCACGGCCGCAATAACGTCATTGTGGTTGAACACGCCCTGACCGGTGACTCGAATGTGGCCGAATGGTGGGCTGATCTGGTCGGCCCTGGCAAGGCGCTAGATACGACGAAGTGGTGCGTTATCGCCACCAACGCACTGGGCGGCTGCGGCGGCTCCACCGGCCCCGCCTCCCCGCACCCAGACGACGGCTGCGCCTGGGGCTCGCGCTTCCCTGCGCTTTCGGTGCGCGACCTCGTCGCGGCCGAGCGCGCCGCGCTCCGCGAGCTCGGCATCACCCACGTCCACGCCATCATTGGCGGCTCGATGGGCGGCGCGCGCACGCTGGAGTGGACGCTGATGCACCCCGAGGCCGTTGATGCGGCTTGCGTCATTGCCGTATCGGCCCGCGCTTCCGCCTGGCAGATTGGCATCCAGTCGGCGCAAATCGCGGCCATCGAGCAGGATTCCTTCTGGCACGGCGGCGATTACTACGCCTCCGCCCAGCGCCCGCGCGAGGGGCTGGCGGCCGCGCGTCGCATTGCACACCTGACGTATCGCGGCGAGCAGGAAATCGACGAGCGCTTCGGCGTCCAAGCCCAGACCGGCGAGAACCCGCTCGGGCCCTACCGCCGCCGCAATGAGCGCTTTGCCGTCAACTCCTACCTGGACTATCAGGGCATCAAGCTGGCCGACCGCTTTGACGCCGGCTCCTACGTCACCCTCACCGAGGCGCTCAACCGCCACGATATTGGCCGCGGCCGCGGCGGTCTCAACCGCGCGCTGGGCTCGTCCGAGGTGCCAACGATGGTCGTCGGCGTGGACACGGATATCTTGTACCCGTATCACCAGCAAGAACACATCTCGCGCAATCTTGGCAACCTATTGGCGATGGCGAAGGTCGTCTCCCCGGTAGGCCACGACGCTTTTCTTACCGAATCACGCCAAATGGATCGCATACTGCGCAACTTCCTTAGACTTTCCCAGCCGGACCCGCGCATTGATTCAGCGGCAGGCGATCCCACCGAGTACTCGATTTAAAAAGCTCGCGGCAGCAAGGATCGCCAAAGCCGCGCAGCGCGCACTAGCGGTAAGCGGTGCGGCACGCTGCGCTGGGCCTATGGATTGACGGGGCGAGCAGAGGCGGAACGCGGCTCAGCGATCTTCGGGCGGTGTAGCCCAGGGCGGGCGCCAGACGATGCCTTCGCCGGGGCGGCGCTCGAGTCGGCCGCGGCGCGGCGGCGCATTGGGGTCATCATCATTGACCCCATTGTGATACTTGCAGGCCATGGTGAGGTTTTCGGGATTGGTGTCCCCACCGAGCAGCCACGGGGTGAGATGGTGGACCTGGCATTCATCCGCCGGCGTGTGGCAGTCGGGCCACGGGCACACAGGGTTTTCTGCCATCGCCATTTGGCGTTGCTTCCATGTAGCCAAGCGCCGCGATTGATAAAGGTTTACGGGGCCGGTGACGGGGTGGATGAGGGTGATAAGGCCGACGTCGGAAAGCGCGCGGCGGACTAGGTCCGCACCAGTTATCTGGGCGCCATTGGTCAGCTGCAAGGTGACGTCCTCGCCATGGATGACCTTCACCATCTCATTCAGGCTAAGCACCATATTGGTGGTGATTGTGGAGGTAGAGGCGCCCTCGGCGAAGACGCGACGGGCATCGGCGACGGTGGAGACGTGGTTATTAATCTCTACAACCAACTCGGACTCGGCGGTAATTGTCAGTGTCCACAGGTCATCGCGGCGGCGGGTCAGGCGCACGCCTTCGGAGCGCTTGGTGGCGCGCTCCTCGCGCACCATGCGGCGGGCGCGCTTTTCAATCTCGCTAGTAGAAAGGCGCAGTGCGCATAGTTCCTCGCGCAATGCCCAGGCCGCCCGCTGGGTTTTCATCTTCTGCGCGAAGTGCTCGATAATCTTCAACGCGTCGAGCGGCAACAAAGTGCGGCGGGCGGCGCGCTGTTTGGCACCAAAGGAGGTGCGGCCAAAGTAAGTATCGGCTAGGCGGGCAAACTCGGCGGCCTCGCGATCACTAAAGCCCTTATCGACGAGCTCTTCTACCGACAGCCCAACGCACTCCCCGATGAGCACCATCGGGGAGTTCACGGCTGCCAGGTAGTTCGAAATCATGGCCCCGAGCCTAAGCCGGCTGCGCATACCAGCGCGCGGTGGCGGCCCGGAGCTTGTGGATAACCGGCCGAACCACACCCTTTCAGGCCGAAATAGGTGAAGACTCTACGAAAAACCTGTGGATAACTAGCTCCCGAGCGAGTCCACAGAAAAGGCCAGAAAGGCCATCACGGCGCCGACCAGGCCGGTAAAGCAGGCATCAAAGCGGCGCGAGCGTACGGCCAGCACGCCAACGCGGCTGGAATCACACGTCAGTCGGACCACGGTGAGCCACAGCAAGGCTAGGCCGAGGAGGAACGTGGCCCGGCGCCAGTATTCGAAGACGGCATAGCCGCCGGAGATAACCACGCCAGCCACGAAGATGCCAATTGCTGCCCACTGCGCGGCAGGCGGCAGCGGGGAGGGCTGGAGGTTAGCGTCATGCGGATTGTCTAGATTCACGCCAACTTTTCCGCGCGCTCGACGATATTGCGCACCAAGAAAGCTCGGGTCAGCGGGCCGACGCCGCCGGGGTTCGGCGAGACGAACCCAGCCTTATCCCAGCAATCTGGGTGAATGTCGCCGGTGAGCTTGCCGTCGACGCGGGAGACTCCGACGTCGAGAAGCGCGGCGCCTTCCTTAATCATGTCCGCGGTGAGCATGTGGGGCTGGCCGGCTGCGGCAATGACGATATCGGCCTCGCGGGTCTCTGCCGCCAATTCCTTGGTGCCGGTGTGGCACAGCGTGACGGTGGAGTTCTCGCTGCGGCGGGTAAGCATCAGGCCGATGGGGCGACCAACGGTCACGCCGCGACCAATGACCACGGTCTTGGCGCCGTTAAGCTCGACGCCGAAGCGGCGCAGCAAGTGCAGACAGCCGTTCGGGGTGCACGGCAGGGGCGCCTCCTCGTTGAGCACGAGCTTGCCCAGGTTAACCGGGTGCAGGCCGTCAGCGTCCTTTTCAGGATCGATGCGCTCGAGGATGGCGTTTTCATCCAAGTGCTTAGGCAGTGGCAGCTGGACGATGTAGCCGGTGCAGGCGTCATCGGCATTGAGCTCATCGATGACGGCTTCTAGTTCTTTCTGGGTGATATCGGCCGGCAGGTCCTTGCGGATGGAGTTGATGCCAAGCTTTTCGCAGTCGCGGTGCTTCATCTTCACATAGGATTGGGAGCCTGGATCCTCGCCTACGAGGACAGTGGCGAGGCCGGGGGTAATCCCCTTCTCCTTCAGCGCGGACACGCGCTGGGCAAGGTCGGAAAAAATCTCGTCGCGGTACAGTGTGCCATCTAGTTTGGTAGCGCTCATAGCCACCATCCTAGACTGAAGGCATGAGCCAGCTGCACATTGTCTTTGATAACCCAGTCATCCCTACTAATACGGGCAACGCCATCCGTACGGCCGCGGTGACGGGCGCGAGCTTGCACCTGATTGAGCCGCTGGGCTTTAATTTCGACGATAAGCACTTAAAGCGCGCTGGACTGGATTATCACGATCTGGCCGATGTGCAGATTCACAAGGATTTTCAGGCCTGCATGGACGCGCTGCCGGGGGCGCGCGTATTCGCGTTTACCACGCATACGGATAAGTGGTTTACGGATATCGAATACCAGGAGGGCGATGTCTTGCTTTTCGGCACGGAGCCGACCGGCCTGCCGGAGGAGCATATTAACCATCCGCGCGTGACGGACCGCGTGCGCATTCCGATGGTGCCGGCTAGGCGCTCGATGAACCTGTCGAATTCGGCGTCGACGGCCGTATTCGAGGCGTGGCGCCAGCTGGGATTTAACGGGGCGGTTTAAGCCCTGGCAGCTGGCGGGAGCGCAGGCGGGCAAGGAGTGCGGTGGCGTCGGCAAGCGTGAGGTTGCGCGCGGCCATGCGCACGGGCCCCTGGACTAGGTCGAGGTCGACGGTGGCTAGGCCGAGCGCCTGGGAAATCGGCCCGCGGCGGTAGGTGAGCTCCTGGATATGGGAGGCGTGGATGGCCTTGACCCGGCGGTTGAGCCGGCCGTTGCGCACGATGACGTAGTCGCCGATGAGCGCGACGGTTTGCTGGCGGTAGTCCAGCGGGGAGACCCACTTGGCGCGGGCCGGCGAGGCGTAGGTGGGGGCGGCGTCGGCCGGGAGGAATTGCCGAGCTTGGGCGAGGGTGCCCACCGGCAGGATGCGGGTGGAGCCAGAAGCCTTGCCGCTTGCCGACGCCCCATATCCCGCCACCGAAACCCTCACCTCGTACCAGCCCAGCGGCCGCCAGAGGAAGGGCTGAGTAATTTGTACGGCGTGGATGCGGTCGAGGCGGATGCTTTGGCGGCGGCGGTCGGCCAGACCGTAGGTGATGTTGAGTACCTCGCCGTCGGTGCGGGCGGTGTAGCGCCAGGAAGAATCGAGCACGTTCCAGGCGTTGGGTATCGCGCCGACGAGGATGGGCAGCGCGGTCGAGAGCGGCAACCGGGTGACCACGACGAGGATGAGGAAGCCGACGAGGAAGAGCGTGGACGTACGTAACGCGGCTGCAATCAGGGAGCGGGCGATGGGGATTTCAGGCACGAGAGCTGGTTCCTCGGCCGGTGTCTCGGTGTGGGAGATGGGAGCACCGTGAACGCGGGCGAGGATGTCATCGCGTAGGGCCTCGGCGTCGGACTTTTTTAGGTAGGCGATTTCGATGGCGGACGATTGACCGCCTGCGGTTTCCACGCGCACGGCCGCGAGGCGAAAGAGTCGGGCAATGACGGGCTCGACGACGTCAACGGCCTGCGTGCGGTCATAGCGTGCGGTGCGCAGCTGGACAGATAATAGGCCGCGGCGCAGAGAAAGCTCTTCTGCGCCGAGCCGATAGCCCATGCGGCGCCACCATAGGCCGGAGACGAGCCACACCACCGCGCAGACCGCGATGAAACCGGCTAGGGCGAGGGCGGTATCGCGCAAGGCCTCGCCGCGGTGTTCGCCGGTAATAAAAGCGAAGATATCGCGCAGGGCTGCCATGTTGACGTTGAGGGCGAAGGCCGCGATGAGGGCCAAGATGATCGACCACAGACGCAGCAGCGGGGTGAGGCGGTGGACGCGTTGATACTGCGGTTGCGTGCTGGACTGGTCTCTCATAGGCCGCTCATCCGTTCGCGGGCTTGGTGGGCAAGGCGGGTACGGAGGGCGTCGGCAAGCGGGGCTTCTAGGCCCTTAATGGTGGCGTCTGTGCTGGCTGAGGCCGTGTGGAGCTGCAACTTTTTCAGCCCGAGCGCGCGGTCGATGGGCCCGGAGGTGACATCGACGAATTGGATGCGGCCATAGGGCACGACGGTGAAGGTGTACCAGAGCTTGCCGCGGGTGATAAGTAGCTCATCGTCGGTTTCGAGCCAGCCCATGTTGCGCACTTGGGCGGGGATGAGCCAGAGCAGCCAGAAGAAAAGGGCGACGAAAATTCCGGCCGCCCAGTAGAACCACGGGGTCCACCAAAAACCTGCAGCAGCGGCGACCGCGGCGAGCAGAAACATCCAGCTCAGGTGGTGGATATAGCGCGAGGTCACCAGTCGCTGTGAGACGGGATTCATTTCTTCGCTCATAGCTATTGACAGTATCAATCGGGTTCACCCCTTGCGCCACTTATCGCTATTCGATATTATCGAATTACGACAACATCGATAGTCGATAAGTTATCGGCGGAAAGGATTGTCATGACCACCCCACAACCCACCCCTAAGGCCGAGCGTCGCGAAATTAATGCGGCAGCCGGTCTCGCCCTCCTCACCATCATCATCCTCGGCCCCACCTACCTGCGCGACCTTGCCACCGGCCGCTTTTCCACCGCACTGAGCGCAGCCATCCCAGAAGGCCTAAGCAAACACAACCTCGACGGCGGACCATTCTGGATGCTCACCGCAGCGCTCGCCGTCAAGATTGCGGCAATCTTAATCATCGCGTTCTTTGCCTATCGCCTAGTTAAACCGATGCTTCGCGGGCAGGTTTTTAATACGAAAAATATCCGCCTCCTGAACGGAATGACCGCCGGCATCCTCGTCTGGTTTATCGGACGGTTCGTACTCGAAGGCCTGGGCAATAACTGGGCCTCCTCACAGCTTGGAATCGACTGGTGGGCTAGTCAGGACGGAACGTCCCTTGGCGAGCTCGCCCTGCCCTACCTCTTCGTCTGTACCTTGCAGCTCTTCTCAGCCGCCATCAAGCGCGGCTGCACGCTAGAAGAGGAGGTCGAAGGCCTTGTCTGAGATACATGAACCCCAAGTAATCTGCCACCTCGACCGGATTATGCAAGAGCGCGACATTACCGGCGCGGCGCTCGCTAGAGAAGTAGGAATCACCCCAGTTAACCTCTCCGTACTGAAGAATAATCGCGCCAAGGCCGTACGCTTTAGCACCCTGGCAGCACTGTGCGCGGCACTGGACTGCCAGCCGGGAGATATCTTCGGCGTCGAGTAACAACCCTTGCCAGTATGTTGGGTTTATGCAATACTTTGACTTATGTCCCCAAAGAAGAAGCCCTCCGCACCCATTTATAACCGGGTTCGTGTGCTGCGCGCCGAACGGGACATGTCGCGCGCGCAGTTGGCTGAGGCCATCGACGTCAACCCCCAGACCGTCGGTGCACTTGAGCGCGGCGACCACTCCCCCAGCCTGGACTTAGCCTTTCGCGTCTGCGAAGTCTTTGACCTTCCGGTGGAGGCTATCTTTTCCCGCCAGGAATTTGCCCCTATGTCCACTGAAATCTATAGGAAGAATTCCTAATGGCTACCACAATTCCCGCCTCTGTTTCCCGCCGCAAGCGCTTGATCCTGGCCGGCGATATTTTTCTCGGCTTGGCCATCGTGGCGGCGGCCCTGCACTTTTTCGCGCTTGGCTTGTCTAATCTGCTGTGGCCGATAGCCGGCATTGCGGCGACCACGTGCACCACGTGGCTGCGCCAGTCCATTCGGCACCTCGACGTTCCCACTACGGAAATGGATGAGTACGAGCTGCGCCTGCATACCGACGCCCGCGACAAAGGCCTGAAAACCGCATTGGCCACGGCTATAGTACTCTTCCTCGTCGCCGGCGCCACCGCATTTGGGCTGCGCTTCTCCGGCGCGGAGCAGGTTGCGGTGGAGGAAGCGACCTCGGGGGCTAATATCGCCATCTTCTTTGCCAAGCTCATCTATATCCAGCTGCTGTGGATTCCGTTTGCGGTAGCCAAGGAATTGGCCAATAAGCTCAACGCGGACGAGCTACGCAGCGGCGGCAACTAGCGGAAGTCACGGGAGCCGCGGGAGAGGAATTCGCCAAAGTCCAACGGCTCAAGCTTATCTGCGACCACGCTGACCGCGCCGGTGGCATTTTGTACGATGCCGCGGATGATCATTGCCCGGGCGGTGCGGGCCAGAACTTTATGCCGCGACCACAATCCGGGTGAGACCATCACGTTCATCAGGCCGGTTTCATCCTCCACACCCAAAAAGGTCAGGCCAGAAGCAGTGCGCGGGCGCTGGCGGTGAGTAATGATGCCAGCGATGCGCACGCGGGTGCCATCGGGGACATGGGGGAGCTGGGAGGCAGGGAGGACGTCGGCAAGCGAGGCACGCACCAGCTCCATCGGCTGCTGGTTATGGGTCACGCCGGTAGCGGCGACGTCGGTAGCCATGAGCTCAAACGCGGACATGCCGGGCAGGTGCGGCGAGGCCAGGGCGGATGTACCGGGCAGCATGCCCTCACGCTCGGTGGCGGCGACGCCGGCCTGCCACAGTGCTTGGCGACGATCCAGCCCCAGGCACTCCAGCGCCCCGGCCGTAGCCAGCGCCTCCACCTGCTCCACGCTGAGATCCGCCCGGCGCGAAAGATCAGACACGCTAGTAAAAGGCGCGGCCGCCTCCACGCGCTCGGCGGCGGACTCCCCCAGCCCCTTGATGAGGTTAAGGCCCAAGCGAATCTCGGCCGAGCCCGTCGCGCGGGCCTGGGCGCCGGAGTCATTAATGCTCACCGGCAGCACCTGCACGCCGTGGCGCCGAGCATCCTGGATGAGCGACTGCGGGGAATAGAAACCCATCGGCTGCGCACGCAACAATCCCACGCAGAATTCCGCCGGGTAGTGGTATTTAAACCACGCGGAAAAATACACCAGCGAGGCAAAGGACTGCGAGTGCGATTCCGGAAAACCATAGGCGGCGAAGGCCACGATTTTGGTCCACAGCTTATCCGCTACCTCACCCTCAATACCGTTGGTCTCGCGCAGGCCGGCAAAGAAGCGGCTGCGCAGCGCGGTCATCTTTTCCGGGGAGCGCTTCGAGCCCATGGCGCGGCGCAGGTCATCGGCCTCGGCACCGGAGAAGCCGGCGGCGTCGACCGCGATCTGCATCAGCTGTTCCTGGAAGAGCGGAATGCCTAACGTCTTGCCCAGGGATTTTTCCAGCACCGGATGGTCATAGGTCACCTCCTCAAGGCCATCGCGGCGGCGCAAGTAGGGGTGCACGGACCCGCCTTGGATAGGTCCGGGGCGAATGAGCGCAACCTCGACCACCAAGTCAAAGAAGCGGCGCGGCTTCAGGCGCGGCAGCGTGGCTAGCTGCGCACGGGATTCCACCTGGAAGACGCCCACCGCATCGGCGCGGCAGAGCATGTCATAAACTTCCGGCTCGGCGAGGTCGAGCTCCCACAGGTGCACCTCGCGGCCGGTGGTGGCGCGCACGGCATCAATCATGTGGTGCAGCGCCTCCAGCATGCCCAGGCCCAAAAGATCGAATTTCACCAGGCCGGCGGCCGCGCAATCATCCTTATCCCACTGGAGTACGGAGCGGTTGTCCATGCGCGCCCATTCCATAGGAACGACGTCCGCAATGGGCCGATCGCACAGCACCATGCCGCCGGAGTGGATGCCCAGGTGGCGGGGCTGGCCGAGGAATTGCTCGGCTAAAGAGGAGACGTCGGCAGGCGGCTCGGAGGTACCTTTCGACCACGCATCGGCCGAGCCCTGCGGGTAGCCCAACGCGCGGGCGGCATCGCGGGTCGCTCCCTTGCGGCGATAGGTAATGACATTGGCCACCTGCGCGGCGCGATCGCGGCCGTGGGTGCGGTAGACATACTGGATGACTTCCTCGCGGCGGCCGGACTCGATGTCGATATCAATATCGGGCGGGCCATCACGGTCTGGGGAGAGAAAACGCTCGAAAAGCAGCTGCGCAGAGATGGGCTCCGCATTGGTAATGCCCAGCGCAAAGCACACCGCGGAGTTGGCGGCCGAGCCGCGGCCTTGGCACAGAATATTCTCGCGGCGGCAAAAATCCACCAGGTCGCACACGATCAGGAAGTAGCCGGGGAAGCCCAGCTGCTTGATGACGTCCAGCTCATGCCGAATCTGTTTCCTTGCCGCCTGCCTAATCTCGGCCGGGCGCGAAGCATAGCGGTCCTTGGCGCGGCGCCAGACCTCATGCTCCAGCCAGCTCATTTCGGTATACCCCTCCGGCACGGGGAAATGCGGCAGGTTGGGCGCAAGGGCGTCCCAGGTAAAGGAGCACTCGCGGGCGAGCGCCACGGTTTCGGCGATGAGCTCCGGCCGATCCGGCAAGAGTTGCGCCATCTGCTCGCCGGATCGCAGCCAGCCAGCTCCCATGGGGTGGGCGTGCGGCGCGGCGGCCGCGAGGGATTCGCGCCGGGCCAGGGCACGCTTGGCGGCGGCGAGCCGAGCTTGGTCGCGGGTCGCGGCCGCGGGCCGTGCGGTTGCGATGGCCCGCAGGTTATTGTATTTATCGAGGAAACGGTGCCGATCCGCATCCTCGGGGGACATGCTGCACGAATATTCGAGAACTATGCTGTCTATTTTTATTCTTTCGAGCAAGTTATCGATTTCTGCTAGCACCTCCGGCCCCACCAGAAAGAAGCACTCCCCTTCCAGTTCGCGCGCCACCTCATCCAAGGGCGGATAAGCCACGCAATCCTTCTCCCCGGCTTCCATCCGGGCGAGCGCGATGAGGCGCGACAGGCGGCGATAGCCCTCCGGGGTACGCGCCAGCACGGTCACCGAACCCTCCGCGAGCGATAGCTCCGCACCATATACAGCCGGAAGGTCCACTTTAGCTGCGGCTTCAGCAAATTTCATCAGGCCATAAAAACCATCGCGGTCCACGATGGCCAACCCCTCAAGGCCTAGCTCCACAGCCCGGGCCACCAGTTCCTCCGGCTCGGCAGCGCCGTCAAGAAAACTATAGGAACTTACCGCGTGCAGCTCCGCAAAGGGCACGGTGGACTGGCCGCGCTGGGCAGGAACCGTAGGTCCGTGAAGGTGATCCACCGGCACGGGCGCAGCAGATTCGCGGCCGGAGAGGATGCGCTCCACCCGCGACCACGACAGTGCCCTTCCGCCATTAAATTCCACTCCAGACAGCGTAGTATCGAATCATTGTTCTAGCCAAGCCGGTGGGACGTGATGGCCGCAATAGACAAAGCGGTTCGCTGATTGCTAAGTTGCTAAACAAGCAAATTATTTCAACTCCTACAAGAAGGGGATTCCCCATGCAGATCCGTCGCGTAGTGGCTTCTACCGCCGCCGTAACCATCGCTGCCACCAGCCTGGTGGCATGCTCTTCCGACTCCGATGACTCCAAGTCCATCAAAGTCGGCACCACCGATGACGCAAAGAAGGCTTGGGTAGCGTTCGAGCAGGAAGCAAAGAACGCAGGCTATGACATCGATATCCAGCCTTTCGCGGATTACAACACCCCGAACCAGGCTCTGGACCAGGGCGAGCTGGACACCAATAACTTCCAGCACCTGAAGTTCTTGGCGGAGTATAACCACGGCAACGGCACCAACCTGGTGCCTATCGTGGCTACCGAGATCGTGCCGCTGGCACTGTTCTGGAAGGACCACGACTCCCTCGACGGCATCGAGGGCGAAGAAGTCGCCATCCCGAATGACTCCACCAACCAGGCTCGCGCCATCAACGTGCTGGTTCAGGCCGGCCTTCTCACTCTGAAGGACAAGAACAACCTGGAGCCCACGCCGCTGGATATTGACGAGGCGAAGTCCAAGGTCAAGGTCACCCCGGTAGACGCGGCACAGACCACGTCCGCACACGGCGAGGGCACCCCGGCGATTATCAATAACTCCTTCCTGGAGCGCGCCGGCATCGACCCAGCCACCGCCATCTTCCAGGACGATCCGAGCTCTGAAGAGGCAGAGCCGTACATCAACGTCTTCGCCGTTCGCGAGGAAGATGCCGATAACGAGGACATCAAGAAGCTCGCCGAGCTATGGCACAGCGACGCCGTCCAGGAGGGCGTCGACGAAGACTCTGCCGGCACCTCCGTCGAGGTGGAGCGCAGCCAGGAGGATCTGCAGAAGATCCTGGATAAGCTCGAAGCAGATCTGGACTAATCACCCTTGCTTTTACCCCGCCGGAGCCCCCGGCGGGGTTTGGCACTTTCCTAGCTAAGGACGCAAACACGTGGCAGATTCCACTCAACGCGGCACCCGCATCGAGTTCCGCGAGATCACCAAAGTCTTTAAACAGAAAAAGGCACGAGTCAAGGCCCTCGACAATGTCTCCATGACCATCGAGCCCGGCGAAATCGTCGGCATCATTGGCTATTCCGGCGCCGGCAAGTCCACCCTCGTGCGCATGATCAACGGCCTGGACACCCCGTCCGCCGGCGAGCTGTTGCTCGACGAGACCAATATCGTTGGCATGTCCGAGAAGAAGCTGCGCGGCATTCGTCGCAATATCGGCATGATCTTCCAGCAGTTCAACCTGATGAACTCGCGCACCGCGGCCGGCAATATTGAATACCCGCTGCAGCTGCAGGGCGTCAGCAAGCAGGAGCGCGCCCAGCGCGTGCAAGAGCTGCTGGACTTCGTCGGCCTGGGAGACAAGGGCAAGAGCTACCCGGAGCAGCTCTCCGGCGGCCAGAAGCAGCGCGTTGGCATTGCCCGTGCGCTGGCCACCAACCCTTCGCTGCTGCTTGCCGACGAAGCCACTTCCGCCCTCGACCCCACCACCACGCAGGAAGTCCTCGACCTGCTGCGCCGGGTGAACAAGGAATTCGGCATCACCATCGTCGTTATTACCCACGAGATGGAAGTCGTTCGCTCCATCGCCGATAAGGTCGCCGTGATGGAAAACGGCCGCGTAGTAGAACAAGGCAGCGTCTACGAAGTCTTCTCCAACCCGCAGACCTCCGTGGCCGCCAAGTTCGTGGCCACCTCGCTGCGCAACGAACCCGACGTCGTCGAAACCGACGACCTGCTCGCGCACGAAGGCCGCCTGTTTACCATCAACCTCACCGAGGAATCTGGCTTCTTCACCGCCGCCGCTCGGCTCAAGGAAGCCGGCGTGTCCATCGCCGTCGTGCACGGCGGTATCACCACGTTGCAGCAGCATTCCTTTGGCAAACTGACCGTGCGACTCAGCGGCGATAATAACGCCATCGAAGAGTTCTACCGCACGCTTTCTACCACCACCCAGATTGAGGAGATTGCACGATGACCGTCACCAACCTCGCCCAAGCCAACTGGGATCGCCTTGGCCCCTCGCTCGCCGACGCCATCGTCGACACCCTCATCATGGTCTCGACCACCCTCATCGTCTCCGGCATCCTCGGCCTTGGCCTAGGCATGCTGCTCTACACCACCCGCACGGGCGGCATCCTGCAAAACCGGTTTGTCTACGTCATTGTTAACCTGCTGGTGAACTTCGTCCGCCCCATCCCCTTCATCATTTTGCTGGCCTTTGCCCAGCCACTGACCGTCGCCGTAATGGGAGGTTCCATCGGCCGCGGCCCAGCGACCTTCGTCATGGTCATCGCCGCGACCTTCTCCGTGGCCCGCGTGGTGGAGCAAAACCTCGTGGCTATCGATCCCGGTGTTATCGAGGCCGCCCGCTCCATGGGCGCCTCGCCGTGGAAGATCATTACCTCCGTCATCGTTCCGGAGGCCCTCGGCCCGCTGATTCTGGGCTACACCTTCTTGTTCATCGCCATCGTGGATATGTCCGCCATGGCCGGCTACGTCGGCGGCGGCGGCTTGGGCGACTTCGCCATCGTCTACGGCTACCGCGCCTTCGAGTGGGAAGTCACCGTCGTGGCTACGCTCATCATCATCGTGCTGGTGCAGGCCGCCCAGTTCTTCGGCAACTGGCTCTCTTCCAAGGTCATGCGCCGCTAGCCCCCGCTTGCCGACGCCGCCCCCGCCCCGCGCGGCCTACTCCGCGATCGGCTCCACGCCGGTCGCTACGATGGCTTGGCCTTTCTTCGGCGCATCGCCGCAGGAAGACACCACGCCTTCTACCTCGCGCTCCTCGAGCGCCACGCGCCAGCGCCGGCCGTCAGCGTGGCTGACCTCGCCGCTGTCGGTGGCGGTGAGCTGGCCGTAGGCGAGGTCCTCGCCGGCGTCGATAAGCGAGCGGGCCACCGCCAACTCCGCCACCTGGCCGCGCGGGCCGAAAATACCGCGCCCGCGATTTACCGGGTAGAAATACTTCCCCTTCGCCGCCGCCGCAATCATCTGCGCGGCGGCTTCTTTATTCATTCGGCCAAAAGAATAGCCCCACGGCATGAGCATGACCGACGGCGCGAATCGGTGCCCTTTCGTGTGCGAGGTCTCCCACACCATATCCGGATAGTCCGCCACCAGCTCCGCGGCCAGCGGGCGACCCTTGACCGCACAGCACGTATCGCGCTTCGCATGCGTGCACACCAGCACCAGCGGCGTATCCAAAGCGCCACCCCCATTGCGGCCAGGCCCGGTCAGGTCCAGATCGAGGATCTTCTCCGGGCCCGTCAGCAGCACGAGTTCCATCACGCCCTGCTCGGCCCACACCAGGTAACAACGGTGCATCTTGCCTACTTGGCGGCCATCGCGGCCCGGCCGGCGAATAAGCTGCAGCCCTGCCATACCCTTCAGCTTGGTCTTGAGCTGCGCTGTGAGCTCCGGCCCAAAGGTATCGCCGTCGAGCACGTCTCGCGACCATCCGCCCGGCCACTCGAAAAGCACATAGACGGATTCCTTCTTCGCCGTGCCTGGCAGCGGCTCTACCTGGATATCTGAACAGAACTCGGTCATATACCTAAGCCTAACCTTTCTGCTTTTCAGCTCACACCCTTGGCAACAATTCGGCCACGAAGTACCCCCTCAGCTATACAGTTCACGGCCGAAAATATAACCTAGGGGACATGTTGAAAGTTCGTCTCGCCGCAACGCTTCTCGTCGCAGCTTTCCTCAGCGGCTGCGCTGCCCACGAGACGGACCGCACCACCATGGCCGCGTCTGCGGATAACTCCCAGCTCAATCCGCTAGGCCAGGCCAATATGGAGATGAAAACCCTCCGGCCGCAGGCGCCCTCCGAACTTACGGTGACCGACGTGCGCATCGGCCGGCACGAGGGTTTTGAGCGCGTCGTCTTCGAGCTTGATGGCGGCGGCGCTCCCGGCTGGTTCGTGGATTACGCCGATACACCCACACAGCAGGGTTCCGGCAAGACCATTGACCACTCCGGAGAGACCGCACTCAATGTCAATATCGACGGCGTGGTCTACCCCTTCGAAGCCGGCAAAGATGATCCCCGCATCGGCGTGGTGGATGCCCCTACGGAAGGAATTGTCACCCAAGTGGTCAATGGCGGCACCTACGAGGGCCGCTGCCAATTTGTCATCGGCATGACCTCTCGCAAGCCTTATTCCGTGCAGGTGCTCGATAACCCCACTCGCCTCGTGGTCGATATTCGCAATTAGTAAGTCGCCTCAACCCGCCAGCGCCCACCGGCCCATACCAAAAGCCACGCCCGCTGATGCTCTTCGTGCTCGGCTTGGCCCACCACCTGCAGGCGCGCTACGTGCTGTGGAGTATCGGTCCACCACTGCGTATCCACCGGCCAGGGTCCGGCCCAGCCCAGCACGCGAAAGCGATGCGCGCCCCAGCTCAAGGCCACCGGCACCCCGGACAAGAGGGCTTCGGCAGTAACAAAGACGGGGCGCCCGGCGGCGTCGATAAGCCGAATGCGCGCGGCCGGATGATTCGGACCACCGCCCAGCCGTGCAGGCAGGGGCGCGGGAATGCGGCCGGGCCACTCGCCCTGCGGCGGTGCGTCACGCTGCTCGCCATAGGGCACGTACTCGATGCGCTCGGCCACCCCACGGCCGCCCACTGCCCGCGGCTGCAGCACGCGGTCAACCCCCAGCTGCGATTGCACACGGGCGATCACGCGTTTGACCTGCTCCTGCGATCCTTCCCCGCCCCAGAGACCGGTGGCGGACGGGGCAGCAACCTCCACCGGCTCCAGCGCTAGGCGGCGGATGGCCGCGCCCTCACCAGTAGCGCGCGTGAGCCAACCATCGAGCTGCCAGCGCACCCGGTCCGCGGTGGCCTGTTCCGTCAGCGCTTCCTGTGTGCGCCATACCCGCGCCAGCTCCTCACCGGTGCCAAACTCCGCCACCACGCGCAGCCGCAGGCACACCTTGCCGGCCTCCTCCAAGCGGGCATGCAGCCGGGCCGCTAACTGGCGAGCTGCGAAGGCGGCCGCGTCCACACGCTCGATGCGCTCTTCCATTTCCACCGCCAGATCCGGGCGCGCCAGCTCTGGGGCCACGCGCCTATCCGCACGGGCCTGGGCCAGTTCGTGGGCACGCCGGCCCGGCTCACCAAACCGGGTGGCTACCTGCTTAAACGGCAGCGCGGCTAAGTCGCCCAGGCGTCGCACACCCAGCTTATCCAGCTGTGCGATAAACCCAGCCTCAAAGCCCAAGGCCTCATCGGCCGCCAGCACGCCTATGGGCTGGGTGGCCAAAAACTCCCGCGAGCCGCCCTCCGGCACCACTGCGCCCACACCACGGTGCCGGGCCGCGATGACGGCCGTGGCAATCTCATCGGCGACGCCGAGGGTGGAGTCGAAGCCGGCGTACGAAGAGGCGTCGACAAGCATCTCTAGTGCTTTCTCCCCGTGGTAGCGCAGAGCCGCGCCCGCATCCACAATCGCCAGGCCTGGGCGCAACACCTCCACCGAGGACGCCACCGCATCTAAGCCGGCCGCGACCTCCGCAAACGCCGCGCCATCCCGATCCGGATTGGCCTCCACCACTGCGGCCTCGGGGCACAGCGCTTGGGCCTGGCGCAGGCGCATCCCGCGCCGCACGCCCGCCCGGCGCGCCCTCCTATCGCACACCGCCACCGCGTGATTGCGCGCAATTACCATAGGACCCTGCCCGCCGGCAGCCTGGATGGGCCAATCCGGAAACCACACGGCCGCTACCCTCATACGGCCTCCAACCGGCGGCGCTCACCCACCGTGAGCACCCCGCGCGAGGCACCCTGCTTCGAGGTCACCTCCACCTCCATGTCCACGCCGCGAATGCGCCCACTGCCCTTGCCGACGCCCCGGTAAGTACTCACCCTTGCCCTTATCCCCACCGCTGTGCCGGGCAGGCGCGTGCCTACCGTCAGCACCGCCGCGTGCCCGCCACGCACTTTCGCCAGCACCGGCCGAGCCTTGGTAGGGCTCACCTCACCGGGCGGCCCATGGTGGACAACAAGGTCTAGCCCTTCCGCCAATACTCCCGTCACCATCCAGGATTCCAGGCCCGGATCCGGCACGGTCACCACACGTTCGATATCGCCCTTATCGGCCACGTGTGCGAGTAGCAAATCCGGCCACCCCACCACTGCCACATGCCCGCCACGGGCGGTGAGGTGACAGATAAGCTCCACCACCAGCGCTGGACAGTTCGCACAGTGCACCACCTGCCGGCGCGCCAGCCCACCTGCAGGAAGCAAGCGGGCCAGGCCAGGGAGGGTATCTACCAGCTCTTCTTCCGGGCCGCGCTCCATAGCGCGCATGCGAGCACGCAGCATCGCCACACGGTCCGGCCCACTTAGCCCGGCCACCGCTTTTTCTAGACGAACGCTCGTTTGACTCACCCGGATAGTATGAACCCTCACCCGGACACATGCAAGTGTATGTTCGAATGGTAGCCTTAGCGGCATGAACCTCAACGCTGCCTACGGTGCCATGCGCGAGCACACCACCCCCATCCCCACTCCGCCATGGGTGCGCTTGGGCTCGTCCATCCTCATCGGCGCGGCCGTGGCACTTTTGGCCAGCCGCGCGCATATCTTCGCCGCCTTGACCGGAGCACTCGTATGCCTTGTGGCAGCCTTCGTCCTCGTCTTCGCCCACCCGTACCGCCGCGCGATGCGTGCCTATGCCACCAAGCGCAATGTCACTCTGGTTCCTACCATCACGCAGCTCGTGCCTCTGATGATTCTGTGGCTGATGGTGATGCTCGCGCCCATCGTGGCCCTGCCCGCGTGGGGCGCCGGCCTGGTGTGGCTGGCGGTCTTTGGGCTAAGCTTTTTCGTCTTCCCCCATGTGGATGGCACGCGCCGGCTCGCATTTGCCTAATCTATCCGACACTTTTCGGAGTTATCCACAGCTTTCCGGCCCTCCAAGGGTATACGGGCCGGGTTATCCACAGAATCGGCCGCAGCGGTTGCACCGGCCGCGCGGCGGTGCAGGGTGCGCCGTAGCGTTGCAGGTATGAACGCACTCGAGACCTACCTCACTGCCTTGAGCCCCGGCATGGACATCATCGCCGGGTGCCAAGGTATGTCTGGGTCCGAGCTTATGGACCACGGCGCACCCGATGCCATCGCGGCCGATCTGCTTCTTTTGTGCGAGAGTTATTTCGGCCGCACCAAATTTACGCGCCTGCAGCGCTGCGCTATTGCCGACGCCCGCCGCAACACCCATTCCATCGCCACGCTCACCGCCCTAGAGCGCATAGTTAACCGCGCACCCAGCAAGAAACAGGCCTGGGAGCTACGCGCGGAGTGCTGTGCAATGACCGGCGCGATGAGCCATATTCTCAAGCACGCCCGCCGGCGGCTGCGCGAGATGAAAGACAACACCGTTACTCCAGGCGTGCGCACTTATCGACGTCCCAATGACTACTGGACGCTGGCCATCACCGGAACCTCCAGTTTCATCGCGGATCTCAATGCCGCACTGGCTGCTACAGGAAAGCAATCGCTCGAGGCGGTAGAAAAGATCTTCTTCGACCAAGCGGTGGCCGCACGGGCAGAGGTGATAACCAATGCTATCGTGCCGCTGGACAAATTCATCCGTATCCGCGACGGCCATGGCGACGATATCGAGCTCGATCTGACCAATGGCGCCACCATTAGCGGAACCGAATATCTGCGACGTGTGCTCAATGACGTCGGCTTTTCTGGCGATAGAGAAACCGGCTACGTCACCCTCGTGCACCCCGAGGAAGGGCCGGTCAACCTCTACCGCACGGCACGCGTGGCCAATGATAAACAGCGCATCATGGCCGCTGCAGAAAACCCACGCTGCGCCTGGCCGGGCTGTAACCAGCCGGCCGATCTCTCCCAAGTCCACCATCTCAAGGCATGGAGCAACGGTGGGGAGACGAATATGAAAAACCTGGTCATGTGCTGCGCTTACCATAATGGCGTCAATGACGATGACCCCAACGCCCCACCCCGGCGTGGCCGCCTCGAGCGGGTGGGTGGCCGCATCGTGTGGCGGCCGCCGTTTACCCCGCGCGAGTAAGCGCCGCCTCTAAAACGAGCGAAAAGGCGCTCAGAGATAGTCTGAGCGCCTTCTACGCATACCGTTTTACTCCCACTCAATGGTTCCCGGGGGCTTGGAGGTGCAGTCCAAGACCACGCGGTTGACATCCTTCACCTCGTTGGTGATACGGGTAGAAATCTTCTCCAGTACCTCGTATGGCAGGCGGGTCCAGTCTGCGGTCATGGCGTCCTCCGAGGACACTGGGCGCAGCACGATGGGGTGGCCATAGGTGCGGCCGTCGCCCTGCACGCCAACGGAGCGGACATCGGCCAGCAGTACTACCGGGCACTGCCAAATCTGGTCATCCAGGCCGGCATTGGTCAGCTCGGTGCGGGCAATAAGATCCGCCTCGCGCAGCGTCTCCAAGCGTTCCTCGGTTACCTCACCGATAATGCGGATACCCAAACCTGGGCCGGGGAATGGCTGACGGCTAACGATCTCTTCTGGCAAGCCCAGCTCGCGGCCGACGGCGCGAACCTCGTCCTTAAACAGGAGGCGCAGCGGCTCGACCAGTTCGAACTCCACGTCATCTGGCAAACCGCCAACATTGTGGTGAGACTTAATATTCGCCGTGCCGTCACCGCCGCCAGACTCCACCACGTCTGGGTACAGCGTGCCTTGGACAAGGTAATCGACGGTGGAGCCTGCGGGGGCGTCGTCAAGCACGCCCGCAACCGCGCGCTCAAAGGACCGGATAAACTCCGCGCCAATGGCCTTACGTTTGGCTTCAGGGTCGCTAACGCCTGCCAGCTTCTCCAAGAACGCAGCGCGTTCATCCGCAGTCACCAGCTTCGCGCCGGTGGAGGCAACAAAGTCCTTTTCCACCTGCTCACGCTCGCCGGCACGCAGCAAGCCGTGATCTACGAAAACACAGGTGAGGCGATCACCGATGGCACGCTGCACCAGTGCGGCCGCCACAGCAGAGTCCACACCGCCGGAAAGGCCACAGATGGCGCGGCCTTCCTCGCCCACCTGAGCGCGAACGTCCGCGATGAGCTGCTCGGCGATATTATCGGCCGTCCAATTCTGCTCTAGGCCCGCAATCTCGGTCAGGAAGCGGGTAAGCACTTCCTGGCCGTGCGGCGAGTGCTGCACCTCAGGGTGGTACTGCACGCCGGCCATCTTCTTGTCTAGGCACTCCATGGCTGCAACCGGAGCACCGGCCGACGTTGCCGTAACCTCGAAACCTTCGGGAGCGGCAGATACGGCATCACCGTGAGACATCCACACCTTGTGAGTGGCCTCCAATCCATCGTGAAGCACGCCTGCCTTGACATTCATGTCGGTGCGGCCGTACTCACGCTCGCCGGTCGACGAGACGGTACCACCAAGAGCATGGTTCATGGCTTGGAAACCGTAGCAGATGCCGAAAACCGGAATGCCGAGCTCAAGCAGCTCTGGCTTCAAAGCCGGGGCGCCGTCAGCATAGACAGAAGACGGACCGCCCGACAGGATTAGCGCGGCGGGATCTTTGGATTTAATTTCCTCCACGGACGCAGAGTGAGGGACAACCTCGGAGTAAATCTTGGCCTCGCGCACGCGACGGGCAATAAGCTGCGCGTACTGAGCGCCAAAGTCCACTACGAGGACGGGGCGCGGGGTAGTATTTGGCTTAGTCACGCCCCATAGTCTAACCCACTAAACTGATAGCTTATGAAGCGCTTGGCCATTGTGCTCACCACGGGACTGTTGTTGTGCGGTTGTGACGCCACTCCTACCACCGCCGAGGTGACGTCTGTGCTGGATGAACAAGGCCCGCAGCAGGTAACACTTCCAGCCGAAGAAGTCTTTGGAAGCAAGTGGGATGAGTGGATTCCCTTGTGCGGAACTCGGCAGGCAGAGCACGTGGGGTACCCAGAGGTTGCGCATAATTCGGTAGTCCTACGCGCGGCCACAGAAGAGAAAGTCGTAGAGCTCAATCCAGCGGGCGCACGCGTGTGCCCAGTCCAAGATGCAGGACAATGGCAGCCGATGGCACGCGAGACCACATGGAAGCGGGAAGGCGGTTGGCAGTTGATTTCCTAACCACTCTCCTTCTCCGCCACGCTTTACCTCTCCAGAGGAGAAAGAGCTTTGAAGCAAAACGCGGCTGCGCCAAGAAAGCACAGCCGCGTCGGGGACTCTCGTACGGTTAGTAACGAACAGCGAGTTCGACCTTCTGGAAGGACTTCAGGTCGGTGTAGCCACACTTTGCCATGGAACGGCGCAGCGCGCCGACCAAGTTGGTGCGACCGAATGGCTCGCTAGAGGGTCCGTGCAGCACGGTTTCCAGCGAAGGAGCGGCAGACTCTTCTGCAGCTTCGGCCGGGGTGCCGGTGGTGAGGAAATCAACGTCCAAATCGGTATCAGCCCCAGAGAACTGGACAAAGCCGCGTGGGAAGCGCGGGTGGCCGGCCGTAGCAGGCCAGTACCAGCCCTTTCCGCCAGCCTCGCGAGCTTGGGCAAGCAATGGGCCAAGAGCCACACCATCGGCGCCGCAGGCAAAGGCCTTGGCAATACTGCCGGAGTTTTCAAACTCGGTATCGGCGATGATGTGTACATAGCGGCCGCCGGTCTCATCGAGGTAGTCGCGGCGAGCTGCGGCGGCGTCAGCAATCGCGGTACCCATGGCCGAGTCAATGCCGACGGTCTCGGCGTTGGTCGTCACGCCCGCGCCCACGATGACACCGGCCGCGCCGGTGCGCATCAGGTGCAGCGCGGTGGTGTAGTCAGTAACTCCGCCGGCGATAACCGGAACATCCAGTGAGCCGATGAACTCCTTGAGGTTCAACGGCTCACCGCCGGTAGCTACGTGCTCGGCCGAAACCAAGGTGCCTTGAATAAACAGCAACTCAGCACCGGCCGCGATGACCTTCGGGGCCATCTCGCGAGCATTTTGTGGGGAAACGCGCACAGCAACGGTGACGCCGGAGTCACGGACTTGGGAGATGCGTTCGGTAAGGAGGGCGTCGTCAAGCGGGGCAGCGTGTAGCTCCTGAATGATGGAATTATCGCCCGGCTGCGAGTAAATGCGGGCCAGGGCGCCCTCGAGGTCCTCATGGCGGCCCCACAAGCCCTCGGCATTGATGACACCCAAGCCCCCCTGCTTGCCCATTTCAATGATGAACTCGGGCGTGGCGAGCGCATCGGTGGGGTGGGACACAAAGGGAATATCGAAGGTATAGGCATCGATATTCCAGGTGGTGTCCACGTCCTTGGAGGACCGGGTGCGGCGCTGCGGCACGATGGATAGTTGCTCTAGATCAAAGGTACGGCGAGCCTCGCGGCCGATGCCGATTTCGGCGTATTCACGCATGATATTCCTAGCGGTAGTTTGGTGCTTCTGCGATTTGCTGCAGGTGGTGTGGGTGGGATTCCTTTAGACCTGCGGCGGTGATCTGAACGAAGCGCTTGGTCTTCAGCTCGGCCAAAGTAGCGGAGCCGGTATAGCCCATGGAAGCGCGCAGGCCACCGATGATCTGGTGCACGATGGCATCGATATCGCCGCGGAAAGGCACGCGCCCCTCAACGCCTTCCGGAACCAGCTTGTCCTCGCTGCGCACGTCTGCCTGGAAGTAGCGGTCCTTGGAGTAGGAGCGCTTCTCGCCAGAGAGGCCGCGGCCCTGCATGGCACCCATGGAGCCCATGCCACGGTAGCGCTTGTACTGCTTGCCCTGGTAGACCACGATGTCACCGGGTGCCTCGGTGGTGCCGGCGAACATGGATCCCAGCATGACGGTATCGGCGCCGGCCGCCAAGGCCTTAGCGACGTCGCCGGAGTACTGCATGCCGCCATCGCCGATCACCGGTACACCGGCCGGGCCAGCTACTGCGGCAGCTTCCATCAGGGCAGTAATCTGCGGCGCTCCCACGCCAGCGACGACGCGGGTGGTGCAAATGGAGCCCGGGCCGATGCCGACCTTGATGGCATCCGCGCCGGCATCAATCATTGCCTGGGCCGCCTCGCGGGTGGCGAGGTTACCGCCGATGACATCGACCTTAGAACCGAAATCTTTTTGGACGCGGGAGACCATTTCCAGCACGCGGTTATTGTGGGCATGGGCGGAATCGACGACGAGGGCGTCTACGCCGGCGTCGACAAGCGCGGCGGCGCGCTGGTAGGACTCCTCGCCGGTACCGATGCCGGCCGCAACCAACAGGCGCCCGGCCGAGTCCTTAGACGCATTGGGATACTGCTCGGTCTTGACAAAGTCCTTGACGGTGATCAGGCCGGTGAGCTTATTATCCGCATCGACGATGGGCAGCTTTTCCACCTTATTGGCCGAGAGCAGTTCGAGGGCCTCCTTCTTGGATACGCCCTCGCGCGCAACAACAAGCGGCATGGCCGTCATAACTTCGCTGACCTTGCGGTCAAAGTCAGGCTCGAAGCGCATATCGCGGTTGGTGCAAATACCGACTAGGGTGCCGTCCTCATCTACCACCGGCAGGCCGGAAATGCGGAAACGAGCACACAGCGCGTCTACTTCCCTAATGGTCATGTCCGGGCGGGCGGTAATGGGGTCGGTGACCATGCCGGACTCGGAGCGTTTGACTATTTCTACCTGCTCGGCCTGGTCCTCGGTAGAAAGGTTGCGATGCAGCACGCCGATGCCACCCTGGCGGGCCATGGCAATGGCCATGCGGGCCTCAGTCACGGTATCCATGGCGGCCGAGGCAAGCGGGACGCCGAGGCGAATATTGCGGGTAAACTGCGCGCCGGTATCGACCTCGGAGGGCACGATATTGGATTCGGCGGGCAACAGAAGCACATCGTCAAAGGTCAGGCCGCGCAGGGCCACCTTGTTCGGGTCATCTCCACCAGTATGAATACGGTTCTCGCTCATCGAGGTCTCTCCTTAACAGGTTTAGCGGCTACCACAACTGTAGTGCTTTGCCGGCCGACGACACCATTTGGGCAGGGGTAAATTGCCTCGGGAGGGTAAGTTCAATAGGCTCGCAGGCGTGAACTTCTTCGCCAATATGCCCCGCGATCCTTTCGCCGATGACCCGAATGACCCCGCCTCCTTCCTGGAGGAGGACGAGCAGGTCATGCCGCTTACCGACGACGACCGAATCGCCATCATCCACGACCTCGCGCTGGTGCAGAAATTCGCGTCCATCCTCGGCCCGCGCGGCATCGATGGCATCTTCTTCCTGTGCGAGGACTGCCAGGAAAACCACTTCTATGAGTGGGATATTATGGCCGCCAATATGCGCGCCACGCTCGAAGGGGAGCTAGCGCCGGTGCATGAACCAGGCGCCGAGCCGGATCCCTCCCGTTATGTCCCCTGGGACTATGCCTTGGGCTACTTAGATGGCTTGGAGGGCCGCTAGCTCTACTGCTGCCCCAGCTCGATGGTGGTCGTCGGCTCACCCTCCACGTTGGGGTTGGGCTGCGGGTTAGGCTGCGCCTGCTCAGTGACTACCACGGTTTCGGTGGCGTACTGAGTTTCGGTCACGGTAACCTGTTCCGGCTGCTGTTCCGGCTGGGAAGCTTCTTCCGCCACGGTTTCGGTGGCGGTCTCCGTCACGGTGTGCGGGGCGGGCTTCGGGTGCGCAGAGCGCTTGTGTTCCGCCTCGCGGTTGGCGGCGATGGCCTTTTCTTCCTTGCCTTCGGCCTCGTCCAGCTTAGCTCGGGCATCCCTCATCAGTTCCCGAGCGCCTTCAATATCGCCTTCGGCCGCGCGAGATTCCATCTCTTCCAGCGTTCCGGCCAGCTCTACATTGCGGGTTTTATCCCCTTTATCAAAGGTTCCGGCATGCAGCATTGCGCCACCGGCTCCAGCAATGACTAGGGTTGCGGCGGCCGCGCCAATGAGACCATGCACGAAAGGCCCGCCGCGGCGACGCTTGCGTGCCTTACCAAGGTCAATAACCTCAGGCTCCGCCTCAGCGCCTTCTACCAGTGGGGCCGGGGGCATTTGCTTGTCGACGTCCCCCTTTAACTCCAGCAGCAACCCCGCCAGGTCATCCTGACGGTCGGAAGGGTCGTTCCCTTTCGAAAGCTCAGTGAGGAATGCATCATCATCGACCAAGGGCTGGAGCTGGTCCACTAGGTCGTCGTTATCGCCGTGGTGCTTAGGAGCCATGATGGTGTCTCTCCCCCTTCCTTTCTGTTATGAAATATCTGCTGTGAGATTGGGCTATAAGCCCTTTAGCGTGCAGTTTCCTGCGCGGCTTGGAGGGTCTTTCGCAATTGAGCTAGTGCTCGGTGTTGTGCCACACGGACCGCGCCTGGAGTGGAACCCACAATTTCCGCGGTCTCTTCTGCCGACAAACCGTTGAACACGCGCAGAATAACGATGTTTTTTGCCTTATCACTTAATGTATCGAGCAAGGCGCGCATTCTGTTACTACCGTCGGCCTCTAGCGCCCACTCTTCAGGAGTGGCTTCACGCGCGGAGTCTTCCGGAATTTCTTCGGTAGGCGTGGACTTATCGCGGCCCATCGCGCGGTGAGCATCAGTGACCTTATTAAATGCGATGCCATAAACATAGGCCATAAAAGGACGGCCCTTGTCCTCATAGGAACCAATCGAGGTAGCCACTGCTAGGCAAATCTCTTGGGCCACATCTTCCGCGGTGGGTTGGCGGCCGCCCCCGATGCGGGCGCGGCAGTAACGCAGGACCTGCGGGTGAATGATCTGCAGGACTTTTTGCAGCGCTCGACGGCTGCCGTCGACGGCATGCGGAACGAGATCCGCTAGCTCCTGTTCCTTATCACTCACGAATGCACCCTCTGACATGTTTTAAACCGGTAACTAACCATATTGGCACACGGGAAGTTTATGCAAAGGCAAGGCGCGGTGTCCTTGGCTATGCAACCGGCACGGCGGAAAATTCATGAACCGTTAACCTTCGGCGTTTGCGCTGGTAAACCGTGGTGTCGGTGAAGGAATTGCGAGGACAATACTTAAAAGTCAAAAATCGGTAACCCACCGTTTACCCGCGCGCGAAACACTACGTGAGGTTGCTTTTCGCGACACTGCGGAAGCCACACAAGAATTCTCGCCCTTAAAAAGGAGCTTAGTAACGTGTCTCAGCCTCATTTGCTTCCCGGTCCCACCGCTGACCTGTGGGATTGGCAGCTACAAGGCGCCTGCCGCGGAGAAAACTCGGACGTATTTTATCACCCGGATGGCGAGCGCGGCCGCGCCCGCGCCCAGCGCGAGAATCGCGCCAAAGCCATCTGCAATTCTTGCCCGGTCATTGATTTGTGCCGCGAGCATGCCTTGCAATCCGCCGAGCCCTACGGCGTATGGGGCGGAATGAGCGAATCCGAACGCGTGGTAGAGCTTCGCCAGCGTCGCCGCGCCGCCGCGCCGGTCAACGCTTAAGGCAGGAAAGTTAGGGGGAGACGAGGGCGTCGGCAAGAAAACGCCCCGTCACCGAGTCGCGCTGTTCGGCTAAGTCTGCTGGTGTGCCGCTAAAGACCACCTGACCGCCGGCCGAACCGGCTCCGGGACCCAAGTCAATGACGTGATCCGCATGGGCAATCACAGCAAGATTGTGATCAATGCAAATGACGGTATATCCGGAGTCCACCCGTTCATCACGCCCGGCTCCACGTAGACCACACCGGCGCCGCTGCGCTTGGGGCAGGCACCCTCGGAATTCGCGGAAAAGAGTGCGGGTTTGACGCCATTGGCCTTGCGAATGGGGCCAAGAGCGCCGGTGACCTTGATATATTCCACGGCCCTAGTCTAGGCACAACAAAACCCGCCGCGCGAGAAGCGGGGCGGGCGATGTTGGGAAGGATTAGTGCTGGTGGCCGTGACCGGCGTCAGCAGCTTGTTCTTCCTGCGGCTTTTCCACCACGGAGGCCTCGGTGGTAAGAACCATACGGGCCACGGAGGTGGCGTTGACCACGGCCGAGTGGGTGACCTTGACCGGGTCGATAATGCCATTATCGATGAGGTTGCCGTACTCGAGGGTATTAGCGTTGAAGCCCTCGCCGTTGGACATCTCGGCAACGCGGGAGACAACAACTGCGCCGTCAAGGCCAGCATTTTCGGCGATCCAGTATGCCGGACGAGTCAGGGCACGGGCGACGGCTAGAACACCGACCTTTGCCTCACCCTCGAAGCCCTCGGCGAAGGACTCGAGTTCCTTGGAAATCTGGACCAGCACGGAACCGCCGCCGGCGATGACGCCCTCTTCCACGGCCGCGCGGGCGGCGTTGATGGCGTCTTCGACGCGCAGCTTGCGCTCGTTGACCTCGGTTTCGGTAGCGGCGCCGACGCGGATGACGGCCACGCCACCAGAGAGCTTTGCCAGGCGCTCCTCGAGCTTTTCCTTATCCCAAGTGGAATCGGTGCGCTCGATTTCGCGACGGATCTGCTCGCGGCGCTCCTCTACTGCCTCGGCGGTGCCACCTCCATCGACGATAACGGTGTCATCCTTGGTGATGGTCACGCGACGGGCCGAACCCAGCACGTCGAGGCCAGCCTCGTTGAGGTTGACGCCTACCTCTGGATCGATGACGGTGGCGCCGGTAACGACAGCCAGGTCATCCATGAAGCCCTTGCGGCGCTCGCCAAAGTACGGAGCCTTCACGGCCGCGACCTTGAGCACCTTGCGGATGGAGTTGACGACGAGCGCCTGCAGCGGCTCGCCCTCAACGTCCTCTGCAATGATGAGGGTTGGGCGGTTGGTCTCGGCGATCTTCTCCAGCAGCGGCAGGAAGTCCGGCAGCGAGGAGATCTTATTGCGGACGAGAAGCACAGCGGCGTCGTCCAGCACGGCGTGGTAGGTCTCTTCTTCCGTAGCGAAGTACGGGGAAAGATAGCCCTTGTCAAAGGAAATGCCCTCGGTGACATCGACTGCGGAGTCGATGGTTTGGGATTCCTCGACGGTGACCACGCCGTCCTTGCCTACCTTGTCCATGGCGCCAGCAACCATCTCTCCGACCTCCGGGTCGCGGGAGGAGACGGTGGCTACCTGAGCGATTTCGGACGAGGAGTTGACTGCAGTGGCGCGGGCCTTGAGCTCCTCGACGGCCTTTTCGGCCGCCGCCGCGATGCCGCGGTTAAGCTCGATTGGGTTAGCGCCGGCTGCGACGTTGCGCAGGCCTTCGAAGATGAGTGCCTGAGCCAGCAAGGTGGCGGTGGTAGTGCCATCTCCTGCGATGTCATTGGTCTTGACTGCAACAGACTTAACCAGCTGGGCACCAAGGTTCTCGAATGGTTCCTCGATGTCGATATCGCGGGCGATGGTCACGCCGTCATTGGTGACGGTGGGGCCGCCAAAAGCCTTGGACAGCACGACGTTGCGGCCGCGCGGGCCGAGGGTGACCTTGACGGCATCAGCCAGCGTATCGACGCCGCGCTGGATTCCCTCGCGGGCCTCTTGGTCGAATGCAATAAGCTTTGCCATAGTGAGGCCTACTTCTCGATGACAGCGAGCAGGTCACGGGAGGACAGCAGCAGGTACTCCTCACCGTTGTACTTCAGCTCGGTGCCGCCGTACTTGGAAAAGACCACGGTATCGCCCTCGTTGACGCCTACCGGGGTGACCTCACCCTTGTCGTTGGTGCGGCCTGGGCCTACTGCAACGACGGTAGCTTCCTGCGGCTTTTCCTTAGCAGAATCTGGGATAACCAGGCCGGAAGCGGTGGTGGTTTCAGCTTCTACGATCTGTACGAGGACGCGGTCCTCGAGAGGCTTAATGTTTGCCATGATGTTTCCTCCGTAGTGTTCGTATGCGCGCCGGTATGGCACGCGCGTGCCGGTTGTGGATGTCCAGCACAGCCGTCGTCGCGGGTGAACAACTGTGGGTCAAACAACCTGATTAGCACTCTACCCTCGCGACTGCTAACCCTCAACAATGACCCGGCCCACATTTCTACGCCCGCAGCGATCTCCCCCTTGGCGCCTGCAACACTACCTTGAACGCTGCTGAGCCCGGGCTTGCACGAAGGCTGCAAGCACCAGCTTGACGACGCCCAAGGCGATAAACATGGCACCGAAGATTACGGCATACGCCGGCCACCACAGCTCCTCCATCAGAGTCCGAGCGAAGAAAACCTGTGGGGTAAGGAGGCGGTGGAGTGGGAGGAGCGTCGCCAAGCACAGCGCCCAGACCACGCCGGCCGCAGTCAGGGTGAGGCAGGCCGCCTCCCCCACCTGCACGCGGATCCAGGCTAGAGGAGCGGCGCCGGCGAGGGTGAGGCCGCGGATATCGGAGGCAATGCGCCCGTGCATGAGCAGCGAGGTGAGCACGGCACTCACGATGCTGGGGGCAAAGACAGGCCCTAAAAGGGCGACGAAGACCTGCCAGGACGATAGGGCTCCGCCGGCGCCTGCGGCGCTTTCAAAGCGCAGGCCAGAGCCTACGGCGACGATAAATCCGCCGACGAGAACCCACGGCACGATGTGCGGGGTAGAAAAGTTGCGACGCACGCGCACATTGGCCCCAGCGATGCCGGCCGCGCGGGTCCATTGGTCGATAGTGGGCATAAGCCAGGGCCAAAAGAGGGCGACGAGGATGACCAAGCCCATCTCGGCCGAGAGAAGATCGCCGGGATCGGCAATGTGCAGGCACCCGTAAACCGTGCTGCCGATGGCCGCGGACGCGAGCAAGAATTTCACCACGGTCCAGGCCGGGTGTGCGGTGGTGCGCGGCCGGAAGACTCGGCGCAGTGGAGGCAGCGCGCCAACTAGCGCTGCGGACATGCAGACTATGACCGCAATGACCGTGACCTGGCCGGTAATGGCAAGGTCCGGCATGGGGATGCCATCGCTGCGTAGCGCGCGTACGCACGGAGCGAGCAGCGGGCCGGCCGGCAGCACGCCAAGGAGCCCTGCGGCCGCGCTGACTACTGCGACCTGCCCCAGAATGAAGGCAATAATCATCCACCCGGGCATGCCCACCATGCGCCAGGAACGGTAGACCGGCTCGCGCTCGGCGATGATAAGGCGCATCTGCGACAGCGTCACCAACACCACCACGCACAGGGCCATGCCGAGTACCGTGCCGCCCACTGGGCCGGCGGGGTTTTCTTCGGCCCCGGAGGAGGCGACCAGCATCGCTAGCGCCAGGGTGCACGAGGTGGAAGAGACCACCAGGGTCAGCGCCACGGCTAGCCACGAGAGCCAATTGGACTGCAAGTCCTTAAGCCACACCAGCATGGGCTACCTCCTCAAGGGAAATAACGCGGTCGGCCGCTTCAGCGGCAAGGTGGGAGTGGGTCACCATAATCACGCTGGCTCCCTCGCGGGCGGCGGCGCGCAAGTGGGAAAGGACGGTGGATGCGGTGGCGTCGTCAAGCGCGCCCGTGGGCTCGTCGGCGAAGATATAGGGTGCCTGAGCCAGCAGTGCCCGGGCTACAGCCACGCGTTGTTGCTGACCACCGGAAAGCTGTGCGGGCAGGCGGCGCTCCAGGCCAGCAAGGCCGAGCGAATCAAAGACCTCCGCCACCCGGCTGCGTGACGGGCGCCGGCCGGAAAAGCGCGCGGTCAAGGTGGCATTGCGCTGCGCATTGAGGGATTCCAAGAGGTTATAGTCTTGGAAGACAAAGGCACGCTGCTTGCGCCCCGGCGCGTTAACTTGGCCGGACGTGGGCTTATCCAGCCCGGATAGCAGGTTAAGGAGCGTGGTTTTACCGCTGCCGGAAGGGCCCATGATGGCGACGAATTCGCCCGGGGCGATGGAAACAGTGACCCGCTTGAGTACAGTGCGGCGGCCGTAGCGCTTAGTGAGGTTTTCTGCTTTTAACATGCCTTTGATTCCACTCGGCCGCGCAGAAGAAAGACATGGGGCGGGCTGCCCGGAAAATGGTAGAGCTAGCTCTACTGCCCCACGCCGGGTAAGGCAGCTAGGCTCATGGGTTATGCGAACCCTCAAAGCCTGCGCGTGGAGCTTCGTCCTCGGCGCCCTGTGTATCCCGGCATTGGTGGTTTCGGTGCTGATGTTGCCGTGGATTCCGCTAGTGGGTCGGGCTGCGGAGTTTGTCGGCAGGTTGGGTGCGCAGTGGATGGGCGTGGAGATCCCGCCGCGGCGCTCCGGCCGTTGGTTTGATTGGCAGCAGTTTTACCACCTTATTGTGCAGCTATTGATTTCGGCTGCATGCTTTGCCGCGTGGACAGCCTTGGGTTTTACAGCGGGTGTGCTGGTGATAGCGCCGTTTGTACCCAAAGCCGAATTCTCCTTTGGCGAATGGTCTACCACCAACCGGCCGCTGATTTTCTTAACCTGCTGGCTGGCCGCGGCACTGCTGGTGGCGCTACTGGTGGGGATAAACCGCCTCCTGGTTGTGGCGTCGACCGCGCTGACCCGACTGGCATTGAGCCCATCGGCCGAGGAGTTGGCGGCCTCGCGCACCACGCTTATCGATGCCTTCTCCGGCGAGCGCCGCCGCATCGAGCGCGAGCTGCACGATGGACCGCAGCAGTACCTGACCGCACTCAAGCTCAACTTGGCGGCGGCAAAGTTGCAGGCCCCGTCCGAGGCGCTTCCTGCCTTGGCTGATGCGGAGCATAACGCCTCTTTGGCCCTGGCTTCCCTGCGCGCGACGGTGCGCGGTATTGCCCCGCAGGTGCTTTTCGACGCCGGACTTATCCCTGCCCTCGACGAGCTACTCGCCCACTCCGGGCTGGAGACTGAACTACACGTGGACGGGCCGGAACGCTCCGTGGACGAGACCACTGCCCTGCTGGCCTATCATGCGGTGGCCGAAGCACTTACCAATGCCTCCAAGCACGGCGCGGCCACCGAGGCGATGGTAAGGGTTTCTTTCGGGGACATGCTGCGCCTGGACATCGTTGATAATGGCACCGGCCCGGCCCTCAGCTCCACGACCAACGCAGCCGCCACGGCGGGAGCCGGTACCGGCTTGGCGGGGCTACGCGAGCGTGCCGCCGCACTAGGCGGAACGTTAAACTTTGCCGCGGCTCATGATGCTGCCGCAGGTGAACGCGGCGGCCGGCTGCTGCTCGAATTGCCGCTGAAGGAGGCGGAATGAAACTTTTACTCGCGGAAGATTCCGCGCTGCTGCGCGCGGGGCTCGAGCAGCTGCTCAGCTCTTTGGGCCATAGCGTTACAGCCGCCATGGATGCCGAAGAACTGAGCGCAATCGCTGGGCAAGAAACCTTCGACCTTATTATCAGCGATGTGCGCATGCCTCCCACCATGACCGACGACGGACTGCGCGCCGTCCACGACCTGCGCGCGTCCAACCCCACCCAGCCAGTGGTAGTGCTTAGCCAATACGTAGCGGCAAGCTACCTCGACCGCCTCTTGGAGCACGGGGGATTTGGCTACCTGCTCAAAGAGCGCGTTTCTGATGTAGAAGAATTCGTGCGCACTCTCGACGAGGTCGCCCGCGGCGGTACCGTCGTGGACCCAGAAGTGGTCACGGCACTGCTGTCTGCAAAGCGCACCGGTCTCGCCCAACTCACCGCCCGCGAACGAGAGGTGCTGGGACTGATGGCGCAAGGGTTGAGCAATACAGAAATTGAAGACACGCTCGTTCTTAGCGCAGGAGCGGTAAGCAAGCATGTCTCCAATGTGTTTATGAAACTAGGGTTTCGGTCCGAGGACTCTAACCGGCGGGTAAAAGCCGTATTGGCGTGGCTGCGCCACACTGAGCGCTAGCCCCACCGGGCGCTAGCCGCACCGGTCGCGGTGTTGGCTACTTCTTGGAGCTGAGCCCACCAAAAGCATCGCCGGAGCTCAGGGAGCTGCCGCTTTCCGGATCCTTTGGCACCTCTGGGGTGTCGGGCTCGGTGGGGTCGGTGGCGTCGTCGGCAGGCGCAGCGCCACGGTCTTTCTTTTTGAGCGAAACCTTGTCCACCAGGGTGTTATCGGCTTCGTTGAAGGTAGCGAAGGTGAGCTTGTCATCAGAGACGTCGACGCGCATGTAGTCCTCGGTGTAGTCCTGGCGCCACATGGCGGTAGATTCATGGGCGAGCTTTGGATCGATGGTCTCCATGCGCGCGCCCTTGTGCTTCTTATTGTTGACGTCGGTGAAATCGTAGAACTTGCCGCCACCCGCGGTGGTGGTGGTCAGGTACAGGGCCTCGCCATCCTTGGGTTCGAGGACATCGCCGCGCTGCGGCTTCTTCTCCGGCAGGACCGGCTTATTGTTCTTCATCAGGTGGCTGCGGGTATAGATGTGGTCGTGGCCGGAGAGCACGGCATCCACGTTGAGCTCGGAAAGTACCGGGGTAAGCTTCTCGCGCAAGTTGGTAACGTCCTTATCAAAATGGTGCGAACCCTGGGAATAAGGACCATGGTGCATGCCAACTACGATCCAGTCATTATCCGCGCCGCGGGATTCCACGGCCTCGCGCAGGAATTGCTCGTGGCGAGCAATATCGGCGTCGGAGGAAGCATTAGAGTCTAGGCCGATGAAGAGCACGTTATTGCGCTCGAAGTAGTGGTCGCGGATATCGTCGGCCTGGTGGGGGTTGGAGAAATGCTCATCATGATGCTTCATGGTGAGGTTATAAGTCTCGTGGTTGCCCGGAACGGTATTGGTCGGGATGTGGCGGATTTCCGGGGCGGAGAAGTAGGCATCGTACTGCGGCACTTGGGCGCCCCAGCCTTCTACTTGATCCCCTAGGGACCAGATCATGTTGGCATTGGGCACATGGGAAGCCGCGTGAGCGATGGTCTTGCGCCACTGCTCCGCTTGGTCATCGACCTTGAGGTCCACGCCGATTTGCGGGTCCGCAACGGTGAGGAAAGACCACTCATCACCGTTGGAGCCGGTGTTAAAGGTCTCTGGTTCGGACCAGCCGCCTTCCTCGGAGCCAACGCGGTAGGAGTACTCGGTATCCGGCTGCAGGTCAGTGGCGGTGGCGAACTGGGACTTATAAAGCAGAGCGCCGTAATCGCGTTCCTCGGCGCGGAAAGTCTGGGTGCCTTCCGGGCCGGTAACCTCGAGGACTTCGTCCGCCTTGGACTTGGTGCGCCACGTAACCATTACCTGGGATTCGTCCTCGCCCGGCTGCAGGATGGTGCGGTAGATGGGCGAATCAGCAGCCAGCGCCGGGGTGGCGGGCACGATGGTGGCGGCACCGCCCACGGCAAGGGCGGTAACGAGGGAGGCGACAAAGCGCGTTGAACGGAGCATACAGTATTCACCTTTTGGAGTCTTAGAAAAAGCAGTACGGCTCCCTAGAACACCATAAGAATGTGAACACCGTATTACGAGCGCGCGAAAAGCGCTTGAACCCTACCTGTGAGGGAGTGGAGCTTAAAGGCTCTTGGTGGAATTGATAACGGCCGCGCGCCAGAGCGTGTACTCCTCTGGGTTATCTTCCCGATAATTCTTGACGGCGCGAATGCCCTGCTCCACGGACTCGATGACGGTATCGATGGTTTTATCTTCGCCCTCGGCATCAACGAAAATGACCGGACCACAAATGGAGCGGATGGGGTCTTGCAAGAAGGCGGCATTGCCGGTGGCGGCAGCGTTGCGCGCCAGGGAGGCTACTGGGTTGGGCTCGGCGCCTTCAGCCTTGGCTTCGGGGTTGTAGAGCGCCGCATAGGTGGTGCCGTCTTCTTGGAATACTACGGAGACGCGGTCCTCGGTGGTGCCGCCCAAGAACTGATTGGCGTGCTCCAGCTCGAATTCCAGCTTGCGGCGGGTGAGATCAGGGTTGACAAGGAAACCGACGGTCATGAGAGAGCTCCTTCACAAAGCCAAGAGGGCATGAACGCCTTTTAGGGTACCGGCCCCGCACCCCGCCTGCAGGGCGAGAAAGAAGAACTTTAGGTTAACTGCGGATCTTCTACATCCAGCTGGGTATCGGTGCCAACTCCGAGGCCAGAGGGCTGGGCACCTTCATGAATAAGCTGCGCACCAATGGCCGCGATCATCACGCCATTGTCGGTACACAGGGAAAAGCGCGGCACGCGCAGCTCGACCCCAGCGGCGGCACAGCGCTCGGCGGCCAACTCGCGCAGGCGGGAATTTGCGGCCACACCTCCTCCCAGCAGCAGGACGCGGGCGCCAGTATCTTCGCAGGCGCGGACAGCCTTGGCGGTCAGGACATCGGCCACGGCTTCCTGGAAGCTAGCGCAGACGTCTTCCACGCTGATGGTCTCCCCTGCCTTTTCGGCACGCTCGACATAGCGAGCCACGGAAGTCTTTAGTCCAGAGAAGGAAAAATCGTGGCGGTGTGGGCCGCGCAGGTCTTCGGCGCGGGACATACCGAGTGGAAAATCGATGGTGGCTTTACCGCGCGCGGCGAGCTTATCAATCACCGGGCCACCCGGGTAGCCGAGGCCAAGCAGGCGCGAGACTTTGTCGTAGGCCTCACCGGCGGCGTCGTCCAGCGTGGAGCCCAGCTCCCGCATAGGCTTGCCGACGGCCTCTACCTCCAGCAGCTGCGTATGCCCACCCGAGACCAAAAGGGCCACCGAGTGCGGCAGCTCTTCGCCTTCCAGGTTGGCCACGGCAACGTGGCCGCCAAGGTGGTTCACGCCGTAGAAAGGCACGCCCCAGGCTGCGGCATAGGCCTTAGCTGCCGAGGCCCCCACCAGCAGCGCGCCGGCCAGGCCGGGCCCCACGGTGGCGGCGATGGCATCTGGCTTGGCGATGTCGGCCTCTTTGAGCGCCGCCTGCATGACCTGCGGCATGGCTTCAAGGTGAGCGCGGGAGGCGATTTCCGGGACGACGCCGCCGAAACGGGCGTGCTGCTCCATGGAGGAGGCGACGGCATTTGCGAGGATCTCCATGTGACCGTCCTCGCTAAGCTCGACGATGCCCACGCCGGTTTCATCGCAGGAGGACTCGATGCCCATGATCTTCATGACTGCTCCTTAATTATCTTTAACGCTCGGACTGGCGCGGGCGCACCATCACGTGCGCATCTGCTCCGGAAGGTTGGTAATAATTCTTACGAATCCCCTGCTTGGCAAAGGCATAACCCTCATAAAGGCCGATAGCAGGTTCGTTGCCTACCCGTACCTCGAGGAAGACCGGGGCGTCTTTAAGATCCGCAATATGGCAAATATTGTCCATCATCATGCGAGCGATGCCGCGGCGCTGTGCGGCGGGATCGACGCCGATGGTGTGGATTTCAAATTCTGGATCAGCCGCTGGCCCCATCATGCCGATTCCCGCATAACCTAGCAGCACTGTGGATTCGTGCGCGGAGTCGAGCGCGCCTTCTACCCCGAAATAGAAGTTGAAGGGCTGGGCCATTTCCTGGCGGAAAACTCCGCTGGACCATGGGGTCTCTCCGGGGAAAAGGACCTTTTCCAGCTCGGCGCACCGAGGCGCGTCGGCCGGGGTCAACTCGCGCAGCTTCACAGTTCCACCTTGGGGATGGCGGCCGACAGCTGTTGCTGCTTCGGCGGGACCGCATCCGGGCGGCGTAGGTAGAGCGGCACAACGGGGGCTGGTTCCGCAGTGAGGTCAGCTACAGCCACTAGGGCTGCTGCGGTGGGATGGGCCGCGCGGTGCGGCAGCTCAGTCAGCTTCTCCGGTAGCTGTGCGGCGAGACGCTCGGGGATGATGACCTCGACCGTAGCGTTAAGTCCCACCTTAACATCTGCCGGCTTAGTTACCTCAGGACCAGAGATGCGCTGCACACCAGAATCGGTAGCGCGGTAGGTGGCCCAATAGATTTCTTTACGGCGTGCATCGGTAGCCACCAAGGCGGTAGCCTCGCTGCCCGCATCTGCGGGGTTGGCGTGGTGGCAGGCAGCATGGGCAATTGCATCGTGGGTGCATACGCCGTGGAGGGGAATGGAGAGGGCGTCGGCAAGCGCGGAGGCTGTCGCCATACCCACGCGCAGGCCGGTAAACGGGCCTGGACCTATGCCGGTGACTACCGCATCGAGATCGGAATACTCCATTCCTACCTCTGCGAGGACGTCAGTGATCGTAGGTATGAGCAGCTCATTGTGCGCACGGGTATCTTCGAGCACCCGCTCGGTGGTCTGCCCAGTGGCGGTATCCACTACCCCAGCGACCAGGGCGGTGGTTGCCGTGTCGATCGCGAGGACGCGCATTAGCCAACCAGCTTCCAGGTTCCATCCTGACGCTGGAACGCCAAAGGCTGAGCGCCCTGGACCATCGGTACTCCGCCATCCAGGCTCTGGCCCTGCTGCTCCATGGCCTTGATTTGGGTATCGATCATTTCACATACCTCGACCTTTTCCGGGTCCAGCTCTTCGATGAAGGGCTCAGTGTTCTGGGAGATGGCGACGGCGTAGCTCTTGCCCTCTGGGACCTTGCCATCTTCAAAGGTGATGTCCTTGGTATCGATCTGAGCCTCTTTGACCTTATCTTCCTTCATGCCCGGGCAGATGAAGCCAATAGCGGCATAGTCCTTGCCGTAGACATCGGAAGGAATAAGGCTCATCGCCTCCAGGTTTTTCGGGGTCTTAGACAGCGTGGAGCTGAGGTTTCCCTCCAATGGATTGTCCTCGCGCAAGGTAGACGAGGCCAAGAGAACCATCATGACAACAATAAAGATGGCGATGATGGCGGCGGTAAGGTTGCGAGCGAATTTAGTCATGGGGTGAGAAAAGCTCCTTGAAAAATTTAAACTTTCAGGCGGGCGGCGGTAATTCTGGCAACCGATGCTACCTGTCTAACCGCAACACAAAACCCACAGGGTTATGCCTGCCAGTGTAGGCGGGCGCCCCTGTGGGTGAGTAATTAACGCGGTGTATTGGCGCTATAGCAACAGCAGGAGCAATACCTGCGAGGCAATAATCTTGCCGATGATCGTGGTGGGATACACCGTAGCCCAGCCACGACCGGCCAGCTCAGTGCCGGTTTGGTCGCGAATATAGGCAAAGACTGCTGGGTTGGTGGTCATGCCAGCCGCACAGCCCATGGCCTCGTCCCACTTCAGCTTCAGCACCAGCATGCCGATGACGCCAATCAGGATAGCGGAGGTCAAGGTGATAATGAGGCCCACGCCCATAATGGTCAGGGAGGACGGATCCGTTAGGGCATCGCGGAAGGAAGCGCCGGCCGAGGTGCCCACTCCGGCGAGGAACAGCGTAAGGCCCATATTGGACAAGGTCTCACGAGTTTGGAACGGCATTTGCCAGTTCAGCCGGCCGGTGCGGTTGAGGTAGCCCAATAGCAGGCCGACAACCACGGGGCCGCCACCGAAGCCCAGCTGCAAGGTGGAACCGCCTGGCATCGGAATCGGAATGAGGCCAAGCAACATGCCCAGCGTCAGGCCGATAGCCATGGACAGCAGGTCCGCGTTACCCAAAGCAGCTTCAGAGTCACCGAGATACTTGCGTACATAAGACAAGCGGCTCGGGCTGGTTACTACGCGAACACGATCCGAATAGTTAAGCACCGTATCTGGATGCGGAACGAGGTCCTTATCGCCCTTACGAATACGAGCGATGATAAACCCGTGGTCTAGGGCCTTGATCTCGCGGACCGATTTACCCGCAATGTCCGGGTTAGACACGGTAACGCGGGCGTACTTTAGACCGGCTTCCTCGGTCAGCTCCACCGGGTATTCTTCACCCAAAATCTCAATGGCCTTATCGACGGCCTCTTCGGAGCCATTGAGGAGGTATGCTTCGCCCTCGCATAGCGGCATTTCTGGGACGGCGAGGCGGTGGCGATCTTCGTCAGAAATGATACGAGTAGCAACGACAGTCTGGCCGGTTACACGGTAGATATGACCAGCGGTGTCATTGAAGTTCTTGGTCAAGCGCACGCCCTTGGCCACGAGCTCAGCGGGAATCATGCCCTCCGCGCGGGCGTCTTCTTCATGGTTGACCTTGAGCACCTTAGCGCCGATGGCGGCAACGAGAATCGCGCCTATCACCGCGCCCGGGTAAGCCAAGGAGTATCCGACAACCGGGGTAGAATCGCCCACCATTTCTACCACGGCGGCCATACCTGGCGTGGAGGAGAGCGAACCGGCAAACATGCCGGTGGCTTCTGGCGCGCTCAGGCCAAAGGCACGGATGAGGCCATAGCCTACCGCGACCAAGATAACCAGCATGCCCAACATAAATACGGTGAGCTTCCAGCCGCGGGTCTTGAACTCGCGGACGAAGGAGGGGCCGAAGCTTAGACCAATGGCATAAACGAAAATCGCTAAACCAAATTGATAGACCAGAGGCGGAATCTGGATATCAGGATTGGCAGTAGAAAGACCCAGCGCCACAAACATCGCAGCCGCGGCACCGAGGGAGATGCCGAAGATCTTAATCTTACCAATCGCTAGACCCACCGCCATGATGACGAAGAGAGATAGCAAAGGACTAGAGGCGAGAAAATTCAACACCCCAATAGAATTACGTACTGGTTATACCCGCGGCAAGTTCTCCGTCTAGGATATTCATCACTTATCCACACTTTAGGCGGACATGCGTGCTATAGGCCGCCCCGCCACGACCACGTAAAGCGGCGAACATCCTGGTCTGCATCCGCGTATTCCGCCGGCTCGCGGTCGATGCTGATAAACAGGTAGCGCTCCGCAATCTGCTCTACTAGTCCCCCTCCCCATTCGGCAATAACCACGGCGTCTTCTAGCTCCGTGTCCAAGTCCAAGGCATCGAGCTCCCCTAGCGGATCCCCGGAATTAGCACCGCCTTCATCGAGCAGGCGGTAGGCATCAACATGAACGAGATCCGGACCACCTACAGTTGAGCGGTGCACGCGGGCAATGACGAAAGTCGGCGAGGTTACCCGTCCTTTGACCTGCATGCCCTTGGCGACGCCCTGCGTCAGCGTCGTTTTTCCAGCCCCCAACGGCCCGTCCAGGATCACCACATCGCCAGCCTCAAAGCCCGCACCCAGCTCTTTCCCGAAAGCATAGGTTTCTTCCACCGTTGATAGGTCGCGGCTGCCGGATTCCGGGAAGCTACTGCGCATCATCTTCTCCTATGTATTCGCGTTCGGTACGACCATCAGGCAGACACACCACCTCATAGTTGATGGTTCCTGCCGCCGTGGCGAGATCCGTAGCCGATACTCCCCCGTTGCCAAAAATTACGGCATCTTGTCCCGTGTCTACGCCATGGGGATTTTCGCCTAGGTCCACCACAATCTGATCCATGCAGATGCGGCCTACCTGTGGGTACAGGTGTCCGCCAATGCCCACGTGCAGATCGCCTTGATAACCACGCGGCAGGCCATCGGCATAACCACAATCCACGGTGGCTAAAAATCCCGGTTTATCCGCCTTCCAGGTCAGTCCGTAGCACGTACCCTCGCCAGGTTGGATGGGCTTAACGTTGAAAATCTGCCCGGACCAGGTCATTGCAGGGCGCAGGCCATGCTCGCGCCCTGCAATAGGCTCCAAGCCATAGCAGGCAGCACCTACACGCACCTGTTCAAAATAAGAAGAAGGACGCGTCAGCGCTGCCGGTGAATTAGCGAGGTGATTGACTGGGCACTCCAACCCAATCTCGCGCGCGAGCCGCAGGGACTTGCGGAATGCCTCTTCTTGGGCATCGTTGTGCGGATTATCCGGTTCATCGGCGCAAGCAAAGTGGGACATGAGGCCTAGGACCTTGATATGCGGGGCATCCCGCAGCACCTGAAAGGTTTCCGCCCAATCCTCTTCATCCACGCCGGAACGGTGCATGCCGGTTTCCACCTTGACGTAAACCTCAGCGGGAAAATTAGCCTTGACCAACTTATGCGCCTGTTCAAGAGAGTTGACCGCTACCTCGATTCCATTGGCAAGTGCTTCTTCGAGGATTTCATCCGTCTGCCAGATCCACGCCACAATGGGCGCATCCACGCCCGCCCGGCGCAGATCCACTGCTTCGCGCAAGGTTGCCACGCCAAAGCAATCCGCGCCCGCGCGCGCCATCACCGGTACAACCTTAGCCGCGCCATGGCCATAGGCATCGGCCTTAACCACGCACATGAGCTTGACCTCAGGCCCCACCTTTTCCTTGATGAGGCGGACGTTGTGCGCAATGGCGGAGAGATCAATGGTGGTTTTCAGCATGTCCACCATTGTGCCACTGCTCACCCTTTTGCTGAATTCGGGCGGGTAGGGGCGCATTCACCCGCGATAGCTCGACCTAGGAGTCGGCTCATCCAATGTCCTCTATGGAAACTTGCCTCGTGAGTTTTATCCGCGAGCAGAAATCTTCATCATGGCTCACCACCAGCAATGCGCCCCGATATTTTTTCAATACCGAGACCAGCCAATCAACAGTTGAAATATCAATGTTGTTGGTCGGCTCATCGAGCATTAGCAATTGCGGTGCCGGATCCGCCAAAAGCACTCTGGCGAATTCCGCCCTAAACCTTTCGCCTCCCGAAAGGGTCCCTGTCAACGCATGAACCGAGTCAGATTGAAACAACAACTGAGCAAGCTGATCGCGGATAAACTGCGGTTCCTCTTGTGGATTCGCGTTGGTAACCACGTCCCACACGCTGAGAGAATGGTCTAACTCAATTCGTTGACGTAAGTACCCTGAGTTGTCGATAACGTAGCCTGCTTCACCTGAGTTAATTCGGTTTAAGAGCGTGGTTTTTCCACTTCCATTTGGTCCTGACAAGCGCACGCGTTCTGGGCCAACAATCGATAGCCCGGGCACCGAAATAACCCGCTTTCCTTCTGGCAGCTCAGTTCGTGGCAGCTCGATATACACCGAGTCATCATCTCGTATGTTTCGCTCAGCTCGAGTTATAGAGCGTTGGGCTGCTTCGACTGCGCCCGAATGCAGCCGCGCTCTGCGTGATGCCGTCTTTTCGGCGCGCTGTTTATCAAGTTTCATCGTCATGCCAGGTTTGCGTTTCGACTCTGCGAACTTCCTTCCTCGGCGCGCATCACGCGCAATCCGCGTTTGCATTGCTTGTTGTTCGCGCAGTTGCTGCTTATAAGTCGCTTTGGCGGTAGATACTGCCTTTTGAGCAGCTTCCTGTTCTGCATCAATTGTGGCAAGGTAAGCGGAATAATTGCCTTGGAAGAAGCGTAGGTTCCCATCCCTTAGCTCCGCTACCTCGGAAACTACATCCAACAGGTCTTTGTCATGGCTTACCACTAACACCGGCGCCGCGGCATTTACCAACATATCTTTCAGATGTTTCTTTGCAGCTCCGTCGAGGTTATTGGCCGGTTCATCGAGGATAATGAAATCTGGCTCGGACAAGAACACCGCCACCAAAGCGACGCGGACCGCTTCCCCTCCAGAGAGGCTTTCGATAGGGCGGTCCAACGGGATATCCAATCCAGCGGCAGAAAGGGCAGCGGTAATGCGCTCACCGACGTCCCATTGCTCCCCAATTAACTCATAGAGTTCGGGGTCATACTCGCCAGCTTCGACTGCGGCAATCGCTGCAAGCACTTGGGTAACACCGAAGATGTCTGCTACTACATCATTTTCATTCCAAGCAAGATCTTGTGGCAGGTACGCTACCGAATCCGGCTTTTCCACCGTTCCGGCAGTAGGCAAGATATGTCCAATGATGAGGTTTAACAGAGTTGTCTTCCCGGCACCATTATCCCCAATTAGCGCAGTTAAAGGGCCAGAAAAGGCACCGTTTAGGCCACTGAAGCAGGTTGTGCCATCGGGCCATACTAGAGAAAGGTCGTTCAATAAAATAGGCATGCTTAAATCCGTTCTTCCTTTGGTGTTTTAGGCGAAAACACGACGGATGAGCACTGCCTACTCCTTTCACCGACAACAATTGCTCTCAAAAGCATAACAGCTTCAAGCTGCAAAGAAATGCCAAAGCCCCCTTTCCTACCACGCATGAAACGCGGCAAGTAAGGGGGGCTTAACTGGGAACGCTTGGGGTGGATTACTCCACGGTCACGGACTTAGCCAAGTTGCGCGGCTGGTCTACGTCGTAGCCCTTGGACTTGGCTACGTGAGCGGCGAAGATCTGCAGCGGCACGGTAGCCAGCAGCGGCTGCATGAGGGTTGGTGCCTTAGGGATGCGGATGACGTGGTTTGCGTAATCCTCCACGGCGGTATCGCCTTCTTCCGCGATCACGATGGTAATGGCACCACGGGCGCGGATCTCTTGGATATTGGAGACGACCTTGGAGTGCAAGGAGTCGCGGCCACGTGGGGATGGCACGATAACGAAGACCGGCTGGCCTTCCTCAATAAGCGCAATTGGGCCGTGCTTGAGCTCGCCGGCGGCAAAGCCCTCGGCGTGCAGGTAGGCAATTTCCTTTAGCTTTAGTGCGCCCTCGAGAGCCACGGGGAAGCCGACGTGGCGGCCCAAGAAGAGCACGGATTCCGCGTCCTTCATGGAGTTGGCCAGGTTCGCTACTTGGTCTTCTTCGTCAATGACGTTCTGCACCTTGTCCGGCATGTGGCGTAATTCCGCAAGAACGCTCTGGATCTCATCGGCAAACATATTGCCGCGCAACTGGGCCAGGTAGAGACCAAGCAGGTAGGTAGCGGTAATCTGCGCCAAGAAAGCCTTGGTGGAAGCCACGGCGATTTCCGGACCGGCGTGCGTATAGAGCGCAGCATCAGATTCGCGCGGGATGGACGAGCCCTGGGTATTGCAGATAGCAATAACCTTGGCGCCCTGCTGGCGGGCGTGGCGCACGGCCATCAAGGTATCCATGGTCTCGCCGGACTGGGATAGCGCAACAACGAGGGTCTTCTCGTTCACAATCGGATCGCGGTAGCGGAATTCGTGAGCGAGCTCAACCTCGGTAGGAATGCGGCACCAGTGCTCGATGGCATAGCGCGCCACGTGACCGGCGTAGGCTGCGGTACCACAGGCGATGACGATGATCTTGTCGATGGATTTCAGCACGGTCTCATCGATGCGCAGATCGTCGAGGGTCAGCTGGCCTTGCTCATCGAAGCGACCCAGCAGGGTATCGCGCACAGCAGCGGGCTGATCGTGGATTTCCTTTTCCATGAAGGAATCAAAGCCGCCCTTTTCCGCGGCGGCGGCATCCCACTTGATCTCAAAAGGTTTGCCCTGTGCAGGGTTGCCCTCATAGTCGGTGATTTCCACCTCGTCGGCGGTGATGGTAACTACCTGGTCGTTGTCCATCTCCACGGCAGACTTGGTGTAATCGATAAAGCCGGAGACATCGGAGCCGAGGAAGTTTTCGCCCTCGCCCAAGCCGATAACTAGCGGGGAGTCGCGGCGGGCGGCAACGATGCGATCGGCCTGCTCGGCGTGGATGGCCAGCAGGGTAAATGCGCCCTCTAGGCGAGCGCAGGTCAGCTGCATCGCCTTGGTCAGGTCACCAGCGGCCTCGTTGTGGAAGACATCGCCCAACAACGTGGCGGCAACTTCGGTATCGGTCTCCGAGACGAAGTTATAGCCCTTATTCAAAAGCTCGGACTTGAGCTCGGCAAAGTTCTCGATGATGCCGTTGTGCACCACGGCCAGCTTGCCGCCATCGACCACGTGCGGGTGCGCATTCAGGTCGGTGGGGCCACCATGGGTGGCCCAGCGTGTATGGCCGATGCCCAACACAGAGTCAGGCAACGGGCGGGCTGCAATCTCAGAATCCAGCGCAGCGACCTTACCGGCCTTCTTACGCCAGCTGATATCTCCATCGGCGTACATTGCTACGCCAGCGGAGTCATAGCCGCGGTATTCCAAACGGCGCAGCCCTTCCAGAACTACGTCGAGGGCGAAGTAATCACGGTCACCACCAGCGTGACCAATATATCCAACAATTCCACACATGGTTGCTGATTTTACAGCACCAAGGGCAAAGCTCTAGGCGGGCGGGGCGTCGGCAAGCGGGGCATGACACCCACCCGCTAATGCGCTGGGAAAACTAGCGCGTCGCCTGCTCCAAAAGTTCCAAAATGTGGTGGTAATCCTCGCCGGTGGCGCGGGTTAGGCCAAGCTCACAGGTGCGGTTGGTCGAGGCGTGATATTGCGCGCCGATTTCCTTGACTTGCGCTGCCTCGGCGCGGGTAGCAGCCTCTGTAAGCTCCGGGTGGAGCATGCCGCGATCGCCGGCATAACCACAGCAATTCCAGTCGGTAGGAATGTGGACCTCAGTCGCCGCGGCGCGGGCTACCGTTTCTAAATCCTCCATCATGCCGAGCTGGAAAGACGAGCAAGTGGGGTGCACGGTCACGGAAGCGACCGGGTGCTGTACATCGAGCTGCGGCAGGAGGGTATCGGCGGTAAAGCTAATGGCGTCAATGACGGTAATGCCCACGGATTCCAGCATGTCCTTGAAACCGGCGGTACAGCTGCTGGCATCCACAATAACCGGCAGGCGCGCACCATCAGTGGCCTCCATGACGATATCGCGCACGCGCTGCTCCATCGCATCGTGGCCGGCCTGCATGCCCTTGGAAGACCATGGTGTACCACAGCAGAGCTTGTCGATGCCCTGCGGAACCTCCAGCGCTACCCCGGCGCGCTCCAAGAGGGCAATAAAAGAATCGGTCGCGCCCTTGCCACTGCCCTGAGGGCCGAACATGGTGTTTACGCAAGCTGGCAGGTAAATGCCGGTGGTCTGCGCGTAGCGGTCTCCTACACGCCCAGCCAAGCGGCCGCGGGACTTGCCGCCCTTGCCCAACTCCGGCTGGTATTGCGGCAGGTTATCGGTGCCGATGAGGCTGCGCCCCACATCGGTGACCTTCTTGACTAGGTCCGTAGGCAGCAGATGTGCTCCGGTCAGCGCTAGCCCAGCGCCCTGGCTAACGACCTGCCAATTTTTGGCGGCAGCGCCCCATAGCTTTTGCTGCGCTGGCTGGGCTTCCTCGCGGCGCAGACGCTTGATGAACTTGCCGGTATCGATGCCTACTGGACAGGCGGTGCGGCACATCGAATCCACGGCGCAGGTCTCAATACCCATGTATTCATAGGCCTCATCCAGCTCGGCCACGAGTTGGGTATCGCCAGCTTCTTCCGCGCGCTTGCGGGCGCGGCGCACCACGATGCGTTGGCGTGGGGTAAGCGTGAGGTCGCGCGACGGGCAGACCGGCTCGCAGTAGCCACACTCCACACAGCGGTCTACTTCCTCTTCCACGGTGGGGTTGAGCTTGATGTTTTTGATATGTGCATCGGGGTCATCGTCCAAGATGACGCCTGGATTCATGGTGTTGGTGGGATCGCAAGCACGCTTGAGCTCCTGCATAACCTCATAGAGCTCGTCGCCATACTGACGGCGCACATACGGTGCCATGGCGCGGCCGGTGCCGTGTTCCGCCTTGAGATTGCCCTCGGCCGAGAGGACCAAGTCCACCATGCCCTCGTTGAAATCGTTATATCGGCCGATGGCGTCATCGCCTTCAAAGCGGTCCGTGAGCAGGAAGTGAATATTGCCGTCCTTGGCATGGCCGAAAATGACGGCATCGTCATAGCCATAGCGGGCAAAGAGTTCCTGCAGAGAAGAACAGGTATCAGCTAGGTCTCCCACGGGCACGACGATATCTTCCAATAGAGCGGTCGTCCCGGACGGACGAGCCTCAGCCACCTGGGCATATAGACCCTTTCGGAAGTTCCATGCGGTATTGCGCGAAGCAGCATCGGCCGAAAAAGCGGCTGGCGATTGCAACGGCAGCTCACGCAAAAGCTGTGAGCCCTTGCCCTCTTTCTCGCGCAATTCTTCTTCTGCGTCCGCGTGGTACTCAATGAGCAGTGCGGCCTGCTGGTCCACATCGAAACCAGTGATGGCCTGCGGCACCTTATCAAAGCCTTGGCCCACGCGAATAGAGGCGGAGTCCATTAGCTCCAGGGTGACCGCCCCGGTATCCAGCAGGGCCGGCAGTGACTTGGTGGCAGCGGTGAGGTCATCAAATACAGCCACCGTGGTGGTGGTCAGCTTGGAAATCGGCACCGTGCGGAAAACCGCTTCCGCAATGAAGGCCAGGGTTCCTTCCGAACCGATAAGCAGGTGTTCAAAGAGCTTGACCGGGCTATCGAAATCTAGGAAGGAGTTGAGCCCATAGCCCATCGTGTTTTTCAGCTGGAAGTGGCGGCGGATAATATCCACGGATTCCTGGTTATCGCGCACGCGGCGCTGCAGGCGGATAAGCGTGTCCACCAGCTCCGGTTCTTGCTCTTGGAACTGCCGGTCTGCGTCCGGATCGGCGGTGTTAATTACGGTGCCGGTGGGCAGTACAAAGGTCAGCGATTCCAACGTGTTATACGTATTGAGCTCAGTACCACAGGCCATGCCGGAGGAATTATTGGCCACCACGCCGCCGATGGTGCAGGCAGACTCGCTTGCCGGATCCGGGCCAAGCTTGCGGTTGCGCAGGCCTAGGCGAGCGTTGACCTGGCGCACGGTCGCGCCGGGCTGAACGCGCACGCGCTTTCCTTCATCAAGAACTTCAATGCCGCGGAAATGCTTGCGCACATCCACCAAGTAACCGTCACCGGAGGCTTGGCCTGCCAGGGAGGTGCCGCCGGAGCGCAGGGTTACCGGAACATTCTGCTGCCGGCCCGCACGGAAGATGGCGGCCACATGCTCGGCGGAGCGAGCTTCAATGACTGCCTTGGGGGTATACAGGTAGTGCGAGGCATCGGAGGCATGTGCCACACGATCTATGACCTCGGTCTTTACCTCCATCCCATAACGAGTAGAAAGTCCTTCCACATCAACGACGCCGGTAGTCATGTACCGCAGCCTGCCTTCCCAGAAATAAAAATAAACGAGTATGTAGTTGCCCACACATTGCACTCCCCTACGCACAGGGGCGCAAGTTAGGAGGGGCTTAGTAAAGCCTTGCCGCCACACCCGCGACTGAGCTGGATAATGCGCAGACATTTCTCAGCTAAATCCGCACCCTTTCCCGCCTAGCGGGTGATCTTCATCTATCCTGGAATGCGTGTCTGCGAATTTGAATAAACATCTAGCAACATTGTCGAAGCGTGGCCGCAACCGAGTTCTGGTTGGCGACCTTGACTATGCCGGAATCACCGGCAAGGTTTATACCCCTGCGGAGGGCCAAAGCCTGCCCGCCGTGGCCTTTGGCCATGACTGGATGCACAAGATTAAGGATTACCACGCTACCCTGCGCCACCTAGCTAGTTGGGGCATCGTCGTGGTAGCCCCCGATTCTGAGACCGGCCCCTTCCCCAACCACCGCAACCTAGCTGCGGATATGGAATCCGCGTTGCAGATTGCCGCTGGGGTAAAGCTCGGCGCTGGCAATATTACGGTCTCTCCGGGCAAGCTCGGCATGATTGGCCACGGTATGGGCGGTGGCACGGCCGTACTTGGCGCTTTGGACAATAAGAAGGTCGCCGCCGTCGCTGCCATTTATCCTTCCATCACCGCACCTTCCGCGGTGCAAGCCGCCCGTCGCATCAATACCCCGGGCTTGGTCATCGGTGCCGGCAAGGAAGACATTTTCAACGCCGGCAACCCCGCCAAGCTGGCCCATAATTGGAATGGCCCGGTCTGCTTCCGCGCCATCGACAAAGGCAGCCACGCCGGCTTTACTGAGGATCGCCTGCGCAAGCTGGCAATCGGCACCGCCGCTTTCCAGTCCGGCCCCACCGAAATCGCCCGCGGTTTGGTCACCGGCTTCCTGTTAGCCACCCTAAATGACGATTCCACCTACGCCGCCTTTGCAGATCCAGAGGCAAGCGCGAAGAAGGTAGAAAGCCTGGTGGGCGAAGACTTGGCTGAGCGTGCCGGCGTAACCCGCGACGCCTAAGGCTTTAGCCCCGCCGCAGCACAGATTGCACCTGCCCCGACGCGTTTCGTGAGCGCGCCGGGGCAGCGTCATATCTAGGCCTTTGTGCTACCGCTTGCCGACGTCCCACCTGTCCCCGTTCCCTTCGCGCCTCCTGCATGGCCTTATCTGCGGATTTTTCAAGCTCGTCTTGCGCTTTTGCTAGCGTTTTCTCAAATTCCAGCAGGCGTTTAGCCGTCCTTTCCCGAAAGCCCTGCGCAAACTCCGCAAAATCATTATTCATTACCACTGACCTGCCTTTCGTGCCTTAATGGATGGTTCTTCTGGCGCGGGTCCTGCCTCCGGCAGAGGCGCTGCCTCAGGCTGCGGTGCAGGGGCCGGTTCCGGGCTCGGCGCTGGCGCAGGCACAGGAGCCTGTTCGACTGCCGGTGCTGGGGCTGGCGTCTCCGCTGCACCAGCGGCTTGGAGGTGCGCCGCCTTCTCCGGTGGCGGCGTTGGCTCCTCTACCTGAGAAAGCTCAGGAGGAGGTGTCATGACACCATCGTCTCCGGTTGGTTCTGGCTCAGGGCATGGCTCTGGTTCGCGCTCTGGCTTAAGCTCAGGGCATGGCTCCGGTTCTAGCTCAGGTACTGGCTCGGGTTTTTGCACCGGGCAATCCACTTCGGACATATTCTCCAAGCACTGCGCGGCGGCCTCAACAATGAGGCCCACGCCAACCAAAGCGATTCCGGCACCGACCAGGCCGAGGCTACCGCTACAGGAGGATTCAATCTCACAGTCTTCTGAGCTGGTCTGGGTAGTATCGACACATTCTTCAGTACTCTCCCCGGTATTCTCTGGGCACAGTGGTTCTTCGCTTGTGTCCGATTCAGAGGCGGGTTCGGTATCCATTTCTGGCTTGGGCTTCGGCTCTGGATTAGATTCTGGTTCCGGGCATGGCTCTTCTATCTGCTGCGGCTGTTCCGGTGCCTCCTGCGGCGGGATAATCTCCGCCTGCGCCGGCCTAGTGGTCTCTACTTCGCGCTCCGACTGTACTGGCCGGTCGGTGCTTGATTGCTCAGTGCATTCATGGCAATGGCACTCAGCCCTGTGCTCTGATGAGGTCTCCGTGTGCATTTCTGTCTTGGCTGCAGGCTCGGGGTCGGGCTCGGGTGTGCTGATTGGCTCCGGCGCGCGACATTCCTCAGGTTGAGTAAGCGGTGGCGAAGGAGGCGTCGGTTGTGGTGGAACGGAGGTGGTGTGGTGTGATTCCGGCTTGGAATCAGGCTCCGGCATCGGCTTCGTGGGAGTTGGAGTCTCTGGGCACTTCTCTACGGGTGCCGGGCAGGCATCATCCGTGGGCTTCTCCGGCACAGGGCATTCTTTCGGCATGGGGCGCTCACACACGCACTCGCAGCGCGATTCAAACTCGCTATAGCACAACTCGATCGCATCATCGCGGTCACGACAGGTGCTGGCGATATTGTGATTCGTCTCTTCGATAACGCGCCCACCGATGGTGGAAAGAATGGGAATAATAAACCTAGCCAGCGGATGTTTGGTAGCAACCATGGACAAGATGTTCAGCAACGGGATAACTGCTGAGATGAGCTCGGTTAAGGCAGTATCGGAGACATCGACGACGTCAGCAATAGCACCCGAGCATTGCTCCGCCGAGCTGGTCAGGTGTGCGGCATCCTGACGGTCGATGTCGAAGTCATCCTGCACCCCGCACAGATGCTCGCGCATTGTGCCCTGCGCAATCTGGGAATCATCCTGCTGCAAATAGTCCGCTAGGCCAGCCCCGCCGCCTTTCGGACGGTTCCCGCCCACGGCCGCAACGGTGTTTTTCACCAAATTTTCGGGCGCAATGCCATCAACCGCACCGACTAACTCTCCTAGTAGATTCATCGGCATGCTGGGGCCCGAGTAGCTACCTAGGCAGGCGAATTGAAATTGAGAAATAGCGTTAGAATAGTCCCCCAACAGGGATTTTGTCAGCGTACTCACTTGCTGCCAGCCTCCCTGCCGCGTGCAAAGGAGCTGCCGAGGGACTCATCAAAATCGGCGAAGGCGCGCACCTGTTCATGAGCGGCGTGGGCGGTGGCGGACAAGTTATCCAACCGCTGTCCACCACGCTCATGGATGCGCGCCAAAACATCGCGAATACGCTCACCGTGGCCGCCAAAACTACGTCCGGCCGCCGCCACCGGAAAATTCGGCGCCTCAGCCCAGTGGGCGTCGCGTTGTTCGTCGTTATCGGCTACGGCTTGTCGTAGTGCGGACATCGCCTCCGAGGGGCGAAGAAAGACCTCAGACACTGGTGTATTCCCCCAAATCCATATGCGGTAAAAGTTCTCACCTTCATTGGACTGGGGATTGCGCCAAAAGGTTCCCTCGGATTACAAAAATCTTCCGCACCAAGCGGTGACTCTAGACCGAAGAAACGATGGCGGAAAGCCTCCCTGCAACCTTACGAGCTTGCTCCTTGTCCGCGGCCTCTACCATGACGCGGAATACTTCCTCTGTGCCGGATGGGCGCAGCAGGACGCGGCCGGTCTCGCCAAGTTCTTCCTCGGCTTGGGCGATGGCCTCCTGTACTTCGGGGGCATCCATGATGACGCTCTTATCAGAAACCGGCACGTTAATGAGCACCTGCGGCAGTACGGTCATCACCGATGCCAATTCCTTGAGGGGCTTTCCGGACTTTGCCATACGCGCCATGATGGACAGGCCGGTAAGAGTGCCGTCGCCAGTCGTGCAATCATCAGGCAGCACCACGTGTCCGGACTGCTCGCCGCCCAAGGAGAAGTCTCCGCGGTTGAGCTCTTCTAGGACGTAGCGGTCACCCACCGCGGTATGGCGCACCTCAATGCCTTGTTCCTGCATTGCCAGCTTCAGGCCCAGGTTGGACATGACAGTTGCTACCAGGGTGTTATAGCGCAGATCATTATCATCCTTCATGCCAACGGCCAACAGCGCCATAATCTGGTCGCCGTCAATAACATTGCCCTCGGCGTCCACAGCCAGGCAACGGTCAGCGTCGCCGTCGTGGGCGAGACCCAAATCGGCGCCATGCTCGACGACGGCTGCCTGTGCGTTTTCAATGTGCGTCGAACCGCAGTCTTCATTGATATTGAAGGCATTCGGCTTATTGTGGATAGCAATAACCTCAGCACCGGCCGCCTCGTAGGCGATAGGAGCGACCTTGGAGGCTGCACCATTGGCGGTGTCCACGACCACCTTAATGCCGCTCAGGTCGGTAGAAACTACTTCTTTCAAGTGATTGAGATAGCGCTCGCGTCCGTCTGGGGCCTCCGAGAGGATACGTCCCAGCTTGGTGCCAGTCGGTCCATCCTCAGTGAGTTTTTCCATGGTGGCCTGAATCTGGTCTTCTACCTCATCAGGTAGCTTCTTGCCGCCTGCGGAGAAGAACTTGATGCCATTGTCCGGCATTGGATTATGGGAGGCAGAAATCATTACGCCGAGATCCGCGCCGTAGTCATCCGTCAGGTAGGCAATAGCTGGGGTCGGCAGCACGCCCACGCGGACCACGTCGACACCGCGGGAGGCCAAACCGGACGCAATCGCCGCATCCAGCATCTCACCAGAAACACGCGGATCGCGGCCGATGATGGCCAGCGGCTGGCGCTCATAGGATTCACGCTTAGCGGTAAAAACCTCTGCAGCGGCCTGGCCGAGTCGCAAGGCCAGAACCGGGGTCAGCTTCTTGTTCGCGAGGCCGCGAACGCCATCGGTTCCAAAAAGTCGAGTCATGCAGTCAATTATGCACGTCTGTGCCCAGCGATTGCATGTTGGGGCGACCCTAGGCAGGTTTACCCCCTACCAGTCCTTCCTTGATATCCCCGGAGAAATGATTAGGTGTCCCATTTCGGATGAAGTATGCAACTATCTAGAAAGTGACATTTCGCTCTTACCCTTTAGAGAGGAACTTTTCATGACGAGATCTCGCTCAATAGGTGACGACTCACTTGAATCTGCTTCGCAGAAGGCACGATCGGCTATAGCCAAGGCGGCTTCGGGCGAGCGCTCTATCCATCCTGCGCTCATTCCCGGTGTCAGCGTTGAAGATACGCGTGCCGATTTCAAGACAAATAAAACTGTCTTCGCAGTCGCTCTTGCCGCGACCATCGCGATCACCGTGTGGGCGATCGTGGCACCAGAAAACCTAGCCAACACGGGAACCAACCTGCAAGCATGGGTGGTTCAACACTTCGGTTGGCTTTTCACGATTGTCATGATCACGGCTACGATTTTTCTGCTGTCCATTGCAGTCGCCCCCACAGGAAAAATCAAATTAGGTTCTGATGATTCGGAACCCGACTTCTCCCGTTCCTCGTGGATAGCAATGCTATTTGCCGCAGGATTGGGGATCGGGCTGGTCTTTTACGGCCCTATGGAGCCGCTTTCCCATTTCTTGACCCCACCGCCGTATCTCTCCGGTGTGGAACCAGCCAGCGAGGCAGCAGTCCTGCCAGCCTTCTCGCAAGCTATTCTCCACCAAGCTACACTGCCGTGGATGGTGTATGCGCTAGTCGGTGGGTCCCTCGCTTATGCCGCCTACCGCCGCGGCCGTCTACCGCTCATTTCCTCCCTTTTCGAGCCCATCGCAACCAACTCCAATAACCGTGTCATAGGAAAAATCGTCGACATTTTTTCTGTCCTAGTGACGCTTTTTGGTACGGCGACCTCGCTAGGAATTGGCGCGCTACAGATCCGTACTGGAACATCGATTGTTACTGGAAAGCCTCTGGAAGGCGACGGAATACTCGTTGCTATCATTTCCATACTCACCGTCATCTTCATCATTTCGGCGATGTCCGGCATCAAACGAGGTATTCGCATTCTGTCGAATACCAACATGGGCCTCGTTATTGGCTTGGGCATATTCGTCCTGATTACGGGTCCGACGATGTATATTCTCGATCTGATTCCAGCGTCACTGTTGCAGTTTTTCAACAACTTCGCAGACATGATGTCCGTTGCGCCCTCGCAAGGTGAGACCGAAAAAGAATTTGTTACCGCTTGGACAATGCTCTACTGGGCATGGTGGATTTCTTGGTCGCCCTTCGTTGGTATGTTCATAGCAAAAATCTCGCGCGGTCGCTCTATCCGCGAATTTGTACTGGTCATCATGCTCGTGCCAACGTCGCTGTCGCTGCTCTGGTACGTGATTTTTGGTGCCACCGCTATCAAGACTCACCTCGACGGACGCGGCATCGAAATCAAAGATTCCGGTGAAAACGTCATGTTCGATCTCATGAGAACGCTGCCGCTTTCTAGCATCAGTACAATCGCTGTTCTCGTAGCAGTGGTCGTATTCTTTAATACTGCCGCTGATTCCGCCACCAATGTGATGGGCTCGATGTCCCAATCCGGCCGCCCCGTGCCTGCAAAACCAATCTCCATCATTTGGGGAGCTGCACTGGGAGGGATCTCTTTGGCGCTTCTTCTTATCGCCGGCCAAGATGCCCTAAGTGGTCTGCAGTCAATCATGGTGTCTTGCTCTTTGCCCTTTGCCTTCATCCTGATCGGCATCATGGTCGCGTGGGGCAAAGATCTAGCACGAGATCCGCTAATATTACGGAGGAATTACGCCACTGCCGCTATCGCCCGAGGTGTCCAGCACGGCCTTCAAGAGCATAACGGTGACTTTATTTTCGGCTCGTCTGCCGTTCCCGAAAGCCAAGGCGCCGGAGCAAAGATTGAAAGCGATGATCCGTACCTCCACGAATGGTACACCGAATCGGCAACGGACGAGTACCTAGCAGACCAAGCATCCGTGCGGGATCGGCAACGAGCAGAGCTCGAAGAATTCGAAGAAAAGCATAAAAAGGATTCGGCACACGAGGAATAGTCTCATCCACTTTCGATTTCACCGCTAAGCCCGTCTGACCCACCCTGATTCCCCTAACGTCCGCGGTGGCAGACGGGCTCTGTTATTCCCACCTAGACCTTCCTCCTACGGTCCTAAGAAGCAACACGACTGAAACCCAAAACGACAAAAGCCACCGCCTCCAAAAGGAAGCAGCGGCTTTCGTAGCGCTTGCGCGTGCAGTATAAGCGAAATTAACGCTTGGAGTACTGCGGTGCGCGACGTGCCTTGTGCAGACCAGCCTTCTTACGCTCAACTGCACGAGCATCACGGGTGAGCAGACCAGCCTTCTTGAGGGCGGTGCGGTCAGCCGGGTTGTAGATGTTCAGTGCACGAGCGATAGCCAGACGCAGGGCGCCAGCCTGACCGGTTGGGCCGCCGCCGTTAACGGTGACCTTGAGGTCGAACTGGTTCTCGCGCTCCAGCAGGGTCAGCGGGGTGAGGATGTCCTGCTGGTGCAGCTTGTTCGGGAAGTACTCGTCGAACTCGCGGCCGTTAACCTCAATCTGGCCGGAGCCAGCAACGAGGCGAACACGTGCGACGGCGCGCTTACGGCGACCGACGGTCTGGATTGGGCCCTCGTGTACCGGAGCAGCAGCCTCAACCTCTTCGGTCTCGGCCGGTGCGATGGAATCACCGATGGTGTTGGTGAACTCTTCGGTAGCGGCGCTTGCTGCAGCGATGTCAGCAGCGTCGGCTACGTTGTTGTCGATGTTCTGCTCAGCCATTACTGTGCCACCTGCTTAAACTCGAAGGTTTCCGGCTTCTGGCCGGCGTACGGGTGCTCTTCGCCTGCGAAGACGTGCAGCTTCTTGATGGAAGCGCGGGAGAGCTTGTTGTGCGGCATCATGCCGGCAACAGATTCTTCGATAACGCGAACCGGGTTGGCGTCCAAAGACTGACCCAGGGTCATGGACTTCAGGCCGCCCGGGTAACCGGAGTGGCGGTAGCGCATCTCGCGGCCGCGCTTAACGGAAGAAACGTGGATCTTGTCAGCGTTGATGATGATGACGTGGTCACCAGTGTCAACGTTCGGTGCGAACTGTGGCTTGTGCTTGCCGCGCAGCAGGTCTGCAACGGTGGAAGCGAGCTTGCCCAGCACCACATCAGTAGCGTCGATGACGTACCACTTGCGGGTGATGTCACCGCTCTTTGGGTGGAAAGTAGACAATTTGACTCCTTGAAAGTCTGTCTCGGAACTGCCGGCCAGCGCTAAGCATCCATTCACTCCCGTACAGCGGCCGGTGGAGACCTGCAGGGAGCGCTTCGCCAGCTGCTTGCCGACGAGCGAACACATAGGTCTCCTACCCTACTTGCTCACCTGCTTGAAAACCAAAACACAGAAGCCGGCACCTTCCGCGGCTCGAACGGGAGGTGCCGGCTTAAGGGTGTGGACCAGAAAGGTACGACTTAAAGGGGTTTGAGAGATTAAAAAAGAAAGGTAAGGAAAAGCATTGTCACGCTGCAATCTAGGGCGAGACTGCGGCTGCGTCCGCCTCCTGCCACGTGGATGTGGCCGGTAGCACCGCAGTCTCGACCAGGACAGCGTGAAACCGTATAACCAGCGCGTGGATTTAGCCCCAGCTTGCGGCGGCGCGACGGTTAACGTCGCTCATTGCATCGTTGCCCTGGGAAACGGTCTTGGATATGGTGGCGAGCACGGTGTTGAGTTCCTGCGATGCCTTATCCCACTTGGCCTGTGCCTGGTTATAAGCCACGGCGGATTCGCCTTCCCAAGTGCTCACCATCGGCTGCAAACGTGCCTTCAGGTCTGCCAAGGTGCTGTTAATGCGACCAGAGGTGGCGTTGATATCGGCTGCGGCGGAAGAAATGGCACCGAATTCGTACTTGATCTCGGACATGTGGTGATGGGTTCCCTTCTGTGAATCTTATAGCTTTTGGGCTGCGGACTAGTGAAGTGTGCGGGGCAAATTAGAGGGCGAGGCCGCCGCCAACATTGGAGAAAGCCTGGGTGTTTTCTGCTTCCACGTTGTCGAAGTTGTGGGCATTGCTGCGGATATTGTCAGAGATAGCAGCCAATGCTTCACGCAGCTGCTGTGCAGAGGTGTTGTAGCGCTGCATCAGGTCATCGAAAGAGACCTGCGCCTGGCCTACCCAGCTGCCGCGCACGGAGTCGACGACGCCCTGCAGGCGGGTGAGCTCCCCCTGGACTTCATCGTTGGTGTTATCGACTTTGCCAGCGGTGGCGATCATGACATCGGCTTGTGTCTTGAAAGTCTGAGACATAAGAGTGCGCCCCTCCTTAGGGCGGATGAGATTGTGTATATTTCCCCCGAAAAAGCAGCTGTGCTTCGCATCTGTGCTTTCTCACTTTTATTGGACTGGACTTTGCGTCAAACGGTTCCCGGCTTAGCCAAAATTATTTAGGACTGTTTTTAATCAGGCTTTCCGTGGCCATGCGGCAGGCTGCCTTTTGGACAGCGTTGGCGTTGTGGCGGGTATGGCACCCCACGGACATCTGGTGACCTCGATCCTCCCAAGTGGTCCATTCCACCAACGAGCCATCCCCAGGGTCTTCGGTATAGCGCAGGCGCCCGGCTTTCTCCGTTGCATCGCGAAGCGCCGGGTCTTCATCGACTTGCACATGGATTTCTTTAAAGAGGGCATCTGCCGGCACATTAAACATCTCATCGGCTGCAAAAAGGATGCGCAGGTTCGGGTCTTCGCCAGTAGCGGTAACCAAGCCATCCTCCACCTTGGTGTGGAACCCGCTGGGGACGACCACCGACATCCCCTCAACGTCTAGACGCTTCTCCCCCGGATTTAATTCGGCACTGCCAGAATCCGGTGTGCCCGGCGCGCCGGAATGCGGCGAGTTCGGCGCGGATTCCGCCTCCTCATCGCGGCGTGGCTCAGCGGCACGTGATTGCGAATGCGAAGCATCCGCCACAGAGTCATCATCGCTAGATGCTTGGGCCCCGATGGCCCACCAAGAGGCTCCCGCTACGGCGATGACGACCACTGCTATGGCGATATGAAATATATCGATAGTCCCCAGCCAACCGCGCAGCCGGTTGGACCAGCTTGGGGTTACTGGCTCTTCGTAGGCGGGTGCCTCCATCACCGTGGTGGGCGGCGCCGATTCCGTAACTTCGGTAGCAGGAAGACGATGCCGGGAAAGTGGGTCTGACGCAGCTAGTGGAGAGATTGCTGGTTCTGGCTCAATGAGGTGCACCCCCGTGACCTCTAGTTGCCGGCGGATGATGGTGGTTGCTTCCTGCGCAATATCCGTGCCGGAAGAATCTGCCACGACGCATGCTTCCACGTCGGGCCAGGATGGTCCGCCCATTTTGGATATCTGATCCATGACTTGGCCCAAGGCCCAGCCTTCTACGATGCCGGAGCCCGGCAGGTCATAGCGGTAGACCGTTTCGGGTCCTTCAAAGATGGTGGCCGCATCCAGAATCGTGATGGTTATCGGTACAGCTTTGGCTTCCCCATCGGTAGTACTTGGGGAGTCAGTATGCGTATGCGCGCTGAGGTTGGTGGTCATTTACTTCTCTCCTTCTGGATACACCGCTTGAGCGATGCCGAGGTTTTCACCGCGGATACTCCACTGACCGCGGCCGGGTGGTTGGTGGCTGGGTTTGAGGCCGAAGATGGTGCCTTCGTCCCGGTCGGCGTCGAAAAGCAGCAGCGCTGGTTGTAGATCGCGCACCGCAGAGAAGAACTGGCCAAATAGTGCGCGGCCAATGCCACCGGATTTGCGCGCGATGACCAGGTGCAGGCCAATATCGCGGGCATGCGGAAGCAGCTCCAGCAACGGAGAGAGGGCAATATCGCTCAATAGGTCGGCATCATCGATTACTAAGTAGATATCAGGGCCCTCCCACCAATCTCGTGCGGCGAGCTGCGCCGGGGTAATGTCTGTGCCCGGCAAGCGGGATTCCAGGGTGCGGACTGTATCGAGAATGGTTTCTTGTGCGCTCGACTGCGTCGCGGCGTAGGCAGCCACCATGGTTTGGTCCAAGGTTCCTAAGTGGGCTCGGCGCTGGTCGATAACCACTAAGCGGGCGTCTTCCCGCGCAAAGGCACTGATCCCGCACATTATCTGCGCCAGGAAGGTGGACTTGCCACACCCCTGCGCACCAATTGCCATTAGGTGCGGCTCGCTGGACGGGTTCCACGTCAGCGTATCGAGGTCGCGCCCGCCAATACCCCAGGCGATCTCGCCAATGGGCACGTCACCTTGCGCCGCGAGCGCAGTCGGAGTGAGCACAGCAGGCAACATCTTGAGCTGCGGTACCGGTTTAGCAGCAGCGTGAACGCGGCAAATGTGGGCGATGTCCTGGTTCGCAGTTCGAGCTAAAAGCATATTCTCGCCCACCAAAGTGAGCCCACGGCCTGGCGCGCTAGGGAGCTTCTGCTGCAATTTGCGGTCAATGAGCGAATCCAGGGCCTCGCCCAGACGCAGCTCGAGGCGGTTAGCAATGAGATCGCGGATGGCAGGGCGCATCGTGGTCCATCGCGAGGTCGCAATGACAACATGCACATGAGCGGAGGCACCATCGGCGACGATTTCGGTGACTTTCTCCGCGATGTCTTCAAACTCCGCGTTGGAGGTGCCAATGTGGTGCCAGCCGTCAATGACAAGGAAGGTTGCGCACCGCTCCGGGCGGCGGATAAACCCGGCTACTTCGTCCACTATGCGCCGCACCTTTTCGCTGTCCTCGCGCCCGGCAACTCCGGCAACGTGAGGCAAGCGCTCCAAGGCTGCTAGCTGACCGCCTCCAAGATCGATGACATAAAAGCGTGCCTCCTGGGGGCCATGTCGCAGCGCCAGTGCAGAGACAATAGTGCGCAATGCGCTCGATTTACCAGACTGCGGACCGCCGCACAACGCCATGTGCCCGCCGTGCTGGGTAAAATCAATAATCAGCTCATCCTGGCGTTGGTAATACGGCCTATCGATAATGCCGATGGGGGCAAGCAATTGCTCTTGGTCCGCTGCGGGCGTGGTCGCATCCGCTCCTTGTGCCTCCGAAAGTCCCGGTAACGCGGATAGCTCAATGTGCGGCGGTAGCGGCGGCAGCCAAATGCGGTGCGCCGATTGATCGCGCAGCTGGGCCTCGTCTGCCGCGGCACGCACGACCTCAGTAAGCACCGTGGTGGAATCATCAAGAACCATCGCGGAGTTGTTACTTTCCTCCTCTTGTGACCAGCCGTGAAAGAGCTGCACGCGACCACGGAGCGCGGCAGGACGATCCGGGTGAGCCTCAGCAAGTGCACGGCGCGGCACAGGTCCAGATACATAAGAGGCCTGAAAGCGAGTCAGCGCCTCGGCATCGGATTTGAGGTAGCCTGCGCCGGGCTGGCCGGGCAGATGGTAAGCATCGGTTACTCCCAAAACTTGACGGGACTCCGCCGAGGAGAAAGTTTTCAGACCGATTCGGTAGGACAAGTGGGAATCCAGCCCCCGCAATCGGCCTTCTTCGAGCCTTTGGGAGGCCAAAAGCAGGTGCACGTGAAGGCTGCGCCCCAGTCGGCCGACGGCTACGAAGAGCTCTGCAAAATCGGGGTGCTGGCCCAAAAGCTCCGAAAACTCATCGACAACAATGACCAAGGCCGGCAGCGGCCCGTGCTCGCGCACGGCAGCGCCGGAGGCGTTGTACTCGCTGACGTTGGCAAAGTTGCCGGCGGTGCGCAATAGCTCCTGGCGCCGGTTCATCTCGCCGGAGATGGCATCATACATGCGCTCTACCAGCGTCGATTCCTCTTCCAGGTTGGTGATCACCGCGGAGGTATGCGGCAGGTGGTCACATCCTAGAAACGTCGCACCGCCTTTGAAATCCACCAGCACTAGGTTGAGTTCGTCTGGGCTGTGGGTAGCCGCAAGCGCAGTGACGAGAGTGCGCAGCAACTCCGACTTGCCGCTGCCGGTCGCGCCGATGCACAGGCCATGCGGGCCCATACCGCCGTGGGCAGATTCCTTGAGATCCACCGTGACGGGCTGGCCTACAGTATCGATGCCGATTGGCACCATGAGACGCGCCGAGCCCTCTCGGCCATGCCACATGCCGCTGGCCGCTAGCTCTTCCACATCACGATAGCCCAAAAGCCCCATAAGGTCGCTTCCTCGCCGGCCGGAAGTGCTATCGGGGCGGCGGAAAGCGGCCATACTGCGGGCGAGCAACGTCGCGGCAGCCGTGCTCATTCCATCAGGTTTCCCTAGGTCTTCCACACCAGCCGCGGTCACCACCTGCAGCTGCTGTCCTGCCACTAGGCTTAGCCCCTCGTGCTCAGCGCGCACCCCTAACGCTGAGGATGGCGCTCCACCCACTTCAATGATGGTGGTATAGGAATCATCGTGAAAGAAGTCTTCAGTGCCCGTGGTCAGTACACCATCAACTATGAGGATGCGAAAACGAGCTTTCTCCGGCGTGCGGGCATGGGGCAACCACTTCAGCCATTCCCACTGACCACCGATAGCTTCGATACCGCAAGCTTCCGGACCATGCGCCAGTGCCATCTGGAGCACCATCGCTCGAACCATATCGCGGGCTGGATCTGTAGGTTCTTTGCCCCGCGTCGACGCCGTGCCGGATACGGACAGGAAGCGAAAGGCTTGTAATTGAATGACCACCGGCATATCGGGCACGGTTCCCACCGCCTTGATCGTCTGGCGCATGCTCACCGCACACACTGGGTCTAGGTCCTCGGTGGCACCGGAATCCGGCACATTAATGGGTGTGCACAAAGTGGTGGGGCCAGTTCCCACTCGTACCTCCAGGGCATCCGAGTCATCAGGGCCGCGCTCCCACATGCGACGCGAACCCACCAGCGCGCTCAATTCCACTGGTGCGGGGTGCCGATAGTTCTCATGTGCGCGCTGCGCAGACGCATTTCGCAGGGCCTTTTCCCGCAAGGCTTTGATGTGGCGCAGGTAGGTGCGCCGGGTTTCGTCCGGATCCTGCCCGCTGTTATTGGACCCGAACATCATGGCCATACTTGCCAGCATCATCAGTGGAAACATCAAGGCCATGGGGCTAATTTGCCGTGAATCATCTGCTCCCAACACCATAAGAGCGACCATGCCAAGCATCGCCGCAATCATCACCACTGGAAGCAGTAACCGCACCAGCGGCACCGGTTGCGGGCGCACCGCTTCCGGGACTTCCTCAGCCTCAATGCTGCCGGTGGGCAGCGGCGGTGCTGCATCCCGCAATGGCATAGTCAACGGCTCAATTACGCGGGTATCCCCGATCCCAAGCATGCCTAGGTAACCTCCCCCGAGCCACGCGCCAAGCGCTCCTGGCCCCCTGCCAAGATTCCCCGCGCTGCGGTGGACACGTCGCCACTAGTAAGCCACAATATGTGGCATTGGGCAAGGGGGGACGCCCACAATCCATACATTTTTCGGGGGAAATCATGACCACTGATACGGCGCATCATCTGCGCCTTACCGTTCGCATTCATGCCGGCGCCTTCCACAAGGAAGCAGACGTGGCTCTGCCGCTAAGCTCCAGCGTGGGCGAGCTTTTAGCCGAGATCACTGACTTAGTCGATGCGCCCACCATCTCTGAGCCGTGGCGCGCTAGTACAGCCTCTGGCCGCGCCATTGATCTCACCGCTCCACTGGCTGCCACTGCGCTCACGGAAGGATCCATCCTGGTGATTAGTCCGCGCGAGCGCCGCCCCGCGCCGGTGATCCGGGATGCAGCGGAATCGCTCGCCGCTACGGCCGAGGAGGATACTACCGCTGCTCTTCCCACTGTCTGGGCGTGGGCGGGATTGCTTGCCGCCTTCGCTTTGATCTGGGTTAGCACCCTCCCTTTGGCGGCGTGGGCAGCGTTGACCGCAGGGACATGGTTACTCGCTCTGTGGACCCGCGCCGTCTCGCTGGTACACCTGAGCCTAGTAGCCGGCATGGCGTGCGGCTGGGCGGCGATTTCGCCCTCGCTTAGCGATGCCCCCTTTGCCGCCTTCACCGCCTGTTCTGCCCTCCTCATAGTGCTGCTTGCCTGCCACGTCATTGGGCTGAGCACGGTTCGCACTACCGCCGCTGCGCTTTGTGTCTCTGCGCTCCTAATGGTCGCGGCACTGGGCTACCTGCTGCCCGGACCAGAGACAGGTCTACGCGCTAGCCACGGTACGGCGGCCGCCGCTTGTGTGATTATCGCTGGCATCGTGTTGTTAGCCGCAGCTCCTGCTCTGGCTATTGCCACCGCAGGGCTCAAGGTCCCACAGCTGCCAACAGCCGGCCAAGACCTCGCGGTTTCAGACACAATCCAACCGGATGTGGATATCCGCGCCCAACGCGCCAGCGGCGCCTATGAGGGAATGTGCTGCGGTATATCGATTTGTCTCATCCCGGCCCTCATCGGGCTTTCGTTTACGGGTAGTGGTCCCGTCCTGGCACCAACTAGCGAGGCACCTAGTTCTTTTGCCGATTATGTTGCGGTGCTTTTTGGTTCCGAACACACCGGGGTGGGTTTTGTCCAAGCACTCTGCCTTACCACTGCGGGCGCCGTCGTGATGCACGCCGCCCGGCACGGCCGTGCGCTAGCCAGCTGGGCACTAATGCTACTGGCAATTACCGCATGCCTTACTACTTGCCTCTGCGCTAGCCACGCGGTGGCAGATTCCGGGCTTGCTGATGCCTGGGCACCAACCCTTATTGCTGGTCTGGTTCTTATCGTCATGATGAGCACCCCGCTATGGGCACCGCAGGTAGCTAGGCTAGAGCCCACCACCATCGCATGGTTTGAGCGCGTCGAATCGCTTGCCATCGCAGCCAGCTTGCCATTGGCCGCGCACCTAGCCGGCGTCTTTGTACTCATCAGGGGGCTCGGTTAATGCGCGTGCTACCCACTGCTTTAGTTGCTGCAGCTACTGCGGGACTGACAGCCGCTCCCCTCGCAGACGCGCGCGAACCGGACCGCGAATGTGCCACCGCGCATTCTTCTCCCCTTTCACCCCATCCCAGCGAAGATCAGCGTCAGTACCGGGCTCGTCTTCATTCCTTTGCCACCGGGGAAGGTGTAAAAGTAGCCGTCATCGATACTGGTGTGGCGCATCATGAACAACTGCGCCGGCTCAGCGGCGGCGCCGACCTCATTGCGCCGGAGGCTCCGGAGCCGCACCGCGATTGTGACCTGCACGGCACCATCGTGGCCGGTGTCATCGCCGGGCACGATATCGGGATTTCCCCGCGGGCGGAGATTTACGCTGTACGCCAGACCAGCGCGCATTACCGCCAGGAGGCAGAAGATAGTACTGTCGGCTCGCTAGAGACCTTAGCCCGGGCAATTGATGACGCCACCGATGCCGGCGCCCGCATCATCAATATCTCCGTTGTTTCCTGTGTCCCGCCGGACGTGGCCGCCCAGGTGGATACTTCCCGGTTGGATGGTGCTTTAGCACATGCAGAAGACTCTGGAGCCGTGGTGATTGCTGCATCCGGCAATGCTTCTTCCGGGAACTGCGAAATGGGTGACCGAGTCTTCCCCGCGGATTCGCCCACCGTGCTCTCGGTAAGCGCCCAGGAGGATTCGCACGAGCTTGCTGACTACTCTCTGACTTCGGCGGATGGCCCACAATTGGCCGCGCAAGGATTTGTACCACTCGCACTCAATCCCGCCGGCGGATGGGCCGACGGCAAAGAGGGCACGGACGGCACGTCACAATTTCACGGCACCTCCTTTGCCGCGCCGGTAGTCAGCGGCACCGCTGCCCTACTAGCGCAGCGCTTTCCCGATGATAGCCCGGCAGCCCTCCGTGCACGCTTGGAGGCCGCGGCAGAGCCAGGCCACGGCTTTATCGACCCGCTCACGGTGCTCACCCATGTGGAATCAGCCGCGGAAGTCGATACCCGGGCGATGACCATCCGCCCGGCCGAAGAGGATGCCTCGCGCGCACCTATGCGCAGCGCCTGGGCGCTCGGCGGGTTGGCGCTAGCGCTAGCCGCGTGGGCCACGTGGCGCGGACTGCGGCTTAAGAGCTAGCTTGCAGGGCCTGCTCACGACTCAGTGCCGAGCCTTCCGGCAACAAGCGCAGGATTTTCCACGGCACCTGCGCTCCCACGCCGGTTCCAAGCGCGTCCAAGGTCTCCTTATCTTTGACCGCGTGTCGTTGCCCCGTTGGTGAGACCACATGATAGCCATGGCCGCTGTCTACTCCTACGCCGCCGGCGTTGAGCCCGCCAAAGCGATGCGCGACCGCTTCACCTGCTAAGGCGACGGTACCGGATTGGGCGGGTACCACTACCCCGGCGCCATCAGAATCAGCACACATCCAGCCATCCTCTGGGCTTAAGAAACGGAAGGATGCGGAAGGAAGATTGAGGTTTAAAGGGACGTCGGCAAGCGCGGCTACCTCTTGCGGCGTAGATGTCGTCTCCTTAGCTCCTAAGCCGGTAAGCATCTGCGCTTGTGTGGGCGTCAGCTCAGCGACGCCACTGGGCATACGCGCCCACAGCCCCTGGCCGGTATCGACGATCTCTGGCGGCTCCGCCGGAAAGTGTAGCGGCGGCAGCTCCGCAAAGGAATTGAGTAGTTCGGCCGGCATGGGCCAGACGTGGGTGCTATCTTCCACGCCAATCGCGCGGCGCACTACGCGGCCCTCAGTGCTGGAAGGATCTGGCAACGCCACCCGGCCTTCCTCGGTAATAAGCCACTGGGAGCCCTCGGATTCCACAAGGGCAGCGCGCTCGCGGCCCAAGCCTTCCTGTTCGGGCTCGACGAGGACGATGACCGCTTGCGAAGCGACCTGCTGGCCGCCAATGCTGATCGGGTTTTCTGCTACCGGAGTCTCATCCTTGCCGGCCAAACAGGCCACCCATCGCTGCTGAGGAACCTCATCCGCTGCCGCGAGGTAGCCCGGCGCATCCGAGATGCCCACCGGTGACCCCAGGAGAGCTTCGTGCAGGTGCTCATCCCCAATCGTTTGTGCCTCGGCGGCCTGCCCAGTGATAATCCGCGCAGACGCCAGGTTGAAGACTGGGTGGTAGGTGTCATTGACATCCACAAAAAGCTGCCCCTGCTCCGAGCGTACGATGGGTGCATCGCCCGGCTGTGGGCTCGGCTGCAGCCACGCCAACATTCCGGACCCCACAGCCAAGAAGGCCACGGCAACCCCTCCGAAGAGGAGTGCTTTGCGGCGCCTGGCCAAAGGATCGTGAATCATGCGTATATCGCCCAGTACTAGCCCATGTTCAACGCGGCGACGTAGAAATTTATGGCCTGATACCTGGGCCTTAGTAGTAGGCAGCGGACGCGCCATGATTTTCCCCCGAAAAGTCTGTGTACACCCCGCACACAGGCTATCCCAGGTGGGCTTAAACCGCCACCTGGAAAGCTAGTCGGCGTTGCGCCTTTCGCGAGTAACCTCGGCGCGGACGGCCAGCTGATCTGCCGCCGGGTAATCCACGGCCACCAGAGAAAGCCCTTTCGCTGGGGCCACGGGGATGCTGGAGGAACGTTTAGTCTCGTGGAGCAACGCCGCGGCGAAGTCGGCATCGCGGCGCCCCTCCCCCACACGCAGGCAGCAGCCCACCAGGGACCTAACCATCGACCAGCAAAAAGCATCGGCGCTCACGCGTGCCTCGAAGAGCTCCGGTTCTTCAGGAGTTGAAACATCCCGCCAAGAGAACTCCTGCAGTTCACGAATGGTCGTGGCATTCGGCTTAGCCTTGCAGAAGGCTGCAAAGTCATGCAGGCCTACCAACGCGGTAGCTGCTTCCTGCATGGCATCGATATCCACCGGCTTAATCCACTCGGCGGTATCCCGCGCGCGCGTAGGCAGCGCGCCCCGCGGACTGGTAGTAACGCGATACACATAATGTCTGCGCAACGCCGAGAAACGCGCATCAAAGCCCGCGGGCGCAAACTCGCAGCCATGCACCCGCACGTCTGAAGGCAAAAGCTTTGCTAACCGACGCACCAGCTTCCCCGGCTCCCCCGCCACCGAACGCTGCTCGAGCATTTCCGTAGGAACGTCGACGTGGGCGACCTGACCACGCGCGTGAACGCCGGCATCCGTGCGGCCGGCGACCGTCAGCGGAACCTCTGCGCGGGCAATCATCGCGAGTTTTTCTTCCAGCACGCCTTGCACGGTGCGCAGACTTCCCTTCTGCTTAGCCCAACCGTGGAAATCCGTGCCGTCATAAGCCAAGTCCAAGCGCAGGCGAACGAAACCGTCCGCCGGACCTTCCGGCGAAGTGGATGCTGCATCAGTCATAGTGGACTTCATGCTACCGGAGTAAACACGGAGCGCCGCTGCTAGGGCCACCACCCTCAGAGCAGCCCAACGGGCTGGAGACATAAAAAGCCGCCGACCTCCCAGAAGTGGGAAAGGCGGCGGCGAAGCGCTAAGGCCGAAGGAGGATTTACTTCTCCTCGGACTCCTCAGCTGCGGTCTCCTCGGCAGGTGCCTCGGTCTCTGCAGCCTCGTCTTCCTTAGCTTCCTCAGCCTCAGCGGCCTTGGAAGCGGCAGCGCGGGTAGCGCGGTTAGCCTCAGAGGTCACGGGCTCCTCGAGAACGAGGGAGATCTGGGACATCGGGGCATTGTCACCAGTGCGGTTATCCAGCTTGATGGTGCGGGTGTAGCCACCCTCACGGTTCTCAAACTTCGGTGCTACCTCGTCGAACAGGTAAGAAACAACATCCTTGCGGGGGATGAGCTTCAGAACTGCGCGGCGGTCAGCAACGGTGCCGGACTTAGCCTTGGTGATGATCTTCTCGATGTACGGGCGAAGGACCTTCGCCTTGGCATCGGTGGTCTTGATAGCGCCGTGCTCGATCAGGCTGGCTGCCAAGTTGCTCAGCATGTGAGCCTGCTGCTTGGCGGAGCCGCCGAGACGGGCACCCTTCTTAGGGGTTGGCATTGTGTACTCCTCGTATGCGGTAAAAGTTGAGCGCGCGGCAATAAGAATGAATATTGCCGCAAGTCAGCGGGGTTCTTTACTCGGAATCCTCAGCAGCCGGATCCTTGAAGTCACCGGTTTCTGCGTCGTAGCCCTCGAGCTGGGTTGGGTCGAAGTCCTCAGGGGTGTCCTTGAGAGCCAGGCCCAGGTTAGCCAGCTTGATCTTTACCTCATTGATCGACTTCTGACCGAAGTTGCGGATATCCAGCAGGTCGGACTCGGTGCATTCAGCGAGCTCGCCCACGGTGTGGATCTCCTGACGCTTCAGGCAGTTATAAGAGCGGACGGAGAAGTTCAGGTCCTCGATCGGCATGCCATAAGCAGCGATGTACTCGGTCTCCTGCGGGGAGGGTCCGATCTCAATGCCTTCGGCAGCGTTATTCAGCTCGCGAGCCAGGCCGAAGAGTTCGACCAGAGTGCCGCCGGCGGAAGCCAGGGCATCGCGTGCGGAAATCGAGTTCTTGGTTTCGACGTCGATGGTCAGCTTGTCAAAGTCGGTACGCTGCTCAACACGAGTTGCCTCGACCTTATAAGAGACCTTCAGAACCGGGGAGTAAATCTGGTCGACCGGGATACGGCCGATCTCACCGGAGGTAGGAGCGGCTGGGACGTAGCCACGGCCGCGCTCGACGACGAGCTCAATGTCCAGCTTGGCGGTGTCATTCAAGGAAGCGATGTGCAGATCCGGGTTGTGAATCTCCACACCAGCCGGCGGCTGGATATCGCCCGCGGTAACATCGCCCGGGCCTTCCTTGCTCAGGTACATAACAACCGGCTCATCGGAGTCGGAAGAAAGTACCATGCTCTTGATGTTCAAGATGATCTCGGAAACGTCTTCCTTCACACCGTTGATGGTGGTGAACTCGTGGAGAACACCATCGATCTTGATGGAGGTTACTGCTGCACCCGGAATGGACGACAGCAGGGTGCGACGCAACGAGTTACCGAGGGTGTAGCCAAAGCCCGGCTCGAGCGGTTCGATGACGAACTTGGAACGAGACGAGTCGATGAATTCCTCGGTGAGTTGAGGACGCTGGGAAATGAGCATTGCAATTCTCCTTTTCGGCGACCGCTATTTGACGCCGGTAGAGGGGTAAAAATCTTCGGGATTGAAGATTCCTGGTTATCCGCCAAGCCTTCAAAGGCCGTGCGGTATAACAGTTTACTTCGAGTAAAGCTCGACGATGAGCTGCTCCTGCAGCGGAATGTCGATCTGAGCGCGCTCGGGCAGCTGGTGCACGAGGATGCGCAGGGTATCAGGAACAACCTGCAGCCATGCCGGTACGTTGGCATCGATGAGGGCGTCCTGAGCATCTTCGAACCATTCCATCTTCTTGGAGCGGTCACGGACATCGATGATGTCGTACTGGGTGACCTTGTAGGAAGGAACGTTGATGTTCTTGCCGTTCACGGTGAAGTGACCGTGGGAGACAAGCTGGCGAGCCTGGCGGCGGGTGCGTGCCAGACCTGCACGGTAAACTACGTTGTCCAGGCGGGACTCGAGCAGGATAACCAGGTTATCGCCGGTCTTGCCTGGGAGGCGGTTAGCCTCTGCGTAGTAGCGACGGAACTGACGCTCCAGCACACCGTAGGTGTACTTTGCCTTCTGCTTCTCCTGGAGCTGCAGCAGGTACTCAGATTCCTTGATGCGGTTGCGGCCAGCCTGTCCCGGTGGGTACGGGCGGCGCTCGAATGCCATATCTCCGCCGACCAAGTCGACGCGAAGACGGCGGGATACGCGGGTAGCGGGGCCAGTGTAACGAGCCATTTTCTTACCTCTTCCTTTCCCTTAAACCTTGCGGCGCTTGGTCGGACGGCAGCCGTTGTGCGGCTGTGGGGTTGCATCCGTGATCGAGGAAACCTCGAGGCCTGCAGCCTGCAGGGAACGGATGGCGGTCTCGCGGCCGGAGCCCGGACCCTTGACGAATACGTCAACCTTCTTCATGCCGTGATCCATTGCCTTGCGGGCAGCGTTTTCAGCAGCCATCTGAGCGGCGAACGGAGTGGACTTACGGGAACCCTTGAAGCCAACGTGGCCGGAGGATGCCCAAGAAATAACAGCACCGGTCTGATCGGTGATCGAAACGATGGTGTTATTGAAGGTGGACTTGATGTATGCGTGGCCGAGAGCCACATTCTTCTTTACGACGCGACGGCCGGAACGGCGTGCGCCGGAACGAGTCTTTGGAGGCATGAATTACTTCTTCTTTCCTGCGATCGTCTTCTTCGGACCCTTACGAGTGCGCGCGTTAGTCTTGGTGCGCTGGCCACGTACAGGCAGGCCACGACGGTGGCGCAGACCCTTGTAGCTACCGATTTCAATCTTGCGGCGAATATCAGCCTGAACCTGACGGCGGAGGTCACCCTCAACCTTCCAGGTAGCCTCAATAGCGTCACGGAGCGCCGACAGCTGGTCATCATCCAGGTTGTCAGTGCGCAGGTCAGGAGAAATGCCAGTCTTTTCTAGCAGTTCCTTGGCACGGGTTGGACCGATGCCGTAGATGTAGGTGAGAGCGACCTCCATACGCTTATTGCGTGGGAGGTCAACACCAGCTAGACGTGCCATATGGCGTGTCCTTTCGGGTTGTTACGGCGGTTTTCTCCCCATCCGTCCCACTCCATGCAACGCTTCGCCCGGACCGTGCCGGGAATCCTTGGGTTACTTACCAGTGCGGGCTCAGGCCACCGTAGCCTGAGGTGGACAGGGTGAACCTACAGGTTCACCCTTGGGTGAGGAGGCTTACAGTTTTTACTTGTAGCGGTAGACGATGCGTCCACGGGTCAGGTCATAAGGAGACAGCTCTACAACCACGCGGTCCTCTGGGAGGATGCGAATGTAGTGCTGACGCATCTTGCCAGAAATATGTGCAAGAACCTTGTGTCCATTGTCGAGCTCGACACGGAACATTGCGTTGGGCAAAGGCTCGATAATGCGGCCTTCTACCTCGATTGCGCCTTCCTTAGCCATAACCTCTACTTTTCTGGAGACGGACAAGAGTGCCGTCACCTGCATGTTTGTTGTCTACTGCGGTGGCGTATCCGCGCCAGCCTCACTGGCGTAATACACCGACTTAACAGCATACGCTGCAGCGACACGTTTTCCAAACCAGTGCGCTTTTCGACGTCGAGTTATGCGGTTCCCTCTCCCCTAGCCTTGTGCCCACAGTCAGCATTTTAAGACCGCCAGAGAGAAGAAATCCCCCACACCGGCCCTCCTTCACGGAGAACCAACGCGGGGGAATCAATTAGCGCAGTGGCGGGAGACTTTAGTAAATGAATACTTTATCGCCGACCTGCACATTATCCCAGTAACGCTTTGCAGCGTCCGGCGGCAGGTGTACGCAACCATTGGAGTCAACGGCCGGGTCATCCAAGTGGAAAGCGTGACCGTTATTGGTGAAGTAGATGGAGTACGGCATCGGCGCGTTATTGAACTCGCGGGAGATTTCGTGCTCTACCTTGCGGGTGACGTGGAAGGTGCCGCGTGGGGTTTCCTGACCTTGCATGCCAGCCGACATTGCCGGGGAGACATAGGAGACCTTGCCACCGTCCTGCAGCCAGGTGCGGCGACCGTTCAAGTCAACACAAACCTTGGCGTCCGCAGGGCACGGACCACGGTCAAACTCGTTGGCGCGGCGCTGCGCTTCCGCCTTACGTGCGGCAGCCTCGGAGCGAGCCTTCTCAGCGGCAACGCGCTCGGCATTAGCGCGGGCAGCCGCCTCGCGGGCCTTGCGTGCTTCCTCATTCTTCTGAGCAATCAGACCCGGGAAGAGGAATTCAACGGCGCCATCCACCGCAGTCTGAACGCTAGGAGCCAGCTCAGGAGAGAACTTCTCCGCCTGGTCCAAAATCTGGTTGCGGGTGTTCCACGCCTGCTCGCGGGTTTGGCCGTAGAAATTATCCAGCTGTGCCTTTGCATCAGCGGTGAGCCTATCTAGGCCGGACTGAGAAGAGAGCTGTGCGAGGTCAGAGTTTGCCTTGGAGCGGAGCTGATCCAGGTTAGGAACCTCCTGGGCAGTAGCGGCAGGAGCCGCAACGGTGGCACTCAAGGCCATCACGCTAGCGACTGCGGGCGCTGCGACCGTGGCACGGAACTTGCGGAAGCTAAATTTAGACATAGCTGTGAGTATAACCTTTCGGGGGGTATCTGCCTAGTACAACAGGCAATATTGGGGAATATATGTCAGTAGCGACGGGTGAGAATACGGGGACCATCGGCGGTCGCGGCCACCGTATGCTCCCAGTGAGCGGCAAAGGAACCATCGAGGGTTACGACCGTCCAATCATCCTCCAAGACGGCAGAATCCTCTGTGCCCAAAGTTAGCATGGGTTCAATGGCCAGTACGGAACCTTCTTGGATCAGCGGGCCCCGACCCGGCCGGCCTTCGTTGGCTAGGTAGGGATCCTCATGCATTGTGCGACCAATGCCGTGCCCTCCGTAACCGTCCACGATAAACAGGTCTACGCCGAACTTTTCCTCGGCCCGGCGAGTGGCTTGTTCAAGGGCGTGGGAGACGTCGGTAAGCATGTTGCCCGGAACCATAGCCTGCATGCCTTCCATAAGGACCCACTCGGTGGCCCTATTTAAGGCGTCAACATCTGCATCAAGCTCCCCCACAGCGAAGGACCAAGCGCTATCGCCGACCCAGCCGTCGAGCGTGGCACCACAATCAATCGAAACCAGGTCACCTTCGGCGAGGACGGTTTCTTGGTCTGGGATTCCGTGGACGATGACATCATTAACAGAAGCACAAATGGAGCCGGGGAAGCCCTCGTAGCCCTTGAACGTGGGATATGCTCCGGCATCGCGAATGGTCTGCTCTGCCACTGCATCTAGTTCAAGAGTGGATACGCCAGACGCCGCAGCAGCGCGGACTTCCTGCAGTGCCTTGCCGACGATCTCGCCGGCGGCCTGCATGGCGTCTAGCTCACCCGGGGTACGGGCGGGGATGCGCTTAGTGCGGCGTCGAAAAGCCATGCTTACTTACCCAGTGCTTCCATCGCACGGGCGTTGATTTCCTCAACAGTGCCTTCGGCCTTGATGGGGATAATGGCATCGCCATAGTGCTCGATTAGCGGGAAGGTTTCCTCACGGTACACACCGAGGCGGGTACGGATGGTCTCCTCGTTATCGTCGGCACGGCCGCGGGCCATCATGCGCTCGACAACTACGTCCTCAGATACCTCGAAGTTGAGAACTCCGTCGAGCTTTTCGCCCTTCTTGGACAGCAGCTCTCCCAGGATGTCTGCCTGCTCGGTAGTACGAGGGAAGCCGTCCAGCAGGAAGCCATTCTTAGCATCGTCCTGGTTGAGGCGATCCTCGACCATACGAGCGGTGACGTCGGTAGGTACCAGCTTGCCTGCATCGATATAAGACTTTGCCTCTACACCCAACGGGGTACCCTCGCCAATGTTGGCGCGGAAGAGGTCGCCGGTGGAGATGTGCGGAACGTTCAGCTTCTCGCTGAGGATAGCTGCCTGGGTGCCCTTGCCGGCACCGGGAGGTCCTAGAAGTACAAGACGCATTACTTAAGTAGTCCTTCGTAGTTGGATTGCAGTAGCTGGGACTCGATCTGCTTGACCGTAGTCAAAGCGACAGAGACCATAATCAGGATGGCCGTACCGCCAAAGGCGGACGTACCGCTGGCAGAAGCGCGGCCCACGCCGAGGTCCAAGAGGATATTCGGCAATATGGCGATAACTGCCAGATACAGGGCGCCTACGCACAACAGACGGTTCATCACATAACCAAGGTACTCCGCGGTCGGGCGGCCCGGGCGGATACCCGGGATGAAGCCGCCGTACTTCTTCATATTATCCGCCTGCTCCGCCGGATCGTACTGGACCGAGACATAGAAGTAAGCGAAGAAGATGGTCAGGACGAAGTAGAGCACAATGTACTGCCAGGAGGAAGGTGCCTGCAGGTGCGCGATGACGTTGCGTTGCCACCAGTTATCAGGGGTGCCGGGGGAGCCAGAGTTCACAATTTGGGTAATGAGAACCGGCATGTAGATAAGGGAGGAGGCAAAGATGACCGGGATAACGCCGGCCTGGTTAACCTTCAGCGGCAGGTAGGTAGAGGAACCACCGTACTGGCGGCGACCGACCATACGCTTGGCGTACTGGACCGGGATGCGGCGCTGGCCTTGCTCGATAAAAGTGATGCCCACGACTAGGACAACCAAGCCAGCAACGACCATGGCAAAGACGAGGCCGCCGTTATTCTGCAAAATGCTCACGCCATCGGTAGGCAGACGGGTGGCGATACCGGCAAAGATGAGTAGGGACATGCCGTTGCCAATGCCCTTTTCAGTAATAAGCTCGCCCATCCACATCACCAGCACAGCGCCCGACGTCATGGTGATTACCAGGACAATGAGGGTGAAGAAGTTACGGTCTTCTGCCAGCACCGGCACGCCTTGGCCCAGCAGCTGCTCGCGGTCTGCCAGCGCGACGATGCCGGAGGATTGCAGCAACGCCAACGCCAAGGTCAGGTAGCGGGTGTACTGGGTCATTTTGGCCTGACCGGACTGGCCTTCCTTCTTCAATTCCTCGAAGCGGGGAATGACCACGGTCAGCAGCTGCACGATAATCGAGGCCGTAATGTACGGCATGATGCCGATGGCGAAGATCGACAGCTGCAACAATGCGCCGCCCGAGAAGAGGTTGATGACAGAGTAAAGGTCTCCGGACTGCTCGGTCAGCTGGCGCAAGCGTCCTGCAATGGACGCATAATCAACTCCCGGGGACGGAATCTGTGCGCCGACGCGATACGCGATGATCATCACGATGGTGAAGATGATCTTTTTACGTAGGTCGGCATCCTTGAAAGCCTGGACAATGGCGGACACTACAAAATCCTCCTGGCCTACCGCTGCCGAACACGAAATCTAGGGAGGACTTCGCGTGCTTACACGGAGGTGGATACTCATCTACCCCAAGGAAACCGCACCCCCCGAGCCGGAAAGCTTAGGGGAAATTTAGGTTTCCTTCAGGGACGGTTGAACACTTATGACCCCATTACCCTACCAGCCTTGCCCGGCATAGCCACATCGAGACCCAATAGTGTGACTATGATTGCTTGTTCTTTCGCGCGTTGTGTCTTCGGGGTTTACCATAAGGAGTATTGCGTGCGCGCAAGTCCACTGAAATCTCCGACCTCACAGGCCCCTGCCCTACGAGGCCGTTATTGGTGTGAACCAAATGTTTCGAAAGAAGTACTTATGAACAAGATATTCACGCCGATGACCGTTGCTGAGATCATCGACGTATTTGTCCCTAGCCCCAACCCCTTCCGCTGGGAAGCCTTCGACGGGTCCGCTACCGGGCCGGAGGATGCCCAGTACAAGGTGACTATCAATAGCCTTGAGGGCCTGTCTTTTATTGCCACCCACCCCGGTGATGTGGGTTTTGCTCGCGCTTATGTCACCGACGGCATCACGGTACATGGCGATCATCCGGCTCACCCCTATGGCATTTTCGACGCCCTGCATGCCATGTACGACAAATTCCACAAGCCGGATGCCAAGACGCTGGCTCGCGTAGTGCGCTCCCTCGCATCCATGGGTGCGTTCCAGATCCAGCCCGTTCCAGAGGTGGAGCGCGCCTCTTGGCTGCGCCGCAAGCTGCACGATGGTCTATCCAAACACTCCAAGCAGCGCGACGCGGATGTCATTTCTGACCACTACGATGTGGGCAATGACTTCTACGAGCTCTTCTTGGGCGATTCGATGACCTATACCTGCGCTTACTACCCCTCCCCAGACGCCACTTTGGAGGAAGCGCAGGAGAATAAGTACCGCCTCATCTTTGACAAGCTGCGCCTCCAGGAGGGCGACCGCCACTTGGACGTCGGCTGCGGCTGGGGCGGCATGGTCCGTTATGCGGCGCGCCGCGGCGTGAAATCCATCGGCGTCACTCTTTCCAAGGAACAGGCCGAGTGGGGCCAGCGCAAGATAGAAGAGGAAGGCCTTCAAGACCTAGCGGAGGTCCGATTCATGGATTACCGCGACATCACCGAAGAGGGTTTTGATGCTATCTCCGCCATCGGCATCATCGAGCACATCGGTGTGAAGAATTACAACGACTTCTTCAAGTTCCTGCACGGCAAGTTGAAGGTGGGCGGCCTGATGCTCAACCACAACATCACCTACCCGGATAATCACAAGACGCCTAAGGGCGGTTTCATTGACCGCTATATCTTCCCAGACGGTGAGCTCACCGGCTCCGGCAATGTCACCAAGGCGATGCAAGACAATGGCTTCGAAGTCATCCACACCGAGTCCCTCCGGTTTGATTACATGCGCACCCTGCATGATTGGTGCGAGAACTTGAAGGAAAATTGGGACGAGGCCTGCGCAACCGTGGGCCTGCCCACCGCGCGCCTCTACGGCATTTATATGGCCGGTTCCGAGTGGGGATTTGAGCGCAATATCATCAACCTGTATCACTTCCTCGGCGTCAAGCTGGGCGAGGCCGGCTCCCGCGCCGGTGTGCCTGAGCGCCGCTGGTGGGAAGATAGCCGTTTTTAAGGAGGGGTGCCATGACTCTCATTGATAATCTGCGCGAACGCCTCGCCGCTGCCCAACCGCGACCGGTGGATGCCATGCCCATTGAGCCGGTGGGATGGACGGCGCACCAAGAGGGCGTCGACAAGCTGCTGACGAGTTTCCGTGCTGTCCCGGCCGGAAAGCGCGTGCGCCTAGCTAAGAAGACCTCCAACCTGTTCCGGGGCCGCAGCGAAGAGCAGGAGGGCCTAGATGTCTCTGGCCTGGGCGGCGTCATCGAGGTTGACCCAGTAGCTCGCACGGCCGATGTGCAGGGTATGTGCACCTATGAGGATCTTGTCGATGCCACCTTGCCGCATGGCCTTATGCCCTTCGTCGTGCCGCAGCTAAAAACCATCACCTTAGGCGGCGCTGTTACTGGCATGGGCGTGGAATCCACCAGCTTCCGCAATGGGCTGCCACACGAGTCCCTGCTGGAGATGGATGTGCTAACCGGAACCGGCGAGATTCTCACCTGCTCCCGCGAAGAAAATGTAGATCTCTTCCGCCTCTTTCCCAACTCCTATGGCTCGCTGGGCTATGCGGTGCGCCTGAAGATCGAGTTAGAGCCCGTGCCCGCCTATGTGGAATTGCGCGAGGAGCGTTTCCACACCGTGGAGGAGGCGAGCCGCGTGCTTGCCGACGTCGCCTCTTCCCACACGCACCGCGGCGAGCCCGTCCATGGCCTCGACGGCGTGGTCTTCTCCGAGGACGAGGCCTACCTCGTCTTCGCCCGCTTTACCGACGAGGAGGGCCCAACCTCCGATTACACGCGGGACAAGATTTACTACCGCAGCCTCCAGCACGCCTCTGACATCCGGCGCGACCGCCTGACCATCCGCGACTATATCTGGCGCTGGGATACCGACTGGTTCTGGTGCTCGCGCGCCTTTGGCGCGCAGAACCCGAAGGTGCGCAAGGTGTGGCCGCGCGAATTGCGCCGCAGTTCTTTTTATTGGAAATTGGTCCGGCTCGACCGCAAATACGAGCTGGAATATAACTTCATCAAAAAGCCCCACGGCAAGCCACGTGCTGAACGCGTGGTCCAAGATATCGAGGTCACTCCAGAAAACCTGCCGGAATTCCTCCATTGGTTCTTTAATGCTTCCGATATCCAGCCGGTGTGGCTCTGTCCAATCCGACTTCGCGATGGCGTGGAAGAGCTAGTAGGCACCGGCGACCTCGCCTCTAACTCGAGGGACCCCTGGCCGCTCTACCCGCTTCGCCCCGGGCAGACCTGGGTCAATGTTGGCTTTTGGTCCGGCGTAGAAGGCGACCACGTCGACCCTTCCGCCCCGAATAATGGCGCTTTCAACCGCGTCATTGAATCCAAGGTCAACGAGCTTGGCGGACACAAGTCCCTCTACTCCGAAGCCTTCTATTCCCGGGAAAAATTCGAAGAACTCTACGGTGGCAACCTTCCCGCCACCATCAAAGCGGTTACCGATCCGGATGACCGCTTCCCTGGCCTGTACGAAAAAACCGTAGACGAGGCCTAGGCCTTCCCTCCCCCGCGCCTACCCTGGTTGGAAAAGCATAAAGGGTGGAACGCCCTCCCCGAGCGTTCCACCCTCTTTTTTCGTCCCGAAGTCTTGGGACACTCGCGCTTTAGTAGGCCGCGGTGATGTTGTCGTAGCCGTTGATCTTCAGGGCGTCCATGACGCGCTGCACAGCTGCCTCATCCTTCTCCGGGTTATAGGTCTCCGGGAAGGTCAGGTGAGCAGAGTGGTCATCCTTAAACTCGATGTTCATGAACTCGTGGCCGGCCTCCTGGGTAGCTAGGGCCAGCTCACGCTGCACGGCCAGCTTACCGCTCTGCAGGTTGCCACCGTTGAACCCTGGATCGACCTCTTCGGTACCCTCTGCGTCACCGTTGATGACGTCTTCCTTGTCACCGGTGATACGGCCCTTCTCAGCGTGAGCGCCGGGCTGCTGGTCCTGAGCGTTCTGCTCGCCAACTTCGGCAGGCGCGGTCTGAGTGGTCTCAGCAGGATCCGGCTGGGAGAGCTGTTCCTGGGCGTCGACTGGGCCGGTAGAGCCGGCAAATGGCATGATGGCAGCGACTGCGGTTGCGAGCAGCGAAGAAATAGACGACATAAGAGTCTCCTTAACGGTAGATGATTTTCAACTAAGATTGACTTTAACACTCATGAATATATATCGCCATACCGGCAACCTTATTTATTAATAAAGGTTTCCTGTCAGCTATTTCCAGCACCAATTGTGTCCATAACCAAGGTACTGCGCTCTATACCGGCACCAGGGCGCTTACCAAACGAAATCATCCCCCTGCTCCGCTGGTGCGGAGAGGGGGACGAAAATCTACTTGAAAGAGATTACTTGGTGTTGGCGGATCCGCCAGCAGCTTCGATCTTCTCTACAGCAGACTTGGAGAACTTATCAGCGGTGACGTTCAACTTAACGTTGATGTCGCCGTTGCCCAGAACCTTGACCGGCTTATTAGCGCGGACCAGGCCAGCAGCTGCGATGTCAGCAACGGTAATGTCGCCGCCATCTGCGAACTTCTCGGCCAGGTCAGCAACGTTGACTACCTGGTACTCAACGTGGTTCGGGTTCTTGAAGCCCTTCAACTTAGGCAGACGCATGTGGATCGGCATCTGGCCACCCTCGAAAGCAGCGGAAACCTGCTTACGAGCACCGGTGCCCTTGGTACCGCGACCAGCGGTCTTACCCTTGGATGCCTCACCGCGGCCAACGCGGGTCTTAGGCTTATTTGCTCCTGCGGTTGGGCGCAGGTCGTGCAGCTTGATGATATCAGCCATGGTTTACTCCCCTGCCACTTCTTCGACGGTGACCAGGTGGCGAACCTTGTGAACCATACCGCGAATGATCGGGGTGTCCTGCTTTACTACGGACTGACCGATGCGCTTGAGGCCGAGAGCCTCAATGTTCTTGCGGTGGTTCGGGTTGGTGCCCACCAGGCCCTTTACCTGTGTAATCTTCAGAGCCATTGCTTATGCCTCCTGACCTGCGCGCTTGCGCAGCATACGGGCCGGGGTGACCTCTTCGATGGACTTGCCACGACGTGCGGCAACCTCTTCAGGGCGGACCAGCTGCTTGAGGCCGTCCACGGTAGCGCGGACGACGTTGAGTGCATTGTCGGAGCCCAGAGACTTCGACAGAATGTCCTGCACGCCAGCGCATTCGAGCACTGGACGAGCAGCACCACCAGCGATAACACCGGTACCAGGTGCGGCAGGCTTCATCATAACGATGCCAGCTGCGTCGCGACCCTCAACCGGGTGGGTGATGGTGCCAGCAATCATCGGAACGCGGAAGAAGTTCTTGCGAGCCTCTTCAGCGCCCTTCTGGATTGCGGCTGGGACTTCCTTGGCCTTGCCATAACCAACGCCAACCTGACCCTGGCCGTCACCAACGACGACGAGGGCGGTGAAGGACATGTTGCGGCCACCCTTAACGGTCTTGGAGACGCGGTTGATGGTCACAACGCGCTCGATGTACTTATCGCGCTCGTTGTCCTGATGGTTACGACGATCGTTGCGGCGGCCGTTGCCACCGCGGTTGTTCTTGTTGTTCTCGGCGGAGCGTCCGCCGTCACGCTGTTCACGGTCCGACATTAGGCGTTCCTTCCGTTGATGTTTCCGTTGACGATGATCATTAGAACTTCAGACCACCTTCACGTGCGGCGTCAGCCAGCGCAGCGACGCGGCCGTGGTACTTGTAGCCTGCGCGGTCAAATACGACGTGCTCGATGCCAGCGGCCTTAGCGCGCTCGGCAACCAGCTCGCCTACCTTGGCGGCCTTGGCCTTCTTATCGCCCTCGAGTGCACGAACGTCCGCCTCCATGGAGGATGCGGAGACCAGGGTGTGGCCTGCCAGGTCGTCGATGACCTGGACGTGCATGTGACGGGAGGAGCGGTGAAGAACCAGACGCGGTGCCTCAGGGGTGCCACGCAGGGTCTTACGGATACGGAAGTGACGGCGTGCGCGTGCTTCGCGACGACGGGAGGAGATGTCCTTGCCGACTGGAGTGCGCTTGGTGTTTTCAGTGTTTGCCATTGCTTACTTACCCGTCTTTCCGACCTTGCGACGGATCTGCTCGCCTTCGTAGCGAATACCCTTGCCCTTGTAAGGATCGTCCTTACGCAGACGACGGATATTAGCGGCGATCTGTCCGACTAGTTGCTTGTCAATACCGGTAATGGACAGCTTGGTTGCGCCGTCCACTGCGAAGGTAATTCCCTCCGGAGCCTCGATGAGGATCGGGTGGGAGTAGCCCAGGCTGAATTCCAGGTCCTTACCCTTCTGCTGAACACGGTAGCCGACACCGAAGATTTCCATCTTGATGGTGTAGCCCTCGGTCACGCCAACAACGGCGTTGTTCAGCAGGGAGCGGGACAGACCGTGCAGTGCACGGTGCTTGCGGTGGTCATCAGGGCGGGAAACGGACAGTACGCCGTCTTCCAGGTTGATGGCGATAGGCTCTGGAACGTTAACGCTCTGGGTGCCCTTAGGACCCTTAACCTCAACGTCTTGGCCGTTGATCTTGATTTCGACGCCGTTCGGTACGGCGATTGGTGCTAGACCGACTCGAGACATGTGTCAAACCTCCCTTTACCAGACGTAGGCGAGAACTTCTCCGCCTACGCCCTTCTCCTCAGCCTGACGGTCAGTCAGCACGCCGTGGGACGTGGAAATGATAGCCACGCCCAGGCCGCCCAAGACCTGTGGCAGTTCGGTGGACTTTGCGTACACGCGTAGACCCGGCTTAGACACGCGACGCAGGCCAGACAGGGAGCGCTCGCGGTTGTTGTACTTCAGCTCGAGGGACAGGGTGTGGCCCTCGACGGTGTAGTCAGCGATGTAGCCTTCCTGCTTCAAAATGTCAGCAATGTTTGCCTTCAGCTTGGAGGTAGGCATCGACACGGTGTCATGGTGCGCATTACTTGCGTTGCGCACGCGCGACAGCATGTCGGCAATAGGATCAGTCATAGTCATATGAGTGACCGTGTACCTTTCTCGTTGCGGTTCCCGTGCTCACCAAAGCGTTCTCCGTGTGATTTCGGGCTACTCACGCTCCCTACGGTCAATACCGTAAGGCGCTCGCCACCCTTTGATTCAGACAACGGTCCGCTATCTACGGCGAGGGGCCTACAACAAAGTTGATGTTCAGTTCTTGCATCGGCTCGGCGCTTTCTGCAGCTCAGCGCGCCAAAATTCACAGTGACTTAGGCACGCCAATGCCTCGGCGCAAGCACGAGGTACTATGCTACGCCATTACCTGCGGTTTTCCAAATGGTCCCGTGCCTTCATTAAAGTCGGGACCTGCACGAACATATATAAGGAGTTGGTCATGAGCGAGATGCACGAGGACCCCATCCAATCCGCGCACGAGTGGCTGGAAGAAGCCGCCCGACACCTCGGCCTCGATCCCGGGGAGGCGACCACCCTCACCCGCGAAATTCTGGATTTAACCAAGGACGTAGCGCATAATCGCTCTCGCCCGGCCGCACCGCTTACCGCCTTCCTCGTCGGCCTTGCCTCCAGCGACGTGGATGAAGCCCGCAACAATATTGACGCCCTAAAGCAGGTGCTGCAGTAATGGCCGGCCGCAAGAATTCCACCTTCGCTGTCACCAAGGTCCGTTTGGGAGATGGCCTGCAGGTCGATACCCGCGCAGATACCGTCGCCGGCGAGGAACCACTAGAAATCCGCGTGGGCGGGCAGACTATCACCACCACTATGCGTACTCCTGGACATGACGTGGAGCTCGCGCACGGTTTCTTGCATTCGGAGGGCCATATTGCCTCGCTTGGCGACGTCGCGGAGGCCCGCTACTGCGCCGGTGCCACCGTCGATGGCATGAATACCTACAATTTGCTCGACGTCGAGCTGAGAAAAAGGAACGTGATTGACCTAAGCGATTTGCGGTTAACCACCACAACCTCCGCCTGCGGCGTGTGCGGTACCTCCTCTATCGAGGCATTGACCAAGCAGACACGCTACCCGATTCCCCAAGTGCCGGTAGATCCCTATGTCATAGCCCAGCTGCCCGAGGCACTTCGCGCCGAACAGAAACAATTTAAAAAGACCGGCGGCATTCACGCTGCCGGTGCCTTCACCCTGGACGGTGAGCCGGTGGTAATCCGCGAAGATATCGGCCGACACAATGCCGCCGATAAGGTCATCGGTCACCTTCTGCTGGAAGATCGACTGCCTGCAGACGATCTCATTTTGGCGATGAGCTCGCGCGCCAGCTTTGAGCTCGTCCAAAAGGCCGCGATGGCCGGCTTCGGAATGCTGGTTGCCGTAAGCGCGGCTTCCTCCCTAGCGGTGGAAACGGCCCGCGAAACCGGCATGGCGCTCGTGGGGTTTGCCCGCGGTGACCGCTTTAACCTTTATTCCGGAAAGCTCGCTTAGTCGCGGTAGGCCTCCGGGCCGCGATTGAGCCACGCGTAGACGCCGCCAACCAAAAGGCCGCCGCCAATAAAGTTGCCGATCCACACTAGGATCCAATTGAGGGCTACGTTGCCGGCGGTCAGTGTTGCCGGCACCGGGTCAGAGGCGAATAGCGTGATGCTAAACAGGCAGAAGTTCGCGATAACGTGCTCTAGGCCTAACGCCACGAAAGCGCCAATGATCGGGATGATGACAAAGAACTTCGACGCTGCGTCCTTGGCGAAGATGGCACCGACGATGCCCATGTTGACCACAAAGTTGGCGGCAATGGCCTCTACCAGCATGCCTTGCGGGGACTTGGTGAGCTTGCCTTCAGAAACCGTCACCAGAAGGTGCGAAGGATCCAAGTCAGCAAATTTGGCGGACATCGCCATAATGGCGGCAAAAATGATCGCTCCCACCAGATTGAAAATGGTGGTAATAAGCAACAAGTAAAAGGCCTTGCCCCACGCCACGTGCTTATTGCTGGCGGCATAGACCATGTACATCATGTTGCCGGTAGCCAGATCGGCGCCCAAGAGCAGAATGGCGAACAGGCCCACGCCGAAAAATAGGGCAAAAGCCACGGAGCCCATTCCCTGCGCAACGCCGTTGACGGCCTGGCCTACCACACCGGCAAAAGCAGTACCGATACACAGGTACACACCCGCCAAGGTAGCGCGAACTGCAAAGCGAGCGAAGGATTCATCTAATAAGGTGACCTTCTTGACGGCCGCCGCCTTGGCGGCATCATTGAGAGACATTTCTACCTCATTAATCAAAGAGTATTAAATCCTTCTAATCTTATCCTGACCACCTGATTCCGCGTCAATTCCGGGTATGCATAACACTGCGTTGTAAGCTAGAACTTTCCTATTACCCGTATTTTCTCTTCGGAGGTCGCATGGATTCCCACTACCGGCCGCGGAGGGAACCGAATCGGCTTCCTACTAGTGGGCGCCGGAGCGTTCCATCGCGATCCGACCACACAAATGGTGATCGCCAATGGCGCCAGACCGAAACGCGCACTCGCTGACAGCAGCGCCAACGTTCCCCACACTGCCTTGAGGACACCGCACCTCCCCGGAACCGGTGCAAACCCACGCTATAGGAACGAATCACAAAGGCGTGGCGATCCTCTGGCATCCTTCGGGTCGTCGTCGGCATCGTCGCCACAGTGTTACTCGCCTGCACGATTAATCGTGTGGTCAATCCCCCAGAAGGCTTGGAAACCAATGAGGTCACCGCGGAAGAGGCCCCTGCTATTGACCCTTCCCCCGCAGTCGAGCTCTTCATCCCGGCCATTGAGGTTCATGCAGATTTTCAAGACGGCTCCTGCCGCGTAGTAAACGGTGCCATCAATCCGGACTCCATGAATAAGGCCTGCACCTATACTGCCGAAGACCGCCCTTATTCACTGCCGGGCACTACAGCCCAAGACATCGTCGTCATCGCCGGGCATACTGGGGCGGGGGTGCCGGCCGTGTTTAATAATCTCTACGATGGCTCCGCGAACGAGCACAAGGTGCGCTTAGGCAACAAGCTCTACGTCCGCAGGCAAAACTCCGGCCAGAACTGGCTCGTCTATACCGCTACCGACTTACACGACCCAGATAAACAGGGGCTGTCTGACGACGCCTCTATCTGGGGCGAGGCACCCATGCCTGGCCGCCTACTCACCATCGGTTGTATCCAACCTGCCAACCCTTTGGAGGCGGCGGCCCGCAACACGGTCGTCGGCTGGCACTACGAGGGCGCTACGCGCACCGAGGCCGACAGCGCCTAAGCCGCACATGCAGAAGCCAGCGCTTTCGACCACTAGATTCCGCCCCACCCGGTAAAACTAGAAAATCCCAACGCCCCTTCCGGGGAGTTGGGATTTCTTAGCGCTCTATTTACTTGAACGGGAAGCCGAGCTCGCGCAGGAGCTTGCGGCCCTCGTCGTCGTTAGTAGCGGTGGTAACGACGGTGATGTCCATACCACGAGGGCGATCGATCTTGTCGATGTCGATCTCGTAGAACATGGACTGCTCGGACAGGCCGAAGGTATAATTGCCGTGGCCGTCGAACTGCTGATCAGACAGACCGCGGAAGTCACGAATACGTGGCAGCGCGATGGTCAGCAGGCGGTCCAGGAACTCCCACATGCGGTCGCCGCGCAGGGTAACGCGGGCGCCGATGGGCATGCCCTCACGAAGCTTGAAGTTCGCGATGGACTTCTTAGCGCGACGCAGCTGCGGCTTCTGACCGGTAATAGCGGTCAGGTCCTCGAGTGCGCCGTTGATGACCTTGGAGTCACGTGCAGCTTCGCCAACACCCATGTTGACAACAACCTTGGTAACACCAGGGATCTGCATGACGTTGTCGTAGTTGAACTCGTCATTCAGGGTCTTACGGATTTCCTCGCGGTAGCGAGTCTTCAGACGCGGGGTGTAGTTCTCGCTCATTTTTAGATGTCCTTCCCGTTGCTACGCGCGATACGGACCTTCTTGCCGTTCTCGTCGAAACGGTAGCCCACGCGGGTCGGGTTGCCTTCGGAGTCAACGATCGCAACGTTGGACACGTGGATCGGAGCTTCCTGGGTAACGATTCCGCCGGACTCGGCGCCACGCTCGGTAGCGGAGTTAGCGACGTGCTTCTTGATGCGGTTAACGCCCTCAACGAGGACCTTTTCACGCTTTGGGTATGCCTCGATGACCTTGCCCTTCGCGCCCTTGTCTGGGCCCGAAATGACGATCACCATATCTCCCTTATGGATCTTCATAAGACTAGATCACCTCCGGTGCGAGAGAAACGATCTTCATGAAACGCTTGTCACGAAGTTCGCGAGCAACCGGTCCGAAGATACGGGTACCACGGGGCTCGCTATCGCCCTTGAGAACAACTGCAGCGTTCTCGTCAAAGCGGATGTAGGAGCCGTCTGGACGACGGGTTTCCTTCTTCGCGCGGACGATAACTGCCTTTACAATGTCGCCTTCCTTGACGTTGCCACCTGGGACAGCGTCCTTGACAGTCGCGACGATAACGTCGCCGATGCCAGCGGAGCGTCGGACAGAGCCGCCGAGAACGCGGATGCACAGCAATTCACGTGCACCAGAGTTGTCGGCGACGCGCAGACGCGATTCTTGCTGAATCACTATGGGTCTCCTGACCTGGATTGATGTGCGGTAAGATTTCCGTCCTTGCCGCACGCGGTCTACAAACTTGCGATGCTCAAGCTTTGACAACGGACTATGCCGAAGGGTCTCGGACCGACGGTTCGGAAACGCACCGCTACGGGCCGACCAGCTTTTGCAACCTATACATTCAACCACACGCCAGCGCCCATACCAAAACGCCGCTTAGTGATTACCGACGCCCCCCTACCTCCACATATATTTCCGTCAGTACACCCACCTAGCCCTCGGCCTCTTATTTCGAACAATACGACACGCATAGGCTCCAAAATCATCGCCACAATCTGCACATATGAACCACACTTTAGCACCCCTCAGTGCAAAGCCTGTCGCACGGCCATTCTAATAATCAGATTTTCACAGCTGTAACGCGTGAGAATTGCAGTTAACTTCTGATTTCCGTGTGACAACTGCGAATTATGTGACCACTGTTATTTGCGTCGCGAAAGACATTTCTTTGCGCTTTCCCATATTTCCCTAAGGAGAAACACATGAAGCGTTTGCCACAGACCCTGACCGCTGCTGCACTGACCGGCGCACTCGCCTTTGGTGGCGCAGCTGTTGCTCAGGCCCAAGTTCCGGCCCCAGTAGAAGACAAGCCTCTGACCGAGATGCCTACCCCGTCCGCGGATGAAGAGACCGACACCGAAGGCACCCCAGCTGAAGAGGGCACCAGTGACGTTGAACGCCACGATGTTGCTGCTGATCCGATTACCGTCGATGGTGTCGAGCACTTCAAGCAGGAAGACGGTTCTTGGCTGTCCAAGCCCGTCGCAGGCAATCCTGTTCGCTTGACCCCAGAGCAGGCCGAAAAGTTCGTGGAGGAGCAGCAAGACACCGTCGATATCCCTGCTCCAGCTACGAAGAAGGACGCAGAGGGCAACGAGTGGTACCAGAGCCTGAAGGATCCAAACGTTTACGTCAACGATCCGGCTCTGGTGAATGAAGAGATCACCGACGAGATGCGCAATGCTTACGCTGAGGCATTCCCTTCTGAGGATGCAAAGCCTGAGTTTGACAAGAAGAAGCTGGCTTGGTTGGCACTGCCAGCCGCCCTGATCATCGGTGGCATCACCTGGTACCTGTCCCAGGACGGCAAGACCTACGTCAAGGACGAGGCACGCAAGAACCAGCAGCCAACCGCTGAGGAGAAGGCTGCTTCCGAGCAGCTGCTGAACGCTAACAAGGACGAAGTTATCGCCCAAGGCGGTCAGCTCGCCGAGGGCGACGCTGCTCAGGCTGACGCTCCTTCCGCTCCGTCTGCACCAGCTGCTGGCCAGTCCACAGACTCCGCACGTGGTATGTCCGCTGAGACCGGCTCCAACTCCGTTGCACAGGCGCCGGCTGCTCTGGCTGTAGCTGCAATGGTTGCCGCTGGCGCTTTCGCCGCACGCCGCAAGTTCTTCGCTTAAGCAAGAGCCTTCCTGCTAAATAGGAAACTGAATTGAGACTGGCTGCGCCGGTCGGGCTTCGGTCCGGCCGGCGCAGTTTTGTTCCGTCAAGAACAAGAACCACGTAAACGGAAGACGAAGACCCCAACAAGATTGAAATACCCGGACGCCGGGTAATTCTTAGTACAGTTTCCAGTATGACCTACACCAAGCGCACCCTGTGGCTACACTCCGCGCTCTTTATCCTCGCGTTTCTCGCGTTTATCCTGCCCGTAGTCTTTGGCACCTCCGCTCTGCTTCCTGTCTGGTTGACCGGCGGGCTGAGTCTGGGGCTTGCGGCTTGCACGCTTGTCGACGCCGCCTATAAATTCTTCGCCCCCACTTCGCCTCGTAGCCTCCGCCTGCTCTCTGGTCTGGCCGGCCTGGTTCTGATCATCGGCTGGGGCATCTGGGTCTATATTTACGGCAATATGGCGGCCGTCGGCACAGGCTCCTATCGAATTGGCACCTTTTTACTCGGCGCGGGAAGCGTGCTCAATCTTTTTGTAGTGGCAATTTCCTTTCTAGATTTACAGCGAAAGGCCCAATAGAGCGTCTGGGAAACAGCCACTATTGGCAGGTTTCCACTAATGCGCCGCTACGACGCGTCGGGGAACGATGATCGGGGCATCACTATCCGGATCGTCCCAGGCCTCAGCCTCGATGCCATAGGCCTGCGCCAATACCTTCGGGGACAGCGCTTGCTTCGGCGCCCCTCGAGCGATGATTTCGCCGGCTTTCATCACCACCATGGAATCAGAATAGTGGCCCGCCAGCATGAGATCATGCAGGACTACAACTACTGTTTTGCCCGCCTGCGCCTGTGCGCGAGCCAGCTCTAGCATGCGCATGGCATGGGCAGGGTCGAGGAAGGTCGTGGGTTCGTCGAGAAGCAGCACAGGCGTATCTTGTGCCAGTGCCAACGCCAGCCAGACGCGCTGGCGCTGCCCACCCGATAGCGAAGCGATATCACGATCGAGGAAGTCCACGATTTCGGTAGCCTCGCAGGCCTGCGTAATGATTTCTCGGTCCGTGGCGGAAAGGCCGCGCATCCTCCCTTGATAAGGATGACGCCCGCGCGCGACCAGCTCGCCTACCCGCAGCCCATCGGGGGCCACGGGGTGCTGTGGCAGCAGCGCCACCTGCTGCGCGGCATCCTTCGCGGACATCGCATGTAGGTCAGCTCCCCCGACCATGACGCTGCCCTGCCGTGGGGCCAGGATTTTCGAGAGAGTTTTCAGCAGCGTGGACTTACCGCAGCCATTGGGCCCAATGAGGGTGGTGACTTCGCCGGCGCGGGCGTGCAGATCGACGCCGGCAAGAATATCCCCGCCATCCTTATATCCCGCATGAATGCCGGTGGCTTGGACACTGCACCGAGACTTCGGGCTGGTGGGCTGATTAGGCCGATTAGGCCGATTTTCCGTCATATCTTTTCCTTCATCCACGTATGACTGTGTAGCACCATCCGGCGCTGTACTTGTCAGTTTCCCCGCTGTGCCGGGGCACAATGTTTAGCTGCGCCCGGCCGCATTCCACACCAATATCACCAAGGCGCAGCCGCCGAGAACAGAGGAAACCACCCCTACCGGCGCATTTACCGGGATTGCGCCAGCGATGACAGCGCACACGGTAAGCAGCGCCGCACCAGCGGCCGCCGATGCCAGCGGCGATGGCGTGGGGGTGCGCGCCACCATCCGCGCCAGGTGCGGCGCTAGCAGCGCGATGAAGCCAATGGGTCCCACCACCGAGACCACCACGGCGCTGATACCGGTTGCCGCAATAAGCAGCAGGGCGCGCTGGCGGGAAATATTCACGCCCAGGGTAGTTGCGGAGGAATCATCATGGGAAAGCAGCGGCAACTCCCTCGCGCACCAGATTCCTATAGCGAGAAACGGCGCTAATGCCGCCAGAAGTGGAAGGATAACCTCCATGCGAACAAATCCAGTCGACCCCGCGAGCCACGTTTGCGCCTCTGCAGCGCGCAGGATCTGGGCGCTGCGCATCAAATATGCCACGAGGGCCTGGAACATCAGCGATAAAGCAATACCGACGATGACGATGCGGTTGCTCGTACCGATGCCACCAAGGACCGCGAGGAGGATGACAACGAGGAGGGCGCCGATCATCGCCAAGCATGCCCGCCACCAAAACTCCGGGATGCCCTCGGCGAAACCGGGGCGCGAATGCACGGTGCCCAAAACCACCAACACCGATGCCCCGCCGGTAACGCCTAAAATATCCGGTGAGGCCAGCGGGTTGCGCGCCATGGTTTGCGTCCAAGAACCGGCCAAGCCGAGGGCGGCGCCCACGATGATGGTGGCGATGGCAACCGGCAGGCGCAAGTCCCACACCACCCTGATGTGGCTCTCGCTGCCGCCGCCGGTGAGGACATCGATGACTTGTAGCGGGCTCAGTTCCATGGGACCTTGTCCCAGCAATACTAAGTACGCGATAAATGCGATAAGGATGAATGCCAGCGTGGAAGCGAGCACGCGCGCGTGCCGGCGGCGTTGCTGCGCTTTTAAAAATGTGTTGATCGTGGTCATGCGTTTTACCCCCACGTTCTGCCCACGCCGCGGTGAGCACCCCAAATGAGGAAAGGTGCGCCCACTACCGCGAGGACGATGGACATCTCCAGCTCCGAGTTACCCACAATGAGGCGGCCGATGATATCGGCGGCAAGCACAGCACAACCACCCAAGAACGCGGAGGGCAAAAGCATGGTGGCAACGCTAGGGCCCACCACCCGCCGCACGATGTGGGGAATGGCAAAGCCGACGAAGGCAATGGGGCCCGTTGCTGCCGTTGCACTGCCGGCCAGCACCACGACGCTGAGCGCCGAGCCCACCCGCGCGGTGGTGGGTGATCCGCCCAAGGCGAGGGAGGACTCCTCCCCCATGGCCAAAAGGTCGAGGGGTCTAGCTGCCATCGCCGCACACGTTAGGCCGATAACAAGCCCTATGCCTGCGATCGCGACGTCTTCTGGGCCGCGGCCAAAGGTCGAGCCGATGGTCCACCGCCGCATGCTATCGAGGACGTCCGTGGAATATAGACCGATGATCATCGCGCCCGATCCCAAGGAGGCGGATACGCCGGCACCTACCAGAATGAGCGTCAGGGGATCCTGAAACCGCCGCGATACGGCTAAGACCAGCAGCGTAGTAATACCCGCGCCTGCAAGCGCGAGGGTGGTGCGCATGCCGGTAGAGGAAGCAATGCCAATGGCCGTGCCTAAGGCGACGAAGAATGACGCGCCCGCGGTAACACCAATAAATCCTGGATCCGCTAGCGGGTTTCTGGTCCACGATTGCGCCAGTACCCCGGCCACAGCAAGGGCCGCGCCAGCGAAATAAGCCAGGAAGGTGCGCGGCATGCGCAGGTTCCACACGATATCGCGGATATCCTGCTCCCCTGCTCCGCGCAGGGCAGCGATAACCTCCCCGGGCGGAATCGACCGGGATCCTAGAGCCAAGGACGCCGCCGCCAATACCAGGCTGGCGAGGATGAGGGCGACGAGGAGAATCTTGCGCCCCTGTGCCCGCGCCCTTACCGATGTAGCGATGCCGGTGGTGCTAGAACTATCTGCTATGGAAAGCGGCTGGACTATTTCGCCGCCCTTCGTGGTTGCTAACAATTACAGCTTCTCTTCAAACTTATCTACTGCCCAGGGGATGGTCACCGGGTTCGGCATACTCATGGCATTGCCGGTATCCGTATCCAGGTAGCGCACGCGACTATCCTTGACAATGTCGAGGCCTTGGAAGATCTTGTCTTTCTTCAAAGCACCGGAGGAGCCGTTGTAGTCCAGAACAAAGAGGTAATCAACCTGGTTAAGCTTCGTGTAGTTTTCTGGCGCAATATCGACGAAGAAGCTGCCACCATCGCCCTGCAACGCATCGGGGATTTCCATGCCAAGATCCTCAATGAACTGTCCGCGCCCGTCCTCCTCGGTGTACAGGCCAATTTTGCCGTCATAAGGCATGACGATGGCCGCAGACTTGCCCTGCAATTCCGTGTGCTCGCGGCGGAATTCCTCGAAGGCCTTTTCGGTATCACCGATAAGCTTATCGCCTTCGTCTTCCTTGCCCACCGCATCTGCGATGGTCTCCACTTGCTTTTCCCAGGGCACCTGCCAGTCTTCATAGTCATCTGGCTTTACGGTGACAGGCGCGATCTCTTCCAGAGACTCCTTCGTGCGCGCATCTACTGCCTGGTTCACCGCAATGATCTGGGTGGGGTCTGCCGCGGTGATCTGCTCAAAGGTATCCGCGGTAAATCCGGTCGCGGTATTGTAAATTACCTCAGGCTCTGCATCGCCCAAAAGCGTCTTTACCCAGGGGCCGACGCCGGAAGGATCGCCATCGCCCTCAGCACCCCACGGCGCCACCGTCACCGGAGTAATCCCCAGGGCAAGCAAAGTGTCGGCGTCACCCAGCCCTAGGCTAGCCACGCGCTGCTCGCTGGCAGCTTCAGTCGCCTGAGCCGTTTCATCGCCCTCACCGCGCGAGCAACCGCCTAGGGCTACGGCTCCAGCGGAAACTATTGCTACGGCACCCAAGGTACGACGGCCGAAAATCTTCATGAGGCTAACCCTTTCAATAAAGGAAGTAAATAATCTTGCTTACCCTATAACGGAAAGGGTTGATTAGGCAAGCCTTAGCTTAATGCGAATACATTAGATGCATGTCCCCTTGTCTACAATCGTCCCCGATGCCTGAACACGAACTCATTCCCGTTATCCTGACCGCTAACAGACGGATCCGCCCGCGTCTGCACCGTCTCACGTTTTATGCCGAGGCGTTCCGGACGTACACCCTCACCGGTCCCGATGAATTCTTTGGACTCGTCATGCCTCAGGCTGAACAGGAATTTACGCCCTTCCCCGTCGACGGCATAAACCTCCGCTCAGCGGTGAATGCGATTGATAAGGAGAAGCGGCCGAACCTGCGCTGGTACACCGTCCGCGCGCTCCACCCAGAGGAGGCCACAGTCGACGTCGACGTGGTCACCCACGGCGATTCCGGACCTGGATCGCGGTGGGTTTGCCGCGCGCAAGCCGGTGATACGGCGGGATTCTTTACCTGCAACGACCTGTGGCGACCAACCGAGGCGGCACAACTTCTAGTCGCCGACGCATCCGCTCTGCCCGCGCTACGAAACATCTTGGCCTACCAAGAAGACCATAACCCATCGATGCTTCGCACCACCGACGTTATGGCCGTGGTGACCAGCGACGACGAGGTAGAGCCGGGCCTCGCAGCTAGGTGGGAGGCGAGCGTCCACAGCCTGCGAATCATTCATACCCAACCGCACCAGGAGACGGACGCTATCATTACCGCTCTGAGAGCGGACTACGCCAGTGCGCCGAGGCCAGGGTACGTGTGGGCTTCCGGCGAGGGGGAGCTAGCAAAGAGCGTACGGGGCCTCGCGGTGTATGAGTGGGGCCTGGATACCAAAAACGTCACCTGGGTTCCCTACTGGTTTTATGGGAAGGCCCGGCCGTAGAAAAGCCCTAAAACGGCGAACGACCCCTGCTTCGAACCCTAGGGTTCGGAGCAGGGGCTGCGCTGGCTAGTTTTTACTTAGCCTTCTCGATGATCTCAACGAGACGGAAGTGCTTGTCCTTGGACAGCGGGCGGGTCTCAGCGATACGTACAAGATCGCCGATGCCTGCGGTTTCTTCCTCGTCATGCACCTTAACCTTCTTGTTAGAGCGCATGATCTTGCCGTACAGGGCGTGCTGCTTGCGGTCCTCCAGCTCGACAACGATGGTCTTGCTCATCTTGTCGGATACTACGTAGCCGGTGCGAACCTTAGGAGCGCCCTTGACCTTCTCCTTCTTCGGAGTAGGTGCCTTCTTAGAATCAGTCACGTTAGCCTCACTCATGATTAAGCCTCAGCTCCCGGAGCAACGGACAGGCCCAGCTCGCGCTCGCGCAGAACGGTGTAGATGCGGGCAATGTCGCGCTTAACCGTGCCGATGCGGCGGTTGTTGGTCAGCTGGCCGGTGGCCTTCTGGAAGCGAAGGTTGAACAGCTCTTCCTTCGCATCCTTCAGGCGGGACTGCAGCTCAGCATTGTCGAGCTCACGGAACTCGTGGGCGGGGGTACCGGTTGCCATTAGAACTGGTCCTCCTTCTTGATGATACGGACCTTGCAAGGAAGCTTCTGGCCAGCGCGGCGCAGAGCCTCGATTGCAACGGCATCGTTTGGATAGCTCATCTCGAAAAGTACGCGGCCCGGCTTAACGTTAGCCACCCACTTCTCAACCGGACCCTTACCGGAACCCATACGAACGCCGAGCGGCTTCTGGGTCAACGGACGGTCCGGGAAGATGTTGATCCACACCTTGCCACCACGCTTGACGTGGCGGTTGATGGCAATACGTGCGGCCTCAATCTGACGGTTGGTGATGTACGCCGGCTCGAGAGCCTGAATAGCGTAATCGCCGAAGTTGATGCGGTTACCGCCCTTGGACACGCCGCGACGGCTCGGGCGGTGCTGACGGCGGTACTTAACACGCTTAGGAATCAGCATGGATTAGCCCTCCTGCTTCTGCTGTGCACGCTGGCGGCGCTGGCCACCGCGGCGGGAGCGACCATTACGGTCACGGCCACGGCCCTGTGCCGGAGCGTTCAGTTCGGACTCGCGTACGCCACCGACGACGTCACCCTTGTAGATCCACACCTTGATGCCAATGCGGCCGAAGGTGGTGTGGGCCTCTGCGGTGCCGTAATCGATTTCGGCGCGAAGAGTGTGCAGCGGAACGCGACCCTCGTGGTAGCGCTCAACGCGGGACATTTCTGCACCGCCCAGGCGGCCGGACAGCAGAATCTTGATGCCCTTGACCTGTGGCTGACGCATAGCGGACTGGATAGCCTTGCGCATTGCACGACGGAATGCGACACGGTTAACCAGCTGCTCCGCGATGGAGTGAGCAACCAGAGTTGCGTTTGCGTCTACCTGCTTGACCTCGAGGATGTTGAGGGCAACCATCTTGCCGGTGAGCTTTTCCAGCTCGCGACGGATGCGGTCGGCCTCAGCGCCGCGGCGACCAATCACGATGCCTGGGCGAGCGGTGTGAATGTCGACGCGGACGCGGTCGCGGGTGCGCTCGATAACGACGTCGGCAATGCCGGCGCGCTCGAGTCCCTTGTTGAGGTAGTTACGAATCTTGATGTCTTCGGCTACGTAGTTCGCGTAGTCCTTATCGGCGAACCAGTGGGTCTTCCAGTCGGAAGTGATGCCCAAACGTAGGCCGTGAGGATGGATCTTCTGGCCCATTACTTGGCCCCTTCCTGCTGGCTTTCGACCACCACGGTGATGTGGCTGGTGCGCTTACGAATCATGAATGCACGACCCTGTGCACGTGGCTGGAAACGACGCATGGTCGGACCCTCGTTGGCATAAGCCTCGGAGATGACCAGAGTGCGTGGGTCGAGGCCGAAGTTGTTCTCAGCGTTAGCGGCTGCAGAAGCAACGACCTTAGCAACTGGCTTGGAAGCACCCTGCGGTGCGTACTTCAGGATAGCCAGGGCTTCGCTTACGGACTTGCCGCGGACCAGATCGAGCACGCGACGTGCCTTCATCGGGGTGACGCGGACGTAGCGGGCCGTGGCGGATGCGGAGGTGATGGTCTCACTCATCGCTTATCGACGTCCCTTCTTGTCATCCTTGACGTGACCCTTAAAGGTCTTGGTTGGTGCAAACTCGCCCAGCTTGTGGCCGACCATGGAATCCTCGATGAAAACCGGCACGTGCTTGCGGCCGTCATGGACGGCGAAGGTGTGACCGATGAAATCGGGGAGAATGGTCGAACGGCGAGACCAGGTCTTGATGACCTGCTTAGTGCCTGCATCGTTTTGAGCATCCACCTTGTTGAGGAGGTGCTCATCGACGAACGGGCCCTTCTTAAGGCTGCGTGGCATTGTTTACCTCCTCTTAGCGCTTCTTGTTCGGGCGACGACGGCGCACGATCATGTTGTTGGAGTAGCGGTTCGGGTTGCGGGTGCGACCCTCCTTGTGACCCCATGGGGACACAGGGTGGCGACCACCCGAGGTCTTACCCTCACCACCACCGTGTGGGTGGTCAACCGGGTTCATAACGACACCGCGGACGGTCGGGCGCACGCCCTTCCAGCGCATGCGGCCGGCCTTGCCCCAGCGGATATTCATCTGCTCGGCGTTGCCAACCTCACCAACGGTGGCGCGGCAACGGATGTCCACACGGCGGATTTCGGAAGACGGCATACGCAGGACTGCGTACTTGCCTTCCTTACCCAGCAGCTGGATGGAAGCACCAGCGGAGCGAGCCAGCTTAGCGCCAGCGCCCGGCTTGAGCTCAACAGCGTGGATGATGGAACCGGTCGGAATGTTGCGCAGAGGCAGGTTGTTGCCAACCTTGATATCTGCATTCGGACCGGACTCGACGATGGTGCCTTGCTTGAGGCCCTTCGGGGCGATGATGTAGCGCTTCTCGCCATCAACGTAGTGAAGCAGTGCGATATTTGCGGTGCGGTTCGGGTCGTACTCGATGTGAGCGACCTTTGCCGGGATGCCGTCCTTGTCGTTACGACGGAAGTCGATCAGACGGTAACGGCGCTTGTGGCCACCGCCGATGTGGCGGGTGGTGATGCGACCGTAGTTGTTACGGCCACCAGTCTTGCTCAGCGGGCGCAGCAGGGACTTCTCCGGAGTAGAACGAGTGATCTCGTCAAACTCAGAAACGGAGGATGCGCGGCGACCCGGAGTTGTCGGCTTGTACTTGCGAATAGCCATAATTCTTCCTTTTCCTTTCGGCTCTCCGGTGGCGCTTAAGCGCCGGCGCCGAAGACGTCGATGGAGTCGCTGCCTTCACGGAGCGTCACATATGCACGCTTGGTGGACTTACGCTGGCCGAAACCGGTGCGGGTGCGCTTACGCTTACCTGCACGGTTTACGGTGTTCACGGAGTCGACCTTTACGTCAAAGATCTGCTCTACGGCATCTTTAATCTGGGACTTATTGGAGTCCGTGGAGACGTAGAACGTGTACACGTTCTGCTCCATCAGACCGTAGGACTTCTCGGATACAACCGGGGCGATGATGACATCGCGCGGGTTAGAAATCTTAGCCATTAGTTCTCCTCCTTATCCGCGCCGGTTGCGCGGTTGATGAAGGTGTGTAGCGCCTCAACGGAGAACACAACGTCATCGGAGTAGAGAACGTCGTAGGTGTTGAGCTGGCCAGCGTCCAGGATCTGAACGTTTGGCAGGTTATTAGCGCTACGACGAGCGTTGATGTCCTCGCGGCCGATGACCAGGAGCACGTTCTTGCGCTCGGTCAGGGACTCGAGGAAGGCCTTAGCCGACTTGGTGGACGGCTTCTGGCCCGGGACGAGCTCTTCGATGACGTGGATGCGCTCGTTGCGAGCACGGTCAGACAGTGCACCGAAGAGAGCAGCCTTGATCATCTTCTTAGGGGTGCGCTGTGCGTAGTCGCGTGGCTGTGGGCCATGGACGGTGCCGCCACCGGTGTAGTGCGGTGCGCGGATGGAGCCCTGGCGTGCACGGCCGGTGCCCTTCTGACGGAAAGGCTTGCGACCACCACCGCGGACATCGCCGCGGGTCTTGGTTGCGTGGGTGCCCTGGCGCGCAGCAGCAAGCTGAGCATTAACAACCTGGTGCATCAAAGCAATGGATGCCTCGGTGTCAAAGATTTCAGCTGGCAGGTCTACAGAGCCGTTGGTCTTACCCTCGGAAGTGTGGACGTCTAGCTTGAGGTTGCTCATGCGTGTGCACCGCCCTTCACTGCGGTCTTAACGGTGACGAGGCCGCCGCGCGCACCTGGGATAGCACCCTTGATGAGCAGCAGGTTGGACTCGGCATCGATTTTCTGAATCTTCAGGTTCTGGGTGGTCACGCGGTCGTGGCCCATACGGCCAGCCATGCGCTTGCCCTTGAAGACGCGGCCCGGGGTAGCAGCGCCGCCGATGCCGCCAACGCGGCGGTGAGCGGCCTGGTTACCGTGAGCTGCGCCCTGGCCTGCGAAGCCGTGGCGCTTCATGGCGCCGGCGTAGCCGTGGCCCTTGGTCTTGCCGGTGACGTCAACGAAGGAGATGCCCTCGAAGATGTCTACCTTGACCTCTTGGCCGACCTCGTATGCGGAGGTGTCGTCCATGCGGATTTCCGCAACGTGACGGCGCGGGGTTACGCCAGCCTTCTTGAAGTGTCCACCAACCGGCTTATTGGCCTTGCGTGGGTCGATTTCGCCAAAGGCGATCTGGATGGCGCTGTAGCCATCGGTTTCGGGGGTGCGAATCTGGGTGACAACGCATGGCCCTGCCTCGACGACGGTAACCGGTACAACGCGGTTGTCCTCGTCGAAGACCTGGGTCATGCCGAGCTTCTTGCCCAGAATGCCCTTGATCTCGTTTTCACTCATTATTTGTTCTCCACCAAAGTCGCTTACTGGATGTTCACGTCGACGCTTGCCGGAAGATCGATACGCATAAGAGCGTCAACGGTCTTCGGGGTTGGGTCGAGAATGTCGATCAGGCGCTTGTGAGTGCGCATCTCGAAGTGCTCGCGAGAGTCCTTGTACTTGTGCGGAGAACGAATAACTGCGTATACGTTCTTCTCGGTTGGGAGCGGCACTGGGCCAACTACACGAGCACCGGTACGGGTAACGGTCTCGACGATCTTCTTTGCAGAAGCGTCGATAGCCTCGTGGTCATAGGCCTTCAGCCGAATGCGGATTTTTTGTCCCGCCACGCTTATCCTCTTCCTCGCTTCCCCACTTTCACATTCCCGGCGTTTCCGGGGCGTGAAGCGGTGGGAAATTGCTTCTCGATTTCTCTATAACGTTGTCCGGGCTTGGGGCCTGACACAACGCCAGTGGTCTGACTGCCATGACGACCAAGAGTGCGGTACATGGCAAGTGCCAGAACGCAGTGCTCTCGACGGGGTACAAGACCCGTAGTCAAAGTATTGTGAAGAGGACGGTTTTCACGCATTACACGTGGAGAGTGTCCAATTCGTCTACTGCCGCTGTTTATTTGCCATGCCCCTTCTCCGGTCCATCTTCTCGGGGTGTCACTGCTCTAACGCGGACCTAGCCCGATTGGATGACCTTCCAGTCAATGCTTCAGGTTTCCCTGAACCATGGCGACAACGAAGGTGTCATGTTCGCTTTACCAGCTCAGCGTCTCCCCAAGACTCACGCTTGGCGACGTCCGCCGCCAGCACCGAGTCTCGGTTCTCGCTGCCCTGTTAAAGCAACCTTTGTATTTAAGCATGTTGGGCTGCGGTTTTCAAGCCGCTTCCCAAACCGTGCCAAAAATCACGTTTTGGAAAATTTTATTGCTCCCCAGCACACATTCGGCCGAGATGTATCTAAGCTCGGAGACGTTGGCTGAGGACTGTTTGTCCTGCCTCGATAGTTGAATATCGCGTTCATACATCATCCAATAAAGAAAGGCACAATCGCCCATGTCTGAGAACAAGACTCCCGCACAGAATACCGACAACCAGGTTCCAGCTTCCGAGGAACGCGAGGTTAACAACAACCTCGAGACCCAGTACGGCACCACCACTATCGATGATGTCGTGGTTTCTAAGATTGCCGGCATTGCTGCCCGCGAGGTTTCCGGCGTGGACTCCCTGGGTGGCGGCGGCGCTCGCATGATTGGCAATATCCGCGAGTCCTTCGGTGCTTCCGAAGACGTCCGCCAGGGCGTAGACGTAGAGGTAGCAGAGGGCACCGCTCGCATCGAGATTGCCATCACCGCTGAGTACGGCGTGGCCATCCACGAGCTCGCTGAGGCTATCCGCCGTAACATCATGAATGCGGTTGAGCGCATGACCGGCCTGAGCGTCGAGCGTGTCAACGTCGTTGTACACGACGTAAAGCTGCCAAGGGAAGAGTCTGAGGCGGAGGGCCAGGCTGCTTTGAACCAGGGTCAGGCTTAAGCCCAATGCCTGAGCCCCGAGCACGTTTCGAGCTCGAGGTAAGCCACGCCCGCGCTATTGCAGAAGCAGTCCAGAAGGTTCGCGGCGTCGCCGCGCTCGACGGCGGTTCGTTTGGTTCGGTGAGTTTATACCTGCCGGGTGAGCGCATCGTTGGAATGAGGCGACCAGATCCGCGCGATGATCGCCACCTGCAAATCAACGTCTGCGTTGATATCAGCACCGCGCCGGACCTTTATGCCTTGGCAAAACATATTCGGTCCGCAACCCGTGAGGCTTGTCCCGAACTGCAGCGCATTGACGTTGAGTTTTCTGACGCCGTAGATGGCTTATCCGCTGCTCCATCGAAGGAATAGATATGAAGAATTACACCACTTTGGGCATCATTTCCGGCCTTATTCTTGCCTTCTTTTTGCACCTAGGTTGGGGTCCTACCCTGCTCGCCGTACTCCTTGCCGTTATCGGCGGCATTGTGGGAGCACACTTTGATGGCCGTATCGATCTCACTTCTGTGTGGAATGGCCTCATTGGTAAGGAGAAAGGCCAAGGTTAATGACAGATAGTTCCACTCAGGGCCACACGCGTATCTCGCTGCGGACCATGGAACACATCGTTACCGCCGCGATTGCTAGTGTGCCCGGCACTAAGGCCATTGAGGCCAAGCTAGCGGGCATCGGCGGCCGCGGTTTTCCACGGGTCTCGGTCCAAATGGATTCCGAGCGCGAGGTAGCTGCCGTCAACGCCACTATTGGCGTGGTGTGGCCTTCACCGGTTACCACAGTTGCGGAGCATACTCGCGCCGCCATCTCGGAGGCCATTGCGGCACACACCGGGTACTCCACCACCCGCGTTAATGTCATCGTTGGCGGTTCCGTTCCGGGCAAGCGCGTGACTGCCACGGAGGTGGAGCAGCGCCAACTTGCTGCTACCGTCGCCCCACGCATCAAGCCCTTGCCGGTGTGGCAGCCAGTCACAGCGGAGTCGGTGAATGTGCGCAGTATCGCCACCCCACAGGAAGCACCGGTTCGCACTATCGCTGCGCCGTCGACCGGCGTCGCAGTGCGGTCTATCAAGCCCCCGCGCGAGGCCGAGGTGCGCAGCATTTCCGCCAACCTCCCAGACCACCAGCTGCGCGAGGTATCTTCCCCAAGTGACCATTCGGTGCGGCCGGTCCAGGAGCCTCAGCCAGTACGTGTCCACGGCGTAGCGACACCACGTCCCGCCAAGTTGGTCCCTAGTGGGCAGATTCGTCCACTGGCACGGAAGGTACAGGTAGCAACTCCTCGGCCGCAGCCGCTACGCGAGATCGAAATTCGCCACGAGTGGGCCCCGCGTCGCGTGCAGGCCCCCAAAGCGGCTCCCGCACGGAAGGTCGAGGTTCCGCGGCCACAGCCGCTCAAGCGTATTGAGGTCACCCCGGCAAACCCTCGCCCACTACACGTAGACGCGCCGCGGCCCGAGCCGTTGCGCGCCATTTCGATTAATCCGTACCGCCCGCAAGGAGGCAATAATGGCTGATCAGCGCATGCCTGAACACTTTGGGCAGCAGCCCAAGGCGTCTCCAGCGGCGCGCACTTGGGCCGTGATTCTAGGGCTGCTTTTGCTCGCCGCAGGCATCGTCGGCGTACGCGAGACGTGGCTAGTTGGCTCGGGTTCCGATGCGCAGTCGTGGATTCAGCCGGTACTTGATCTCATTGCCACTGAAGAGCTGCAGACCTGGATGATCTGGGCCGGTGTCGCCTCTATCGTCGTCGGACTTGTCTTCCTGTTTGCGGCACTAAAGACGCGCCGCACAACGCACATGCAGCTGACCTCCGATACCGCGTCCATGTGGATGCGTCCGGTGGATATCGCGCGCCTATCTTCGGCCACGGCTCGCCGTGTACCGGGCGTTGCCTCCGCACAGACCTCCGCGGATAGCAAGACCGCCAAAGTCACCGTCAATGGCGATACCGATGATGCCGAGCTGCAGGGCCGAGTAGAGACCGCGGTAACGCAGTGTCTGGCCCACTTGCAGAATCCGCCGCAGGTTAACGTGGCTGTAGAGAAGATTCCGGAGTTGGATAACAATGTCTAGAAAACTTGCTACTTTTGACCGCATCCTGCTCGGCCTGCTGGGAATCATCCTCATTGCTTTGGGTATATGGCCCATCCTTATCCACTTTAATGTGGAGTTTGCCAAGTACTTAGCCCTGTGGGTGGACCACGATACGTGGAAAAACCTGGCAAACAATGACTGGTGGGTCTGGGCCCTCGCCGGCGGTTCCGCGCTGCTGCTTATCGTGGGGCTGTGGATTGTGGTGGCTAACCTGCGCCACCGTCGCTTCAATAACGTGGAATCTGCATCGTCTAATGACAAAGGCTCTATCACGACGTCAATGAATGCGATTGCCGGCGCCGTGGCCCAGGATTTGGATGGAGTCAAGGGCGTCGAGCATGTGGAGCGACTTGTGGCCTATGACCGCGCGCGGCCCACGCTGCAGTACACGGTCACGGCAAATCCCGACACCCCGGTGGAGCGCCTTACCAGCGCCGTGGAAACCAATGAAGGCGATTTCCGCGCCGCGTTTCCGGACGCCGATTTGGACACCATTTATAAGCTGCAGTTCAGCAAGGTGGGGCCGATGAAGGACCTATCCGAATAGCGGGTTCGGAGTCTCTGCCACCAAAACTTCTTGAACGGTCCCGAAGCGGGCCGACTCGCCGCCCCCGAGGATCATTTCCAGCTCCTCACCGGGGCGGCATTTTTCTATGCGCTGCCAAGAATAATCTTGGCGGCTAACCCGGCGGTTTTCCTTAGCAAAAAGGTGCAGGCCGTGGTCGAGCACGCCAATGGCCGCTGCGAACCGGAGGACGAAGACGAAATCACCCAAGTCCTGCCGCTTGAGGCCGCCGAGGTTCGGACGCTCAAGACTTAGCCGCATAAGGCTAGAGACCACGCCAAAACGGTGCTCGAAGCCCTCGGTATCCCGAATAGTAAATGGGCGGCCGGGCCCTGTGGGACGAATGGACTCATAAGCCCACACCACGGGTTGGCTATCGGGACGGCGCACGATGATGCGGGCGGGGGTAGCAGTGATGCGGTTGGCGGGGGCGTCGGCAAGCACGAGCCACTCCCCTGCGGTAACGCGACCGTTCTCCAATGGCAACAGGGGCGGGTGAACGTCCACTTGGCGCTCTAATTCCGCTACCAGCTCTGCATCGCTCGCGCCCCAGCCGATGCCTTGGTTAGCCAGCATGGCAAAGAAGGTGGGAAGGCTGAGATCGGGCTGGCCCTCCCAGGCGCGGCGGAGGGATTCAAGGGTGGGATCGATGCGGGTGGGGTCATCCATATCCGCCAAGACTACCCAGCGCTGGCACTGGTCAGGCGAGAGGGGCGGAGAAACTTTTTCACCCCCGAGTTAATTTCATTCAATTAAATAAATACTATAAATGTTCAACAATTTTCAACACCGTAATACCTGCTTAAAGTGCATTTATTACACGATATACAACCCTTAGCGCGCCAATTAATACCTGTCACATTATTGGGGATTTATGTCACGGGGCTATTTTGATTGTGCTCTGTATAACAGCTTATTAAATTAGTCACATACAACGATTTGCTCGTTGGATACACCTTGCATCCCCGTTTCCTGCTTAACCACGCACGGAGAATCTCTATGACTAAATATCTGATCAAAAAGACCTTGGGCTGGTTACTCATGATCTTTTTGGCTACCAACCTCGCCTATCTCTTGGCGGCCAGCTTTCTGGACCCACGGTCCAATTACACCGGACGCCGCCCACCGCTTTCAGCGGAGGAAATCAATAACCTCCTCGAGCCCTATAACCTCAGCCCCGATACCCCATTAGTGCAACGCTGGTGGACGTGGCTGACCAATATCCTCACCAAATGGGACTGGGGCCATTCCCCGGTCGGCGAGGTGGTGAATTCAGAAATTAGTTACCGCATCTGGGTCTCCGCACAGCTGCTCTTGCTCTCTACCATCTTGTCTATCCTCCTCGGCGTGGCCGTAGGCGTCTATACCGCTTCGCGTCAGTACAAGACCGGCGACCGCATTTGGCAGGGCATATCCATCATCGCGATGAATACCCACGTCGTGGTCGCTTCTATCGCTGTGGTGTGGGGCGCGTTGAAGATCAACGAGCTCACCGGCAAGAAGATTTTCTACGTTGTCGGCTCCCATTCGCTGGACGTAGAAGGTTTCTTCCCCAAGCTAATAGACTCCGCACAGCACTTGGTACTTCCCACCATTTCACTGGTCTTCATCAGCTACGCCAGCTATCACATGACCCAACGCACCTTACTGCTAGATAACTTGGATGCGGACTACGTGCGCACTGCCCGCGCCAAGGGCTTGACCCGCCAACAGGCGATTCGCAAGCACGCGTTGCGCACCTCCATCATTCCCGTCGCAACCTCGGTGGCTTTTTCCATCCCAGGAATCTTTACCGGTGCGGTGATGACGGAGCGCATCTTTGGCTGGAACGGCATGGGCCAATACTTCATCGAGACCATTAGCAAAAACGACGTCAACGGTGCAGCGGCCGTCGCCGCCTTTGGCGCCGCTATGACGGCTATCTCCGCCGTCTTGGCGGACCTGGTCGTCGTCGCGCTTGATCCACGAGTGAGGGTGAGTTAAATGACCCCGTCTAAAGACCGCAACTACTTCAAGCAGGAACCGCGTGGGGAAATCACCGCACACAGCGAAGTCGCTACGGGAGACCCCTTCTCCCCCGCTGAGGCCGAACAGGTAGCCACCCTGGAGCAGATGCCGCGTGGCACCTCACGCTACAAGCTGTACCTGCGCCGCTTCTTCCGCAATAAACTCGCCACCCTGGGCCTTATCATTCTGGCCTTCCTGGTGCTTGCAGCCCTCTTCGGCGGCTTCTTTGCCAAGTGGGACTACTCCGAACCCGACTTCCTTGCGCTATCGGAGCCACCGAGCCCGGAGCATTGGTTCGGCACGAATGACACCGGCAATGACCTTTATGCCCAGACCATTCACGGTTTGGGAAGGTCGCTCACAATCGCCATTGTGGTATCTCTGGCTACCTTGGTCATCTCCGCCTTCGTCGGATCGGCCGCAGCCTTGTGGGGAGGCATTGCAGAAAAGGCGGTGCTGGCGGTCATCCACTTCCTACTATCCATTCCTACCTTCCTCCTCATTGCACTGGTAGTAGCGGATTCCGGCGGCGATTGGAAGTTGCTTATCGTCGTACTCATCGTCTTTGGATGGATGTACCAGGCCCGCGTTATCTGGTCTTTGGCGCTTACAGTGCGCGAGCAGGACTATGTCCGCGCGGCCAGCTACATGGGTGTTTCCAAGCTGCGCACCATCGTGCGCCACGTTATCCCCAATATTGGCTCGCTCCTCATCATCCAATTCGTCTTCGGCGTGGTGGGCACCGTGGGCTCGGAGACGGCCCTGTCCTTCCTGGGCTTAGGCGTTAAGCTTCCCGACGTCTCCCTCGGTACCCTCCTGCAGGGCGGCACCGCCGCCGTGCAATCCTCCCCGTGGCTGTTCTACTTCCCTGCAGCCACCCTGACCTTGCTCACCGTGTCTATGGCCTTCATCGGCGATGGCCTGCGCGATGCGCTCGACCCCAACTCGAATTCCGGAGGTAAAGCATGACCTCGCCAGTCTTGTCCGTTAAAGACCTGCGCGTAAATTTCCCATCCGAAGCCGGATCCGTCTCCGCCGTCCGTGGCGTGGATTTTGATCTCTATCCTGGCCGCACACTCGGCATCGTGGGTGAGTCCGGTTCAGGAAAATCCGTAACCTCCATGTCGATCATGGGGCTTCTCCCGGACTACGCGAAGATCACCGGCTCCGTGAAGTTTGACGGACGCGAGTTGCTCGGGCTTAGTGATAAGCAAATGTCCGATATCCGCGGCAATGGCATTGGCATGATCTTCCAGGATCCGCTCTCCGCACTCACCCCAGTCTTCGATATCGGATCACAGTTGGTGGAGGCAATTCAGGCCCATAGGGACGTCGGCAAGAAGCAGGCCCTCAAAGAGGCCACGGAGTTGCTCGACCTGGTAGGCATCCCCGATCCGCACCTGCGCCTAAAGTCATTCCCACACGAGTTCTCGGGCGGCATGCGCCAGCGTGTAGTGATTGCCATCGCGATTGCTAATAATCCACGCGTGCTTATCGCGGATGAGCCCACGACTGCGCTGGATGTAACCATTCAGGCGCAGATTCTGGACGTTATCAAGCTCGCCCAACGTGAGACCGGGGCTGCAACCATCATGATTACCCACGACATGGGCGTGGTGGCAGAAACGGCCGATGATGTCATGGTCATGTACGCCGGCCGTCCCGTCGAGCGCGGCGATGTGGATACCATTTTCTCCCAGCCCCGTATGCCTTATACGGTGGGCCTGCTCGGCTCCACGCCACGCCCCGACGTATCGGCCGAAGAACCGCTCACTCCCATTGTGGGCAGTCCGCCGGTGCTGGTAGACCTGAAACAACGCTGCCAATTTGCGCCACGCTGCCCCGTGGCGCAGCCCGCCTGCTCCGACGGCGAGCCGCCGCTTATCCCGCTAGACGATGCCCCTTCGCACCAAAGTGCTTGCCTGCGCGCGCCCGAAATCCGCAACCGCAAGATCGACGGCGAGCTCATGTTCAAACCGCCGCAGCTGTCCGAGGATGTCATGGCTAGCATTCCCCGCGATGAGCGTCCCGCCACCTTGGAAGTCACGGACCTGCGCAAAGAATTCCCGCTCACCAAGGGCGCACTGGTCAAGCGCCGGGTAGGAACGGTCAAGGCAGTTGACGGTCTCACCTTCGATATCCGCAAGGGCGAATGCATGGCCATCGTGGGCGAGTCCGGTTGCGGCAAGACCACCACCTTGCTGGAAATCATGGACTTAAAGCCTGAAAACGGCACGGTGGTGCTCAATGGGAAAGATGCGGCTGGAATGAGCAATTCTGAGCGACGCGAAGCCCGCAAGGACATCCAAATTGTCTTCCAGGATCCAATGAGCTCTCTCAATCCTCGCCTTACCGTCCGCGAGGTCATCGCCGAGCCGCTTAACTCACTCGGCTTTGACGGCGACGTGGATGCCCGCGTGAACGAGCTCATGGGCCTTGTCGGTTTGGATTCCTCCCAGCTTGATCGCTTCCCCAGCCACTTTTCCGGCGGACAGCGCCAGCGCATCGGCCTCGCCCGCGCGCTAGCAACCAACCCATCGGTCCTGGTATTGGACGAACCCGTTTCGGCGCTCGACGTCTCTATCCAGGCCGGTGTCATCAATCTGCTGGAGGATCTGAAACGGAAGCTGGGCCTGTCCTATCTCTTCGTTGCGCACGACCTATCCGTGGTGCGCCACCTCTCTGACAGCGTGGCCGTTATGTACAAGGGAAAATTTGTGGAGTCCGGGCCAACCGATGAAATCTTCGAGAATCCCCAAGCGGATTACACGAAGAAGCTTCTGGAAGCCATTCCGATTCCGGATCCGGCGGCCGCTCGCCAGCGCCGCAACGCCGGTTCAGCGAATGCTTCACCAATTTCCCAAAAGTGACCTTACACACACGCGGCATTCTATATAGTTAACTTCACACCTAAAGGGTGCGGGCAGTCACCCCACTAGCGCACCTTTACTTCCTCTCACTCAAGGAGAAACCAACCATGAAAAAGTTCACCCGCTTCCAGATTGCTACCGTAGCCACCCTCTCTGCTGCAGCGCTTGCCCTCACCGGCTGCGCCGCCAACTCGGGCGGAGACTCTAATAAGGCCGTAGGCGGCCTCGATATCGAGGTAAATCCAGCCGGCGACTATAACGAGAAATCCCGTGACGAGCTCAAGGACGACGGTGAGCTCACCCTCCCCATCGGCGAACTGACCGAACAGCAAAATACCTTCCACGCCAATATGGTCACCGATACCCGCACGGTATGGGGTTGGTACAACCCACAGCTGGCGCTATACGACGGCGAGGGAAACTACACCCCAAACCCCGACTACATCGACGAGGCCAAGGAAGACAAGAAGGGGAACAACACCGTCGTCACCTACAAGATCAACAAGGACGCCACCTTCAATGACGGCACGCCTATCGATTGGAAGGCCTTTGAGAATACCTGGCGCTTTAACAACGGCAAGGACGAGGACGTCCAAGTAAACGCCACGGACGGTTTTGAGCGCATCACCTCTGTGGAAAAGGGCGCTACCGACAAGGACGTGGTCATTACCTTCGATGGCCCCTACCCGTGGTGGCAGGGCCTTTTCAATGAACTGCTCCACCCCGCCATTGATAGTGCGGAGAAATTTGACAAGGCCTACCTGGGCAAGCTGAACCCGCAGTACGGCGCCGGCCCATTCAAGGTAGACAACGTGGACTTCAAAAGCGGCACCCTCAGCCTTGTGCCGAACGAAAAGTGGTGGGGCGATAAGCCAAAGCTCAAGAAGGCAAGCTTCCGCGTCATGGAATCCCATGCCACCATCAACGCCTTCCAAGCCGGGGAGATCGATGCGGCTGGCGTGGCCGATAAGAACAGCCTCACCATTGCCGGCGAGATGGGCGATGACATCGACATCCGCGCAGCATTGCGGCCTGCCAATGTCATCCTCACCCTCAATTCCAAGGCCCCACAGCTCAAGGATGAGGACGTGCGCCACGCCGTCTTCTCCGCCATTGACCGCGATCAGCTGGCCGAGATCCGCTATAACGGCCTGGGCTACGAGGAAGAGATGCCGGGTTCACTTACCCTCTACTCCACCCAGGAAGGCTACAAGGACAATATCAAGGACGTCATCAAGTTCGATCCTGAGCAATCCAAGGAGCTGCTGGAGGATGCCGGCTATCAGCAGGATGATGACGGAATCTATGCCAAAGACGGCGAAAAGCTATCCCTGCGCTATATCCTCATCGGTGACGATGAGGTATCCAAGTCCCTAGCAGCCGCAATCCAAAAGATGCTCAAAGACGTTGGCGTCGACCTCAAGATTGAAGAGCGTCCATCCTCCGAGTTCTCCAAGGTAACCTCTGAGCGAGACTTCGACCTCTTCCTCTCCGCGTTTGCCTCTTCTGACCCGTTCGGCGTGGCGTACTTTGGCCAGACCTACGCCAGCGATTCCACACTGAATATGTCCAGCACCGGTAGCAAGGAATTCGATAAAAAGATTGAGGAGCTGCAAAATCTGTCCTCCAAGGACGAGCAGATTGACCGCGTCAATGAACTCGAATCTGAGGCCTTCGGCCACTACGGTATCCTCCCCTTCGCCAACGGCCCGCAAATGGTGGGCGTGAAGAAGGGCCTGGCCAACTACGGTGCCAACGGCTTTGCCATCCTCCCCAAGGAAGACATCGGCTGGGAAAAGTAGGCACCACACACCACACTGATAGCGCAATGCGCTGAAGCCTCCCGCAGCCCCATTGATGAGGGCTGCGGGAGGCCTCTTTTAGGCCAGCCTCTCATGGCCCACGCTGGAACAGCTAATGCGGGTCTCCCAGAGTCGCGGGAAAGATGGAGAAGGCATCAAAAAATCCGCCCCACCCTAAGGTGAAGCGGATTCTTTATAGCTCTACTGAGCGGTTACGGGGTATCGATTACTCGATAACCTTGGTAACGCGGCCAGCGCCGACGGTGCGGGAGCCCTCGCGGATAGCGAAGCGCAGGCCCTCGTCCATAGCGACCGGCTGGATGAGCTCGACGGACATCTCAACGTTGTCGCCAGGCATAACCATCTCGGTGCCCTCAGGCAGGTTAACAACACCGGTAACGTCAGTGGTACGGAAGTAGAACTGCGGACGGTAGTTGTTCATGAACGGGGTGTGGCGGCCGCCCTCTTCCTTCTTCAGGACGTAGACGGAACCCTCGAACTTGGTGTGCGGGGTGTAAGCGCCCGGCTTGATAACAACCTGGCCACGCTCAACGTCCTCACGCTTGGTACCACGCAGAAGCAGACCACAGTTGTCGCCAGCCTCGGTGTAGTCCATCATCTTGCGGAACATCTCGATACCGGTAACGGTGGTGGTCTGGGACTTCTCCTGGATACCGATGATCTCAACGTCCTCGTTGACGTTCAGACGGCCACGCTCAACACGGCCGGTAACAACGGTACCGCGACCGGTAATGGTGAAGATGTCCTCGATAGGCATCAGGAACGGCTGGTCGGTAGCGCGCTCCGGATCTGGGATGGAGTTATCGCAGGCTTCCATCAGGTCAACGACGGACTGTACCCACTTGTCTTCGCCCTCGAGGGCCTTCAGAGCGGAGATGTGAACGATAGGAGCTTCCTCATCGTAGTCCTGCTCTGCGAGCAGCTCACGGATCTCCATCTCAACGAGCTCGATGATTTCCTCATCATCAACCATGTCGCACTTGTTCAGTGCAACGAGGATGTAAGGAACGCCAACCTGGCGAGCAAGCAGAACGTGCTCGCGGGTCTGCGGCATCGGGCCATCGGTTGCAGCAACAACCAGGATAGCGCCGTCCATCTGAGCAGCGCCGGTAATCATGTTCTTGATGTAGTCGGCGTGGCCCGGAGCGTCAACGTGTGCGTAGTGGCGCTTCGGGGTGGAGTACTCAACGTGGGAGATGTTGATGGTAATACCGCGCTCCTTCTCCTCAGGAGCCTTGTCGATCATGTCGAACGCGAATGCCTGGTTCTCCTCAGGGTACTGGTCAGCCAGAACCTTGGTGATCGCTGCGGTGGTGGTGGTCTTGCCGTGGTCGACGTGTCCGATGGTGCCGATGTTCACATGCGGCTTCGTACGCTCGAACTTCTCCTTTGCCACTGTATGTCCTCCTGGACTATATGGTGGCTACGACCTTCGCAGCCACGTGGTTGACAGTTGTCATTGGCACCCGACCCACAGTACGTGGGGCAAAGCGCTAATGACGCTTTCTTTACGTGCCAGTTACACGATCCTAGATTTATGTCGCGGTTTTTTCAAACCGCCGTTATAGGAGGTAACCCCGCGAAAAATCGCGGCCATTTCCCTCGACAAGAATCTTTAAAAAGGATCCTGGGAGGGTAACGGCCGGCTCAATTCACAACCTAAAAGCCTAAGCTGCAAACTCAGCCCGCCGCTACCCTGGCCCAGTGGTCCCGCCCGCGGCGGGTCTGGCATCTACTGGCGAAGATTACCAGCCCGCCTAAACCGCGGAAGAGACGGGGGCTAACGCTTAGTTAGCGCCGCCAGTGCGCTCCTCAATGATCTCCTGCGCAACGGAGGACGGAACCTCTGCGTAGGAATCGAAGACCATGGTGAAGTTTGCGCGGCCCGCGGTGGAAGAACGCAGGTCACCGATGTAGCCGAACATCTCGGACAGCGGCACCTTAGCCTTAACAACCTTCGCACCGGAGCGGTCATCCATAGCGAAGACCTGGCCACGACGGGAGGAGATGTCACCGTTGACGGTACCCATGTACTCCTCAGGGGTAACAACCTCAACAGCCATCATCGGCTCCAACAGAACTGGCTTAGCCTTGGCCATTGCTTCCTTGAAGACCTGGGAGCCGGCCAGCTTGAAGGCCATCTCGGAGGAGTCGACGTCGTGGTAAGCGCCATCTTCCAGGGTGGCCTTGATGTTGACCATCGGGAAGCCTGCCAGGTAGCCGTACTGCATAGCGTCCTGGATACCAGCGTCAACGGAAGGAATGTATTCCTTCGGAACGCGGCCACCGGTAACGGCATTCTCGAATGCGTAGGTTGCGGACTCGCCCTCTTCCAGGGTCTCCGGGTCCGGGTTGTACGGCTCGATGGTGCAGATAACCTTTGCGAACTGGCCGGAACCACCGGTCTGCTTCTTGTGGGTGTATTCCATGGACTCAACCTTCTTACGGATGGTCTCACGGTATGCAACCTGCGGGTTACCAATGTTTGCCTCGACCTTGAACTCGCGCTTCATGCGGTCAACCAGAACGTCGAGGTGAAGCTCGCCCATGCCGCCGATAACGGTCTGGCCGGTCTCTTCATCCAGTTCAACGGTGAAGGTTGGGTCCTCAGCAGCAAGCTTCTGAATTGCGTTACCCAGCTTCTCCTGGTCAGCCTTGGTCTTTGGCTCAATGGAAACCTTGATAACCGGATCCGGGAAGTCCATGGACTCGAGGATGATCTGGTCATCCTTGTCACACAGGGTGTCACCGGTGGTGGTCTCCTTCAGACCAACAACTGCATAAATGTTGCCGGCGTCTGCCTGCTCAACAGGGTTCTCCTTGTTGGCGTGCATCTGGAAGAGCTTACCAATGCGCTCCTTCTTGCCCTTGGTGGAGTTCATAACCTCGGTACCCGGGGTAACCTGACCGGAGTACACGCGGATGAAGTTCAGCTGACCGAAGAACGGGTGAGCTGCAATCTTGAAGGACAGAGCGGAGAAGGAAGACTCCACGGAAGGCTTACGGGTGAGCTGGTTCTCCTCGTTGCCGACCTCGTGGCCGACAACCTCGCCGACATCCAGCGGGTTAGGCAGGAAGTCAACGACGGCGTCCAGCAGCGGCTGGACACCCTTGTTGCGGTAGGCAGTACCACAGTAAACCGGGTAGACCTCGGAGTTGATGGTGAGCTTGCGGATGCCGGCCTTGAGCTCGTCAATGGTCAGCTCCTCGCCGCCGAAGTACTTCTCCATGAGCTCTTCGTCGGACTCAGCAACGGTCTCCACCAGCTTCTCGCGGTACTCTGCAGCCTTGTCCTTGAGGTCCTCTGGGATCTCCTCGTAGGTAGGCTCAGCGCCGGTCTCGACCTTGCCGCGCCAGGTGATTGCCTGCATATTCAGCAGGTCAACGACGCCGTCGAAGTCGTCCTCAGCGCCGATAGGCAGCTGCATAACCAATGGCTTAGCGCCCAAGCGGTCAATGATGGTCTGAACGGTGAAGTAGAAGTCTGCGCCCAGCTTGTCCATCTTGTTGACGAAGCAGATACGCGGAACGTCGTACTTAGCAGCCTGACGCCACACCTGCTCGGACTGTGGCTCAACGCCTTCCTTACCGTCGAAGACTGCGACGGCGCCATCGAGAACACGCAGGGAACGCTCAACCTCAACGGTGAAGTCGACGTGGCCCGGGGTGTCGATGATGTTGATCTGGTTGTTGTTCCAGAAGCAGGTCACGGCAGCGGAGGTAATGGTGATGCCGCGTTCCTTCTCCTGTGCCATCCAGTCAGTAGTGGAAGCACCGTCGTGGGTCTCGCCCACCTTACGGTTAATACCGGTGTAGAAGAGAATACGCTCGGTGGTCGTCGTCTTACCAGCATCGATGTGGGCCATGATGCCGATGTTGCGGACCTTGTTCAGATCCTTAAGCACTTCTTGTGCCACGTTTATACCCCAACTTAATAGTCGTCGACGCCGTGACCAGGTTTCTGGCTATGACGCCTGCATGGATAAGGTCATGTATATTTTTGCCACTATTTGGCCGTCCTCGGAGCATTCTGCCCCTAGACTTCCATCGCTTCAGTGTACTGGACACTCAACGATGCCGCCGGACTGGGCAGGTATACCGCCCAAAAATCACACCCATTAGGGCAAAAAATGACCCAAGCAAGAGATATGTAGTTTTGTGTCGCCGCCAGACAAAACCTGCCGGCAGCCAGCGCGAAACTTGTTTCTCGTTGCTTGGGCCATTGATGTGGGTGCTGAAATTACCAGCGGTAGTGGGCGAAGGCGCGGTTGGCCTCTGCCATCTTGTGAGTATCCTCACGGCGCTTAACGGAAGCGCCGAGGCCGTTGGAGGCATCCAGGATCTCATTTGCGAGGCGCTCGATCATGGAGTTCTCGCGACGCTGGCGGGTGAAGGTCACCATCCAGCGCAGTGCCAGGGTGTTTGCGCGGTCAGGGCGAACCTCAACCGGCACCTGGTAGGTAGCGCCACCGACACGGCGGGAGCGAACCTCGAGGTCTGGGCGAATGTTGCCCAGTGCCTTCTCCAGGGTGCCAACCGGATCGGTTCCGGTCTTCTCGCGGCAAGCCTCAAGAGCACCGTAGACGATGCGCTCTGCGGTGGACTTCTTGCCGTCCTGGAGGATCTTGTTGACGAGCATGGTTACCTGCTCGGAGTTGTATACCGGGTCCTTGACTACAGGACGCTTCGGAGCAGCATTCTTACGCATTGTTTATTACTGTCCCTTCTTTGCGCCGTAACGGGAACGTGCCTGCTTACGGTCCTTGACACCCTGGGTATCCAGAGCGCCGCGGATAATCTTGTAACGAACACCAGGAAGGTCCTTCACACGGCCGCCGCGAACGAGGACCATGGAGTGCTCCTGCAGGTTGTGGCCCTCGCCCGGAATGTAGGCGGAAACCTCAATACCGGTGGTCAGGCGAACACGAGCAACCTTACGCAGTGCGGAGTTCGGCTTCTTAGGAGTGGTGGTGTACACGCGGGTGCATACGCCGCGACGCTGCGGGGAACCCTTCAGCGCAGCAGTAGACACCTCAGAACGCTTGCTGTGGCGGCCCTTGCGGACCAGCTGCTGAATAGTTGGCATTTAACAGTCTTTCTGTCGAATCGCACCGAAACCAAAAGAAAGGAACCAAACATGCAAAAATGGGCGCTCTTTCCCGGGGCGCTGCCGCATGTCCAGAACTCTTTCCAAGGGTGGTGCCTTGTTAAGGATCAGACTCTTCACCGCGCGCCAAGATGGCACGCATAGTGAACTGCCGTTTAGAGTAGCAAACCGATCGCGCTTGATACAAAACGCGATCGGCGCCTTCCTCCTGCTAGGACCATTCCCATACTAAATCCGCCTCAGCAGCCTTGGTGGCAAAGTAGTCCTTTTCCTGTGCTTCCCAGGTTTCAAACCACTGCTCGTAGTCGGGCTCGCGAGCGATGGCGCGCTCGCGGCGTTGGTCACGGGGGCCGTCGATAAGCACGCTCACTACCGCTCCCCTCTCCTTTGCTGCTGCGATATTGGCCGGGGTTACCGAGCCCACGCCTTCCACAATGAGATCATCGCGCACGTCCAGGCTAGCCCAGTCTCCAGGGGCGTCTGCCTCCCAATCCCAGCGCCAATAGCCGGGGTTCATGGTGCGCAACACCTGTTCTGCCACCATGTCCGAGCCCTTGTCTAAGCCATGCCATCCGGGGTAGAACTCATCGAGATGTACCACGCGCCAGTTGGTGCGCTCGGCCAGCGCGGCAGAAGTCCAGGTCTTTCCGGCGCCCGAAGGGCCGTCGATAAGCACGGTTACTGGCTTGAAGGCACGCTTTCTGGCTGCCGCCAGCTTGACGACGTCCTCTAAAAGGCGCTCTTGTTGGCTATCAAAGTCCATGGTCGCTTAATCACTGCTTTCGCGGTTTATAGGCCGAAGAATCTCCAGGCCCCGGTGAGTACCGAAACTACCACCGGTACAAAAGCGAGGACAGTACCTAGGGCCATAATCCACCCATCGCGGGCCCGTAGGCGGGACTCGCGCGCCCATGTCCTTGCCCCTCCTCCCGGTGGCGTGCGGCTGAATCCGCGCGCTTCCATAGCCGTGGCCAACTTGCCACCGCGGCGCAGCGCGATGACCAAAAGCCCGAAGGACATGCTAAGCAGATGCTTGAGCTTGCCGACGTCCGTCAACCCCCGCGCCCTGCGCGCCATCCCCAGCGACTGCCAGTCAGACTGGAAGAGCGTCATCATGCGCACACCTGCCACTGCACCAATGACAAAGCGCGATGGCAGCTTCAGGATCTGCGAAAGCGCATCGCCCAATTCGGTCGGATCAACATCGCGTGCAAGCACCACCATGGGCAACGCTACGGCGAAGACGCGCAGGGTAATAGCAATTGCCAGGCTGAGGGAATTTTCGGTGATGTGAATAAGCCACCACTGGAAGTATTCGGTGCCGCTGGGTTCACCGTAAAGAAGCATGGAAATGCCGGAAATCGGGGCAACTAAGAAAAGGAACCATCCGGCCTTAAAGACCCGCGCCCACGATACCCCGCATAACGGGGCGAAAATCAGGGTGAGCACTAACGATACCGCTGCCGAAACCCAGTCAATGGATGCCAAAATGGGAGTGACCCAGATGAACATCATAAACACTCGCGTCAGCGGATTGGCTCCGCGCAAAAGGTTAGGCACTATCCACCTCCACATGATGATCCCCTAAAGCCTGGATAAACAAAGGATCATGGGTGATGGAGGCAACGGTGGTACCCCCATCGGCTAGCTCGCGTAGCAAACGCACCAGCTCCACAAAGGTCTGCGGATCCTGTCCAAAAGTAGGCTCGTCAAGGAGCACCACCTCAGGTGAAGTTACCAACGCAGTAGCTACCGAAAGGCGGCGCTTCTCGCCTCCAGAAAGCGTGAAGGGATTAGCCTCCAAAAGGTGCTCCAGGCGCAGGGAGTCCACCAATTGCGCTATGCGCTCTTCGGGCGGTTTCACTCGCATCACCCGTGGAGCCACGCGCAGCTCTTCCGCTACAGTGCGAGAAACAAACTGGTGCTCCGGGTTTTGGAATACGAAACCAATGCGGTCTGCCAACTCACGAGACTTCCACCGAATCGGTGGTCCCTTGACCCCGCGGCGCACAAAGTCTGCCACGCCGATCTCGCCGGAGATAGCCGGCAGCAAGCCCGCCATGGTCATCATCCAAGTCGATTTTCCTGCGCCATTAGGACCTGTAATCACAGTCGAAGCGCCCGCCAGCAGAGAAATCGTGCGCGGTGGGCCGAAGCGAGTAACCAAATCCTTACTCCAGAGTGCAGCGGCGCCTTCCCCAGCTGCATCATCTCCCAACTCGCGCGCCTGCGGGAGCCCTTCGACACGTCGGCGCTTTGCTACCTGCTCAAAGGGGCCATCGGCCACGATGCGCCCCTGCGCAAGCTCCACGGCACGGTCAAGCAGCCCCTCCCAGGCCGAATGTTGGTGTTCTACCACCACGAGGGTAGCCCCAGTCTCTTCCACCAGTGCAGAAACGGCACGAACCACATCGCGTGCGCCGGCAGGGTCAAGATTGGCAGTAGGCTCATCTAGCAGCACCACACCGGCACCCATAGCGATTACACCCGCTAAAGCAAGGCGTTGTTTTTGCCCACCGGACAGGCGCTCGGTGGGAAAATCCATATCTACAAACGGGCCGACCAGATCCTTAGCCGCGGCTACACGGCGCCAAATTTCTTCCCTCGGATACGCTAGGTTCTCGCAGCCGAAAGCAATATCGTCTCCCACCCGAGCTGAGATAACCTGCGAATCTGGGTCCTGCAACACCAGCCCTACGGGAATGGAATGTCCCGGTTCTTCCACCGCGCCAGTGGAATCTTCCAAGAGGAGCTCTCCGGTGCGGGTTCCCTCTTCATCGGAGCCCAGCACCCCGGCTATAGCAGCTAGGAAGGTGGATTTTCCGGATCCAGAGTCTCCGCAAAGCAATACCCGCTCGCCCGGCTCAATAACCAGATCAATATCAGCTAACGCTGGTTGGGTGCGCCCGGCATGCGTCCAGCCAAAACCGCGGGCGGCAATTTTCGTGGGCCTTCCCGCCAGAGTGGAAAAGTCAGTCACAGTGCCTACACGCCCTAAGCGCGTTGTTCACGGCCTGCGGCGAAGCGGTCCAAAGCGCCTGTCTTCGCTAGCGCCTTCACCACAAAGTAGCCCAAAGCGCCGGCGAGGATAGCACCAGAGATAGTCAGCGTAACCAAATAGATCATTTGGAACTCGAAGGAGCGAGCCAAGTTACCGGAAAGGAATAGCTCGAGAATAAAAGCACCCCAGCCAGCCGCCATGCCGGCTAATACCGAAACTCCAAAGCCAAACTTGCGGTACAGGAAGATCGCCAGGATGATTTCCACGCCTAGCCCTTGTGCAAAGCCGGAATACAGGGTTTCAGGGCCCCACTGGGAACCCAGCACTGCGGACACGGTGGCCGCTAAGACCTCAACGTATACAGCTGCACCTGGCTTGCGGATGATAAGGCCACCCAGCACGCCACCAATGAGCCAAATGCCGGTGGCTATACCGCCCAATCCCGGGGTAATAGCATCCATAGCTTGGAACCAGGCGTAGCCCACTGCGTTCCAACCCAAAAATACAAAGCCGCAGGCTACACCCAGAACGGATGCAACCACGATATCGACTACGCGCCAATTCAAACCGCGCTTCGGGGCAGCGGACGCACGTGTAGTAGACATTATTTTCCTCCCTCTCGCCGGCATTATCCGGATCAGGTTCTACGGTTCACCGCGCATGTGGCGGCATCTCAGCCCGTCGCAACAGCCCTTGGGCAGCGGACAAGCACCCGTGATGTGTGTATTTTTCAACTACTTAGGCAGCGCTCCCTTAAAGGCGCCTTGCCAAAAGCTGCATTCATACTAGCAGAGCAGTTTAGCGGTACACCCTAAACATGGAAACAGCCCCGCCTTCCTGTCATTCAGAAAGGCGGGGCCATCAATATCCCGCGTTAACGCAGATTCAGCTGCACGCTAGAAAGTGAAATCCTCATCCAGCGGGACGGAGGCGCCGGTGAATTCACCGAAGCCGTCATCACCGTAGATGGAATCGCCGTAAGTCGGAATCGAGTATGCAGCATTGCGTGCAGCCTCGGTCGGCTTGACGGAGATATTGCGGTAACGGGAAATACCGGTACCGGCCGGGATGAGCTTACCGATAATCACGTTCTCCTTGAGGCCGATGAGCTTATCGGAGCGCTTGTTAATAGCGGCATCGGTAAGCACGCGAGTGGTCTCCTGGAACGATGCAGCGGACAGCCAGGACTCGGTAGCCAAGGAAGCCTTGGTAATACCCATGATCTCCGAGCGCAGCTGAGCCGGCTCGCCGCCTTCTGCGACCTGGGCAGCATTGAGCTGCTTAGCCTCAGAGAGGTCGATGAGGTTACCCGGCAACAAGTCCGTGGTACCTGCATCGATGACGGTGCCACGACGCAGCATCTGGCGGATGATGATCTCGATGTGCTTATCGTGGATAGACACACCCTGCGTACGGTACACAGCCTGAACCTCATTGATGAGGTGCTGCTCCACGCCACGGCGGCCGAGAACCTCGAGCACGTCGTGCGGATCAGCCGCACCACGCATCAGTCGGTCACCGGTCTCGACGTGGTCGCCGTCCTTGAGGGAACGCTCGATCATCGCATTCGGGTTGGACTCCATCGGGCGACGGACCTGAGCCAGGCCCTGACGCTTGGAGAGCTTCTCATAGACCACGTCATCAGAACCGTCATCCGGAGTGATGGTCAGGGTCCAGAAGTTGCCCTCATCGGACAGGGAAACGGTGCCGTCAACGGAGGCGATAGGAGCGCGGTTCTTCGGGTTACGGGCCTCGAAGAGCTCCTGAACACGCGGCAGACCGCCGGTAATATCGCCACCGACACCACCCTGGTGGAACGTACGCATGGTCAGCTGGGTACCCGGCTCACCAATGGACTGCGCCGCCACGATGCCGACGGCCTCGCCGATATCGACCAGCTGGCCGGAAGCCATGGACTTACCGTAGCACTTGGCACACACGCCAGCCGGGGTCTGGCAGGTCAGCACGGAGCGAACCTTGACATCGGTGACCTTAGCGTCAAGCAGCTTCTGGGTGAGCTCTTCAGTGAGGTCGGAGCCAGCCTCGGCCACGACCTCACCGTTGTCGTCCTTGACATCGGTTGCGAGAACGCGGCCAGATGCAGAGGTCTCCCACAGCTCGGAGAGAACCACCTTGTCGCCGGATACCTCGCCGATGGGGACGCGAACACCCTGGCGGGTGCCACAGTCCTCTTCGCGGACGATGACGTCCTGGGCCACGTCCACCAGACGACGGGTGAGGTAGCCGGAGTCAGCGGTACGCAGCGCGGTATCGGCCAGACCCTTACGAGAACCGTGGGAGTTATTGAAGTACTCCAGCACGGACAGGCCTTCACGGAAGGAGGTCTTAATCGGACGGGTGATGTAATCACCGTGCGAGTTCACAACCATGCCCTTCATACCGGCCAGCGTCCAGATCTGACGCATGTTACCGGCCGCACCAGACTTCACAATCATCGGAATCGGATTGTGGTCCGGGTACATGTTCTCGACGGCCTCACCGACGGTGTCAGTAGCGTCCTTCCACAACTCAACCAGGCGATCGTAGCGCTCGCGCTCGGTCAGAGCACCCTGCTCCCAGTACTTGCGCTCGATGCGCTCTGCTTCCTTCTCATAAGACTCGAGGATCTCGGTCTTATTCGGCAGAACCAGAACGTCAGACATGGTGATGGTCACGCCGGAACGGGTTGCCCAGTAGAAGCCGGCGTCCTTCATGTTGTCCAGCACCTGAGCCACGGTGATCATCGGGTACTTATTGGCCAAGTCATTGACCACGTCACCGATGAGGACCTTATTGCCGGAGCCGCCGCCCTTACGGACCATGATGCCCTCTAGGTACGGGTAGTTCCATGGCAGCAGCTCGTTGAACATGACGCGGCCAATGGTGGTGTAGCCCATCCATGCCTGGCCCTTGGTCCAGCCATCTGGGAACTGCTCCTCCTCGATCTCCTTCGGCGGGCGAAGGTGATCGATGCGAACCTTAATCGGAGCCTGCAGACCAACGGTGCCGCGGTCATAGGCCATGAGAGCCTCGGCATAGGAGGAGAAGACGCCGGTTGCTGGCTTGTCCTCTTCTGCCTCATGGAAGCGGCCATTGCCACCGATCTCGTCCTCGGACTTGTCCATGGTCAGGTAGTACAGGCCGGTAACCATATCCAGACGCGGCATAGCCAGCGGCTTACCGGATGCCGGGGACAGAATGTTATTGGACGCCAGCATTAGGACACGGGCCTCAGCCTGCGCCTCAGCGGATAGCGGCAGGTGGACTGCCATCTGGTCGCCGTCGAAGTCAGCGTTGAACGCCTCACAAGCCAGCGGGTGCAGCTGAATAGCCTTGCCCTCAACCAGCTTCGGCTCGAAGGCCTGAATACCCAGGCGGTGCAGCGTAGGTGCACGGTTGAGCATCACTGGGTGCTCGGAAATGGCCTGCTCCAGAACGTCCCACACCTCTGGGCGCTGGCGCTCGACCATGCGCTTGGCGGACTTAATGTTCTGGGCGTAGTCGTTTTCTACCAAGCGCTTCATGACGAATGGCTTGAATAGCTCGAGTGCCATGAGCTTCGGCAGACCACACTCGTGCAGCTTCAGCTGCGGACCAACGATAATAACGGAACGGCCGGAGTAGTCCACGCGCTTACCCAGCAGGTTCTGGCGGAAGCGGCCCTGCTTGCCCTTGAGCAAGTCAGACAGGGACTTCAGCGGACGGTTGCCCGGACCGGTAACCGGACGGCCGCGGCGGCCGTTATCGAAGAGCGCGTCTACAGACTCCTGCAGCATGCGCTTCTCGTTGTTCACGATGATCTCTGGGGCGCCCAGGTCGATCATGCGCTTCAAACGGTTATTGCGGTTGATTACGCGGCGGTAGAGATCGTTCAGGTCAGAGGTAGCAAAGCGGCCACCGTCCAGCTGCACCATCGGGCGCAACTCTGGAGGGATAACCGGGATGGCATCGAGCACCATGCCGGCCGGATCGTTGCCAGAGCGCAGGAAGGCAGCAACGACCTTCAGGCGCTTGAGGGCGCGCATCTTCTTCTGGCCCTTGCCATTATTGATGATCTCGCGCAGCTCCTCGGCCTCAGCTTCGAGGTCGAAGTTGCGGACCAGGGTCTGGATGGCTTCTGCACCCATTCCGCCGGTGAAGTAATCCTCATAGCGGTCAACCAGCTCTTCGTAGATGGTCTCATCGATGATCATCTGCTTCGGAGCCAGCTTGATGAAGGTATTCCAGATTTCATCCAGGCGGGCGATTTCGCGCTCGCCGCGCTCGCGGATGTGCTGCATTTCCTTATCGGCAGCATTCTTTACCTTCTTGCGGGCATCTGCCTTAGCACCAGCTGCTTCGAGCTCAGCCAGGTCAGACTCCAGCTTGGAGGCGCGCTCGGCGATCTCGGACTCGGTATCGTCCTCAACGTCCTTCTTCTCCAGAAGCATCTCTGCTTCCAGGGTGGACTGATCGTTGTGGCGAGCCTCTTCATCCACGGAGGTGATGATATTGGCGGCGAAGTAAATGATGCGCTCGAGGTCCTTCGGAGCCAGGTCCAGCAGGTAGCCCAGGCGGGAAGGAACGCCCTTGAAGTACCAGATGTGGGTCACCGGAGCGGCCAGCTCAATGTGGCCCATGCGCTCACGACGAACCTTGGACTTGGTCACCTCAACGCCACAGCGCTCACAGATGATGCCCTTGTAGCGGACGCGCTTGTACTTGCCACAAGCGCACTCCCAGTCACGGGTGGGGCCGAAGATGCGCTCGCAGAAGAGGCCGTCCTTCTCCGGCTTCAGGGTGCGGTAGTTAATGGTCTCAGGCTTTTTGACCTCGCCCTTGGACCAGCGACGAATATCGTCTGCGGTGGCCAGACCGATGCGGAGCTCGTCGAAGAGATTTACGTCAAACACGTAATGTCTCCCTTTCATCCTCGTTGTCGAGGAATTGATGGCTTTGTATGAATGGAACGTTTATGCCCTACCGCGGGGACTTACCCCGCGGTGGACCAAGAAACTAATTAGGCGATGTCAGCGGAAGAACCCTCATCGCGGGACAGGTTAATGCCAAGCGATGGGCTATCCATGTCATCGTCATCAGAGCCAGACAGCTCCATCGGCGTGCCGTCGGTGGAAAGAACTTCCACGTTCAGGCACAGGGACTGCAGCTCCTTGAGCAACACCTTGAAGGACTCAGGGATGCCCGGATCTGGAATATTGTCGCCCTTAACAATGGCTTCGTAGACCTTCACGCGGCCAACGACGTCATCGGACTTGATGGTCAGCAGCTCCTGCAGCGTGTAGGCAGCGCCGTATGCCTGCATTGCCCACACCTCCATCTCGCCGAAGCGCTGGCCACCGAACTGGGCCTTACCGCCCAGCGGCTGCTGGGTAATCATGGAGTAAGGACCGGTGGAACGGGCGTGAATCTTCTCATCGACCAAGTGGTGCAGCTTGAGCATGTACATGTAGCCGACCGAAATCGGGTACTTGTACGGTTCGCCCGAGCGGCCATCGAAAAGCGTGGCCTTGCCATGCTCATCCACCAGCACATCGCCGTCCCGGTTAGGACGGGAGGAAGCCAGCAGGCGCTCGATCTCGTGGTTGGTAGCACCGTCGAAGACCGGGGTCGCGGTCAAGGAATCCGCAGGAACGTCATAGAGCTCCTCCGGCAGGGTCTTGAGCAGATCGGCGTTCTTCGGATCCTCGGTGTCGACCTTCCAACCGGCGTGTGCCAACCAGCCCAAGTGGACCTCGAGGACCTGGCCAATGTTCATACGACGCGGCACACCGTGGGTGTTCAGCAGGATATCTACCGGGGTGCCGTCTTCCATGAACGGCATATCCTCTGGCGGCAGAATCTTGCCCACAACGCCCTTGTTGCCGTGGCGGCCGGCCATCTTATCGCCGTCCTGGATCTTGCGCTTCTGGGCCACGTAGACGCGAATCATCTCGTTGACGCCAGGGGCCAGATCGTCATCATCATCGCGGGAGAAACGGGCAACGCCGATGACCTTGCCTACCTCACCGTGCGGCACCTTCATGGAGGTATCACGGACCTCGCGGGCTTTCTCACCGAAGATGGCGCGCAGCAGGCGCTCCTCCGGGGTCAGCTCGGTCTCACCCTTCGGGGTGACCTTACCCACCAGGATGTCACCAGCGCGGACGTCGGCACCGATGCGGATGATGCCGCGCTCGTCCAGATCGCTCAATACGTCCTCAGAGACGTTCGGGATCTCGCGGGTAATTTCCTCAGCGCCCAGCTTGGTATCGCGAGCATCAATCTCGTGCTCTTCGATGTGGACGGAGGTCAAGATGTCCTCTTCTACGATGCGCTGGTTGAGGATGATGGCGTCCTCGTAGTTGTGGCCTTCCCATGGCATGAAGGCAACCAGCAGGTTGCGGCCAAGGGACATCTCACCATTGTGGGTACCAGGGCCATCGGCCAGAACCTGGCCGGCCTCTACGCGCTCACCCATGGATACCAGCGGGGTCTGGTTGTAGTTGGTGCCCTGGTTGGTGCGCTCGAACTTGCGCAGCACATAGGTATCGCGCTGGCCCTCATCATCCATGATGGTGATGACATCAGCGGTAACGTTCTCAACCACACCGGCCTTCGGGGTGATAACAACGTCGCCAGCGTCATAAGCAGCACGCTGCTCCATACCGGTACCTACCAACGGAGCCTCGGAGCGAACCAGCGGCACTGCCTGCTTCTGCATGTTCGCACCCATCAGGGCACGGTTAGCATCGTCGTGCTCCAAGAACGGAATCATGGCGGTACCCACGGAAACCATCTGGCGCGGGGAGACGTCAACGTAGTCCACACCGGAGGCATCGGTAAGTCCAATATCGCCATCCTTCAGGCGGACCTCAATACGCTCGCCGGTGAGGTTGCCCTCTGCGTCCTGCTCGACCTCAGCCTGAGCAATAGCGAAGCGGTCCTCTTCATCAGCGGTGAGGTACTCCACCTGGTCGGTGATCTTGCCGTCCACAACCTTGCGGTACGGGGTCTCGATGAAGCCGAAGGCGTTCACACGGGCATAGGATGCCAGCGCACCAATCAGGCCAATGTTCGGGCCCTCGGGAGTCTCAATCGGGCACATACGGCCGTAGTGAGAAGCGTGAACGTCTCGCACCTCAATGCCGGCGCGCTCACGGGACAGACCGCCCGGGCCCAGCGCGGACAGGCGACGCTTGTGGGTCAGGCCGGACAGCGAGTTGTTGTGGTCCATGAACTGGGACAGCTGCGAGGTACCAAAGAACTCGCGGATAGCAGCAGAAACCGGGCGCACGTTAATCAGGGAGGTCGGAGTGATAGACTCCGCGTCCTGGGTGGTCATACGCTCGCGCACAACGCGCTCCATGCGGGACAGGCCCACGCGGACCTGGTTCTGAATGAGCTCGCCTACGGTGCGCAAGCGGCGGTTACCAAAGTGGTCGATGTCATCCGTGTGCAGGGAGATCATCTCACCGTTCGGTGCCTTCATCTCGCGCTCGCCTACGTGCAGGCGGACCAGGTACTCGAGGGTGACGGCAATGTCTTCCTCGGTCAGGGTCATCAGACCATCGTGGTCGCCGCCGAGCCCCAGCTTGCGGTTGACCTTGTAGCGGCCGACCTTAGCCAGGTCGTAACGCTTTGCACGGAAAAAGGAGTTATCCAGCAAGGACTGAGCTAGCTCGCGGGTGGGCTGCTCGCCTGGGCGCTGCTTGCGGTAAATCTCCAGCAGTGCCTCATCGGTGTTCGCTACACCGTCAGACTCCAGGGTGGACATCATGAGCTCGGAGAAGCCGAAGCGATCCCTGATCTGCTCCTCGCTCCAGCCCAGTGCCTTAAGCAGCACGGTTACCGGCTGGCGGCGCTTGCGGTCAATGCGCACGCCGACGGTGTCGCGCTTGTCGACGTCGAACTCCAACCATGCACCGCGGGAAGGAATAACCTTCACGGAGTGCAGCGGGCGCTCGGTGGACTTATCGATCGAGCGATCGAAGTAGACGCCCGGGGAGCGCACTAGCTGAGACACGACGACGCGCTCGGTACCGTTCACGATGAACGTGCCCATATCCGTCATGATCGGGAAATCGCCGATGAAGACGGTCTGCGACTTAATCTCTTGGGTGTCGTTATTAATAAACTCTGCGGTCACGTACAGCGGCGCGGAGTAGTTGATGTCCTTTTCCTTGCACTCATCCACGGTGTTCTTCACCGGTTCAAAGCGCGGCTCCGACAAGGACAGGGACATATTGCCCGAGTAGTCCTCAATCGGCGAGAGCTCTTCGAGGATGTCCTCGAGGCCGCTCGTCACGCGGGAATCATCGCCGCGCTCAGCCTGCTCGCGCTCGCGCCACTCCGGCGCGCCAACGAGCCAAGCAAAGGAATCAAGTTGTACGTCAAGGAGACCCGGCAGAGCGATGGGCTCGCTAATTTTTGCAAACGAGTATCGCTTCGGGGCTCCGGGGATATTGGCCACTGACTTGGTCTGGCGGGAGACTGCCAAGATGGGTCCTTCCAGCACCTCACGCGGATTGCCAGCTCGCCCTGGCCGACGAGCCGCAAAACCGCTGGTAATTCTAGCATTCGGTCTGCTGTGGAGTGTCTGGGTTCAGAATGCACAAAATCACCTTGTCAAGTCGGTTTTGCCATCACCGGCCTGAAAGGCTAAATGTGCACCGAAGATCCAGATTCCAGCGCAACGAAACAGCTTATAGGAAAGTACCTGTCTTGTAAAGACACACCACTCTTGGGGCGTGTCGCTACCGCACTAGGGGGCAAGCTCGTGCTCGCCGCGGCGCTAATGCGTCCATGCCGCGACTCTATGCGCGACAACCAGTGAGCACCCTACCACTAAAATCTCGCCAGACCGCAAACCTAGTGACAATGCAGCTTTTTAACTGGGCTTTTAGCGGCCGGATGGCACCGCGGTGCCACCGATGCGCCCACGGTTATGGCGTGTGCGCGCATGCTTATTTTTGCCGCCGAATAGGCCCAGTGCGCCAATGATTCCGAGCAAGACCAAGACCGCGCCGAGGCCGATGGCAACCCACCGAATAATCTCTGCTACGTGGTCGCGCGGAAAATCCTTCGCCTCCTCCAGCAGCGCCGATTGGTCCTCCTCGGAAGTTGAGCCATTAAAGACGAAGGCGCGCTCGCGGCCGACTCCCTCACGGTCCGCGTAGTAGTCATCAATATCCACATCCATGCCCACTACAAGGCCGGTTTGTTGGTCCACGTAGAAGTCGCGGCTGCCGGAGTGGGTCAGGTAGCCCTGTTCCTCTCCGCCGTCCTCTTTCGGCAGGCTGGTGGTATTGCCATCGGCCGCGTAGAGCTGCGCGACATTCGTCGGCTCAATCTCTTGGTGATAACGGTAGACCGTGCGACCGTCCATCGTCGTCTCTTCTTCAAAGACCGCATCGACGGCCTTGCGCAGCGTCGGGTCGAAGACCGGGTAGTTGGTCTTTTCGGCATCCGCGGGGAACTTGAGCCAGTAGCCGTCTATGGTCACCGTGTCCGATGGAGTCGCGAGCGTATGGCTCAACGAGGCCTCCCCCGCTGCCTCACCGCTCAAACGGTCCACGGTATAGGTCCACACTTGGGCCTGGCTCAAGTCGTTTAAGCCTTCGCCCTCGCCGCGCATACGCGTCTCACCGATGCGCACCGTAGCCTTCTCTTCATCCGAGGGCTCCTGGATATCCATGTTGATTTGGTAAGTCATGGGGCCTGAATACGGCGCGGAACCATCCTTGGACAATTGCTGGGAATCCGCGGAATCATCATGCAATGTCCAGGTGCTGTTTTTCAGGTTCAGCGGCAGCCGCGGGGAGAAATCCAAAAATGCCGGCGCCACAACACCGGCGGCAATCAGTGCGACACCGAGGCCTAGGAGCAGGACGGAAAAAATGCGGGACTTAGGCAGCATGGGGGCTAATTCTACAGCCCTTAGCGGAAATTCCTGGTTTCTACAGGCCACCCCGCCACGCCGGATTGCTTTCTAGGCTCTCTACTGATTCTCCGACGCATAAAACGAGGAAACCCCCAGCTCCCACCGCACGCAGCGGTAAGAGTGGGGATTTGAAAGCGTAAAGCTCAGTGAAATTACTTGAGCTCGACGGAAGCACCAGCCTCTTCCAGCTTAGCCTTAGCAGCATCAGCGTCGTCCTTGGAAGCGCCCTCGAGGATAGCCTTAGGAGCACCCTCGACCATTTCCTTAGCTTCCTTCAGGCCCAGGCCGGAGACGATCTCGCGAACAGCCTTAATAACGCCAATCTTCTTAGCGCCAGCGTCGGTCAGAACGACGTCGAACTCGGTCTTCTCCTCAGCAGCAGCAGCGCCGCCCTCAGCCGGAGCGCCAGCTGCAACAGCAGCAACCGGAGCAGCAGCCTCAACGTCGAATACCTCTTCAAATTCCTTAACGAACTCGGACAGTTCGATGAGGGTCATTTCCTTGAAAGCTTCAATGAGCTCGTCCTTGGTGAGCTTAGCCATGATGGCAAGTCCTTTCTGTGTTGTGTGTGCGCTGCGCGTGATTTAGGCCGCGCACACGGTGTTGTAATTGTGCGTCTTTTGTGACGACTTAAGCTTCTGCTTCCTTCTTGTCCTGCAGAGCTGCGACGGTGCGTACAGCCTTGGTTGCAGGAGCGTTGAAGAGAGCGGCTGCCTTCGCCATAGAACCCTTCATAGCGCCAACCAGCTTTGCGAGGGTGGTCTCGCGGTTGTCCAGCTTGGCGATGGCCTCAACCTGGTCGGCAGACAGTGCGTTGCCGTCCATGTAGCCACCCTTGATGATGAGTGCCTTGTTGTCATCAGCGAACTTGGTGATGACCTTCGCAGCATCCACTGCCTCGCCCTTGATGAACGCAATTGCGGTCGGGCCAGTCAGCAAATCATCAAGACCCTCGATGCCAGCTTCCTTGGCAGCGATCTTGAAAAGGGTGTTCTTGGCGACGGAGTATTCAACGTCAAATCCCAGATCGTTACGCAGTTCCTGCAGCTGGGATACGGTCAGGCCGCGGTACTCGGTCAATACAACAGAGTTAGCGCCAGCCAGCTTCTCCTTCAGCTCTGCCAGGTCTGCAGTGTTCTTTGGGTTTGCCATTGTCTCTCGCCTCCTTCCAAAACATCTCTTTTATTATTCCGCCGGGACCTTCCTTGTTTCGGTCTCCCGAAACAACAAAAGCCCCGTGCAAGAGCACAGGGCGCGCGACATAAGAGAATGCCGCGATTAATCGCAAAGTGTCTCCTGCGTGGGCCGCCTCCTAGGATGGAGAACCTTCGATCCAAATGGATGACCAACGGTCTTCGGTGAACTTTGACTCGGCCTGAAGCGACCGTTCAAACTTCGTGGAAAACACTACCTTCCCGACTGTGTTTTCTCCAAATCCATGTTTTCGCCGCGTAGGATGGCCGCCATGACCTGCCTGATGTGGTTTCGCGATGACCTGCGCCTACACGATAACCAGGCCCTTTCCTGTGCGGCCCAGGCAGCGGCGCTAGACGATGCCCCTTTGGTCGCCGTCTTCCTTGATGAACCTGCCTACCCAGGCACCCGGCCGTTGGGCGGTGCGACCATGTGGTGGCGTGAACGCTCGCTTTATGCCCTCGCGCACGACCTTGCCGAGCACAGCGTAGAACTCATTCGCGCCGCCGGTGACGCCCGCGAAACGATTCCCTGCCTGGCCCTCGAGCTCGGTGCCACTACCGTCACGTGGACGCGCCGCTACCACGGCCCGCTGCGCGAGGTTTATGCCGCGGTCAAGGAAACCCTTACCGCCCGAGGCATTACCGCCACTTCTTCGCCCGGCTTCACCCTGGTCGAACCCTGGGAGGTAAACAATGACCAGGGCCAGCCCTATAAGGTCTTTACTCCCTTCTCCAAGGCAGCAGCCTCCCAAGTTGCGGGCGATGAACCAGAGGAAGTGCCGGAGGGAGTTCCGGAGATGGGGGCGTCGGCAAGCATTGCCTGCTCCTGGCCCAAGCCCACCGAGCCGGCGTGGGCCGCGTCGCTGGCCGCGCACTGGACGCCCGGCGAAGCCGGGGCGCGGGAACGAATGGCCCAGCTGGACCTAGCCAACTACGCCGAGGAGCGCGATATCCCCGCGCTTAATGCCACCTCCCTACTCTCGCCGCACCTGCGCTTCGGCGAGGTCTCGCCGCGGGAGGTGTGGTTCGCCGCGGCCGAGGAGCCGGAGGCCGCCAAGTTCCACTCCGAGCTACTATGGCGCGACTTTGCCTGGCACCGCCTCTACCACCTGCCCAACCTCGCTACCCAAAACGTGCGGGAGAAATTCAACCGCTTTGCTTGGTCCTGGGATGACCCACGGCTTAAGGATTGGCAGGCCGGCACTACGGGCATTCCGCTTGTCGACGCCGGAATGCGCGAGCTATGGGCCACCGGCTATATGCACAACCGCGTGCGCATGGTGGTGGGTTCCTTCCTCACCAAAAACCTGGGCATTCACTGGCGCCTAGGCGAGGAATGGTTCTGGGACACGCTGGTGGATGCCGATGCTGCTTCCAATCCGTTCAACTGGCAGTGGGTGGCTGGCTGCGGCGACGACGCCGCCCCCTTCTTTCGCATCTTCAACCCAGAAACCCAGGCCAAGCGCTTCGACCCTGAGGATGAATATGTGCGCCGTTGGGCACCCGCACTATCTGCCCCACCCATCGTGGACTTGCAGCAGTCGCGCCAAGCAGCCCTCGACGCCTATGCGGAAATCAAGGACTAAGCGGGCGGAAAAGGTGGAAGCAAAGGTCTACCATGGGGCCAATGAGGAGCCCTAGGATTCACTCTCAAGCGCACCCGCCCATTGGCAATACCCCACTCATGCGGGTGGAGGCGATCAATCCCCGGCCGGATGTCCACCTCTACCTCAAACTCGAGCAGTTCAACCTCGGCGGTTCTGCAAAGGACCGTACCGCCCGAGCGCTCATCCAGGCGGCCCTTGCCGCCGGCTATATTCGCCCAGGGTCGACGTTGGTGGAATCTTCCTCCGGCAACCTGGGCATGGCTCTAGCTCGCCAGGCCCCACTGCAGGGGATGAAGTTCCACTGCGTGGTGGACCCACGCGTCAACGCCTCCACGGTGGCCACCATGCGCGCCTATGGCGCACACGTGGAATTGCTCGACCACCCAGATCCCGAAACCGGCGATTGGCTCACCGCCCGTCGCACCCGCGTGGCCGAGCTTTTGGAAGAGATCCCCGATTCTTTCAACCTCAACCAGTATTCCAATGAAGCCGCCTTCCATGCCCACGCGGAGGGCACTATGTCTGAGATCCTGGATCAACTCGGGCAGGCACCCAGCCATGTGCTCGTGGCTATGAGTACCACCGGAACCCTTGGTGGTTGTGTACGCAAGCTTTCCGAGCTGGGGGCTGACACCCAAACAATCGGCGTTGATGCAGAAGGCTCCGTGCTTTTTGGCGGTGAGCGTGGCACCCGCATGCTGCCCGGCTATGGCGCAGGAATCGTGACCGATCTATCCACCAAATTTTCGCCCTCTTCCGTCGAGCGGGTCCCCGATCTCGATGCCATCGTTGCCGCCCGCAAGCTCGCCCGAGCCGAGGGTTTGCTGCCGGGTGCTTCCGGCGGTGCTGTCATCGCGGCCTTCCAACGCCTCGCACCCTCCCTGCCGGCAGGGGCGGAGGTGGTTGCCGTGCTACACGACGCCGGCCAGCCTTACCTCGACACTATCTATAACGATTCCTGGGTATGCGAAAACTTCGGCATTTCCCCCGCTGAACTTGCCGCGCGCGGCGAGGAGATGGCGCAGTGACTTCTTCTAGGCTCGCCCGACGCATTGCCATCATCGGCGGTGGCCCGCGCGGCCTCTGGGCCGTAGAGGAACTTATCGAGCGCGCTCGCATCCCCATCGATGTCACGGTTTTCGATCCTTATCCGGCCGGTGCAGGCGCTGTCTACCGCCCGCAGCAGCCGCCGCTCTGGCGCCTCAACGTCAATTGTTCCGTCGTCACCACCGCCCACGATGATTTCAACGCATGGCGCTCCCGCCGCGGTGGGGACACGACCGATGCCTTCCCACCGCGCGCCGAAGTGGGCCAATTCCTCGCCGATACTTGGTCCGCCGCGTTGCATCGCGCGCCGACGCACGTTCGCATCCGCCATCTGCCGCACCGGGTGAGCGAAGTGAGCAGCGATGGAGAAGGCTTCGTGGTCGACGGCTCTCCCTTCGACGACGTTTTGGTTTGCACGGGCCACGGCCATATGCATGCTGGTTCGTTGGTGCAGGAATCTTCGCGTGTGCCAGTCACTGGTCTCTATTTCGGCGCCGATCTACCTAGCGCGCCACGGCGAATCGGCGTACGCGGTGCTGCCTTAAGCTTTATCGATGTGTGCCTGCTTTATGGCGATACCGCCGAGGTCATTTATCCGGTTAGCCGCAGCGGGCGTTTTATGGAGGTAAAGCCCTCTCCGGAGACACCGCTGCCGGAGGTGTCGACGCGGTGGCGGCAGGCCTGCGCGCAAATCACTAACGCTGGAGACTTGCGCGAGATCCTCATTGGGGCCGCAGCCGAGTTCGGTGACTTCTCTAGGGCCGAACTAGCAGCCGTTATTGATGGCCAGGATTTCACTGGCGATACGGTCGCTGAGCTCGAGGCTTCCCTACGAGCGGCCGAAGGCACTGGTCCCCTGACGCCGGCCACCGCCGTGGGCGCGGCGTTTCGTGGGGTTTTCCAAGACTGCGTCGATTGGCACAAGGCACACGGCCCAATGCCCGGGTTCCGCGAGCTCTCACGCACCCTCGAGCGCGTGTCCTTTGGTCCGCCGCCGGTCACTGCCAGGCGCCTGCTCGAGCTAATCCACTCCGGGGTGGTGGATACCCAATATCTAAGAACGCCGGAACAAATAGATTCCTGGCGGGAGAACGGCGGCGTAGACCTACTTATTGACGCCACCGTTGCTCCCCAAGCCACCCCCTCCCCCTTCCATGACGTTCCTGGTGTGGTGGAAATTGGCCGCATGAATGAGCTCTTCCTGCCCGGGCATGACTCTCTTAACCGTTTAGTACACGATGACATCCCCCGCTGGGCGGAGAAAGTAGGAAACCCATGACCACCCCTCCCGTTTCCCCACTGCCAGTCCATGGCACCGTCCCGCTGCGTGCCCGATGGGAGCAGTGGATGCAAGAGCTCGTGGAGAACCCACAAGAAGTTAGCGCACTCACCTCGCGCTATGGCTCTCCAGTAAACGTGCTGAATCCAGCGCCGCTACGCCACAATGCCCAAGAGCTACTAAATGCCGGTGCTTCCCATAACGTGAAAACCCGAGTATTTTTCGCCCGCAAAGCCAATAAGGCGCTGTGCTTTGTCGACGCCGCTCGCGAGAGCGGACTCGGCGTGGATGTGGCCAGTGATAACGAGCTACGCCAAGTGCTCGAGCGCGATGTAGCCCCAGAGCGCATCATCCTCAGCGCGGCTATCAAAACCGATGGTTTGCTCCGCCTCGCGGTTTCGCGTGGCGTTACTATCTCGTGCGATTCTCGCGCAGAATGCGGCCGCATCGCCGCAATCGCGCGAGCTTTAGAAACCACCGCCCGCGTGGCGCCGCGCCTCGCTCCAGATCCAGAGGCTTTACCACCCACCCGTTTCGGGGAAAGGCTGCCTATATGGCAGGAAACGGAGTGGCCCGCGGATCTTCGTGTTGTGGGTGTCCACGTTCACCTGCATGGCTATAGCGAGGCCGACCGCCGAACCGCCCTGGCTGAAGCCATTGCCCTAGTCGAGCACTTACGCGCAATGCACCAACCCGCTAGTTTCATTGATATCGGCGGCGGCGTGCCCATGAGTTATCTAGAATCCCGCGAGCAATGGGAAAACTACACAGCGCGCATCTCCGCCCAGCGCGCTGGTACCGGCGCCCCCTTTACCTGGAAATCGGATCCGCTCTCCAATACTTACCCCTTCTGGCAGGAGCCGACGCGCGGTCAGTGGCTGAACCGGCTTCTCTCCGGTGAGGTCCCCGGCTACGGTAATGCCGGTGCTGCCCTGCGCGAGCGAGACATCGCCCTCCATCTAGAACCGGGCCGCAGCCTCCTCGACGGCTGTGGTGTCATCCTCGCCGAGGTGAATTTTCTCAAAGAACGCTCTGATGGCCTGCCTCTTATCGGCGTTGCGATGAATCGCACTCAGTGCCGCACCGCCGCGGATGACATACTTTTGGACCCTCTCCTAGTGCCTACGGCCGGCTCAGCAAAGGAAATCTCCCGCGAGCCGTGTACCGGCTTTGTAGTCGGCGCCTATTGCATTGAAGACGAGGTTATTCTGCGCCGTGAGCTGGACTTCCCGGCGGGCATTGCCGTAGGAGATACCCTCGCCATTCCCAATACTGCCGGATATTTTATGCATATCCTAGAGTCTGCTTCCCACCAGATCCCCTTGGCTCGAAACGTCTACTACGACGGCGGCGAATGGGTGCCAGACGATATTGATGCCACATAACTACTAGTGGCTCGAGACATAGAAAAAGGGCTCCGAGGAATTCCTCGAAGCCCTTTAACCTTAAACGCAGTACGTGATAACTGCTTAAGCGGTGTAATCCTTGACCACGGAACCGTCAACTGGGATGCCCGGGCCGGAGGTGGTGGAGATGGTGGCGCGCTTGATGTAGATGCCCTTTGCGGAGGAAGGCTTCAGGCGCTGGATCTCATCCATGAGGGCGCCGTAGTTCTCAGCCAGCTTCTCTGCATCGAAGGAAGCCTTGCCGATGATGGCGTGCAGGTTAGCAGCCTTATCAACGCGGAAGGAGATCTTGCCGCCCTTTACCTCAGAGATTGCCTTAGCAACGTCTGCAGTAACGGTGCCGGTCTTCGGGTTCGGCATCAGACCACGTGGACCCAAGACGCGGGCAACGCGGCCAACCTTGGCCATCTGATCCGGGGTAGCGATAGCAACGTCAAAGTCGATGTTGCCCTCGTTGATCTGCTCGATCAGTTCAGCGGTGCCAACGATGTCAGCGCCAGCTTCCTGGGCGGCGGTAGCCTTCTCGCCTTCTGCGAAGACAGCAACGCGAACGTCCTTACCAGTGCCGTTAGGCAGGGAAACGGTGCCGCGAACCAGCTGGTCAGCCTTGCGCGGGTCAACGCCCAAGCGGAAGACAACGTCAACGGTGGCGTCGAAGTTCTTGGAGGAGGTCTCCTTGGCCAGCTTGGTGGCTTCGATCGGACGGTACAGGCGGGACTTATCTACCAGTTCCGCAGCGGCCTTATAAGCCTTAGACTTGGTGCTCATTTAACAATTCCTTTTCTGGATTGGTGTGGTGTTTGGCGGGCCGTAGCTGGCCCTACCACATAAAGTTTTTACTTCTCCGGTGCGCCATCAACGGTGATGCCCATGGAGCGGGCGGTACCGGCGATGATGCGGGCACCGTTCTCGATATCACGTGCGTTCAGGTCCGCAAACTTGGTCTCTGCGATTTCCTTGCACTGATCCCAAGACACAGAGCCGACCTTGTCGGTGTGTGGGACGCCGGAGCCCTTCTTGATGCCAGCGGCCTTGAGCAGCAGCTTAGCTGCCGGCGGGGTCTTCAGCTTGAAGTCGAAGGAACGGTCCTCGTAGACGGTGATCTCAACCGGAACCACGTTGCCACGCTGGTTCTCGGTAGCGGCGTTATAAGCCTTGCAGAACTCCATGATGTTGACGCCGTGGGCACCCAGTGCCGGGCCAACTGGCGGTGCCGGGTTAGCGGCGCCTGCCTCGATCTGCAGCTTGATGAAGCCGGATACCTTCTTCTTAGGAGCCATCGAATTACCTCTTTCCTGTGTTACCGGGATAGCCGCCACGATGAATAACGGGATCCCGTCCGGATGCTCACCTTCAGTGGGCCACCGGAGGATGAAACGTTTTCTTGTACATACGCCAAAGGCGCACGGCGTTCCAGTTTAGAACACCGTGCGCCCTGCACAAAATCACTTTTTAGGAGACGCGCTCGATCTCGGTCGGCGATAGCTCCACTGGGGTCTCGCGGCCAAAGATGGACACCAGGCCCTGCATCTTGCCGGTCTCCGGGTCGATCTCGGAGATGGTGGCGGATACGGCAGCCAGCGGACCGGACAGGATGGTCACTGCCTCGCCCACCTCGAAGTCGTGCGCGTACTTCTTGGCCACTTCCTTCTCCGGCATATCCACGACCTGCTCGCCTTCTGCCTGGTTTGGTGCGGCATCGCCCTTGGTAGACGGTGCCTCGTTTGGCATCAGGAACTTAGCCACATCGCGGGTTTTCACTGGGGTGGCATTGCCTTCGTTGCCCACGAAGGAGGTCACGCCGGGGGTTTCGCGGATGACGGACCATGCGGCGTCGTTAAGCTCAGCGCGAACCAGGACGTAGCCCGGCAGAAGCTTGCGCTTCACAATCTTCTTCTTGCCGTCTTTGTTCTCGAGCACCTGCTCGATGGGAACAACGACCTCGAAGATGGAATCTTCCACCTCGAGGGTCTGGGCGCGCATATCCAGGTTGGTCTTCACTTTGTTTTCATAGCCGGAGTAGCACTGGATGATGTACCACTGGCCTGGCTGCTTCTTCAGCTCGCGGGTGAAGGCGCGCAGGCGCTTACGGTAGGCGGCATCCTCGGACTCTTCCTCGCCGGATTCTGCGGCTGCGCCCTCAGCGTCGGCTGCAGCTGCTGGTTCTGCCGGTGCTTCTGCCTCGGCCGCCTCCGCAGACTCGTCCTCAGCCGCGGAGGAACCTGCCGCTTGTTCAGCTGCCGCAGCGGCGGCGGAGGTGTCCTCCTGCTGGGCCTCTTCTACGGAGCTAGCATGCTCTGCGGCCTGCTCCTGCACGTTGGACTGCATGGCCTCCTCTAGGGAGGTGCCTACGGTTTCGACGTTATTCTCGTCGCTCATGATTCTTACTCCAAAATTCCTCGGCGCGTTGTGTAGGACCAGCCTACCCGCCCGCGTATGGGCAAAAAGTATCCCGCCGTTCCTTCAGCGGAAACAGCGGGATAAAAGATTATGTGGCTATCTTACTAATCAGAGAGGACCTGCTCAACTCCGAGACCGGTCAGCGTATCAACGCCCCACACCAGAGCGGTCAGCACGATGAGGAACGCAAAGGTGATGAGGGTGTACTGCAGCATTTCCTTAGCGGTAGGCCACACCACCTTCTTCAATTCAGATGCCACCTCGCCCGGGAAGGCAGCTACCCCGCCGCCTGGGGTGGAATCGTGGTTCTTATCCTCTACGCGGACGACGTGCTTATCGGCGTAGTCCGCGGAGGACGTGGTAGCCGCACCAGAGAGCTGACGCTTACCGGTCGGGCGCGGTGCACCCGAATTCTTCGGCTGCTGCTCATCGCTCACAGCTAACCCTCCTTGAGAACTAAATCTAATAGGGCGCTTAACGCGCACCTCCATAACTTTGTCAACCCTAGCAAAGCATGCGCGGCATGAAAAGCTGACCACGGCATTTGTAGGGCGTGGCCTTGGATACATGTGGGCGAGCCAAACTCCGCTAAGAAAATACGGCATGAAGAAGCCCCGCCACCTGATGTCAGATGACGGGGCTTAACCTGCAGGGGCGACAGGACTCGAACCTGCAACCTACGGTTTTGGAGACCGTTGCGCTACCAATTGCGCCACGCCCCTATTCTTTTATCTCTTGATGCCAAAGCATCAAGCGTTGAAGACCTTACCAGAGCCGTAGTTTCAATCCGAAACTAGGCGGGATATTTAAAGCCCTCAGCGCGGTAATAAAAAAGCGCCCCGCGGGCGCCTTTCTTTCCCGGTAGCGATGGCGAGAATTGAACTCGCGACACAGCGATTATGAGTCGCTTGCTCTACCACTGAGCTACACCGCCATATTCACCCTGGGGAATTTCTTCCTCCAAACATGAATGGAGCCCCCTGACAGAATCGAACTGTCGACCTTTTCCTTACCATGGAAACGCTCTGCCGACTGAGCTAAGGGGGCACATCCTAGCGTTGAACACATCGCTATTTCGTTGTGCTCTCCGTTGCGGACTCCAATAATCTAACCTGCTTTAAACGTTTTATACAAATCGCCACGTCAGAGCATAAAAATACGCGTCTTTTGCAACACCCTTTTACGCCTTTCAAGTGTGCTTGAATGAAAGACATGTTGGATCACAAGGATGGCCAATCCATCGACGCCGCGAAGTTGTACTACAACTCCGGCTTTTCACAGGCTGAGGTTGCCCGCCATCTTGGCGTTTCCCGGCCGACGGTATCCAAGTTGCTCAGTCATGCCTCCGCGCGCAGCTTTGTCACCATCAGCATTAACGATCCGCGCGAACAATCCGATGAGTTGGTAAATCAATTGCGCCAGCGCTTTGCGCTTGCCGACGTCCGCGTGACCACCACCCCACCCGGCGGGTCCACCCTCGCAGACCTTGGCAGCGCTGGGGCCAGCCTGTTGGAAGAGCTCATCATCGATGGCACCAGCGTCGGCCTCTCCTGGGGCGAGACGATGTCCGCTGTCGCCTCGCACCTGCGCCGGCAGCCTCTTGAGGGCGTAGAGATTGTGCAGCTCAAAGGCGGCCACTCGCATACGCAGCGATCCACCAAAGACCTCTACACAATGCAGGCCTTTGCCCACGCCTTCAATGCCCAGGCCCACCTCTTGCCACTGCCGGTCATTTTCGACTCCACCGAGGCCAAGGAGTGGGTGGAGCGCGATAGGCATATTAGTCAGATTTTGGCAAAGGGGGCTTCGGTAAGCGTGGCCGTCTTCACCGTGGGCTCGGCTGAGCGGAAGTCTTTGGCCTTCAATCTTGGTTATCTCAGCGCGGCCGAAGAACAACAAATTGCGGACAACGCCGTAGGCGATGTGTGCTCACGCTTCTTCGATGCCCGCGGGAAGGTGGCCTGTCCGGCTGTGGACGCACGCACCGTGGGCATCAGCCTCGAGGACCTCGCCGCCCGCCCCACCCGCGTGTTGGTGGCCGGCGGCGCCCATAAGGCGCGTGCTATGTGGGTAGCACTGCGCAAGGGATTGGTCACCCATTTGGTCACGGATCAGGCCACTGCACGCAAGCTCGTAGACTGGGCCGAGTGATGCTCTTCATAGTTGTTGAACAATTGTAAATTGGTTCATTGACATGGGTTCCTGCGGGGTTAAGGTAGGTGTGTAAATCACCCCCACACCGAGGAGCGAAGCTATGTCCGCTACCGATATTTCCACCCCACACATCAACCCGCAGGGCGCGCCCATTGCGGAAACCATCTTGCTGCCCGGCGACCCACTACGCGCACAATTCATCGCCGAAAACTTCCTGGAAGATACCGTCCAGTTCAACGGCGTGCGCAATATGCTGGGGTTTACCGGCACCTATAATGGCAAACCCATTTCGGTCATGGGAACTGGCATGGGCATTCCCTCCATCGGCATCTACTCCTGGGAGCTCATCCACAACTACGGCGTAAAGAAGCTCATCCGCGTCGGCTCTATCGGCGCTATGCAAGAAGACATTGAGCTGCACGATGTCATCGTCGCCTCCTCCGCTTCCACCGACTCCAACTTCTTAAGCCAGTACAACCTGCCGGGCAGCTACGCCCCCACCGCCTCGTGGAAGCTTCTCAAAGCTTTGGTGGATCAGGCCGAAAAGCAACAGGCCCATATCCACGTAGGCAATATCTTGAGCTCGGATATCTTCTACAACTTTGACCAGTCCGTCAATAAGCGTTGGGCACACATGGGCGTGCTCGGCGTCGAGATGGAATCCGCAGCGCTTTATGCCACCGCGGCGGAGGCCGGCGTCGACGCGCTGGGGCTATTCACCGTCTCCGACAATCTGGTGCAGGATACCCACCTCTCCGCAGAAGAGCGCCAGACCGCCTTCCGCACCATGATCGAGCTCGCGCTGCCGCTAAACGCGCTCGACTAAAAGGACGCCTTCCCCGTGACTTCTTCCAATACCACCGCTTCTGCGCAACAAAAACGGCCAGGCTCCGCGGTAAACCCCAAGGTTGCCGTACCCATCCTGCTCTTTGTCTTCGTCTTCTCTCTGGTTATCGATAACGGCTTTAAGACGATGACCATGCCGATCGCCCAAGCGCTCGACATCTCCGTTAAAACCGCCTCCCTTCAAGCTTCCCTCGCTGGCGTCATCATCGGCATCGGCGCCGTGGTCTACGCTGCGCTGGCGGACTCCATCTCCATCCGCAAGCTCATGCTCACCGGTGTCATCCTCATCGCTGTGGGCTCGCTCTTAACCTTCGCCTTTTCTAGCTTCTGGCCCATGGTGTTGGCCGGCCGACTCATCCAAACCACTGGTCTTGCCGCCGCGGAGACGCTTTATGTCATTTATGTGACCAAGCACTTAAGCGAAGCCGATCAGAAGACCTATCTGGGTTTCTCCACCGCTGCTTTCCAGGCGGGCCTGCTCATCGGTGCGCTGACGTCCGGATTCATTTCCACCTATGTCTCATGGACGGCAATGTTCCTCATCCCGCTCATCCTCATCTTGACCATCCCGCCGATCATCAAGCTGGTGCCAGAAGATGAGGCCGTGGAGGGACATCTCGACGCGCTCGGCCTGTTTTTCATCGCCATCTTTGCCACCGGCCTGACGTTATTCATGCAGGAGTTCAATTGGGCGTGGTTCATCTTGGCTGTCCTCGGTGTGGTGTGCTTTGCCTACCACATCGGCCACGCCAAGCATCCCGTGGTCACCCCGGAGTTCTTCACCAACGGCCGCTACGTATGGACCATCCTCATGGTCTTCTTCGTCTACTCCACCCAGATGGGCTTCATCTTCTTGCTGCCTTTTGCCGCGCATGACCTGCACGGCATGAATATCGACAAGGCCTCCCTGCTGATGATCCCGGGCTATATCTGCGCCATCCTCATCGGCATCTTCTCCGGCAAGATCGGTGGCGTTTTATCTTCCCGTACCACTATCTACACCGCCTTCGCCTTGGTCGCCGGCGCACTGGTAGCGGCAGCACTTTTTGTCCAACTCCACGTTGCTGTTCTCATCCTGGCCATCGTGGCCTTCGCCTCTGGCTTTGCATTGATGTACGCCCCGCTGGTCAATACCGCGCTGCGTAATATCTCCGCTGTCAAGTCTGGCATCGCCATCGGCTTTTATAACCTGACCATCAATATCGCCATCCCACTGGGTATTGCGTATACCGCCAAGCTGCAGGATATTGCCAGCTATAACACCGTGCTGTGGATCCTGGCGGCCGTCGCCGCTATCGGCATTGCCCTATACGTAGTCTCTGATCTCAAGATGGCCCGTTCCGAATCCCGCCAAACCCACTAAGGAGAAAATTATGACTTCCCGTACCGACGTTGCTTCCATCATCGACCACACCCTACTCAAGCCGGAGGCCACCCCGGAGCAATTCCGCGCCCTGGTGAATGAGGCTGCGGAGCTGGGCACCTACTCCGTGTGCGTTTCCCCGTCCGCCCTGCCCATCGAGGTCCCTGAGTCCTTGCACATTGCCACCGTCGTGGGCTTTCCTTCCGGTGCGGTGAAGCCGGAGGTTAAGGCCGCTGAGGCAGCCCGCGCGGTTGCCGATGGCGCCGAAGAAGTGGACATGGTCATCAATATCCCCCTGGCCGTCGAGGGCCGCGCTGAGGACCTGCAGGCCGAAATTCAGGCCGTGCGCGATGCCATCCCAGGCAAAGTTCTCAAGGTCATCATCGAGTCCGCCGCGCTTTCCGACGACGCCATTGTCCTCGCCTGCAAGGCGGCCGCAGCCGCCCAAGCAGACTTTGTCAAGACCTCCACCGGTTTCCACCCAGCCGGCGGTGCCTCCGTGCATGCCGTAAAGCTCATGCGCGAGACCGTAGGCGATAAGTTGGGTGTGAAAGCCTCTGGCGGCATCCGTACCGCGAAGGATGCCCTGGCCATGATCGAGGCTGGCGCAACCCGCTTGGGCCTGTCTTCCTCCGCCAAGATCCTCGAGGAGCTCTAAGCCATGTCGCAGGCCTCGACCGTGGATTATGACTACGCCCGTACATGGGCCGACCACGACCCCGATCCGGAGACAGCCCGCCAGGTAAAGACCTGGATTGCAGAGGGCAATACCGCTGAGCTCGGCGCCGCCTTCGCCGGACCACTGTCTTTCGGCACTGCGGGCCTGCGCGCCGCCGTGGGCCCAGGCGAGTCCCGCATGAACCGCGCTGTGGTCATCCGCACCACCTATGGACTCGTCTCCTGGCTCAAGCAGCACGTAGAGACCCCAGTCGTAGCCATTGGCTGCGATGCCCGCCACGGCTCCGCACAATTCCAACGCGATGCCGCCCAGGTTATCTCCGCAGCTGGCGGCAAGGCCCTGGTTCTGCCCGCGCAAAACCCCACGCCACTGACCGCCTTCACGGTGCGCGAGCTCAAGGCGGATGCCGGAATCATGGTCACCGCCTCACATAATCCGCCCGCCGATAATGGCTACAAGGTCTACTTGGGCGGCCGCATTGCCACCGGCCCGGCAGAAGGAGTGCAGCTTATCTCGCCTGCCGACGCCGAAATCGCGGAAGCCATCTCCGCAGCACCTCCTGCCGATGAAATCCCACTGTCCACCGAGAACATCGAGGACGTCGATACCCGTTCCGAGTACCTCGACCGCGCCGCGCAGCTCGTGGGCGAGAATACCGATGTCACGATCGCTCTGACCGCCATGCACGGCGTCGGCGCTGCCTTGGGTAAAGAACTTCTCACCCGCTGTGGCTTCCACGTCTCGCTGGTTCCCGAACAAGCGCAACCGGATCCGGATTTCCCCACCGTCTCCTTCCCCAACCCGGAAGAGCCCGGCGCTCTCGACTTAGGGATCCGCCACGCTGAGGAGATCGGCGCCGATATCCTTATCGCTTATGACCCCGACGCTGACCGCTGCGCTGCTGCCGTGCCTATTGCTTCTGGCTCCTGGCGCCAGCTCACCGGCGATGAAACTGGCGCTCTTTTGGGCGACTACCTAGCCCGCCGCGGTGCGACCGGCAACTTCGCCAACTCACTGGTCTCCTCCCGCCTGCTCGGGCGGATCGCCGCGCACTACGGCCTTGTCCACGAGGAAACGCTCACCGGCTTCAAGTGGATCGCACGTACCCCGGATCTTGCCTTTGGTTACGAGGAAGCCATTGGTTTCTGCCCCGATCCCACCGCTGTCCGTGACAAAGACGGCATCGCTACCTCCGTAGTGCTCGCCAGCCTCGCGGCCGAGTGCAAGGCCGCAGGAACCACCCTGCTGGAGCGCTTGGAGGGCATCTACGCCACCGTCGGGGCCCTATATACCCAACCGCTGACCTTCCGCGTTGATGACCTCAGTATCATCGCCGAGGCGATGGACAAGGTCGCCTCTACCCCACCCACGGAGCTGGCCGGTTCCCCAGTGACAAAGGTAGAGAAATTCGCCCAAGGCTCCAAGTTCTTTACCGACAACGATGACCGCGTCATCGTACGCCCCTCCGGCACGGAACCGAAGCTCAAGTGCTACCTGGAGTCCCCCGATGCAGACCGCTTAGATGCCATCGCGGTGGATCTTCGCGCCTACTTCGAGATTTAACCCCCTCCCCGCTCCACGCTCTCTAACTGGTCCTTCTGAGATTGCTTAGGGCCAATGAGGGTGCGGACTAGTGGGCTTGCTGCCGCCAGGCCCACCGCCGCAGTACCAACTATCGATTCCGGTGGGTCAAAAAGAACGAGTATCGCCGGTATAAGGATGAGCGCGCCGAAAATGACACCTACGGCCGTAAAGAGCCGTACTTTTGATTCAAATATCGCGTACTCGAAAGGTTCTGCTGTAACTTTCCTATCGAGGACAATATCTGCATGAGCGTCCTCCATAATCCGATCGCCTGCGCCCGGCTGAATGTCATTGTGCTGTTTGATTATCTGTGGATGCGGAGTTGGCCCCTGATGCGCCCACACAGCAATTTGGTCGTCAAGGTTAGAAAGTCTATTTACGCCAGGGAGCGCTCCTCCAACTGGTGGGAAATCGCTGCGTTTATTTTCCGGTGCGCCCGATAACTGCGAGTCCGATTGCGCAGATGCGCTTGCTGCGCTGCCTGCGCTACTCGCTGGCTTTGAAATAGGTGAATCTCGTTTACCCCGTCCAGCATCGTTCCGATCTTCTTCATATCCCATATCCTATCGCTAAACCTCATACCTTCATCTCTACAGTGACTTTCTGTGACTGATGGTATGGCTACCGAGCACGCCTGTTTGTACACAGCGCCTTAGGAAGGTGTAGTTTGCTGGTCCTGGAGGCCAAAATGAGAGGAGTTAAAGACTACAGGACCCCACCATTCATCCTTAACAGTTTTGCTAAAGATTGCAGTTGGTATTTCATCATTGCTCTGCCTCGGTTATTTCATTGGCGGTTTGAATGCGGCATACATTGCCAAGGCCCTGGCGGGATCGGATTCCACCTCATTGCCGGATATTTCTCGTAGGTTAGGAAATGGATTTTTCTACTTCACGATCGCTGGGATATTCCTAGCTGTATTCCTCGTTGGTGCCTATGCGGTGTTCCACAGGGCTCAAAGGTCTAAACGACAGGATGTGTTGGTGAAGTTGTACGGTTAGCCGGTCTGGCGTGCTGATATTAGGAGTATTTCACTTATTCGGAGGGATATTCCAGCTTCGACCATGAAATACCGCCAAAGGCATGCCGGTGTGCTAGGCACCTAGGTTCACGATGAGGGGATGAGTAAAAATCATCCTCGATGCCCCGTCTGCGCCGGGGCATGCACCAAACACGGAAAAACGAGTGCTGGGCACCAACGATGGCGATGCCGCACCTGCAAAGCCACCTTCACCCGCATGAATAACGATGCCGCGCAAGCCAAATGGTTCCGCCATTTCATTTCCTGGCTCACCTCCAGCAACAGCCTGGCAGCAACCGCTAAAACCTGCGATGTTTCACCACGAACTTTGCAACGACGCTTCACACCGTTCTGGCTTATCCAACCACCCCGAAGCGTTGATAAGCAGCGAATCTACGACCAAATCTTCATCGACGGCACCTACTTCAACACCAAATGCCTTGTTGTGGCTGCCGACTCCAACCATGTCATCAATTGGTTCTGGTGCACGAAAGAATCCTCCTGGTCCTACATGCGCCTACTCGACCCGCTAGCCCCACCACAATTGGTCACCTGCGATGGCGACGCCGGAGGGCTTAAAGCACTACACCAACTGTGGCCTAATACCCCGGTTCAACGCTGCATTGTCCACGTCAAACGCAATATCCAACGCGCCACCGGCCTTTATCCCACCTCGCCGATGGGTAAAGCATTACAACGACTTTCCTTTGAACTACTCGCCGTTGACAACCTGGATAAAGCAGCCGAATGGACCGTAAAACTACAACAGTTCGGCACCGTATTTAACACCCAGCTCAAAGCCAGAACCTACGTCAAAGACGTCCCCTTCGACCAGATTCCAAAATCCAAACGCCGCAATAAAAAATGGTGGTACACCCACTACACCCACCGCGGAATCTACCTGCAGCTAAAGAAAATGAGCCAACAAGGCCACCTCTTTGCCTACCTCACCAAAGCTAAACAAAACCAACGGTTAGAACGCACGACCAACAAGCTAGAAGGCGCAGTGAACTCTCAAATAAAGAAAATCATGCACACCCACCGAGGACTGCGCGACGAACAACAACGCATCGCCTGCGACTGGTGGCTATACCTCCACACACAACTGCCTGACGACCCTGTAGAGATCGCCAGGCAGCAAAACTGGGGCCAGGACGCACTCGCCAAAGCACAAACCCTAGCCAACCAGGAAAAACAAGCCACCAGCGGCCACGAAGACGGCCAACCAGCAACCTACGACAATGCCATCGACACTGCCTACAACCACTCTATGGGAATACGCAAAGGCCACATACGCTAAACCCCCACCAACACAAAATGTCGTTTAGCCCGACACGCCACAAAACAACACAATCTGTCGTTTAGGCCGGCTCAAAGCTCCCGCAGACAGGAGTCCTGCCGGTAGCACCCGTCTCAAGACTGCAGGTACGACGAAACCCCGCAAGCATCTGCTTGCGGGGTTCATTCTGTGCCAGGTAGAAGATTCGAACTTCTGAAGGCAATGCCGGCGGATTTACAGTCCGCTCCCTTTGGCCGCTCGGGCAACCTGGCATGCACTGTGTGGTGCGAGTAAGTACTTTACTACGAACCACCCACCTACCTACAAATCGCCAGCACATAAGGGGAAAAGGGCGATAGAGGAGGGCGTCGCCAAGCAGCTAGCCCACGCGGCGCACAGTGTAATCCGCCAATTGGCGCAGGGCCTGGCTAGCCGAGTTCTCCGGTAGCACGGCGAGCTGCTCCTCTACCGTGCGCAAGTAGGCATTGATGTCCTCCAGCGCCTTCTCGCGGCCGCTGGACTGATGCAGGAGCTCGATGGCGCGCTCCACCTCGGCGTCGGAATGCAGCGGGCCAGTAAGCAGCTCGCGCAGCTTATCGCCCACCTCGCCCTCTTCTTCCAAGGCATAGAGAACCGGCAAGGTAAATACGCCCTCACGCAGGTCCGTGCCCGGGGTCTTGCCGGATTCCTTAGGGTCGGAGAAGATGTCGATGACATCGTCCACAATCTGGAAAATCATGCCGATGGCTCCACCGATGCGGTGCAGGGCTGCGGCATGCTCGGCCGAGGCGCCGGAGTGATAGGCGCCCAAGTAGCCTGCAGAGGCGATGAGCACGGCCGTCTTTTCGCGGATAACCGCCGTGTAGTGCTCCACGGCATTGGCCTCGCCCGCGCCGATAGTCTCGCGCATCTGGCCGGTAACCAGCTCCTCAAAGGTATCGGCAAAGTGCCCCACGGTGTGGGTATCCAGCTCACTCATCAGGCGGGAGGCATGCGCCAAGAGCGCATCCCCAGCGAGAATGGCCACGGAATTATTCCACCGGGAATTCGCGGATTCCACGCCCCTACGGCGGTCCGCCTCATCCATGACATCGTCATGATAAAGGGTGGCCACGTGCACCATCTCCACGACGGTGGCGGCCTTAACAACCTCTTCGCAGCCCGGACGCGGACCATACTCGGAGGCCAATAGCGCCATCATAGGACGAAAGCGCTTGCCACCGGCCTTAGACAGGTGGCTGACCTTATCCTTTAAGAAGTCCTGGCCGCGGTCGATTTCACTGCGCAGCTTGTCTTCTACTGCTTCCATGCCCGCACCAATGCGCTCGTTGAGCTGCGGATCACCAAGATCCACGTGCGTGGCATGCGATTGACCGTGAGTCATTAAATAGTGTTCCTTGCAACTAAAAGCCAGAGATAATCGATTACCTACCGTAGTCCAATCCGCGCCCCTAAACACACTCGAGGGGTCGAACTCATGCAATGATAGTCCTCATGTCGGAGCAGATCGATTCCCAAACCTATGTCGAGGTCGCCATCATTGGCGCTGGACCTGCCGGAGCCGCCGCTGCGATTCATGCCGCACGCGCGGGCTTTGACACCCTCCTTATTGATTCCGCGACGTTTCCCCGCGATAAAACCTGCGGCGATGGGCTCACCCCGCGCGCGATGCATCAGCTCGACGAGCTGGGGCTTGCGGTCAACGCCTCCTACCGCAACCGCGGCCTGAAGCTGCACGGATATGGTGGCGATATTACCGCGCCGTGGCCGGAGACCTACCCTTCCCAGGTTGGTACGGCCCTGCCGCGTTATCGCTTTGATGCCCTGCTTGTCGATGCCGCCGTACACGCCGGCGCCGCCCTCCTTAACGGCACTCCCGCCACCGATCCAGTACTGGAGGGCAATCGCGTGACCTCCTTCCGCGTTGGCGAGGCTACCGTGCACGCCAAGTGGGTCATTGTGGCCGATGGCGTGCGCTCCACCTTTGGCAAGAAACTTGGCCGCACGTGGCACCGCGAGGAAGTCTATGGAATCGCCGCACGCTCTTATGCTTCCTCCACGCATGCCGATGAGCCCTGGATGCACTCCCACGTAGAGCTCAAGGACGAAGATGGCGGAGTACAGCCCGGCTACGGCTGGATCTTCCCGCTCGGCCTAGAGCTTGACCAAGTCAACATCGGCCTTGGTGCGCTCTCGACCGCGCAGCGCCCTGCCAAGATCAACACCAAGAAGCTGCTCGAGTTCTACGCCGCCCAGCAGCGCCCCGAGTGGGGCCTAGGAGAGATTGAACACGTCACCTCTGCTCTACTGCCCATGGGTGGCGCGGTGTCCAACGTGGCCGGCGCCAATTGGATGATCATCGGCGATGCCGCCGCCTGCATCAATCCTCTCAACGGCGAGGGCATCGACTATGGCTTAGAGACGGCCGCACTGGCCGTGGATCTGCTGGGACCGAAGGATTTCACCCTGGCTTGGCCGGCCGTTCTGCGCGAACACTACGGCGAATCATTCCTCTTGGCTCGCACGGCCGCGCGCCTTTTGACCTACCCGCAATTCCTACCGCTGGCCGGTCCGCTGGCTCTGCGCGGACCCGTCGGCCGCCTGCTCATGCCGGCCGCCGCACGCCTGATGGGAAACCTCATTACTGACGATGACCGCGACCTCATCGCGCGCACTTGGCGCGCTGCCGGCCGCACCGTATCGTCTATCCGCCGTGATACTCCCCTCTGGGATTCCACTGCGGCATAGTCTCCCCGCCTCAGTCCTCTAGGTGTGGGCCCAGGCCCGCACCTAGGCGGGCTTTACCGCCGAGTGCAGTGCCACGATGCCAAAGGTGAGGTTCTGCCAACCAGCCTCGGCCCAGCCGTTGCGATTGATAACCGCTGCGAGTTCCTCCTGGCCTGGCCACGCACGGATGGATTCCGCGAGGTAGATATAAGCGTCCGGATTAGAAGAGACCACGCGCGCTACCGGCGGGAGCAGGCGCATTAAGTATTCCTTGTACACGGTGCCAAAAATCGGCACCACCGGGGTGGAAAATTCCGCCACCGCCAGACGCCCGCCCGGCTTAGTAACGCGCGCCATTTCACGCAGGCCGAGCTCAAAGTCGTGGATATTGCGCAGTCCATAAGAAATGGTCACCGCATCAAAAGTATTATCCGCAAACGGCAGCTTCATGCCATCGCCGGCTACCTTGGGTACATCACGCTCACGGCCAGCGGCCAGCATGCCACGGGAGAAATCGCACGCCACACACCACGCACCGGACTTGGACAGTTCCACGGTGGATACGGCGGTACCGGCTGCAAGGTCGAGGACCTTCTCACCTGGTTTGAGGCTTAGTCGCTCGCGGGTGCGCTTGCGCCAGTGCGCGTCCTGCCCAAAGGACAAGACAGTGTTGGTGAGGTCGTATTTCTCGCCCACGGCGTCAAACATGCGCGCCACATCGAAGGGCTTTTTATCCAGATCTGCCTTAGACACAAATGATCAGTCTAGGCCACGCGGGCGCCAAGGGCACGAGCCGCCCACCGCGGCAGCTCCGGGCGCTGGCCCAGAATCGTCAGAGGCACCCGGCGGGTATCCTCCAGCACCTCTTCGTAATAGCCCACGAGCTGCTCGCACAGCGCCTTCCATGTCTTGGAAGAAATGGACTCGCGGGCATTATCGCGTATCTCCTGATGGATCTCTGGGTTAAGCAGCGCATCTACCGCATTGGGAAGGTCGTCCACGAAGGTCTTTACGTCCAGCAAAAGCCCGTTATAGCCCTCCTCAATGAGGTCCACCGGACCACCGGCACGCGGCCCAATGGTCGGCACGCCGGAGGCCTGTGCCTCTTGAATGGACTGGCAGAAGGTCTCAAACTCACCAGCGTGGACAAAAACGTCCAGAGAGGCATAGGCCGCTGCTAGTTCTTCACCGGACAGAGCGCCAGTAAACACGGCCCCTGGAAGCTGGGCTTCCAATAGCGGCCGCTCGGGCCCATCGCCCACGATGACCAGCTGGATATCCTCGCGGCCGTTGAGCGCCGATAACCGGTGCACGCCCTTTTCCGCGGCCAAACGGCCGACGAAGCCGACGATATTCTTCGTTCCACTCGGCTCCCAGCTGCGACGCAACTCAGCAGAGCGCTTGGACGGGTGGAAGAGCTCCGCATCCACGCCACGACCCCAGTGCCGGACGTTTTTAATGTGGTGCTTTTCCAAGTCCCGGATGGTCAGCGAGGACGGCGCCAGCGTCATCTGGCAGGAGTTATGAATCGTGCGCAGCCATTCCCATACGCCATAGGCCAGCGCGGAAGCATGGTATTTGGTGGCAAACCCGGCAACGTCAGTCTGATACAGCGCCACGGCTGGCACGCGTTGCTGACGAGCGGAGAAAGCACCGGCCGCGCCGAGCACGAAGGGGCTGGCTAGGTGGATGATATCCGGCTTAAAATCACGCAGCGCCTCATCCACCGCCGTGGTAGGAACTCCCACGGGAAGCGAATCCACCAGCGGCACGCGCACGGTAGGCACGCGGTAGATAGGGAATCCGAGGTAGTCCGGAATCTCCTCTTGGCCTTCGCGAGCGCCCGGCGCGATGACAATGGCCTCCTGTCCAGTCTCGTGCAGATGCTCCAAAACACGCAGCACTGAGTTGGTCACACCATTGACATTGGGAAGGAAAGATTCAGCCACAATCGCTACACGCATGCCACCATCATGACCCATTTTCTTAAGTTAATGGTGAAGCTAGCGGAAAATCTTGGTTAATTATTTCTCCGCACGGCGAGTAAAGAAGCTAATCAGCTTCCACAAAACAGCCGCAATGAGTGTCGCCACCACCCCTACTGAAGCCGCTGGAATAATAGCCAGCGTCCACTTACGGCCTTCTACCTTGACCAAATCTGGGTCATCTTGGGCGTATTGCACCCACACCTGCTGCCCTTCACCCAGGCCACTGGGATAAAGCAGCCCGTGCTTCGGGGCGTGGTAAATCCCCTCACTATCTTGGAAATCCACCGTGGTGCGCAGCATTCCCACATCCTTGACCGTAGCCAAAGCACGCGCGGGGTGGGCGGCGATGGCGTGATCATTTATCGCCGGTCCGATGACCATGCCCACCACTCCCACCAACGCGGCCAGATACAGTGCCAGCGTCAGCTGATGCAGGCGGCGACGATAGACCGCGGGTGTATAGCGCGGCACCACGGCTGCGTGCGGTTTATGCTGCGGCGGGGCCACTTACTGGCCTACCTTTGCGGTCAGCTTCTCATTGAGTGCCCGGCGCGTGGAACGGGTGGTCTTTGCCTCGACAACAGTAATACCGGTGGAGTATTCCTTGAGCTCCGCCAGCGTATCCAGCAGCTCCTGCGGGGTGGTGACCTCGCGGTAGTCTGCCTCATAGGCTTCTGCCAGCTTGCCGACGTCCACCCCATGCGGCGTCCCAAACGCCGGCTCAAAGGACTCGCGCAGCGCATCGGCTCCCTGCTCGAGAGTCTCAAAGATGCCGCCACCATTGTCATTGGCTACGACGATGGTGAGGTTTTCCGGCCGCGGTTGGTCTTCCGGAATGAGCAGGCTATTGGCGTCATGCAAGAAGGTGACATCGCCCATCAGCGCCATAACGCGTGGGGCGCGCCAATTGGTGGGATCCAGCGATTGCGTGGCCAAGGAAATTCCGATGGCCTGGGCGATGGTTCCATCAATACCGGCCGCCCCGCGGGGAGAGTACGTATCGACGCCGTCGAAAGGCAGGCCCACTAATGCAGCATCGCGCACCGGGTTCGAGGCGCCGAGGACCAGGGTGTCGTTAACGGAGAGCGTATCGCCCACCGCGGCGGCAACGTGTAGCCCAGTAAATCCCAGTTCCTCCTCCTCGAGCGTCTCGCGCACGGCTTGTCCCGCCATGTCGGTAGCACCCTCACAGATCTTCATCCACTCGCGGCTCGGCTCGCCGGTGACCTTGACGGTGGTGCCAAGGCGGGCGTCCTCACCACGCTGGTTGGTGAAGTCCTTGGTGCGCGAGAGCACCACCAATTCAATATCGGGGTCATTCATCAGCGCTAACACGCCGCGATGCAGTGTCGGGTGCCCGACGACGATAACCTGCTCAACCTTGGTATTGACCACATAATCATTCGCGGAGACCTGTGCTTTGCGGAAGATATGCGCCGCCGCCGGATGCACCGGATAGTACGGGCCCGGCGCGCTTGGCTCCGCGATGGTCGGCACGTCTTGGAGGCCTTCCACTTCCCAGGCCTCATCCCCCGCAATGACCAGTGTGTTCTTGCTCAAGTCCACGGCTACCTCGCCGTGATCTACAAAGGTCGGCGCAGGCTCGCGCACGCCATCGCCGGAGGTACGGGCGGGCAAGGCGGCGTCGACAAGCGGGGCATCAAAGGCCACATTAATGTGTACTTGCAGGTCTGTGCGGAAGCGCTGGGACATCGCCTCCAGATCATTTGCGCTGGTGACCTGGGTGGTATCCGCATAGACGCCGAAGATGCCCTGTTGCTCGATGGTTTGGGAAGCACCTGTGCCTACCAGACGCTCTGGCCGATCGGCGCTAATGATGGCCAGCGGCGTATGGGAATAGTGCGCCTCCACCACGGCCGGCAGGGTATTAGCCACCGCAGTTCCCGAGGTCATCACCACACCTACGTGGCGGCGCTGCACCCGCGCCATGCCTAGAGCGGTAAACGCTCCCCCGCGCTCATCCAGGCGGGTGTGTACGCGGATATCATCACGCGCCAAGAGTGCCAGTGACAGCGGCGCGTTGCGCGAACCAGGGCACAGGACGACATCGGTGAGGTGCCGCGCTAACTGGGCGGCTACCTTCTCAGCCAACTGCATCGATTCATTCATGCCGCCCGATTTTACCTGCCCGCGCGCCATTTCCCTTACCGGGGCAGGTGCTTGGCGCTTAGTTCTGAGCGCCCTGCTGCCCGGCCGGCTGCTCGCCGCCGCCCAAGAGATCATTGAGGAGACCCTCTACATCCACTTCGCCGCCATTATCCAGCTGGTCTTGCACCTCTGGCGGAAGTTCGGTCGGAATTTCGGAGGGCAGCTCCTTTTGGAAATCCGGCAGCTTTGGCAGTTTATTGGAATTCTCATCCTGTGCGTCTGGCGCATCAGTCTGGGTCACGGTGGTGGGAACTTCCGTGGTCAGCGTCTCCGTTACCGGCTGTGGCTCCGGTTTATCCGCCTCGTCCGCGGCATTGCGCCACAGGAAAAACAGCACGGCTGCGGCAAGCACTGCTAGCACCGCGATAGCCGCAAAGACGCCGGCCATAGCGCCGCCGCCACCACGCTTCTTCTTGCGCTTTTCCGGCTGGTCCGGGTCATAGTCCGAGGGCACCGGCCCGTACTCGGGCTGCTGCGCGTACTGCTGATCATATGCCTGCCCGGCCGGCTGTTGATAGCTCTGGCCATAGCCCTGCTGATAGCCAGCTGCGGCATCGAATTGACGAGTCTCATTCTGTGGCTGCTGCTGACCTGGAAAATACTGCTTGGGGTGCTCGCGGCGCGCTTGGCCACCGCTGGACCCGGCAGCGTTATCGGGCACGCGCCCTATCTGGCGCGTAGCGTCATCCGCCGGACTGGACCAGCTGCGGGTTTCGTTATTATCGCCATGGTTTCCGCCATGAGGACCTTTAGTAGTCATACCCTCTACCTCTACCCCATTTTGCTGTGAGATCCCAGAGGACTCTCCCACAGCTAACGGGCAGCTATGGCTCGCTACTTAGTGCGCTTGGCGCGCATTCAAGGCGCGTCCGGTGGCGGTATCCTCCGTGGCCACCTGCGCCGGAGTGGCATCCGCGATGATGCGACCACCATCTTCACCGGCACCTGGGCCCATCTCAATGATGCGGTCCGCATTCGCCATCACCGAAAGATCATGCTCGACGACGATCACCGTATGCCCCGCATCCGCCAACTTGTGCAGCTCAGCATTGAGCAGGTCGATATCGGCCGGGTGCAGGCCCGTGGTGGGCTCGTCGAGGAGGTAGACCGTGTGGCCGCGGCGAGAGTTGCGCGAGCGCTGCAGCTCCGTGGCCAGCTTGATGCGCTGGGCTTCGCCGCCGGACAGCTCCGGTGCGCCCTGGCCCAAGCGAAGGTAGCCCAAACCAACGGCCTGCAGGGTGGCAATGGCGCGGTAAATCTTGTCCTCTTCGGCGAAGACCTCGGCTGCTTCGTCGACGGTGAGCTCCAAAATATCCGCGATGGTGCGGCCCTGCCAGCTCACCTCAAGAGTCTCGTCGTTGAAACGGGCGCCGCCACACTCCGGGCAGGTGGTGTACGAGCCTGGCAAAAAGACCAGCTCCACTTCGATCTTGCCCGCGCCGCCACAGGTGGGACACTGGCCTTGCTTTACGTTGTAAGAAAAACGCGAGACCGTCCACTTGCGCTGCTTGGCCTCGTCGGTGGAGGCGAAGAGCTTGCGGACGTTATCGAAAAGCCCCGTGTAGGTAGCCAGCGTGGAACGCGGGGTGCGGCCGATGGGCTTTTGGGTAATCTGCACGACGCGCTTGACTCGGTCAAAGCCTTCCGTGCTCTCTACGGACCAGCCCTTTTCCTCGCTCTCTTCTTCATCGGAAACGGCTGTAGCGGATTGGCGCAGTAGACCGGCAAGCACCGTACTGACCAGGGTGGATTTGCCGGAACCGGAAACACCAGCGACTACCGTGAATTGGCCCAACCCAAAGTCCACATCCAGATTGTCGATGCTGCGGGCTTTAATGCCGCGGAGAGTGAGGTGAGAGGAGGGGGTTCGGGGGTCGTCGGCAAGCGCGAGCGTGCGCTTAGCCAAAGCGCGGGCGGTGGGGGTATCCGCGTCGTAGTCGGTAACCGGGCCCGAATAGACGACGCTGCCGCCGCGCTCGCCGGCCAGCGGGCCGACGTCAACGAGCCAGTCCGCCTGCGCGACCAGATCCATGTCATGCTCTACCAAGAGCACGGAATTGCCGGCCGCGATGAAACGGCGGCACATTTCCATCACGGCATCGCGCTCATCTGGGTGCAGGCCGGCCGAGGGCTCGTCGAGCACATAGGCCACGCCGAAGAGACCGGAGCGCAGCTGCGCCGCCAGCCGGATACGCTGCATCTCGCCGCCAGATAGGCTCTGCGTTGGCCGATCCAGGCTTAGATGCGCCAGGCCAAGTTCGAGCGCCGAGGTCAATGCAGGAAGAATCTGTTTGAGCAATAAATCCTCGGCCGAATTCTCCTCCGGATTCTGCTTGCTGAGCACTGCGTGGACCCTATCGAGCGGCAACGCGCCCAGCTCATCAATGGGCATACCCGCATAGGTCACTTTCAGTGCGGCCGGGTTGAGACGGCGGCCGCCGCAGGTTTCGCACTCGCGCGATTCCATATAGGAAAGGGTGCGCTTGCGCAGGGTATCTGATTGGGTCTCTGCCAGCGTCTTCTTCAGGTAGCTAGCCACCGAACGCCACGTGCCCTCATAGTTGCGCTGAATCTGATCTTTTCCGCGTAGAGGTTTTACCGTGACGACGGGGCGCTCCTCGGTAAAAAGAATCCAGTCGCGGTCTTTCTGTGGCAGCTCTTGCCAGGGCGAATCGAGGTCATAGCCTAGGTTCATCAGGATGTCGTGGAAGTTCTTGCCGGCCCAAGCGCCAGGCCAGGCTTGGATGGCGCCTTCCTCGATGGAAAGGGTGGGATCCGGGACCATCGAGTCCTCGGTCGGCTCATGCACCACACCCGTGCCGTGGCACTGCGGACACATTCCCTCCGGGGTATTCGGGGAGAAAGAATCCGAGTACAAGCCCTCTGGATTATCCCCGGCGCGCGAATAGAGCAGGCGCACGCTATTCGAGAGCGCGGAGACCGTACCTACCGTGGAGCGCGCACCCCCGCCGGAAGTTGATTGTTGCAGCGCGACCGTCGGCGGCAGGCCCTCTACCTGGCTGACCTGCGGATCGACGGCCGAGCTAATGAGGCGGCGTGCGAAGGGTGCTACCGATTCAAGGTAGCGACGCTGGCCTTCGCCGTGAATCGTGCCGAAGGCAAGCGAAGACTTGCCAGAGCCGGATACTCCAGTAACTGCGACGAGTTTGCCGCGGGGCATATCGACGTCGACATTGCGCAAGTTGTGCAGGTGAGCATCGCGGACCTTGATAGTAGACATGTCCTCCAGCGTACGCACAGGTGACGAGCTGGGCAGTTTGAAATCTGACGGCAGTCTCTTTTGGCGGTTCGCCGGTTCTCTTTTCTCGTTTCACCGGTTTTCAACAATTTCGTCCATACAGATGGCGAAAACCGTCGACGGTTTAGGTGTTTTAGATGGACGAAATCGTTGAAATCAGAAAGGTGGAACCTTCTCGGAAGATTTCCAGTCCAATGAGTCATGTGGACGAGAAATGAATTACTAGATTTAGGCCTTACTGACTATCAAATCCGCAGCAGGATAAGTAAAGGGACGCTGTTACGCTTGCGGCGCAATTGTTATATCGCGGCGGAGGCGAGTGCTAGGGACAAGGTAGCCGCAATGGCGCAGCTTTATCCGGAGGCGGTGTTTTCGGGGACGGCGGCGCTCGCGGCCTATGGCTTATGCGAGGTGCGGCTGCCAGCGGTGATCCGGGTGGATAATAGCTGCCGGATCCAGGCAGATGATCTGGTGTATACGGTGAGGTCGCGGCCGGTGCCGGCGAATCGGATAAAGGGTGTAAAGATGGCGTTGCCGGCACAGGCGGTAGCAGATGCATTGAGCTTTGAACGCTGCAGCGAGGGGGTGCTCAAGGAAACACTGGCGCAGGCGTATCGCGGGCTCAACGGAAGGGGGAGGTTCGCAGCCGATTTAGAGCGAGTGAGCAGCAAGAAAAGGCACGCGGTGCGCGAGTTAGCGGAGCGGGCGCCGGTGGGGACGGCGTCGAAGTGGGAGCAGCGAATGTATCACGAGATGCGGCGGGTGGGTCTCAAGCCGGTGCCAAATTTTCGATTAGGACCATATACCTGGGATCTGAGCTTCGAAGCGGGAACGACGGTGGCGGACTTGGACTCGCTTTATTATCACGCGCCGGAAGATAATCACCGGGAATTTCTCATCAGGACGTGGAAGACCAATCATGCGGTGCAGCACGGATGGGCACCGCTGAAGTTTACGGATGAATGCACCGACTACCACCTCAAGCTGGTGGTGGAGACGGTGCAAGAAACGGTGGCGCATCGGCGCAGCGTGCGCGGACTAAAAAGTAGGCCGCATAAGGTGCGGCGGGCGCTGGCGACTCCGGCGTGGCGATTCCACCAAAGCTTGCTCTAGCGCCTAGTCAGACAGGTGCGGCCAGCAGGCACGAAGGCGGTCGAACCACCAATCGCGGCGGTCGGCGGGGGCGGCGAGCGCAGCGAGGCGGTCTGGGTCGGGGGCGAGGATATCGGCGGGAAGGTGGCCATCGACAAGCGGGCGCGGGGCGGTGACGTCTTCTTCAAAAAGCGAGCCGGTGGCAAGTCCAGCGGCGGCCGGGGTGACGTCGATGTCTTCGTCATCGTAGATGTGTGGGAGGGCGGCAACGGCCGCCAGTCCCATATTGATACCGATGGAGGTGTCGAGCGCAGAAGCCACCGTGATGTCCATATGACGCTGACGCAGGTGCTGGGCTACCTCGAGGACGCGGCGCACGCCACCGAGTGGGGCGGGCTTGACCACGGCGACGTCTGCGGCCTGCAGCTCGGCGACGCGATAGGGGTCGGCGACCTTACGAATGGACTCATCGGCGGCCACGCGTACGAAGAGACCCGCGCGCATGAGACGGCCGCGCACCTGGGCAAGCTCCTCAGTGGTGGCGCAGGGCTGTTCCATATAGTCCAATGGCATCATCATCTGCGCGGCCTCGACCGCCTCATCGACGCTCCAGCCGCCGTTGGCGTCCACGCGCAGGATAGGGATTTCGCCGCGTCGGGTGACGGCATCGCGGACGGCGCGGACGCGAGCGGCGTCGTCGGCAAGCGTGTGGCCCTTTTCTGCCACCTTAATTTTGAAGGTGCGGCAGCCCGGGTAGCGCTCCACTACGGCCGGGACCTCGCTGGCGGGCACCGCCGGAATGGTGGCGTTGACCTCGACGGAATCGCGCACCGGCTCCGGGAAGCCCTCGTAGGCGGCCTCGAGCCCCGCGCGCAGCCAGGCGGCGGACTCAACCGGGCCGTACTCCAGGAAGGGAGCGAACTCGCCCCAGCCGGCCGGGCCATCGATGAGCAGGGCCTCTCTGGTGGTGATGCCGCGGAAACGCACGGCAAGCGGGAGGGAGACTACGTGGGCGCGGTCGAGGACGTCATCGATATGCATGGCTTTCATGGTAGCGCTCTCAGACCATTGACCCTTCCCCCACTCTGCGCTACTTTGGGAACCTATACCAATAAAGGAGGAATGATGCTGCTAGCTGAGGCATTGGCGGAACGTGCCCAGGCGCAGGAGCGCCTTAATAGCCTGCACGAGCGGCTGCTCGCCGTGGTTCGCGTGCAGGAGGGCGATACCCCGGAGGAGGATCCGCAGGAGCTGCTGCGCGAGCTCGATGGTGTGACTGGGCGCATCGATGAGCTGGTTCAGGCCATTAATGCGACGAATATCGCCACCGCCTTTGATGAAAAGATGAACCTGATGGAAGCCCTCGCGCTGCGTGACGGCCTTTTGCGCAAGCGCCGCATCTACCACGACTTGGCGCAGCGTGCGGGCACGCGCTCGGATCGTTATTCCCGCAACGAGATTAAGTTTGTCTCCACCATTCCAGTGGCGGATATGCGCAAGCGGGTCGACGATCTATCTAAGCAGTACCGCGAGCTCGATACCCGCATCCAGCAGCTGAACTGGAATACCGAACTGAAAAACGGATAGTCATTTCGCGCGCCGCATAAAGCGCGCGTTGGTAGCCCACACGCCTGCAGCGAGCAGGCCCCCACCCTGGAGGGGAAAGTCTAGGGAATGCAGGCCCCCTTTAGCGCTTTTAAGGGGCGGGGGAGTTCGAGTCTCCCCACAGCATGGAGTACCGCGCTGGTATGGCGTACACGGGTACATTGCGAGGCAAAGCCCTCGTAGTATCGCGCATTGATTATTACCGGCCTGCTGGGTAGCGCGTGTGGGTGAGGGTTGGGAATGGGGACTATTCTTCTTTTGCCACTAAGCTGGCTTTTATGAGCGAGCAGAAAAAATACAGCACCGATAATCCGTTCCGGCCGGAACTATGGCATTCCGTAGAGGGCTTTGAGGACCTCACGGATATCACCTATCACCGGCTCAACGGTGAGGGCCGCAAGAACGGCATCGTGCGCATCGCCTTCGACCGCCCGGAGGTGCGCAATGCGTTTCGCCCGCATACCGTAGACGAACTCTACCGCGCCCTTGACCACGCCCGCCGCACACCGGATGTGGGCACGATTTTGCTCACCGGCAATGGCCCGTCCGAAAAGGATGGCGGCTGGGCGTTTTGTTCCGGCGGCGACCAGCGCATTCGTGGTCGCTCCGGGTACCGCTACGCCACCGAGCACGCCCACGATGATGCCACCGCGGATGAGTCCACCGTGGACACCGCGCGCGAAAAGGTGGAGGGCGGCCGTTTGCATATCCTCGAGGTCCAGCGCCTTATCCGCACCATGCCCAAGGTGGTTATCGCCGTGGTCAATGGTTGGGCGGCCGGTGGCGGCCACTCACTGCACGTGGTCTGCGATATGACGCTCGCCTCCCGCCAGGAGGCGCGCTTCAAGCAGACGGACGCGGACGTGGGTTCTTTCGACGCCGGTTATGGTTCGGCGTACCTAGCCAAAATGGTGGGGCAAAAATTCGCCCGCGAGATTTTCTTCCTGGGCCGCACCTACGATGCGCAGCGCATGTACGAGATGGGTGCGGTCAATGAGGTCGCGGACCACGGCGAGCTTGAGGACGCCGCCATCCGCATGGGCCAGGAGATTAATATGAAATCCCCCACGGCTCAGCGCATGCTGAAGTTTGCCTTCAACCTCACCGATGATGGGCTTATGGGCCAGCAGGTCTTTGCCGGCGAGGCCACCCGCTTGGCTTATATGACCGACGAGGCCGTCGAGGGCAAGGAGTCCTTCCTGGAAAAGCGCGAGCCTAATTGGGATAGCTTCCCGTACTACTACTAATGCTTATCGCTTTTTGTATCGGCATAGCTGTCGTTGCCACGGGTGCGCTCGTCGCCGGACGCATCGTGTTGCTGCGCGGCATACGCAAGGCGGAAAAGAACGACGATCGGCCTTTTGACAGCTAGACTCTACGGCCGTGACTATCCTCTCCCCGCTTCCGGTTGACCCCCACTCCCCAGCCGCAATCCTCCCGGATTTGGAGGCCGCGATTGCAGGGCAGGCCTGCTTTTTGCCGCTCCCGCTTGCCGACGCCACCCGTGCCACCCTCCTGCGCAATACCCAACGTGCCGGCGAGCCCATCGACCCCAACATCGCGCTGGTAATGTCCACCTCTGGCTCCACCGGCACGCCGAAGGGCGCGCAGCTTACCCCAGCAAACCTCGTGGCCAGCGCGGATGCCACCCACCAAGTACTCGGTGGCACCGGCCAGTGGTTGCTCGCTATGCCGGCCCATCACATCGCCGGGATCCAGGTATTGGTGCGCTCGCTGGTGGCGGGAGTCGATCCGCTGTGCATGGATCTCAGCGAGGGTTTCGATATCCCCACCTTCGCCCGCGCGGCCGGGGAGCTCAACCGCACCGGGGACCGCACCTATACCGCGCTCACCCCGCTGCAGCTGGCCAAGGCCATGGATTCGCTCGAAGGCATCGACGCCCTGCGCGCTTTCGATGCCATCCTGGTCGGCGGCGCAGCCATCAACCCGCGCCTGCGCGCGGCCGCCGAGGAGATGGGCATTGCGGTGGTGGCAACGTATGGTTCCTCAGAAACCGCGGGCGGCTGCGTCTACGATGGCCGGCCGATTCCCGGCGCGCAGGTCCGGGTCCGCGACGGCCGCATTTTATTGGGTGGGCCGACCATCGCCCACGGCTACCGCAATGCGCCCGAGCACGAAGCATTCCGCGAGCCTGGCTGGTTCGCTACTTCCGACGGCGGCTTTATCGATGCCGGCACCCTCACCGTCACCGGCCGGCTGGATAATGTCATCGATTCTGGCGGCCTGAAGCTGCACCCTGAGGCGCTAGAAACCGAAATCCTCAAGGTCAAGGGAGTCGACCATGTCTGCGTGGTCGGTGTGCCACACCCACGCCTCGGCCAGGCCATCATGGCGGCCTACACCGGCGGGGCCGAAATCGGCGATATCCTCGAAGCTCTCGAAGATGCAGAGCTTCCCCGCTGGCAGATCCCCAAAGACATCAAGCGCCTCGCTGAATTCCCTACGGCCGGGCCAGGCAAAATTGACCGCCGCGCCGTAGCCCGCATCTTCGGGGCTTAGCCGCCCTCCACATCGCGCACCGCGATATCGCGCGCGGCGGATTCGCCGAGGGAGAAACTGCCCCCTCCGTCCACGCTGACTTCCAGCAGGCCGGCCACCGGCGGGGCGACAACAGTTAGGACCACACCCGGCCGAACCCCGTGTTTATCCAGGTAGCGCAGGAATTCGCCGTCGGCATCATTGACCTGTTCCATGGTGACGGGGGAATTGGGTGGGACGTCGGCAAGCGTAATGCGTGAGAGCGGCTCTGCCGTACCATCGGCCGTCGGGATGGGATCGCCGTGAGGATCGCGCGCGGGGGCGCCGAGGAAAGCATCGATGCGCTCGACAAACCTATCGGAGGTCGCATGCTCTAGCATTTCCGCTTCCTCGTGCACCTCGTCCCAGGTATAGCCCAGGGTGCGCACCAAGAAAGTCTCGAGCAGGCGGTGGCGGCGCACCATGGCCACGGCCAACTCGCGCCCCTCCTGGACCAGCCGGACGCCAAAGTAACGCTCGTGTTCCACAAGGCCCTTGGCGGCGAGCCGCTTGACGGCCTCAGAAGTGGTGGGCAGCTTTTGGCCGGCGGCTTTGGCCAGATCCCCGAGCGGCATGGCGGCATCGCGCCCCGCCTTTTCCTCGTGGTTCCACAAAATCTTGAGGTAGTCCTGGGTGCGTTCGGGCAGCTCGCTTACGTGCATTCACCCCATAGTAGTTCATCCTATTGCCTACATAAGATTCAATATGTATGTTTTTAAAAGTTCAATCTATTGAACTTTGGTATTCATTTCTACTTTAAGGAACCTTCGTTGCAGAAAACCACCACACCTCCCCTCGCCGTACTGCTCGCCGCTACTACGCTCACGGCCTGCTCAAGCGGCGATAATGACCACGCAGATGGTTTAAAAATCTTCGCCACCACCGGCTACTTGGCCGATGCCGCCGCCAATCTCGCCCCCGATGCTGATATCACCACCATGGTCGGGCCCGGCGGCGACCCGCATACTTACCAGCCCACTACTCACGATATCGAGGCCATGAAAAACGCCGACCTCGTGCTCTGGAATGGCCTCCACCTCGAGGCACAGATGGTGGACCAACTAGAGTCCCTAGGCGATAAGCAGCTCGCAGTCGGCGACCAACTCAATGAACAAGACCTCCTGCCCTGGCCGGAACAAGGAAAGGGCGGCGAGCAGCTCTATGATCCGCATATCTGGAATAGCCCCAAGCTGTGGAGCCAAGCTGTCGAGAGCATCGGCGACAAGCTCGGCGATATCGACTCCGAGCACGCCGCGGACTACTCCACTGCCGCCGATAACTACGAAAGCCAGATCGCCGCTGCACAGGACAAGGCTCAAAAGGAACTCGCTGCTGCGAAGCCACGAGTATTGATCACGGGCCACGATGCCTTCAATTACTTTGGCAAAACCTTCGACTTCGATATCCACGCCACCGATTTCGTGACCACCGAGGCCACAAAATCCGCCACCGAAATCTCCGAACTGGCCGATACCATCGCTAAGAAGAAGGTCCCGGTCATTTTCAAGGACAACCAAGCCAACCCACAGGCGGTCACCTCGCTGCAGCAGGCCGTGGAATCTCGCGGTTGGAAGGTCACCGTCTCGGATGAGGAGCTCTTCGCCGATACCCTCGGACCCGACGCGCCCACCGATACCTATCTCGGTGCCTTCGAGCACAACGCGCACACTGTGGCAGAGGCTTTAAGCTAATGCTGCGCGCTACACATTTGACCGTGGGCTATCCGCGCACGCCCTTGCTTGCCGACGCCACCTTTGCCCTCACCCCCGCCACCATCACCGGCCTCGTGGGCGCCAACGGCTCCGGCAAGTCCACCCTCGTGCGCACCTTGGTAGGTTTACTTCCACCGCTCGCCTGCGAGTCTCTCATGTTCGATGGCACCGACCTTGCTCATTTCCGCCACCGGCTTGGCTACATGCCACAGCACGCGAATATCGATTGGGATTTTCCGGCGACAGCCTTCGATGTCGCCCTTATGGGCCGCACCGCCGGCCTGCGCTGGTGGCAGTGGCCGAACCGCACCGATAAGCGTGCCGCTCACGACGCGCTCGCCCGCACCGGAATGCAAGAGCACTCGCACCTGCCCATTTCGGCTTTATCCGGTGGCCAGCGCCAGCGCGTCTTGCTCGCTCGCACGCTCGTAAGCGATCCCGAGCTCATAATTTTGGATGAACCTTTCGCAGGAGTCGACGCCGCAAGCCAGCGCGCCATCATGGACGTGCTGAACAGGCTACGTGCCGATGGCGCCACCATCCTATTGGTCCACCACAACCTCGCGGAGGTTGCTGATTTCTGTGATGAGGTCTTGATGGTGGGCCAAGGCCGCCTCATCGCCGCCGGCCCTACCGACCAGGTGCTGACCGAATCCGCCATCGCCGACATGTTTTGCCTGCCCTCATGAACCCACTAGAGCTCTTTCAGGATTTCACCTATACCCAGGCACTATGGGGCACCGTACTTATCGGAGCCTGTGCCGGCGCGCTCGGCCCGCTGGTCTATGTGCGCCGCACCAGTCTGCTGGCTGATGCCATCTCACATTCCTCCCTGCCTGGCCTATTGGCCGCTTTCGTCGCGGCCACGGCCTTAGGTTGGGACGGTCGCAATATTTGGCTGCTTTCGGCCGGCGCCATCCTCACCGGTGCGCTGGCCGTCGGCTGCATTTACTCAATTCCGCGGCTGGCTCCGCTCGGCCCGACCACCGCCATGGCCGCTACGCTTACCACATTCTTCTCCATCGGCATGCTGCTCATGCAGTATATTTCCCGCCAACCCTTACCCGGCAAGGCCGGCATCCAGGATTATCTGCTGGGAAACGCGTCCACGCTCACGCGCGCCGATGTGAGTTCTGCGCTCGTCATTGGCGGCGGCGTCTTGCTATTTCTTTCTTCGGTACACACTCGGCAAGCCGCCGTCGCCTTTGACGCCTCCTTTGCCCGCGTAGCCGGCATCCGCACCACGGCCTTAAATGCCCTCAGCTTCCTCGCTCTTACCGCCATCACGGTTATAGGCGTCAAGGTAGTCGGCGTGGTCCTCATGGTGGCCGTAGTCATCAGCCCGGCCGCGGCCGCCCGACCCTGGGTTCACCGCCTTTTGCCTTTCATCGCCTTAGCCGGCTTCCTGGGCGCGCTCACTGCCGCCGCGGGTTGTTACCTTTCCATCGCTTTCGGTCCGCTGCCTACCGGCCCGATCATCGTGCTGGTCCAAGCCGCCGCCGTAACCCTTAGCCTTGTCACCAGAAAGCTCCGACCATGACCCTTGCCGCTACCGCCTGCTTGCTTGCCGTTCTTACCGCTGTGGCGTGCGCGCTGCCCGGCACTTTTGTAGTTCTACAGGGACAGGCCATGCTTATCGACGGCATCGGCCACGCCATCCTTCCCGGCATCGCCGTCGGCTACCTTTTAACCTCCGATATCAAGTCGCCGTTGCTGCTCATTACCGCCGCAGCCGGCGCACTGGTAGTTGCCCTTGGTACGCGGTGGCTGCAGCGCAGCGCACTGGTTACTGCCGACGCCGCCCTAGGCCTCATCTTCCCCGCCCTCTTTGCCGCCGGCGTCATCCTCATCTCTACCCGAATGAGCCACGTGCATATCGATGTCCACGCCGTCTTGGTTGGCGATGTTAACCTCGCTGCCTTTTCTAACCCCCACTACTGCTATGTCATGGCCGCCGTGCTCGCCGCGAATGCGATCTTTTTCGGGTTTGCCCTGCCGCGCCTAGCAGCCACGTCATTTGACGCTGCGTTCTGCACCGTGCGTGGAGTCCGCTCCCGCGCTGTACAGACGACCTTTATGGCGGTCGTTGCTTGTACCGCTACTGCTTCCTTCCATGCGGCCGGCGCCATGTTGGTTATTGCCTTGATGGTGTTTCCGACCATGACCGCGCGGCTTATCACCCACCGCGTGCCCGCCCTAGTGCTGGCAGCCTGCGGCATCGCCGCACTCAGCGCTGTGGCAGGATTCTGGCTGGCCTATTGGCTTGATGCGGCCACCTCCGCCGCGATGACGGTCACCAATGCTGCACTCTTCTGCGTGGTGCTGGCCGCTTATCGGGTGCGCCATCGCGCCTACCTCGGCTGATTGCCGTCCGCGCGTGCCGCAGTGGCACAATGGTGGCTATGTCTGCCTCGAAGTCTGCCCCGCATTCCGGGGCCCATTCCACCGGTAACTCCACTGGTAATTACTCCGCTACTGCCCAGGATTGGCTCGAGGGCGCTCGCCCGCACACGTGGGCCAACGCGTTTGCGCCCGTCGTGGCGGGCACCGGCGCGGCCTTCGGCATCGACGGCGGCCACGTGGGCCGCGCGCTCCTCGCCCTCATCGTGGCGTGGGCACTTATCATCGGCGTGAACTATGCCAATGACTATTCCGATGGCATCCGCGGCACCGACGATGACCGCACCGGCCCGCAGCGCCTGACCGGCGGCGGCCTGGCCCGCCCGCAGCAGGTGAAGCTCGCGGCCTTTGGCGCCTTCGCTGTGGCTGGGCTCGCCGGCATTGCGCTTTCCTTTGCGGCGCACGCGTGGTGGCTCATCCTCGTCGGCGCGCTGTGCATCGCCGGAGCATGGTTTTATACCGGCGGCAAGAACCCGTATGGCTATCGCGGGCTCGGCGAGGTCGCCGTCTTCATCTTTTTCGGATTGGTCGCCGTGCTCGGTACCGAATTCACGCAGGCGGGCCGGCTATCGTGGTCGGGCCTCGCGCTGGCCGTGGGCATCGGCGCGATGAGCTCCGGAGTCAACCTAGTCAATAATATCCGCGATATTCCCTCCGACGCCGAAACCGGCAAGATTACCCTCGCCGTGCGCCTCGGCAACGAGAAGGCGCGCCTGCTCTTTACGCTGCTACTCCTACTGCCATTCCTGCTGACCATTGGCATTGCCTTTAGCAGCTGGCTCGCACTCATCGGCTTGGTCTACTTCCCCTTCGCGCTTCGCGCCATTCGCACCGTCAATCGCGGCGCTCAAGGACCAAAGCTTATCCCCGTGCTCGGCCTGACTGGCCGCGCGATGCTCCTGTGGGCGATTATCGAGGCCGCCGCACTCATCCTCGTCTAGTCCTGCGCGGCGCGGCCTTCCAGCTCCGCCTGGACCCAGCGCTTGTGGGCCTTGCGCTGGGCGGAGTACTCCGCAAGCGTTTGAGTGGCCTCGATGCGCCATTTTTTAAAAATGAGCATCGATAGCGGCAGCGCAACGAAGAGCGCCAGCAGCGCCGCGACGAGCACCGGGATGGGAAAGCGGATGGCGATAGAAAGCAGCTCGATCACCACGGTCAAAGCAATAAAAAGCACTACGCGGGCGAGCCCGTACTTCCACAGCGCCGCGCGCGAGCGGCGGCGCAGTTCTGGGTCCGGCTTGGGTGGCTCAGGATTATGCGTCATGGGGGTTGATTGTACGCGGTGCAGGTAGAATTCCACGCATGGGCCGAATCATCCTCCTCTTACTCTTTGTCCTCGCCGCCTACTTGGTGTGGAAGGCCTTCGGGCCCTCCACTTGGAAAAAGCGTGAGGTGGAACAACCCCGCGCTATCAAGGGCCCCGACGATGACGAGGAATTCCTCTGGAAACTGGAAAAGGAGCGCTTCAAACAGCGCCGGGCGCAGGAGGCAGAAGAAGAAAAACGCCGCCAGCGCCGCAAACGCGACGCCGACGGCGAAAAAGATTAGGATTCCTTCGGTACAAACCGCATCTCGAGGCCTAAAGCCTCGGCCACGGCGGTGATTTTTTCCCACCGCACGCCAGCCCCACCGTGCTCGATGGTGTGGAGGGTGGAGCGGGAGATACCGGCGGCGTCGGCAAGCTGCTGCTGCAAAATGCCCAACTCGCGGCGGCGCTCGGCAAATTGCGCGCCCAGCCCCAAAATCACCGCATTATCGCCCGCCGGCTTGCCGAGCTTATGGCGCGGGCTCGTATGCTCCGCCATCTAGTTCAGCCCCGCGTAGGAATGCAGGCCGGAGACCACCATGTTGATGAAAAAGAGGTTGAAGACCATCAGCGCCATCGCGATGACATTGATCCACGGCGCAGCCTTGCGGAACGCTGGCGTCGCACGCGCGTGCAGGTAGGCGGCATAAAGGATCCAGGTAGCGAAAGACACGGTTTCCTTCGGGTCCCAGCCCCAGAAGCGGCCCCAAGCGGACTCGGCCCAAATAGCGCCCAAGATGATGCCCAAGCCCAAGGTTGGCAGGGTGATCACGGCCAGACGGTAGGCCAGCTGATCAATCTTCGCGGCCGAAGGCAAAGGGCGGGCTACAGCACCAACGAGGCCGTGCTCGGCATGCTTCGGCTGTGCCATGCGGAGAAGGGTCAGTAGCGAGACAATGCCGGAAATAATACCAATGGACGCACCCAGAGAAACCACGGTGACGTGGATGGGCAGCCAGTGCGACTGCAGCGCCGGCACCACCGGGGCAGACTCTGCATAGAGCTTGGTGGAGCCATAAAACATTAGCGCCAACACCGGAGTGAGCAGCCATGGCCACACGGTGCGCCACTCCTTGCGCTGCATGGCAATATTGCCCACCAGCAGCACACCGAAGCTCACCATCAGCACGTACTCGTATAGGTTGCCAAAGGGGAAGCGGCCGGTAGCCAGCCCACGCAGCACAATCGCCGCGGCGTGCAGCGCAATGCCCACCCACATCAGCGCGCTGGTCATGCCGCCGAGTTTATCGGCCTTGCGCTCCTTTTCCTTCAGCTCATCGGCCGTCATTCCGGAGGAGGACTGAGCTACTTCGCCTGCATAGCTCTGCTTATCGACGCCCCCGGCGCCCGCCCCCACTAAAACCTTCGCGGCCTGGGATTTCACGGCGCGGCGGCCCTCAATAATTCCCTGCATGCGGCCGTAGTAAAACAGCGACAAAAAGAGCGCGACGCAGTACACCACAAAGGCGGTCTGTACCGCGATATCTGAGAAATTAGACAGATTCTGATCGATCTGCATGAATGCTCCTAGCCTTCACACGTGTGGGGGTAAGTGCTGATTACCTTACTCAGCGAAACGGCCTAATCCAACTTTTGTTGGACTAGGCCGGCGTACTAATCATCGGTATAAAGCTCGTCTTCTTCGACTTCGTCTGGGTCCGGCAACTCCAACAGCGCCCGGTGCAGCTCGTGGAACTCCTCGGACCAACCGGCGCGATCGGTGCGGGCGAGGCCGCCCATCTCCACATCGGTGCCGCCGGCCGCATTCGGCCGCAGGCGAATATAGACGCGGCGGCGCTTAATGACCAGCGAACCCACCAAAGAAATGAGCATGACCAACGCGGAGGCCAGCACCCACTTCTGGAAGGGGTCATAAGAGACCTGGTAGTTAGCGAACTCGCTGGCGCCGTCGAAGGTGATCTTGGTGCCATCATCCAAGGTGACATCCTCGCCCTGGTTAAGGTTCACGCGGTCAATCTTTTGCAGCTGGCCGGACTGCACCAAGTTCGGATCCAAAGAGAAGAAGGACTGCGGGGTGCCGGTATCCAAGCCGGCATCGCCGCGGTAAATATCGATGGCCATGGCCGGATCCTGCAGGCCCGGGTAGGCCGACTGGAGCAGCTTGCCGTTTTCCCCGGCCCACTCGGCCGTGGGTGCGAAGAGGCCCTGGATAGCAATCTGGTTCTGACGGCGCTCATAAAGGTCCGGGTGCATGCCGGCCGGCGGGTCGAAGCGCATCGCGCCGGAGGACAAGAAGAAGGTCGTATCATTCGGCTGGAACTGAATGGTCTGGGTGCGCTTTTCACCATTGGGCCATTCCACGGTGACCGTCGGCGCGTAGCCATGGCCCTGCAAATAAACGCGGTTATGCGCTAAGCGCAGCGGATGGTTGACCTTGAGCTCATAATCCTTCCACTCGGAGTCATCCTTGTAGATCTCATCGCCCTCCGCGTAGGAGACGTTGGAGGTAAACATCTCGGCCTGGCCATTCGGCAGGTATTCGGCCGCGAAGTCATGGGCGATGAGGCAGAAAGGGTGGAGCCCGGTGCCGTCGAAAAGCGGGCCGGCACGGAAGGAGTCAAAATTAGACGTAGAGGTATTGCAGAACTCCGTGGACTGGTCCAGGGTCTGGCCGCCGCCCTGCGAGCCAGACTCAGTGACCACGATGACCTGGCCTTCGTAGTTGACCAGTTTGCCGGCGGCAACCGTAACCAGGATGGCTACCAGCGCCACGTGGAAAATGAGGTTGGCTAGCTCGCGGCCGTAGCCGCGCTCCGCGGAGAAGGTATGCACGCCGGCACGGTCCTTCTCCGGGGAATACTCGGCCACGCGCCACCTCTTCAGACGCTTCTTAATTTCCGCGGATAGTTCCTCCTCGCTCTTTTCCGAGTGCCCCTCGGCCGCCAGCGGCAGCTTGTGGAGGTACTTCGGGGCGCGCGTCGGCGGGGTCTTCCACGCCTTATAGTGATCCCAGGAGCGCGGCAGGATGCAGCCAACCAGGGAAATAGCGAGAAGGACGAAGATGGCTTGGAACCAGACGGAAGAAAAGACGTCGAAAAGCTGCAGCTTGTCATAAATCTTCGCCACGTTGCCATTGGACTCGATAAAGTCCTGCACGTTCTGCTCGTTGAGATCGCGCTGCGGCAGCAAAGAACCGGGAATCGCGGCCAGCGCCAGCAAGAAAAGCAGCGCTAGCGCGGTGCGCATACTGGTCAGCCAATGCCAGGCTTTGCGGAAATATTTCACGTCTCTCCTAAATAAGGGTTGCGCCGTAGTTGCCGGTCCACTGGCGGATGAGGCTAATAAATTCGCCCCATAGGCCGGTTACCAGTGCCAGGCCGACGAGGATCATGGCCACGCCGCCGATTATTTGGATGGTATGCGAGTGTTTGCGGGCCCACGAAATCGTGCGCATCGCCCGCGCGGAGCCCAGCGCCACCAGAAGGAACGGCAAGCCCAGGCCCAGGCAATAAAAGATGATGAGCAGCACGCCACGCGCGGCCGTCATGCCCTCGGTGCCGGCCGATACGGAAATGATGGCGGCCAGCGTTGGGCCCAAGCACGGCGTCCAGCCCAGCGCGAATACCCCGCCGAGTAGCGGCGCTCCCAGCCAGGTGGTCCAGCGCTTCGGCGCCATGCGGGTATCTTTCTGCAGCGCTGGAATCGCGCCCAAGAAAACCACGCCCATCAAGATGGTCACGCCGCCGCCTACCCGCATGAGCATTTCCTCATTAAGCCGGAGCGCGGAAATCGCGCCGAATACCGAGACCGTCGCCAGCAGGAATACCACGGTAAAACCGAGGATGAACAAGGTCGCGGCCAATGCCACGGCCCATTGCCTGCGCTTGCCGACGCCCACCCCCAGCTCCCCATCGAAGGTAACCTCGCCGCCCACCACGCCGGCCAGATAGGAAATATAACCAGGCACCAGCGGGATCACGCACGGGCTGGCGAAACTCACCAGCCCCGCTAGGGCTGCCGCGAGCAGGCCCAGAAGGAGAGGGCCGGAGGTCGCGGCTTCAGCAAAAGAGTTGCCGATGCTCGCTGCGTTGTCCATTTATTCCTTTTCTAGCTTGTCCACGACTTCCATCACATCTTTAGCGGTGATGGACCGCAAAAAGACCGTAGCCGGGCGGTGCTGTTTATCCAAGACGATAGTGGTGGGCACCACGGAAGTCGGCACGCCGCCTAGGGCCGCGGCGGTCTTAAACGGTGGATCATAGATGGAGGGATACTCCAGTCCGTTGTCTTCGAGGAAGTCATTGGACACCTGCGGGTTATAATCGCGCACATTAATCCCCAAGACGGTGCCGATCTGGCGTTTTTGCAGATCGGAGTGGACCTCTTGGAGGTCATCGGCCTCGGAGCGGCAGGGAGCGCACCACTGACCCCAGGAATTGAGCACGACGATTTCGCCGTCATAGTCCTCGAGGGAAATGGTCTTATCCGTATCGCGCACATCCTCGCCGGAGAACGTACGTAGCGGCTTGCGCTCGGATTCCTCGTAGTTGATGACTTTTTCGCCACCGGGGGTGATGAACTCGAAGTTGCCGCCGGTAGCAACCGCATTTTGGGCGTTATCGGAATCCTGCGCGCAACCGGCAAGAGGCAGTGCGATGGCTGCCGCCGCCAGCACCGCGCCGGCTGCGCGTTTGCTTTGGAGTGCCATTAAATCTCCTGCGCCGGCGAGGAGTAGAAAATATCCGTGACCTGGTTATCCTCGAATAACAGGGAAGTTACCGAGGCCAGGTCACATTCGCGATTCCACGGCGCGTGAGGCAGGCGCTGGCCCAGCACGATGCGCTGCACCATCACGATGGGCAGCTGGTGGCTGACCAAAATCGCCTCGTGGCCGGCCGCGGCGGTGCGGGCGCGCTCAATGGAGCCCAGCATACGCTCGGCAATCTGCTCATAGGGCTCGCCCCACGATGGCTCTAGCGGGTTGACCAGCAGCGGCCAACGACGCGGGTTCCACAGCGCGGAGCGCAGGCCCTTAGTGCGCAGGCCTTCAAAACGGTTGCCGGACTCAATGAGCGTCTTATCGACGTCCACGTCCAGCCCCGTTGCCTCCGCAATCGGCCGCGCGGTCTCCTGGGCGCGCTGCAGTGGCGAGGCCGCCAGGTAGGTCACATCGTGGTCGCGGAAAGTCTCCGCGGTCCGCGCCGCCATGGAATGCCCGCGGGAGGATAGGTGGTAGCCCGGGATGCGCCCGTAGAGAATCTTCTCCGGGTTGTGAACCTCGCCGTGGCGCACGAGGTGAACGATGGTGCGTGTCATGTTTCTCCTTAGTTTGCGGGACGCGCGGCGGCCGCGGCTTGGGCGGCGGGCTTGAGGGCGGCTTCGATGAGCTCGAAGTCGGCGTCGTTAAGAGCATCCGAGACAAACCAGGTCTCGAACGGGCTCGGCGCGACGTAGATGCCGTTATCCAGTAGGGCGTGGAAGAACGGGGTGAAGCGGAAGGTCTCGGCCGCCTGCATATCGGCGAAGTTGCGGCCCTCGCCCTCGGCAAAGCGGATGGAAAACATCGAGGATGCGCGCTGGATGTGGTGCGCTACGCCCTCGGCCGACAGCGCCTCAAAAATCATGCCGGTCAGACGGTCCGCATTGGCCTGCAGACGCTCATAGAGCGATTCATCGGCCAGCTCCAAAGACTTCAGGCCCGACGCCATCGCCACCGGGTTACCGGACAGCGTGCCCGCCTGGTAGACCGGTCCTTCCGGCGCGAGGTAGTCCATGACCTCGGCGCGGCCACCGAAGGCGGCGGCCGGCAGCCCGCCGGAGACGACCTTGCCAAAGGTCACCAGGTCCGCTGCCACGCCGTCGACGCCGTACCAACCCTTATAAGAGGTGCGGAAGCCAGTCATGACCTCGTCGAGGATGAGGAGGGCGCCGTCTTTATGGGCGACGTCGGCAAGCGCGGCATTGAAGCCCTCATCTGGTGCCACGGTGCCCATGTTTCCGGCCGAGGCTTCCGCGATAATGCAGGCAATCTCTCCCGGGTGCTGCGCGAAGGCCTCACGCACGGCCTCGATATCGTTATAAGGAACGACGATGGTATCGGCCGCCGTCGCGCCCGTCACGCCCGGGGAATCCGGCAGCGCAAAGGTCGCCACACCGGAACCGGCCGAAGCCAGCAGCGCATCTACGTGGCCGTGGTAGCAGCCCTCGAATTTCAATACCTTGGCGCGGCCGGTATAGCCGCGGGCCAGGCGGACCGCAGACATAGTGGCCTCGGTGCCGGAGTTGACCATGCGCACCTTATCGGCCGCGGTGCGCGAAACGATGGCCTCCGCAAGCAGGGCCTCGCCTTCCGTGGGCGAGCCGAAGCTCAAACCGCCTGCAGCGGCCTGCTGCACGGCCTCCACAATCTCCGGGTGCGCGTTGCCGTGAATCATCGGACCATAGGAACTGACCAAGTCGACGTACTCATTGCCGTCGGCATCCCACAGGCGCGAGCCCGCACCCCGCTCAATCACGCGGGCCTGGCCGCCCACGGAGCCAAATGCGCGCACCGGCGAGTTCACCCCGCCCGGAATCACCTTGGAGGAACGCTCAAACCACTGTTGTGACTGGGAAGTATTAGGCATGTCTGACATTCTAGCGACTCGCGCGCTATACAAAAGTTGGAGTGCGCGATTCACAGTCAGCCGCTAAACTTCGGGGCGTTGCACTTTTCAATTCGGGGGGATTTTCAATGCAGCGCACTGTCATTTTCGCCATCCTGGCCGCTTTATGCCTCGCCGGCTGCGCCCAGCCCGCGCCCGACCGGCCGCTGCCGGCCTCGGTAGGCGCCGCCCCGCTTGCCGACGTCCCCTCCTGACAGCCCCCTCCCCACCCTCTCAACCCTCGCGACCTGCCGCAGAAAGACGCAGCCCCTCCTTCGCCGCCGGCCGCGGAACCTTCGCCGTCGAACGCGACGTCCGCGCCTGCGCCTAAGGCCGCGCCGCCCTCGCGCCCACAACCGGGCCCGCCGCCCGCTCCTGCACCTAGGCCCGCGCCGGCGCCTGCACCACAACCGGCGGCGCCACGCCCTCCTGCGCGGGACAAAACCGGCCTGCCGAACCTCAACATTCCGCCGCATGAGGTCCGCGGGCGCATCGAGGACGCCGCACCGGCCGTTCCAGCTATGCCCGCCCCGCCGGCGCTACCGCTGCCGCCTGCGCCGCGGATTCCGGGACTCTAGCTCACCGGATATTGCGCATACCGCGGCGAGCCTGCCCCCAAAGATGGCACACTGGGAAAGCATGAGGATTGCATTTCTTGGAACTGGCCGCATGGGAACCGAACTAGCCCGCCGTCTGCTCAATGAGCAGGACGGCATCGAGATGACCGTCTGGAACCGCACCGCCGAGCGCGCCCGGCCGCTCGTGGAAGAAGGTGCCGAACTCGCCCCCACCCCGACCGACGCCGTAGCGGATGCTGAAGTCGTCATCACCTCGCTTTTTGGCCCCGACGATGTCCGCGAAGTCGTCATCGAGCCGCAGCTCATTCCCGCGGGCGTGACCTGGATCGATACCACCACCGTCTCACCCAACGATGCCCGCGAATTCGCCGCCGTCGTGGAAACCTATGTCCACGCTCCGGTCGTCGGCACGCTTGGCCCGGCCCGTGAGGGAAAGCTCGGCGTCTATGTGGGCACGCCCGACGATAACCGCCGCGAGCAAGCCATGTCCCTCGCCGAGTCCTGGGCGGGAGAAGAAAAGCTCATTGGGGTGGAGGCGGCGGCCACGGCGGCCATCGGAAAGCTGCTTGCTAATTTGGCACTCGCCGTCACCGCCGAAGGCCTGCTCGAAGCCCTGCAGCTCGGCGAATCCGAGGGCTTGGACTCCGAGGTGGTGCTGCAGATGCTTGATATCACCGGCTTGTCCTTCATCGCGAATATGAAGGCGCCGTTTATCACCGGCGAGCGCAATACCGACCCTGGCGATTTCACCGTCGACGCCCTAGCCAAGGACGCCAAACTCATGGAGATGACCTCCACCAAGCCACTTCCCGCCCTTACCGCTGCCATCGGCCGCTTCGAGGAAATGCAGGCCATGGGACACGGCGATCAGGACTTCTCCTCCATCTTCGTCTTCCGCAATAAGGGCTAGTTATCCACAGCCCCGCCGGACTGGCGGGCCGAAATTCGCCCTTTCGGTCCTAGTTATCCACAGATTCGCGCGCTCACCCTCGCACGGATTGCGCGCGGTGGCTTAGGCTGCGGGGCATGACAGCTCTTCAGACCTATCTCGCGGCCTTGGCGCCCGGCATCGATATCGTTGCCGGGTGCGCTGGCATGTCTGAAGACCAGCTGTGCGCCGCCGGTGCGCCCAATAAAACGGCCCGCACCTTGCTCACGCTTGCCGACGCCCTCTTTGCCCCCACCTCCTTTACCCGCCTCCAACGCCAGGCGGTTGACGCTGCGCGCGACCGCGCCCACCCGCTGCCCACGCTGGAGGTAATCGAGCGCTACGCCGCCCGTGCCAAGACCAAGCGCGACGCCTGGCGCCTGCGCGTGGAGCTGTGCCGCACCGCCGCCGATACCGACGAAATGGAAAAGCTAGCGCGTAAAAAGCTGCGCGAACTCAATCCCCCGACCCCGCCACGCCCCGGCGTGCGCATCCGCCGCCGCAAGGACGCGCCATGGACCCTCGCGATTACCGGGCCTTCCTCGCTCATCGCGGATCTGGAGTCCAGTCTTGATGAAGACTCGCCGCTGGATTCGGTAGCGGAACTCTTCTCCTCCACCGCTGCTTCCGCCGCCGACCGCCCGACCATTACGACCAACGCGATCATCACGCTCGACGAACTCGACCGCATCATCGACGGCGACGGCGAAGAAATCAGCATCCAGCTCACCAATGGTGCCCGGATTTCTGGCGCGGATCTCGTTTCGCGCACGCTCGCCGAGCGCGGCCTTATCACCCTCGTCCACCCCTTTGAGGGCGCGGTCAACCTCTACCGCACGGAGCGCATGGCCAGCGAAAAGCAGCGCCTCATGGCCGCAGCCGAAAACCCAGTATGTCCCTGGACCGACTGCAACTACCCAGCGGATAAATGCCAAATACACCACTTGCAGGCATGGCAGCACGGCGGCGATACCAATATCTCGAATCTCGCCACCTGCTGCCCGTATCACAACGGCGTCAACGATGATGACCCGAATGCCCCGCCTATCCGCGGGCGCCTCGTTCGACGCCGAGGCCGCGTGGTGTGGCAGCCGCCGTGGGCCGACACTGCACCCACCGACACCTAGTCCGGGCGCCCCCGCCCGGCCGGCCCCGGCGGATCCACCGCACTAGTTTTGTTGCCCACCAGACTTGCCACTAGGCAGCAGGATGCCCTGCTGCCGTTTTGGTGTGCCCGGACCTCACCACAGTGCGGATTGGACCGCGCACAGATATGCCCCCGCGCTAGCGTGGCGGCGCTAGCAGGACCGCTAACGAACGATGCGGGCGGCAGCGGCGCGAGCGTCCGCGATGACGTTGGGGACGCCAACCCCGCCCGCCCAAGCGCCGGTGGCATCGATGCCTGGCGTCGCCGCGAGGGCGCCGCGCGCGCCGGCCACGGTTTCAAGGTGCGCGGCGTCGTAGCGCGGCAGGCCGCCGAACCAGCGCTGCGTGAAGATCTCCGCGACGCCGGCGGCGCGGCCGTCGAAGCCGGTGAGGTGCTGTAGGTCGTCGAGAGCATAGTCGACGAGGTCGTCTTCCTCAGCGCGCACAATGGCGTCGTCGCCGAAGCGGCCGAAGGAGGCACGAACCAAGGCCCCGCCACGCTCAGCCAAATGCGGCCATTTGCGCGAAGAGAGTGTGAAGGCCTTGGCATGCACGTCGTCTTGGTCGGTGGCTACAAGGATGCCGGAGTTCTGCGGAAGCGCGTTACCGGCCGGGTCCGTGTCAGACTCAAACTTCAGGCCCACGACTGCCGACGCCGCCAATTTCACGCCCTTCAGCCGGTCCGCCGCCTGCGGGGACACCTTGGGCAACAGGCGAGCCGCGGTCGGGGCCGGGGTGGCCACGAGCACGCGGTCGAAGGGAGCGGTATCGCCGGGTGCGCCGGCCAAGCGAAATTGCTCGCCCTCACGAGAAATGCCGGAAATAAAGGTATCGAGGTAGATCTTGGCGCGAGATTGCTCGGCCAGCGCCTCATATAGTTCTGCGTAGCCGCCGCGGAAGGTCTGGAAGACGGGGCCGTCGCTGCGGGGCGCGGCCGCACGGGCCTCCTCCAGTGCGCGGACCGCGGCCGAGAGGGTGACTGGTCCGCGCTCGGATAGCGCGTCAAGGGTTCCGGCCACCGCGGGGATGGTCGCGCGCAGTCCCAGATCATCGGCCGAGCAGGAGTACACGCCACCGAGGAGGGCGGAGATGACGTGGTCGACGAGGTCGTCGCCAAACTGCTGGCGCGCCAGGCGGCCCACGGACACGTCACTGCCCGCCGTCCACTCAAAGGGCTCCTCGTTGTCGATGCGGCGCGCGGTCTCGGCCGAGACCAGGTGCGCGACCGGCTCCGAGTGCGAAGGAATACCCATCATTCCGCTGCGCGGCAGGGGCTTTAGTTCGCCGGAATACACCAGCGAGTGCAGGCCGGAGGGCTCAACCAGGCTATCGCCGAGGCCGAGGGATTCAATGAACTCCACGGCATCGCGCCGGCGGGCGAGGAAGGCCTCGGCGCCCATGTCGGTCGGGCCGTCGTTAAACGGCACGGAGTACAGCTTGCCGCCGATGCGGCCGGCGGCCTCGAAAACCTCGACGTCGTGATCGCGCAACTCGTAGGCGGCCGTCAAGCCCGCCAGGCCGGCACCGATAATCGCAATACGCATTTAGCCCTCCTCGTGGATGATGGATACGGCGCGGGTGATTGCTTCCGCGTCAGTAGTTGGCAGGACCCCGTGGCCGAGGTTCCAGATGTGGCCGTCGATATCGCCGCGCTCGCGCGCCCGGCTGACCTCGCCGCGGATGGTGCGTACGGCCTGGCGCACGGCGTCGTCGCCGGCAAAAAGCATGGCCGGGTCAAGGTTGCCCTGCAGCACGCGGGCGCTCACGCGCTCGGCCGCGGCATCCATGGGCACGCGATAATCGACGCCCATGACCTCCGACCCTGCCTCCGACATGGCCGGCAAGAGCTCGCCGGTGCCGACGCCAAAGTGGATGCGCGGAATATCTACGCCGGCCAGGATTTCTCGCGAATACGGCAAAACGAATTCGCGGTAGTCGCGCTCATTGAGGTAGCCCGCCCAGGAGTCGAAAAGCTGCATAGCATCAATGCCGGCGTCTACCTGCACCTGCAGGAAACGGGTGATGGTAGGAACGAGACGGCGCATGAGCATATGCCAAGTCTCCGGCTCGGCGTGCATGAGGGCCTTGGTGCGCTCGTGGTTCTTGGATGGCCCACCCTCAACGAGGTAGCTAGCCAGCGTAAACGGCGCACCAACGAAGCCGATGAGCGCTTGGGTTTCGGTGAGCTCAGCCAGGATGCGGGCGATGCCTTCGGTGACCTCGGGGACGTCGGTCTCTAGCAGCGGCAGCTTGCCGACGTCCTCCCTACTCCGCACCGCCTTTTCCATCACCGGCCCGCGGCCCGGCACGATATCGACCTTGACGCCGGCGGCTTTGAGCGGGACGACGATATCGGAGAATAAAATAGCGGCGTCGACGTCGTGGCGGCGCACCGGCTGCAGGGTGATTTCCGCCAGCAGTTCCGGCATGAAGCAGGAATCAAGCATGCTAATCCCCTCGCGCGCGGCGCGGTACTCCGGCAGCGAGCGGCCGGCCTGGCGCATGAACCAGACTGGGGGTCGCGAGGGGGTGCGGCCGAGGGCGGCGTCAATAAGCGGGGCATGTTTTAGTCGAGACATGCCCCAATTATGAATCAAAAGTTGGAGTAGGGGCTAATTAGCCACGCAAACTGCGGTCCTTGATGAAGCGGTTGGACTGCGGCTGGAAAAGCAGCGCGAGGGCGATGATCAAGGCGATGGGGATGAGCAGCAGGCTCAGCCCGCCGATGCCGAGCGCGAGGGCGGCGATATTGCTAAAAAGCGCGAACGCGATGACCGCGGTAATAATGCGGCGCGCCCATTTAGACCCGCCGGCCAGCTGCGCGGCGAAGAGCGCGAGCAGGATAGCGCCGACGGTATTGGTTACCGCAACAAAAAGGCGGTTGGAGTGGAGGTACTCCGCGACCTGCATATTTTGCGGCTCCACCTGCGGCCCGCCCGAGCCGAAGATGCCCACCAGGCCGCTGACCAGCATGAGCACGGCACTGACGACGAGCACCCAATATGCCCAGCGCAGCGACCGCGGCCACGCGTCGAGGTTCTGCGGTGCGGAGGCGTTTCTGGCCGCGCGGTTATAGTCGCGCGGCCCGGGGCGCTCGGTGCTATTCATCGCTTATCCTCCCGGTCACTGCGCTTGCTGCGCTGGTCATCCTTGGCACGCTTGCGTTCTTCCTCGGCGCGCTTCTTCTCGCGCTGGGCTTGCTCGAGTTCCTTTTCCAACTCGCGCATCTGCTCGAGCTCACCGGTGTAATCCAAGGTATCGACCCGCACGGAGAAAATCAGGCCGAGCACCGCCGCGACGCCGACCAGGATCTGCACCATGCCATCGACGACAAAGAGCCAATCAGGCACATCAGCGCCGGCCGGGGTAACCATAAAAGTCAGCAGGATGCGGAATCCAAAGTAGAGCGAGAAGGCGAACCACACGCGACGGGAAGTGCCGGCTCGCTTGCCGCGACGAGCCAGGGACCGCAGCAGGAAGGCCAGCAGCACGATTATCGCCAGGGAAATGGCCGCCGAAAGGGCGACGGAGGCGTAGGCGGCGGTGCGGAGGAAGGCGTCGGAAAGCTGGGCTTCATCAACGCCGGCCGGTGCGGACTTGGCCATCTCCTTGGCCTGCGACATGAGAACGTCGTGGTTGAGCAGCGTCAGCACCACATTGAGCACCTGGTGCACGGCCTCGCCGCACAGCGCGCCCAGCCACAGCCACAGCATGTACGTCACAGACTCCGGCCGTTGCTGCCGCGGCAAGCGTTGCGTGCGCGGTGGACGCGGAGCAGGGGCGGGCGACGGGGGCGTAGCAGTCACAGGGATCCTTTACTTGAGCAGGCGGGCGGCTTCGGTGGCGAAGTACGTGAGAATCTGATCGGCGCCGGCGCGCTTGAATGCGGTCAGCGACTCGAGCATGATGGCCTCGCCGTCGATCCACCCGTTGGCGGCCGCTGCCTTGACCATCGCGTACTCGCCAGAGACCTGGTAGACCGCCACCGGCACGGGAGAAGTCTCCGCCACAGCCGAAAGCACGTCCAGGTAAGGCAGGCCGGGCTTGACCATGACGAAGTCAGCGCCCTCTTCGATATCTAGCTCGGCCTCGAGCAGGGATTCGCGGAAGTTGCGCGGATCCTGCTGATAGGTGCGGCGGTCGCCCTCGAGGGAGGAGCCGACGGCGTCGCGGAACGGGCCGAAGAAGGCAGAGGCGTACTTGGCGGAATAAGCCATGATGGCCACGTCCTCGTGGCCGGCCTCGTCGAGGTCGTCGCGGATGGCGGCCACCTGGCCGTCCATCATGCCGGACGGGGAGACGATGTGGGCGCCGGCGCGGGCCTGGGAGCGGGCCATGTCTTGGTAGAGCTTGACGGATTCGTCATTTAGCACGCGGCCTTTGTCATCCAGCACGCCGCAGTGGCCGTGGGAGGTGAACTCGTCGAGGCAGGTATCGGCCATCACGATGAGGTCATCGCCAAATTCCTCGCGCAGGCAGGCAATGCCACGGTTCAAAATGCCCTGCGGGTCCCAAGCCACAGAGCCGGTCTCATCCTTGTCTTCTTCTAGCGGCACGCCGAAGAGGTCGACGCAGGTGACGCCAGCCTCCAGCGCCTCCTCGGCCGCGCGGCGCAGGGAGTCGAAAGAGTGTTGGTAAACGCCCGGCATGGAGGGAATCTCGCGTGGGGCGTCGAGACCATCCGCGATGAACATGGGCAAAATCAGGTCCGAGGGGCGAACCTGGGTTTCGGCCACGAGGTTGCGCATCGCGGGGGTGGTGCGCAGGCGTCGTGGGCGGCGGGCTGGGAAGGTGCTCATTCGGTACTCCTTAGAGCGAGACTAAAACTTATGCCTTGTCGACCTTAGTAGCCTTCTTGCGCGAGCGGCGTTTCTTACGCGGCGCGGGCAGGTTCCCGGCAGCGCGAAGAGCGGCGACGTGGTCTGCGAGGGCGTCGACAAGCGCGGGCACATCCGCGACCTCGGGCACGACATCAACGCGCAGGCCCATTTCTTCCGCGGCCGCTCTTGCCGACGGCCCGATACACGCAATGATCGTCCGCTGGTGCGGTTTGCCCGCGATACCCACCAAGTTGCGCACGGTGGACCCCGAGGTGAAGGCCACGGCGTCGAAGCCGCCGGTCTTGATCATGTCGCGGATCTCGGCCGAGGGCGGGGCGGCGCGGACGGTACGGTAGGCCACGACGTCGTCGACCTCCCAGTCGAGGGCCTTGAGTCCATCCACGAGGGTATCGGCCGCGATATCGGCGCGCGGAAGCAGGACGCGACCGACGGCGTCGATATCCTCCACGAAGTTAGGGAAGACATCGAGCAGGCCCTCGGCGTTCTGCTTCTTTTTGTGCGGTAAGAGCTCGGGGACCATGCCCTTGGCGCGGATGGCGGCCGCGGTTTTGGTGCCCACGGCTGCGAGGTGGACGCCGGCGAAATCGCGGGCGTCGAGGCCGAGCTGGGCGATTTTCTCCCATACTGCGGTCACGGCGTTAACAGAGGTGAAGACGATCCACTTATAGCGGCCCTCGACGATGCCCTTGATGGCGCGGTCCATCTGCGCCGGGTTGCGCGGCGGCTCGATGGAGATGGTGGGCACGTTTTGCGGAATGGCGCCATAGCCAGCCAGGCGCGCGGACATTGGGCCGGCTTGTTCCTTGGTGCGCGGCACGAGCACGCGCCAGCCGTAGAGCGGGCGGTTTTCCCACCAGGAGTATTTGGTGCGGTCGTCGATGCTGCGACCGAGGGTAACCACGAGTGCTCCGGCGAGATCCGCATCGAGCTTGCCCATGGTGCCCAGTGTGGTCTCATAAGTGCGCTGCAGGCGGGTAGTACCGTGCACGGTGACAAATGCCTCGGTCTCGGCCGGCATGCCGCGCTGCTGCAGCTCGTCGGAGATAACCGGTAGGTCTTCCTTCGTGGCCTGCAAAACGATGGGCTGAGTGGCGTTAGCCAGCGCATCCCAATCGGCACCATCGGTGACATCGGCCTCGGTATAGGTCGAGCCGAGCGCAATGCCAGCAAAGGACGGCACAGTAGAGGGCAGGGACATTCCGGGCACCACCTGGAATTCCAGACCGGCGGAGGCCACGGCGTTGATCTCGGTCTTGATGGACTCGCGGTGCAGCGGGTTGCCAGTTACTAGGCGGATGACGTCCTCGCCGTCGGCCTCAATCAAACACTCGCGCAGCTGGCCGACGATATCCTCACCCGGTTCATACAGCACCGCGGCCGTCGGCGGTGCGGGGCGGGGTGGTTTGCGGCGCGCGCCCTTGGCCTTGGCGTCGGCGCACATTTGGGCGTATTCGGCCTCGGCGGCGTCGAGAAGCTCCTGCGGAACGGGCAGCGCAGCGGCGACGGCATCGCGCACGCCCTGCATGACCTGCGGATCGGTCACGGCGATGGCATTATTTGCCAGAACCTCGCGGGCGCGGACGGTCAGCAGGTCGGGATTACCTGGACCAGCGCCCACAAAGACGATCTTGCCCAATTGGGTGTCTGGCGCAGCTTTGCTCATAAAGTTCTTTTCTAAAATCGGGCGCGCGGCACCGCGCACGGACATGATCGCATGCGGTGTGGGTCCCCGCGCCGGCGGTGGGTGACACGGTCATAACGGCCAAAATCCCAGGACGCAAGGCCTGGGATGCCCTTAAAGGGGGCCGGATCATTGCGGGACAATGATTTGTGGTATCTACACCTTAAATTATTAGCGCCTAAAGGCGAAATTACTTGCCCAGCAGCTCGGCCGCACCACCGGCGAAAAGCTCGTCCGAAACGCGGGCGCCGAGCTCTGTGGCTTCGGCCGCGGGACCGGAAGCGGTGGCCGTGAGCTGGCGAGATCCGTCGAGGGCAAAGACGCCACCGCGCACGGTGAGCTGTTCGCCGTCCCAGCGCGAAGTTGCGGCCACCGGAGCGGTGCAGCCGGCCTCGAGGCGGGCTAGCACGGCGCGCTCACCAGCAGCGGCGGCCGAGGCGCGGTCATCAACGATGGCGTCTAGGGCCGCCGCGGCCTCGGTTCCGGCCACGGCCTCGATAGCGAGGGCACCCTGGGCCGGCGCCGGCATGAAGACGGAAGGCTCGAAGATTTCGGTGGCGCGGTCCGCGTAACCGCCGCGCAGCAGGCCGGCATAGGCCAGCAAAACAGCATCGAGCTCGCCGTCGGTGACCTTGGACATGCGGGTATCGATATTGCCGCGCAGTGGGCGAATCTCCAGATCCGGGCGGATTGCGGCCAGCTGGGAAATGCGGCGCGGGGCGGAGGTGCCCACGCGCGCACCCTGCGGTAGCTGCGCCAGGGTCAGGCCATCGCGGGCGACGAGCGCCTCGCGGGAATCTTGGCGCTGCGGCACCACGAGGCGGAAGCGATCATCGGGGGCGGTGGGCAGGTCCTTAAAAGAGTGGACGGCAATATCGCATTCGCCGGCATAGAGCGCCTCGCGCAGCGCTTGGGTAAATACGCCGACGCCGATGCGCTCGACGGGCGCCATATTGACGTCGCCGGCGGTGGCGACGATGTGGAGTTGGGAGTCAAAGCCGGCGTCGATAAGCCAATCGCGCACATGGCCCGCCTGGGTGGTGGCGAGCTTGGAGCCGCGGGTACCAATCTGAAACATTTAGGCCTCCTTAGTCATGGTGGGCAATTCATTAACGGCCACGGACACTCCGGAGCCTTCCAGTTGCAGGCCAAAGAGTTCCTGCAGAGCATTCTCGCTGCTGACACTGCTTTCCGACGCCGCCAGCTTCTTCGCCCTCACCGTCGGTTCATGCAGCAGCTTATCGGCCACGCGCTTGAGGGCGCGCTGGACGTCCTCCAGCTGCTTGCCGGCAAGCTCTGGGTGCTTGTGTTGCAAGCGCGCGGCTTCGCACTCGACGAGGTCGGCCGCGCGGCCATGCAGGGCGCTTACGGCCGGGGCGACATCGCGCACGCGCTGGGCCGAGGTATAAGCTGCCAGCTCCTCGTCGACGATGCGACGGGCCTGCGCGTGCGGGCTAGTGCCGGCCGCGACATCGGTATCGGCGGCCGAGAGCGACTTGCTCAGGCGCTCGATATTGACCAGGTCCACACCGTCGGCCGCAGCGGCGGCATCGTCGATATCGCGTGGTAGGGAAAGATCGATGAGCATGAGCTCGCGTCCGGCCGGAATATCGGCGGCCTCGATGGTGAAATTATCGGCGCCGGTGGCGGAGATGGCGAGGTCGACGTCGGAAAGCGCGGCGGCACGCTGGGAAAAGTCCACGACGCGGGCGGCGACACCGGCCTCCTCAGCGTGGCTGGCCAGGCGCTCGGCGCGCTCGCGGGTGCGGTTAGCCAACACCAACTCTTTGACCCCAAGGCGGCCGGCGTGGGTAGCAGCGAGCGAAGCCATGGCACCCGCGCCGAGGACCAGCGCGGTCTTGCCGGCCAAATCCTCGGCGTCTAGGCGCTGCAGGGCTTGATCGAAAGCGAAGGACACCATGGAGGAACCTGCCTCATCGATGTCGGTCTCGGAGTGCACGCGCTTGCCCGCCCGTAGCGCAGACTGCGCCAGCGCGTGGATGCGCGGGCCGGCCGTGCCCTGTTCGGAGGCGGCCTGGTAGGCGCTGCGCACCTGGCCGATGATCTGCTGCTCTCCTACCACCATGGAATCCAGCCCTGAGGTGACCGACATCAGGTGCTCGGCCGCGGCGTCGGCATAGCGTACGTAGAGGTAGCTGCGCAGCTCCTCCTCGCTCACGCCCGATACTTGGGTGATCACGCGCACGACTTCCTGCACGCCGGCGTGGAAGGAGTTGGTGACGGTGTAGACCTCCATGCGGTTGCAGGTGGAGATGATCATCGCCTCTGAAAGTGAGTCGGCCGCCACCAGTTTCCCGCAGGCGGAATCCTGGACCGCACTATCCATGCTCAGCTTTTCCAGCAGCGCCACCGGCGCCGACTGGTGGGACATACCCACAACGAGCACGCTCATGCACAACACTCCTCAACCCTTTGATTGATTTTAATCCTCCAAAAGACTACCTGTCGGTGTCGTGGATCCCGAATCAACCGGCCAGCTCGGCCGCCAGCTCCTCATTGTCTACTTCCCAGCAGGCAAACTCTTCGCCGCCGATAACCACGACGGGTACGCGGTCACCGAACTCCATGGCCAGCTCCGCGTCCTCATCCACGTTACGCACACTAAGCTCCGCGCCTGCCTGCTTGATAACGGGGGTAATCTGTTCCCTCACGCGCGCGCAAGAACCGCAGGTGGTGCGCACCATGAGCTCGACGAGATGCTGAGACATATTCTCCTCACAAGGACGGCGGCGGTCGAAACCATTACTATGGACACGTTAGTCCACCCCGCGTTTGCGAAAGCTGTTTGTCTTACTCGTGTCCGCTACCACTCCCCCAGGATTCCCCGAATCCCCCCGCGACTTCTTGGCCAATTGGACCGCCTCGCGCGGCAATCTGCGTAATTTCTTAGAGACCCAAGCACTCGCCCCGCTGGACGAGGAATCCCAGCGCACCGCCGGTGAAGCCGCAGCCGCCGCGGCACTAGAAGAATTCGGGCTCGAGTTGGAGGATTTTGCCTCCGGTGTGGATTCGGTAACCGGCTCCTACGACGCGGCCGGCGCGCAACGCATCACCGACCAAGACCCGGACGTACCGGTAGATGTGGGGGCGGCGGCGTTTTTCGATGTCGACAACACCCTCATCCAAGGCTCCTCCCTCGTGGAATTCGCCTTCGGACTGGCGCGCAAGCGCTATTTCCGGCTTTCCGAAATCTTGCCGATTGCGTGGAAGCAGTTAAAATTCCGCGTTTCCGGCAGTGAGAATGCCAAAGACGTAGCTCACGGCCGCGCGCAGGCATTAGAGTTTGTTAAGGGTCGCAGTGTCGATGAGCTGGTGGAGCTGTGCGAGGAGATCGTGGATGCCTCGCTGGCGCGCCGCGCCTACCCCGGCACCACGCAGCTAGCGGAGATGCACCTGGCCGCTGGCCAGCAGGTGTGGCTGGTTACCGCCACGCCAGTGCAACTGGCCCAGGTGCTGGCGCGGCGCTTCGGGTTCACGGGTGCGCTCGGCACCGTCGCAGAGGTCAAGGACGGCAAGTTCACCGGCCGGCTGGTCGGCGATATTCTGCACGGGCCCGGCAAAAAGCACGCCGTGGCCGCGCTCGCGACCATCGAAGGCCTCGATCTCTCGCGCTGCACCGCCTATTCAGATTCCGCCAACGACGTTCCCATGCTGTCGATGGTTGGCACCGCTGTGGCAATTAATCCGGACCGCAAGCTACGCGATATCGCCGGTGACCGCGGCTGGCTGGTGCGCGATTACCGCTCCGTGCGGCGCGCTATCCGCACCTATGGCTTGCCAGCGCTGGTTACCGCCGCTTTTTCCTATGGCGGTTGGCGCTACTACCGGCGGTAGGAAACAGAGATATCGGTCGAGCAGGCAAAAACCCTCCGCCGTGCTTGGACACACGAAGCGGAGGGTAAGAAGCGCGGGCTGGGTTTACTTACCCAGCTTACGACGCTGCACGCGGGTGCGGCGCAGCATCTTGCGGTGCTTCTTCTTGGACATGCGCTTGCGGCGCTTCTTAATGACGGAACCCATGGAGTCCTCACTTTCGTGTAGTACGTACTTTTAACCTGCCGGCGCTAGGAACAGCGAAGGTGCACTCTTGCCGCCTTGACCTCACGGACCGCGGGCCACATCAGCGAGCCGACACGAATGCACACCATCTTACCCAGCACCCAGTGCGTAACCAAAAAGAGCCCATGAAAAATAACAACGCCCACCACCGCTGACCACGAGGGCCAACAGAGGTGGGCGCTGTCCAATAGGCGCGAGCCTAGGCTCCGTAAACGGAAGCCTCCAGGTACTCGTTGACGGCGGACTCGTGAACGCGGAAAGAGCGTCCGACGCGAACGGCCGGCATTTCGCCTGCGTGAACCAAACGGTAGACGGTCATTTTGGAGACGCGCATAATCTCGGCGACCTCCGCGATCGTCAGAAAGGTTCCCTTTTCTTCATTTGCCATATATATCTAACCCTTCAGCTCGTTACGCGCTGTAGGCTTCCCCTCCCACAGGACTTCACGCACGTGCTTGCCCTAGCCTATCGTGAAACATGTGACTAATGCGACCCAAGTGCCAAATTTTCTCACAGCAATCATTAGGGTTAACCCTAAAAGCGCTGCTTAGCACCCGCCCCAGCGCTCCCGGGTGGGTACACCCCCACCACGGGGAGGTCGCATATGGCAGCTTTAGCCGAGCTCCTTTGCCTTGTCGGAGCAGGCCTCTGCCGCGCGGTAGAACGCACCGCGCAGACCAGACTCCTCCAGCTCACGGACGGCGGCCGCGGTGGTGCCACCCGGCGAGGTGACACCAGCGCGCAGCTGAGTGGCCGAGCGGCCGGAGCTAGCCAGCATCTCACCGGAACCGGCCGCGGCCTGGGCAGCAAGCTTCTCGGCGACGTCGCGCGGAAGGCCGAGCTGCACGCCGGCGTCGACAAGCGCCTCTGCCACAAGGAAGAAATAGGCCGGGGAGGAACCCGCCAATGCGGTGGCGGCGTCGATATTCTTCTCTGGAATGACCGCGACCTCACCGACGGCCTCTAGCAGCTCGCGCACGCCGTCCATCTGGGCGTCGCTCACGTGCTCGCCGGCCGCACAGGTGCACATGCCGCGGCGCACCAACATGGGGGTATTAGGCATAACGCGCACCACCGGCACGCCTTCGCCCACCGCACCCTGCAGCTGCTCCAGCGTCAGGCCTGCCGCCATGGAGACCACCACGGCGTCCTTGGCTGGCTTGAGGCCTTCGAGCAGGTCCAGGATGGCGTAGGGCTTTACGCACGCAAAAATATAGTCCGCGCCGTCTACCGCGGCCGCATTATCGCTAGTGGTGTTAACGCCGTAGGCGTCTTGGAGCTCTTTGCTGCGGGATTCGGTGCGGTTGGTGACCGTGATATCCGAGCCTGCAAAGCCCGATGCCACCAGTCCCGAGGTCAAAGCCTCACCGATTTGTCCGCCGCCTAAAATTGCAATCTTTGTCATGATCTCCACCATGCCAAAAATGCGGAACCCCGGCTACCACGTGGGGTAGCCGGGGCATCGACAAGCGAGGGCTTAGAGCATAACCAACAGCAATGGGCCGAAAGCCAGGATGAGGCCGGTAAAGCCGGCCAAGAACATGGAGAAGCCATCGCGCGCGGTGCGCAGCGCGTGCGTTACGCCCACCATAATCGCCGTGACGCACAGCGCCAGGATGGCGACAACGAGGCGGGGGAAATTGTCCCACAGAATCTCAAAGCCCTTGAAGATGACAATCGCTAGCAGGATGCCCGCGACAATCATTAGCAGGATGGAGACTGGGTTGAGCTTCTCGTGCTCTTCCTCGACCCATTCTTCGTCATCCTCGACCTTGGGCAGGTTGCCGGTTTCCTCTGCATTCTTAGCGACGCCCGCTTTCTTCGACGCCGGCACCGCCGCCGCAGCGGCAGCTCCAGCGCCTACTGCTCCCGCTTCGGCCGTTTTCTCGCCCTTGTCGGACTTTGGCTTTTCAGCAGCGGGCTTTGCAGCGCCCTGCTTCTCCACGCCCGACTTTTCCGCGCGGGCATGGTCCGCTGCAGCCTTGTCCGCTGCAGTCTTGTCCGTAGTAGCCTTTTCCGCGGTCGACTTTTCTGCTGCTGGCTTAGCAGCCGGTTTAGCTCCTGCCTTGGCCGCAGCTGGCTTGGTCCCGTCTGCCTTCGCCTTGTCCACGCGCTGGATTACCGCGGTGTCATCGGCAGAAGGCTGATTCTTCTTCGCCGCCTCCTGTGCCGCGCCGGCAGCTGCGGGCTTCTGTGCGGCCTGCGCGGCGGCAGAAGAAGCAGCTGCGGTCTTCGCAGCAGACTTGGCGCGAGGCTTATCCGTGGACTTAGCGGCAGGCTTCGCTGCGGCCTTGGGTTTGGCCTTTGGGGCGGCAGGCTTTTCGGCGGGCTTCTGCGCAGAATCAGCCTCGTCCTTGCCTGCAGACTTGGGGGCGCGGATGACGGGGGCATCCTCGTCGATGGATACGGAGGTGTGCTTAGCCTCGGCGGGAGAGGCTTTAACCTTCTTGAGGTTGCCAGTCAGCTCGGCAACGGAGATGCCGCCCTCATCCAGGCTGCGGCGATGGCGGCGGGAACGCTTGTCGTCCTTGCCTTCTTCGCCGCGGGCCTTTTTATTGCGGGCCAGCAGCTCCGCCACGGTCAACTGGTTTTTGTCAGCCATGATCTCTTCCTATTCCAATCCCTTGTCGGTCCGGCGCAAAATGACGCCCTCACGCAGCGCCCACGGGCAGATTTCCAGCTTCTCGATTTCCAAGGCTCGCATGGATGCCTCGGCCACCAGAGCGCCGGCAACGATTTGGTGCGATCGGTTAGAACTTACACCCTCTAGGTCCGCTCTGTCTGCCGCAGTCATGCGAGAGATGAAGGAAATCAACTGCCGCAGACCCGGTGCAGTCAGTGTGCGCTTGACATAGGGTCCAGCAGACGAGGGTGCGGCACCGGTTAGTCGTGCCAGTGTACGGAAGGTTTTAGAAGTACCGACGGCAAGGCCGGCGGGTCCCATTGCCTTCATCTGCTGAGCGACGTCCTCAAGCTCCGCATCAATAAAATCGCGCAGCGCGCTGACCTTCTTCTTCTCTGGCGGGTCGGTGTCGAACCAATTATGAGTCAATCGGCCCGCGCCCAAGTCGAGAGAAAAGGCAAGATCCGGGTGCTCATCGGTACCAGTGGACAGCTCCAGCGAGCCGCCACCGATATCCAGGTTGGTGATCCGGCCGGCGGACCAGCCGTACCAGCGACGCGCGGAGAGGAAGGTCAGCTGTGCTTCTTCCACGCCGGAGAGGATCTGCAGACGCACGCCGGTCTGCTTTTCCACCTCATCGAGCACGGCCTCCGAATTGGGCGCGGAGCGCACCGCCGAGGTGGCAAAGGCGATAAATTCCGCGCAGCCCAGCTTCTCGCCCAGCTCGCTAGCCTCTGCTACGGCACTGACCAGCTTCTTTACACCTTTTTCATGGATATTCCCCTTCTTGTCCAGCTGTTCCACCAGCCGGAGCGGGGTCTTCCAATCGCTCATCGGAGTTGGCCGTCCGCCTGTCGCGGCATCGACCGCAACGAGGTGGACGGTATTGCTTCCGACGTCTAATACACCTAATCGCACACTAATAGCGTAGTAGGTCTACCGTGGTTAGGTGTGAATCGCCCAAAATCTGACACGGTATACCTAGGTTTTCCTGCGAGCTCGCCCGCGGCGGCGTCGATAAGTGCAGGCCGCGAGGAGGCCCCCGACTTTCCGCGGGAATGGTTCGAATTTTGCAACCCAAACGACCCGCACCACGTCTTTTCCATCGACCTGACATGGGTAGAGTCGCACTACAGCTGCCAATTTGGGACGTCGGCGTGCAGGGGAATCGATAAGAGCCAGCCCGAAGTGGGCTGCTGCGTGCATGGCGCATATATGGCCGACGAAGAAGACCGCGACCAGCTTTACGACGCCGTCTCGCGCATGCCCGCCAAATATTGGCAGCTGCGCCCAGCGGGGGTAGATGGGTTCCTCGCCCAAGACGCCACAGACGAGTTAGAGCCTTGGTTGGAATGGGACGAACTCGACGGCGAGGACGGCGAACCAGAACCAGCGCTGAAGACGCCGATTGTGGATGGCGCGTGCATTTTCGCCAACCGCACCGGCTGGGCCACGGGCACGGGCTGTGCACTGCACCAGTGGGCAGTTGATGCCGGTGAGGAGCTCACGGTGGTCAAGCCGGAGGTGTGCTGGCAGCTGCCGTTGCGCCGGTATGAAGATTATGAAGAACGCCCAGATGGGCAGGAGATTCTACGCACCCAGATAGGCGAATATGACCGCCGCGGTTGGGGCAATGGCGGCGAGGATTTTGATTGGTATTGTTCGGCCGACGCCGCCTGCCATGCCAACCCACTGCCCATGTGGCAGTCGCACGAGGACGAGTTGGTAGCACTCATGGGCCGCGAGTCCTATGAGATTCTGGCCGCACACTGCAAGGCGCGCGCCGCAGCGGCCGAACACGGCGTCCAGCTCACGCAGCACCCAGCCAGCGTGAAGGCTGGGCGCCTACAGACAGAAAGCCAGCAGGCGGAAAATTAGAGCTCGAATTTATAGCCCAGACCGCGCACCGTAACCAAGTGTTTCGGGCGGGAGGGCTGCTCCTCAATCTTGGAGCGCAGGCGCTTGACATGGACGTCGAGTGTCTTGGTATCGCCGACATAATCGGCGCCCCAGATGCGATCAATGAGCTGACCGCGGGTGAGCACGCGGCCGGCGTTGCGCAGCAGGTACTCCAGGAGGTCGAATTCCTTGAGAGGCATGGATACCGGCTCGTCTGCGACGGTAACGGTATGGCGCTCCACGTCCATCTTGACGCGGCCGCCTTCGAGAATCTGCTCGCCTGCCGCTTCCTCCGCCTCGGTATCGGCACCGGCTCCGGAATCGTGGCCGCGGCGCAGGACCGCCCGGATGCGGGCAATAAGCTCGCGAGAGGAATAGGGCTTGGTCACGTAGTCATCGGCGCCTAGCTCGAGGCCGACGACTTTGTCGATTTCGGAATCACGCGCGGTAACCATGATGACCGGCACGGAAGAGGTGATGCGCAACTGCTTGCACACTTCGGTGCCGGACATACCGGGCAGCATGAGGTCTAGAAGGACGATATCGATGTCGTTAGCAGCAAACTTTTCCAGCGCGGTGGGGCCATCGTGCGCGATGATCGGCTCGAAGCCCTCCTTGCGAAGGAGGAATGCCAGCGGATCTGCCAGCGACTCTTCATCTTCAACGATGAGGATGGTGGTCATTGTGCTTTATCCTTTCGACGTGCTGCAACGCGTGCTACCGCACGCGGGAGCCCAGGCGCCGCCGCGTCGACGGCATCCCTTTTCTCATTATCCTTCATGCCAGCATCCGGCGCTGGCTTTTCTTCCCTGTAGATAGGCAACTCAATGGTGAATGTGGAACCCGTACCGGGCCGGGACCACAGTTTGATGTTGCCGCCATGGTTGGCCACCACGTGTTTAACAATTGCTAATCCTAGGCCAGTGCCTCCGGTCTGCCGCGACCGGGCTTGGTCTACGCGGAAGAAGCGCTCAAAAACACGTTTCTGGTCATCCGGTGCGATACCGATGCCGCGGTCCGTGACGCGGATGAGCACGACCCCGCCATCCACCACTTTTTGGGAGACCGATACCGGCATTTTCTCCGGCGAATAGTTAATCGCGTTGGAGACGAGGTTAGACAGTGCTGTTACCAGCAGGGATCGATCGCCTTTAACCTGCACGCCGACGGAGGCGCCGCGGTTGAGCTCGATGGAACGGGCCTCCGCAGCCAGTTGGTTGCGCGAGAGCGCTTCCTCGATGAGGTCATCGACGGCCAACGGTTCCATCTCTGGCAGCGCCTCGGCACCTTGCAGCTTGGACAAGGAGATGAGCTCGCTGACCATATCGGCCATGCGGTTGGCTTCCTTGTAGACTTTATTGCCAAAGTACTCCACGGTTTCCTGATCGCCGGGATCCTGCAAGAGGGCCTCGGCCAATAAAGCGATGCCACCGACGGGTGTCTTGAGCTCGTGGGAGACGTTCGCCACGAAGTCCCGGCGAGCTGATTCCATGCGGACGTTTTCGCTCTCATCGGTGCCGTAGATGATGACAAAGCGGCCGTCGTTAAGCGTCAGCGGCTTGATCACCGCCTTGAACTGCGTGACGCGGTGGCCCGTACGGCGTTTGGGAATGGCCAGGTCGACGGTGCGGGTCTCCTTGTCTTCAAAGACCTCCTGCGCGGTCTGCCATACATCCGGATTCACGGCGCGATCATGGACCAAGGACATCTCATGGGCGGCCGGATTGGACATGACGATTTCTTGGTTGCGGTCCAGCACCGCCAAGGCCGTCGGCGAACCTTGTACCGCCAAGTGCAGTACCTGGCTGACAGTCGTGACCTGGTTGGCCTCGGCATCGGTGGCCTGGCGGTAGTGAGCAATGCGACCGCGCAGCCAAGAAATAGCCGGCAGCGCCAGCCCACAGGCCACCACGCCGGCGACAAAGGAAAGAATCAATTCCACGTGTCCAGCCTATCCATCACAAAGTCCCCAGGGAATATTCCCCGGGGACTGTAGCGCAGTTTCTTACTTACCGCCCTGCGCAGCAACGGCAGCGGCGCCGGCGGCGGCAGCCTCCGGGTCCAGGTAGGTGCCGCCTGGGTTTACTACGGAGCCGTCCTCGGTGATCTCATAGACCAGCGGGATGCCGGTCGGGATATTCAGGCCAGCAATATCGTCATCGGAGATATTGTCCAGGTGCTTAACCAGTGCGCGCAGGGAATTACCGTGCGCGGCGATGAGTACGGTCTCGCCTTTCTTAGCGCGTGGGAGGATTTCTTCTTCAAAGTACGGCACGAATCGGGCAACGACGTCCTTCAGGCACTCGGTCTGCGGGACCTTTTCTAGGTCCGCGTAGCGCGGGTCATTGGTCTGGGAGTACTCGGAGTCATCGGCCAGCTCCGGCGGGCGCGTGTCATAGGAGCGGCGCCATGCCATGAACTTTTCCTCACCGTATTCTTCCTTGGTCTCGGCCTTGTTCAGGCCCTGCAGGGCGCCGTAGTGGCGCTCGTTTAGGCGCCAATCACGCACCACTGGGATCCAGTGGCGGTCGGCGGCGTTGAGTGCGATATTTGCGGTACGGATAGCACGGCGTAGAAGAGAGGTATAGAGAACATCGGGCAGAACGCCTTCCTGCGCAAGCAGCTCACCGCCGCGCTTGGCTTCCGCCTCGCCTTTTTCGGTCAGATCTACATCCACCCAGCCAGTGAACTGGTTGGACTCGTTCCACTTGGATTGGCCATGGCGAAGAAGAATCAATTTTCCGTTAGTCATGCTCCTAGCATGCCACGAAATGACTACCGGCGTAAGGGTTTAATCCCCAATCGCCCGACGTTGGTGGCAGTCTGGGACCTCGATGCGGCTGGCCTCGTCATAGATTTCTACGAGCGCGGCGGCGGAGCTGGCCCAGCTAAAGCGCGCAGCGTGGGCGACGGCGGCTTCGCCCATGGCGATGCGCATGGGGTCGTCGTCAAGCAGGCGGGCTAGAGCATCGGCCCAGTCGGACGGGTCATGCGAGTGCACCAGCAGGCCGGTCTCGCCGTCGGCCACGGCGATGGGCAGCCCGCCAACGGCGGCAGCAACCACCGGCGTGCCCGAGGCCTGGGCCTCTAGCGATACCAAGCCAAAGGACTCGTTATAGCTGGGCACCGCGACAATATCGGCCGCGCGGTAAACCCCCACCAGCTCCTCTGGCGGCCGAGCGCCCAGAAAACGCACGCGCTTATCGACGCCCAATTCATGCGCCAAATCTTTATACACCTCCGGCGCAGTATTTGCTCCCGATGGACCGCCGCAGATGACCACGCGCAGGTTGCGGGCCGGCTCGCGGCGGAAGAGCTCGGCCGTGGCGCGAATGAGGACCTCTGGGCCCTTGAATTTTTGTAGGCGCCCCACAAAGGCAACCACCTTGGTATGCAGTGGAATGCCCAGCTCGCGGCGGGAGCGCTCGGTATTGCGGTCCGTGCCTGGGGTAAAAAGCTCGACGTCGGCGCCGGGCGAGACCACGCGAATGATGTCACACTCAGCATCGTAATGCTCGGCTAGGTCGCGGGCCTCCTGCTCGGTATTGACCACGAGCAGGTCCGCGTTATCCACCAATTGCTGCTCGCAGATGCGGCGGGCCTCGGACTCCAGGGTGTCATCCGCGGTCCGGGAGGCGTTTTTCACCGCGGCGAGGGTATGGGCCGTGTGGATGAGCGGGATGCCCCAGAGATCCCGCAGTAGCCAGCCCACCTGACCAGAGAGCCAATAGTGGGAGTGAATAAGGTCATATTTCTTGCCCTGCCACTTGGCAAATTGCACCATGCCGCCCGCGAAAGCGGCCAGCTGGGTGGGCAGATCCTCTTTATCCAGGCCCTCGTACGGCCCAGCGACGATATTAATAACGCGCAGGTGGGGTTCAACCTCAATGATTTCGCCCTGGCTAGGCCGCGTGGCGCGGGTGTAGACGTCCACCTCGATTCCCCGGCGAGCCAGTTGGCGCGCACTATTGAGGACGTAGACGTTCATGCCGCCAGCGTCCCCCGAGCCGGGCTGTTCAATCGGCGAGGTATGCATAGAGATCATGGCGATGCGCATGGCGCACAATTCTACCGGCGCTATACTGGCCCCTGCCAGAAACCTACGCTACCGAAAGGTAATAGTTTTGTCCGCATACGAATCACAGGCTTGGCTCCAGTATTACCCGGAATGGACACCGCATACGCTGGACTATGGCGATACCACGCTGCTAGATATTTATGACAACAACCTGAAAGTCAACGCGGATCGGCCGGCAACCTATTTCTTTGGCCGTACGCAGTCCTATGCTGAGCTAGACCGCCAGGTTCGCGCTGCGGCCGCAGGTTTGAAGGCCTTCGGCGTGCGGCCAGGTGACCGCGTAGCCATCGTCGCACCCAACTCGCCGCAGTACATCGCGGCGTTTTATGCCATTCTGAAGCTCGGTGCGCAGGTGGTGCTGCACAACCCACTCTACACCGCCCATGAGCTGGAAGGACTCTTCCAAGATCACGGCGCGCGCATCGCCATCGCTTGGGACAAGGCCGCGCCCACGCTGGAGAAGCTGCGCGCGACCACCAACCTGGAAACGGTCGTGTCCATCAATATGATCAACGCCATGCCCACCCTGCAGCGCGCCGCTTTGCGCTTGCCTATCCCGCCACTTAAGTCCAAACGCGAACAGCTTTCTTCCCCGGCACCAAATACCGTGCCGTGGGAGACCTTAGTGGGCAACGCAATCGGTGGCGACGGCAGCGATATCACCACGCCGGAAGACGTGGATAAGGACACCATCGCGCTCATCATGTATACCTCTGGCACCACCGGCGCCCCGAAGGGCGCCATGCTGTCACACGGAAACTTATTTTCCAACCTCCTGCAGGGCAAGGCGTGGGTACCGGGCTTGGGTGATAAGCCGGAGCGCATGCTCGCTGCCCTCCCCTTCTTCCATGCTTATGGCCTGACCATGAACGTGACCCTGGCGCAGTTTATCGGCGGCGAGCTAGTCATGCTGCCTAAGCCGGATATGTCGCTCATCATGCAGCTGATGAAGAAGCACACCCCGACCTGGGTGCCGGGTGTACCAACGCTCTACGAGCGAATCATCAAAGCCGCCGACGAGCAGCAGATTCCTATCAAGGGCGTGCGCGCAGCCTTCTCCGGCGCTTCTACCTTGCCTTCGGACACGGTCAAGAAGTGGGAGGACTACACCGGTGGCCTCTTGGTGGAAGGCTACGGCCTGACCGAATGCTCACCCATCATCGTAGGCAACCCTATGAGCACCGACCGCCGCCCCGGCTACGTCGGCATCCCCTTCCCGGATACCGAGGTGCGCATCGCCAACCCAGATAACCTCGATGAAACCCAGCCCGATGGCACCGAAGGCGAAGTTTTGGCGCGAGGTCCACAGATTTTCAAGGGCTACCTCAATAACGAAGAGGCCACCGAGGCCGCATTCCACGGCGAGTGGTTCCGCACCGGCGACATGGGCGTCATGGAAGAAGATGGCTTCATCCGCCTAGTCAGCCGTATCAAAGAAATCATCATCACCGGCGGCTTCAACGTGTATCCGGGCGAGGTGGAAGAAATCTTGCGCGAGCACCCGAGCATTGATGACGTCGCCGTGGTGGGCCGGCCGCGCGAAGATGGCTCCGAGGACGTCGTGGCCTGCCTCGACTTGGCCGATGGCGCCGCACTTGACCCGGAGGGGCTCAAGGAATACTGCCGCGAGCGCCTTACCCGCTACAAGGTCCCGCGCACCTTCTACCACTTTGAGGAGCTGGCCAAGGATCAAATGGGCAAGATCCGCCGCCGCGAAGTCCAGGCAGACCTTATCCGCCGCCTCGAGGCCGAACAGAACTAACATGTTCCGCCTCATCGATAGCCCCCTCGGACCCCTGCGCTTGCAGGCGAGCCCGCGGGGGCTTTCCCGCGTCGACATCACTGCGGCCAGCACCCCGCTGGAAGCGGTGGACGGTGTGAAAGAAGGGGGCATCGAAAAGCGCAGCGCGGACGTGCTCGACGCCGCCCAAGCACAGCTCGCGGAGTATTTCGCCGGCCAGCGCCGCGCCTTCGAGCTGCCCCTCGACCCGCCTGCGACGACCGACTTTCGCGCCGCGGTGCACGCGCAGCTAACGGAGATTGGCTATGGGGAGACGGTTACTTATCGCGACGTCGCCAAGATGCTCGGCCGGCCCGGCGCGACGCGGGCCGTGGGCAGCGCGTGCGGCGCCAATCCCCTGCTCATTGTGCGGCCGTGCCACCGGGTGCTGCGTAGCGATGGCGGGCTCGGTGGCTACGCGGGCGGGCTAGCTGCCAAACGATTTTTGCTGGCACTGGAAGAAATCTAGAAGGATTCTTTCCGTTTGAGATAAACTATCCCCTCAGAAATAGTTTTTGTAGCCAAACGAAAGGTTTTCGCGTGTCCGCTTCCCCCTCCCAAGCCTGGCTTCAGCACTACAGCGACTGGACCCCACACACGCTGGACTACGGCGATAAGACCATCGTCGACTACTACCGCAATAACCTGCGGGTCAACGCCAATAAATCCGCCACCTATTTCTTCGGGCGCACGCAAACCTACGGGGAGCTCGATAGCCAGGTGCGCGCCGCTGCGGCCGGGCTGAAGGCCTTTGGCATTCGCCCGGGCGATAAGGTTGCCATCATTCTTCCCAACTGCCCCCAGCACATCGCCGCCTTTTATGCGGTCCAACTACTCGGCGCCACCGTGGTCGAGCACAACCCGCTTTATACCGCCCCGGAGTTGGAAGGCCTACTCAATGACCATGGCGCGCGCGTAGCTATCGCCTGGGATAAGACCGCCTCCACGCTAGAAAAGCTGCGCTCGACGACCCCACTAGAGACCATCATCTCCGTCAATATGGTAGATGCCATGCCTCCGCTCAAGCGCCTCGCGCTGCGCCTGCCCATCCCACCGCTGGCTGCCAAACGAGAGCAGCTGACCACCCCTGCCCCCAATACCGTGGAATGGTCCACGCTCATCGGCGCGGCCATCGGCGGCGACGGCACGGACCTCGATTTCCCCGAGATCTCCCAGGACGATATCGCGCTCATCCTCTACACCTCCGGCACCACCGGCAAGCCCAAGGGCGCGTTGCTCTCGCATGGCAATCTCATTGCCAATGCCATCCAAGGCAAAGCCTGGGTACCGCAGATGGGCAAACAACAAGAGCGCTTCCTCGCAGCGCTGCCCATCTTCCATGCCTATGGCATGACCACGCTGTGTATCTTCAGCATCTACCTGGGCGCCGAGCTCATCCTGCTTCCCTCGCCGCAGATGCCGCTCATCCTGGACATCCTAAAGAAGCGCACTCCCACCTGGCTGCCCGGCGTGCCCACCCTCTACCAGAAGATCATGGACGCGGCCGAAGAAAAAGACGTTGACTTAAGCGGCATTCGCAACGCCTTTTCCGGCGCGGCCACGCTGCCCATAGAAATTGTGGAGCGCTGGGAAACCCTGACCGGTGGACGGCTCGTGGAGGGCTTCGGCATGACGGAAACCTCCCCGGTCCTCACCGCCAACCCCATGAATGGCAAGCACCGCCCCGGCTATGTGGGCGTGCCCTTCCCGGATACGGAGGTGCGCATCGCCAACCCCGATAACTTGGATGAAACCCAACCCGATGGCCAGCCGGGCGAGATGCTCGCGCGCGGTCCGCAAATTTTCCAGGGCTATTTTGGCAATGCCGCTGCCACCGAAAAGACTTTCCACAATGGCTGGTTCCGCACCGGCGATATGGCACTGATGGAACCGGATGGCTATATCAAGCTGGTCAGCCGCATCAAAGAAATCATCATCACCGGTGGTTTCAACGTGTATCCCGCCGAAGTGGAAGAGGCCATTGCCCAGCACCCCGATGTGGTGGACGTCGCCGCCGTGGGTCGCCCCCGCCAGGATGGTTCGGAGGACGTCGTTGGCTGCGTCACCCTGCGCGATGGCGCCGTGCTTGATCCCGAGGGATTGAAGGAATTCTGCCGCGAGCGCCTTACCCGCTACAAGGTCCCGCGCACGTTCTATCACTTTGAGGATTTGGCGCGCGACCACTTGGGCAAAATCCGCCGGCACCAGGTGCGCAAGGACCTACTCGAGCTGCTGGGGGCAAAGGCCTAAACTTATCGGCTATGGCAGAAATTCACTATGGCGCTACCTTGACGGATTTCCTTAAGGCGGCCGTCGCCAAGTTTCCACAGCGCCCGGCCACCTACTTCGCCGGCCACACGCTAACCTATAGCGAGCTCGATGCCCAGGTGGCGGCCGCGGCCGGCGCCTTGCGCGAGAAAGGCGTGCGCCCCGCCGACCGGGTAGCACTCCTACTGCCTAATTGCCCGCAACACGTGGTGGCGTTCTTTGCCATCCTGCGCCTGGGCGCGGTGGTGGTGGAGCATAACCCGCGCTATACCGCGCACGAGCTCGCCCCGCTGCTCGCCCATCATGGCGCCCGCGTGGCCATTGCCTGGGAGGACATTGCCCCCACCGTTTCCGCGCAGGTAGCGACCACCATCTCCGTCTCCCTCACCCAGCCGCTTCCCCTCTCCGGTGCCCCGGTGGAACCGCACCCGGCCACGCTTGCCGACGCCGCCCTTATCCTCTACACCTCCGGCACCACCGCCCGCCCCAAGGGCGTGGTCTTAACCCATGGCAACCTCGCCGCCAACTGCCTACAGCTAGAAACTCAGGCGCCACTGCGCCCCGGCCAGGAGCGCTTCTTGGCCGCTTTGCCCATGTTCCATTCCTATGGCCTGACGATGAGCGTGCTGCTCGCGGTGCGCTGCGCGGCCGAGATTATCCTGCTTGCCGCCCCACACACCGATGCAGTTACGGATGCTCTTGCCACCCGCCGCCCCACCTGGATGCCGGGCGTGCCGACCATCTACGAGCGCGCCATGGCAGCCACGCCCACAGACGCCGCCGCAGTTGGTGCCGACGTGCCCACAGACCTCGGTGGGGTGCGCTATTCCATCTCGGGCGCGGCTTCTCTCCCCTCGCGCATCATCGAGCCATGGGAGAAGCGCACCGGCGGCATGCTGGTGGAAGGCTACGGGCTTACGGAAACCTCTCCCGTGCTGACCATCAATCCCCTTGATGACACCCGGCGCGCCGGCACCATCGGCCTGCCGCTGCCGGATACGCAGCTGCGCATCGGCGATCCTGCCGATCTCAGCCGCACCCAACCAGATGGCGTGGCTGGTGAGATCCTCGCCCGCGGCCCGCAGGTTTTTGGCGGCTACCTTGCCGACGCCCCCGCTACCGCAGCCGCCTTCCATGAAGGTTGGTTCCGCACCGGAGACATGGGCGTGCGCGAGCCCGATGGCCATATCCGGTTGGTGGGCCGAATCAAGGAAATCATCATCACCGGCGGCTTCAATGTTTATCCCGGCGAGGTCGAGGAAGCCTTAACCTCCCACCCCGACATCTCCCAGGCCGCGGTCGTAGGCATTCCCCGCTCCGATGGATCTGAGGACGTCGCCGCCTGCGTGGTCCTCGCCCCCGGCGTGCGGCTCGATGAGTACGCCTTGCGCGAGCATTGCCGCGGGCTGCTGGCGCGCTATAAGGTCCCGCAGCGATTCTTTGCCATGGATAAGCTGGCTGGAGATCAGCTAGGCAAGCTGCGCCGCAGAGACGTCCAGCGGGATCTGCTCACGCTACTCAACCAAGGCTAGCCCTCTTCGCGATCTTCCCGGCGCACTGCCTGTTCATAGATACGCTCGGAACGCTCCTCTAAATCGTGCTGGGCACGGGCTTGGGCTCTAGCGGCGGCATCGGAACGCGGCGGAGCTTGGATATGCCGCGCGGCGCGTAGGCCCAATTGCAGCTCCTTGGCGCGCAGAATCTCCGCATCGATCTTGATGCCCAAAATGAGCATCGTATTCGATAGCCACACGGCCATAAATACGGCCATGATGAGGCTGAAGGCGCCATAAACGCTGGCACCAGCAAAGCGCTGTGTATACAGCGCGAATGCTCCCCACACCACCACATTGGTGCTAAGCGCCACTACGGATCCGAGAGTAATCCAGCGAAAGCGCGCCGGCCGCACATTCGGGGAAAAGTGGTACAGGATGGCAATCAACGTCAGCACTATCACCACAGTGAGCGGGAAGCGCAGCCAATTCCACACCGGCATGAATATCCCGCCCAAAAAGTCCGCGGTACCTTGCATGTCCAGCTTTCCGGCCAGCGGTTCGACCGCACCGCTCACGATGGTATCGCGCAGCAAGTTAGCAAAGAGCACGGTGACCGCGCCGATGACCAGGACGATGGTAAGCCCCCACATGAGCGCCCAGGTGCGGATAATCCCGCGGCCCTCCACTCGCCCGTAGACGGTATTGGCGGTGCGCGAGAAGGCACGTACGTAGGCCGAGGCGGAAAAAAGCGAAACCAGTACGGATACCACCAGCGCGAAGGTGCCTTGGGCGGCAGAACCGATGATGGAGCCCACGAGTTTTTCGGCCTGCTCCGTCATGGAACTAGGAACGTAATCCGCAATGAACTGTGAGGTTAATTCGTGTATCTCGGTGCGCCGAGAAGAAAAGATGAGTGTGGCTATCGAATAGGCCGCGAGCACCGTAGGAGCAAAGGCCATGAGCGTGAAGTATGTCATCGTGGCGGCGCGATCCATCAAGGCATCATGGAAGAAGTCCGCCCACACGCGTCGGATGACCAGCCCCCAGCTTTCCTTGCGCAGGCGGTTGCCGCGGGCCAGGGGATCTACCTCATCGGTGTGGCCCTCAATTTTGATCACGGTCGGCGCGGTACTCGGCACGATCTTATCCGCGCCTTCATAGACGGATTCGCTAGCCGGAGTGGCCGCGGCGCTCGGTGGTTCGCCGGAAGACGAATTGCCAGGGGTGTGTGCGGCGCCGGGGACCTCGGCGGCGTCGTCCAGTGTGCTCATATTATCCCAGCGTATGCGGTAAAGAATCTATTTCAGGAAGTGACACTCAGCCGTGATTACACTGGAGAAGCATGACTGAACAGAATGAAAAGAAGCTCAATGTAAAATCCTTCGAACTCGACCACCGCCTAGTCAGCGCGCCGTATATTCGTGTGGCCGACCGCACGGACTTGGGCGGTGGCGTCGAAATCATTAAGTATGACCTGCGCTTCTGCCAGCCCAATCAGGATCACCTTGATACCAAGGCGCTGCATTCGGTGGAGCATATGATGGCCAATTTCATGCGCAATTACACCGATAAGCTCATCGGCTTTGCCCCAATGGGCTGCCGTACCGGATTCTATGCCATCACCAACGGTATGGAGCAGGACGAGCTGCTGCGCGCGGTGGAAGGCGCGCTCAACGATATTCTTAACGCCACCGAGGTACCAGCTGCCAACGAAGAGCAGTGCGGCTGGGGTGCGCACCACAGCTTGGAAGGTGCGCAGGAAGCAGCCCGCGCATTCCTAGGCGCCAAGGATGAGTGGCTCCAGGTCATGGCGGCCTAATCTAGGAGCCTTAGCGGACGCGGCGAGCGCGATAGACGCCGGGCCTGCAAAGCGGCCACGATAGACCCGAAGACCATGTGGTGTAGGGCGCTATCGGGGCCGCTTTATAGGTTTTAAGCCCCGGTGTGAAGGGGCAACCTCGCGCTACTCATCGAGGGCGAGGCCAATCCAGACGGGTTCGGGCACGAGTTCCACGTCGAAAGCATCGCGGACGCCGTCGCGGATGGTGCGGGCAAGCTCCACGATATCGGCGGCCGTAGCATCGCCGCGGTTGGTGAGGGCCAGCGTGTGCTTTGTCGAAAGCGTAGCCCGGCCGGAGCCCGGGTAGCCCTTGGCAAACCCGGCGCGATCAATGAGCCAGGCCGCGGAAAGCTTTTCTCGGTCGGCCGCGGAGGAGGGGTGGCGGGGCATGGAGTCAGCGGTGGCGTCGCCAAGCGAGGCACGGACCTTGGCCTGCACGGCGTCAGCAAGAGCAGAGTCCACCACCGGGTTGGTGAAGAAGGAGCCGGCGGACCAGGTGTCATGATCGGCAGGGTCAAGCACCATGCCCTTGCCGCGGCGCAGCTTTAAGACCTCCTCGCGGACCTCGGCCACGGGGCGGCGCTCACCCGGGTTCTGGGTGAGCTGGCCAAAGCGCAGCGGGCGGGACAGGCCCTCGGTATCGAGCTTAAGCTCTACCTCCAGAACCACGGCGCGGCCGGTGAATTTCAGGTTGGAATAGCGATAGGCCAGCTCCAGATCGGAGGCGGGGACCCACTCATCGGCATCGGTGCGGCGGTTATAAAGGCGCACACGGGTAAGGACCTCGGAGATTTCGGCTCCATAGGCGCCCACGTTTTGCACAGGTACCGCGCCCACGGTGCCGGGGATACCGGACAGACACTCGATGCCGCCCATGCCGAGCTGCACGGAGCGGGCCACCACGTCATCCCACACGGCACCCGCCTGCGCGCGCACCAGGCCGGTCTCGGTATCCATGGAGACCCCATCAAAATCGAGTATGACGGCGACCAGATCCACGGCGCCATCGGCCACCAGGAGGTTGGAGCCGCCGCCAACGATGATGAATTTCACTTCGGCGTGATCAAGGGCACGCACCACGGCAACGGCGGCCTCTGGCTGCGAGCAGCGCAGTGCGGCCTGCGGTTTTCCGCCCACACGCAGCGTAGTCAGATCCGCGAAGGTGGCGGCGGAATCCAGTTCTACGCCGTCGATCGCTGTGAGCTGTTGCGTCAAAGATTTATCAAGCACGCCTACCAAGGTAGTCTGTTAGGCATGTCAACCCGTAGTGAAAACACCGTAACCATCAATCAGCCCATCGAAAAGGTCCACAAGGCGCTGCTTACCAAGGAATACTGGGAGTACATCGTGGCTAACCTCTCCCCCGAGCCGGGCCAGGTGCACGACTTCAGCGATAACGTAGCCACCCTCTTCGAGGTACTGCCTACCACGCTGCTGCCAGAGGCGGTACGCGCCATGGTCTCCCAAGACCTGAAGGTCAAGCGCGTGGTTACCGTCGGCGAGCTCAACGGTGAAGCCGCTGACGTCAACTACACCGCGGATGTCAAGGGCACCCCGGTTGACTTCAAGGGCGATATCTCCCTGGCTGGCGAGGGCGAGATGACCAAGCTGTCCTACGTCAACGAGATTTCCGTCAATATCCCGATGATGGGCGCCGCCATCGAGCCAAAGGTGGGCGAGTCCCTGGCTGAGCTCTTCGATAACGAAGGCAAGCTGACCGAGCAGTGGATCTCTGAGAACGCTTAAGTTCTCGACCACCACTATCTATGGCCGATCACGCACATAATCTGCGCGCCAACGCAGCTGCGGGTCGGCCTTTTGGCGTCATTACCCGCGGCACTACCAATCACAATCGCCTGCGCCGCTGCGATAGATGGATGCTCGCGCACCCGGAGATTTCCACGCTTCTGCGGCACGTGGACAAGCCGCTCGCGATCGACGTAGGCTACGGGGCTTCGCACGCCACCACCGTGGAATGGGCGGGGTGGCTGCGCCGGGCGAATCCGCAGGTAGACGTCCGCGGGCTCGAAATCCACCCGGACCGGGTTCTACCGCCACGCGATGGCGTGCGTTTCGAATTGGGCGGCTTTGAGTTAGCCGGTTATCGGCCGCAGCTGGTGCGCGCATTCAATGTGCTACGCCAATACGACGTGAACCAGGTCCAGGAGGCCTGGCAGACGGTGTGTTCTCGGCTGGCCCCCGGTGGCTTCTTTGTGGAGGGCACCTGCGATGAACTGGGCCGGCGCGCCGCCTGGTTGCTGCTGGATACCCACGGCCCGCGGACGCTCACCCTGGCGTGGGACCCGTTCGATGTAGCACGCCCGTCTGACCTTGCCGAGCGCCTGCCCAAAATCCTCATCCACCGCAACGTTCCCGGCGAGCCCATCCACGAGCTGCTTAAGGCCGCGGACGAGGCCTGGGACCACGCGGCGGGGTGGGCGCCCTACGGCCCGCGCGTGCGTTGGCGCATGGCACGAGCCGCGCTTGCCGACGCCCCCTTTACTATCCACCCCATCCGGCGGCGCCTGCGCGATAATGTGCTGACCGTGGACTGGGAGTCCGTCGCGCCACGGGACTAAACGCGCCGCGCGGTGATGACAGCTGGGGCAGCTGTGAAGTGCCTAGCAATGTGTCCAAAGGCTCCCGCAGACTTTGCCCCGCGCCGTCTCATGCGCCACACTGGTACGCATGGCTTCGAAGAAATCGGCGGGTTCACTCGCCTGGAAAATCATCATTGGCATCCTCGTAGCACTGCTCGTGCTCATCCTCTTGGCCGAGTTCGGTCTGCGCTGGTTCATTGGTCACCAGATGACCTCGCAATTTAACCAGGCTGCCGAGGAAGAAGGTATCCAGGTCAAAGAAGATCCCTCTGTCAGCTTTGGCGGCAGCCCGCTGCTCGTAGGGCTGTTTAAGGGCTCCATTTCCCAGATGGATATGACCACGCCGTCCACCCTGCAAATCGATGGCACTGATATCAAGGGCCAACCTGCCTCCGAGATCCACGTAGAAGATATGAGCACCGACCAAGAGAATCCGGTAGCCGGCAAGCTGCGCGCTTCTACCACCGTGCCGGATGACTACCTGCTGGCGTCCTTCCAGAAGGGCATTTCCGAGCAGGCCGGCAGCGAGAAGGTGGGCAATATGGTGGTCACGGAGATCACAGCCAATGAGCAAGACCACGTGCTGGACGTCAAGTTCGCAGGCGGCCTTGCTAATCTCTCGCTAGAGCCCACCGCCCACGATGGAAAGCTTGATATTCGCGCCACCGAGGCCTCCATCTTTGGACTTGAGCTGCCGGACCAAGCCACCGAAGCTATCTCCTCCGCCCTGCAGAACGGCATGTCGGATCAGTTCGTGGGTTCTGACATGAACGTCGATTCCGTAGAGGTGCTCGATGGCGAGCTCAAGCTCACCATCACCGGCACCGATGTTCCGATGAACGACATGGATAAACTGACCGGCGGCGGCGACTCCGCAGGCCAGGGCGGGGCTACTGGCAAGGGCGCGCCGCAGCGGGACGCGCAGAAGGAAGCCGTCTAAACCGCGGAAGCGGGAAACTCGAGGACCGGAAGTGTGGCTGCGGCCAACGCCGGTCCTTTTTTCATGCCTTCTTCACCGGCACCGGATTCTGCCCGATCCGCGGCCTCGCCGCTGTGCACGATGAGGCGCTGGTAGCCGGCTTGGTGGGCGGCGTTGATGGTGGCTTTGAGGGCGGAGTCGGCAAGCGGGGCGTCTGGCACAATGAGGCCCAAGCGGGCCGGATCCGGGCAGGCCTCGCGGATGGCAATGAGCTCAGAGAGCACGGCATTGGCATCCGTTAAGGTCTCATCGAGGCTGACCCACACCTCGCTGGCGCCCGATTGGATAGCCAGGCGGGCCTCGGAAGCCTTGATAAGAGTGTGGTGGCGGCCGGTGGGATAACCTGCGACGGAGATAATATCGTCCGCGCCGGCTCCCGCGGCAATAGAAACGTGGTGCGGGGAGACCACCACGGTACTATCAGCGGCGCAGTTCTTGACCGTCGCGGCCGAGGCAGCAAGCAAATTAAGCATTAGTAGCTGTAATCGCCGTTGATAATGGCCTTGAGTTGTGGGCGCACATCAAACCAGTACACGCCGGTAATAACCGCGCCGATCCAAGACAAAAAGGCCAAGCCGGTGACCATCGCTACCGCGGAGCCGGCCAGCAGGCCTACCCATACCCACTTACCTTGTCGGTCGCCGGCCCGGAAGGCATCCTCGCGCGTGGTAGCGGCGAGGACCGCTCCGACGATGGCGGTCAGAGCGAGGACTTGGAAGAGGTAGCTGTCTAGATGCAAGGCAAGATTATAAAGAAAATACATGTAGCTTAATTCTGTGGATCGTCAGTCTCGATTACTTCGCCATCGATAATATTATCGCCCTGCGAAGGAGCCGAATCCTGGCCAGGGCGCGCCGCATTCTTCTTTTCCGCACGGCGGGCCTGGGCGGAATTATAGGCGTCCATAACGCCCTCGCGGGTCTCGTTATAGGCCGTGGAGAACTTGCCCTTAGCGGCGTCGAAAGCAGCGGACTCACGGGTGCCATCCGCGGCCTTCTTCAAAGAGGCACCGAGCTCCTTCGCGGTGGTAGTGGCCTTATCCACCAAGCCATCCTTGTCAGATGCGCCATAGGGGCTGTTGGCCTCCGCGCCATGAGCGTACTGGGCGCGCTCCTCCTGCAGGCGTCCGCCGAAGTCCTTGACTACGTCAAAGGCAGCGCTGCCAGCATCCTTCAGGGAATCAAAAATCTTCTTATTATCGCTCATTGTTCATTACTCCTTTTGTCTAAGCGCCAAAGATAAGGTGATTGACCGCGAATATCACCAATCCTGCCAGGGAACCGACGACGGTGCCGTTTAAACGAATAAATTGCAGGTCCTTGCCCACCATGAGCTCGATATTTTGGGAGGCCTCCTCCGCATCCCAGCGCTTGATGGTCTCTGGAATAATCGCGATGATCTCCGGGGCGAATTTCTCTACGGCATAGCGCGCGGCCTTGTCCACCAGTGCATTGGCCTGGGCTAAAAATTCAGAGTCCTCGAGCAGACGGTGCGCCAGCTCCGTGACCTTGGCCGTAATCTTCTGTCGCAGGAAAGACTCTGGGTCATTGAGCTGGTCAATCAGCGTGGTAGATACCGTGCGCCACATGGCCGCCGGCGCCTGCTGCGCTTGCTCAGAGGCGAGCATCTTCTGCTTGATGCCCTCGATGCGCCCGCGCATTTCCTCGTCCCACTGCAGATCGGAGGCGAGCTTGGACAGATTGCGTCGAATGGCCAGGCGGGCCTCGTGGTTGCCATTGCGGCGGACCTCATCGGCGAACTCTACGAGCTCGCTATAAACCTTCTCCCCCACCATCTCGCGGGCAAAGCGCGGCGCCCAGCCCGGCATGCGCTCATCAATGGCGGTGACCACGGTGGACTCCATGCTTAAAATCTTGCCGTGTGCCCAGTCGATGAGGTCATCCTCCAGCGGACGCGCCTTACCATCTGCAATATAGCCCTCCAGCAGCCTGCCCAGCGGCGGGCCCCATTCCGGTTCGGCTAGGCGGTCCATTACCTGGGTGCGAATAAACTGCTCCGCCTCCGCAGGATCCAAATCTGACACCACGCTGGCCGCACGCTCACCAATCCACGCGGAGACCTCTTCCGCCTTGCCGGGTTCCACCCCCTGGCGTGCCAGCCACAATGGCAGCTCCGCCTCCCGCACCTTGGCGCTGAGCGCATCCGCGGTGAGGAAGTTCTCCTCCACAAAGTCACTCAGGGCATCGCCCACGCGGTCTTTGTTATTCGGAATCAGCGCCGTATGTGGGATGGGCAGTCCCATGGGCCGGCGGAAGAGCGCGGTCACCGCAAACCAGTCCGCCAGGCCACCTACCATGCCGGCCTCTGCCGCTGCACGCACGTAGCCCACCCACACAGGCGCCCCGCTTTCCGACGCCTGCCACCACGAACACCCCAAAAAGATCACCGCCGCACCAATCAGGAACGACAGCGCAATCGCCTTCCACCGCCGCAGGTCCGCCCGCCGGGCTTCCTGATTACCGGCCTGCGGCACGGGAGCAGCGCCCGACAATGCCGGCTCCGGTGCCGATGCGGTTGCCGATTCGAGGCCTTCGTCCGCGCGGTGCGTCATGAACTCTCCTTGGGATTGTGAAGATATTTTTGAGCTTTGTTCTCTAACCCTAGTGCCCGCACCGGACATGTCCGGTGGCAGCCATCGTTACAATGACTCCTCGAATCGCTATCACGCCCATCTGACATTGTCATTTGGACGGTGAGAGATCACGCAACCCCCGTCTCCTTGCATGGTTCGCATGCGAGGAGACGGGGGTGAGGTCGAGTCAGTACAGAAACTTGAGCAATGCCTAGGTGAGGCAAGCTCCTTAGTTAACTCGGCCGGTTTCCTTGCGGTACTTGCGGTAGTAGCGGCGACCGTAGTGGACGGTGCCTACTGCTGCGATAGCCACAATTACTAGGGCGATGATGCCGATGATCATGGTCAGGGTGTAGTCACCTTCGCCGGCGGTACCCAGCGGGGTATCCCACACGCCGAGGCCCCAGATGATGATTCCGGCAGCCGGAAGGCAAGACAGAATCAGACCCATGCCCACCCAGGTGGAGGTGCGCAGGAGAGAAGAGTGAGGAGCCCCGAAAGATACTGGATCGTAGCCCTCAATGTAGGTGTCCTGAATCTTGCCGGAGAACTCCGGGTAGGTCTCGCTGGCATAGTCAGCGACTGCGTGGGTGTTATCGCTCATGGCGGAGTCTTTCTGTCTTTCTCTCGTTCCTAGTATTCCTACGGAATAACCTTAGCTTAGTCGTCCTTGCCACGGAAAGCAGCACGTGCACGTTCGCGGGTAACCGCAGAAACTGCGGTCAGCGGAACGCCGGCCGGACAAACATCGGCGCACTCACCGTAAAGGGAGCAGTGGCCGAAGTTGGCTTCCAGGTCATCGACCATGTTGCGGGCGCGGCGCCCACGCTCTTCCTTGCCCAGCGGCATGAGGGAGAGGTGTACCAACTTCGCACCGGTAAACAGGTGAGCCGCGCCGTTCGGGCAGGCGGCAACGCAAGCGCCGCAGCCGATGCAGGCAGCGTGGTCCAGCGAGTACTCGGAAGTCTCATGGTTGACGTGCAGAGTATCCGCATCCGGAGCGGTACCTGCGTCCATGGAGACGTAACCGCCCTGCTCCATCACGTGGTCCAGTGCCGCACGGTCGACGATCATGTCCTTGATGACCGGGTAGGCAGCGGAACGGAATGGCTCCAGCTTGATGGTCTGTCCATCAGTGAAGTTGAACAGGCGCTGCTGGCAGGCCGGGGTGTTCTGGCCAGGGCCGTGTGGACGGCCGTTGATGGTCAGACCACAGGTACCACAGATGCCCTCACGGCAGTCAGAGGCGAAGGCGAAAGGCTCTTCGCCGCGCTCAATGTAGCCCTCGTTGACGTGGTCCAGCAGCTCCAGGATGGACATCTGCTCAGAGGCATCGTCTACCTGGACGGTCTCGAAGTGGCCTTCTTGGGTCGGTCCGGCTTGACGCCAGATCTCAAGTGTCAGTTTCATTACTTGTAGTTCCTTGTCATCAGCGGGATCGAATCAAAGTACAGCGGCTCGGCGTGGCGGATGAACTCGTTCTTATTAGCGCCCGGCTCCCAGGCGGATACGAAGCACCAGTTCTCGTCGTCGCGTTCTGCCTCGCCGTCCTCGGTGAGGTGGTCCTCGCGGAAGTGAGCGCCACAGGACTCGTCGCGATCCAGAGCGTCAACACACATGAGCTCGCCTAGGTCCAGGTAGTCAGCAACGCGCAGGCCGTATTCCAGCACCTGATTCATGTCGTTGGCCTCGCCCGGGATGCGGACATTAGCCCAGAAGTCCTCGCGCAGCTCACGGATCTTGGTGATGGCTTCCTTGAGGTCTTCCACGTTACGGGACACACCGCAGCCGTGGTACAGGATGTCGCCCAGCTGGCGGTGGTAGTAGGACGGACCGTGCGGGTTCTCGCCGCGCACACCCATGAGGCGGTCGATGCGCTCCTGGGATTGTGCCAGGGTTGCCTGTGCCTCTGGGGAATCCTCGGCCAGCTTCTCTTCGTTGAGGTGGTCAGCCAAGTAGTTCGGGATGGTAAACGGCAAGGTGAACCAGCCGTCGACGGAAGCCGAAAGCAGGGAGTTAGCACCCAGACGGTTAGCACCGTGGTAGGTCCAGGAACACTCACCGGCGGCGAAGAGGCCGTCGATGGAGGTCATCTCGTTGAAGTCGGTCCACAGGCCACCCATGGTGAAGTGGCAAGTCGGAGCGATACGCATCGGAGTCTCGTAGGCGGACTCGCCGATGGCCTCCTCGTACATCTCAATGAGGTTGGAGTAGCGCTCGCGAATCTTGTCCTTGCCCAGGCGCTCGATGGCGTCACGGAAGTCCAGGTACACCGAGTTGTGCAGGGGGCCAACACCCAGGCCAGCGTTAATCTGCTGGGAGATGGCGCGGGAAGCAACGTCACGCGGAACCAGGTTGCCGAATGCCGGGTAGCGGCGCTCCAGGAAGTAGTCGCGCTCTTCTTCCGGAATGGTATTCGGGTCGCGGTCGTCGCCCTCCTTCTTCGGGGACCAAATGCGGCCGTCGTTACGCAGGGACTCCGACATCAGGATGGTCTTAGACTGCCAATCGGAGTTGACCGGCAGGCCCGTCGGGTGGAACTGCACGAAGGCCGGGGAGGCCAGGTAGGCACCGCTGTCGTACGCACGCATCATGGCGCTGGCATTGGAGTTCTTAGCCAGGGTGGACATGTGGTAGACGTTGCCGTAGCCGCCGGTACCCAGCACGACTGCGTGGCCAGTGAAGGCCTTGAGCTCACCGGTAATCAGGTTGCGGGTAACGATGCCGCCTGCACGCTTCTTGCCATTGTCGTTGTAGACAATGATGTCCTGCAGATCATTATGGGCAAAGAGTTCTACGTTGCCCAGGCCGATCTGGCGGTAGAGCGCAGAGGTGGTGGACAGCTGCAGCTGCTGGCCTGTTTGACCACGGGTGTAGTAGGTACGGGAGACCTGCACACCACCGAAGGAACGGGTAGCCAGGGTGCCGCCGTACTCGCGAGCGAACGGTGCGCCGATGGCGTTCATGTGGTCAATAACGCGCACGGACTCGTTGGCCAAGCGCCAGCAGTCGGACTCGCGGCAGCGGTAGTCGCCACCCTTGACGGTGTCCTTGGTGTGGCGGTAGGCGGAGTCATTGTCCACCTTCTTGGCACGGGAGGCGTTGACGCCACCCTGCGCGGCGATGGAGTGCGCGCGGCGCGGGGAGTCGTGGTAGGTAAATACCTTTACCTTGTAGCCCAGCTCGCCCAGTGCGGCCGCAGCGGCACCGGCGGACAAGCCCGTACCAACCACGAGGACCTCAAACTTGCGGCGGTTTAGCGGGGAGACCAGCTGCATGTGGTCCTTTTGGTGGGACCACATGTCCTTCATTGGCACGCCGTGCGGTTCGTGGGATTCCAAGATGTTGCCGGCGGATACGCCCGGAACGATGGACTGTGGATGCGAGAACTTAGGGTGCTCGCGCTTGAGTTCAGTATTAGTCATGGGTTTCTAACTCCTTTAGCTGACCAAGCCCAGGGCAACGGACAAAGGCATAACGATGTTGCCGATGCAGACAACGGCCGGGATGACGTACGCCAGGATCAGGAAGGTCTGACGCCATTTAGCACCGGTGATACCCAGGTCAGAAGCAGCAAGGCGAATGCCGTGGGTGAGGTGCAGGAACAGGAAGCACATGGCGATCACGTACACGATGGTGACCGGCCAGCGGCTAAAGGTTGCAATCATATTGGCCTTTACTGCACCCTCCACAAAGTCACCTGGGGCGATGGGCTGCACGCCCATAGTCAGGTCCAGCAGGTGGAAGATGATGAACAGCAGCAAGACGATGCCGGAAACCAGCATGGACTTGGTAGCGAAGGAATCAAGGCCGCCCATCAGGTTGCTACGGCGGAACTTGCCGCGGGATGCCTTGGATCGTGCGGTGAGAGCAAACGCGCCGTAGATGTGGGCGATGATGGCAACCAGCAGGACCGCGCGGATAATCCACAGCAGGCCCTCGTGCGGGAACAGTGGCTCGCCCATGGAACGCAGGAATGCACCGTATTCATCCAGTGCCTCCTCGCCGCCGTGAGCAGGCAGGTACAACTTCAGGTTGCCGGCCATGTGGCCGACGACGAAAAGTGCAAACAGCAGGCCGGTGACGGCCATTATGAGCTTCAGAACCCAGGAGGGCACTCCCGGCTTCTGACGGATTGGTTCGTTAGTAATGTGGCCGTGAGCTACTGCCTCACGGTCGGGATTTCTTAAAGTCATGACACCTCCATTGTCGCCCTCACTTTAACTGGGCTTAACCGCTGGTTACCAGTCAATTCCTATGGTGTTTCACCTAACGGTACGGCGGTACGGTTAAAGCCAGAATTCTTTTAGGTAAGGGTTACCTTAGAAGGTTTGAGGCAAAACGTCGCTACCTTGGCCGCTCGCAATTCCGAAATATCTACGTTGCGTAATTCGCTTTCCAGATGTGAACTTGATCACCCAGTGTTACTAGAGTGACCGCCTTACCCCTTTATGTGTCAAACTTTCGCATGAAACCCACATGCGCCCCACAGGCGTGGTGAATATTCTTCGCAAGATCTTTGCGATTAAGGTGCACACCCGCAGGCCACCCAGTAACCTTTCCGGCATGAGTAAGACGTATGTGGGATCCCGCCTTCGCCAGCTTCGCCGCGAGCGCGATCTAAGTCAGGCATCCCTTGCCGCAACGCTTGGACTCTCCGCCAGCTACGTCAATCAGATCGAACACGACGTTCGGCCTCTGACCGTTCCGGTACTCCTCCGCATCACCGAGGTTTTCGGTGTTGATGCCACCTTTTTCTCTCGCGACGATGACTCCCGCCTCCTCGCCGAGATCCAGGACGTCATCCAAGACAAGGAGCTGTGCCCCTCCCCCGTCGAGTTGCAGGAGCTCTCCGAGCTGGTCTATAACCATCCCACCGTTGCCCGCACGCTGGTGGATGTCCACCGCCGCTACCGCAACGTGCGCGATAAGCTCTCGCTCGCCACGGATACCCGCCGCACCACAGAGGCCACCCAGGCCCTGTCCATGCCGCACGATGAGGTGCGCGATTTCTTCTACGCCCGCCAGAACTACCTGGACGACCTGGACCACCATGCGGAGCAGCTTGCCGACGCCCTCTCGGTCACCCAATTCGGCATCCGCGACACCGAACACGCCCTAGCCCAGCGCCTGCGCGATCACCACAACGTAGACATCCACATAACTTCACAAATGGATGGCACCCTGCACAGTTTTGACCGCGAGACCGGCGAGTTCCGACTCGCCTCGCGCTTGAGCGAGGGACAACGCGCCTTCCGCATGGCTGCGGAACTGAGTTTCCTCGAGGCTGGGGATCGCATCTCCTCGCTAGTAGAGGAAGAACCATTTACCTCGGACGCCTCACGTAACCTAGCGCAACGCGGCCTGGCCAGCTATTTCGCCGCCGCCACCGTGATGCCCTACGCCCTGATGCATTCCGAGGCCGAGCGCTCCGGCTACGACGTGGAATACCTCTGCCAAGTATTCGGCGTGGGCTATGAATCCGTCGCCTCCCGCCTGTCCACTCTGCAGCGCGATAATCTGCGTGGCATTCCTTTTACCTTCGTCCGCGTCGACCGCGCAGGAAATATGTCCAAGCGCCAGTCCGCCACCGGTGTGCACTTTTCCAATAATGGCGGCACCTGTCCGCTGTGGAATGTCTACGAGACCTTCACACAACCTGGCATCATCTCCCGGCAGTTGGCCCAGATGCCCGATGGCCGCAATTACCTGTGGATCTCGCGCGCCGTCCAGCACCATCAGGGACGCTTTGGCGATACCGATAAGCTCTTCGCCATCGGCCTTGGCTGCGAGGCCCGCCACGCCGACCGCACCGTCTACGCCGAGGGCCTTGATCTCAAAGACCTCTCCTCCGCGACCCCTATTGGCTCCGGTTGCCGCACCTGCCCGCGCGAGAATTGTGCGCAGCGCGCCTTCCCACCCATTAACGAGGTCATCAACGTCGATGCCCACCGCTCCGCCGTGGCACCGTACTAATTACGCATCGCCACGACGAACCTTTCGGGGGCGTAGACATACAAACGGCACCGCGGTCCCTCTGCCCGGTGGGCGGGGACGGCGCGGTGCCGTGGGCGTCGCTTCACGGCGACGTCGCCAAGCAGCCCTGCTTAGAGGTTAATCATGTGGCCGCCGATGCCTTCGGCAGCTTCCTTCATGGCCTCAGAGAGGGTTGGGTGGGTGTGGACGTTGCGGCCGATTTCCTCAGCGGTGAGGTCAAAACGCTGTGCCAGGGTCAGCTCCGGCAGCAGCTCGGAGACATTGGAGCCCACCATGTGGCCGCCGATAAGCTCGCCATACTCGCCATCCGCAATGAGCTTGACAAAGCCCGCGGTCTCGTTGAGGCCAGCAGCCTTGCCGTTAGCGGAGAACGGGAAGGTAGCAACCTTGATATCGCGGTCCGCGAACTTCTCCTTGGCAGCCTCTTCGGTGTAGCCGAAGGAAGCGACCTGCGGGTTGCAGAAGGTAGCGCGCGGCATATTCATGTAGTCACCCAGAAGCTGGGTCTCTACACCGGCGATGGTCTCTGCGGCGACAACGCCTTGTGCCTCAGCAACGTGTGCGAGCTGCAACTTCGCGGTGACGTCACCGATGGCGTAGATGTGGTCCACGTTGGTGCGCATGGTGTCATCGATGGCGATGGCGCCGCGCTCGGTGAGCTCAACGCCGGTGTTCTCCAGGCCGAAGCCCTCGGTGCGCGGGGCGAAGCCGATGGAAATCATGGCGCGGTCCACGGTAAGGGTGTCCTGCTTGGAGCCATCCTTGGACTCGACCTCAACGGTGACATTGTCGCCGTTGTCCTTGACGGAGGTGGTCTTGTAGCCAGTCAGCAGCTTAACGCCGAGCTTCTTGTACTCCTTAGCGATGGCCTTGGAGACGTCCTTGTCCTCGTTCGGCAGGACGCGGTCCATGAACTCCACGATGGTGACGTCCACGCCGTAGTTGGACAGAACATAAGCAAATTCCATGCCGATGGCACCGGCGCCAACGATGACCATGGACTTCGGGGCCTCATCGTTGAGGATCTGCTCCTCGTAGGAGACGATATTGCCGCCCAGCTCTACGCCCGGCAGAGACTTGACCACGGAGCCGGTAGCGATGATGCAGTCATCGAAGGTGACGGTCTTGCCCCTGTCATCACCGTCGGTGATTTCAATGGTCTTATCATCCTTGAAGGAGCCCAAACCATTGATCTCGGTGATCTTATTCTTCTTCATCAGGTAATGAACGCCCTTGACGATGCCCGCGGAGACCTTGCGGGAACGCTTGTGGGCAACACCGAAGTCGAAGGAGACATCGCCGGAGATGCCAAAATCCTTTGCTTCGTGATTGAAGGTGTGGGCAACCTCAGCATTCTTCAGCAGCGCCTTGGAAGGGATGCAGCCTACATTCAGGCAGACACCGCCCCAGTACTGCTTCTCGATTACGGCAACTTTCTTACCAAGCTGAGCTGCACGGATGGCGGCCACGTAGCCGCCAGGGCCCGCGCCGAGTACTACTACGTCATAATGTTCATTAGTCACGCCCTACAGGATACGTAACTTTCCCCTCCATGTCGCGCATTGGGTCACACTCCTATGCCCGAGCACCCCACGCTTCGGGGGTAAAACGCACAAAGGCCCTGCACGGGGGGCGTCGGCAAGCGCGCGACGCCGTGCAGGGCTATGGGCTCGGTGTTTTAGAACAGGCCGAGAGCCAGTGCGGCGGCGGAGGACATGGAGGAACCCATGTGCAGGAACTGGCCCAGAACTTCATTGATGGACACGAGGATGGAATCGAAAACGTTCATTGTGCTTCTTTCTGTGTTTTTACTTGCCTAGAGCGAGGTATGGGCCCGCGGACGGGACCGCACTTTCACACGTTTAGTACTAGCGGAGATTCTAGCGCCACCGTTACATACGCGCTGCGTTCAAAATTATGACATACAAACCACATGTGTCACAGGTTTTGCTACATTAAATAGGGACTATTAAAGCATAGAGCCTTGCTGATACTCTCGTTTTACGGAACGATATCTACTGAGAAGTTTCTTCTAATTCGAGGATGCAAAAATATGCATACCTTGCACTCAACCGGTTCCCGCGTGGTAGGCATCGCTATTGCGGCCGGAGGCCTCTCCACCACTCACGCCTCCGCCGTAGAGCCGGCCGAAATTCAGGGTGACCCCACCCCGTCCACCATCCGCGAGGCTAACCTCACTACCCCAGCAGATGCGGAAAACATCAACTACGTTATCACCACCGAGGGCGAAATCCTCGCGGTAGATATTGCCGGACTGAAGAACAAGGACAAGTGGAAGGGCCTCGCCTTTGGTCACGGCAGTGGCCAGCGTAAGCACTACGGCACCCCTGTAAAGGCCCTAACCGCCACCTCCGCCACTCTGGGCGGCCGCGAGGTTCCGCTTGCGGTCATCACTCCGAACGGCAACTTTGATAAGAAGCGCTCCACCCTGCATTTACTCAACGGCGCGGGCGGCGCTGAGCAGGGCCTGTCTTGGCTGACTAACACCGTCAACCACGACATCGACCCCAAGACTGAGGGCGCACAGAACATAGTGACTTTCAACACGTCCAGGGATGCCAACGTGGTCATCCCGCGGGCCGGCGCTTTCCTTATTACACCGCCTGGGTATCTGCCCCAGGAAATAGCTACCTCAAGGTCCCCAGAAGTGGGAAACCTTCCTGACCAAGGAATTGCCAGGCGCTCTAGAGGCCCATATCGGAGGCAATAGCAAGCGCGTCATCGCTGGCATGTCTTTGTCCGCTACCTCCTCCCTGCTGTTGGCGGAGCATATCCCGGGCTTCCACAACGCGGAGGGCTCCTTCTCCGGCTGCGCGGCCACTTCTCGCCCGCTGCCACGCCTATACGCCCAGCTGACCGTCAACCGCGGCGGGGGCTCGGCCGATCAGTTGTGGGGCACCATGGGCAGCGAATACAACGTGTACAACGACGCGTTGGTCAATGCCACCCCGACGAATTTGCGCCCATCTGGGACTTACGATTCCGTGAACAGCGGTTTGGGCGGTACTAACGACCGGGGCGCACAAGGTTCCCCTACGCTGCTGGTTGAAAACGGTGTCATCGAGGCCGCAATGAGCCCCTGCATCTACAACCTCAAGGCCAAGATAGATTCCTAGGGCATGAAGGCGGACTGGAACTTCCGCAATACCGGCACCCACTTCTGACCAAGCTGGCACAATGACCTCTCCACCTCGTGGAAGACCTTCGAACGTGGCTTTGCCAAGGACGCCACAGAAGCACCGGCCTCACCCGGCTCACCGGCGGTAGAGGCTATTGAGCTTTCCATTCATGCGCCGCAAGCTCAGGAAAATGCGCAGATCAAGGACGCCCGGAGCACCGCTGACCAATCCCCGGATAAGGACTACGTCGAAGATATGACCACTCGCACTCCGGAGACCGCCGGCACTGCGGAAAAAGCAACGCTGCAGTATAATTAGCTAGTCCATAAACTACAGGAAGTAGTCTATTAACTACAGGAAAGAAGCACTATGAAGCATCTTAGCTCCATCCTTGCCTCCACCGCCGTGTGCGCAGGCTTGGCTTGCGCCCCGCTGGCGGGCGCCGCACAGCTCACCCCGCAGCAGGTAGCGGGCAATGCTGCCCAGTCCACCCTAGCCCCACTAGAGGTCACCCCGGAGTTGGAGCAGAAGACCTGGTACCAGAAGTACAAGGACGATCCGCGCGTCGAAAAGCTGCAGGCTACCTCCCCGGCCATGGACGGCCGCAAGATTCCGCTGGCGGTCATTCGCGCGACGGACGAGAACCGCCCAACCATTTACCTGCTCAACGGTGCAGGCGGCGCAGAGCAGGACATGGACTGGCTGAAGCTTTCTGATGCCGTTGATTTCTACCACTCCAAGAACGTCAACGTGGTAATCCCGCAGGCCGGTGCCTTCTCCTACTACACCGACTGGGTTTCCGAGCCAAACTCCAAGTACCTCAAGGGACCGCAGAAGTGGGAAACCTTCCTCACCAAGGAGCTGCCAGGAACTATCGAGGGCCACATCAAGGCCGATAACCACCGCGCCATCGCAGGCATGTCCATGTCCGCTACCTCCTCCCTGCTCTTGGCAGAGCACAACCAGGGCTTTTATGACGCCGTCGGTTCCTTCGCGGGCTGCGCGGCTACCGCCTACCCGCTAGAACACAAGGCTGTTGAGCTCACCGTCAACCGCGGCGGTGCTACCGCGGAGCAGATGTGGGGCCCGTTCGGCTCCCCCACCAACCGCTATAACGATGCGATGATGAACCATGAAAAGCTGCGTGGCACGGAACTATACATTTCTTCTGGTTCCGGTCTGGCTGGCAAGGAGGATACTTTCTCCTATAAACTGTCTGAGGGCAATAACCCCGTAGCGGCCGCTGCAGGCTCCGCCGTCCTGCAGGGTGAAGGCGGCGCCATTGAAGCGGGTGTGAACTACTGCACCCATAACTTCAAGGCCAAGCTGGACCAGGCCGGCATCCCGGCTACCTATAACTTCCGCAATACCGGCACCCACTCCTGGCCACATTGGATAGAGGATCTCAAGGATTCCTGGCCGGTGTTCGAGCGCGCTTTCAATAAATAAGCTCGTTTCTTTCCCCGGCTAAAAGGGCGGTAGGCTTGCAGCATTATGAAGTTGCTTCCTACCGCCCTTTCGCGCACTCATACCGATCCTTATACCGGCGTGGATTTTAACCTCGGTTTTGAGGTATCCCACTACACGCTGGATCTAACCTACCGCGTGGAGCCCAACCTGCTCCACGGCGAGGCCGTTTTAGCGATCCGAGCAACCGCTAATTTGACGTCCTTGACCTTGGACCTGGGCGGGGCGATGGTGGCCCGCCGCGTGACCGCGAAGGGCGCGCCGCGGGTGGCCAAGTTCCGCCAGTCTTCCGGCAAGCTGCGTCTTCGTTTCGCTGCAGAAATCGCTGCGGAGACGGAGTTTGAGCTGGTCATTCGCTACGGTGGCAGCCCGCGGCCAATCCGCACCACCTGGGGCGAGATTGGCTGGGAGGAAACCGAGTCCGGTTCGCTGGTAGCCAGCCAGCCCAATGGTGCGCCGAGCTGGTTCCCCTGCGACGACACACCTTCTGCAAAGGCGCTATATGACATCATCATTACGGCCGATGACCCCTTCATCGTGGTCTCTAATGGAGAACTGATTTCCCGCCGGGCGGGCGGCTCCACCACGCGCTGGCATTTCCGCACCCGCGAGCCCATGGCCACCTACCTGGCTACGGTACAGGTAGGCGAGTTTTCCAGTTTTGCCTTGGGCCCTTCCGCTCGGGCTTGGGCACCGGCCGCGCTGCGCGAGCGCGTCTTGGATGAATTTGCCCAGCAGCAAGAGATGGTGAACTTCTTCTCCTCCATTTATGGCCCGTACCCGTTTGCGGATTACCAGGTGGTCATCACGGAAGATGAATTGGAGATTCCACTGGAGGCGCAGGGCCTGTCCATCTTTGGTTCCAACCACATTAAAGGCGACCACGCCTTCGAGCGCCTCATTGCCCACGAGCTTTCCCACCAGTGGTTTGGCAATTCCGTGGGCCTAGGCGAGTGGAAGGATATCTGGCTCAATGAGGGCTTTGCCTGCTACAGCGAGTGGCTATGGGCCGAGCATAAGGGCGAGACCACCGCGCGCGAGGCGGCACGTTCCCACTACAACGTCCTAGGCCGCAAGGCGCAGAACCTCACCGTTTCTGACCCGGGTGCGCGCGATATGTTCGATGACCGCGTGTATAAGCGTGGCGCCTTGACCGCGCACGCCATTCACTGCCTGCTTGGCGACGCCTTCTTTACCACCCTCCGCAGCTACCTCACCGAGCACCAACATTCGGTGGTGGAGCCTTCCATGTTGCTAGATTCCTTCCGCGCCGCTGCGCCCGATGCCGCGCTTTTCGACGCCACCGTAGACGCTTGGCTCAACCAAAAGGCCCTTCCTCCATTCCCGAATTAGTGGTTTCAGCCCCGTTTCGCGGGATTTAATCTGCGTTTGTTTGGGGAATGTCTAATCTATTGAACACCCTCTTCTTTCCTGTTGACGGGGTGTTTTATCTAGGTAAAATAGAACATGTAAACGAATGGGAAAGGAGGGATTATGCAGACCACCAAGCATGCGGAGATAGACTCCGCCATCGCACAGGTTGCCACTGGGCTAACCCAACTGCGCGACCTCATGCAGGATCCTTCCGACTTATCTTTCGAGCTTCTTCACCCCCATTTCGAGCACTTGGAAAGGGCCTTGGGCAACAAGGCCGCTATTGACGCTGCCTTTGCTTTCATCGCGGAGCGCGATGACGCTGGTCGCCGCGTAGGCTCCTCAAAGGCCAAGGACTACCTAACCACCCGCCTAGGCCTTAGCGATGCCGAAGCGGCCGCTCGTCTGCGCAATGGCAAGAATCTCTTCGCGCCCCTACCCGAGCCGGAGCCCACTCCCCCACCTGCTGATCCCGATGCCGATGACGCTGCACGCGCACAGGCCGAGGAAGAAGCTCGCCGCCGCGCTGACCGTGAGCGCCGCGAAGAGGAGAAGCGCCGCAAGAAGCTCTTCGAAGAAGAACCCATTCCCGAGCGCGTCCTCAATCTCATCGAGAACGAGCTACGCAGTCTCAGCAAGTACGCCATTCCCGGCCCAAGCGAACTGCGCAACCAGGCCCTCGAACAGGCCAAGCGCCGCTCCTTAGATTCCCTGCGCGAGTGGCTACGCAAGGCCATCCGCAAGGCGAATAAACATGCCCTCAATCCTGCCGGCGAGCCCGATCCACACGCCGCAACCCGCAAGCGACGCTTCAGTATTTCCCGCCAAGACGCAGACGGCGGTGTGCACATCTCCGGATACCTCGACGCCTCGTCCGCCGCCATCCTCGCCAGCGCCTTTGCCCCTGCGAAGAATAAGGGCAGCGCCGATCTCAGCGCCGAGGATGATACCCGCACTTATGCCCAGCGCATGGCGGACCAATTGACCGCTGCGCTGTCGAGCTACCTTTCTGCCACCCAGAAGACCTCCGACGGCCTCGGTTCCTTCTTTGTCGCCACCACCTTGGAGGAACTGGAGGCGATGGGCGGAGATACCCGCTTCGCCACCAGCACTGGCATCGAGCTCACCCCGCTCGATCTCCTCCGCTTGGGTGCCGCGCAGCACGATTTTTTCTGCGCCGTGGACGAGAAGGGCTTTCCGCTCGAACTGGGCCGCACCAAACGCACCGCGTCCCTCTGGCAGAAACTCGCCCTCGCGGCCTCCGAACTTGTCTGCACCCACCCAGAGTGCCACCGCCCCTGGCAGGACTGCGATGTCCACCATCTGCAAGCGTGGTCGCACGGCGGCGCCACCGACCTCAAGAACCTCACACTCCTGTGCCGCCGACACCACGTGGACAATAACGACTACCGCGATGGCCGCAACGGAATGGGTCACGCCGAACGGGACCCCGGCACCGGCCGGGTGGGCTACCGAGCCGCCCACACGAGCGGCCTATCGCCCACGATAGAGGTCAACGAACACCCCGCCGCGGAACAAGCCCCGGCTCGCAGGCTCACCGATCCACCTTCGCCGCCTCCGTCACCCCCAGGCGCAGCCTGACCTCTTCCACGCGAGCCCGCGGCCTGCCACAGCCGTGCGCTCGACTGCCCTACACTGGATAACCATGCAAACGATGCTCGTCACTGGCGGCGCCGGTTTTATCGGCGCCAATTTCGTGCGCCTCATGCGCCAGGCGCGCCCCGATACCCGCGTTACGGTGCTCGACAAGCTCACTTACGCTGGAAACCGCGCCAACCTCGCCGATCTGGATATTGACTTCGTCGAGGGTGATATCGCCGATCCCGCCACCGTGGCACCGCTCGTCGCTGCCGCCGATCTTGTCGTCCACTTCGCCGCCGAATCTCATAACGACAATTCTTTGCGCGACCCTTCGCCCTTCCTCCACACGAATATCATGGGTACGTTCACCCTGTTGGAGGCGTGCCGGAAGCACGATACTCGCTTCCACCATGTTTCTACCGACGAGGTTTTCGGCGACCTTGAGATCGGGGCAGCGACCAAGTTTAATGAGAACACCGCTTACGCACCTTCCAGCCCGTACTCCGCTACCAAGGCAGGTTCTGACCACCTGGTGCGCGCGTGGGTGCGTTCTTTTGGGCTGCGCGCCACCATCTCGAATTGCTCCAATAATTACGGGCCGTACCAGCACATCGAGAAGTTCATTCCCCGTCAGATCACCAATATCCTCTCCGGGCGCACCCCCAAGCTCTATGGAACGGGCGAGCAGGTGCGCGATTGGATCCACGTCGATGATCACAATGAAGCGGTGCTCGCCATCCTAGAGTGCGGCCGGATTGGCGAGACCTACAATATCGGCGCTGACCAGAAGGATATTAATAATAAGCAGGTCATCGAGCTCATCTGCGAAATTATGGGCCACACCCGCGATGGGCGCGCCCTCTATGAGCACGTAGCGGACCGCCCAGGGCATGACCAGCGCTACGCCATGGACGCCACCAAGCTGCGCCGCGAGTTGGACTGGAGCCCGCGCTTCACGGATATCCGCACCGGCCTCGAAGACACCATCGCGTGGTACCACGACAACGAAGACTGGTGGAAGACCGAGAAGGAAGACGTGGAAGCCCGCTACAAGCAGCAAGGACAGTAGATATGCGTATTACCAAAACCGCCATCCCGGGACTGCTCATCATCGACCTCGACGTGCACGGGGATAACCGCGGCTGGTTCAAAGAGAATTGGCAGCGCGAAAAGCTCGCCGCACTCGCGCCCGAGCTCGCAAGCTTCCAGCCGGTGCAGAACAATATTTCCTACAACCACGCCGGATCCACACGCGGCCTCCACGCCGAGCCGTGGGACAAACTGGTCTCGGTGGCACAGGGCAAGATCTTTGGCGCGTGGTGCGATTTACGCGAGGACTCGGAGAGCTTTGGCGAGGTCGTTACCCATGAGGTCGGGCCGGAGACTGCGGTGTTTGTGCCGCGGGGCGTCGCCAATGGCTTTCAGGCCTTGGAAGAAACCTCGTATTGTTATCTGGTCAATGAGCATTGGTCGGCCGAGGCTCGCTATGCCGCAGTAAACCTCAACATCGTGGACTGGCCACTGGAGCCCACCGAGATTTCGGAGAAGGACAAGCAGCACCCCGGCCTCAAAGAGGTGAGCCCGATGCCCGCCCGGCGCATCCTTGTCACGGGCGCGAATGGGCAGCTGGGGCGGGCATTGAAGCGTCTGCTTGCCGACGCCGAATTTTGCTCCCACGCCGACTTCGACATCACCAATCCGCCGGAGCGGAATTGGAAGCAGTACTCGGCCATCATTAACTGCGCGGCGTATAACGATGTCAACGGCGCCGAAAGTAACCGCGCCGCAGCCTGGGCAGTTAACGCGGAAGCGCCCGCAAAGCTGGCGCGCATCGCCGCGGAAAACCAGATCACGCTGGTGCATGTCTCGAGCGATTATATCTTCGATGGCACTAACGAGGTCCACACCGAAGAGGAGCTACCGTCGCCGCTGAGTGCCTATGGGGCGTCGAAAGCCGCGGGCGAGACGGCTACCCAGACTGCGCCCCAGCACTACGTCATTCGGACCTCGTGGGTCTTTGGCGATGGTGAAAATTTCATGTCCACCATGCGTCGGCTAGCCAATAAAGGCGTAGAACCGAAGGTCATCCACGACCAACGCGGGCGGCCTACGTTTGCCGAGGATCTAGCCAAGGGCATCGTGCACCTGCTCGACTCCGGTGCGGAGTACGGCGTATATAACCTGTCCAATTCGGGCGATACCGTGGGCCGCGATGAGATTGCTATGGCCGTCTTCATCGGGCTCGGCCACGACCCGTCCGAGGTAACGCCGGTAAGTACTGAGCAATACCGCGAGATCACAGGACCTGAGGCTCCGCGCCCCAAGGAATCCACGCTTGCCCTGGACAAAATCGAGGCCACCGGCTTCAAGCCGCAAAATTGGCGCGCGGCCCTGGCCCTGTACCTGGCGCTGTACCCGGAGGACTAAATGAAGGGCATCATCTTAGCCGGCGGTTCCGGCACGCGGCTCTACCCGATTACGAAGGGCATCTCAAAACAACTCATGCCCATCTATGACAAGCCGATGATTTACTATCCGCTGACCACGCTGATCCAGGCGGGTATTCGGGAGATCCTCATCATCACCACCCCGGAGGATGCGGGTGCCTTCCAACGCCTCTTTGGTGACGGCTCCCAGCTCGGGCTCATGATCGATTATGCGGTCCAGCCGCGGCCGGAGGGGCTCGCGCAGGCCTTTTTGATTGGCGAGGATTTCATTGGCGATGACAGCGTCGCACTCGTGCTCGGCGATAATATCTTCCACGGCTTCGGCGGCGAGCTCGCTAACTGCCAGGATCCGGAAGGCGGCATCATCTTCGCCTACGAGGTTTCGGATCCGCAGCGCTACGGAGTCGTGGAATTCGACGCCGCGGGCCGTGCCCTGAGCATCCAAGAAAAGCCGGAGGTCCCGCGGTCGAACCACGCGGTGGTGGGCTTGTATTTCTATGACAACTCCGTCGTGGAGATAGCCAAGGGCATCGAGCCCAGTGGCCGCGGCGAATTGGAAATCACGGCCGTGAACGAGGAGTACCTGCGCCGCGATGAACTGAATGTCCAGCGCCTGCACCGCGGCAGCGTGTGGCTCGATACGGGAACGGTGGACTCGATGAGCGAGGCTTCCGCCTATGTCGAGGTAATGCAAAAGCGCACCGGGATCGTTATCGGATCGCCCGAGGTCGCCGCCTATGAGGCGGGCTTTATCGACCGCACCCAGCTAGAAGCACTCGCCGAGCCACTGCTTAAGTCCGGCTACGGCGAGTACCTGCGGGCGTACTAGCGGTTAGGGCTACCGGCTAGGGCTAGCGGTTAGAACTAACGGCCCAGGCTAGTAACCGCGCTCGATGTATTCGTCGATGCGCGCGGCCTCTGCACCGACCGTAGTGGCGTCGCCGTGTCCCGGCAGGACCTTGGTGTCCTCCGGCAGCGTGAAGACGACGTTTTTCAGCGACTCGATGATGACGTCGAAGTCGGAGTACTTGCGGCCGGTGGCGCCTGGGCCGCCGTTGAAGAGCGTATCGCCCGATAGCAACGTCTCGCCCACGTGCAGCACCACGCAGCCCGGTGAGTGGCCTGGGGTGTGGTAGACCGTGATCTTCTCGCCGCCAATATCGAACTGACCGCGATCCGCCAGCGGCGTGTAGGGGGCATCGCCGTTGGATTCTTGCCACAGCATGTCATCGTCCGGGTGCAGATAGACCTCGGTATCGAAGCGCTTGGCAGCCTCGGGGGCGAGCTCGCAGTGGTCGTTGTGCGCGTGGGTGAGCAAGATGCCTTCCACGCGGCGGTCGCCAACCAGCTCCGCTACGGCATCGAGGTCGTGCGAGGGATCCACCACATAAACGCTCGAGTCATCGCCTACGACGTAGACGTTATTGTCCACGTCCCACTCGCCGCCGTCGAGGCGGAACTTACCAGAAGCAACTGTGCTATCGATGCGCATTAGAACTCCACCACCGAACGCAGGACCTTGCCGGACCTCATGGTGGCGAAGGCCTGCTCGACGTCGTCAAGCGCAATGCGCTCGGTAACGAACTTGTCCAGCGGGAAGTTGCCGGCCTTGGACAGCGCTACATAAGCGGGGAAATCGCGCTCCGGCAGGCAGTCGCCGTACCACGCTGGCTTGATGGAACCGCCGCGGCCGTAGAGGTCGATGGCGGGGATGTCCACGTGGTCGGTGAGGTTAGGTACGCCCACCATGACCATGCGGCCGGCGTGATCGCGAGAATAGAAGGCCTGGCGCCAGGTGGGCTGGATACCCACGGCGTCGATAGCAACGTCGGTGCCGAAGCCGCCGGTGAGCTCGCGGACGGCGTCGATGACTTCCTGCTCCGACAGGTCCTTGGAGCAGATGGTATCGGTCGCGCCGAATTCGCGGGCGGTCTCCAGCTTGGACTCGTCGATGTCCACGGCGATGATCTTCGCCGCGGCTGCCAGCTTGGCGCCTGCAATGGCAGCCATTCCAACGCCGCCGCAGCCGAAGACGGCAACGGACTCGCCGAGCTGAATATCACCGGTATTCACGGCCGCGCCGAGGCCCGCCATGATGCCACAGCCCAGCAGGCCAGCAGCGGCTGGGTCGGTATCTTCCACCTTGGTGCACTGGCCCTCGTGGACGAGGGTCTTCTCTGCGAAGGAACCAATGCCCAGCGCCGGGGTGAGCTCGGTGCCGTCCTCGAGGGTCATCTTCTTAGAGGCATTGTGGGTATTGAAGCAGTACTTTGGCTCGCCCTTCTTGCAGGCGCGGCACTCGCCGCAGACGGCGCGCCAGTTCAAAATGACGAAGTCGCCTTCCTCCACGTGGGTTACCGCAGAACCTACGGTTTCTACCACGCCTGCGGCCTCGTGGCCGAGCAGGAAGGGGAAGGCGTCTTCGATATCGCCATCGCGGTAGGCAAGGTCGGTGTGGCATACACCGCAGGCCTGTACGCGCACGATGACGTCATTAGGGCCGGGGTCGGGGACAACGATATTGACGGTTTCGACTTCCGCGCCCTTGGAACGGGCAATAACAGCTTTTACAGTCATGCGCCCGAGCGTACCGATATTTTCAAAACCGGAGCATTATTGAAAATTCTTTTTAGGAGCGAGCGATGACATTGGCCGCATGCTCGTGGCCACGCTGGTTCATGTGGATAGGCAGGTTACCGTCGCCTGCGGTAAAGTCCACCAGACCAGCCCACATGCGCTGATTTGCATCGGCACACATGCCGTTATTGCGGGTGGTAGGCTTCATATCCAAGAACTGCACGCCGGTGCGCGCCGCCAAGTCCACCTGCATCCACTGCGCCTTATTCTCAAAGTCCTGGATTCCCGGCAGGAAGGTGGAATCGGCCGGGCGCGGTCCGAAGTGGAAGAGGCAGTAGTACGGGCCGGAACCGATGGTGGGATATCCCACGATCTGGACGCGCGCATTCGGAGCCGCACGCTTAATGCGCTCAACCTGTGGGGCGGTACGGTCCGCGAACTGCTTGCGGATCTGCGGCAGGTTCATATCGCGGTGATTGTAGGTGTCATTAAAGCCGGTAGTAATTACCACGCGGTTGGTAGCCGGGCTCAGCGCGCCACTGCGAATGGCAGCATCCACCTGCTGGGAAACCTGGGGGCCAGGGGACATGGACACGGCACCGGAGCAGGAGAAGTCTCGCACCGGCAGGCGCAGCTTGGCGCCGGCGCGCTTGGCGTAATTATTGGAGGTGGGGCAATCTACGCCTACACCCTTAGAGGGATCGAAACGGTGAGCAAAGTAAGAGCCAGCGTCTGGATCCGCGAGGACGGAATCGCCGAAGGCTACTAGGTTGCGCTCCGCGGCGGCGGCCTGTGGCGCTGCTACCACACCTACGACGGCCAGCGCGGAAGCCACTACGGAGAGGACTTTCAGCTGCAGAGATTTCATGAGATCCTTTTCTAGAAACACCAGTAACTTCAGGTCACTGCAGTCGCTTCTGTAACATATTTCGAGTTGGCGGCAACACAGCGCGCCTCTCTCACGATATCGTCCATGGTTATCCTTTTGTTATCTTCGCTTATTTGGAGCTACCCCGACCGTGAATTTTTCCGATTTTAAATTCCACGCAGCAGCCCTCGGCCGGTTCGTTCCGGCGCTTTATAACGCCGGACTCTTCAGCCACCAAGGCGGCGCGAGGGCCCAGCTTAGTTTGCTACCCAACCTGGCCCGCTACCGCTTCACCACCGCGCGCGAAATCGAACAGGGCTACCTCACCTGCCCAGAGCGCCTGGCGCTTATCGACGACGACGGCACCCTCACCTACCGCCAGCTGCGCACCCACACCCAGGGCTTCGCCCGCTACCTCCGCTCGCTGGACCTGCCCGAGATCCGTCTTGGCGTGATGGCACGCAACGGCCGCGGCATCATCATTCCGCTCGGCGCCAAAGGCTATGCGGGCGCTTCTATTTACCTGCTCAACGTTGGTTCCTCCCCGGAGCAGTTAGCGGGCTGCATCGAGGAAAACGGTATCAACGTCCTCGTTGTAGATGATGAATTCATCGACCGTGTGGACACCGATATCCCCGTCATCATCGCGCACGATACCGGGGCAAGTGATCTGCCAAAGCTAGACAAAATTGTGAAGAATCCACCGGCCGCGACGCTGCCACGATTCCCCAAACACGGCCCGATCGTGCTCATGTCTTCCGGCACCACGGGCATTCCGAAGGGCATTGTGCGGCCGGAGCCAACTCTGCCGGTGGTACTGGCCTCCATCGTGAACACGATTCCGTGGCGCGGCGACCAACGCCTGCAGCTGACTGCCTCTATCTTCCATACCTGGGGTTGGGCCTGCATCAATATTGCACTGGGCCTGCGCAATACCATTGTCACCCGCCGCGTATTCGACGCGGAGCAGGTGCTTGACGATGTCCAGCGCTACCGCCTCGATGGCATGATCTCCTCCCCCATCTTCTTCAAGCGCTTGGTGGAGCGGGATCCGGCCGGTGAGTTCGATACCTCGAGCTTGAAATTCATCGCCTCGGCCGGCAATGCGCTGACCCCGGAGGTGGTCAAGGAGACCAATGCGCGCTTCGGCGCCATCCTCTGCAATGTCTATGGCTCCACCGAGCTCGCGCTGGCGACGACCGCCACCATGGACCAGGTGGCCGCGAACCCCACCATCGCCGGACGCGTGGCCTCCGGCACGAAGCTGCGCATCCTCGATAAGGAAGGCCACCCGGTGCCGCGCGGCGAGCTGGGCGAGATTTACCTGACCAACTCCACCGCCATGACTGGCTATACCAACCCGAATCTGCGCCTCAATAAGGTGGACGGGCTCATTTCGATTGGGGACTTGGGCTATATCGATGAGCACGACTTCCTGCACGTGGTCGGCCGCGCCGATGACATGATCATCGTCGGCGGCGAAAACGTCCACCCGCAGTCCGTCACCGAGATCCTCGAGGCCATGCCCGGCATTCACGAGGTTCACGCCGGCGGTGTTGAAGATAGCGAAACCTTCCAGCGCATCGCCGTGTGGGCGGTGCCTACTGCCGACGCCACCGGAAAGGCCCTGACCGCCGATGCCATCCGCGAATGGGTCCGCACCAAGCTCGCTGACCACTCCGTGCCGCGCGATGTGCACTTCATGGACAAGCTCCCACGCAATGCCACCGGCAAGGTGGTCCCGCGCCTGCTGCACAATCACAGCGAGGCTTAACGCGCTGCCCCCACCGCCGCGCTTACAACAACAAAAGGCCGCAGGCTATTCACCTGCGGCCACTATGGAGCCGCCTGCGAGAATCGAACTCGCGACCTTTTCATTACGAGTGAAATGCTCTACCGACTGAGCTAAGGCGGCACGCTGCTTGGCATGCGCCAGTGCAGCAAGAGAAAGTTTAACCTAGGGGCGCCGCGGAATAGAAATCGGGCCCCGAGCGGGCACCCGTTTATAGGCACGCGCGGCGCAGGCGGCCCACCAGCCCATCAAAAGCAATTTGCGTGCCGACGTTTTGCGTCAGCTGTTCGCGGCATAACGTGATGGCCGCTTGGCAGTCCAGCAGGCCCTCCTCGCTCACGCGCTGCGCGAGCTCGCCAGAAAGACCAGCGAAGTCCGGATGAGTCAGATCCACCTGCGCGCCCACCTTCTGCATGAGCGCATCGCGGTATACGCCAGAGAGATCGATGAGCACTAGGTCCAGGTTGTCAATGACTCGGCGCTTCGCCCGCTTCTTGTGCTGGTCCTGGAGATCCTTGATGGCGGAGCGGGCGTCGCGCTGTGCTTTGGCCGCACCCTTGCCCTTCGCACCGACACCGAGGGTCTGCTCCAGCTTCGCCAGTTCGGCTTCTTCCTGTTCCTTATGCGATTCCTTTGCCTCCGAATCGACCAATTTCAGCAGCGAGGTCACCGCCTGGAAACCCTGGGAGCCGTGGAAGACCTCTTCTGCCAGGTTGATGGCCACCGCGCGGCGCTTTTGCACCGCCGGGTCGTTGACTAGGCGCCGAGCCCTGCCGACGTGGCGGAGGGAGGTGAGGGCGGCCAAGTGGGCGTCGTGATCCGAGGCGCCTTCGCTGACCAGCTGGGCGGTAATGCTCTCCACCGACGGGGAGGGAATGTAGAGGTGGCGGCAACGCGAGCGGAGGGTCTGGGAGAAGTCCTCGGGGGCGTCGGATGGGGCACACATAATGATCACAGTGCGCGCCGGCGGCTCCTCCACCGTCTTAAGCAGGGCATTCGCACCGTTATTATTGAGGCGGTCGGCATTGTTAAAGATCACCACGCGCCACGGCGCAACCGTGGGCAGGCTCGCGGCCCGGCCGATAACCTCGCGCACCGTATCCACCGGAATAATGACTTCCTGCGGATCCACCAGCACCAAGTCAGTATGCTGCTTAGCTCCCAGCACCGCCTGGCAGGCCTCGCACCGGCCGCAGCCCGGCTCCTCCGGGTCCGTACACATGAGCGCGGCCGCAAAATCGAGCGCGGCCAGGGAACGGCCGGAGCCCGGCGGGCCGGTAAACAGCCAGGAATGGCTCATCGCCCGCGGATCTGCCCCCGCCATCCCCCGCGCAGCCCGGGCGGCATCCAGAATGGTGCGGGCCACACCTGGGGTATCTGCCAATCTTTGCGCAACGCTTCCGGTATTCACTCGCCCTAGCCTACTGGTCTTACTAAAGTATGAAGGCATGAACAGACTACTGCGCGGCGCACGATGGCTCATGGGTACCCAATGGCCGGTCTATGCCGCCTTAGTCCTCGGCGCCAACCTTATCGGTGCCATCGCGATTATGACCTTTGTCCTCTATTTCCTGCCGATGCCGGAGATTAAAGACTTCGCCGCCGAATTGCCCAGCCTCATGGGCGTCGCCGCGGTGTATCTGATTTTTGCCGTGATCATTGGCATCGCCGTAACCCTGCTGCTATTCCGCCCGGTGCTGGACTGGCAGCGAAACCCGGACGAGCACGATCCGAATATGGTGCGCAACTTGGTGCTGCGCATCCCCGTCTACCAGTCCGTGGTGGCGGCCGCGGTGTGGCTCATCGGCATCATTCTCGCCGTGGTGATTTCCGGCCGGGAATCCGCCAAGCTCGGGCTCGTCGTGGGTGTTTCCGCAACACTCGCCGGTCTCGTGGTCATTATCTTGACCTATCTACAGGCTGAACGCCTTGTGCGCCCGGTCGCCGCCCAAGCGGTGGCACGGCGATTTGAGGATTCCACTCTCGAGCCGCCCATCAAATATCGCCTGATTTCTACCTGGTTAATGACCTCCGGCGTGCCACTGGTGGGTATCCTCCTCGTGCTCATCGCGCAGCGCACCGGACTTTTTCACGGCACTGCGGGAGACCTCGTCCCTGCCATTACCGCACTCGCACTGACCGCCCTGGCTACCGGGTTTATCGGCACCAGCTTCGCCGTGATGAGCGTGGTAGATCCGATCCTAGAATTGCAGGACGCTATCAAGCGCGTGCGCCGCGGAGAGACCAATGCCGAGGTCGATATCTACGATGGCTCCGAATTGGGAGTGCTGCAGGCCGGTTTTAATGAAATGATGCGTGGCCTGCGGGAGCGCAACCGCGTGCGCGATATTTTCGGCCGCTACGTCGGCAGCGAGGTGGCCCAACGTGCGCTGGAGGAGCGCCCAGAATTAGGCGGCGAGGATCGCAAAGTTGCGGTGCTTTTTATTGACGTCATCGGTTCCACCACCTTCGCCGTCAACCACTCCCCCGAGGAGGTGGTGGAGGAACTCAATAAGTTCTTCGAGCACGTCGTCGAGGTGGTGCACCGCAATAAAGGAATTATTAATAAATTCCAGGGCGATGCAGCCCTCGCCGTTTTTGGCGCTCCCCTCAATGTTTATGATTCCACCTCCATGGCCCTCCAGGCCGCCCGGGAGCTGCGCAGTGAATTGCGCGGACTCGAATTGCAAGCCGGCATCGGGGTGGCCGCAGGACACGTCGTCGCCGGGCATATCGGTGGTGCGGACCGCTTCGAATACACCGTCATTGGAGATGCCGTGAATGAAGCCGCGCGCCTGACCGAGCTGGCCAAGGACACCCCGGGCCAAGTGCTCACCAATGCCGCCACACTCAAGACCGCTAACGAGGCCGAGCAGGCCCGGTGGACTATGATGAAATCCATTGAGCTACGCGGTCGCCATCGCATGACCCAGCTGGCTCGCCCTATCCGCGCTACCCTGGCAGAACGTTCCGAGGTATAACGAGGTTTTAAGTGAGCTCAGCTCCTCGGCCCCGCATGATCGCGCCCGATGTGGCACGCGGCATGGCCCTATTAGGCATCGCCATGGCCAATATGACCACGGCGTGGATTATCACCACCGACCGGCCAGCAAGCTATTTCGGTGGCATCATCGACGGCAGCGCGTGGGACAAGGCCGCCGTCGTCTTCGGCGCCTTCTTTGTCCACAACCGCGGCCTACCCATGTTTTCTACGTTGCTGGGCTTTGGTGTGGGGCTCATCGCGTTGAGTCTGTGGCGGCGTGGCTTTCCGGTGCAGGCGGCGCGCGGGGTCATCGCCAAGCGCTATGCCTTCTTGGCTCTGATGGGCGCGGTGCATATGGTGCTGCTGTTTTGGGGCGACATCATGTTCTTCTATGGCGTGGCCGGAATCGTGATTGCATTCCTGCTGCGCAAGCGGGATTCTACCCTTATGCTCGTGGCCTATATTCTGTTCGCACTGTGCGCGCTGGGCGGGATCGTGGCCTTCATTTCCGGCGCTATGGATCCCCTCGGCGTGGTGGCTACGGAAGGCATCGGCACCATCGAGTCCTACCCCGATTTGCTGCTCAGCCAGCTTGTCACCCTAGGCAGCCAGGTTTTAGCCACGCCGATCATTTTGCTGATGTACCTGCCTGTCATGCTGGTGGGTTTTGTGTGGGCGCGCCAAGGCGTGCTTGCCGACGTCCCTTCTCACCGCCCCACCCTCCTCCGCTGGGTTGCCATCGCGGTGGTCATTACCGTGGTAATCGGCGCCCTGTGGTCTTTGAGCACGCTTGGGGTCATCGAGCAGCGCTGGGCGAATGCGGCCAATAATGCTAACTCTTTCCTCGGTGTCTTCACCGGCCCCGGCATCCTGGCCGGGCTCGCATTAGTGCTGCAGCCAGTACAGGAGCGACTCTCGGCCGGCGCACCGCTGCCCGCGGTATTGTGGCCCTTTGCGGCGCTGGGCAAGCGCTCCATGAGCGGCTATGTGGGCCAGTCCATCTTCTTTTTCTGCCTCGTACACCCGTTCATGCTGGACTTTGGCCACGAGCTAGGGGCTTTTTGGCCAGGCCGCGCTCGCTTTCGCGGTATGGCTGGCCACGCTCATCTTCGTCTGCGTGCTGGAGGCCTACGGCCGCCGCGGCCCCATCGAGTCCGTGCATCGCCGCTTGTCTTATGGCCCGACGATGCAACCGCAGTTACCGGGTGCGGCGAAGGCCGTCAATCAGCAGCAGGTGTCCGATAACTAGGGCGCTGGCTTCGGCCGCACGCACTAGCCGCGCCTTGCGCTTTCGCTGCTGCAGCGCCGCACGCAAGGCCGTTAGCCCCTCGGCCGCGACGAGCAGGTTGGCGCCGTGGCCAATGCCCTTGCCGGCGTCGGTGCGCAGCGCTGGGTCGCCCGCCAGTGCCGAGGTGGCAAGCACGGCCGCGCCACCTACTGCAACCGCGGCGGCCGTCGGCTGGGTACGGGTGGCGGCAACGCCCGCTCCCCATGCTGCCGCGCGCAGGCCCCAACCTAGGGCATCATTGCGCGCGCCGCGGCGATACAAACTCCAGGCATAGGCGGTGTGGCCTGCCGCCACGGCCGCCACTCCCAGCACAGAGGGGCGGATCAGGCGGCGGGTCTTTTCCACTCGAGCAATGACTCCGGTCAGGACTGCGGTGCCCACGGCGGGCTCCTCGCAGACCGAGGCGAGCAGCTGTGGCTGTGCGCTGATATCGGATACGGCGCGTCGCAGGGCCGCAGCGCCTTCCTGGGTGCGGGCAAGAAAATCGTTCATGCCCGCCACCTTACGCGGTTATTTCTTGCGCGAGCCGGCCTTCACCACGTTTTTCGTGCCGGGCGAAGGCTTCTTGGTTGCCTTCTTGCCGGCCTTCTTCGTGGACTTTTTGGTGACCTTCTTAGTCGCCTTCTTCTTCGTCGTCTTTTTAGAGGACTTCTTTGTGGACTTCTTCTTGGTCTCGCCGGATGCTTCCTTGGCGCGGCGCTCGGAAAGGAGCTCGTTTGCGCGGGCGTCGGTAAGCTGCTCCGGGTCATCGCCGCGGCGCAGGGAGGCATTGGTGGTGCCGTCGGTGACGTACGGACCGAAGCGGCCGTCCTTGACGGTCATGGGCTTGCCGGAGACGTCATTATCGCCCAGCTGCTTGATCGGCGGCTGGGCCGCGGCGCGACCACGGCGCTTCGGCTCGGCATAGATCCGGCGGGCCTCGTCCAAGGTGATGGTGAAGATCTGCTCTTCCTTGGCCAAGGAGCGCGAATCGGTCCCCTTCTTCAGGTACGGGCCGTAGCGGCCGTTCTGCGCGGTGATCATCACGCCGTCATCCTCGCCCACCTCGCGCGGCAAGGAGAGCAGCTTGAGGGCTTCTTCGAGGGTGACCGTAGAGGGCTCCATCGAGCTAAATAGCGAGGCCGTACCCGGCTTCAGCTTGTTCTCGATGTACTCCTTGACGCGCTTTTCCTTCTGCTTCGCGGCAGTTTTGGTTTCCCAGTTCTTAGCGCGCTTGCCTTCCTCGGCGCGTTGCTTGTCTTCCTCGGCACGCTCCTTGGCGACGACCTCCTCGGCCTCACACTCAGCCTTTTCCCGCTCATCATCGCGGACGACCTCGGTAACATATGGGCCAAAGCGGCCCTCCTTAGCCACAATCATGCGGCCATTTGCCGGGTTTTCACCCAATTCGCGGCCGCCCTGCGGGGTCGCGAAGAGCTTTTCTGCCAGCTCCTCATTCAGGCCATCAGGGGTGACGGTTTCAGAGAGGTTAGCGCGCTGGTATTCGATGGTGCCGTCCTCATTGGTGCCGACGGCGCGCTCGATATACGGGCCGTAGCGGCCCACGCGGACAAAGACATCGCGGCCCTCGGTATCGGTATAAAGGCGCAGGGAGTTGACCTTGCGAGCATCGATGGCTTCTAGGTTGACGTCGATAAGTGACTTCAAACCACCGTGACGGGCAATAGAGGCCGCCTTTTGCTCGTTAGCCTCAGCATTGCCGAAGTAAAAGCCGTTGAGCCAGGCGGTGCCGTCCTCGATACCGGTAGCAATCTGGTCGAGCTCATCCTCCATGGAAGAGGTGAAGTCATAGTCCACCAGCTCGGTGAAGTTCTCCTCCAATAGGCCCACGACGGCAAAGGCAACCCACGATGGCACCAGCGCATTGCCGCGCGAGACCACATAGCCGCGGTCCTGGATGGTCTTGATGATGGATGCGTAGGTGGACGGGCGACCGATGCCCAGATCCTCCATCTTCTTGACCAGGCTGGCCTCGGTATAGCGGGCCGGTGGATTGGTGGAGTGGCCTTCCGCGGAGACTTCCTTGGCCTTTAGGGCGCGTCCCTCCTCCAAGTGCGGCAGGCGGGTCTCGCCCTTCTTATCGCCCTTGGCGTCATCCGCGCCGTAGGCCTTCAGGAAGCCGGGGAAGGTAATGGTGCGGCCGGTGGCGGAGAATTCCACGTCATAGCTGCCATTATCCGTGGTGGCCGTGCCGGCCACGGTGACCTTCATGGAGGTTCCCTTGGCATCGGCCATCTGGGAGGCGACGGTGCGCTTCCAAATCAGGTCATAAAGCTTAAACTCCTCCGCGTCCAATTGACCGGAGAGCTGGCCCGGGGTGGCGAAGGACTCGCCGGCCGGGCGGATGGCTTCGTGAGCCTCCTGGGAGTTTTTCACCTTGCGGTCATACACACGCGGGGAATCAGAAACGTACTCTGCGCCATAGATGCTGGTAGCGGAGTTGCGCGCGGCTGATAGGCCCTGCTTGGACAGCGAGGTGGAATCGGTACGCATATAAGTAATGTGGCCGTTTTCGTACAGTCGCTGCGCAATGCGCATGGTGCGCTCAGAGGTAAAGTGCAGGCGGCGGCCGGCCTCCTGCTGCAGCGTAGAGGTCATAAACGGCGCATAAGGCTTGCGCGTATAAGGCTTGTGTTCTACCCCAGCAACCTGCATATCCGCGCCGCTCAGCGCGGTTTCTAACGCCTTGGCCTGCGGCTCGGTAATGACGATGACGTCTTTGCTCTTGACGTTGCCGCGGTCATCAAAGTCGCGGCCCAAGGCCACGCGCTTGCTATTGACGGCGGTAAGGCGGGCGTCGAATGTAGCGGGATTATCCGCATCCGCAGCGCCGGTATCTAGTGTGGCGGCTAGGTCCCAGTAATCGGCCGGGATGAATGCCATGCGCTCGCGCTCACGTTCGACGATGACGCGGGTGGCCACCGACTGCACGCGGCCGGCAGAAAGCCGCGGCATGACTTTCTTCCACAGCACCGGGGAGACCTCGTAGCCGTAGAGACGGTCGAGGACGCGGCGGGTTTCCTGGGCGTCGATAAGGTTGTAATCCAGATCGCGCGTATTATCCGCAGCTTCCAGGATGGCAGACTTGGTGATTTCATTGAACACCATGCGGCGCACCGGGACCTTGGGCTTTAAGACCTCGAGCAGGTGCCACGCAATGGCTTCACCTTCGCGGTCGGGGTCTGTTGCGAGGTAGAGCTGGTCGCACTGCTTCAGCTTGGACTTTAGGTCCGCGACTTTCTTCTTTTTATCTGGGCTCACCACATATAGCGGGGCGAAGTCATCCTCCGGGTTCACGCCGAGGCGCGCCCAAGATTCCTTCTTATACTTAGCCGGAACGTCCGCAGCGCCGCGGGGAAGATCGCGGATATGGCCCACGGAAGCCTCCACGATGTACTTATCCCCGAGGTAAGGCTGGATCTTCTTCGCCTTCGTCGCCGACTCGACGATCACCAAGGTCTTTCCCGGCCCGGCTGCTTCTGCCACTTCGACTTCATCCCTTTCGATGATGCGAACAATAAGGTTTGCACGCTTTCAGCAATCGCCCCTAGCGTACACAGATGATCTGCGTTTTCTTTCTCGCACCATATACGCGGTTGTGCCAAATGGCCGTTTTCAGGGGCACTATGTACCCCCACGGAACCGGTCTATACTGGCCTACTTAGAACGCCCAGTAGCTGTGAAAGCATTGTGGGGCACGATAGCACACCCAAGACGACGCCCGCGGAGGATACATGGTCGACACCATCACTATGTGGATCGAAACCGTCATGTCCACAGAGTGGATCTACCCGCTGGTAGGCGCACTGATCTTTGGTGACTGCTTCTTCCCCGTGCTGCCCTCTGAAATCCCGCTCAATATGGCCGGCGCCTGGTCCGGCTCGCAGGGCTTTCCACACCTGCCCACCATGTTTTTCGTAGCGCTAATTGCCGCCATGATGGGAGATAATCTCTGCTTCCTATTAGGCACACGGTTCATGCCCCTGCTCAAGCGCGTGCCTAAGGGATCCAAGGCCTACGAAGGGCTGAGCTGGGTCAAGCGCAATATGCGCCGCGGCGGCGGTGCTGCCATCATTATCGCGCGCTTCATTCCCTCCGCCCGGCTCTTCATGACTATCCTGCTGGGATCCATGCGGTTTCCCTGGCTGGTCTTCTTATTCTTCGACACCATCGGCGTGGCCCTCTGGGCCGCCCAAGCGCTAGCAATCGGCTATCTCGGCGGCATGGCCTTTTCCGATTCGCCGGTGCTGGCGGTGGTGGTCAGTATTATCGCCGCCGTCGTCATCGGCGTAGGCCTGCAGAAACTGCAGAATAAATTCACCGAGTGGTGGGATACCCGCCGCGGCTACGCCGAAACGCCGTAGCGGGGGAAGGCAGCCTAGATAACGGAAACGGACTGGGCCTGCTCGCCCTTCGGGCCGGAGCCAACCTCGAAGGTGACCTGCTGATTTTCCTCTAGGGTGCGGAAGCCGCTGCCCTGAATCTCGGAGTAGTGGACGAAGATATCGCCGGCGCCATCCGCGCGCTCGATGAAGCCGTAGCCCTTTTCAGAGTTAAACCACTTAACGGTTCCTTGTGCCATGGTGTGCAGTCCTTTTCTTGCTTATTGGTGCGGCGATTCCACACCGAGGGAGGTTTCGGTAAATGCGTCCTTTAGCAGTACCTTAAAGTGTAAACACCGCACCAAGACATCATTGGCCTCATATCAGTGTGACACGTTCCACGCCAAAGCGATAGACCTAACTCACGAGGGGGGTAGAAATTGGCTCACCCGGAAACGGATAATCCCCTAGGAAAAGAGCTCCTCGAGTACATCCAGCGCCGCCTTGATGAGTCTACTCTCACCTTTCACACCACCCTGCCACCGCAGCGCGCCCAGTATGCGCAGTGGCCAGAATGGGTGCTGCCAGAGTTGCGGGAAAAGCTGGAGGATGGGGGCGTCGCCAAGCTGTATAGCCACCAAGCGGAGCTGGCGCAGGCCGCCTGGGAAGGCGAGGATACGGTGATTTCTACCGGTACCTCCTCGGGCAAATCGCTGGGCTACCAGCTGCCCATTTTGAGCCGGTTGGCGCAGGACCCGACCGCCTGTGCGCTCTATATCACACCCACCAAGGCGCTGGGCTCGGACCAGCTGCAGGCGGTGCTTGAGCTGTGCCGGGGGATTCCGGCGCTCAAGACTGTGGTGCCCGCGCCCTATGACGGCGATACGCCGCAGGAATCCCGCGCGGGCGTGCGCGATCATTCGCGGTTTATTTTCTCCAACCCGGATATGGTGCATATGTCTCTGCTGGCAGCGCATGCGCGGTGGGCGCGGCTGCTGCGGCACTTAGAGTTCATCGTTATTGATGAATGCCACTCCTACCGGGGTGTATTCGGCGCGAACGTGGCACTGGTGCTGCGGCGCCTGCTGCGTCTGTGTGAGCACTATGGCTCGCGGCCGACGGTGATCTACGCCTCGGCCACCATGAAGGACCCGGCCCGGCACGCGCAGCGCCTTAGCGGCCGGCCGGCCCGCGCGATCACAGAGGACTCCGCCCCCACTGGCGCGCGCACGGTAGCGCTGTGGGAACCGGGCTTCATCGAGGGCGCTGAGGGCGAGCACGGGGCGCCGGTGCGCCGCGCCGCCACCACCGAGGCGGCCGAGATGATGGCTTCTTTCATCGCTGAGGGCGCGCGCACCATGACCTTTGTGCGTTCGCGTCGCTCGGCCGAGGTGGTGGCGATGCGCGCGGCCGAGGTGCTCTCCGGAAGCCTCGGCCGGCCCGATTTTGCCCAACGCATCGCCGCCTACCGCGCGGGTTACCTGGCCGAGGACCGCCGCAAGTTGGAGCGCGCGCTTGACGACGCCTCCTTGCTCGGCGTCGCCACCACCTCCGCGCTCGAACTGGGCATCGACGTCGGCGGGCTCGATGCCGTGGTCACGGCCGGCTTCCCCGGAACCGTCGCGAGTTTTTGGCAGCAGGCAGGGCGCGCTGGCCGCCGTGGGCAGGGCTCGCTCATAGTGCTCATCGCCCGCGATGAGCCGATGGATACCTACTTAGTGCACCACCCCGAGGCGCTGCTTGGCCGCCCAGTGGAGGCCAGCGTATTCAATCCGGCCAATCCCTATATCCTCTTTGGCCACGTCTATTGCGCCGCGGTGGAAAAGCCGCTGGATGATGCCACGATTGCTGCCTGGGGCGCACAGGATGTGGTCCACCAGTTGGCCGAATCTGGCCTGCTGCGCCGCCGCGAGCGCGGCTGGTTCGCCGTACCCATTCCTGCCCACTCGCCGGAAGAACTCTCCCCGGAGACGGCGCATTCAGCGGTTTCCCTGCGCGGCGGGGCGGGCGAGGAAGTGATGATCGTGGATTCCTCCGATGGCCGCCTGCTCGGCACCATTGACGCCGCGCGCGCCACCAGCCAGGTGCACCCCGGCGCGGTGTACCTGCACCAGGGCGAAAGTTTCGTCATTGAGGAGCTCATTCTCAGCGATTACCTAGCACTGGCCCGCCCCGAGGCCCCGGATTATTCCACTACTCCGCGCTCCACCACGGATATCCGCATCCTGCGCGAGGCCGATAACCTGATCAACTACTCTCCGGGCCTGTGGGTGGCGGACGTAGAGGTAGAAGTCACCGATCGCGTCACCGGTTACCAAGTGCGGCTTGCCGATGGCACCATTGGCGATGACATACCCCTCGATCTTCCCGAACAGCGCCTGGTTACTCGGGCGGTGGCCTATACCATCGACCCGCTGGTGCTTTCGGCCATGGGCGTGACTGCTTCCGATACCCCCGGCACCTTGCATGCGGCCGAGCATGCCGCCATCGGCCTGCTGCCGCTTATCGCCACCTGCGACCGCTGGGATATCGGTGGCGTTTCCACCGCGCTGCACCCCGATACGCAGCTGCCCACCGTTTTTGTTTACGACGGCCATCCCGGCGGTGCCGGCTTTGCTGAAGAAGGCTTTCGCCGCTTTCCTGAATGGATCGAGGCCACCTTCGAGGCGGTGCGCTCGTGTCCATGCGAATCCGGCTGCCCTTCGTGCGTGCAATCGCCGAAATGCGGAAACGGGAATAATCCACTCAGCAAAGACGGTGCGATCAAACTACTCGGTGCGCTGGTCACCATGACGCAGGGCTAGCCGCGCTACCTATTTCCGCCGGCTCACACCGGCCCAGCTTTCGCCTGGGTAGAGCGTCCGCGGACCACGGCGGTGACAATGACATCGCGACCAGATTCGGTGCAGGTTTCTAAGGTGGCATCGTTTAGCGCGGCCGTATCGCGCGCGGCGGTGCAGGCGTCCTCACCCGTGGCAAGGGCCCAGGCACCAGCGACCGCAGCGAGATCGGCCGCCACTTGCGCCTCGTGGCGCGCGGCCACGCGCGAGCCCACTGCCGCGACGAGCAGCAGTAGGCTTACGATGGCGACGATGATGCCGGCTGCGGCAATAGTGGCATAGCCTTCCTCGCCTCGGCGGTGCGGCTTATTCATTTCCGCCCACTTCGGCGGGAAAGACTGCCTCGGAGCGCATGGTTCCAACGGGCGCCTCTACGCTTACCGACGCCCTTACCAGCCCACCGCTTTCCTCCACGCTGATCTGAGCATCCTCGCGCGCCGGATGGTATTCGACGCCGATGGCATGCGAACGCGCGGCCGCGCCCGCCATATCTACCGCGGCGATATAGGATGCCAGCGTGGCAATGGCACCCACGATTCCCGCCGCGACCACGACCAGGGAGCTTAGAGCCAAGGCGGCCTCGATGGTCACGGAACCATCGTCATCAAATACCCAATGCATCATTCCTCCCTTCTGCCGGCAGGATGAGCCCGCCGGCCTTCATTGGGTCGCGGTGCTAGCTTGGGGTATTCGATAGGGCGTCGGTAATGATGCCTTCGATGGCATCCACCACCCCGCCGCCGTTGATGACCATGTAGAGCACCCCGGCGAGCGCGGCAGCCGCCAGAGAGCCCATGGCATACTCGATGGTGCTCATACCCTCATCATTGCGAATGAGCTGGGAATACTTAATGAGTGCGTGCATGATTAATGTCCTTTCAAGTGAGGTTTAGAGAAGTTGCGCGCCCAAGCTGATGACTACGGGCGCAAGTCCTAGAACGATGAATGCCGGCAGGAAGCACACCGCCAGCGGGAGGGCGATAAATACTCCTGCGCGCTCCGCCTGGGCCGTGGCATGGGCGGATGCTTCCGCGCGCAAAGAAGTACAGATTCGGTGACATCCGGTCGCAATGGTGGCGCCGGATTCGCCCGACATGATGACAAGCTGCGCTAAGTCCTCCAGCCCCGCGTGCCCCTTCATGTGACCCCACGCAGAGTGCGTGAGAACGCCCACACCCAGTAGCGCGGCCACGGTCTCCCACAGGTCCTGCGTCTGAGCATCCGCAGTGCGGGCCACCGCGGTGGCGGCGCCGTGCGCGGATAGCCCTGCGGCCAGGCAAGCTGCGAAGAGTTCGATGTCGCCGGCTACCGCAAGTGGGTCCAGCGGTGCTGTGGGCTTGAGCTTGCTTATCAGTCCCCCACGCGCAGTCGGGCCATCGCGCGGGGTCTTGGCGGAGTCTTTGGTAGCGTTCGCAGCTGCTAACCGAGCACTGTGTGGTGGTAGGCCAACGAGGACCGCGAGGGCGATACAGATAAGCGTGGTCATGCGGCCACCTTCCGAATGATGACACGCGACCAGGCGAATCCACCGCAGGCCAGGGCCACGCCTACTACGAGGAGGATGCCGCCCAGTCCGCCGCCGAAAAGGAAGCCCAGCGAGTTGGCGCCCATGGCCCCGCCCATGGCGATGCCGGCTATGGGTAGGCACGCGAGCACCGTGGCGGTGGCTTGGGGACCTTGCAGGCTAGCGGAGGTGGATTGCTGGTGGCGTCGGGAAGCGTCGAGGCGATTTTGGGCTTGGTCGAGCAAGCTAGCTACCGCAATACCGTGGTAGGTGGAAAGCTCCAGCAGGTGGCCTAGGCGGGTCAGCTCCGGCAAGGAGGCTTCGTCGTGCGCATCTGTCAGCGCCATATGCGGCGGCGCACCGCGGGCTGCGAGGGTGGCGGTCGATTCCAGTGCGGTGATTACCTCGCGCGGGGTCGTGGCTGGTAGGGAGTCCACGCCGCGGGCGAGCGCTCCGGTCAGGGTCGCCCCGGCACGCAGGTCCGCTGTGACAACGCCCAGGTAGGCTGCCAGCCCCTCGCGGCCGCGCCGCTGCGTGCGCGCGGCCACCATGTCTTTGGCGTACCAGGACACGCACCAGGCGATTATGGCGGCGGCGATAGCGATGCTGATGCGACCTACCGAGTAGAAGACCAAGCTGCCGCAAAACACCGCCCCCAAAATGACCACGGAGCTGGTTTGTACCTGGCGCGTGGCCGATGCCAATCGGCCTGCAATCGAGGGTGCGGGTAGAAGCAGCGCGGCGGCCAGTAAGAGGAAGCTAAGCATGGCTTTCCTCCCCGCCGGGCTCGCCTAGAAGTTGTGCGGAGAATTCCGTGAAGCCTTCTGCTGGGCCGTGCTCGGCGCTCCAGATGATGCGCGGGGTTACTGGGTTTCCCTCGAGTACTCCGATATGGGCGAGGCGGCGGCCCTGCGGAGTGCGTTCCATAGCCAGCACCATGTGCACGGCCGCGGCTAGTTGCGAGTGCAATGCCGCGCGACCCAGGCCGCCGAGGGCAGCAAGGGCCTCCATGCGGGCGGGAACTTCAAAGAGGGAATTGGCGTGCAGCGTCCCGGCACCGCCGTCGTGGCCGGTGTTGAGCGCAGCGAGGAGATCCACCACTTCACGTCCACGAATTTCGCCCACCACGATGCGGTCTGGGCGCATGCGCAGCGCTTGGCAGAGCAATTGTGACATCGTGACTTCACCGCTTCCCTCCGCGTTGGCCCGGCGCGAGACCACGCTGACGCAGTGCGAGTGATGTGGGGAGAGTTCGGCGGTGTCCTCGATGACAAGGATGCGTTCGCGCTCGGAGACGGTTCCCAACAGCGCGGATAACAAAGTAGTTTTGCCAGAGCCAGTTCCGCCGATAACCAGGAATGAGATGCGCTGGTTCACCACGGCGCGCAGTAGCGCAGCGATATCCTCTGACACCGTGCCATTTTCTACTAGCTGAGGCAGAGTGGTTTGTGCTTGGCGCAGTACGCGCAGGCTCAGGCAGGTTCCGGCCACCGCAGGCGGGCTCAGCAGGGCGTGGACGCGCAGGACAACACCATCGGGGCGGGTAACGCGGCCATCAGCAAAAGGCTGTGCATCATCGAGCCGCGTGCCTGAAGCTGCCGCCAGCCGGCTGGCTAGCTGACGGATTTCAGCATCATCACGGAAGGTAATGTCGGTGCGCTCGAGCCCGTCACCGCGGTCCATGAATACCGCGTGCGGCCCGTTAACCACGACGTCCGTGACTCCCTCGCGCCCCAGCAGTGCATCGAGTGGGCCCATACCGGTGGAATCTTGGCGCAGGCGGCGCAGCAGGTCGAGCACCGCGACGTCACTAATCACGCCGGCTTCTTGGCGGATCCGCCGGGCTAGGGCTGCCGCATCGTGCACCAAGTCGGGTTCGGCGGCGATGATACGCTGCATCTTTTCAAGCACTTCCTGTGTTGCTTGCTGCTCGCTCATGCGCCGACCTCCTCGAGTACCGCGCTTGCGGCCTTACGCAAGGCAGCGGGGAGACGCTGCGGCAGGCCGCCGATTTCCACCGCGCGCGTGAGCCCCCGCAGCGTCGGCAATTCTGCCAGCACCGCGCTATGGACGATGCGTTCTACTTCCGCTGCGCTTAACGACGCCCACTGGCGTTGCCGCAGCACCACCACACAACTGCGCCGCGCGGCATCGAGCTGGACAAGAAGCTGCGCAGCCGCTGCGGCCGACCGCACCTCCGCGGCCACCAAGACAACCACGTGGGTACACGCATCCGGGATGGTCTCTGGAGTGCAATCCACCACGCATAATCCTTCACCAGCGTGAGCCGCGCCTACCACCCGTGCGAGCAGGTCCTTTTCCAAATGGAAGGGATCCGCGACGGTGCTGCGCGCGGCAGATAGCACCGCTACCCCATCCGGTGCGCTCGGCAGCGCGCGGTGAAGATCGGCGGCATCGATGCTGCCATCACTTACGGTAAGCTCCGGCCAACGCGCCCCCGGTTCGGCTTCTACGCCAAGCAGAAGGTCGAGCCCGCCGGAGTGAGGGTGGGCGTCGACAAGCAAGGCGCGGCCATCGGTAGCGCATTGGGTGCGGGCCAACGCGGCGGCAAAAGTAGAGCTCCCCACGCCGCCGCTCGCGCCAACCACTGCGATGGTGGCGCTACCCGGCCGCGTTTCCTGCGGGGCGCCCGCCGCGGCAATACTCGCAAGCAGCTCCTTGACCTGGGCGGGAATAATAAAGGCACTCTCCGCGTGGCAGGCCAACGCCGCCTCATAATCAATCGGCCCGGGATCGGCAGCGAGGAAAAGCACCGGCATAGACGCGGTGTGGGTGCGCTGCGCTGCCGCCACCACGCGAGCCATGAGGGAATCAACTAACACCGCATAGGCCCCCGGCAGGCTGCGCGGGATATCGCGGGGATCGGTCACAGTAAGCACATCGTGGCTGGTAGCCGCCGCGGCGTGGACGGCCTCGGCGCGCAGTGCCTCATCACCAATGGCTACGACAATGGCTGCGGATTCAGGGTGTAATGCGTTCATGCCTCATAGCCTGAAGCATTCGCGCAACCGCAGTAAGCCACCGCAGCCAACGCTGTGGATAACCCTGCGCCGATCACTACCTAGGCCCGATTTTGTTGCTATTTCAACCAAAATTCTGTGGATAACTTTCTCCACACGGCGGTAGATATAGGTGACGGCCCGCGCATCGGGGGGTGTGCGCGCGGGCCGTCAGTAACCCGGCCTCGGGGGGGTGAGCCGGGGCAGGCCGCACGGTATATCGGGGCCTTGCACGCATTATTATGACATGATCACTACTCAATCACAACAGCTAACAGGAGAATTCCACAGCCATGGCGCTGACCTGCACCGAATGCATGTTCACTAAGTACCACTCCGCGTGGGTCACCATTCCCTCATCATTGACACGCAAATCACCATTAACGGCAGCCACTTCTACACCACCAAGTACGAAGGGCGGCTAGACTCGGCAGCAGATCATGACTAATTCCCGCGAGCCCCATCAGTCCCGCCCCGCTAGCATGACTCGCGCCGGCGGTGACCACGCACGCACCGCGGCGTTTTTCGACCTCGATAAAACCATAATCGCTACCTCCTCGGCCTATGCTTTTGGCCGCGAGTTCCTACACAACGGGCTCATCTCCCCAACCGAGGCACTACAGCTCTCATTGGCTAAGGCCAGCTATATGTTTTCGGGCCTTTCCAGCGAAGGCATGGATACCACCCGCGATCAACTCACGGCGATGATTACCGGCTGGTCTGTGGAGGAGGTGCGCGCCATCGCCCGGGAGACCATGCACCAAGTAGTCACCCCCTCTATTTATGCCGAAGCCCGTGAGCTTATTCGCGCCCACCGCGCCGCTGGCGATCACGTCGTCATTGTCTCTGCCTCTGCCGCCGTGCTGGTAGACATAATCGCAGAGGAACTCGGCGTCGAGCACGTCATCGCCACGGAATTGGCAGAAGAGGACGGACTTTTTACCGGCGAGGTGCTCTTTTATTGCAAGGGCCCACATAAGGCGAAGGCGCTGGAGCGCACCGCAACCGCAGAAAACATCGACCTCAGTGCCAGCTACGCCTATTCGGATTCCGCTACGGATATCCCCATGTTAGAGAAGGTCGGCCACCCCGTTGCAGTCAATCCAGACAAGCACTTACACCGCCACGCCCTAGCCCACGAGTGGGATATACGTTCCTTTAAGGACCCAGTGCCACTATTGCCCGCTCCGTCTGCCAAGAAAATTGGCATCGGTGCCTCCGTACTGGCAGGGACCGCGGCGGCTATCGGCGCCGGATTGTGGCTCGCCCAGCACCCAAACCGCTTTGGGCAGCTAAAGCGAGACCCATAGCGCGCCTTCTAGGCCGCTCTGGCAATCGCGTCGGCTTCTTTGCCGCCGGCGGCCCAAGCGGCGAGGTGTGTAACAAGTGCTTCAGCAGACGCGGTGCGGTAGTTGTCTACCGCGGCGGCATATTCGCTGCGGTGGCGGGTGAAGTAAACCTCGGGCACAGCGAAACCGCGCGGATCCAAGCCTGTATGCACTGCGGCAAGGCGGGAAGCCACGCGGGCGACGAGGCCGCTGCGAGGGCCGAAAAACTGGCTGGCAGCAATTTCGGCATGAACCACGCTCGGCAGCAGGAAGTCGAAGGCAGGACCGCTCCCCTGCGCGATAAGCCGACCCAGCCCTTGCAGTCGTGCGCTTTCGCCGACTGGGATACCGGTGCCACCGGCCGCGACGTCGATGCGCGCTAATACCTGCAGTGGCGCCCGGGCGAAGGAGCGCACCGTGGCGTCGAGGAGCTCCGGCGCGGCCACGGAATAGGCGCTAACGGCGCTGGCCAGCGGTCCATCTTTCATATCTTCTGGGCCCGGATGTGGGGGGATGGCGTGTCCATCCAACGCCACGCTGGCACGGGCGCCGCGTATGAGGGACTCTGCGGAGATGACCTTAAACTTCCGCAATCCTGCAGGTCGGCGGTGCGCTCGGGCGATGGCGGCGGCGGCTTTTTCTGCACTTTCTTTCACCCCCGGCAGGCGAAACAGCGGGGATAACGCGTCATTTTCTGACATATCCATTAGGATAGCCGTGGAAGTCCCTAAGCATGCGTGGCACCATGGGATAATAGTGATTCCATTATTATTAGGGACATTACAAGGTTTAGATAAACGCGAGGAGATTTAATCGTGAGCAACGATGGACTTTTTACCGACGGTACTGATCAATTTGCACCGAAGGTGAACTCTATCCCTTTGAGTGACGTGGATACATCCTCGTCCGAGACTTCGGTGGGCCAGCTGGTCTCCAATGCTACCGAGCAGATGTCCCAGCTCGTGCGCTCCGAGGTGGAGCTGGCTAAGACCGAGCTGGCAGAGTCCGCAAAGAAGGGCGGCATCGGTGCCGGCTTCTTCGGCGGCGCTGGCACCATCGCGCTGTATAGCTCTTTCTTCTTTTTCTTCTTCTTGGCAGAGCTCCTCGCCGTCTGGCTCGACCGCTGGGCAGCGTTCCTGATCGTCTTTTTGATCATGATCGTGATCGCCGGCATCCTGGCCTTCGTTGGACTGAAGAACGTCAAGCAGGTCAAGGCCCCGCAGAAGACCATTGACTCCACCAAGGAACTCAAGAACCTGGTTCCGGGCAAGGCGCAGAAGTCCCTGGACCGTAAGAACACCCACGGCCTCTACACCTAAACCAACACGCGCCACGCACACGCACCACGCCACGCGTTCGTGCACTCTCTATCCGCCCTAGCTAGCCTGGGGCGGATTTTGTGTACTTCCTCCCTTTCCTCTACCGTTTCTGCCCCAACTATAGAAAGGCGGCACAATGGCCTTCGCACCCTTGCCTCCCTCAACGGTGGAGCTGGATGGACCGTTTGCGCATGAGTTCGTCCACACCCGCGGCATCCGCTTACACGTGGCCACAGCGGGCGATAGCTCGCACCCCCTGGTGGTGCTAATCCACGGCGCCTTCGGCGGATGGTTTGACTATCAAGACGTCATTGCGCCGCTTGCGCAGCGCGGTTTTCACGTCGCGGCCGTGGACATGCGAGGCTTTGGCATGTCCGATAAGCCGCCCATCGATGCGGGGCAGGATATCCGCACCTTGGTAGGAGATATTAGCGGCCTCATCCAGGCCTTGGGCCATGACGACGCCTTTGTAGTAGGCGCCGATACCGGCGGCGCGGTAGCGTGGTGTCTGGCTGCTGAGCGCCCCGAGCGGGTACGCGGCTTGGCTTCCATCTCTGCCGCTCACCCGGTAGATTTGCGCCGCGCGATTGCCGCCCGCCCGTGGGATTTCGGGTGGATCAACCTGCGTTCCCTATTGTGCCGCCTGCCCCGCATCACCCGCGCGCAGAACCTGCTGCTCAGCCCGCGCGCCTACCGCAAGGAACTGGAGCTGGATACGGGCGCTTCGCTTGCCGGAGCCACCTTTGACCGCATCCTCGATCTCCGCCTGCGTGCCTCCCGCATCGGCAGCGTGCGCCGCGGCATCCTCTGGAACCACCGCATGCGCACCGCAGTTGTACCCCTGACCTGGGTGGAATTAGCGGTAAAACGACCTGTACTTTTTATCCACGCCCAGCAGCGGCTGTGGAACCCCGTCGTCCGCCGCGCCGCCATGCGCGCCGGCCGCGAATTTACCGCTACAACCGTCCCCGGTGCGAAGAACCTACCGCACCTGGAAGCACCTGCGGACTTCATCTCCACGCTGGCGGCGTGGCTACGAGAACATAGCTAGTGCGCCACGCACTCCCCGGTATCTACCGGGTGGGTAAGCTGCGTGACATCTCCGACCTGGCGGTTGACCTCATCAGCGGTTAGGGCATAGCCCGTCTCGGTGTCATCTACCGAGGCGCCAAAGACCACGCCGAGGACCTCGCCGGCCGTATTGACCAGCGGTCCGCCGGAATTTCCTTGCTGGATATTGCCGCGCACGGTGTAGGAATCGCGCTCCACATGCCCGTGGGAGTAAATATCCGGGCCGGAAATGGTGATGCGATCGCGCACACGTGCCATCTCGGCGTCAAAAGGACCGGAATGCGGGAAGCCCATGACCATGGCATCATCGCCCGTCTGGGCCGAGGCCTGGGCCCACGGCAACGGATCGATGCCCAGATCGCGCGCATGTAGCACCGCCACATCCACGTCCGGGTTGTAATAGACCACGGTGGCGTCCTTAAGACCCAACTTGGTATCGAGGCGCACAGTCTGCGTACCGGCCACCACGTGGGCATTGGTAATCACGTAGTCATCGGCCGTTACGAAGCCGGAACCCATGAGGCGGCGGGAGCACTCTTCGGCGTCGCCTAGCACGTGAATAATGGAGGGCCGCATCCGGCGCACCAACTCCGGATCCTGCACGTCTGGGTCCGGCTCTTCTACCTCCTCAGTACTAATAGAGTTTTGCCACGGCGACACTAATGGCGGCAGGCCGGACTCATTGAGCATCGCCGCGACGCCATTAGGCAGCGCCGCTACCCGCGCCGGCGCGGCCGAGTTGAGGTTGCCCAGAATGCGCGATTCACGCAGCCCCTGACCAGCCGCGCCGCCTAAGTTGGTAGCCACGGGGATAGAAATCAACCAGATAACCACCAGAGCGGCAAATGCTTGGAATACCGCACCCACCGCAGAATCGAGGCGCTGCGTCGTGCGCGCCTTCATGCGGTCGCGCACACTGCCACCCAACGAGGAGCCGATGAGCTGTCCGATGCCCACAAAAAGCACCAAAATTCCTACCAAAAGCAGCAAGCGCAACGAGGGCTGTTCCACCAGACGCAGCGCGGCCGGTGCCACGGCAATGCCCAACACTATCCCAGCGCCGACGCCAATGGAGGCCAATACCGCCGCGAGGGCGCCATTGCGCCACCCACTCAGTAGCGCCACAAGGACGGCGACCACGATCAGGCCGTCAACGATAAGCGCAGGAGTCATGGCTATGGGTTCTTTCTATCTGGGAGTTAAGACGTACACGTACCGCGGCACAAGCGGTTAGGACATCTTCTCATTATTGCGGGAGTTTTTGAGGGAGTCACGCAGGTCCATGACTGAATTGTTATCCCAAGGAACACTCCACCCGGAGTGTTGCAAGAGCGCTGAAAGCACTCCGGCGGTAAAGCCCCAAATAACATAACCATTGGCATGGAATGCTGGTCCTTGCCATTTTCTAAAGCCCACCACGAAGCGATTGCGTGGATCGACCAACTCCCGGATGGGCATGAGAAATACGTCATCGGTTTCATCTGGGCTGGCGGGATAGACCTCCCCCGGCTGGGTCCAATGCGCCAGTATCGGGCTCACCGGATTGCCGGTGGCGCGAATATGCAGCTGGTCCCACTGTTCCAATGGGGTCACGGAATTTCGCTGCAGGTCCGTTTCTTCCCAGGCTTCCCGCAGCGCAGTATCCACCAGCGAGGTATCAGCGGGATCTCGGCGGCCGCCTGGGAAGGCGATCTGCCCGGAGTGCGAACGCATGGACGGCGAGCGGTGCGTGAGCAAGATGCTGCCGTTCTCCACGCTCTCGCCGCTAAGCAGCATGAGCACGGCCGCCTCCCGTTTGACCGGCACCTGCACATTGGTGCCATTGAGCGACGAGGCTTGGCGGTTGTCAATGAGCTCTTGCACCTGACTGGGGTCTGCGCCCAACGCCGGCTTCAGCCATTCTGGCGTGCGCTCGGGAAGCAGTTGGCTCATGCCGCAATCGCCTCCTCCACGGCTTTTTCAATCTCCGCAGCGGAGCTAAACGGCTGTGCAAATTGTTTGCGCACCTTACCGTTCTGGAGCACCACGGTGACCGGTACCACGCCCGGCAGCCCCAGCTCACCGGCAAATTTATTATCCGAATCCTGGAAGCTCGGCAGATCCACTCCCAAGTCATTCAAGAAAGCCGCACCATTTCCCGCGTTCTTATCCGCGTGCACACCCACGACCTGCCATTCTGGGTGCTCCTCCGCCACCTCCTGCAGATAGGGAAGCTCCGCGCGGCACGGCTGGCACCACCACGCCCATACGTTGACTACGCTCACGCCTTCATCGGTGTGTTTTCCGGCGGCTTCACCGCCCAGACACTCCAGCTCCACCCCGGCCACGGTGCCAGACGGGCAGTCCGGGCGCTGCGGTATTTCTTGCGGGCTTGCCTCGCCTGACGGCGCCCCCTCATCTCCGTCCCCACCCCGCAATTGCAAGACGCCCACTACCGCGATAACGGCAACGAGGATCGCGGCAATCACCGTGCCAAGGACGTAGTTCTTCATACCGTTAGCCTAGCGCCCAACACCGGTCGGGCACATATCCCGCAGCACGCATGCTTTACACTCCGGCGTGCGCGCATGGCATATCTGACGCCCATGAGAGATGACGCGGTGCGAGAACATCGTCCACTCTTCTTCTGGCAAAAGCTTGGCGATGTCCCGCTCAATCTTAACCGGCGTCTTCTCCCCCGTTAGCCCGAGCCGCTGCATGAGGCGGCCGAAGTGCGTATCCACCGTCAGCCCGGGAATCCCGAAGGCGTTTCCGAGCACCACCAGCGCGGTCTTGCGCCCCACGCCGGGCAGGCTAGTGAGCTCTTTGACCGTGCGCGGGACCTCGCCTGCAAAATCTGCCACCAACTTCTCCCCGATGCCCAAAAGATGGCCCGCCTTGGCGCGCTGAAATCCCAAGGGGCGCAGGATGCGTTCCAGATCCGAGCGCTGGGCCGCTGCATAATCCGCCGCCTCTGGGTACCGGGCAAAGAGTTCAGGGGTCACCGAATTCACGCGTTCATCCGTGCATTGGGCCGACAATACCGTGGCTACCAAGAGCTGCAGTGGGGAGTCATAGTCCAAGGCGCATCGCGCATCCGGATACTCCTGTGCCAAGCGGCTATTTATCTCTGGTGCCCGTAACTCCGGCGCGCTGGCCGCAGACAGTGCTGAATTCATGGGATAAAGCTTAGTAGACTAGGAAAACATGATTTCACTCGTAATTCTGGTACCGCTTGCCATCGCCCTTTTTGCCCTTTTGATGGAAAAGCTCGAGGCGGTCGTTTTCGCTGACTAAGCAGCAAACCTGCTGGCCGGAATCGTGCCTTTAGCACGATCAGAGTTTCTATACTGTGACAAATATTCACTAAAATACCAAAAGTGACCAATTACACTGTAAGATGAAATGCGTTACACAGTGACCCCGCTTGTTCCGCATTGTCGAGTGCATGAAAGACCGCACCCAGATGTGGCACAGGCTCATCTATGGACTTTCGTAGTCGACATCCAAGGAGTAAAACGTGGAAGGCGTACAGGACATCCTCTCCCGCGCCGGAATCTTCCAAGGCGTTGATCCCGTTGCAGTGCAGCATCTAATCGAGCAGATGGAGACCGTGCGCTACCCGCGCGGAACCACCATCTTCGACGAAGGCGAGCCTGGTGACCGTTTGTACATCATCACCTCGGGCAAGATTAAGCTCGCCCGCCACGCTCCGGATGGCCGCGAAAACCTCCTGACTGTCATGGGGCCGTCCGATATGTTCGGCGAGCTATCCATCTTCGATCCGGGCCCGCGCACCTCCTCCGCAGTATGCGTGACAGAGGTTCAGGCAGCCACCATGAACTCCGAGCTGCTCAAGAAGTGGGTAGGTGACCACCCCGAAATCGCGCAGCAGCTACTGCGTGTACTGGCTCGCCGCTTGCGCCGTACCAATGCCAACCTGGCCGATCTCATCTTCACCGATGTTCCGGGCCGCGTGGCAAAGACCTTGCTGCAGCTGGCTAACCGCTTCGGCGTCCAGGAAGGCAGCGCTCTGCGTGTAAACCACGATCTCACTCAGGAAGAGATTGCCCAGCTGGTCGGCGCTTCCCGTGAGACCGTCAACAAGGCGCTCGCTACCTTTGCACACCGCGGCTGGATCCGCCTCGAGGGTAAGTCCGTGCTCATCGTCGATACCGAGCACCTCGCTCGCCGCGCTCGCTAACCTCAGGCCAGCTCATCACCCCGCTGCGGCGGGGTTTCGCTGGTTTTCACCGCGTTTGCGCGGCATCACCAGCCCAGGGCATAATTAAGCCCCTCTTCCCGCAGTGTCAGGAGGAGGGGCGAATGGAGATACTACTTATTTAGCCTCACCATCCAAGTACTTCAGCGCGGTGCGTGTGGACTGCTCCGCAGCGTGGCGTAACACCGGATCCACATCGTCATACATTTCATTGACCAGGGTATTGAGATCTACGTCCTCACCCAGGCGGGAGCGGATCTCCTTGATCTGGCTCAGGCGGTAATGGCGGCGGTCAATGTACTTGCGAGCCACCTGGGAGGTGTCATCCAGGTCCGGACCGTGCCCTGGGAACAGCGCGATGTCTTTGCCTCGCTCTTCTAGGGTATCCAGGGTCTGCAAGTAGTCGGCCAAGTTACCGTCCGTTTCCGAAAGGAGGACGGTGTGGCGGCCGGCGATGGTGTCGCCGGAAATGATGCCCTCAAGGCGAGAGTTTTCTACTTCACCACTCCACACGAAAAAGCAGGTGGAATCCGCGGTATGGCCCGGAGAGTGAACTACCTCGAGACGCGGGGTAATGCCATCGAGGGAGATATGCTCACCATCCTGGAGAGCCTCAGCACCATTGCAGTAGCTCGGATCGAAGGCACGGATGGGGGCGCCGGTCATCTGCCGCAAGCGCTGCGCTCCTGAAGCATGGTCATCATGGCGGTGGGTAATCAAAATCAAAGCCACCTCGCCTGCGTTGCGGTGCACAACGTTGAGATGGCCTTCGTCCTCGGGACCGGGATCCACGACGATCGCCCGAGAGTCTTCAGCGGCGCGAATAATCCAGGTATTCGTACCCTCAAGAGCGGTGTAGCTGGGATTATCGCAAAGGACAACGCCAACGGATTGGCTGACGGGACGCAATTGACTATATGCAGGGTGCTCCATAGTTACTAGCCTATCCGATCAAGCAGCGATTTCTACGATTAGTTCGATCTCTACCGGCGCGTTCTTAGGCAACGCAGCCACACCCACGGCGGAGCGAGCATGCGTGCCGGCGTCCCCAAAGACGTCACCGATGAAATCGGAGGCACCGTTGATCACAACCGGCTGATCTTCAAAGTCCGGGTCAGAGGCCACGAACCCCACGATTTTTACCACGCGGGAAATATTATCCAGGCCCACCTCGGCATCGATGGCTGCGAGCGCATTCAGCGCCGCGATGCGAGCCTGTTCCTGGGCCTGCTCCGTGGTGAGATCGGCACCGACCTTACCGGTCAACGGCAAGGCACCTTCCACCAAGGGGAGCTGGCCCGAGGTCCAGACCTGATTACCCACGCGCACGGCCGGCACATAGGAGGCTAGCGGCTTGGCGACGCCCGGTAGCTCGTACCCCAGCTCCCGCAAGCGAGCATGAAAGCCCATTTACTCTGCCACCTCGCGCTTGAAATAGGCCACCACGTTTTCCGGGTTAGGGCCCGGGGTGACGGTGACCAGTTCCCAGCCGTCTTCACCCCAAGAATCGAGGATCTGCTTGGTGGCGTGGGTAAGGACAGGTGCGGTTGCGTATTCCCATTTAGTCATAGGGCCTATTCTATCTATTAAACACGCCCCACGCCGTCTAAATTCTTAAATCCCGACGAGCTCGCCGCCCTCGGCCAAGTAGTGCGCCCAGTCGGTAATGTGGGGGTTCTTACGCAGCAGGGCACGGCGCTGACGCTCGGTCAGCCCGCCCCAAACGCCGAACTCGACGCGATTATCCAGAGCATCGGCGCGGCATTCGTTGAGCACCGGGCAGTGGCGACAAATGACAGCCGCCTTGCGCTGTTCTGCACCGCGCACAAATAGGGCATCCGGGTCACCCTTGCGGCATTTAGCCTGGGTAACCCACTCACCACGCTCGGGATTTCGGGCTGTATTAGACATTCCAGCAGTCTTCACACGAACGGTCATGGGTGAGTGTGCTCCTTCCCAGACGGAATACTATGTAACGCACCTCAGTCTATTCATCCAGGCAGAAGATTGTCTAACACGTCACACTTTAGGGGGTGCGAGTGATCTTCCACCTACCAAGGCCGACCACGTAGTGTATTGGGCGTGACTGTCTTCAAATCTTTGGCCAAGATAGCCCTGTCCACGGTCTTGGTAGGTGCGCTTATCGCCCTGGCTCTTGCCCCCTTTGCGGGCATTTCCGGGGTGGCGATTGCCCGCACTAACGAAACCATGCAATCTGACCTGCAAGATCTGACCGCCGGCAATATCCCTGGCGTAACCACGATCAAGGACGCCAAGGGCAAAAACATGGCCTATGTCTTCAGCCAGCGCCGTCACCCGGTGGAGAGCAAGAAGATTTCCTCAGCCATGAAAGACGCCATCGTCTCCATTGAGGACGAACGTTTTTATGAACATGAAGGCGTGGACTTCCAGGGCAATTTTCGCGCCCTGTGGACCAACCTGACCTCAGGCGGCGTCTCCCAGGGCGCTTCCACCATCGATCAGCAGTACGTAAAAAACTACTTATTGCTGGTCTCTGCCACCACTGATGAAGAACGCGCCGCAGCCACCGAGCAATCCATAGCCCGCAAGCTGCGCGAGATGCGCATGGCCACCAAGATGGATGAAGAGCTAGATAAGGATGAAATCCTCACCAACTATCTCAACTTGGTGTCCTTTGGTAACCATGCGTATGGCGTCGAAGCAGCGGCCCGCACCTACTTTGGCACGCATGCTTCCGAGCTGACGGTACCGCAAGCAGCGATGCTGGCCGGCATGGTCCAATCCTCTGAACGCCTCAACCCCTATACCAATGCCGAGGAAGTAACCCAGCGACGCAATCTGGTCCTGCAATCCATGGCGGAGAACGGCCATATCGAGCAGCAGGAAGCGGATAAGTATAAGGAGGAGAAGCTGGGCGTCGGCAAGAAGCCCAAGACGCTTGCCAATGGCTGTATCGGCGCAGGCGACCGCGGTTTCTTTTGCGATTATGTACTAAAGTACCTGAATAAGAAAGGTATTAGCGAGGAGCAACTGGCACGCGGCGGCTACACCATCAAGACCACACTGGACCCAACGGTGCAAGATAAGGCGCTTCAGTCCGTGCAAAGCCACACCAGCCCAGACGCGCAAGGCGTGGCCGAGGTCATGAACGTCATCAAGCCCAGCAAATCGGACCGCAAGGTGCTGGCCATGGTCTCCTCCCGTGACTATGGCCTAGACCTAGATAAAAATGAGACCATCTTGCCGCAGCCCTATTCCCTGGTGGGCAATGGCGCAGGTTCGGTTTTTAAAGTCTTTACCGCCGCGGCCGCACTCGAGGCAGGCTACGGCATCAAAAATACCGTGGACGTACCCACCCGCTATGAGGCAGAAGGCCTGGGCCATGGCGGCGCTGAAGGATGCCCGGCCAACCGCTACTGCGTGGAAAACGCCGGCTCCTACAAGGCCACGATGACGCTGCAAGAAGCGCTGGCACACTCACCCAATACGCCGTTTATCAAGCTCACGGAGCAGGTAGGCGTGGCTCCCATCGTTGATATGGCCGTGCGCTTAGGTCTGCGCTCCTATGATGATAAGGGCAGCTTTGATAAGGACACCTCGATTGCCCAGCACACTAAGGAAGCCAATTCGGGTTCCTTTACCCTAGGCCCGGACCAGGTCAACCCGCTGGAGCTATCCAATGTAGGCGCCACGCTGGCTGCGGATGGTAAATGGTGCGAGCCCAACCCTATCTCCCAGGTCACGGATAAGGAAGGCAATGAGGTCTACCTGAAGGAAACCCCGTGCGAGCAAGCAGTAGATAAGGGCGTCGCCCGCGCCATGAGCAATGCCCTATCCGAAGACGCCAAGCAGGGCACGGCCAAGGATGCAGCCCAGGCAGCCGGCTATTCCAGCCCAATCGCGGCCAAGACCGGTACCACCGAGTCCAACCAATCCTCTGCTTTCCTGGGATTCAACGAGGGCATTTCCGCAGCGCCTTATATCTATAACGACGGCACTTCCACCGTCCCACTGTGTACCGGACCAGTACGCCAGTGCGCGGGTTGGGGCAACCTCTATGGTGGTTTGGAGCCGGCGCAGACCTTCTTCAGCATGGCCTCGCAGTTGCCCATAGCAACCAAGGCCGGACTGCCTAATTACGACAAGAAATACGACAACGGCACCACGGCCGATAAGACCTTGGATAGCCTGCGGGGCAAATCCGAGGCCGAGGCGCGCCAAGCCTTGGAGTCAAAGGGCTACGTGGTGAAAACCTCCCGCGTGATAGGCGGCGATGTGCCTTATGGCCGCGTGGTGCGCGCCATTACCGGCAAGGACGGAAAGAAGAAGGGCGCGGAGATTACGCTGCAGCTTTCCGACGGCGCCGGGGCCTCCCAATCCCCCTCCTCCGGCGTGGCCGACGCTAACTCCACCGGCGCACAAAATAGCACCGGCGGCGGTGCTGCCGACGGCGCTACTAACCCGGGCCGCTCAACTGGCGGTACAGGCGGTGGAAATGGCAACGGCGGTGGCGGTCGCGGTGGGTTCTCGCCAGAGGACTTTGGCATCCGCCAAGAGGATATCGATAATTTTGCCAACGATATCCGCAGCCTACTTGGCCGCTAGGCTCCACCCGTTACGGTCTCGCCCGCTTTAGCTCAGCTGGGCCTTGACCTCCGCGGATAGGCGCTTGCCGTCCGCCTGGCCGGCAGCCTTAGCATTGGCCACCTTCATTACTGCACCCATCTGCTTCATGGTGGGTGCTTCGCCGTTTTCGGCCTCAACCTCTGCAATGGATTCCTTTACCAAGGCCTGCAGCTCGGAGTCGTCTAGCTGGCGGGGCTGGTAGGCCTCGAAGAAGGGGACGTCGGCAAGCTCGGCTTCAGCCAACTCTGGACGCCCATTTTCCGCATAGACCTCGGCGGACTCGCGGCGCTTTTTAATTTCGCGCGCAATGACCTTAAGGATGTCGGCGTCCTCCAGCTCGTGCCGGGAGCCATTGGTTTCCTCGGCCTGGATGGCAGCCAACAAGGCACGGATGGCGCTGGTGCGCTGCTTCTCCTTCGCCTTCATTGCGGTTTTCAGATCTGCACGGATGGTTTGTTTTAGCTCGCTCATGCCTATCAATGTACGCCAGGTAGGGTGGTAGCCGTGAAACTTTTACGTATTCTTGGCGGCCTCACCGCTGCGGGCCTGGGCGCCGCGGCCTGGGGCTATAGCGAACTGACCAAATTCGAGCTCAAGGAATATACGCTCCCTCTCCTGCCCAAGGGCGCCCTGCGTGGCAAGCCGGAATTTCGGCTGCTCCACCTTTCTGATCTGCACATGATTCCGGGCCAAGAGACCAAGATTGCCTGGGTCTCCGCCCTCGACGCCTTGGAGCCGGACCTCGTAGTCAACACCGGCGATAATCTCTCCGATCAGCAGGCCGTACCCGATACGCTGCGTGCTCTCGGTCCACTGCTGGCCCGGCCCGGTCTCTTCGTCTTCGGTACCAATGACTACTGGGCTCCACAGCCGGTCAATCCCTTCAAGTACCTGCTGGGCAAAAAGCGCGAACCCTCCTATGTAGATCTGCCCTGGCGCGGTATGCGCGCCGCATTTTTAGAGCATGGCTGGCGCGATGCCAACCAGGCCCGGCATGAATTCAAGGTGGGAAATGTCCGCCTCGCCGCCGCTGGCGTGGACGATCCACACCACGATCTGGATGACTACTCCGAAATCGCGGGTCCGCCCAACGAGGATGCCGACTTGTCCTTAGCTCTCCTCCACGCTCCCGAACCCCGCGTGCTGGAGAAATTCGCGGCCGACGGCTATCAGCTCTCGCTGTCTGGCCACACCCACGGCGGCCAAATTTGCCTGCCTGGATCCCGTGCGCTGGTGACCAATTGCGGCATCGATCGCGACCGCGTGCAGGGCCTCCATGATTTCGGCCCAATGAAGATGCACGTCTCCAATGGCTTGGGCACCTCCAAATTTGCTCCCGTACGCATCTTCTGCCGGCCTTCCGCCACACTGCTGAAAATCACCGAGAAGGTCTAAACCCAGCCACCTGCCGTTTTGTTGATTGCGCTCAGGTTGCGTTAAAGTATCCGAGTACCGCTTTTCAAGGCGGAACGCCGGGATATGGCGCAGCTTGGTAGCGCGCTTCGTTCGGGACGAAGAGGTCGCAGGTTCAAATCCTGTTATCCCGACCATCAGCCCGCAGCTTTGCTGCGGGCCTTTTTCATAGCTACGCCAGCATTCCCGTAAACAGCGCTACGGCGACCAAGCTGGCGGAAAATAGCCACGCAATGGGGAAAGCCAGCTTGAGATATTTACCCATCTGACCTTCCGCGAGCCCCAACGCCAGCCATAATGCGGGCGAGAAGGGCGAGACGAAGGTGCCCACCACGTTGCCAATGATGAGCGCGCAGGCCGCTCCCATACCACTGACCCCAAAGCTTTCTACGGTTTCCTGGACAATGGGAAGGACCGAGAAGTAATAGGCGTCCGTCGAGGTCAACAAGTCAAGCGGTACACCAAAGAAACCCACGATGACGTGCAGATGCGGTGCGACGCCCTCCGGCAAGACGTTGACTAGGGTCAGGGCAATCTCTTCGAGCATCTTCGTTTCATTGAGAACGCCAAGGAACATCGCCGCCGCAAGAATGACGCCTGCCATGGCCAATGCATTAGGCGCATGACGCCGCAGGGCCTCGCCTTGTTCCATGGGACCACTGAAGTTAATGGCCAGGGCAATCGTGGTGGCGACGAGGAAAGCTGGGGCGGGCGGGACTACACCGGATAGCAGAGCAACTAAGACCGCGAGAGCAACCACGATGTTGACCACGGTAACCCAGCGTCCGGTGCGAAAGTGGTATCCCAATTTATGTTGTTCGCGCACCTGTGCAGCTGCGAATTCCTCGGCCAATTCATTAACGTCTACTGCGGTGCTGCCTGCTATTTCGCCGCTTTCCCGCAAAGTCGCCACACGGCGCTGTTCCTTCCATCCCAAAAGCGCAGCCAAAATGAATACCAACACAATCGCTACGCCTTGAATAGGTAGAAGCTGCACCCAGATAGCATTGGGCTCTTGATCGACCACGGCACCAGCCCGGCCAAGCGGGCCTCCCCAAGGAATCATATTCATTACGGAAGCGGCCATCGCCACAATGGTGATAAGCACGTAGCGCGACATATTCAGCGCACGATAGAGCGGGAGTAGCGCGGGGATGGTGATAAGGAAGGTGGTAGAACCAGACCCATCGAGGTGCGCCACTATGCCAATCGCCGCAGTACCCAACGTTACGGCCATGATTTTTCCGCGGGTGGCCTTGATGAGCGCGCGGATAACCGGGGTAAACAGGCCAACATCTTGCAATATGCCAAAGAAGATGATGGCAAAGATAAACATCACCACAACGTTGATGACGGAACTTAAGCCTTCGCTGAAAAAGTCAGAAATTTCACCTAGACCAAATCCGCACACTAAGGCACCGACTACGGGTACCAATGTCATGGGAATGATGGGATTTACCCGGCCGCGGATTAAAATTCCCACCGTCACGAAGATAATGATGAGGCCCACGACCGTGAGCCCGAGCGGGGTCTGCATAGTGCTCCTTCATAAATCGACAGCCCGCCATGTCGCATGCGACAAAGATAGGCGGGTGTGACTCAGATTAAACCCTAGCCATTGGTAGCACTACTACCACCCCCAAAAAATTCACACCGCTTTGAATTGAATTGCCTATAGATAAGCGTCGCCAAAAGCGGCATGCAAAGCGCGGAAACTAACCCACCCCGAAAACGGCAGCCGTAGTGCACGGATTCTTGCACAGAAAATGCAGCTAAACACCCCACATATGGGAAACGACGCGGTGCCCCTACAGCGCCGCGTCGTCCCTATTCCCTATCACTCACAACGGATTGGAGAAACCGTTCGCCTACCCCCTAAGTAGGCTTTGTGAGCAAAGACAACTGTAGCATTCGCACAATACAAACGGTAGCGGACGCTAAAATTCCCAGTTTCCACCAATGTTTTTTATTCTTAGGTCTGCTTTTTCAGACCTAATTAAACGAATTTTTAGTTTTTGCTGTGGACAAGGCCCACCATTTTGCACTTAACCCAATGAGAGTGACGGCGAGCAAAACCGCAATCCCGGTCCACAGGACGGCCTGTTCGCCTTCGTTTCCCGCCGCCGTTACTGCCGCGGTAGTCCAATTCAAGGGCAAAAGATTAGAAATAACCTGCCAGACCTTAGAAACGCCGGCAATCGCCGCGGATTTCCATAGCCATCCCACCAGCGCAGTCTGACCGATACCAAAGAGTGCCGCAAGAATGCTGCCGGCAGTAATCCCGCACAGGCCTAGCAGGCCACGCGTGATGGCCGCCATAGACAGCGCACCCAGAAGCAATGCCGCCCCAGCCCACGCTGCCGCCACGGGAGTAAACCCGGTGGCAAACACAAAGAGGAGGATTTCCCCGATAGCTACAGCGGCCAGCGTACCGCCCACAACCGTCAGCCAAGGGCGGAATCCCACCTGCCAGGCCACGCCCGCCACGGCACCTGCGAGCAGCACCAAGGCGGAGACCAACATCGCCACGATGGGGCTCAGCAGATGTGCCGAGCCGTTGGAAGCGGTATGCGCCGGCGGCAGGGCACGCTGAATATCGCCCACGTTGGTCTGATTTTGAGCTGCCATGGAGGAGAGCCTGCCAGCGCCGTCGTCAAGCTTGTCTACGCCTTCTTGCGCCTCCCCAACGCGCTTATTGAGCTCCGCAATGCCCTCATTGAGCTCTTGTGCACCAGACACTGCCTGATTCACACCATCGTGATAGGCATAGCCGCTAACCGCCAGCTGATTGGACAGATCGCGCGAGCCATCCTTGAGCTTTTTGAGCTGGTCAGTTACCGAATTATCCAGGCGGAAATTATTTACCTGCGCACGAAGATCACCTAGCTGCGCGCGAATGTCCTTGGCTTCTTTGGACTTATTGCCTTCCAGATCGTGCATCGTGCCATCGATGGCCTGCAAAATCTGCCCCTGAACAGCACCGAGGCCGACCACCTGGTCCACGGCGCCGCCTACGCCATTGGCCAGCTCCGTTGCTCCGCCACCGAGCGTATTGGTTCCAGACTGCAGCTGATTGAGGCCGGCTAACAGTTCTTGAGAGCCCGTCGCCAGCTTGTCGACGCCCCCTCCCAACTCATCGGCTCCTTTGTTTAGCTCCCCCGTGCCGTCGTCAAGCTGCTTGGCGCCCGATTTAAGCATGCTTGCCTGTGCCTGGGCGCGGCTGGCTGCCTCGGCGGCTTCCTTTACCTCTGGAGTGGCAGAGTTTTCTCGCGGCGCGCCAAACGGCTGCGCGGCGTTAGACCAGGCATGGGCGGGTTCCCACTGCGCAAGGCCCGCCACCGCAGCGCCGATAATCAACGGCAGGGCAAGCAACAAGATTAAGAGGACGCTGCGCCACCTAGAGGGAGACGTAGCGTTCGGGGAAGCAAGGCGTGAGGTCATGGTAATGAACCTATCCTTGCAGGTCACTCCCCTGCTGCAGGCGCGCCGAGCACGCCACATAGCCAATTACCCTAAGATATATGGCATGTCCCACATCTATTCCCTAACCCCTTCCCGCCACCTTGCCACTGCGGCCCTCGTACCGCTGTGCTTTGGCCTTGTTGCCTGCTCCAACGACGCCGATACGTCCGCAGAACCAGAATTCTCCGACGCCACCGCTCTCAGCTCTTCTGCCGAGGAAACCTCGTCCGAAGAAACCACGAGTGAGGCCACCACGTCGGAAGCTGAAGATACCTCCGCCGCGGCTGAACCCACTTCCGTAGAAGCAGCTCCCTCCACAGCCCCCACGGAATCCGACAACGGGGGAAGCGAAGACCAAGCCGCCATGCCTGCCGATACCGGTCGTGGCGATTGTTCCCCAGAAGCGCTACAGCCCGCGACCCCAAGCATGGCAAATATCCGGGTCAGTGACTGCGATGGTCAATGGGCGCACTTTGGCAAGGACAGCACGGACTGGACGGCTTGGGCGCGCTACGACAATGGTCAGTGGGTCGCCATTGAGCCCATCGGCGAAGCCACCTCCGGACTAGCCGCCCCGTGCTACGACGTAGACAAGTGGGCCGCCGAGGGAGCTCCCGCTTTCCTTACCGAAAATATGCGCCGCTGCGACTAGCTGCACAGCATGACTTCGCCCCCGTACCGCGCTTTATAGCTGCGCGAGACGGGGGCGGCGTTTTAGTGCGGAGGAACTGCCGCAAAAGGTTTACTTCTTTTCGGCGTAGACCTCACGCACGCGCTGGCCAAGGGCTGGGTGCACCTTAGTCCAGTAGTCGTAAACTCGCTCCTCGGTTTCCTCAGATACACCTGCCATAGCATTGGTGATATTGGTAACCAGGCGCTCCTTGGCGGCATCATCGTAGACGTTTTCGTACAGGTCGCGCGCCTGGACAAAGTCATCGTCCTCGGAATGACGAACGTACGGTGCACGCACCAGATCGCTGCCGTAGGACTCCGGATTAATGTAGAGCTCGGCCGCAGTGGTGGTCTCGAGCTGGGAGCGGTCGTTCACAGCGGCATCGTCAAGCACGCCCGTGCCCTTTTCATAGCGATTCGGTGAGTAAACCGGATCCGCAGGGGCATTGAAGTGGAATTGCATGCTGCCCTCGTGCTGATAAGTATTAACCTCATCCACATTCTGCGGCTGGTTGACCGGCAACTGCTGGTAGTTGGGGCCAATGCGGTAGCGCTGCTGGTCAGCGTAGGCGAAGACACGAGCCTGCAGCATCTTATCTGGGGACAGGCCAACGCCGGGCACGATATTAGACGGATCGAGCGCCACCTGCTCAATCTGCGCAAAGAAGTTACGTGGGTTGCGGTTAAGCACGAAATAGCCCACATCATGCAGCGGGTAGTCCTTCTTAGACCAGACCTTGGTTAGGTCGAAAGGATTGAACCGGTAGTTTTCCGCCTCATCCAGCGGCATGATCTGTACCTTGACGTCCCAGACCGGGTAATTGCCCTCCTCAATGGCGGTATAAAGATCCTCGCGGTGGCAATCCGGGTTCTGACCGGCGGTGGTGGTGGCCTCTTCATCGGTGAAGTTCTCCACGCCCTGGCGGGTCTTAAAGTGGTACTTCACCCAGAAGGCCTCACCCTCTTCATTGACCCACTGGAAGGTGTGAGAGCCGTAACCGTTCTGGTGGCGAGTCGACTTCGGCGTGCCACGGTCACCCATCAGGTAGGTGACTTGGTGGGCAGATTCTGGATTACGGGTCCAAAAATCCCACTGCATATCCGCATCGCGCAAACCATTGGTGCCCAGACGCTTCTGGGAGTGGATGAAGTCAGGGAACTTCTGACCATCGCGAATGAAGAAGACTGGGGTGTTATTGCCCACGATGTCCAAGTTGCCTTCCTCGGTATAAAAACGCAGCGCAAAGCCGTGTACATCGCGCCAGGTATCCGGGGATCCCTGCTCACCAGCGACGGTGGAGAAACGCCCCATCATCGGGGTGACCGTGCCCTTCTGGAAGACCTTGGCCTTGGTATAAGCAGAAACATCTTCCGTAATGTGCAGCTCACCGAAGGCGCCGTGCCCCTTAGCGTGCGGGGTGCGCTCTGGCACGCGCTCGCGGTTGAAGTGGGCAAGCTTTTCAATGAGGTGAATGTCATTGAGCACCACCGGGCCCTGCTGACCGGCAGTCACCGAGGTGTTCTCGGAAGGAACTGGCTGGCCAGACTGGCGGGTGGTATTGCCCTTGCCGGCGGGGCGCTGGCCTCGATCCAAAATGTCATCAGCAGTGAAATCAGTCATTTTGCCTCCTGGCAATCAGTAGATATGTACTACCAGTGTGGCAAAAGAATCACCGGTTGTCAGGGGTCTAAAAGGAGTGTAGGGGCTACTGGTAAATTCATTCAGGTGACTCACCACTCCGCAGCAGATGACGCCCGCGTCACCGACCTTGCCCTTCGGGCCGGCCGCGGCGACCGTGCGGCGCTGACGGAGTTTATCAAGGCCACCCAGGATGATGTGTGGCGTTTGCTAGCGCATTTGGGTGGGCCCGAAATCACCGACGACCTCACCCAAGAAACCTACCTGCGCGTCATCAGCGCCCTGCCGCGCTTTGCTGCGCGGTCCTCTGCACGCACGTGGCTACTCTCCCTGGCGCGGCGCGTATGGGTGGATAATATTCGCCACGATATGGCCCGGCCACGCAAATCTGTCACTGAATATGAAGATGCAATGGGAGCATCGCCGGAAAATTCCGCAGCGTGGAGCGAGTGGATAGACGCCCGCGCTCTTATCGACGCCCTGCCGGAAGACCGCCGCGAAGCTCTCATCCTCACCCAGGTGCTGGGCTACACGTACGAGGAGGCGGCCAAGATTGCTGGCGTGCGGGTAGGTACTATCCGCTCCCGCGTCGCGCGCGCCCGCAAGGATCTGATCGCAGGGACAGGTTAATACCCCCATACCGGCCCCTTGAGGCGGCGAGATAATTTCACCTGCAAATTGTTACGTTCTGGTTACCTTGCACCCCAAGAGCCCCAGTTTTTGGCATTTAGCTGCAGATTGAGCACCAGACGCTGGGTGAAGGAGGCCACAATTAGGGCGATTCTTGCCCGAAGTATTTGTCCAATGTGTGGTTTATTAGATCTGTACACACGTGATAAATCGACCGTCGATCCGGGCCCGCGCGATCCCAATGCCGGGCCCGGCGCGTGTGAGTAAGAGAGTTTCTCCCTTTCATGTTAAAACGCGCAATCGGAATTTCCATGGCGTTTATCGGCGTCGTCGTGGGCGCGGGTTTCGCTTCTGGCCAAGAAGCTATGCAGTTCTTCGTGGCCTTTGGCAAGTGGGGCTTGTGGGGCATCGCCCTAGCCGCTGGCTTGATGATGATCACCGGCGTGTCCATCCTGCAGCTCGGCTCGTATTTCCAGGCCGAGGAACATACCGCTGTCTACGACAAGGTCGCATCGCCGTTTACCGCCAAGATTTTGGACTGGTCCACCCTGGTGACCCTGTTCGCCATCGGCTTCGTCATGTTCGCCGGCGGTGGTTCTAATATCAATCAGCAGTTCCCGTCCATACCTGTATGGGTAGGCGCCACCGCGATGCTGATTCTGGTGCTGCTCGTCGGCCTGATGGATGTTGACCGCGTGACCGCGGTCATTGGTACCATCACCCCGTTCATCATCATCTTCGTGGTGCTTGCCACCGGCTATACCATTGTGAACGCGGACGTAGACTTCTCCGCCATGAATGACTGGGCGGTTAATAATGTAGATACCTCGCTGCCCAACTGGTGGCTATCCGCGCTGAACTACACCGGCCTAAACGTGATGACTGCAGTATCCATGTCCATCGTCATTGGCGGTAACTTCCTGGATAACCGTGCAGTGGGCATTGGTGGCCTCATCGGTGGCCTGCTCTACCTCATCCTATTGGCCCTGCTGGTCTTCGCCCTGTTCTTCGAAGCTAAGGACGTCAACGGTCAAGATCTGCCGGTGCTGGCATTAATCACGGGCATCCACCCGGTACTGGGTGTGCTCATGACCTTTGTTATTTACGGCATGGTCTTTAATACCGCTATCGGCATGTTCTACGCGCTGGGCAAGCGCTTGACCCGCAATAACCCTAAGCGCTTCTACCCTGTCTACGCTGTTTGCTGCATCGTCGGCTTCGTCCTGTCCTTCGTGGGCTTCCAGACGCTGGTCAGCAATGTCTACCCGATCTTGGGTTACTTGGGCCTGCTGATGATCGCGGTGATGGTCTTCAACCGCATCAAGAACGGCAGCAAGCTGGCCGATGAGTCCGACCGCCGCATGCGCGCACACGAGCTGGTTTCCCGCCGCCTGGATCCGCGCAAGCGCTTTACCAAGAAGAATGAGCGCGAGCTGCGCAAGCTGGCTGCGGCATCCAATATGGAAACCACCGAGTTCGTCACCAATATCGCAGAAGAGATCCACGAAGAGCTCGAAAACGATGACGATCTTGATTACGACCGTGAAGATCCGGAGCCATCCGTGACCTACGTGCAGCACACGAAGCCGGAGGTTCCGTCCTCCGATAGCGACCTTGACTTTGGCAAGAAGGGTTCTGCCGCTGATAGCGGCAAGGCTACTGGCACCGCGAAGCCGGTCTCTGAGGACTAGCCTCCTCGCCTAAGGCACACAACCCAAAAGCTCGGCGCCCTCCTTATCCCGTAACGAGGAAGGAGGGCGCCGAGCTTTTAGTGCAACCTGCGGCGACGCGGCGCCTGCTTAGACGAGCAGCTCTGCAATCTGGATGGTGTTAAGCGCGGCACCCTTGCGCAGGTTATCGCCGGCGACAACGAGGACAAGGCCCTTGTTATCGTCCACCGTCTGGTCTTGGCGGATGCGGCCCACCAAGGATTCGTCGATGCCGGTGGCGGCGAGCGGAGTGGGGACGTCGGCAAGCTTAACGCCTGGGGCGCCGCTCAAAAGCTCGGTGGCCTGCTCCGGGGTGATTGCCTTATCGAATTCGGCGTGGATGGTCAGGGTATGGCCAGTGAATACCGGAATACGCACGCAGGTACCTGCAACCTTCAGCTCCGGAATATCTAGGATCTTGCGGGACTCGTTGCGCAGCTTTTGCTCCTCATCGGTCTCTAAGGAACCGTCATCAACGAGATTGCCTGCCAGCGGCAGGGCGTTATAGGCGATGGGAGCGACGTATGGGCCAAAGTCCTCGTCATTGAGTGCGGAGCCATCGTGGACCAGGTCCACACTGTGCTCGCCGATGGAATAGACCTGCGCTGCCAGCGCCTGCACGCCGGCCAGGCCGGAGCCGGAGACCGCCTGGTAAGAGGAGACATGCAGCTTATTGAGGCCCGCGGCCTCATGGAGGACCTTGAGCACCGGCATGGCAGCCATGGTGGTGCAGTTTGGATTCGCAATGATTCCCTTGGGGGTGTTTTTGGCTTCCTGCGGATTAACCTCGGACACGATGAGGGGAACCTCTGGGTCCTTGCGGTATGCCGAGGAGTTATCCACCACGGTCGCACCAGCCGCGGCGAATACTGGGGCCCATTGCTTGGAGGTGGAACCACCGGCGGAGAATAAGGCGATATCAACATCGGCAACTGATTGCTCAGTGACCTCGGCAAGGTCCTCTACGGTAATCTGCTCGCCGCGGAATTCCAGCTCGGTTCCAGCGGAGCGGGAAGAGGCGAAAAAACGCACCTTATCCGCCGGGAAATTGCGTTCTTCCAAGATGGAGCGCATAACGCGGCCAACCTGGCCTGTAGCGCCTACGACTGCAACAGTGGTCATGACAATAAATCCTCTGTAGTTGCTTTTGGGTGTTTAACGTCCGGTTCCAGCATAAACCGTGGCCTCATCTTCGCCACCGAGCTGGAATTTCTCGTGCAGCGCACGGGCGGCCTTATCCAGGTCAGCCTCGCGCGTGAGCACGGAGATGCGGATTTCGGAGGTGGAAATAAGCTCCATATTGACATCCACGTCGCGCAGGGCCTCGGTGAACTCAGCGGTCACGCCCGGGTGGGATTTCATGCCAGCGCCGACGAGGGAAACCTTGCCCACCTGGTCGTCGTAAAGCACATTGGCCCAGCCACCCTCAGACTTCAATTTGCTCAAAAGCTCCATGGCTCGCGGGCCGTCCGCACGCGGGCAGGTGAAAGTGATATCGGTGGTGCCGTCCTCCAGGGAGGAGACATTTTGCAAGACCATGTCGATATTGATCTCTGCATCGGCAATGACGCGAAAGACCTTCGCAGCCTCCCCCGGGCGGTCTGGGATGCCTAGGACGGTGACCTTTGCTTCGGACTTATCGGTAGCTACACCAGTTAGTACTGCTTCTTCCACGGGGATATCCTCCATCGATCCGGTAACTAGGGTGCCGGGGTCATTTGAATAAGACGAGCGAACTCGCAAGGGTACATTGAATGCGCGGGCGTACTCCACGCTGCGCAGGACCAAAATCTTGGAACCTACCGCGGCCATCTCCAACATCTCCTCGAAAGAGAGCTTGTCTAGCTTCTGTGCGTCTGGGACGATGCGCGGATCTGCGGTGTAGACGCCGTCGACGTCAGAATAAATCTCACACACATCCGCATTCAGCGCCGCAGCAAGGGCTACCGCGGTGGTATCGGAGCCACCGCGACCCAAGGTAGTGACATCGCGCGATTCCTTATTAACGCCTTGGAAACCGGCCACAATACAAATCTTGCCTTCGTCCAAAGCCTCGGTCAGGCGCCCTGGAGTAACGTCCACGATGCGGGCATTACCGTGGCGCTCGGTAGTGAGCACGCCGGCCTGGGAACCGGTAAAGGACTGGGCCTGGGCGCCTAAGGATTCCACGGCCATAGCCACCAACGCATTGGAGATGCGCTCGCCCGCTGTAAGCAGCATGTCCATTTCTCGCCGTGGCGGCACGGGGTTGACCTGGGCGGCGAGGTCGAGCAGCTCATCAGTGGTATCGCCCATGGCGGAGCACACCACAACTACGTCGTTGCCCTGCTTTTTGGTGGCCACGATGCGCTCCGCAACGGCGCGGATGCGGTCTGCGGATTCGAGGGATGAGCCGCCATATTTTTGCACGATCAGGGCCACGGTAAAGATGCCGCCTTTCGTCTTTTAAGGCATCCCCGGCGCCCGCATGTGCGCGCCCTGAAATACCTGTCGATCATTAGTCAAATACCCATGCTACCCCGCAGGGGCCTAGTCCTCATCATAATTCCTAGACAATGCCTGCTTTTTATTCACACGCCTCTAGCATGAAGCGGACCATACGCTAGCCACCCCCACGGATAGAAACACACGCCATGCAGCGGAGAATATGCATATAACAGGAATCTTTACTACCGTTGAGCGGGTGTTAAGCAACCTTCTCGCCATCTTTTTCGCGCTCGCATCCGCGCTGACGGTTGCTTGGGGGACGGTCATCCGCCACCGCATTGCCCTCGACGCCGATGATTCGGTCATGCGCGCCGCCATGTCCAACCCCTTATGGTGGGTAGGCACCGCTGCCGCCATTGGTGCCTACGGCCTGCAGGTTATTGCGCTCGGCTTTGGCACCTTGCTGGTAGTCCAGCCCATCTTGGTGCTGTCCTTGATGTTTACCCTGCCGCTTTCGGCCTGGTATTCCGGCCGCAAAATGCCCTTTCACGAAGTTTTCTGGTCTATTGCGCTGACCATCGCGGTGGGCATCATGGTCGTTTACGGTCGGCCGGTTGCCGGCAACCCTCGCCCAGAGTGGAGTGATTGGTGGCCAGCACTCCTCGTGGGGTTGGTCACCCTCGCAATCTTGGGCGCAGCAGCCACGAAGCTACCGGAGCAGCGGCCTTTAGCCTTGGGCACGGCCTGCGGCGTTATCTACGGCTTCGTCGCTCTGCTTTCGAAGGCCGTGGTGGATATTTTCACCCACGAAGGCCTCACCACGTTGCTGGCAAGCTGGCAGTTCTATGGCCTCATCGGCCTCGCGCTCACCGGCACGGTGGTGCAGCAATATTCCTTCAACGCCGGCCCCCTGGCCCACTCCTTGCCGGCCATGACCATCTTTGAGCCCATTGTGGCCTTTGGTTTGGGCTATATGGTGCTGGGAGAGAAATTCCTCATCGACACGGCCGTCGGTTGGACCATCATGCTCATCGCCCTTACCGTCATGATACTTTCCACCATCGTGCTCTCCCGCAGCCCCATAAGCCAGCGCACCTAAATGGCCCACTCGAATACGCCGAGCATATAGGCGGAAAACCACGCACCGAACAGGGCCCAGGCAATAACCGCCACGCTTGCCGACGCCCCCTTTTTCACCCACGGCAACAACACAATCACCGCCGGCAGGAGCAGCCGAGGCCGCGAGTGCATGATGCCATCAGAAAGCAGCACATTCGCCATCAGCACCGCAGAGAATAACCAGGCCGCTAGCGGCAGGCGGCGCCACGCTAGCACCAAGCATATGGGAGCGGCAATCATTACTCCAGCGCTGAGCAGGTAGCCACCGTTGGTGGCCCCGGTAAGCGTCTCCCATAGCCAGATAACCGTCGCTTTGCCGCCATCGAAGCCGGAATTCCAATGCTCCTTTTGGATACCAAAGTAGCCACCGACCTCTGTCAGGTGACTGCTTGACCACCACAAGTACCCCACCAGCGGAACAACAGAAAACGCCACCGCGGCCCAGACCCGCCAGTCCTTTCGCGCCCGCAACAGCACCATAAGAGCAAAGACCGCAACGAGGTCTACCGCGGTAAGGCGCACCAGCCCGGCCACAAAAATATACGCTGCAGCGGCCCACCAACGCTCGCCCACCAGCGCCACCACTACCCAGATGGCAAGCGCTCCAAAAAGCGCCTCGGTATACGGCATGGAAAATACTATGGACATCGGCGCGCTGGTCACTACCACTGCGCTGAGCACTTGGGCCCACTTACCCATGCCCATGTGCGCAGCCAAGGCCATCACACCGGCAGCCAGCGCGATGCTAAAGAGCACATTGAGTGCAATGGCCGTACCGGCCTCGCCGGTCCCTAGGATGCTGCTTACCCCACGCACCAGGAAAGGAAACCCCGGAAAAAAGGCCATGGTCGTCTCATGGACCGGCCCGTCCGTAGAGATATCCGCGCCGAAGTACCCACCGCGGGCGATTTCTACATAGTGCTTGGCGTCCCACTTATTGAGCAGCCCCCAGAGCTTATCGTCCTGCGCAGCGGCCACGGCCGCGAGCACGCCTACGCGCAGTGCAGCGCCGATGAGCGCGACGAGTGCGGCAGGAGCCCACAAGGAGCGCAGCAGGGATGGTGAGTTAAGTGCAGCATGGCGGGATTTCGACACGACAGGCATAGTACCCCACCGCCACCATTTCTCATTGAATGAAATTTCTTGCCACACAGTGAGAGAGCCTGTAGTGTGACCGGTATGACACAGCGGATTGACCTACTCCTTATCTGCCGCGGCGGGATTTCGGCCTAAGCACTGGCCAGCGGCCCGTCGCGGAGTCCGGCTCCCAAGCCCAGCTGGCCGTCTCCCACAGACACCACAGACAAGGAAACCGCACCACCATGTCCCCCACTGACTCTTTCATCAGCGCCCCGCGCGATATCACCACCCCCACCGGCCCACGCCGCGAAGGCCAGCCCGCATGGAATAAGCAACGCGGATCCGCCATGCCCTACGAGCGCTACCAGCCCTTCGCCGTGGAGGTAGAAGACATCGACCTGCCGGACCGCACCTGGCCCAGCAAGAAAATCACCCACGCCCCCCAGTGGTGCGCGGTGGATCTGCGCGATGGCAACCAAGCGCTGATTGATCCCATGAGCCCAGAGCGCAAGCACCGCATGTTTGACCTGCTGGTCAAGATGGGTTACAAGGAAATCGAGGTTGGCTTCCCGTCCGCTTCTCAAACCGATTTCAACTTCGTCCGCGAAATCATCGAGGGCAATAAGATTCCCGATGATGTCACCATCCAGGTGCTAGTCCAAGCCCGCGAGCACCTCATCCGCCGCACTTTTGAGGCCTGCGAAGGCGCCAAGAATGTCATCGTGCACTTTTATAATTCCACTTCGAAACTGCAGCGTCGCGTGGTCTTCCGCAAGGATAAGCCTGCCATTAAAAAGCTGGCTACCGATGCCGCCGCACTCATCAAGTCCATCGCGGCCGACTATCCGGATACCGCGTGGCGCTGGGAATACTCCCCCGAGTCCTTCACCGGCACCGAGCTGGATTTCGCCCGCGAGGTCTGCGATGAGGTAGTAGAGATCATGGACCCCTCGCCGGATAACCCGATGATCATCAACCTGCCGTCCACCGTGGAAATGATCTCGCCCAATATCTACGCCGACTCCATCGAGTGGATGCACCGCAACTTGTCCCGCCGCGAGGATATCTTGCTCTCGCTGCACCCACACAATGACCGCGGCGAGGGAATCGCCGCCGCCGAGCTGGGCTTTATGGCCGGCGCGGATCGTATCGAGGGCTGTCTCTTTGGCAACGGCGAGCGCACCGGCAACGTCGATCTCATCACCCTGGGTCTGAACATGCTTACCCAAGGAGTGGACCCACAGATCGACTTTTCTGATCTGCCACAGATCCGCGAGACCGTCGAATATTGCAACCAGCTGCGCGTGCCGGAGCGCCATCCCTATGGCGGCGAATTGGTCTTTACTGCCTTTTCGGGTTCCCACCAGGACGCCATCAACAAGGGACTGGATGCGCTGGCGGCCACCATTCGCCCGGGCGCGAATAATACCGAGGTCTCTTGGGAAGAACTGCGCGAGGCCATCTGGGAGGTTCCCTACCTGCCCATCGATCCGAAGGACGTGGGCCGCGATTACCAGGCGGTCATCCGCGTCAACTCCCAGTCCGGCAAGGGTGGCGTTGCCTACATCATGAAGACCGATCACGGCATCAATATGCCTCGCGCCATGCAAGCGGAATTTTCCACCGTGGTCCAGGAAATCACCGACTCCGAAGGCGGCGAGGTCAATTCCAAAAATATGTGGGATATCTTCGCCACCGAGTTTTTGGACCGCGAGACTCCGCTGGCCCTGGAGTCTTTCCATATGGACAATGCCCCCACAGAAGACGGAGACGCATCCGTGACCGCCACCGTGTCTTTCCATGGGGAAAAATCCACCGTCTCGGGCACCGGTAACGGCCCCATTGCTGCGTATGCCAACGCACTGGAATCCCTGGGTATCGACTTCGAGGTCATGGAATACTCCCAGCAATCCCGCTCCGCCGGTGACGACGCCGAGGCCGCCTGCTATATCGCCGCCGACGTCAACCAGAACAAGGTCTGGGGTGCCGGCATCGCTGGGTCCACCACGCGGGCATCCATCAACGCGATTAATTCCGCCGTCAACCGCGCCTTGGCCTAAGCCTGCCCGAGCCTGCCCGCCGGCCCGGCTCCCCGGCGTGGTAGAAGGGTGGGTATGCCTTCTTCTACCTACCTCATTCCACACCGCGGTTTGGGCGCCGTGCAGGCCCTGCCCATCTATGGTGCGCAGACGAAGGAAAACCGAGAGTTCACCGTCACCCTGTCACCCCGCCCGGACGGCGGCTTGGAGGTGCGCGCTGACTCCGTCCTCGGGCACATCACCAGCGCCGACCGCGCCGAGTATCCCGAATTAGATCTGCTCTTTCGCGCCGGGCTCACCCCTGCAGCCACCGCCGCACCACAGCCCGATGACTCCCTGGCACTACTCCTGCCTCGGCCGGGCCTGTGCCTTCCCGCCAATAACCCGCCAGCTGGTCCGTGGACAATGCTGGGCTATGCCCCGCCCATAGACATCACCGATCTGCCCGCGGATCTGGATATTCCCGCCCAGGCCCGCATGCACCTTTTGGTTACGCTCTCGCCCAGCACCACCGGTTCCGGCGCCGATGCCTATTTAGGCCCACGGTGGGTGGGGCGGCTGGAAGGGGTGGACGTCGCCAAGCAGGGCACAACCCTGGCCCACGCCTACCATGCGCCGCGCAGCACCGGCCGCGTACTCAGCATCTACGCGGGGGAGCCGCTGCCAGATTCGGAGGAAGCCTCGCTTGCCGACGCCACCCCTACCTCCCCCTCCTCCACAGAAACCTTCGAAACCACAAGCTTTCGCGCCGTGAGCAACGATGCACCCGCGCCCCCCGGGCGATGGGCACCTGCCCTCATTGCCCTATTGGTGATTGCAGCACTTATCGCCGTACTCATTTTTCTTCTGTAGAAACTTTTGGGCAGGATATCAACCCTTGTTCACCGGTCGGGGAAATTGGAAAAGCCCAAGGCAGGGCCTAAAATACGGTGTTACCATTCCCTCGTATCGAAAGGCTCTCATGACTTCGCTGGATTCCGCCACCTACGTGGTCCCTGACCACGGCTTCGGCGCGATCCATAATCTGCCCATCGGGGATGTTCCGCCAGAAGTTTTCAGCGAATTGCTTGAGTCCACCGCCGCGGAAGACGGCTACCTTTCCGCGGAGCTCGGCCCCCGCACCGCCCAGAAAGGCTTCGCGGTCCGGATTGGCGACACCCTCGTCGGCCACCTCAGCGCCGCCGATTCCCAGGCCTACGCACTCTTTGACTGGGTTCTTAGCGCCGGCCTACGCCCACGCGCCACCGCTCATGTGAGCATGACGGATGCCTCCGGCGAAGAATGGCCCACGCTCAACCTGCTCCTGCCGGCACCGCACCTGTGCATCCCCGCTAATAACCCACCGGCACAGCGCTGGGCCATGCTGCCGGGCGAGGCTGCGGCCACGATGACGGAGTTTTCCAAGGACGTCACTGCCTTTCCGCAAACCGACGAGCACTACCTCGTTACTTTGCGCACCCGCGGTTTCCTGCGCCGCAATACCGTTGATGTCTATATAAATAGCACCTATTTAGGCTCCCTTCCCAGGGAAGCCGCCCGCGAGATTGCCCCCGCCGTGCTCGACTGCACCAAGACCGGCCGCCTCGCCATTGCTCACGGCTACTTCCGCTACAACGCCGATGACCGCCCCGCACTCACCATTTATGCGCACAACGCCGCCAATCGGCACCACACCGGCTTGGTTTTGGGAGTGGTCGCCGGTGGCACCGCCGTCATATCCGCTGCTACCGCAGCCCGCGCACAGGCAGCATCCGCTGCGCCCCGTGGCCTCGCTGGTGTCTCCGCACCGAGTGGCTTTAGCGTCACCTCCGCCGCCGGTGCTGCCGGAGCTTCCGGCGCTGTGACCTCGAACCTGTTGGCTGCAGCCGGCGTCGCCGTGCTTGTGGGTGGCGGCGCCACCGTGGCTACCAACCTGCTAAGCGAGGATGAAGCTCTTTCCGACACCCACACCCATTCCACCGCGCCCGCCCCGGAAGACAACCACTCCGGTCTCGATTCTTCCCATTTCGATGGCACTGGCCCCAAGCGCCCCGCGCACCCCGCTACGCCCCGCCTCCACGATGCCGACCCCACCAGCGGTACCGCCGCGCCATCCCGCGCGACGTCCTCGGCCCAGCGCCCGCTTGCCGACGCCTCCGCGCCGCAGCCGTCTAAGCCGTCGCAGCCGATGCACGCACCTCATGCCGACCGTGCCAAGGCCCCTGCCGCAGGCCACCACGGCAAGCACCGCGGCGAACACCGTGGCGAGCACCAGGGCATTGATTCCCAGGCAATTTCCCGTGCCGCCTCCGCCGCAGCCACTGCCGCTGCTGCCGCTGCGTCTAATAACGTCGAATCGACCCCGGCCTCGGCGCCATCCTCCAGCTCTGAGCCGGCGCCGCAGCTAGCGGCGAAGGAACCTGCCGAACCGTCCGACCTACCTACTTCCAGTACGCCTGGCTCGGAAAAGACGACGTCTGAGACGACAGCACCTGAAACCACCGCCGCCACCTCGACGGATAAGCAGACGGCACTGCCCGAACCAGAGTCCTCGGAACCAACGCCTTCGGAGCCGACTGCGCCTACAACGACGTCTTCGTTGCTAACCTCGGAGCCCCAGGCTGAGCCGACGCCGGATGCCACCGTGCCAAGCACCACTATCCCGGGTTCCGAACTCGAGCCAACGCCAGAGCCAGAGCCGGAAACTACTGCCCCAACGACGACGATCCCTGGCTCAGAACTCGCGCCTACCCCGGAACCAGAACCGGAGGCCGAACCGGCACTGCCCACGACAGACCGCAGCGCGCCGGATGGCCCGGAACGATCACTCGAACCAGAAAAGCCGGCAGAGCCGGAGGAGCCGGCAGAACCGCAGCAGCCAGAGACGCCGGGGCGCCCTGAAGAGCCTGAGGAACAGACAACCCCGCCGGACGTCATTGTCATCGTTGTGGAAGATTAAGCGGCGCGCCCTGTCCCCCTGCACGAAATGCGGGATACTAGACTGAGTTTAATGAACAACAAACCTGGCCCCTCTCCGCAGCACCCGTCGGCGTCGGCCCCAGCGCCGTCACCCGCGACGGTAGCTTCGCGCCATGCGGCCAGGTTTTCAGCACCCAAACCAGGCACGGAACAGCGCCATTCTAAGCAGCGCCGCGCGGTCCGTCCTTCCGGAGAGCCAGACGTCCCGAAGCCCAAGCCGACACCGAAGCCGAAACCGCACCCACGGGCCCAGCAACAGCCACAGCAGTCCGACTCGCCCCACGCGGCAGCGGACTTTCCCTATGTGGCCCTGACCATCCAGACCACCGGCATTCACCCCAGCACCGGACGCATCGTTACTATCGACGCCATTGCTTTCAACGACGCCGGCGATCAAGGCCAGCAATTCCACGCCGTCCTCAAGCCCGATATCGATGCCGGTCCGCGCCACCTACACGGGCTGAGCATCACCGATATTGAACAGGCGCCAGCTTTTGGCAAGATCCTTAAATCGCTGGATAAGCTTCTCGACGGCCGCACGCTCATCGTCCACGATCTCCCCTACACCTGGGGTTTTCTTGTCGCTGAGGCCCGCCGCGCCATGATGGCCGCCGCCCGCCAAAATCGCGCGCGCAACCGCGGCCGCAATAAAAACCGCCGGCGCCGCCAGAAGGTCGGACATGTCCCCACCCCCGTTCGCATCATCGATACCTTGGCCACCTCCTATGCGCAGCAGGTGCGGTCGAATGATGTGCGCTTGGGGGGCGTCGCCAAGCAGAGCGGCTTGGACGCTTCGCCCAAGGCCTCGGTGGAGCGCGCCGGCCGGCCCGAACCCGAGACCTCGCGCGCGGAAACCGAACTACTCATCGCGCTCTACCGCAAGCAGCAAGGCGGCACGGTGCGCAGCTATGCGCCGGAGGACGTGCGCGCCGACCGCTTCGGCCTACAGCGCTCCCACGTGCGCGTCGACGCCGCCGAGGCCCCCGTCCAGCACCACAACCCCGGCAAATACGAGCCCGGCAAGGAGCTGCGCCGCGGCATGGAAATCGTAGTCGCCCCGGAAATCCTCGAGGATCCGGACACCATCATCGCCGCACTAATGCGCGAAGAGCTCAATTATTCCGAGAAACTCACCCGCGAATCCTCGCTGGTCGTGTGCAATGTGACCACTGACCTGGTGGGAAAACCCATGCATGCCCACCGCAAAGGCATCCCGCTGATGTCGGATGCCGCATTTCTTGATGCCCTCACGCGCATCGAAGACGCCGAGTCCGAACCCGAATCCTCCAAGCCGGCGCCGCGGTCCCAACCCTCGCCCCAGAACAACAGAAAAGGCGGCGGCAAGAACCACAAGCGTCGCCGACGCCGCGGCGGCCGTGGTGGCCGCGGCAGAGGACGACGAAATTCTGGCGGCTCGGCGGGGAAAAAGAACGACTAAGCCGCCCGCACGACTACCCTAGGGGACATGAGTTTTAGAGTCCCGGGTGCGCTGAGGAAGTTGCGCACCACCACCGCCACTACCGCCGCGAAGCTGGCTACCACCGCTTCCCGCGCCACCGGCCGTGGCGCCGGCGGAATGATCGGTGGTCTAATCGCCAATGCCATTGATCCTTCCATCATGACCAACCTGGGCGGTGGGCGCCCGGCCGTACTGGTTACCGGCACCAACGGCAAGTCCACCACCACCCGCATGCTGGCCGCCGCAGTCCGCGCCGAGCACACCGTAGCCACCAACGACGGCGGTGACAACATGGATGCCGGCATCATCTCCGCACTCATGGCCGGTAAGGACGCCTCCCACCTCGTACTCGAGGTAGACGAGCTCCACGTGCCCCACGTAGCCGATAATCTGAACCCGCAGGCGCTGGTTCTGCTCAACCTCACCCGCGACCAGCTCGACCGCGTGGGCGAGATCAACAAGATCGAACGCGCTCTGCGTGGCGCTGTCGAGGCCCACCCAGACATGCTCGTCATTGCCAACTGTGACGACGTGCTCATGACCTCCGTGGCTTATGACGCCAAGAATGTCATTTGGGTCTCGGCCGGTGCCGGCTGGCTCGGCGACTCCGTTACCTGCCCGCGCACCGGCGGGCACGTCGTGCGCACCGAAGATGACTGGTACGCCGTCAAGCCGCTTGCCGATGGCCGCGAATTCCGCCGGCCACAGCCTACCTGGGGCGTCGATAAGCATGGCATCATCACCCCCACTGCCAAGCGTCCACTGAACCTGGCACTGCCTGGCCGTGCCAACCGGGGCAACGCTGCCCAAGCCATCGCTGCCGCCGTCGCAGGCTTTGGCGTGGACCTCGACAAAGCCATTGCAGCCGCCGAGAGCATCGATGATGTCGCCGGCCGCTACTCCACCATCCACTGGCGCGGCCGCGAGATTCGACTCCTGCTGGCCAAGAACCCGGCCGGCTGGCAAGAAGCGCTGTCCATGGTGGATCGCAGCGCCGATGGCCTAGTCATCGCCACCAACGGCCAGGTAGCCGATGGCATCGACATGTCCTGGCTGTGGGACGTGAAATTCGAAGGCTTCAATGGCCTAAGCGTCAAGGCCGCCGGCGAGCGCGGCACCGACCTGGCAGTGCGCCTAGTCTATGCCGATATCTCCCACGAGCTCATCCCGGATCCGCTAGATGCGCTCGCCGCCTGCCCGGAGGGTCGCATCGAGGTCCTCGCCAACTACACCGCCTTCCGCGATTTGAAGAAGGCGCTTTCCAAGGAGGCCACCAATGCTTAATATCGGCCTAGTGCTTCCCGACGTCCTCGGTACCTACGGCGACGACGGCAACGCCCTCGTCCTGCGGCAGCGCGCCCGCATGCGCGGCTTCGAAGCGGAGATTCACCCGATCCGCTTGGGCGAACCCGTGCCTGAGACACTGGATATCTACACCCTCGGCGGCGGCGAAGATACCGCGCAAATCCTAGCCGCGGACCACCTCATCGCTGACGGCGGCCTCAGCCGCGCCGCTAACGCCGGCCGCCCCATCTTCGCCATTTGTGCTGGCTTGCAGGTCTTGGGCGAGTCCTTCCGCGCCTCCGGTCGCATCATCGACGGCGTCGGGCTACTCGATGCCACCACGGCCGGCATGCAGGACCGCGCCATCGGCGAGGTTGCCTCCGAGCCCACCCGCGCCGGTGTTACCGCGGACCTCACCGAGCCGCTCACGGGCTTTGAAAACCACCTGGGTGCCACCATCCTTGGCCCCTCCGCGCAGCCTCTCGGTACGCTCACCCGCGGCAATGGCAATGCCGACCAGGCCGCCACCGCTGACCTCAGCGACGGCTCCACCCAGCGCACCTTCGAAGGCGCAGTCCAAGGAAGCGTCATCGCCACCTATATGCACGGACCGGCGCTGGCCCGTAACCCGCAGTTGGCCGATCTCCTCCTCGCCCAGGCGATGGGCGTGGCCTTCGCGGACCTCGAACCACTCGATATTCCGGCCGTCGACCGTCTGCGCGTCGAACGTTTCAACGCCTCCGAGCCCCCGCGCTCCCAGAGATAGGTCCAAACCTGTGGATAACTTCACCGGACAGCCCTAACCCCCCGAGTTATCCACAGGCCCGGCCGCCGCCCCTTGTAGCTACCTGCTCCCGCACTTAGGCTGCGGGGCATGACGTTATTGGAGCAGCTGGGCGACATCGCTAAGCGCGGCGTGGACCTTCTCGAAGAGGCCCACGCCGCCTCCAGCCTACCTCTGCCCGCGGACCAAGCGCGCATGGTGCGCCGCACCGCCGCGGCCTTCCTCTCGCCCACCAGCCACTCGCGCTACCAATCCCGCGCACTGGCCGCCGCACGCCGCAATCAACACAGCCTAGAGACCCTCGCGCTTATCGCCCGCCGCTCGCGCGGCATTAGCGAGCCCACCAAACGCTGGCAATTCCGCGAGAAGCTCTGCGCTACTGCAGGCACCACCGCGCAGATTTCGCGCGCGGCTACCCGGCTACTGCGCGAACTCAACCCACCGCCCGAGCGCGAAGACGGCGGCCGCCGGATTATGCACGGCGAGAAAACCACCCTGAGTTTCACCGGCCCCGCCGCAGAAATGGCCGATATCTGGGCCGCCGCCAAATCCGACCCGCTGGCCTGGCTCACCGGTTCCCGCGCCGCCGCGCCCGCTACCGTGACCACCAATGTCATCATCGAACTGCCGGATTACCTGAAAATCCTGACCGGCGACGGCGATGACATCCGCCTCGCTATGACCAACGGTGCCACTATCAGCGGTGCCGAGTTGGTCCGCCGCACGCTAGCTGGTGCCGGCCTTTTTACGCTCATCCACCCCGAGCGCGGCCCGGTCAACCTCTACCGCACCCGGCAGGCCTCCCCAAAGCAGCGCCGCATGCTCGAGGCCGAAGGCGCCCGGTGCGCCTGGCCCGCTTGCCGACGCCCCGCCTCCGAATGCCAAGCCCACCACCTCCTGGAATACTCCCGCGGTGGCCTGACCCACCCCGAAAATATGGCGCTGCTGTGCCCTTATCACAACTCCATCAATGGACTTCCGGGTCGCGGCCGGATGGCGCGCATTCGTGGCCGAATCGCCTGGCTACCGCCTGTTAGACACCATGCTGACAAGGATAGCAATGACAAAAATAGAAATTTTGCGACGGGCACCAAAGCACGGGCTCCTGGGCCGCCGGTGTTCACCGGCCGCGCGCGAACCGGGCCCACGGCCGCGGTGCCGTAGTTTTGCGCTCGCCCGCTACTAGCCGAGGCGCTCAGGGTGCTAAATGGTTAGGCGGCCAGAGAGCGCACGAGACAAGGTGAGCTCGTCTACGAACTCCAGATCGCCTCCGAGCGGCATGCCGGAGGCCAATCTGGTGATCTTCAAATCAGGGAAGTCGCGTAAAAGCCGCACAAGGTATGCGGCGGTCGCCTCGCCCTCCGTATTGGGGTCGGTGGCGAGGATTACTTCGTGGATGGTGGGGGTGGCGTCGTAAAGCGGGGCTTCGGGGGTGGAATCTGCCAACTCGCGGTCCGGCAACACGCCGCCCAAGCGCTGCAACAGCGTGGAGATATTTAGATCGCGCGGGCCCACATTCGCCAGCGGGTCCAACGCCCCACCCAAAACGTGATAGCGGCCCTCATATTCGCCGGTGCGCTCGATGACCTGGATATCCTTCGGCTCCTCCACCACGCAGATGGTAGAGGCGTCGCGCTGCGAGTTAATGCAGATGCGACAGACATCCTCACGGGAAATATTGCAGCAGATCCGGCAGAAAGTCACGCCATCGCGCACCGCGCCCAGCGCGTTCTGCAGCCGCTCAATGTCTTCGGGCTCCATGTGCAAAACGTGAAACGCGATGCGCTGCGCCGACTTCGGGCCGATTCCCGGCAGGCGCGAAAACTCGTCGATGAGGTCTTGCAGAGGTCCTTCAAACATCAATTACTCCCAAAATCAGCAAAAGGCCGCGGCCCCAACGCGGGGCAACGGCCTTATATCGTATCGCGCGGACTACTGGTTGCCGCCGAAGACATCCTCAAAAGACGGGCCACCCTGGCCGCCCATGCCTTGGGACAGCGGGCCAATCTTTTCCTGCGCCAGGCGGCCGGCCGCAGCGTGGGCCTCCTTGAACGCGCCCATGACGAGGTCCTGCAGGGTGTCAACGTCCTCCGGATCCACGACGGACTTATCGATCTGTAGGTCCACGAGCTCCGCACCGCCGGTCATGGTCACCTTAACCAGGCCGTTGCCTGCCTGGCCCTCAACGTTGGTGGCGAGGATTTCTTCCTGCGCCTTCTGCAGATCCGCCTGCACCTGCGCGGCCTGTGCGATGAGGTAGTTCATGTCATTTGCCTGCTGCATTGGGTCTTGGTCAGCCATGGTGTTTCCTTTCTAAATCAACTTTAAATTTCGCTACCGCCCGAGTGTACCGTGGTTGTCGCTTAGGCACGCCGTGCGCCTAGCTCGCGTTCCAATAGCTCCATCGCTACCTCGGTAGCGCTGCGATGATCCATTTCACCGGTGGACTGCGCGGCCTCCATCATGTCGCGTTCTTCGTCATCGCGGGTATAGGCCGGCGGTTCCTCGGGCGGTACCTCATCGGGCTCCGGCTCGGGTTCGGGCGGCAGCGGCACGCCGTTGCTGAACTGCGATTCATCGCGCTGCTTGGCGGCCTGCGTCGCCCGTGCGATGCGCGAGCGCCACCCAGGCGTGCGTTCTTGCTTACTCTCCGCCTCCTGGTCGTCGGCAGGCTCGCGCGCTGGCTGGTTCGGCGTCCACGCTTCCTTGCGCTGCGGCGGCCGCGGGGCATCGAAGCCGGCAGTTTTCGGGTCGGTACCCACCACGCAGGTCACGGCCACATCGCGCTGGAACTCCTCTTTGAGCACCTCCACGATGACGGAGTTATTAGCGGGTGCGTTGATGCGCTCGGCCAGTGCGCCGGTGGTGTGCCCCAGTGTCAGGGTGCCATCGCGGAAGCCAAGCACGCGGGCTTCGGCCAGCATGATTTCGGCCACCTTATTCCGCTTTCCGACGCTCTCCCTCAACGCCACCCACTTCTCCCTCACGGCCGCTGCGAAGTCGCCTGCCGGCTCCTCCGCCGCTTGTGCGGTCTCGGCCGTGGGCTGCGCCACGGTTTCTGGCGTATTTTCCGGCGCGGTTTCCTTTGCGGATTCCGCTGCGCGGGCCGGCACAGGCTTTTCTAATGGCTCGCGACGCCCCTCCGGCGCTTGTTGCGGCTCTGGCTGCTGTGCCTGGCGCTCGGGCGCTTCTGCCTGCGGAATTTGCCGCTCGCGCTGCCACGGGCCATCGGACTCCTGTTGCGTCGGCTGCGCTAGTTGCGTCTGCTGCTCTTCCGCCGCAGGCTCAACCTGCTGCGACTGCGCCTGCGGCTTGTGCGGCTCAGGCTCGGCGGCTGGTTGCTCGGTTGGGGACGGAGCTTGCGGCTGGGCGGCGGACGCAGGCGCGGATGCGGATGCGGACGAGGATGCAGATGTGGAGCTAGAAGTCTGCTGCTCCTGGGACTTGGCGCGGCGGCGCGCAATGATGGCGGCGGCAGCGGACTGGGGGTCTTGGGCACCGGCGACGGCAGGGGTCGCGGGATCAGCCGGGGCAGACGGGGCCGCGGCAGCGTTGGCGGCTGCGCCGGGAGCGGGGGCGGGGGCGGGCGCAGCCGCGGAAGGGCCGGTGGAGCCGATTAGCAGATGCGCGCACATGATTTCCAACAGCAGGCGCGGCGAGGTCGCGCCGGTGAGTTCGCTGATGCGATCGTTGACCGTAGAAGCAAGATAGGTCAGCTGAGGTCCGGAAAAACGCTGCGCTTGGGCGGTAAGCACAGAAGCGCGGTCCGTAGGAGCAGAGACGAGGCCGGCTTCGATGGCGCCCGGCACGGCCTGCAGGATCATCAGATCGCGCAGGCGGTCGAGCAGATCGATGGCGAAGCGTCGCGGGTCGTGGCCGGCCTCGATGACGTGGTCGACCATGGCGAAGAGGCCGGGTTTGTCTTGGTTGGCGAGGGTTTCGATGGCGTCGTCAAGCAGCGAGACATCAGTGACGCCCAAAAGCGGCCGCGCGAGGTCATAGGTCAGGCCATCGGGTCCAGCGCCGGCTAGCAGCTGGTCCAGCAAGGACAAGGTATCGCGCGGGGAACCACCGCCCGCCTCAATGACCATGGGGTACACGGCGTCCTCGACATGCACGCCCTCGGACTCCACGGTGCGCTGCAGCAAGCCTTTCATGGCCGGCGGGGTGAGCAGGCGGAAAGGATAGTGGTGGGTACGCGAGCGAATGGTGCCGATGATTTTTTCCGGCTCCGTGGTCGCGAAGATGAAAATGACGTGCTCCGGCGGCTCTTCTACCACTTTCAACAAAGCGTTGGCACCGGAGGGCGAAATCATATGCGCCTCGTCAATGATGAAAATGCGGTAGCGCGATTCGGCCGGCGCATAGTAGGCGCGGTCGCGCAGCTCGCGCATATCCTCCACACCGTTGTGCGAGGCGGCGTCAAGCTCCGTCACGTCCAAGTTTCCGGGGCCGCCCGGGGCCAGGGAGACGCAGGAATCGCATTTGCCACACGGCGTCGAGGTCGGCCCGTGCTCGCAATTGAGCGAACGGGCCATAATTCGCGCCGAGGAGGTCTTGCCGCAGCCGCGCGGGCCGGAAAAGAGGTAGGCGTGGTTGATGCGCCCTGCATCAAGGGCGGCGGATAGCGGTGCGGTGACCTGCTCTTGGCCCACGACCTCCGCGAACGTTGCTGGACGATATTTCCGGTATAAAGCCACGGTTAGCCAGTCTACCGGCTAACCCTCGCGCGACCAGTCCAGCAGGTCAATGCCCTGCTCGGCCACTGCCCCTTGCAGCTTGCCGACGCCCTCTTCTACCCCAAACGCATATTCCGAATCGGTCAGCATGACCAACTGCAGGATGAGGGTCAGGCGGCCCTCTTCGCGAAATTGCGGGGTCTGCCCTCCCCACAGGTACGGCGCAATGAAGAGGCCGTGGTGCACGGTGATGTCTGGGACGTCGAGGATGGACGGCAGCATTACACCCGGCTGCGCCGGTAGCAGGCCGTCGGCCTTTTCGAAAGTATCGGCCGCAGCGTTAATGGCGGCAGCCACCTCAGGCTGCCCGGTGCGTGCCACCGTCAACAGCTCGCAGCGCACATCGGTACCGTCCTCCTGGCTCTGCAGGCCGGTGTCGGTGTTGTTGAAGGTGGTGGTGAGGGCGAGCGATTGGGCGTCGGCAAGCGCGGCAAGACCAAGCCGACGTTCATCGACGTAGCGGAACTCCAGCGGCGCCGGGATAATCTCGCTCAGCCACAGGGCAGACTCGTCGGCGTTGATTTTAGGCTCCCAGCTTCTCCACGGCGGCAAGCAGCACACAGGTAGCGACGCCGTCCATCGCGGCCTCGACCTCCTCCTGCGGCGGCAGGGTTGGGGCGAGGCGGATATTGCGGTCATTATCGTCCTGACCATAAGGGAAGGCCGAGCCAGCCTGGGTGAGCAGGATACCGGCATCGCGCGCAAGCTCCCAGACGCGGTTGGCGGTGCCATCGACGACGTCGAGCGAGATGAAGTAGCCGCCCTTCGGGTTGGTCCACTGCGCCACCTCGTACTCGCCAAGGCGCTTTTCCAGGATGCGCAGCACCGCATCAAACTTCGGCTTAATCAGCGCGGCGTGGCGACGCATCACCGCGCGCACCCCTTCTGCGGAGCCGAAGAACTCGTGGTGTGCCAGCTGGTTGATCTTATTGGGGCCGATGCCACGAATGCCGGCGTGCTCTAGGTACCACTCGAGGTTATCCTCCGAGGTGCCGAAGAAACCCACGCCCGCGCCCGCGAAGGTAATTTTCGAGGTGGAAGACATGGCCCAGAAGCGGTTCGGGTTGCCTTCTTCCGCGGCGATGTCCAGGATTGGCAGGATTTCCGGGAAGTCCTCGGTCAGAGTATGCACGGCATAGGCGTTATCCCACACGATGCGGAAATCCGGTGCGCCGGCCTGCATGCGGGCGAGCCGGCGGGCCTTGTCCTCAGAAATCACGGCGCCGGTGGGGTTAGCGAACATCGGCACGACCCACATGCCCTTGACTGTCGGGTCCGCCACCAGCTTTTCGACGGCCTCTACATCCGGCCCGTCTTCCTCCATCGGCACCGTGACCAGTTCGAATCCGAACTGCTCCGTGATGGCAAAGTGGCGGTCATAGCCCGGCACTGGGCAGATCCACTTGAGCTTTTCTTCCTTGCTCCACGGCTGCGCGGAGTCATTGGTGCCGAAGAGAAATGCCCACGAAATCAGGTCGAACATGATGTTCAGCGAGGAAGAGTCTGCGGCTACAAGCAGCTCCGGGTCCATGTTGGTCAGCTTGCCCCAGATGTCGCGCAGTTCCTTGATGCCCTTTTGGTTGCCGTAGTTACGCAGGTCGTTTCCGGCCGCATCGGTGTAATGGCCCAGTCCGGGCAGGGCGAGGAGATCATTGGAGAGGTCCAGCTGCGCCTTGGCTGGCTTGCCGCGGGTCAGGTCCAATTTCAGGCCCTTAGCCTTAAGATCCTCGTAGTCTTTACGGACCTGGGCAGCGAGCTCAGTTAGTTCGGACGATTCCAAAGTAAGAAGCGACATGCGTATGTCTACCTTCCATGTATAGGGCGACTTTTAGCCCCCAATAGTAACGCACGCCATACAAAAAGGGGACCCCGCGCACCCGCCAGAGCCTCCTGACCCTTGCTGCATTCCTGCCCTGGGGGAGTTCAGAGGATGGACGCCACGCGGAATCCTCCCCTTACTTTAACGCCCGAGCGCCGGTTTAGCCAAATGGACCTCCGCGCACACGACCAGACGCCGGCTTCCGGAGCACGAACCAACACCCAACCGCCACAAAGCCTCTATAGTTCCCTAAAAATTAGCTCTGACCTGGCGATTGGTAAAATAATTGCCACGGCTGCTAATGTTTCTTCTCGGAGGATTCGACTAGCGGCCTATGTCACACGCCTGGAACGCGTGCGGGGTTCACGCCCCTCGTGGGTTCAAATCCCACATCCTCCGCCAGAGGAAATCCCGGTTCCTGCTTTTATAGCAAGGAGCCGGGATTTTTGTTATATCTGCTCGGCGCGGGCGGGCGCTCGGCCGCACTAGCCGACGCCGCGTTAACCGCTAATCGATGACCGGCGGTTCGTAGCCATCCGCCTTAAGCCAAGCAACGTGCGGCGGCGTATTCATCCCCCACTCGGTACGCGCCCAAAGGAAGGCCTGGGAAACCTCGGCCTCAGAATAGCCCCCATCGCGCAGGTATTGCCGGAAACCATTGGGGCCAGGGTCTTTGATCCAGAGCCAGACGTAGTCGTCGAGGGAGTCGTCGGCAAGCAAGCCCTCCATCCCTTCTGGAACGTATTCACGCTCGGCGCGCACGCGGTCCACTAGGTCTTGGTCGAGGAAATCATAGAGATAATCCAGCGCATCCTCGAGCTGGGCATAATCGAAGGCGTCCATGCCGCCTAGCCTAGTGGCGCTTGGTACCCAAGACCATGCGGTCAATTTCCTCGAGCACCTCGTCTACGATGGCCGGATTATAGGCGCGGTAGCCGCGCATGCGCAGCAGTTCCTCCTGTGCGGCCGTCAGAGCCGTCCGGCGGGCCTCCAAAGCCACGTGGCGGAACTGCCAGGCGCGTTGCTTGCGGGAGTCTTCGGAAACATCCTCGCCATCGCCTAGGCGGTCTTCGAACCACTGCATCACGTTGGCAGAAATCTCGGGGTCGACCTTTTCGGCGTCGGGCGCTATATGCCCATCAGGCCGGAAGTGCGACAGTGCCTCGATGCTGGCAGCACGCGCACGGGCAACAACGGCAGCGCGCATCTTATCGCTGGCAATCTGGGAGGCCTCCGTGAGGTCCAGGCGCTCCATCAGCCATGGCAGCAGCAAACCGGGAACCACCATCGTGACCAGCAAGACGGTGAGTGCGATGACCGCGAGCTCGTGGTGGAAACTGAACACACCGGCCGGGATGGACAAAACCAGCGCTAAGGTGACGAGGCCGCGCATGCCGGACCACGTCATCAGCAGCACCTCCTGGAGACGCAGCGGCGCAACCCGCGGGCGGCCGCGAGAGACATTGATGCGGTAGTAGATGTACATCCACACCAAACGGACGATAAAGGCCACAAGGGACAAGATGACGCCCACAACCACCGAGTGCCACAGGTCCGAGCCCACTTCCCCGATGGCGGTATTGACCGTCAGGCCAATGAGCCCGAAGGCCACGCCGGTAAAGAGCAGCTCGATGGTCTCCCAGAAAGACTGACCGGAAAGACGGTCCTCGGCCTGGATATCGGCGCGAGAATTTAGCTCCACGGCTGCAATGACCACGGCGATAACGCCGGAGGCACCGAGTTCCTCCGCGATGAGGTAGACGGCGAACGGCGTCACCCAGGTCAGTGCGTTGCGCGCGGTGACGTCGTGGACATGAGTGATAAACAGCGCCACCAGCCGGCCGACGACCCAGCCCAGGCCGCCCGCGACGAATGCGGAGTAGAAGAAGTTCAGCACGCCGCCACCGAAGGAGAGCTCATCGCCTTGGGTTACCGCCGTCAAGGCAAGGTTGAAGGCGACGATAGAGGCGGCATCGTTAAACAGGCCTTCGGTCTGCAAGGTAGTGATAATACGCCGCGGGATGCCGGCGGGTTCGGCCACAGCATCAACTGCGACGGGGTCCGGTGGCGCGATGGCCGCACCGATAAGGATGGCCGCTGCCAGACTAATGCCCGGCAGGAAAGCATAGGCCGTGGCACCAACGGCCAGCGTGGTGGCGACAACCAACAGCACGGATAGGCTCAGGATGGTCACCCATTGCTCGCGGATAACGCCCCACGAGGTACGCCGGGCCAGCGCCCACAGCAGCGGCGGCAGAAAAATCGGCAGGATGAGTTCGGTGGGCGGCTCAAATCTGGGTAGCCCCGGCACGAAGACGGCGCAGGCGGTGATGATAGTCAGCAACGCCGGCCACGGCAGCCCAATCTTGTCGCCGATGGCGACGACGAATACGGTCAGCAGCATGAGCCCAATGAGCACCAGAAGAACGTCCATGGGCCTAGATTTTACCCCCGCCAGGTATAGGGCTTTGGGCTTAAGCGGTCGGGCTCGAATTGCGCTAGCAGCTCTGCGGCACTGACGGCTTCGTATCCCAGCGAGACTGCCAATTGCTTTACGACGTCCCCCACCTCCCCCATCTCCCGCATGGTCACCGCCCCATCGCGCTTGGCCAGACGCTCGCCGGATTCATTGAGCACGAGCGGGACGTGGATATACTCCGGCGCTTCGATGCCGAGCAATGAGGCGAGGTAGGCCTGGCGCGGCGCGGAGGAGAGCAAGTCATCGCCGCGGACCACCTGGTCAATGCCCTGGAAGGCATCGTCGACGACGACGGCCAAGTTATACGCCCAACCGGTGTCCTGGCCGCCGCGGCGCAGGATGAAGTCATCGACGTCGCCGGTATAGGTGCCGTGGAGGGCGTCGTGGATGGTGAAAGTGGGGACGTCGGCAAGCAGGCGCAGGGCGGGCTGGCGATTCTGGGCAGCAAGCTCGGCACGCTTGACCGCCCGCTGGTCCTCGGTGAGGTTGCGGCAGGTGCCCGGGTACTGGCCAGGGATGGCGTGTGGGGCGCGGGAGGCCTCGCGGATGTCCTTACGCGAGCAGTAGCACTCGTAGGTGGGCAGCTGGGCCAAGGCCTGCTCATAAGCGGCGTCACGATCCTGCTGGTAGATGACTTCGCCGTCCCAATCCAGCCCGAGCGCGCGCAGGTCCGCGAGCTGGCGCTCGGCCGCCTCCGGGGAAGAGCGCTGCTTATCGATGTCCTCCACGCGCACCACAAAGCGCCGACCCGTCGACCGAGCGAAAAGCCACGCTAGAAGCGCCGTGCGGAGGTTGCCAAAGTGCAGATCGCCCGAGGGACTCGGCGCGTAGCGGCCGGCGCCGGTAGTCGCAGAATTCATGCCCACAGTCTACGGGCTGGCACAATGGCGGGCATGGAAAAACCAACCAGCGCTGAGGTGCGCTTCATTCCCGTCCGCTCCACCCTCTACCCCTGGCTGGTCACCGTGTTTGTGGTGACCTTCCTGATTTCCAATATCAATGCCACCAAGGGTGTACAGCTCGGCCCGCTGGTAACCGACGGCGCCTTCTTCCTGTTCCCGCTGGCCTATATCGTCGGCGACGTGCTCTCCGAGTGCTATGGCTTTAAATCCACCCGGCGCGCGGTCTATATCGGCTTCGCGATGGCCATCTTGGCGGCCGTGTGCTTCTATATCGCCATCTGGCTGCCGGCGGCCGATTTCTACGAGGGCCAAGAAGCATTCGCAGCCACGCTCGGCCTGATGCCGCAGATTCTGGCCGCCTCGCTAGCCGGCTATCTCGTGGGCCAGCTGCTCAACGCTTGGACGCTGACCGCAATGAAGAAGCGCTCGGGCGAAAAGGGCCTCTTTTCGCGCCTTATCGCTTCTACCGTGGTGGGCGAATTTGGCGATACATTGCTGTTTTGCGCCATCGCCGCGCCGGTAATCGGCGTGGATACCGTGGGTGGTTTCATCAACTACGTCATCGTGGGATTCGTCTGGAAGACCCTGATGGAGGCCGTCATGCTGCCGGTGACGGCCGCGGTCATCAAGTGGGTGAAGAAGCGCGAGGATTACTTGCCGGCGTAGTAGCGGCCGAGGAATTCATCGCGGTAGGCCTCGTAGTAGCCACCGTCGATCGCGGCGCGGATATTGTCCACTAGCCGAATCATGAATTCCACGTTGTGGATGGTGCACAGCGTGCCCGCGAGGAATTCCTTCGCCTTGAGCAGGTGGTGCAGGTAGGCGCGGGAGTAATTCTCAGATACGTAGCCGCCGAATTCCTCGTCGACGCCAGCGAAATCGCGCTTAAAGCGCGCATTGGTGAGGTTCATGCGGCCGTCGAGGGTGTAGACGCCGCCGCGGCGCGCTAGGCGGGTCGGCGCCACGCAGTCGAAGGTATCGGCGCCGGCCTCGACGGCAGTGAAGATATCGTCCGGCTCGGAGATGCCGAGCAGGTGGCGCGGCTTGTCCTCGGGTAGCTCATCGCAGACCCAGCCGACAATGGTGCCCAGGTTTTCCTTCTCCAGCGCGCCGCCGATGCCAAAACCGCCAAAGCCGCGCTTGCCTTCCTCCCGGGCGGCGCGGTCGAGGTCGAGCAGGCCACGGGTGGCCTGGCGGCGCAGATCCTCATATTGCGCGCCCTGAACGACGCCCCACAAGGACTGCTTCGGGCGATGGGCACGCTCCCGGGTGAGGCGGTCGTGCTCGTCTAGGCAGCGCTTCGCCCAGCGGTGCGTGCGGGCGACGGATTCTTCTTGGTAGGTGCGCGTATCAACGAGCGTGGTCAGCTCATCGAAGGCGAACATAATATCCGCGCCCAGCCCGTGCTGAATCTGCATGGACTTCTCAGGCGTGAAGCGGTGCTTGGAGCCGTCGATAACGGATTTGAAATCCACGCCGTCCTCGTCCACCTGCGCCATACGTTCTTTCTTGGCGGCGCGGATGTCCTTATCGCTAAGTTCCGCGATATCCATCGCAAGGACCTTCTTGAAACCTACGCCCAGCGACATCACCTGAAATCCGCCGGAGTCGGTGTAGGTCGGTCCGTGCCAGTTTTCGAACTCCGCCACGCCGCCGGCCTCGTCCACGATGTCGTGGCCTGGCTGCAGATAAAGGTGGTACGCATTCGACAGGATGGCTTGCGCGCCGGTGGAGCGAATCTGCTCCGGAGTCAGGGTCTTTACCGTGGCTTTAGTGGCCACCGGGATGAAGGCTGGGGTCTGAATATCGCCGTGTGGGGTGTGGATGACACCGCTGCGGCCGTGCTTGCCGGGACCTTCGGGCAGGCGCTTGCCGACGTCGAAGCTCAAGTCCATATCTATTCTTCTTCCTTGTGTGCAGGGCTAGGGGTTGGGGTGGCGTGTTTAGCTTCCCATTCTTCTTCCAGGGCGGTGCCTTCGATGTCCAGGGTGGGCAGAATCTTGGCCAGCCACTTCGGCATCCACCACGTCGCGCGGCCCATAAGGAACATGGTGGCGGGGACGAGGGTCATGCGGATAAAGAAGGCGTCGAAAAGCACGCCAGCGGCCAAGGCAAAGCCGAAAATCTGAATGAAAGGCAGCGGCTGGTTAATAAACGCCACGAAGACCGAAATCATAATGATGGCTGCGGCCGTTACCACGCGGGCGCCTTGGGTAAAGCCGGTGATGGTGGCCTCATCGACGGCGCTATACCGCCCGCCGGTGCCCTCCGGGTGGCGAGAGATGTGCTCTCGCATGCGAGTGACTAGGAAGACCTGGTAGTCCATCGCGAGGCCAAAGGTCACGCCGATGAGGAAGATCGGCATGAAGGAAATCAGCGGGCCCGGCGCGGGAACCAGGTTCCACAGGCCTTCCTGCCAGACCAGAACGGTCAGACCGAAGGCGGCGCCAACGGACAGCAAGAAACCCAGGCCCGCAACCAAAGGCACGAGGATGGAGCGGAAGACCAAGAGCAGCAGCACGATGGCCAGACCCACGACGATGGCCAGGTACGGTGCCATAGCTTCCTCGAGGCGCTCGGTGATATCGAGCTGCACAGCGGTCAGGCCGGTCAGGCCGATGTCGGTACCGGTAGCGTCCTCGATCTCGCCGGTGGCCGAGCGCAGTGCGTGCGCTACGTTGACCGTCGCGGTATCCGTAGGCGCGGTTTCCGGGGTGACCATGATCTGTGCGGCGCGCTGATCCTCGCTCAGTCCGACGATCTGCGCGTGCTTCACCCCGCCCAAGCCCTTGAGTTGGTCCGCGGCATAGAGGAAGGACGCGAGCGCGGCCTTATCCTCCGGAGAGGCATCGTCTGCAGCGTCTGCAGAGGTATCTACCACCTCAGCAGCCGGGGCAATCTCCGGCTCTGCCGCGGGTTGGTCCTGCTGCGGCTGCTCAGGCATCTCTTCTTCGGGGGCAGCATTCTCGGCCGCGTCCTGCTCCGGCGCGGGAGCAGGTGCGGGAGCGGGGGCTGGTTCGGGTTGAGACTGGGCGTCGACAAGCGGGGCCAAGGCGCCGGACTCCGCGTTGACCGTGTGGGCATCGACCACGGCGAGGAAAGGATCGTTGACGCCGGGGCCAAAGCCCTCGGACATGAGGTCAGCGGCCTTGCGCTGGGTGGTATCGGGATTCGACGTAGTATCGGCCGGAAGGGCAAGCTCCATCTGGAGTACCGGCGCGGTCATTGCACCTAAGGAGAGCACGACCAGCGCCATAGCCAAGCCGGGGACCTTTTGGACTAGGCGCACCCAGCGGTTGCCCATAGTGGGCCCGCGGCGGCGCTTTCCCTTGCGGGTCGGGTTGCCGGCCACGCCGGGGATTCGGCCATTGAAGGCCTTATCGCCCAGCACACCCAGCATCGCGGGGATGAGCGTAAGCGACACCAATACGGCGATGGCGACGGTGCCGGCGGCGGCCAAGCCCATGGCCGTCAAGAAGCCGATGCGTGCAATGAGAAGCGCAAAAAGCGCAGTAAAGACGGTCGCGCCGGCAAAGACCACGGAGGAGCCGGCGGTTCCCACCGCCATGCCTGCGGCATCGGGCCCGTCCATGCGGCGGCGCTCGGCGCGGTAGCGCGAAAGGATAAACAGCGCATAGTCAATGCCCACGGCTAAGCCAATCATGATGGCCAGGACCGGGGTCATATTATTGAGCTCAATCCAGTGGGTGGCAATGAACATGCCCAGCGCGCCTAGTCCCACGCCGATGACGGCGGACACCAAAGGCATACCCGAGGCCACCAGGGAGCCGAAGGTAAAGATGAGCACGATAAAGGCAACGCCGAGGCCGATGATCTCAGAGGTGGAATTGACCGCGATTTCATCGCCGAAGCCGGCACCATTGCCTTCTACCGTGAGGCCGCGGTCGCGGGCAATATTCATTGCCTCGGTAACGGTGTCTTTATCGGCCTGCTCCACGCTATAGGGCGACTCGGCGTCGAAATTAAAGGTGGTATAGGCAATGGTCTCGTCATCATTGACCATGGCGAGGTTGTCCGCGTCCGCGCGGGCGGATGCTTCCGGCAATCCCATGTCCGTGAACTGGTGGATCACCTGGTCCTGCAATCGAGGCGAGACCTCAAGCGGGTTGCCAAAGCGCGTGGTATCGCCCATCTCTAGGTTGTCCTCGAGGTAGGAGATGGTGGCGTCGATGGCCTCGCGGTTTGCGGGATCAGAAAGCTTCTGGCCGTCTGGGGCCTTGAAGACCACGTTGACCGAGGGCGAGTTGGCAGGATTGCCGCCCTCTGGGAAGAGGTCCATGGTCTTGTAGGTGGCGTCGATGGACGGGGTTCCCTTGATGGAGAACTCACTCGTCATCGGTTTCATCAGCAAGGCGGCGGCACCGCCGACGGCGGCGAGCAGCAGTAGCCATGCCACGATGACCTTCCATTTATGGAGGAAAGACCAACGCCCAAGACGATAAAGCAGTTTAGCCACGGGTAGATGTACCTTCGCATTCGCGTGGGGGACGGGTTGAACTTTGTCCTAGTGTAGTGGCCATACCCTCTAATCCCCTATAATTTAGCCGCCGGGCAGCCCGTATTCACAGACGATGCCAAGGCAGCGGGCCAAAAAGAAACGTGGCCACCCGATGCAGTCAAGGACTCGATCGGGTGGCCACGGCGGAGCGGCGTAGATAATTCTGCCGCGAGAGAACGCTCGCTGTTTAAACGTACTTCGACAAACTCAGGCCGGGAAGAACGAGGTCAGAGAAGAAGGCGCTAATTTTCTTTACCCGCTCGACAACAGCAGCGATGGTCTCGCCTAGTTTGCCGAACGAAGAACCGTGGAAAGAAGAGCCATCGGCTGCAGCGTTGTCGCCCGAAGGCTTCTTTTCTGGGGCCCCATGGTCAGATGGTTCAGCGTTTTCGGAGGCACCGTCGAATGCCACGGTGAGATCAGAGTTGGCATCGTCAAGCGGCTGCCCCACCGGGTACTTGCCCAAGAAAATGTCGGAGCCCGTCTGGGTCAGCGAGGTGGGGGCATCAGTTGTGGCGTAGGACTTGCCGGTTTCCGGCACCAAGGGCTCAGTAAGCGTGAAGGTAGAGATTGCGGCGTCATCGCCAGACAATTCAACCGGCTTGTTCTTAAGCGGGCCCGAGGCGCCCGTAAGTTTATAATCCGCGGTGATGGTGGCGTTTTGGCCTGCTACTTCTACCTTGATATCCGAGAATGTGAGATCGACGCCGTAGGAACCATTAGGGCCGAAGCCTGGATAGCCTTGAATCTGCACGGATCCCTGAGTGCCAATAGTGCCGTTTCCCTCAGCATCCAGCGTGGTGTAGGCCGCATCGACTGGGAAGGTGAAGTCCTTTCCTACCTTCTCCGCGCCGTCGGTGGTATTGATTATGCCTTTGGCAAGCGGGTTGGTGTCCACGTGGTGAATGAAGGATTCCTTGATGGGCCAGTTCAATTGGCCGGATTCCACGGCGGGGACATCGGCCGGAGCCTCATCGGCAGAGGCTACCGGTGCGGTGACGGCGCCGAGTGCAACCGCTCCAACGGCGATGACGGATGTTGTTTTCATGAATTTCTCCTCTTGAGAGCAGTGGTGAAGCTTCGCCTAAAATATTAGGCTAGCCTTACCTAAATTGGAAAATTAGAAAAAGTAAATCAGTGTCGCTTATCAAGCTCGGCGAAGATTCCCGAGTTGAAAGCGAATGCGCGCTGCGCCTCCGAGAGCAATGCCTCGCACTGCTCCGCAGTCAGCATGAGACTGTCTAGGCGTTCGCGATAGCCCTTGCGGTACGGCGGAATCTTGCCGATGGCACTGAAGTCATAAAAGTTCAGTGCATCCGGCTCGATGTCATAAAGCGTGCCGAGGCGCGCGGCAATCACCTGGCCGCCGGAGATATCACCGAGATACCGAACATAGTGGTGGGCTACCACTTCTGCCGCACTGCCGGATACCTCTTCTAGGCGGGCAACGTAAGATGCCGTGGCCGGCAGGATTCGGATCTTTTCGCGCCAGTCGCTACCGACGAGTGTCGCCAAATCCGCCTCCAGAGCGAAGCGCCGCTCAAGGCGTGGATCAGCCACCGCACCGGCGATTGGAGTATGCGCCACACTGCGGACTGCATGCTCCAGAGACTCATAAACAAACCACAGCTGGCCGCTCAAATCGGCTGCGGCCTCAGCGCTCAGCTGGCCCGACATGAGCCGCTGCATAAACGCAGAACCCTCCGCGTTCTCGTGAGCGTGGGCGGTCCCCTCGCGCAATGCGACGGATAATGGTTTCTTGAGTGTCACAGTCACTGACTTCCTCCAAAGTAATGCTTACCTAATCTCTAGATATAAAAGTAAGGTTAGGCAATCCTTATTTACAAGGCTTGTGGGGAGAAATCAACCAAAAGAACTAACTCCCCACCCCCGCCAGCAGTGCTCACGGTATTAGGATGTGGCTGCCGGCACGGCACACTTAGCTAACCCCTATTACCGGTGGAGAAGAGCACGAACGCTCTCAAGGGCGCCTGACTTTATAAAGGCCTGCCCAAGAATGGCAAACATGCTGCCAATGGTTGCTACGCCCAAGATGTAGTTCCACACCTTGGCAAAGCTAGAACCGGAGGGAGTGTCCTTCTCTGGCTTATCAGTTCCCGGCTTCTTAGACTCCGAAGATTCAGGACTCTTTGGGGTCTCCGGCTTCTTCGGCGGTGCCGGGGTCTGCGAGGTCGCTGGTGGCTGACTCTGTGGCTTCTCTTCCTTTTCCGGCGAAGCTACCGGCGGCTCCGGAGCAGGCTCATTCTGCGGCTTTTCCTGATCCTGCGGCATTTCTTCCTTCTTCTGGCCACAACCAGAGGAAACCTTGAGGGTTAGGTGGGCGTCATCAAGCTCAGGCTTGTTCTCCGAGCTATACATGCCCATGAAAAGTTGGTCTACGCCCTCGACTTTTCCATCTCTTGTTCCTTGCTGCTCCTTGTACCGCACATCGCTGGCGGAAAGGGTGAGTGTATCGCCCTCCTTGGTCCATTGCGCCGTGCCGTGGCCAAAGATCCCATCCCCGGTGCGCTTATTGGCGTCGATGTGGTCGTCCTCGGTGTATTGAAGCATATTCTTACCCTCTACGTGATAGACCTCGTAGCCGGAACCGAGATGGGCTTTATTACCGGAGGTCTTGATGAAAGGTGCCACAACCGTGGAATGTAGAGCGCCGTGGTGACCGGTGAACGTAATCGAGGAGTCTTTGCTTTCGATATTGGACGACACCACATTGCCCTCCTCATCCACCGTTACCGTAGAGGTTTCAGGATCGACCTCGAAGCCGAAAGAGAAATCCTTCCCCTTAGGATCACCGGTTTGCGTCACTGGGCCACTAGTGGACCAATCACCAGCAGCGAAACCGGTTTTGAGGTAGGAACGCCACGAGTACTTAATTCCCCAGTTCAAAGAACCGGATTCGATGGTGCAGGTTTCTTCCGCAGAAGCGTGTGGCACGGTGAGTGCGGTCGCCGCGAGAGCGGTGACCACTACTTTCTTAAACATGGAAATCCTCCTATTTGTGTGAGAAGAGTGGGTTGATGGTGGGCGTTGCACGCTGCGGGTGTACCCGCAGCCCCTCGACGGATATCGGCCAGCCATACACTTGAGACAAGGTAGGACTGGTAAAGACCTCATCTACGCGCCCTTGGGCTGCTAATCCCCCGCACGCCAGGCATACGAGATGATCACAATATGCTGCTGCCGCATTGAGGTCATGCAGCACCACGAGGACGGCGACGCCTGCCTCACGGGCAAGGGCTTTTACTGAGCCCAACAGTTGTTCTTGGTGCCGGATATCCAGCGCGGCCGTTGGCTCATCGAGCAAGATAACCGGGGTATTTTGGGCAAGCACACGTGCGAAGGCCGCGCGGGCGCGCTCACCGCCAGACAGCGTGCTGATGTCTCGGCCTGCTAAGTGCGCGACGCCGGCGGTATCGAGGGCGGCGTCAATAAAGTCATCGTCAAGGTCTGCGTAGTCAGTTCCTTCCCACGGGCGGCGCCCCATCGCAACGACATCGCGGACGAGGAATTCGAAGGACACCGAGACGTCCTGGAGCATCACCGCACGCGTGCGCGCGAGCTCTCGCGCTGGCGCCTTGGGCGATAGCCCACCCACGGTGATCTCGCCGGAATAGTCGAAGTCTCCGGCGACGGCGGCAAGTACGGTGGATTTACCGGCGCCGTTCGGGCCGATAAGCCCGGTAACTTCGCCCGCTTGGGCGGTAAAGGACACTTGGTCCACCAGGGTGTGCTCCCCCACGCGAACAGTTAAGTCTTTGACGTTTATCATCAGTGCACTCCTTTGCGCATCATGCGCCGTAGCAGGATGAAGAACGTGGGACCGCCCACCAGCGCGGTGAAAATGCCGATGGGAAGATCCGCAAAAGGAATCATCGTGCGCGCTGCCACGTCAGCGAAACCAATGAGCACAGCACCGCCAAGGGCGGAAGCCGGCAGCAGGATGCGGTTTTCTGGTCCGACGATGCTGCGCAGCAGGTGGGGAACGATAAGTCCCACAAAGCCAATGAGGCCGGCGAAGGAAACGGCCGCTGCAGTCAACACTGCCGATGCCACGATCGCCACGATGCGCAGCCGCGGCACGTTCACACCGGTATGCGCGGCGGCGCGCTCGCCGAGCGCGAGGACGTCTAACTGCTTACCCAGGCGCAAGGCCACTGCGAGACCAACCATCACGATGGGCAGTACCGCCCACAGGTGTTTCCACTGTGAGCCGTTGAGGGAGCCCATCTGCCAGAAGATGATCGCTTCACGGTTGGCGGTCGGCGCTAGGTACACCATGAAAGAGATAATGGCGTTGCATACCGCATTGATGGCGACGCCGGTGAGAATCAGGTGCACCACGGCCACCCGTCCGTTGTGGCGCGCAAGCTGATAGATAATGAAGGTAACCAGCAGCGCGGTCAGGAAGGCCGCAGCGGGAACGGTAAAGGTACCGAAGAACTCGATATTAAAGACGATGATCACGGCCGAACCAACGCCCGCACCGGAGGTAACGCCAATAATGGAGGGTTCTGCCAAGGGGTTGGCAAATACCGCCTGCATCAGCGTGCCGGCAACGCCCAAGGCCGCTCCCACCACGAGCCCCAAGACCAAACGCGGTAGGCGGATGTCCCACACCACGCTTGCGGTCAAGGAATCCTCCCCGTGGCCAGCTGCCAAAATGGGAAAGAGATCAGACAGCGGTACATAGTATTGCCCCAGCACGACGGAGATGATCGCCGCGACAACGATGAGGATCCCCAGCAGTACGAATACCCAAGTGCGCTGCGTGCGTCGGCGCGCGAAGGTGTCCGGGTCCTTACTCATTGTCCGGGTCATACACAGCCTTTGCTAGCTTCACCAGCGTTTGCCCAGTCATGGGACCAAATGCCAACGACTGGCCGTCCGGAATGGTCACGATGCGCTTCTTTTGGCCGGCGGTGGTTTGAGCAACGCCGGGCCGCTCCAGCAAGCCGTCAATTCCGCCGGTGGATTCCAGGCCATTGGTCATCATGATGATCACCTCTGGATTGATGCGCGCCAGCGCCTCAGCATTAGCGGGTTCCGCATAGGAAAGGTTGTTTTCTGCAGCCAGATCCACACCGCCAATGCCTTCAATCAGATCTTGCGCACCGGTACCATCACCCATGATGAAGAAGACGCCACCGTTTCCGCGTGCGTAAAGGAACGCCATGCGCATTGGATCATCGGGAACCAACTTCTTGATGGCTTCCTTTGCCTCGTCGATTTCCTTGGTGGAACGATCCGCCAGCTCGCGTGCTTCATCGGGCAGGCCGAGGGCATCGCCAAGCGTGGTGATGTCCTCACCCACCGAATCGATCGTGCGCTCAGGTTCCATCACCACGGTGGTGACACCCGCCGCGCGGATTTGATCGATGGCATCGCGCGGGCCAATGGAATGGTCTGCAATGACGAGCGTCGGCTGCAGCTCCAGCACCGCCTCCACGTTGATGTTGTGGCCACCTTCGGTCACCACCGGGAGATCCGCCAGGTTGGGCTCGGTAGAAGAAACTGTGCGACCGACGATATTATCCGCAAGCCCCAAGCCGCTAAGGGTATTGGTGTAGGTGCCATAGATATCCAAAGCCAGGATGCGGGAGGCATCGGTGACGGTAACGTCGTTACCATCGGCATCGGTAAGCTCCACCGGAAGCGCCGGCTCTGCCTTATCAGTAACCGGTTCGATTTCGTCAAAACCTTTGACGTCACTGACACCTTCAAAAGACCTGGGATCCGAGAGATCAGCGGGATCCGGTAGCTGATCGGTATAGCTTCCCTGCACACCGCACGCGGTAAGACTGAAGATGCACAGGAATGGTACGAGGAAACGAAGAACGAGTTTCACGGCAATCTTTCTAAGAGTTGTTCATGACAAGCCGGCTGGTGGAGCCACCGGCGATGATCAATCCGACGATGAAGAGCAGTAGATAGGCGGTCGGATTATCTAGGCTCCCGCCGGGAGACGTCGCGGACTTGACCTTGAATTTGTTCGATCCGTCCTCGTATCCCTGCCCCGAGTCACCGGCTAGCACTGGATCCCCGGCCCCGGCATGAGCGCCGCCTTTGGAACTAGGGGTTCCCTTTCCGTTTCCGCCTGCGCCAGATCCACCGGATCCGCCGGATCCAGAACCGGAGCTAGAGCCTCCACCACCTGATACGGCGCCGCAATCAGCGCTTCCACCCAAGGTGGCGTGGAAGCTCAACGGGTCCAGCTGGGTGCCTGGTTCATAGAACTCAGCGAGTGCCTGGGAACCGGCTTCAGAAAGCGATACCGCAGCTTCACCGGACACGGTGTCCGTGCCGATGTCGAGGGATTTAAAGTTCAAGGTGCCAATAACAGTGCGTCCAAAGTCTTTCTTCTTCCCTTCCATATTGGAAGAGCGCACGTCAGCGATAAGCTCGCCAGAATTGCCGTTAAAGGTGATTTCCAGGTTGGCGATGTTGAGGTCCAGCTTGCCGTGGTGCCCGGTGAACTGCATGCTTCCGCCATATTGCACGGAGCCCGCGCCATCTTTTACGGCACCGGAGTTACTCGTGAATTGGAAACGCCCATTGTCATAGCCAACACCAGAGAGATCCCATCGGCCCTGGGCAATGGATCCGGTGATATAGGACTGGAAGGATTTCTTTAAACCCCACTGAGCGGTGGCTTGAGTAACACCAGTAGCCTCACAGACGGCACCGTCCCCGCCAGATCCTCCCTCGCCCGAATTACCTGAGCTCGGGGCGCCAGAGCTCGCAGATCCAGAGTGCGCAGGACCAGAAGCCGCTGTTTTGCCAGCGCCTGAGGCACCGCCGCCTCCACGCGAACCAGAGTTGCTCGGTGATGAATTTCCCGATGCAGAGTTAGTAGAAGCCGAGTTTCCTCCAGTGGAGTTCGACGTACCCGAAGTAGAACCACCCGAATTCGAGTTCGATCCACCCCGGTTATTGAAAGACTCCAACTCATCCAGGAACGCCTGGGTATTGCCCATAAACGTAGTAATCCCGTTCATCGTGTCATTGGTTTCAGACAGGATGTCCATAGCTTCCTTGTTAAAGCCCGTGAAGGAACCCGTAATGGAGGTCAATGGGCGCTCCCCACCGGAACCGGAGCCAGAACCGGATCCAACGCACGAGCCGTCGAGCGCAATGCTGCCGGAGGACGGATCTAAGGCTTCGCCCGGCTGGTAGAAGCCGGTAAATAGCTTGGCCCCGCCGGAGGTCAGAGCGGTAGATCCAGACAAATCAACCTTCCCGGCACCATCTTCGACGGGGTTGGCCAGATTAATGGTGGCGATTACCTCATCATTGCCTTGGATCTTTTTACCGCGGCTGAGGTCTTGGCGGTTCATCTCATAGGAGACGTAGTCCACGGAAATCTGTGCTTGCTTTCCAGAGGCCTTGACCTTGAAGTCCGACATCGTCATGTCCAAGACCCCATCGTGGCCGGTAAAGCTCAGCGTTCCATTGAACGGAATCGTGACGTTTCCACCAGACGCATCGGGCTTTCCTGGGGCAAAGACGAACGCACCATCGCCCTGCTCGTCGCCTGTAAAGCCAATGCCATTGGCACCCCATCCACCGTGGGCGATATTGCCCTTGACGTAGCTACGGAATGATTGCTTGATGCCCCACTTCCATGTGCAGGATTCATCTGCGTGGGCCACTGGAGCAGATGACAAAAGTGGGGCGAATGCCGCGACGAGAAAAGCGGCGACGATGCTGCCGAACGCCGGCTTCCACAGTTTTCCAATCATATTGAGAACCTTGTTTTCGTGTCTAGAAATGAAATAGACTACGCTTGCCTTAGTTAGGTAAGTGTATCCTTACCTAACTCCTTCTGATTGTCAATAAACCACCCCTATAAGAAGCAAAGAATGCAAAACGACCCCCGCAAAGACATCTTCACCAGCATCTATCCAGATGTGGATCCCACACAGAACTTCCCACTCACGTTCGGTGAACGCTTGTCCTTAACTCTTTCCGTCGGCGTATTTATGTTCGGCGGCGTAAGCGGCAACCTGCTCATCGCCGGTATCGGCTTGGCCTTCGTGGTCGCCTGTTCCTTGGTACTTGCCCGTAAAACGCCACGCCGCATCCGCGCAGAGGCCCGTAGCCGATTCCCACGGGAACCGTGGGCCGAACAACCCAGCTTCCTCGTGCCCGTCGTATGGATCCTCATCGCAGTAGTCGCGGCCCTGGCGTGGTGGTTTACCCCCGTGAAATACCTCGCGTGGAGCGCGGGCATTATTGCTGTCATCGCGGCCATCGCAACGTGGTTCCTCCCCACCCTGCAGCGCCGCCGCGCGCGGTCTACACGCGCAAAGCAAGACGCGTTAGCTACCCCAGCACCCCAAAGCTCCCTAGCGGAGAAAAACTAAAATAGACCCCGACCTGTATTAACAGGTCGGGGCCTTGCGCGGTGGCGGCGGGATTTGAACCCGCGGTTGGGGGTTACCCAACAATCGCTTTCGAGGCGATCACCTTCGGCCGCTCGGACACGCCACCGCGTTCCAGACTACGGGAGTGGGCCCGAGCGACAAAATCGCTGCGCCGGCGGGGTGCTAGCGCAGCGATATGAGAAACGGGGACGAGGATTAGTCGTCCTTCAGGCCGCCGATAACCTCGTTAGCCTTGTCCTTGATGCCGTCGGCGGCGTCGGACAGCTTGTCCTTAGCCTCGGAGGTGACCTGGTCGGCCTTGCCCTCGTTAGCTACTTCCTTGTTGTCGGTAGCTTCGCCGTAGGCTTCCTTTGCCTTGCCTACGAGGCCATCCTTCTTGTTTTCCAAATCGCCCATAATCACTCCTTTGATTAGACGGATAATGTATGGGCACCAGTGTACGCACTTTCAACGCAGGTCGTCGAAGAAATTCCTGAGCAACGCGGCGCACTCTTCTTCGAGGACGCCGCCGCGGACCTGCGGAGTAAAGGGCGCAGTGGGGGCACGCAGGACGTCGATAAGCGAGCCACACGCGCCGGTCTTAGGCTCAAAAGCGCCGAAAACCACGGAGGAAACGCGCGCAGCTTGCAAGGCGCCGGAGCACATGGCGCAGGGCTCTAGGGTGACAACAAGTTCGCAGCCGCTCAGGCGCCAACCGTCGCCATGGACGCGCACTGCGTGGCGGATGGCCTCAACCTCGGCGTGGGCGGTTGGGTCAGCCAGCTGTTCGCGGCGGTTGACGCCGGTGGCGAGTTCGGTTCCGGTGGCGTCATACAGCACAGCGCCCACCGGGACATCGCCAGCCGGGGTGCACTTGGCGACGTCCAAGGCGCGCCGCATGCGGGCTTCTGCGCGCAGGAGGGGCTCAGGCGTTATCAATGACGTCTTCCAGCTCATCGCCAAAGCCGAGCTCGCCGGCGATACGCAGCAACATATCGGATGGCCAATCTTCGTCATTGTCAATGATGTAGCCCACCTGGTCCTCGGACAGGCCAAGGTCGGCGAAGATATCGAAATCGCCCTCGCCATAGGGATCGGCCTCATCGGGGTCCACGTCCGGGATTTCATGGTCGTTGATATCCATGAAATCGGCCGCAAAGTCATCATCCACGCCATAGGTGGCATCCGAGATGAGCATCTTCACCCCGCCCGGCACTGGGCGTACGACGATGAAATAGGCATCCTCCACGCACAGCAAAGCGAACGCAGCGCCCTCGGAACGCAGGCTGCGCACCGCGTTTATGGAGGTCTGCGGATCCTCAAAGTCATCGTTGAAGCTGCGCACCAGCCACTGGCCCGCGTTACGGGCGACGGTCACCGCGAAGGAGTAATTTTCGTTGCTCATACCTCGTGAGATTAGTCGTGTTGTGCCACAATTGTCATCGTGAGTTCTCAAGATGTTCAACGCCCTATCTGCATTATTGGCCTCGGCCTCATCGGCGGCTCGTTGCTGCGCGATCTAGCTGGATATAAGCACCCCGTTTTTGGATACAACCACTCCACTTCTGGCGCCCGCACTGCAGTAAAGCAGGGCTTTGACGTCACCGATGATCTTCCCGCTATTTTGACCCGCGCGGAAACGGAGAATGCGCTCATCGTTATTGCCGTTCCCATGACTGCGGTGGGTGGGGTTCTCGATGCCATTCAGGAGCACGCACCTAGCTGTGGCATTACGGATGTCGTATCCGTGAAGACCGCGGTGCGCCAGCAGGTACTGGAGCGCGGCATGGAATCGCGCTATGTGGGCGGCCACCCGATGGCGGGCACCTCCAAGTCCGGTTGGGATAACTCCCAGAAGGACCTTTTCCGCCGGGCGGCGTGGGGAATTACCTATGACTATGCTGCCGAGTGCGAGGCGCGCGGGGAAAAGATTCCGAAGCAGTGGATTGAGACCTTCACCGAGGTCGTGCGCATGACCCAGATGGTGCACGCGGAGGCGGTGCCTATTCGCGTGGCTAATCACGATGCTGCGGTCGCGCGCATTTCCCACCTGCCGCACGTCTTTGCTGAGATCCTCGCTGTGGTGGGCGATAATGGCGGAATCCTGGCGCAGTCCCTGTCTGCCGGTTCCTTCAAGGACGCCACCCGCGTGGCCGGCACGCACCCGGAGCTGGTACAGCAGATGTGCGAGACTAATGCCCCAGCTTTGGTGGAGGCTTTGGACGAGGCCTTGGATTTGCTGCGCGACGCCCGTGAGAAGCTCGACTCTCCCGATCCCTCCATTGCGGAGCTTACCGACGCCGGCTATCGCGCCCGCACCCGCATCGATGCCCGTTCCGGCGCGCGTAAAGAATCGGTTTCCCCGGTCAAGATTTCTTCCCGCCCAGTGCTGCGCCTGCACCCAGGCGGCCCGAAGTGGGTGGCGCAGCTGCGCCAATCCGAATCCCTGGGCGGGCGCATCGAGATTTTCTAACGCTTGCGACCCCGTAGGCCGGGAATCCGGGATACTACCGCGGCGGCAACAAGACCTAGCACCGCTATTCCGGCATAAAGCCAAGCGTGGTCGGCGCTGGTTTGCGGGGTTTTCGGCGGCTCAGGAGTAGTTTCCGCGGTGAGAATCGCTTCCTCATCGCGTCCGCTGACTACTCCCTCAATCCAGTCCTTGGTGCCAGCCAGCGTGGTAATAGCTGCACTAGGTGAAGGCAGGTCTGGGTCCCCGTTCGCGGTGCCCGCCGTGGCGAGTCCGGCGAGTTTACCGTCGACAAAGAAGGGGCCGCCGGAGTCACCACCCTGCATTCCCGCTCGGCCGGTGGAATGTACATCAAGAATGGCACTTTCGATCAATGGCATCGGGCCATCTGGCGCCCCACCCGGCATGGCCTCGCTGGCTGGCACGCTTTCTGTATCCTCCGGCGCACTAATTTCTGGCATGGCCTCGGCCGCGGGAACGCTTTCTCCACCATCGGCCTCCTCACCAGCGCTCGCGGCAGCGTCCGCAGTGGCGTCCGCGCCAGCAGGGCCGGCGGGACCACCGCCGAGGAGCTCGGCCACTTCCATTTCTGCTTGGGGCAGCTGACCGCGGCGCGCCATAGAGGAACTACTGCTCCAGCCGTAGAGTGTGCCGCGTTTGCCCGGTTCAGGAACTTGGGTGGAAATCTCTGCGGGTTTTGTATCGGTGACAGGGGTGGTGAGGTGGAGAAGGGCGGCGTCGGAAAGCGGCGACAGCGCCCAGGAATCAGCGTTGTAGGTGGTGCCATTGATGCGGGCCTGGGTGCCCTTGTTATTCACGGACTCGAGGCAGTGACGAGCGGTGAGCACCCATTGGGCGGCCACGAGAGTACCGGTGCAATCACCGAAGCTACCCACGCGTCCTATCTTGAGTTGAGCGACGGTACGAGCCTCCGGGGAGTCCGTGGCTGGATCGCCGTGTTCGAGTGCAGTAGCCGGGGCGGCTGTCAATGCCACGATGCTGGCGGCGAGCAGAGCAGGGAAGATTTTGTGCTGCATGATTAGTCCTTCTTTCCGGCAGGAACGGCGATGGCAATAGCTTTGGCGACGACCCATTCGGCCGGCCCCTTCCCTATCAGGCGGCGCCACAGGGTTGCGATAACGAGGAAGAGCGCGATGAAGGCACAGGCCCAGGCGGTGTTGTGCAGGGCGATGTGGCTTTGCCAATAGTAGGCGGTGAGCACGTGCAGTATGTAGATACTCAGTGACATCGCACCCAGCGCGGCGAACGGATAGACCAGCTTGGGCGCAGCTCGGCCGGCAAGCAAGCATAGGTGTAGGACGACTGCAGCGACGGCAATGGACAGCATGATCTCACCCACTACGCCAGTGTGGCCGGTAAAACGTAGCCAGCCAGGAATGTCCGTAGTAAAGCGGAAGTAGAAACCGATAGCGGCAACGATGCTGGCTATAGCGGTAGAAGCCCACTGCGCAGCGGTGCGTTGCTTGCGAATATAGATTTCATAGAGCAGCATGCCGGCGAGGAAATAGGCGATATAGGCCAGCAGTGGGTATACCTGCGGTAGGGTCAGCGGAGCATATTTCACGGTCGCGGCTACGGTGGCCGCAGCGAATAGGATTAGCTTCCAAGCCCAGTGCAACGGGGGGACCCAGCACAGCAACATCATAGTGATGCCAATTACTACTAGGACGACCTGAATCTCTCCCCCTAGGGGCAGTAGCGCGAGGCCGATGAGTGTAATTATGCAGCCGCGGGCAAGGATACGCAGAAGCGTGGTCACCGTGAAATCACGGGCAATAATCATCAGCGTGACGCCAGCCAAGATGGCGAAAAACGCGGCAGGCAGGCCGTTTAAAATGACCTTGGTGTGCCACACAAGGGAGGCCATATGCAGAACTATCATGCCGATAATCGCAAGTGAACGGGCTATATCGAGCCCTACAATGCGCGAGGGTGCTAACACCTAGCATTCTCCTTCAAGACGTAGGGGAACGCGTTGCCACACTCCCCTTGTTAATAAAGACTTTCTTTTTCTACTAGACCCGTCTGAAAGGTTGCTGTGAACGTTTTATACGTGTTCTGCATTTTATAAGGGGATTGTCTAAGAGTCTTTGCGACTCAGGGAGGCGCGCTGAGGCGCGAGCCTAGTCGCGGAAAGAACTATCGCGGCGCCTGCGCGAACGCGAAGGATTCGCAGCCAGCTTCACCAGCGGGGATGCGGCGAGACCAATGCCTAAGCCGGCCAGGAAGAGCCAGAAAACGCCAGAGTCTAGCCACAGCATCAAGCCGAGGAGGGCTCCGGCGATAAGGCCAGAGAGGAGCGCGGAAGACTTCACGGAGAGACCTAGGTCGGAACGGGTTAAGATACAAGAAAAGCCGCCCGAAGGCGGCTGATTTGTGCGCCCGGAGGGATTCGAACCCCCAACCTTCTGATCCGTAGTCAGATGCTCTATCCGTTGAGCTACGGGCGCAGACCGTTGGTAAGCAGTGCGTATGCTCTGCTGTGCAACGAGAATTTACTATACCCACGGTCTGGAAAACTAACAAATCGCCTGTTCACCCTGTGTTCACTTGGCCGAAATGGAGGCGTTTAGGAGGGGATAAGGGCGGCAACTTCGGCGTCGGAAAGCAGGGCGTCCTGAAAGGCCTGAAGAGTGGACTCGTGGTCGAAGTCGATACCGATGAGGACGATTTCAGACCCGGGCGTCACGCCAGTAGTAGCCCAAAAAGAGGCCGGCATAATTTGCAGATTTGGACCGGCTTGCTGCCAAGCGTGGGTGACCCGGAGATCGGTATCAATCCAGCAATACCCCTTGGAGCGCACTAGGCCAGTACTGGCACGGAGGGCGGCAAGCAGGCGCTCTCGATTAAAGGGGCGGTCGGCGCGGAAAACGACGGAGGAAATGCCATATTCCTCGGTTTCGGGTGTGTGCGGGTTGGCCAACTCTTCCGCGTAGCCGTTATAAGCAGCAGCAGTGGCGGCGTCATACAAGTGAGCATCGAGAACAAGCTGCGGGTCGATGGCACCATGGGTGACAATCACGACGCGGGCGCGGGGGTTCATAGCACGAACGGTAGCGATAACCCGCTCGGTTTCGGCAGCATCAACCACATCAGTCTTGGTGATGAGGATAAGGTCAGCGAACTCAACTTGGTCCACTAGGAGGTCAGCCACGGTGCGGTCATCACCGGGCGTGGCCTCGATGCTTTGGGACGCCAGGCTCTTGCCACGGCGCAGCTGGTCAAGAAAGGTGGAAGCGTCCACGAGGGAGACCATGGTGTCGATGGGGGCGACGTCGGCAAGCGTCGTGCCATCCTCAAACTCCCACTCAAAGGTGGCCGCAACGGGCATGGGTTCGGAAATGCCGGTGGATTCGATGACAATCTGGTCGAAGCGGCCGGAGCGGGCGAGCTTGCCCACGGATTCAATAAGGTCTTCGCGCAAGGTGCAGCAGATGCAGCCATTGGATAGCTCGACAAAGCGATCCTCGCCGCGCTCAAGGTGCCCCTCGCCGGCGACGAGGGCGGCGTCAATATTGACCTCAGAGAAATCGTTGACGATAACAGCAAGCTTGCGCCCCTCGCGGTTAGCAAGCAGATGGTTTAGAAGTGTGGTTTTTCCACTGCCCAAAAATCCGGACAGCACAGTAACGGGTGTAGCCATTCCCTAATGGTAACGTGTTTCATTAGGGAATGGCTACGTATTCCCTCGCCTTAAATGGATAGGCCGAAGATGGGCACCGCCAGCAGGTACACCGTAAGGGTAATGAGGAAGATGCCGATGATATTGAGGCCGAGGCCACCCTTGATCATCTCGCCAATCTTGACGTACCCGGAGCCATAGGCAATGGCGTTCGGCGGGGTGGCTACTGGGAGCATGAAAGCACAGGTTGCGGCCAAGGCCACCGGGATAGTGAGGAGCAGTACGTTGATATCTCCCTCCGCAGTCAGGCCGACACCCACGGCAACGCCACCCATGATTGGAATAAAGGTGGCAGCCGTAGCGGTATTGGAGGTGATCTCCGTCAAGAAGAGCACCAACGCAGCGACGGCGGCGACAATGAGGACGACCGGCAGGACGCTCAGCCCCTTGGCCATCTCACCAATCCAGAGTGAGAGGCCGGAAGAATTGAATACCGAAGACAGGGATAGACCGCCACCAAAGAGCAAGAGCACGTCCCACGGCATTTCATTGGCAGTCTTCCAGTCCAGCAGGCGAGTGCGACGCTGATTATCCGCCGGAAGAATGAACAGCAAGATGCCGGCAGCGATACCCACGATGGCGTCGTCATAGTTCTCAAATTCCTTGAGCACCAGCGGCAGGATTACCCACGCTGCGGCGGCCAGAACGAAGATGATGCCAGTCATAACCTGGGGACGGGTCCAGGGGCCGAGGGCCTTAATTTCATCATCGATAAGCTCGCGGCCGCCCGGGATATTCTTCATCTCCGGTTTAAAAATGGTGATAAGTAGGGCCCAAGCAATCAGCAGGAAGATCACGGCAAGCGGCACACCAACTGCCATCCAGCGGCCGAAGCCAAGGGTAACGCCCCACGTATCGGCCATATACGCGTTGAGGAAGGCATTCGGCGGGGTGCCAATGAGCGTGCCCAGCGAACCGATGGAGGCAGAATAAGCGATGCCCAGCATAAGGGCCGTGGCAAACTTCTTTTGCTTCTCCCAACCGCCTACGGTCTCCGCAGTCAGCGCAAGCACCGAGGTGCCGATTGGCAGCATCACCACGGCTGTCGCGGTATTAGATACCCACATGGACAAAAATCCGGTGGCCAGCATAAAGCCCAAGATGAGGCGCTTGGGAGAGGTGCCAATCACCTTCACCACATAGAGGGCCAAGCGGCGGTGCAGGTTCCAGCGCTGCAGGGACAGCGCGATGAGGAAGCCACCCATGAACAAGAAAATGGTGGCGGAGGCATACGGGGCGCCTACTTCCTTGATTGATCCGACGCCAGCTAGAGGGAAAATAACCAACGGAAGCAGCGCGGTGGCAGCGAGCGGAATAGCTTCAGTCATCCACCACACGCCCATAAGGATCGTCACCGCTGCAACAGCGCGGATGGCACCAAGCGTGTACTCGGCTTCCGGATCTGCGCCAGAGGAGCCTTGGACTGTCTCGATGGCATTGGAGGGGAAAATAAAGAAGACAAGTACCGCCAATGCCAAGCCCACGAAGAGGCCAATAAACTGCCGGCGCCATTCGCCGCGTGGGACTTTAGGGGCTTCGTCACCTTCGGTGTGGGCGGTGGATTCGTGAGTATGCGGGGTGGTCATACCGCGCGCTCCTTCACTAAGAGAGGACTGTGCTGAAGGATATGCTCCGTACTTCCCAGGTTATTAGCTGGCCTAGACAGCAAATAGAAAGTTATCTAATTCACTGCGAAGCATGCACTGACCATACAAAACATGTGACGCAGAAACCATATCCCGTCACAATAAACCACCCCCGCACCCCCGAATAGCACACACCACACCTGCCTAAAACCAGAAATCGCTCCACCACTCCTCCACCCCCGATCGATGAAGGATGGGTCAAATGCCCAGGACGGTCTTAGCAATGAGGAAGTAAATAATGAGGCCCGTAGCATCACAGAAGGTAGAGATAAACGGGTTGGAAAAGACCGCCGGATCGGCACCGATGGTCTTAGCCACGATGGGCATCAGCCCGCCTACGGTCGCAGAAATCGAGCAAATCAAAAACAGCGTCGAACCGATGACCAGGCCGATGCTCATGCCATAAACCAGCGTAGCCAGGCCCAGTCCCGCCAAGCCGAGCACGGCGCCTAACAACATGCCGACGCGTAGCTCGCGCCACAAAACGGCAACGAGGTCGCGGGTGCGGACATCGCCCAGCGCCAAAGCACGAGTCACCGTGGTAGCAGCCTGATTGCCGGTATTGCCCCCGGTGCCGGTCAGCAGCGGGATAAATAGTGAGAGAACCACGGCCTTGGCCAGCGTGCCTTCAAAGGAGTCCAATACTTGCACGGTCAGCAGCGCAGAAACTGCCAGCACGAGCAGCCATACGATGCGCGAGCGCACCAGCTTGAGCAAAGGCGTGGATAGGTACGGCTGTTGAAGGGCCTCGGTACCGCCAGCACGAGCGGAGTCTTCGCTATCTTCTTCCTCCACAATGTCCGTAGCGTCATCCCACGTCAGCAGACCAACCAAGCGGTGCGAATCATCCACGATAGGCAGTGCAAGAATGTCCAATGGGAGGAACCAACGCGCGGTTTCTTCCGCATCATCACCGGCCTGGGCAAAGATGGGGTCGTGCATAATATCGGCCATGGTCAGTGCGGCATTAGCGGTGAAGATTTCGCGCAGGCTCACCACTCCCACAAGACGCCTATCCTCGCGGGTAATGGGCACGGTGTAGATGGTTTCCAGCTCATGTGCGGTCTCCCGCAGTTTAAACAGCGCGTCCCTAACGCTCATGTCCGGGTGGATTCCAGGCACCTCGGGGGACATTCGGCGCCCCACCGATCCCTTGACATAGCCCAACACCACGCCCGTGACATCGCGCTTGGATTGAGTCAGTGAGCGCAGCAGCCGGTCCGCAATCTCCGCAGGCAGCTCATCCAGCAAAGCCACGCGGTCTTCCGGATCAAGCTCGTCGAAGAACTCATAGACATCAGCATTGCCCAGCTCATCGATGATATCGGCCTGATGCTTTGCATCGAGGGCATCAAAGACGACGATTGATTTCTGGCGCGGCAGCAAGCGCAGGGCCAAGGCTGACCGGACGGCATTTTGCCGCTCGACGACGGCGATGAGTTCCTGCAGGGGCACCCTCTCCAGGAGTTCCTGGAGGCGCGGGGCCTTGGTGGGGTCAATGGCGTCTTCTTGCTTGAGCCATGCCTCGACAATATCGCTAGCCCGCTCGGTGGTCTCCGCCATGGCCTACCTGCCTTTCCAGCCCCAGGTTATTGACTTCAGCCTTCTTAGACTACGCCATTTGCCCAGAAAATCCGCCAGAGATCCTCCCTGGCCGCATGACAACGCCCAGAAGCCACCTCAATGATGGCACCGGGATGACTACAGGAATAGACCCCACAGGGCGAAGGCTGCCAGCAAAGACACCAGACCGGAAGTACTGGCCAAAATGATTGCATGGGGAAGGGGAGCCTGGGAAGACAGGGCGACGTCGACAAGCGAGGCACGTTGCCACACCGCCAAGACCAGCGCCAGCACCCCGGCGGCAAGGAGGACGAGCGGCAAGAAGACGCGCACACTCACCGCCCGCATCACGCCTAGCAACACTAAGGAAAGGGCCAAAAGGGTGCGCTGCCAAGACAGGCGCGTGCGCTCTGGTTGCAGACCAGGATCAAAGGGCTGATTAGACAAGGAACTGGCCTACCAAAAGCGCACCAGCCACCACCACGATTACAGCAACAAGGACCGGAAGGCCGAAACTAAACGGCAGCGATCGATTCTCTCGCATTGCGCGCTCTGATTGCTTCCAATGCCCCCACGCCACCACGGGCAAGATTATGGCGACTATCAACATGAAGACCGATACCGTGGCACGCAGGGTGCCTGGCAGCGGAACGTCAAAGGCCTCAAGTGCTACTCCGCCAGCAATCAACGCCAGGGAAGTGCGAATCCACGCCAGGAACGTGCGCTCATTAGCGAGCGTGAAACGCGGATCAGGGTCGGTGCCAACTGCAAACACCGAACGGGGAAACCTCGAGTCACTCATGGGCACTACTTTATATTCATTTATCTCCTGCGTCGCGACAAGCCCACGCAACGCTTCACCTTCCCGTAGTCTCATAGACGCAGGCGAGCCTCCCCCCTGAACAAAGGAGCACCCATCGCCTATGACCCTGCGCTTATGCAACTACGTGCCATCCGTCCCGAACGAGGACGAGTTTTTCAGCAAAGAGAACATCAAGCGCGTCAGCACCCCAAATACCCGCCCCGATGCCACCGGCTTGCGCGAGACCGTTGTTAATAACGGCCCGTGCCCCACCAAGAACCATACGAAATTCGACTTCATCTTCCTGCTTTTCCATATGGGTTGCATCGTCATTCTCGGGCTCTTCCCCTTTGCTCTTACGGGACTCGATTTCCGCATCGCTTTACTCATCAGCCTGCCTATCATCGCATTCGGCATTTCCACGCCCGTTCGCTGGCTGGCCTCGACCCACAATGAGCGCACTCTGCTCCGCAAAGCGTGGGCCAATAACTGGCTCGAGTTTTATCCCGTACTGGTGGGAAACTTCTACCACTTTGATACCAAGGAAGAAAAGAACCCTATAGGCGATGACCACTATTACTTCCACCAGGCGCGCATCATGGTGTTCTTTCCTGATGGCTCCACGGAAGTACTACCAGAGCTCGCAACCGTGAAAGCTGTCGACTATCCGCCTGAATTGATGAGGTCAGATGGCACTGCCATCGCGGAAACTCCGACGAGCTGCGTGTGAGCCCCAGCGTTAATAATGGCTGGACACTACTGGCCGTGCTCGCCGGTGACCCGGTATCCGCCGGCACTCCCAATATCGGCTTGGATGAGCAGCAGATAGAAGCAGCGCTTGCCCAAGTGGAGCGCGAGTGGGCACCCGGCATTCTGAAATAAGCCGTCGCGGCGAGTTAAAGTCGGGCCCATGATTGAAGTAGCCGCCGTAGTTTTCCGTAATTCCTTTGGCCATATCCTCACCGTGCGCAAGGATTCCTCCACCAAGTTTCAGTTACCTGGCGGCAAGCTTGAGGCTGGCGAAACCCCTACACAGGCCGCAGCCCGCGAGGTCGCAGAAGAAATCGGCGTTGACGTCCGCCTTCCGGAGCTATCTCTGCTCGGCACCTTCGACGCGCCGGCGGCCAACGAACCCGGCGAAACCGTGCGCGGCCACATCTTTACCTATCCACGCCCAGTCCTTGCCCGCGCAGCCGCAGAGATTGCCGAAGTCGCTTGGGTAGACCCCACCAACCCAAATCGCGAGCTCGCCCATCTGCTGCGCGACGAGGTCTTTCCTGCCCTAGAATCCTAAGGCCCTGCTTTATCCCTTAAGAATTTCCTATTGCAGCTCCTGGGAGGGCAACCTAGAGTTATTTTCATCAGAATTGAGTGATGAAAGGACTGCCCTCCATGCCGCAGCAATCCACACTGGGACCTATCGTGACGATTACCTTCCTCGTCCTAGGTGTCATTAGCTCTGTTATCGCCATTCTCATGGTGCCTGCCCTCTTCCACGAGGTCACTTCCCTGCGCGCTGCGGCTTTTACCGGAAGCTTCATCTTCGGCGTTGGCATGCTCACGCTCTTCCGCCGCTGTGCCAATTACCAGCGCAAATAGCAGATTTCTCCGCTTCACGGCGCCGGCGAGAATAAAACCCGAATAAAAAAATCCCGAGCGCACTCGCTCGGGATTAGATGGCGGAGATGAGAGGATTCGAACCTCCGGACCCCAGAAGGGTCAACTCCTTAGCAGGGAGCCCCATTCGGCCGCTCTGGCACATCTCCACGGTTCACAAGGAACCTCGTTTGAGAATACCTGCCTGCCCCGCCGCTGCCAAACTAGCCCCCTGCTTTCGCTCCCGCAGCAAAGGCGCAGGCCCTAAAGTGGTAGCCATGATTCGCCCTGACCTGAAAGCCATCCCCGCCTACGTCGCTGGTGCGCGCAACAATGACGCCCTCAAGCTCTCCTCCAATGAAGCGGCGCACCCGCCCCTGCCAGAGGCGGCCGCGGCTATGGCGGAGGCAGCCGCACAGGCCAATCGCTACCCGGATATTGCGGCCACTGCGCTGCGCGAGGACCTAGCCGCGCACTTGGGAGTAAAGGGGGCGCAGGTGGCGGTGGGCACCGGCTCATCCGCGCTGTGCCAACAGTTGGCTGAAATTGCCGCCACTCCCGGCGATGAAATCCTCTTCCCATGGCGCTCCTTCGAGGCCTACCCCATCTTTGCCCAAGTGGTGGGCGCCCACCCTATCCCAGTTCCGCTAACTGGAGAACAGCGCGTAGACCTGCCGGCCATGGCGCAGCAGATTTCGGACAAGACCCGCCTTATCTTCGTGTGCAACCCCAATAACCCATCCGGCACCACAATCACCAAGGACGAGTTCACTGCATTCATGGAAGCCGTGCCTGCCGACGTCCTCGTAGCCCTCGACGAGGCCTATATCGAATACAACCGCGCCACCGACACCCCGCTGGGCACGGAGCTGGTGGGTACCTATCCCAACCTGGTGTGCCTGCGTACCTTTTCCAAGGCTTATGGCCTAGCCGGGGTGCGTATCGGTTATGCCTTCGGCCCGGAAAATATTATCGAGGCTCTCAACAAGGTGGCCATTCCCTTCTCTGCCAGCACCGTGGCCCAGGTTGGTGCCCGTGCGGCACTGGCGGCGCAGGAGTCGCTGAGGGAGCGCACCGATGAGGTCGTCGTCCAGCGCAAGCGCCTGGAGGAAGCCCTCACAGACTGGGGAGTGCCGCATTCCGAGGCAAACCACGTGTGGCTGCCGGCTGAAAATCTTGCCAGTCTTGGCACCCCGCAGGAAGTAGCCGCCCGCCTAGCCGAACGCGGCGTGCTCGTGCGCGCCTTTAGCGAAGGTATACGTATTACCGTTACTACCGAGGAAGAAACCGACACCCTGCTTAAGGCATGGAATGCAATCGTAGGAGGCTAGATGCGCTCGTTTATTAATTTCGCCCTGAACGTCTTTGCCATCGCCGTGGCGCTATGGGCGGTGGTAGCCGTAATCCCTGGCATCACCATCACTCCGGCTGAGACCGGCAATTTCATCGCTATTGCCATCGTCTTCATCATTATTAATACAGTGGTCATGCCGGTGTTGCGTGTCCTTGGCGCACCGCTGACCTGCCTGACGCTCGGGCTTTTCTCCCTCGTCATAAACGGCGCAGCGCTCATCATCGTCGAGTGGGCGCTCAATTCCCTCGACCTCGGAATCGGCCACCTTGTCATCGACTCTTGGGGCGCTGCGATCATCGGCGCCATCGTGCTATCCATCGTCAGCAGCGTCATTAATTTCTTTACTAGCCCGCTGCGCCAGCGCGATTAACCACCCGCAAAAGGCGGCAGCACGTCCACGCGGGTCACGCCGACAAGTGGGGAATCCATGGCGGTGTTCCCAGCGCCGTCGATAAGAAAGCTGCATCGCCCCAGCACTTCTTTCAGGCTCATACCAGCCTCTGTGGTGCCGGAATGCTCCTTGCCCAGCTGCGCCACCAGATCACCCAAGGTGGCGGGGGCGTCTACCTGCTCAGAAGCCACGCCCGCGGCGGCGCGGGCGGCGGCGAAATAGTGAACGGTCAACATGCCTTCTACTATGCCTACGCACCTCTGTCGTGTCGAGACCGCGGGTAAACTAGCCGCCATGCGCACACCCAAGATTCACGCGCGCGAGGTCGCCGCGGCCCTGCCCGTACGTCACGTAACCACCGTGGCCCTCAATCAGGCACAGGATATGGTCTTAGCTGCGGATATCCGCGCTGATTTCCCTTCCCCGCGCTTTGATAATTCACAAATGGATGGCTACGCCCTTCCCCAGTGTGCGGCCGGGACTTACCAGGTAGGCCCCACCATCGCCGCCGGTACAGAGCCCGCCCAAGTGCTCCACGGCTCACTCAACGCGGCCTGCCCCATCATGACCGGCGCCAAGGTGCCGGAAGGAACTGCAGCCATCGTGCCCATTGAGCACTGCGAACCACAAGAATTCCTCGCCCCGGGTGACCGTGTCACCGTGCCGGAGACCCAGCCGGAACAATTTATACGCCGCGCCGGCTCGGACTTAGAAGAAGGCGCCCTCTTGGCAGCCCAAGGCGATAAGCTCACGCCGGTCCGTTTGGCCGCCCTTGCTTCCCAAGGCATCGCCGAGGTGGAGGTCTACCGCCCCGCCCGCATCCTGATTTGCACCGGCGGCGCCGAGATAGGCCGTGGCAGCGCCGCCATTCCTGATGCCAATGCACCGCTCCTTAAAGGAATGGCTCGCCGCGCCGGCATCGAAGTCGCAGGCTTTATCACCACCGATGATGACCCGCAGGCCTTAACCCACGCTTTCACAGAAGTCATCGCACAGCACCGACCTGACGCCATCATTACCGCGGGTGGAATCTCTGCTGGAAAATTTGAAGTAGTACGCCAAGTACTCGATGGCTGGTTCGGCCATGTGGACCAGCAGCCCGGCGGCCCACAGGGTATCGCTACTTTCCACGGCACGCCAGTGATTTGTCTGCCCGGAAACCCCATTTCCGCTTTGGTAAGTTTCCGCCTCTTCGTGGCCCCAGCACTGGGCTGGGCACCGGAACCCTTCCGCGTTCCCCTCGCGGCGGGCATTGAAGGCCTCCCACACAAGGACCAATTTCGCCGCGGGCGCGTCGATTCCCATGCCCACATCCTCGGTGGCGCTAGCTCCCACCTGCTCGCCCAAGCAGCAGATGCCACCCATCTCCTCCGCATCCCTGCCGGTCAACGCCTTGAAGAAGGCCAGGAAGTTGAGGTTTACCCACTATGAGCCCGCAACGCACCGCCATCGTCATCGTCGCCTCTACTCGCGCTGCCGCGGGTATCTACGAGGATCGATCCGGCCCCATCGCGGTAGATTTCTTGCGGCGCAAGGGCTTTGATTGCCCCGATGCACGCATCGTCCCCGATGCCGATATTGCCGCCACCGTTGCTGCCGCCTTCGCCGAAGAACCCTCGGTCATCTTGACCTCTGGTGGCACCGGCCTGACCCAAGACGACAAGACGGTAGAGGCTGTGGCGCCACATATCACCCGCGAACTGCCCGGTATTGCGGTGGCCTTCTGGCAAAAGGGTCTAGAAAGCGTGCCCACTGCGGTGGCTTCCCGCGCCATCGCCGGCGTTAATGACTCCACCTTTGCCATGACGCTTCCTGGTTCTACCGGCGGGGTAAAAGACGGCTGTGCGATTTTAGAAGAATTAATTGTTCCGATCGTCGATATGTTAGAAGGAAAACATGAGCACTGATCCCTCCTACGTGGCCGAGCAAACCGGCTGCACCATTGGCACGCTGCTAAGCGATCAGCCTCTTGATCCTCTCCTCGCCGCTGCCAAGAAGGATACCGCCACCGCTGCTATGGGCGCCGTAGTCACCTTTGAGGGCATCGTCCGTGATCACGATGGCGGTCGGCCGAATGTCACCCTTCTTTCCTATAGCGCGCACCCAACCGCGCCAGAGAAGCTGCAGGACATCACCGACGCCGTCTCCTCCAGCCATCCGGTGCGCCTCTGGGCCGCTCACCGCACGGGGGATCTTCAGGTCGGCGACCTGGCCTTTGCCGTAGTTGCGGCCGCCGCGCACCGCGGCGATGCCTTCCGCGCGGCCGAAGAATGCGCCGATCGCGTCAAGGCAGAAGTGCCCATCTGGAAGGAACAAGGCCACGGCGATGGCTCCACTAACTGGGTGGGTCTGGAATGAGCATCCGCTATGCCCGCCAAGAAGCGCTCTGGGGCGAGGAGGGACAGCGCAAGCTCGCTCAAGCCCACGTAGCGGTTATCGGGGCCGGCGGCTTGGGTTCCCCCGCCCTGCTTTACCTAGCTGGCGCGGGCGTAGGCCGCATTTCGCTTTTCGACGACGACGTGGTCTCCCCTTCCAACCTGCACCGCCAAATCATCCACACCACCGCAGCCATCGGCACGCCGAAGACTGATTCCGCCGCGGCCGCCGTCCGCGCGCTCAATCCGGAGGTGGACATCACCTGCCATGGTCGCCTCAAATCAGCGACGGCACTCGAGCAGCTTCGTGGCTGCGATCTCATCCTCGACGGCACCGATAACTTCGATGCGCGCTACTTAAGCTCCTGGGCCGCCCACGAATTAGGCATCCCGCACGTGTGGGCCTCCATCCTCGGCTTCGATGCGCAGCTCAGCGTGTTCTGGTCCGGTCACGGCCCTGTCTATGAGGATGTTTTCCCCACCGCCCCCGCGCCCGGCGAGGTTCCCTCTTGCTCCCAAGCCGGGGTTCTGGGTCCGGTGGTCGGCGTCGTCGGCTCGGCTATGGCCTTAGAGGCGCTCAAACTCATCACCGGTGTGGGCGCCCCACTCATCGGTACGCTCGGCTACTTCGATGCACTATCCGGCACCTGGGAATACATTCCACTTCGCCCCACCGGCGCGCAACCCACCCAGCCTGCCGACGCCCCCGAAGTCCGCGAGATTCCCCCGCACGCTCCGCTTATCGACGTCCGCACCTCCCCCGAGCGTGCCCAATCCGCCATCCCCAATTCCACGCACCTTGAACTCGACCGCATCCTCGGCGGCGAAAACCCCAGCATCGAACCGGATGCTCCGGCTGTCCTCTACTGCGCCAGCGGCATCCGTTCCGCACAAGCAGTGGACGTCCTTCGCAAGCGCGGCTTCACGAACGTCGTCTCCCTACGCGGCGGCATCAATTCCTGGCTCGAGCAACATTAGCCACTTTTCGCCTGTTAACGAAAGGCAGCTTAGCGGTCCATTCGAGTCTTATGTTCCTTATGTCGTGCAAATAGGAACCAAATAAGAGGCCCAAGGAACGGGTAGGCAAATGCCGCCATCGCCAGCAGTATTTTGACCCCTACGCTATATCCCGAGCGAATGATGGATATGAGCGAAGCCACCCAAAAGACCAACAGAGCGATAACAATGACGGCACCTATCCCGCCCGCAAGCCAGCCATATGATTCTGGTACCTGTTCTTCGGCCAATAAAGAAATGTAATTAGTCATAGTTTCCTCATGGTTAACGGTGTTTCGATATCCATACCTCAAGGTAGTAACTCATGGTAAACATTGACTGACTTCAGCCTTAGTTTTCTCTGCATCTCAGCGCAACCGCTCAAAACGGGGTTAAGGGTCAGAATGTGTGACCACTAGAATCCGCCCTTACCCCTAAATAAAGGGTTAAGGGTCAAAAAGTGTGTCCGGAATCGCGGATTTTCACGGATTGACCTGTAGGTTTCCGGAAAGTATATGCTCCGGAAGCATATA
>NZ_JAKOPM010000030.1 GCF_022288805.1 Corynebacterium yonathiae
GCATCCTGGTCAAATTTTCTTGGCATATTCCAGATTTCCCATCTACTCAAACGGAACAAAACCTGGGACACTTCAATCAACCAACTAGCCGTGTCTTACCCCAACCGATTCGCGGATTACTTGTAAACGAAGCCCCCGCACACAAAGAATCGGACACTCTGTGAATTCGCGCATTCTACAATTCTCAGTGCGAAGCACTTGCTCACCGACAAAGTCTGTCGTTAGTTGAGGCAAGTTCTAAGTAGTGGTGTATCTGTATGTCCGAAAAACGAATGTTTCTACAGCACGGGTCGCATCAAGATAAGTAAAGGAACCGTGAGCTGCATTGAATATTGAATTTATCAAGTAGGAAGAAGCTGGAACTAGAAAACAAGAAGTCTGGGCTCTTTCTGCTATTTTCCCCTGGTGAATCATTCGATCAGTTGGGATATTTCTGAGGCAGCCATTATTTTTCTTTTGTTTGCATCGTCTTTTATGATCTGATCTGCTAAGAACTTTGCGGCTGAATTTTCACGGTGGGCCTTAACCCGAACTTTTATTAGAAATAGACTCCGAATCGACATCATAGAAACTCTTATATATTAGCTCAGCCCTTGATACAGCTCTATAGTTCTCAAAGAGGTTAGATATATGCTTTTTTATGGAGATTTCAGAAAAGCCTAACAGCCCTGAGATCTGAAATGTAGTTTTTCCCTGTCGTACAAAATGCAGGATTCTACGGTCTGTCTTAGAAAGAGGGGTATTCTCGTTGAGCGGAAAATCTGAATAGTTGTGAAGAGTCAGTTTGATTAGTCGAGCAGTATCCTGCATAGACAAATAGCATCCGCCCTTTCGAATAATTTCTACCACCGTTTGAACTTCTGAAATCGTCTTTGGAGGGCGAATGATCGCTGACACACCGGCGGCCAGCAACGTTAAAAATGTTTTGTCTGATTCTGAGATCGTTAATGCTATGGAATAGGGCCGTATCGATGAACTGTCATTTCGGATGAAATCTAGGACCGGTAAACAGTACTTGAAAGATAATGTTGCATCGATGAAAACAGCATCGAAATGCTGGAGCTTTAAAAGTTCGATGGCTTGTGTTTCATCTCCTGAGACTGAAACATCCTCCAGGCAACTTCGCATTAAAGACAAGAGAGGCGTTAAGTGGGCAGGCGTGTTGGCGTCGGCGTCGCTTAGAATCAATACCCTCATTTAAGGCCTCCCAAAATTTTAACCGGTGTAACGTCTCAATTTTTATCTAATTAGTTGAACAACAAGCACCGCTACCGCTACATAAATTTATAATTTAATCCAAATCTATCTTTTCGTTGAGGATAATATACGAAAGTATAAGAAAGCCATTTTTCTATATCAGTCATCAAGATGCCTTGATAACTTAGATTCCTGAGAGCGAGAAGGAGGTGAATTTAGATGACCAATATTTACGAAATTCGTGAGGCTGCTAAGGGTCTCGGCGATCAGGCTAACCGTGCGGATAGCCACGTGAGCGTGACTGACTGTGCAGCTGCACGGGAAAGCCGAGCAAGCATTGCTTGGTGTGGCAACTAAAATTTGTTTGGAGTGAAGGCTCTTATTTAGAGCCCTCACTCCCTTTTTGTGAGTGAGAGAATGTTTCCAGTGCGTTCCCTTTTGGTGGCTGCAATCGCTTCAGCTATCACCTCTGTGCTGTGGATGATGCAACCATGGTTGCTTGGGCAGTTAGTTGATGGTCAAACTATCCTAAGCTTCCCAGCGTGGGTGGTTCTAGTAAGCTTAACTATTCTTTGGGCTTTGGTAAGCAAATGTGCTGAGTTTCTGAAAGGAATTGCTGAAGTTAACGGGATAGGAGCAGTCAGAATCGCTCTGTTAGAGCGGTCAAGGACTGAGGTGCAGGAAAGGGGCATCCCAGCCTGTAACGAGAATCTGGCCTCAAATATTCTTACGGATTCTAGAGAATATGTATCCGGAGTTGTGAGTATCGTCTGCTCGATTTCTTCTTCGCTAACCAGTGTAATCGTAGCTGTAGTCTTAGTTCTTCGGGTAAATAAGGCTTTGCTGTTCTTTATTGCGATTTCATTGGTAGTAGGTCTTTTGCTAACGAAGGGCGGTTTGCGGAGACTGGAGCGGTCAAATGCAAAAGCGCTGGAACTGAATGCTCAGCTTGTAAATGAAACGGCTTCCTTCGTTAGGAGTTATGAAGAGATTCGAGTTTTGGATGCTTTTGGTAGAAGAAAACTCGAAATTGATGAAACGGCGCGCAAAACGACTTCGGCTTTGCGTGGAGTGGTGCTTACCAAGTTCCTTTACTTAGCGGTTCCCTCTCTCATTTTTGCTTTGATACCTACAGTATGTGTCGCTATAGCAATGATCTTCCTCGTTCCTAGAGGGAATTTGTCAGTCGGCGAAGTGATTACCGTATTTACAGTTGCTGGAATGGTCATTTCCCCAGTGCAAGTCGTGACTGAAAGCTTGGAAAGCTATAAAAAGTCGGAGGCTGCGAAAAAAAGGATTCCAACTTTGAAGGGAAAAATATCTTTTAAATATGAAACTACCAATTCCTCGAATCCCGAAGTTCCTTTGTGCTTGAACTTTACGGGAATTGTGTGCGACGAATTTCAGGTGGATCGAAGCTATTCAGATAGGTTGCAACGGTCAGATCTGGTAATGGTTTCTGGACCGTCTGGTTGCGGCAAGACAACACTTTTACGCGTACTAGCTGGTTTAAAAACCCCTGAACGCGGGGCTGTTGAAATTTGGAATGGGCAGCAGATTGAAGAACCCAGCAACAGGTATCGAGATTTAATCGGCTATTGCCCTCAAGAACCGGGGCTTGAAACCGAAGAAGTATCGGAAGTATTAGCTGAGATCTTGGGTCTAGATACTGGTTTAGACGACTTCCTTTCCGACATATCGGACAGTTTGGCGGGAAGTTCGACTGCTCTTACAGTAGGGGAACTCTCTGGAGGGCAAAAGCGCCGGTTGGCTTTAGGAAGGCTTTTGGCATCCACTAAACCTATACTGCTTTTGGATGAGCCATTCTCGGGGCTAGATGAAAACAACTGTGTGCGTTTAGCAAAACTATTAAATTCACAACGATCCAGGATTGTAGTGCACGCTAGCCACCACACTCCACGGCAGATACAAAACACCAAAATAATAGCGATGAAGGATAGAAATTGAAGCTCAAGGGATTTGGTGTGAGCTCACACCCTTTGGTAAATGATGAGGCTAAGAGGGAGGGTAAAGAATGGAAAATTTCCGAACGCTGGAGCTTTTTAAGTGGTGACATTGCTTCTCCATGGCGCTTCTTCGGTTCCAAACCGAACAACCTTCCTCAGTGTGGATGGAAAATCCACCTTAGCGCGATTCCTACACAAGCTGAAGATGTTTTAAGCGCAGCAATTCCGATCCTCATAGATTCAGGAGTCTATTTCAAAGTTGCAGCCGATCCATCAGCATATTTTAAAAAGCTCTTGAAAACAGCATCGGTGGATGAATTTGGCAAGCTTTTGACGGCGTATCCGGTGACGCTAGAGAAGTTTGATACTGTAGTCTCTGAGCTTTATTGTGCACTCGAGGGGTTCCGCGCACCCGAAATATTATCTGATGCCCAGATAGAAAATTCTCCCGTACATTTTAGGTATGGATCATTCTTGCTCATGAAGAAGTGGTGCGAAGAAAAGCAACGCTGGCTTGAAGCACTTGAATCTTCTTCGGGAGAGGTTTATTGGCCGAGTCGATCTGGATGTTTAGAAATTCCCCGATGGGCCCCTCGGAGTGAATTCATCAATGCTGTCCTAGCTAGACGTGATAGAAACGCATTCAGAGTCCCCTTCGAGGTTGACCAAGTCCTTGGCTACAGTAGCAGGGGCTTGTCGATGAAAGCTCGTTATCAAGGCCGTGAGGTCTTTGTAAAAGAAGTTAGGAAGCTTTCGGGGTTTACTGATTGGAGTTCGGACGGAGTCTCTAGCCTTAAGCACGAAAGTAAAGTACTGGAGGAGCTGCAAGGGGTAAACGGAATTCCAAATAAAGTTGAACTGATAAATAGTGAGGCTTCTAGCTATTTGATTACTGACTACTTCAACGGAAAGTCCCTTAGAGCGTATGTCACGGAAACATGTCCACTCGCCTTGGGAACCGAGGAGGGAGTGCGTTCATACGTATTTTGGGCGAAATCTTGCATGGAAAAGGCAAGGGCGGTACTTACTAGGGCGCATGGTAATGGTTGGTGTCACGGTGACATATCACCTGATAACATTTTAGTTTCTCCAGACGGAGAGGTCATGATTGTAGATTGGGAGGCGGCGGCCCCTGCCGGAACAGGGGTACCCAAATACTGGACTCCGGGGTTCTCCATGGCGGATCCGAGGATGCGATGTTCAGATCAAAAAAAGGGATTTTGTCTCGAGGAGAACGACTTTTACGGATTGGGAAAAATCGCGCTATCACTGTTTTACCCGTCTGCGTCCCAAGTGGACTTCTCATTAGGTGAGCGAGGTGTGATTCTAGATGAGATTCAAGATTTCTATGGCAAAACGATTCGTGAATGGTTAGAGGACTTTATCGAGTTCCCCGTACCGCGGTATGCCTTTGGCCCGGTCAATGAGCTTGACCTTGCAAGTGGCATCGTCGAGTCGTGGGACAGGTATGAAGGGCATTTACAAGTCAGCGAGACTGTGCCCGTTGGAGCCGATAGCTTAGGCGAAGGTACGATATTTTCTCCCGAAGGGCTGCGGGATCTACTGTACGTGCAACTTCAGCATCAGTATGAAGACTATAGGCTCAAGAGCGAATTGTTGAGGAAAACGCAAATAGATTCTGATCCTTACAGCAGGAATGCTGTAAATGTGAGTGAACTTCGTATGGCGTTAAGTCCCTCACACGACTCGATAAATGAGTATGCTAAAAATTTGGAGCGAGAGTATCGTCCGAAGCCTGACAATGGATTCACACTTGAAAGAATGATTCGAGATCTCGTTATACTTTCCCGTGTTAAGGGTTCAGGGTCATTGTTTCAAAGTGCGACAAAATCTTTGCTCGAAGAGCTTGGTTTGAATGTATCTGAGCTGCTTCTTAGCTCTTTCGAAGATGGAAGGACTGAAGCCTCCGGTGGGCTTTTAAGCGGTTGGAGTGGAGCGGCTATGGCGCTCCTCCAATGGTGGGAAAGTGAGAAAAGCTCGAGAGCTGAAAGTTTTTTGGACCTAGCTGAAACCATGTGTGCTGAAGACTTGCTTAACTGTAAGAAATCAAAAAATGGAAGTCTGATGGTCGATGATGGGGACAGACTACTCCCGTATCTGGCAGAAGGAAGCGCTGGTGTTTTGTGGGCATTAACCGAGCTCGCAAAGAAACGCAGAATGGTTGCCACCAATGAGCAACTTTCGGGCTTAATAGAAGCCTGTTCCTCAAAGTACTTCGCCACAGCGGGTTTATTCTACGGTCGTGCAGGCTGCTATTGGTCCTTAAAGAGAGCTAATCAGGTTTTCGGCTCTCAAGTGGGAGGGCAATTACTTCGAAATCAAGAAATACTTTTGAAAAAACAATGCATGGAGATGGACGGAGCTGTTTATTGCCTTGGAGACCGCAATGAAAGGTTCACTCTTGACTTTGCATTTGGAACAGCTGGAGTGCTACACGCACTTACCAAGGAAACTTGTCAACCGGGGGATTGGATCCCTTTCCCTGAATTAGGAGTAAGGAATGCTTGAGCTTTGTAACTTAGAAATATCGTCGAAGCGAGGAAAGACACTTGCTTGTATAGACGGACACTTTTCGGAAGGAAGTGTCCACTGGATTCGAGGCAAATCGGGGGCGGGTAAAACTACTCTCCTCAAGACAATCGCTGGGCTTCAACCCCCTTTATCAGGGGAGGTAAAGCTTTGTGAAAAGAGTCTTTGGTCAATTTCGAGACGACAACGTGATGTGCTCAGGGCCCAATCTATGGGCGTGGTGTTCCAAGATGCGGGCTTGATTCCTTGTCTAACCGTAGGAGAAAATCTAGCTTTTGCACGGAGTCTTTCTGGTGTTTCATCAATCTCGAAGGACGACAGTTCTCTGCTTACGAATTTCGGGATTGCTGAGGTATCCGATTGTTTACCTAGCGAGCTCTCCGGGGGCCAGCGCCAGCGTGCAGCCGTTGCAGCAGCGCTATCTAAACAACCTCGACTTATTCTTGCAGACGAACCGACTAGCGCACTCGACGAGGAAAACGCATATAATGTCCTGAATCGCCTTGCGCAATACACTCGATCTGGTCAAGCAATTGCTTTGATAGTTTCCCACGATGAACGCGTTGCTGAGTTTGCTGACTGCAGTCTTGAAATTGGGGGTTCTCTGTGAATTATCGCTCGCTGGCATCGAAGATTCGAAAGGACACGACTGTAGAGAGTGTCCCATTTCTTTCAACCTGTTTCATTCTTACTTTTTTTATCGCCTTATTGATCTCAACTGTAGGGGCGAAGGAAGTTACTGAGTCGTTATCGATGGGCCTGATGTATTCGGCTGTCGTTTCTCTAGTCCCATTCAGTTTAGCGCTTAAGTATTGTATTAGGCACGTCATTATGGGGAGAAGAGCGCACTATAGGGCCCTTCGGCTGTTTGGATTTCCTTTGTCGAAGATTCGCTATGCGTTGGTGCGTGAAACTGTGGTTGTGATTGCATGCTTTTCCTTGGTTAATGCTTTCCTTGTGCCAATGGGTATTCAGCCGCTCTTTTCTTTAATATATTCTGGGGTTAGTATTACTTTACCTTCTGGCTTCCCCTCGCCATTCTTCGTGGCTTTCGTTACGTGGTTAGCTACGTCGATGCTGGCTATTTTTCCCCTATGGCAAGAAACGGGTTCTTTGGCTGAGTTAAGGGAGAAGCGTGTCGATGGAAGCGCAGGCCCAAGTCGTCCACAAGCTTCAGAGCTGTTTCATTATCCGCTGGGGATTATTGCTTGTGTGATAGGGATCACCATCTTTTTCCTTATACCACATGCTGCCCCAGATAGCCGCTGGCCTCTACTCTTCATCTATGGTATTCCTTTCCTGGTTAGCGCTGCCTCGGTAATTATTTATGCACTAATTCTTTACTCGATTGAGCGTATTTCGTTACGTCGTCGTGGTTGGGCCCCATTCGTGTTGGCTATTCGACTTTTGCGTTCATTCATTCCTACGACGGTTTTGCGGATGGCTTGCATTTTTGTCTTGCTCCCAATAATTCTATTTATTACGAACGATTCGGCCCTTTTTTCCGCCCGACAGGCATTGGCTGATAATGTTGACAATGTATTTGTGGCAGCTCCGGCCTCTGAGGGGACAGATGGCCTTGCGGAGGTAAGAAAGGCTTGTCGAGAGCATTCGAAGGATTGTTTGGGCGTTTTAAATTGGGTTCCTGCTATTGAAGATGCGGGACAGTTTAAGCCTTCCAGTCTGGAAGAAGGGGCTGTTTACACTCTAGTGGAGGATCGAGATGGAGCTATCGATTCTTTGGTAAAAAACAAGGACGTAGTCGGTCAAGCGCCTCGATCTCCCTTTGATCAGACTTGGATGCGGCCATGGGATCAAACCTTCAACTCTCAGTCGAATCCTGCCTGGCAAAGCGATGAGGGGGGTACGTATTCGGTTGCAATATTTTCGACCCCTCCCGACATCGGAGTTACTGAGGGGGTATCAGTTGTGAGTGCCAAGCAGTGGGCGGAAAAACTTCCTGAGCAGTTGCTTTATGGCCCAAACGGTACGGGTACTAGCGAGTTTATACCGCTATTTACTTATGTAATTGTTGGAGTAGCGGTCCTTATTTTCGGGTTGGCGTTAGCCCAGCAGGGGAGACTCATTCGGTATGCGCGAACAATTTGGGAACAGGGAGTACCAGCTACTGAAGCCTATCGCATGAGAAAATTGGCTAATTGTGTACCCTCGGCCTTCGCGGTGTTGCTTTCGCTGGGATCAGCTTGGTTCCTAAGCACGTATATGGATTCTCTAATTGCGCACAGATTGGTGGTGCATTTTCCCTCTCTTCCGTTCGGTCTAATCCTATTCTTGGTAGTGGTTATCGGCTTGGCTGCTATGGGTAGTAATTTTGTGAAGTCGCCAAAAGAAGATATTAGGTAATCGGCCGCGTTGCCGAATTCACAACTCAAGGTCATTGGGGACCATGCCTTTTTCTATTTCACCATCGCCTTTGGTTGTATAGTTAACTGTCAACCTGTTTGTGCGTGAGGTTAGGTTTATAGACATTTGTCGAAGCGGTCGGGGTAGGCCACAGCCATTTGGTTAGTGACTTGTTTCAGCCGGAAGCTCGGGCTCTTTCCTGAGTCTGCCGGCTGTCGCTGAGACTCGTTTGCCCTGCTTTGCTCTCTTTGCAGCTCGTTTGTCTTCGATGTTGCAGATCATCAACCACAGCGTCTTCAGTGCTGATTCATCGTTAGCGAACTGCACCCTATTGCGAGTAGCTTTACGCAGTTCATTGTTGAATGATTCAATCGAATTCGTCGTATAGATTACCTTCCTGGCTGCTCTGCTGGTGGGAACTGCAGAAACGGTACGAAACGCTGCCACGCATCTCGCCAGACCTTGACTGAGCGTGGATACTTTTGAGCTTGTTCAGAGACTTCAAATTCGTCTAAAGTAGTCGTGCTGTGGACTCATCTGCAGCGGTGTAGATATCGCGAAGCGTGCGAGAGACGGTTTTGCGATTCTGATAAGACGCCCATCGGTTAGCTGCGCGAATCAGGTGCACGATACAGGTTTGCACCATCGAGTTCGGCCAGGTTGCCTCGACTGCTTCAGGCAGGCCTTTAAGCCCGTCACAGCAGACGATAAAGACGTCTTTGACCCCACGGTTAGAAAGATTAGAATACACCTGCGCCCAAAATGAAGCGCCTTCTTCTTTTGGCAATCCACAATCCCAAAATGTGCTTAATTCCGTCAAGGTCCACGCCAATAGCCATATACGCAGACTTGTTGACAACCCGGCAACCATCGACGACCGCATCGGTGACGGCGGAAATCGTCTCATGGGAAATATCACCCCGCATCGCAGTTGCCATATGATGCTGGATATCCCTAATTGTCATCCCACCGGCATACAAGCTGACGAGCATTACATCAACGTCAGTCAAACACTTCAAGCCTTTAGGGACCATGGGCGGCAAGAATGTGCCGAACCGATCTCTAGGGATATCGACGGTGATTGGCCCGTAGTTAAAATCCACGGTCTATGGATACGACCCGTTATGGTGATTGTCTGTTCCAGTAGCAGCTTTAGCACTCCTGTCACCAGACTCGTAGCCAGGGTGGGCATCCATTTCAGCGTTGAGGCCTGAAGTGTCCCAGGTTTTGTTCCGTTTGAGTAGATGGGAAAATCTGGAATATGCCAAGAAAATTTGACCAGGATGCGAAGGATCGTGTGGTCCGTCTTGTAGAGGACCGCATCTTG
>NZ_JAKOPM010000031.1 GCF_022288805.1 Corynebacterium yonathiae
GCATATACTTTCCGGAAACCTACAGGTCAATCCGTGAAAATCCGCGATTCCGGACACACTTTTTGACCCTTAACCCGATCCGGCTATCTCGGAGATGCTGACTATCGTGCTCGAGTCCGAGGGACTCAAGCCCATTCCGGTCATGGACGGCAATAACGCCGTGCCCGCCTTTGAGGAACACGAGCCGGACCTTATCCTGCTAGACCTCATGCTGCCGGGGATGAATGGTGTGGATATTTGCCGCGCCATCCGCCGTGAATCTTCCGTGCCGATTGTTATGCTGACCGCTAAGACGGATACGGTTGATGTGGTGCTAGGTCTTGAATCCGGCGCGGATGATTACATCACCAAGCCGTTCAAGCCCAAGGAGCTCATCGCTCGTATCCGCGCGCGCTTGCGCCGCACCGAATCTGCGGAGTCCGAAATTCTAGAGGTAGCGGACCTCATCATTGACGTGCCGGAGCATACAGTGCGCCGTACTGATGGCACGGAGCTGAACTTGACTCCGCTGGAATTTGACCTGTTGTTGGAGATGGCGCGCCGCCCAGGCCAGGTGCACACGCGTGAATCCCTGCTGGAATCCGTGTGGGGATACCGCAATGCATCTGATACGCGCCTGGTTAACGTGCACGTCCAGCGCCTGCGCGCCAAGATTGAACACGATCCGGAAGACCCGCAGATCGTGCTGACCGTGCGTGGTGTGGGGTATAAGACTGGCAAGGCTGGCGCCGGGGAGTAAGGACCATCGGCATTATTGAGCGTCTAAGGCGCATTCGAGACGCCTTTATTACAACGTGGCGCACCTCTTTGCAGGCGCGCGTCATCGGCATGATTTTGGTCGCCTCCTCGGTGGTCATGATCATCTTGGCCTATGCGTTGGTTTCCGTGCTGACCCAGCGCCTGGTTAGCCAGAAGGAAGATGTGGCCCAGCAGGAGCTAGAACGCGCCCGCACGGCCGTAGAGCAGCAGATTGACGCCACCAGTTCCGCTAACTCGGTGCAAGTACGCATTAATTCTGCGCGTGCTGCGTTGGGCCAGCTCTCCGCCCAACAGGGAGACGCTCAGGCGGTTTATGAACCGGTCATCGTGGTGGAAAATCAGGATGGCTCGGTTACCACCTCACCAGAGGATTTCCCTGTGCCGGATCAACTCCGGGAGATGGTCGATCAAGGCCAGATTGCGCAACAGTACTTCCCGGCCCCGCGCGAGAATGGGGATCATTACAACGCCCTGCTCGTAGGCACGCCTACCGATACCGATATTCCCCATACCCAGGTTTACTTGGCTTTGTCCATGGAGTCGGAAGAATCCACCATGGCGTTGATGCGCGGCCTGCTCTCAGCGGCCGGCGTGGTAGTCGTGGTGCTGCTGGTGGGCATTGCCTGGCTGGCCACCCAGCAGGTTATTACACCGATTCGCTCAGCTTCGCGTATTGCACAGCGCTTGGCAGCCGGCCATCTGAAGGAGCGTATGGCCGTTGATAGCGATGATGAGATGGGTCGCTTGGCTGCTTCGTTCAATAACATGGCCGATAAACTCTCCTCCCAAATTGCGCAGCTGGAAGAGTACGGCGACTTGCAGCGGCAGTTTACTTCCGACGTCTCTCATGAGCTACGCACCCCCTTGACCACAGTGCGCATGGCCGCAGACATGATTGAAGCGGAAAGCGATAGCCTACCGCACGGTGCTCAGCGAGCTTCCCGTCTGATGTCGAGCGAACTCGACCGTTTCGAGGATTTGCTCGCGGACCTGCTAGAGATTTCCCGCCACGATGCAGGTGTGGCAGACCTGTCTACGGCGGCCATTGACCTGCGCTCGTGCGTGGAGGCAGCCTATGGGCAGGTTGAGCATTTGGCCCGCGAGCTCGACGTGGAGGTCCAGCTCAACTTGCCGGATGAGCGTATCGCTGTCGAGGCTGACTCCCGCCGCCTCGAGCGCATCTTGCGCAATCTTTTAGCCAACGCCATTGACCACTCGGAAGGAAACCCGGTGGCAGTGGACGTCGCAACCACGGACACTGCGGTGGGTGTTACCGTTACGGACCAAGGCGTGGGCTTGAAACCTGGTCAGGAGGAGCTGGTATTCAACCGCTTCTGGCGTGCCGATTCCTCCCGCAAGCGCCATTCCGGCGGCACCGGTTTGGGCCTGGCTATCGCCCGCGAGGACGCCGTCCTGCACGGCGGCACGCTGGACGCCACCGGCTACGAGGGCTTCGGCTCTCGCTTTCGTCTCATTATTCCGCGCACCCCGAATACCGAGGTGGGCGAGGCTCCCATTGAGGTGGAGATTCCCGGAGCACCCGTCGCCCACACTGGGGAGGCCGCCGAGGTGCCAGAGGTTGAGGCTGAATCTTCCGAAACACAGGGCACGAGCGCCGATGAACCGGATGCCGGATCTGCCTCTGCAACGCCGGCCCTTTCATCGGGCATGAGCTCACCGCACGTCGAAAAGAGCGAAAAGGGCGCCACTGGCAAGGCAGAGGGCGATGGCATCCTGTGGCCCTCGGAGAGAGAGCTTAACCGCGGCGTGGCTGCCCCGGATAGGCGCGCCTATAAGGCCCCAGACTTTGAGGCTAGGAGGAAATAAGCGTGTTTAAAGCAAGCTATCGCAAAACCGCGGTGGTCAGTACCGCTGCGGCCGTGCTTTTCGTCAGCGGTTGTTCCACCCTGCCGCATAACACCGGTCCGCAGGTGGTCGGGACCTATCAACAGCAAAACGATGGCCCCGAGGAAGTTATTGCCCCACAGCCGGGTGATGATCCAGACCTGACGCTGCGCGATTTTTACCAGGCTTCGGCCGTGCCTGGAAATGATCACGAGGTCGCCCGCGGCTTTCTCACGGATACTGCCCGCGGAGCTTGGGACGCCAGCGGCGATGTGTTGGTCGTCGATAGCCTCGATATTGTTACCGCGCCCGCAAGTAAGCAGAGTTCGAAGGATAATGAACGCGCCTTCACGGTGCGCGGCACCATCATCGGCCGCCTGAAATCTGGCGGCGCCTACGTCCCGGAAAATGAGGGCTACGAGGCCGTCATCTATATGAAGATGCAAGACGATAGGTGGCGCGTCGACGGCTTGCCGGCCGGAGTGGTGATGGAGCGCAATGAGATGCGCAACCACTACACCCCGCAATCCCTGTACTTCTATAAACAGAGCGATGACGTCTTGGTTCCGGATCGCCGCTGGCTGTACAAGGGCGGCGAGCAATCGGAGTCGACGCTCATCACGTTATTGATGGAGGGGCCTTCAGCCAGCATTGCCCCCGCCACCCACCGCGCGGCGGCGGAGAACGTCACCTATGCCGGCTATGACCGCGAACAGGGCTACCAATTCGAGGGTCTGGTGGATCTGGACGCCCATGACCGCACGCTTTTTGCCGCCCAGTTGGTGTGGACACTTTCGGAAGCCGGTCATACCGGTCCCTTCAGGGTCAAGGCCGATGGTGGTGACTTGGTGGAGGGCATGGATAGCCTGAGCGTGGATGACTTCGCGGATTATAATCCAGAGGAGAGCAGCACCTCTTTGTCTAAGCTCTATGCCCTTAATGAGGGCAACCTGCTAGAGGTAGACGATGGCGTGGCCGAGCCCGTGAAATCCACGCTGGGCAGCAGTGGCGACGTGCAATCCGTAGATGTTGCCGATAGCGGCCTCGTTGCGGCTGTGCGCCGCAAATCTAATAACGACTTCTCGCTGCAGATGGGCGAGCTCGATGGCCATATGCAGGATTCGGTGGATGGTCGCACGCTGGCGCGGCCGACCTTCGAGTACAACGGGCAGGCCGCCTGGACCGTGGTGGATGGAGACCGCATCGTACGCGTGGTGCGGTCCAAAACCACCGGGCGTATCTCCGAATCCGAGGTAGATGCGCGCAGTATCGACGACATAGAGGGTGAGATCTCCGTCATCCGCTTGTCCCATAGCGGTGCGCGAGTGGCAATGATCATCGATGGCCACGTATATATCGCGGCCGTGGCGCAAGCCAGCAGCGGCGATAAGCACATCGTTAACGCACGCGAGGTCGGCCCAGAAGTTTCCGGGTCGGCGCTATCGCTGGATTGGAATGCGGATGGCTCGCTAATTGTTGGCACGTCCTCGAGTCAGTCGCCCGTATGGCGCATCGAGCAGGATGGGTCCTCGGCCTCGACCATGCCTACCGGCAATATCACCGCTCCCGTGGTAGCCGTGGCTACCTCGCCTACCAAGCTCTTTATTACTGATTCTCACGCTATGCTTGAGCTTCCTTCCACCGTGATGGATGAGACCAATTGGCGCGAGGTCTCCGGTCTGCAGGGCCGGCGTTCTTCCCCTATTGTTTCTAATTAGCCGCCGGAGGGCCTGCGCGGCTGGGGAGAGGCAATACTATGAGCTTGGGGGAGCTTATTTTCCCGCGGGCGTGCGCTGGTTGCGGCGCAGCGGGCGAGATAATGTGTGCACAGTGCCGTGAGCACTTGCGGCGTCCGCCCTTCCCTGTGGCGCGGCCCCAGCTATTGGGAGCGCCCGTCTATGCCCTTGGCCCTTATTCCGATATTCGCCGCCGCATCATCATTGGCATGAAGGAACGTGGCAACCGGCCGGTTCGGGCATATGTGGGGGCAGTCTTTGCGGCCGGGCTAGATTTCTTGAGCGCCCGTGGCGATATCCCACGTGAATACATCCTTGTTCCTGCGCCGACCCGGCCCCGTTCGGCGCGGTCTCGCGGGGGCGATCCGGTAGCTGCCGTGTGCCAGGCCGCAGCACAGCAGCAGCGGGTGTGCGTGTGCGCGGCTCTCACCATGGGCCAGTCCACCACGGACCAGTCCGAGCTCAATGCGCAGGATAGGTGGGCAAACCTACAGGGTCGAGTCCGTGTTCGCGCTCCTGTAGGGCCGGCTCCTGCTCTGCTTGTCGACGACGTCATTACCACCGGCGCCACCCTTGCCGCGAGCATCGCTGCTCTGCGGGCCGTGGGGATAGAGGTTTGCGGAGCATTGGTCTTTGCGGATGCCTAGATAAGGGTGGCTTCTACCCTCGAGGTGGGGGAGCGTATGGAAATTTCGCCAGATCAGGTCATAACCAGTGGTATCATGAGTAGTGTCACAGTGAGATAGTTACTGTGATCGATTCTAGTCCCCACTATTTAAGGGAGGCATTTCAATGTCCCAGCCAAATAAAGCTCAGGTAACGATTACGGGCCGCAACGTTGAGGTTCCCGAACACTTCCAAGAGCGAGTCAATGACAAGCTGGCAAAGATTGAACGCCTAGACCCCACTCTGACTTTCTTCCATGTGGAGCTGCAGCACGAGCCGAATCCGCGCCGTGACTCCGAAGCGGAGCGCATCCAGATCACAGCTACTGGCAAGGGACATATTGCTCGCGCCGAAGCCAAGGAAGATTCCTTCTATGCTGCGCTTGAAACCGCCTTGGGCAAGATGGAGCGTTCTTTGCGTAAGGTGAAGGTGCGCCGCGAAAACGTAAAGAGCGGTCACCGTGCGCAGAAGGGTACCGGCGAGATTGCTGCCGAAATGGTGGCACAAGCGGAAGCCGAACGCGCCAAGGAGGAGCGCTACGTTGACCCTTATGCCGAGACCGTTGAGGATATCCGCCCCGGCCAAATTGTGCGTACCAAGGAGCACCCCGCTACTCCAATGAGTGTGGATGATGCCTTGAGCGAGATGGAGCTGGTGGGCCACGACTTCTTCCTCTTTGTCAACGAGGAGAACAATAAGCCTTCTGTGGTCTATCGCCGCCACGCCTACGATTACGGCATCATCTCTCTATCGGAAGATGCTGAAGCCTAAAGGTTTCACACTTTCCTAGGGCGCCGACCCCGCTGCACTTTCGCAGTGGGGTCGTTTGTGTGTTGGGGGAGAGGCGACTTGGGCAAGCGGCTTTCCATGCTTTAAAGGGGGTTGTCGGGGATGTGGTCCTGCCTTAGGCCCTAGGCGGGAGATGCTTTGTGAAAGCAAATGAGTACAATAGCGACGAGTTAACTTTATTGTCGCGACTAGAAGGACTAACTAACCGTGTTTGGACTTTCCAAGCTGCTGCGCGCGGGTGAGGGCCGTACGGTCAAGCGCCTGGGCAAAATGGCAGACGATGTAATTGCCCTTGAGGATAAGTACGCGGAGCTTTCGGACGACGAGCTTAAGGCAAAGACCGACGAGTTCAAGACTCGCCTGCGAGACGGCGAAGAGATGAATGACATCTTGCTCGAGGCGTTTGCTACCGTTCGCGAGGCGGCCTGGCGCGTCCTTGATCAGAAGCACTACCGCGTGCAGATCATGGGTGGCGCGGCCCTGCACTTCGGCAACGTTGCCGAGATGCGCACCGGTGAGGGCAAGACCCTAACCTCCCTGTTGCCGGCTTACCTCAATGCCCTTGAGGGCAAGGGTGTCCACATCGTGACCGTTAACGATTACCTGGCAAAGCGTGACGCTGAGATGATGGGTCGTGTCCACCGCTGGCTCGGCCTGTCCGTGGGCGTCATTCTGTCCGAAATGCGTCCGCCTGAGCGCAAGGCTGCCTACGATTGCGACATTACCTACGGCACCAATAACGAGCTGGGCTTTGACTACCTGCGCGATAATATGGTCCGCTCCCTTAGCGATGTGGTGCAGCGCGGCCACAACTTCTGCATCGTGGACGAGGTTGACTCGATTCTCATCGATGAAGCCCGTACCCCGCTTATCATCTCCGGCCCGGTAGACGGCTCTTCGCAGTTCTATAACGTATTCGCCCAGCTGGCGCCGCGCATGCGTGAAGGCATCCACTACGAGGTGGATCACAAAAAGCGCACCATCGGTGTACTGGAAGAGGGCGTGGAATTTGTCGAGGATCAGCTCGGCATCGATAACCTCTACGCCCCTGAGCACTCTCAGCTGGTGTCCTACTTGAACAACGCCTTGAAGGCCAAGGAGCTTTTCGCCCGCGATAAGGACTACATCGTTCGCAATGGCGAAGTCATGATCGTGGACGGCTTTACCGGCCGCGTGCTGGCCGGTCGCCGCTATAACGAGGGCATGCACCAGGCCATCGAGGCCAAGGAGCATGTAGAGATCAAGAACGAGAACCAGACGCTGGCTACCGTTACCTTGCAGAACTACTTCCGCCTGTACGAAAAGATCTCCGGTATGACCGGTACGGCAGAGACCGAAGCTGCCGAGCTGCACTCCATCTACGACCTGGATGTGGTGCCGATTCCTACCAATAAGCCGAATCAGCGTGCGGACCACTCCGACCGCATTTATAAGACCCAGGAAGCTAAGTTTGCCGCCGTGGTGGACGATATTGCCGAGCACGTCGAGTCCGGCCAGCCGGTACTCGTCGGTACCACTTCCGTGGAGCGCTCCGAGTATTTATCGCAGCTGCTATCCAAGCGCGGCATCGAGCACAACGTGCTCAACGCTAAGCACCACGAGGAAGAGGGTCAGATCATCGCCCGTGCTGGCCGTCCTGGCACGGTAACTGTGGCTACCAATATGGCCGGCCGCGGTACCGATATCGTGCTTGGCGGTAACCCTGAGGTCATCCTCGATGAGAAGTTGCGCGAGCGCGGCCTGGATCCATTCGAGGATGAAGAGAAGTACCAGGAAGCCTGGGAAGCAGAAATCGATTCCGAGAGGGAGCGCTCCAAGAAACTGGGCGACCAGGTGCGCGAGGCTGGTGGCCTCTACGTGCTGGGCACCGAGCGCCACGAGTCCCGCCGCATTGATAACCAGTTGCGTGGTCGTACCGGCCGCCAGGGAGACCCGGGCGAGACCCGCTTCTACCTGTCCATGCGCGATGAGTTGATGGTGCGCTTCGTAGGCCAGTCCATGGAGAACATGATGAACCGCCTCAATGTGCCGGACGACGTCCCCATCGAGGCCAAGATGGTCTCCAACTCCATCAAGGGCGCCCAAGCCCAGGTGGAAAACCAGAACTTTGAGATGCGTAAGAACGTCCTCAAATACGATGAGGTGCTCAACGAGCAGCGCAAGGTGGTCTACGCTACCCGCCACGACATTCTTGATGCCGGCGATATTCAGCACAATATTCGCGGCATGATCGATGACACCGTCTCCGCGTACGTCGCTGGTGCTACCGCCACCGGCTACGTGGAAGACTGGGATTTGGACGCGCTGTGGAATGCGCTGGACTCCCTGTACGGTCCAACCATTTCTCACGAGGAGCTGGTAGAAGGCTCCGAGTATGGTTCCCCAGGTGAGCTTTCTGCCGAGCAACTTCGCGACGCTTTGGTAGAGGACGCCAATAACGAGTACGACAAGCTCGAAGAATCTGTGACCGCAATTGGCGGCGAGCAGCAAATGCGCAATACCGAGCGCATGGTTATTCTGCCGATCATTGACCAGAAGTGGCGCGAGCACCTCTATGAGATGGACTACCTCAAGGAGGGCATTGGCCTGCGTGCAATGGCGCAGCGCGACCCGTTGGTGGAGTACCAGAAGGAGGGCGGCGAGATGTTCAACGCCATGAATGACGGCGTGAAGGAAGAGACCGTCCGTCAGCTGTTTATGCTGCGCAAGCAATTCAAGCAGCAGGAGGAGGAGCAGGCCGGTGAATCCGCGGCTGCCGCATCCGGCAACGGTGAGAGCACCGTAGAGGCCTAAAACCGAGCGTTCTTTATATCGCCCGCCCCGCACCCGCTCGTGATGAACTGGCCCCCGAAAGTTGGACTGGTTTAATTCTAGGCGGTTAGGGCTTCAAGGGTCTGATTTCGATATTGCA
>NZ_JAKOPM010000032.1 GCF_022288805.1 Corynebacterium yonathiae
TACGTGCTCTCAAAGAAAATGCTCCCCACTAGTTGTTGGCAACTGATTTCTCAGTCCAACTAATGGGGAGCAGTTCACACCCCCGGCTGAGGATGCGGCGAAGCAGCAAGAGGAATCAGAGGAAGCTGAGAGGGAGAAAAGGGGCGTCGCCAAGCCGGTTAGCCAACAGTTGAAGGACCAAATGGGGGAGAAAGAGCAGGATTCTCCGAACGAGAATTCCCCCGAGGAGGGGGAGAGGGGCTAGGCTATAGCGCGTGACTTCACCGATGCCTCCGCGCTATACCGCTGACCCTAAACGCCTCCGAGTGGTGGTGCTCGTTTCTGGAACGGGTTCCCTGCTACAAGCCATCGTGGATGCCCAGGCCGGGCACTACCAGGTAGTTAAAGTAGTGGCGGATAAGGAATGCCACGGTATTTCCCGCGCCCAGGACCACGGGATCGATACCGAGGTCGTGGCGCTGGGTGCGGATCGCGCCGAATGGAATCAACGTCTGGTTGGCGCAGTAGATGCTGCGCAGCCAGACGTTGTTGTTTCTGCGGGCTTTATGAAGATTTTGGGCCAGGGATTCCTGGACCGCTTTGAAGGCCGCACTATCAATACCCACCCGGCACTGCTGCCTGCCTTCAAGGGAGCGCACGCGGTGCGCGACGCCCTGGACTATGGCGTGAAGATCACCGGCTCTACCGTTCACTTTGTGGACGCGGGCGTGGATACCGGCTCCATCATTGCGCAGCGGCCCGTGGCCATCAATGCGGACGATGACGAGTCCAGCCTCCACGAGCGCATCAAACAGGTAGAGCGCGATCTCATCGTGGAGGTGCTGCGCGCAGCGGCGATCCACGACGAAGAACTTACTATTCAACTCGCAGACTAAGACTTTTCGAAAGGCTTAATCCTCCTCATGAGCGAAGACCGCAAGCAGGTAAAGCGCGCCCTTATCAGCGTGTACGACAAAACCGGGCTGGAGGATCTAGCCCGCGCCCTCGATAAGGCAGGGGTGGAAATCGTCTCCACCGGCTCCACCGCGAAGAAGATCGCGGACCTAGGCATCGAGGTCACTCCGGTAGAAAAGCTCACCGGCTTCCCGGAGTGCTTGGAAGGCCGCGTCAAGACGCTGCACCCGCGCGTTCACGCCGGCATCCTGGCTGATACCCGCAAGGAAGATCACCTCAACCAGCTCTCCGAGCTCGAGGTGGAGCCTTTCCAGCTCGTCGTAGTTAACCTGTACCCCTTCCGCGAGACCGTCGCTTCCGGCGCGGACTTCGATGGCTGCGTGGAGCAGATCGATATCGGCGGTCCATCCATGGTGCGTGCGGCCGCCAAGAACCACCCCTCCGTTGCCGTAGTCGTGGATCCTTCCCGTTATGACGAGGCCGTGGAGGCCATCAACAACGGAGGCTTCACCCTGGAGCAGCGCCGTGGCCTGGCCCGCGACGCGTTCCTGCATACCGCGGACTATGATGCGGCTGTCTCCGCTTGGTTCGTGGACCAGCTCAGCGAGGAGGGGCAAACCACCCCGCTGCGCTACGGTGAGAACTCGCACCAAACAGCCACTGTCACCCGCATCGGTTCCAAGGGGCTTGCTAATGCCACCCAGTTCAATGGCAAAGAGATGAGCTACAACAACTACCAGGATGCGGATGCTGCCTGGCGCGCCGCGTGGGATCATGAGCGTCCCTGCGTGGCGATTATCAAGCACACCAATCCTTGTGGCATTGCCGTTTCTGAAGAGTCCATCGCCGCTGCCCACCGCGCAGCGCATGCATGCGACCCGATGTCCGCTTTCGGCGGCGTCATTGCCGTCAACCGCGAGGTCACCGTAGAGATGGCCGAGCAGGTCAAGGAAATCTTTACCGAGGTTATCGTCGCTCCTTCCTACGAGGACGGTGCCATCGAGGTGCTCAAGGCCAAGAAGAACCTGCGCGTGCTCCAGGCGGAGCACGAGGACCAGCACGAAGAGCGCAAGTACATCTCTGGCGGTGTGCTCACCCAGGAGCCAGATACCTACCAGGCCGAGGGCGATAACCCGGCCAACTGGACCCTGGCGGCAGGCGAGGCTCTCAACGAGTCCGATATGGCCGAGCTCGAGTTCGCGTGGCGCGCCGTGCGCGCGGTGAAGTCCAATGCGATCTTGTTAGCCAAGGACAATGCGACCGTGGGCGTGGGCATGGGGCAGGTCAACCGCGTTGACTCTGCCAAGCTCGCCGTCGAGCGCGCCAATACCCTGGCCGATGGTGCCAACCGCACCGAGGGGTCCTTCGCCGCTTCCGATGCCTTCTTCCCATTCGCCGATGGTTTGCAGGTGCTTCTCGACGCCGGCGTGAAGGCCGTTGTTCAGCCCGGCGGCTCCATCCGCGATGAAGAAGTCATTGCAGCGGCCAAGGCAGCCGGCGTCACCCTTTATCTGACCGGTACCCGCCACTTCGCGCACTAGCCTAAGCTAGGTTTCATGACGTTCCCTATCCGCCGGGCCTGGCACCCGGCAGCTGCGCTCATCGCATGCATGCTCGCACTGAGTGCCTGCGGCGATGAGAATGCGGCGGATAATTCCCCTACTTTTGTCAATACCGAGGCGCGCGGCACAGCCGATCCTCTCTATGGTGAGACCACGGATGCGCCGTCGGTGGCTTCATCTGCGGCGCCTGCTGCCGAGTCTGCCCCAGCCTCCTCCACTGAACCATCGGCTGCAGCCGCTGCCGGTGATGTCCAAGCCGTGCTGGACCGCATCGTGGCAGAACACGGAAATGTAGGCATCGCGGTCTCCGATGGTACTTCCACCGTAGAAGCTGGGCGCACCGCTCCCGAAGCCGCGTGGTCGACTTCCAAAGTTCCCGTGCTCATTGCGGCGAATCGTACCGGTGTGGCCGATAGCCAGCTGGTGTCCTCCGCGATTACTTACTCCGAAAACGAGGCCGCTAAAGCCGCGTGGGCGGCTTTAGGGGAGGGCACCGCCGCCGCCCAAACTGCGCAAAGCGTTCTTGCGGAGGCAGGCGATAGCGCCACCCAAGTCCAATCCCAGGTCACCCGACCGGAGTTTACGGCCTTCGGTCAAACCATGTGGAGCGTGGGCAACCAGGCTAAGTTTATGGCTGGGTTGCGCTGCGTGGAGGGAGCGCAGCCGATTATCGACGCCATGGGTGTCGCCGATCCGGCGCAAAGCTACGGTCTACGCACCTTGCCGGGCTCCTTCATGAAGGGCGGCTGGGGACCAAACCCCGCTGGTGCTTACGATGTGCGACAGATGGGTATGGTCCGGTTGGGTGGGCACGATGTCGCCGTAGCAATGATTGCCTCGTCCCCTGATGGCCAGTACGCCTCCGCCCAGGCGGTTCTTACATCCATTGCCGAAGAACTCGCTCAAGCCGATACGCAGTGGCCCAGCCCAGCCTGCTAAGTCCTAGCACCAGAAAGGAAAACTCATGACTTCTCGCTCTCGCCTCCGCACACTTGCCGCGGGCTTTGTCCCGCTCGTGGCTGCCAGCCTCGCGCTTAACGGCTGCAGCGACTCTCAGAATGAGGCTACCCCCAGCTTCAAAGGCCAGGGGAGTGGAATGACCACGGTCGACAACGCTGATAAAGAAGAGAAAAGTGGCGAGGAAACCGCGGCTGCGCAGGAGACCGTAACGAAAGAGGAGGATGCCCCTGAGGAGCCACCAGTAGTCACGGTCACGCAGACAGAAAAGCAGGAATCACCATCCTCTTCCGGCGGGGGACAAAAGAGTGGTGTGGGTAACTACATTTCCAACTTCAACGAGTACGGGTGGCTGGACGGCGGCTATGCCAACTGTCAGCGATTTGAGCGTGCCTTATTCGCCGGCTCTGGTCCCGACGGCAGGGTGATCATTTGTGAAACCGGCGGTGGAGCCAAGTTCTATCGCTCGTCGATGTTTGATGGGCAGTTCCAAACGGGCGACGTTACTCAAGACGGAAATAACTACTACGTCAATGCGGATCCCTCGATTATCGTGGTGACCCCGAGCGGCGTCAGCGTGCGCGAGGGAGGCGGATTGGCCGCCACGGGAGAGTTTACGGAGTCGTGGCAGCGCTAATGAGGGGTTAGCGCGACTTCTTCTTGCGGTCGGCCGCTGCGGCGGCGGCCGCGGAGATGGAGTCGTTGCGGTTTTTCAGTAGCTCGAGGGTGGTTTCCTCGGCGTTATCGGGGACGGAGGCGCCGAGAACGGCTAGGGCGGCGTCGGCAAGCATGGCTGCTGTCTCCGGTACCGACTGGGAAGCATCGAACGGAGGGGTGCCGTTATTGGGGCGCATCTCAATGACGGATAAAGCGATGTGGAACGGCAACTCCACCCGGGGATCATCTTTGCCCACGATGGCGGCGGCGGTGGAGCGGAAGTGATTCTGCAGGCGATCGCGCGAACTGTGATACTCGGAGAACTCCGAAGAATTAGCCACCGGCAGCTGATATAAGCGGCCCACGTTCCAGCCGCTGGTAAGCAACAGACGCGATTCCGCGGCGACCAAAGACCACAGGCGCTGAGCCGGATCCGCATCGGTGCCGGCCAGCTCATCGGCCAACTCCAAGGAAGGCTCGATGGTGGAATTTAGCAGCGTAAGGAAAATCTCCGTCTTGGACGGAAAGTGGTAGTACAAAGAGGCCTGACGGATACCAACCGCGTCTGCAATCTGGTGCGTGGACGTGGTAGCAAAACCCTGGGTAGTGAAAAGCTCGGAGGAGGCGTCCAATATCTCCTCACGGGCGCTATTGCCCCTGCGCCGCGGGCTGTGTTTACGCGGCCTACCGACATTGCCAGCCATGCGGTGGGACGCCTCCTTTCATAAAAGAGAAATCACTTTTATTAACCAACTGTACAATTTTATGCCCGACTAGGTACAGCTTCCGAATCCGCACCGTAGGGCCTATTTATATTCTTCTGCCCGCCGTGCAATGGATTCAAACGTAGCTGAGACGATGCGGCAGGCCGAGCCATAAGCTGTGCGGTCGAGCGGCGGCAGATCTCGCAGCGTAGTCGAGTGCTCGCTGACGCGTTCGTACCAACGGCGCAACTCTAGTGCATAGCCGGTACGCCACGCTAGGTCCAAAGATTCCGCGTCAGCGGCGCTGAGCAGATCGCGCTCCACGCCAATGGCCAAGCGATCCACCGTCGGGCGCGGCCCCGGCGCCGCCCAGCGAGCAATAGCTGCGATGGGCGAGAGCAGGGTGGCTTTGATATCTACGTCAGCATCCCGATCCGGCAAGCCGTCCACCATCTTTAGGGCAGGAGGGCGCTGAGCCAAGGCTTCCTCAAGAAGTGCTTGCTCGCTGCCGTTTCCGAGGGGTAGGCCGGCATCGACGCGTGCGGCGATAGAATCAGCTGATTCTTGAGCTCGGAGACCGACATCAGAGAAGACCTCTAGAAGATCTGCATCTTGGCCAATCCATTCCACCGGCATCGATGGCAGCTGGTCCCCACGGGCGGCAGCGCCGGTAAGGCGGACCGGGGAGTTGACCCCAGGGGAGCGAACAATATCCGTAATCAAGCGAGAATACCAGTGCGCCAATTCAATCTCATCGTCTTGGTGAGCGACAGCATTGCGCAGGATATCTTGGGCCTCTGCGAGTAGTCCGCGGGCGGTAGCGCGGGACTGGCAGTGCGGGGCAAGCTCGGAGAGGTCGAGTAGGGATTGGTGCAGGGCCATTGTTCACTGCCTTTCACTAGTGCGGGGCCGGTGCTTCCCCAAGTAGTTGCGGAGGCACGAATGCTTTCAATCTAACACCTGAACCTTTAGGGCTGGGCATATGGGTCTAGGGGAGGGGACAAGGGGGTAAAAACGACTTTCGCCGCCTGCCCTCGAGGAGGGAGGCGGCGAAAGTGAATGGTTCTTTTACCGTGTCACACTTGCCAGCGGCAAAAGTGCGCTGTTGATACCCAGCTACTGTTTAGCGGGTGGTGAACGGCAGGAGAGCCATTTCGCGTGCGTTCTTGACTGCAGTAGCAACCTGACGCTGCTGCTGCGGAGTCAGACCGGTGACGCGACGGGAACGGATCTTGTGGCGATCCGAGATGAATAGACGCAGAGTCTTGGTGTCCTTGTAGTCCACCTTCTCGATGCCCTCAGCCTTCAAAGGGTTCTTCTTTGGGCGACGGCTCTGCTCCATACGGAACTTCTTTTGGTTATTGCGCTTATTAGCCATTGTGCAATTACCCCTTTACCAGCTGGACTTGCGAACGCCCGGCAGCTCACCACGGTGAGCCATGCCGCGCATACGGACACGGGACAGGCCGAACTTGCGGAGGTAACCGCGTGGGCGGCCATCGGCAGCGTCACGGTTACGAACGCGGGCTGGGGAAGCATCACGAGGCTGGCGGTTCAGCTCGAACTGAGCCTCCAAGCGCTCCTCATCCGGGGTGTTCGGGTTCTTGATGATCTTCTTGAGCTCAGCGCGACGCTCCGCATAGCGGGCGACGATTTCCTTGCGCTGCTCGTTCTTAGCGATCTTGGACTTCTTAGCCATTGATTATCGCTCCTCGCGGAATTCGACGTGCTTGCGGGCAATCGGATCGAACTTCTTCAGGGTGATGCGATCCGGGTTGTTGCGCTTGTTCTTACGGGTCACGTAGGTGTAACCGGTGCCCGCAGTGGACTTCAGCTTAATGATTGGGCGGATATCGTTACGTGCCATACTTAAATCTTCTCCCCACGTGCGCGAATCTTAGCCACAACGGACTCGATGCCATCGCGGTCGATGATCTTCATGCCCTTGGTGGAAACATTCAGGGTGATGGTACGGCCCTCAGAGGGCAGGTAGTAGCGACGACGCTGCACGTTGGGGTTCCAACGGCGCGAAGTGCGGCGGTGCGAGTGCGAGACCTGCTTGCCGAATTCCGGCTTGCGGCCCGTTACCTGGCAAATAGCCGACATGGGTCTTCTTTCTCCTAGCCGCCCACATCATGGCTATAGACAATGAAGCGCCGACTGCCGTGTGAGGGTGGCAGTGCTCAAAAGTGAGGTGTGAGCGGGTGCGGCGCCATCGTCAAACACCAGTAGACGGGGCGTAAAACGTATATTTTGACAACAGCAAGGGAAAATCTTACAGCCTTGGGCGCGATTTACCTAATCGCTGCCTTCGTGCGGTAGCTGGTCCGTTTGCCGTGCTGGGGTGGTGTTTGTCTGTGTGGGCCTGTCGCGCGTAATGCAAGAAACGTGTGTGAACTGAGTGGTTGACGCCGGTTGGGGATTTCGTATCTGGGGTAGTTGACTGTAGGATAATCCAGGTTGTTGACCCGTGCCACGCGGTGCGCGGTTGACAGAGTGAAATTTGTACGTCCCAACTCGGGCACGATCTTCGCAGTAAACGCGTAGAACCGACCCGTAGTCCAACCCTGAGGGAATATATATGAAGAAAGATATTCACCCGGATTACCACCCGGTAGTCTTCCGTGATGCTGGTACCGGTCACTCCTTTTTGACCAAGTCCACCGCTTCCTCCGACCGCACTGTGGAGTGGGAAGACGGCAACGAGTACCCACTGATCGTCGTTGACGTTACCGCTGAGTCCCACCCATTCTGGACTGGTGCACAGCGCGTTATGGATACCGCCGGCCGCGTCGAGCGCTTCAACCAGCGCTTCGGTGGCATGGCTCGCCGCAAGAAGAAGAACGCGTAAGGAGGAGAGTAGAAAATGGCAACTCCTAAGTTTAAGAAGTCCCGTGCGAATACCCACGCACGTCGTTCCCAGTGGAAGGCTGACAACGTAGCCCTCCAGGAAGTCAACATCGATGGCCAGACCGTGCGTATCCCGCGCCGCCTGGTCAAGGCTGCCAAGCTGGGTCTGGTTGATGTAGAGCAGTTCTAAGCTCTTATTTTAATTTCCCCGTCGACTCTCTTTGGGTGAGTTGGGCGGGGATTTTTTAGCTTCAAAGTCTTCCTATAAGTATGTTCTCACGGGTTAAGGGTCAAAATGTGTGTCTGGCTCGGCGTGTCGCGGGGGTTAGATTTGGCCTTTTTGAATGCCGATTGA
>NZ_JAKOPM010000033.1 GCF_022288805.1 Corynebacterium yonathiae
GAACAATATCTAACTGTCCGATAACGGGCGTTATGTTCGACTCTTCCATTTCCCCAGCATGCAGCCACACACCACGCTCTACATCCCCAAACGTCCCCCTGCACTACCTAATGCACCACCTTGTTGCACCACGTACAGTAGCGTGGTGCAACTAGTGCACGGCACTACTTCACTACCATTGCACACATGGATGACCACCTCGACCAACTACTCACCATCGCCGAAGCAGCCAAACTCACCGGCGTCGCCAAAACCACCATCACCCGCGCCAGAGCCCGCGGAGAATTCCCCCGAGCCCAGCAAAAACAAGGAACCTGGTACATCCCCATCGGCGACCTCGTTAGCAGCGGACGACTCGACACCATCACACACACAACCCCCGAAGAACCTGCCAGTGCAACCAGTACACAAGACCACCAAAATCTAGTGCACGCACTAGAACTAGAAAAACAACGCGCACACTACGCCGAACAACAACTGCACCAGGCCCAACAACTCATCCAAGCCAAACAAGACACCATCGACGCCCTCAAAACAACCATCAACGCACTAGAAACCACCCAGCAAAAACAACTCACCACCACCCAAGAAATCCCCCACTCCGAGCCCGAAACCAAGCCCACGAACCCCCCAACAGAAAGACACAGTCCCCTACAACGCATCACCCAATGGCTACGAAGGGGGTAAAGAATAAACCTTGACAGGAGCTATCAAATTAATAGTACTTTTATGAGTATGGAAACAAATCCTGAAAAGATAGTTGATAATCTCTTGAAAGACATGAGAGAAGTCCATGATTGGATTTGCATAGCCGATGCAACTGCAGCCAATGGGAAAAATTCATTCCATGCTACTTACGAAGACGTCGTAATTATTCTCGAGGCTGTCAAGGAATCTCCCTTAGTGGCTCTCGGGAAAATCGCAGATCGTTTTAGAGACCTTCCAGACGACTGGACTCCATACGGTATAGCGGAAGATATCTTTTCGGCAGCAGATCCTATAACAGAGATGATGCATTTCTGGTTGCGTTCTACAGAAGGAATCTATAGCTAGAAGTATTTCCCCTGCATGAGAGTTAAATCTATCTGTTGCTGTCGATGAGTCCACATGACATGCTAATAAACGAGGAGCGTGTAAGAAACAATGTCTAAGCTAAGTCTCAGGAATATCTCGTCTTTACCAGTATGCGCTGCCATTATCAGCGCCTTATTGCTAGTACCCCCAGTAGGACTTCCTGCCGCACATGCCCAAGAATACAGGGAATGCCCAAGCGGTAAATACCTCGATCGATATGATGACTTTGATGGACTCCGCAGCTATCTAGACAGCTTCTACCGAAGAAAAGGACGTGTGTGGTCCGTTCCAAACGATGAAGCAGTATGGAGACTGTGGTGCGGAGCAACAAAGGGTGAAGCTATTTTGAGCGGAGACTCCGCCATCCCCGGCGATATTACCCTTTCAGATGGAGCACGTATGAGTTTCCGCCCGAAGAGCACTTCTGGTGGTTATGTAATTGACATAAATACCGGTAGGCACACCAAGCTATTTAAAGTACACGTACAGTAGGAGAATTTTTTAAGTGAACTTGTCTTCTAGAAAAAAGCTAGTACCTCTTCTGGCAGCGCTATTTCTTTTGTTCCCCGTTCCATTTGCACAGGCAGATGAACCTAGCACCATTCCCGAGGCATCGTCCCCAGGAGACGAGATCACCCTGTCTCCAGGACAAACTTTTTCTTCAAGAAACCCTCTCGAAATCTCCTCTCTTTCTCCAGACGATAATTTTCGAGTAAAAACGTCGGACCTGACAACTTATAGTGCAGATGAGAATCTTGCACCCATGTGCGTCACCGCACACAAGGGTTTTTATTCTATCCAAGTAGAAAATAATTGTGGCCATGATCTGCGAGTAAAAGTGATAATGGCTTTCGACAGGGATTCTGAATGCAATGATGTTAAAGCCGGAGAAAAGAAGGGCGTAAAATTGCGCTACAATCCCCTTGGAGGCATAGACAGAATAATTTTGTGCTAATCACGCACAGGCACGTGGTGTGCTAGATAGTTGGAAAAGTAATTTTATATTTCTTTTCACTTCGAACACTCCAGCATCGGAAATATGAATTTTTAAATTCAATCTGTGCGGCCGAGCACATATTTTAAAGTGACATCCGGCGTGGCATATGAAAAACCCTAGCTCTGATGAGCTAGGGTTTTTCTTGCTGTAACAATTCAATAGTCAGTCTACTTGCACATAGTGCGTGTGTCTAGTTAGACGCGCGGAGAGATTCACAAATCCGCGTGGGATGGTTTCCCGAATCAATAGAAGTTCCTCGCTTTTTACCGAGCAGAGAGTACAGGGTTAGAGCCTGGCTTCTTTTCGCGCGTGCGTATCCGCCAGGTGCTCCCCAAGACCGCGAGGCTTGGGTGAAAAGGCCCGCCGAGCCTGGGACTACGGTCGTTGAGCAATATAGCTGAGCTTAACCAAGAGATACGCACACATGCCGCCGGGGCTACAGAAGTAATGACTGTAGCCACGTATAAGCGACCGACGTCCTGACCGACGGAAGAGTCGAAGAGTCTAATTTCCCTTGTATACGTGCCTTTTTATCGCTGTTGTCAGCGACAAGAGGCACGGCGCTCCCTCTGAGCCCTCCCTCAGGAAGGGGCTCAAGACGTTACCTAGACAGTTACGGTAGATTCATCGAATCTGCTTAAGTGGTCGCTGACGTCGTGAGCACCGCTAGCGTCTACATACATAATCGTATTGATGCGTCGAGCGAGGGCTTGTCGCCGAGATGGTGTTTCCCATGAGTAGAAGCTCCATGGAGCTTCGTTAGAGATGAGCACTACTTGGTTGTAGGCGGCGACACGGTCAGCGTAGCGGGCGGGGAGCATTGTAGGCCAGATATCCAGGACGTTAAGGAGGGTGCTAAGCCGCATTTCGCCGTCGAATTCATCGAGGACAAGAGTCTTTTCTCCTGCATAAGAATCAAAAGGGTGGGAGTAGTCAGTGACTCGATAGAAATCGTCGCCCCCTATATCCACCGCTAGTGATGTTTTCCCGGTGCCAGGCGGACCGTACAACCACAGCACCTCAATTTCTCGTGGCTCTGAATTCTGTGCGCGCTCTCGGGCAGCAACGAGCCTTTCAACGAACGAAGTCATACGAGCGGCTTCCGGTACTTGGAGGAAGACTTCGTCGGCAGAAAGTCCTTTTTCAAGGACGGCTTCACGAACTACCTCGACATCTTTACGCCTCCCTATTTCGTCACCGTGTCGAATTGTCCCGTGCTCTAACCTTGGCTCATCAATGATGCGGGTTTCTTCTTTGGTGACATAGTTAATGGCCTGTTGTATTGGACCACGACGTGGCTCTAAATGAGCGGTTGGAAGTCTTCTTTTAAGCGTGGAAAACCTGATCGGCGAGGTGTTGCCATCAATGAGCAGCTGCCAGTGTCGGTATCCACCCTCAGACCCCTCCTCTAGCTGACCTATATAGGAGTACGCCTCAAGAGCTTCTTCTATTTCCTTTCGACTCATCTTCTCTGCCGATATTGTGGCCATCCATGACCGGGACTGCGTCGTCTTGCTACATTTTCTGCTACGCATTGCTTCACCTAAATATCCCTTCTGAGCTGGTCTGATACATGATACAGAGGTGCCGGGGTAACACTACGCCGGCACCTTTATGGCTGCCGCGGCGGCATTCGCCGCCTTGCCACGAAGCTCTTGTTAATACAAGCTGCGTTCGTTCTACTTATCAGCGTGGGTTCTTCCCCTTGGCGCCCTCGTGCTCCCGGTCGCTTTGCCTTTTGCCTTCGCTGCGCTCGTTCTTTGGCGGCTTGGCCTGCGGCCAGCCACGTCGTCCTCGCGCGCTTCGGCATTCGGCTCCGCTCCCCTCCGCACTCGGGCAGAGGGGAGACTTCTACTGAGCAAGTTCGAAGACGTGCAGCTCTTTCCATTCGCCGTCGCCGTCGTCGACGATGAAGCGCCGTTTCCCTGCAGAGACCGGCGATGGTTCTCCGGGCTCAGGTAGCCTGCCTAAAACCATTTCAGCATCTTTAGGTGTGGTTACCCGTCCGCAGATCCGCACGGAGGCCAAGTCGCGAATGGACGTCGGGATAGTGTCCGCACTCATGCGCTGTGTCGCCAGGATAGTAATCACGCCTGCTGATCTCCCACGCTGGAGTAGGTCTTTGACCTGGCGAGTTCGGTGTTTAGCCGAGGCCTTATCTTCTTTGGACTCCGAGCTGGGTTCGAAGAGCCTTGCGCACTCGTCCAGGACTAAGACTCTCGGTCTTCTACCTTCAGGGTTATTCCAAAAGTCCAGTCCAGCGTCGAAACGATCCTGCATTTCCTCCTGAGTAGAGGTAATTTCGAGCTCCGCGTTCTCCAGATCGGCGCTGCTTTTACCGGAAACCATTTTTACCTCTGCATGCGGATTTAAGGCCTGCTCGATTAGGCTGAGGAGGGCAGTTTTACCAGCTCCTGGGCGGGCCGCAAGCACAACCCCAGAGATTTCTTTAATTGAGAATCCCTCTATGTCGCCAGTTTCTGTATCGACACCGATAATTACGTCCCCAGTGCCTGGGTCGTAGGCGGGGTCCCCTGAGACGGTGTCGCCGATGTTTTGTACCTCGCGTATCCAGGCGTATCCCCCTTCCACTTTGATGCGCACTGGAACACCAATCTCAGCTCCTAGCTCCTCAGTCAGGCCCTCTCTTTTCCATTTCCCCGTTTCGCCAGGTTCGATGCGGACGCGCCCGTCGCGGTGAACTCGGTTAATTTTCAATCCAAAGACTTCGCTGAGTCGTTGTCGACGGCGCTGAACTTTCCCAGCCACTGGATTGTTCCGGTACCACCACCGTGACCACAGCCATGGGATGAGGGCTTGTAGTATAGCGATGACTGCGATGAGTGCGATGACCCAAGGGATACTCTCCACGACCTTTCCCTCGAGTTGCTCCACGAACGCGTTCAGGGGGCCGAGGAGATCTTCTCTACTAGATGAGTTCACTGTCGACCTCCTCAACCTTTTCTACGCCTGTGGCCTGCAGGAATACGTTTCCGTCTACTGCGCCGGCCATAAGGCCCTGGAAGACTACGACATCATCGGGAGCTATGTTTGGTCGCTCTGGCGCCCATACGGTGACTCGGCTGCGCTTTATCTCGCGCTCTACGACTCCATCGTCCCCCGTGCGTTCGCGCATAATGAGGTTGACTTCGATTTTCCAGGCATTGCAGCCTGGAAACGCGAGATTTGTTTTCGGCGCTCCTTCCTTGGTCTCAGGTGTGTCTGCTGTCGCCTGTACGCGGACTCCACTGAGCAGCTGATGGACAGGTATTAGATAGGACGGCACCATATAGGTGGGAAGCATAGCTTCTCCTTTCCGCGGTATCCCGCGAGCTCACTCCTCCCCAGGAAAATCCTTTTGGCCGAGGCCCCTGGGGAGGACAATGGCTCTCACGTCTCGTGAGAGGGCCCACAATTTTTGTGTGGCCTGGCCCCTATAAAAGCCGATGTTGCTGCCGTATGCAACCACAAAAAGTGCCCGTGACCTGCGATTTCACCTGAACACCGCGACATTTGACAAAGTGGTTCATCTGCTATAACGTTTTCTTGAAAACGTTATATAGGGTGAACTATGTCTTTAATGTCGAGTTCAGGTAATCTATATTTATAAAAATGCCTTTGAGCAGGCAAAACGCCCCCACTGCTACGCAATTCGCAGTGGGGGTTTGGCGTTTAATTACCCCCATGTGGGGCTGGTCTTGTCGCCATCTACCTACCTCGCGTGATCGTCGAGCTAAGAAACAATCAATGAACAATATCTAACTGTCCGATAACGGGCGTTATGTTCGACTCTTCCATTTCCCCAGCATGCAGCCACACACCACGC
>NZ_JAKOPM010000034.1 GCF_022288805.1 Corynebacterium yonathiae
CTAGATGTGGCTACCAAGGTCATAGTTCTTGTGACCGTAATCGTGAAGCTCGTTACCGCGATGCTTCACGTGGGTCTTTAGGCCCGAGGGTCTCAACGAGCTGGCACTCGTTGGGGCCCTTTTTATTGTGCAGCCGCAATTCAGGGATGAACTGTGCTGTCACTTTTTAGGCTAATGGGCGCGCGAAGGTTTCGCAATACTCCCACACTGAGCCCGTAGCCCTCCTTTTCTCTACTGCGGGCGGGAATCTGCGTATTCGTGCGCCCGCGAGTCCTGCCATATGGCGGAACATATGTTTAGGCATATGTTATAGCGTATGTTCCGCCATATGCTAAAGCATATGTTCTGTGTTATGCAGGTTTACCTGCTAGTTCTTGCGTTTAGGCGGAGTCCGAAAATGGTAATCCACAAGGCTAGTAGGCCGAAGGAGATGAGCAGTGCGGCCAGTTCTCGCGAGAGACCGGCCTGGGTGAAAAGGAAGGAGGGGACAAGGATCATTGCTGCGCTTATGCTGCCTCCAAGCGCGGCGTAATACATACGGTCTTCTGGCCGTTCGCGGCGGATGGTCTGGATGATTAAGACGAAAAGTACTGCGAGTGCGGCGAGGGTGATGGTCGTGTACATTCCTTCTCCTTTCGGGACTGGTGCCCATTTTATCGGTGAGGGTGTGCACGGTCTGTGTGCTGCGTTTTCCAAGAGTCAGGGTGTGTTAGTGTTATCCCCCGTAAGATCCTGATGAGCAGTTGAACAAACTGCACCACCGGAAGCAACAAACTCGAAAGGGTATGTTACCTCCGGTTTCTTTCATTTTTCAATCTTTGAGGTGCGAAGATTGCACGCGTGGGGATTGAGGGTGTGAATCCCACTGTCGTGGGTTTGATGAGGTAGTCGATGTTGCGGAAGCTTTGGCATCGGCGTGCGTTGTGCTCCGTACGTTGTTTCAAAAACGGGTTTCATCAAACGGAACAAAACCTGGGACACTTCATATCCCACCCCAGGCCTAATGACTTGGGTGCAGCGGCAACGCTCATCCGATTTAGGCAGAGTCGTTGCAGGATCCAGTGGGTCACCTGGTCCGTGGTCTTTGAATTGTCGGGCGCGCAGGCAAGGCCAGCACGGAAGATCTTCTGCAAGCAACGCTTGTTGGTGCACCGGTAGCGTGGAAGGCGCACATGAAGTTGTTGGGTGGCCGACGATGGGCAGATCGACCAGGCTGCGGATGACGTGGTCGCGGAATACTCCAGGCTGCCCGCAGGTAGGGCATTCATTGATCGGCTCGACGGGTTCGGCTTCAATAACAGTGACGTCACCGTTTTCTGTGGCACCGGTGATAGTAGTTCCTAGTTTTGCGGTGCGGCAGATGGTATCGACGATGACATTTCCGTTAGGCTGCACAGTAGGTCCTTAGTTTTGTACGGATGGATTAGATACCTTTTTCCTACAAAGCCAAGGCCCTAGGTGGCAGGCTGGTTGTGGGCCAGAACCCGAAGGAGGTCCGCACCCATGTCCCCACACGATATTCCCCCGCTGATCCCCAAGCCACCAGAGAAGGATTGGGCCGATTACAACACCAACCCCGACCCCGGCAGGACTCGTAAACGTCGGCGTGCAAGCATGCTTTCTGCACGCGATGTGCTGGCGTTGCCGACTGTCACCCTTGCACCCGGTGCCACGCTTTCCGATAGTGAGTTGGTCATGCCGGATGCTGCGGCAGTCGTGTTTATCCCCAACACTGAATGCTCATGTACGGTAAAGAAGCAAGCAACCGAAAACAATAGATAGACCGCCAGCACTACACTATTCCGAACCAAAGACCAAAAGATAAGCATTTTGAGAAAATCTAAACTTTTGGATTTTCCTACAATGCCGACTACGGCGGAATCCCTCCCACTCCTTATATATTTCTTTCTGTATACATTGAATTTGTATTTAGTAAAATGCAGACAACACCACGGATCGGCTTTTGGCTGGACAATTCCAACCAAACACCGCAGCAGACAGTAGAAACCATTCTGAACGTTAGGAAGCCGGTATGATTGTTACATATAAGGGGAAGAAAAATTTCTTTTAGATACTTGTTTTCCTAAAACTGATGTGATATAATAATTCAATTCCAGAAAAGGAGTAAAAAATATGCGGCAAGGTATTCTTAAATAAAACTATAATCAAATAGTGGGAACAAAGGATTATGATAGTCCCTTTTGTAGGGGCTTAGTTTTTTGTACCCAATTTAAGAATACTTTTGCCTTATCAATTTTGACATATCCCCAAAAACAGCACTCACAAACAGGTTTATGCTGTATATGTGTATGTCCGCAAATTATCATCCCCAGTGGTAAAAGTATTTTACTGCTGGGGATTTTTATGCCCTTCGGGGCAGTAAAGGGAGGACAATCACATGAAAATAATCAATATTGGAATTCTTGCCCATGTAGACGCTGGAAAGACGACCTTGACGGAGAGCCTGCTATATGCCAGCGGAGCCATTTCAGAACCGGGGAGCGTCGAAAAAGGGACAACGAGGACGGACACCATGTTTTTGGAGCGGCAGCGTGGGATTACCATTCAAGCGGCAGTCACTTCCTTCCAGTGGCACAGATGTAAAGTCAACATTGTGGATACGCCCGGCCACATGGATTTTTTGGCGGAGGTGTACCGCTCTTTGGCTGTTTTAGATGGGGCCATCTTGGTGATCTCCGCTAAAGATGGCGTGCAGGCCCAGACCCGTATTCTGTTCCATGCCCTGCGGAAAATGAACATTCCCACCGTTATCTTTATCAACAAGATCGACCAGGCTGGCGTTGATTTGCAGAGCGTGGTTCAGTCTGTTCGGGATAAGCTCTCCGCCGATATTATCATCAAGCAGACGGTGTCGCTGTCCCCGGAAATAGTCCTGGAGGAAAATACCGACATAGAAGCATGGGATGCGGTCATCGAAAATAACGATAAATTATTGGAAAAGAATATCGCAGGAGAACCAATCAGCCGGGAAAAACTTGTGCGGGAGGAACAGCGGCGGGTTCAAGACGCCTCCCTGTTCCCGGTCTATTATGGCAGCGCCAAAAAGGGCCTTGGCATTCAACCGTTGATGGATGCGGTGACAGGGCTGTTCCAACCGATTGGGGAACAGGGGAGCGCCGCCCTATGCGGCAGCGTTTTCAAGGTGGAGTATACAGATTGCGGCCAGCGGCGTGTCTATCTACGGCTATACAGCGGAACGCTGCGCCTGCGGGATACGGTGGCCCTGGCCGGGAGAGAAAAGCTGAAAATCACAGAGATGCGTATTCCATCCAAAGGGGAAATTGTTCGGACAGACACCGCTTATCCGGGTGAAATTGTTATCCTTCCCAGCGACAGCGTGAGGTTAAACGATGTATTAGGGGACCCAACCCGGCTCCCTCGTAAAAGGTGGCGTGAGGACCCCCTCCCCATGCTGCGGACGTCGATTGCGCCGAAAACGGCAGCGCAAAGAGAACGGCTGCTGGACGCTCTTACGCAACTTGCGGATACTGACCCGCTTTTGCGCTGCGAGGTGGATTCCATCACCCATGAGATCATTCTTTCTTTTTTGGGCCGGGTGCAGTTGGAGGTTGTTTCCGCTTTGCTGTCGGAAAAATACAAGCTTGAAACAGTGGTAAAGGAACCCACCGTCATTTATATGGAGCGGCCGCTCAAAGCAGCCAGCCACACCATCCATATCGAGGTGCCGCCCAACCCGTTTTGGGCATCCATCGGACTGTCTGTTACACCACTCCCGCTTGGCTCCGGTGTACAATACGAGAGCCGGGTTTCGCTGGGATACTTGAACCAGAGTTTTCAAAACGCTGTCAGGGATGGTATCCGTTACGGGCTGGAGCAGGGCTTGTTCGGCTGGAACGTAACGGACTGTAAGATTTGCTTTGAATACGGGCTTTATTACAGTCCGGTCAGCACGCCGGCGGACTTCCGCTCATTGGCCCCGATTGTATTGGAACAGGCATTGAAGGAATCAGGGACGCAACTGCTGGAACCTTATCTCTCCTTCACCCTCTATGCGCCCCGGGAATATCTTTCCAGGGCTTATCATGATGCACCGAAATACTGTGCCACCATCGAAACGGTCCAGGTAAAAAAGGATGAAGTTGTCTTTACTGGCGAGATTCCCGCCCGCTGTATACAGGCATACCGTACTGATCTGGCCTTTTACACCAACGGGCAGAGCGTATGCCTTACAGAACTGAAAGGGTATCAGGCCGCTGTCGGCAAGCCAGTCATCCAGCCCCGCCGTCCAAACAGCCGCCTGGACAAGGTGCGCTATATGTTTCAGAAGATAATGTAACGTCTTGCGCAATGCAAGCGTTCATTGCTGGCTATTGCGAAATATCATTGAGCGAGGACCCCAATATCTTGTGCCACGCCCGAACCCCCGGCGAACTAATCAATGCACTCTAAAACCGGAAGAGCCCTTTTAGTACTACTGGTGGATTTCGGTTTTGGTGGGGATTAACGCCGCCGGCTTCGGTTTTTCCGTTGAGGAGGTCGTTGACTACTTCCCGATGGTGAAATGGGTCGATGGTGAGGTAGAGAGGAACCAGTCACCTGGAAGAGATCGATCCAGTCGTTGGTGTGCAATCTGGGAGGTAGGGTCGCGGGGTCGATTCCTCGCGAGCGCAACCATGATTGTGTTTCTGAACGTGATGAAAACAACCCTGCCCTTCGGAGAATTTCCCCTATCCCGCGTCCCCGGGCAGTGAAAACGGTGTGCACCATCGCCTGAAAGGCTTTGCGCTGCTCTATCGGAATCTTCGGGTCACCCACCCGGCGGATCACTAAGATCCCCCCGTCAACGTTTGGCTGTGGCCGGAAAGCAGACCTTGGTACCCGAGAACCCAGGTGAAATGTGAACCATGGGGACCACTGAGCCGTCATCATCGTGCTTGCGCCTACCCCGGCCCGGCGGCGAGCGACTTCCCACTGCATGAGGAGTACAGCGTCAGTCCATGCTGGCGCATGCAGCAACTTTCGAAGAATGGCAGTGGTGAGGTGAAAGGGAATGTTTCCCACAATGACGCAGGGAGTGGCGGGTAACCGGAAGTTAAGGAAATCATCATGGACCACTTCGACCGCCGCCGAGGAGGTTTCTTGTGTGATTTTGGCAGCTAGTTTTGCGTCCACTTCAACTGCCGTTATCGCCCTCCCCAAGTGGGCCATCGGGTGAGTGAGGGCACCGCTTCCTGGTCCGATCTCAATGATGGGGCCGGAGGTTTGTTTCACAAGGTCGATGATGGAGTTGATGATCTTGTGGTTGGTGAGAAAATTTTGGCCATGCTCGTGACGGCCGTGTCCGTATGCAGACATCAGGTGTGCTCCTTGGATTTGAAAGGGAGCCGGGCATGACAAATAGCCGCCCGGCTAAAGGACCGGAGCGGTTTTTAACCTACGGGGTAGGAAACCGCCTTAGCGGTTGGTGCGCAACCGCAAGAAAGCGGTACCTGAAATCAACATGGGTCTAATTATATCCATTTAAATTCGCGGGTGTGAAGTGCCCCGGGTTTTGTTCCTAGGC
>NZ_JAKOPM010000035.1 GCF_022288805.1 Corynebacterium yonathiae
TCTTGTTGTTTGTTTTGCCAGCACACATAGTGTGTGTTGGTGTTTGTTGTGGTCAATTAGTACCAGTAGCCTTCACACCTTGCAGTGCGTCCAGGTCTGGCCTATCTACCCTATCGTCTTTAGGGGACCTTAACGAAACCTCATCTTAAAACAGGCTTCCCGCTTAGATGCTTTCAGCGGTTATCCCTTCCGTACGTAGCCAACCAGCGATACCCCTGGCGGGATAACTGGCACACTAGAGGTACGTCCGTCCCGGTCCTCTCGTACTAGGGACAGCTTTCTTCAAGTTTCAACGCGCGCGGCGGATAGAGACCGAACTGTCTCACGACGTTCTGAACCCAGCTCGCGTGCCGCTTTAATGGGCGAACAGCCCAACCCTTGGGACCTACTCCAGCCCCAGGATGCGACGAGCCGACATCGAGGTGCCAAACCATCCCGTCGATATGGACTCTTGGGGAAGATCAGCCTGTTATCCCCGGGGTACCTTTTATCCGTTGAGCGACACCACATCCACAAGTAGGTGCCGGATCACTAGTCCCGACTTTCGTCCCTGCTCGACATGTCTGTCTCACAGTCAAGCTCCCTTGTGCACTTACACTCACCACCTGATTGCCAACCAGGCTGAGGGAACCTTTGGGCGCCTCCGTTACATTTTGGGAGGCAACCGCCCCAGTTAAACTACCCACCAGGCACTGTCCCCAACCCAGATCATGGGCCAAGGTTAGATGCTCAATCCGATCAGAGTGGTATTTCAACAACGACTCCACCACCACTAGCGTGATAGCTTCATAGTCTCCCACCTATCCTACACAAACCGAACCAAACACCAATACCAAGCTATAGTGAAGGTCCCGGGGTCTTTTCGTCCTGCCGCGCGTAACGAGCATCTTTACTCGTAGTGCAATTTCACCGGGCCTGTGGTTGAGACAGCAGAGAAGTCGTTACGCCATTCGTGCAGGTCGGAACTTACCCGACAAGGAATTTCGCTACCTTAGGATGGTTATAGTTACCACCGCCGTTTACTGGGGCTTAAATTCTCAGCTTCGCAGTCAAAGACTACTAACCGGTCCTCTTAACCTTCCAGCACCGGGCAGGCGTCAGTCCATATACATCAACTTAACGTCTTCGCATGGACCTGTGTTTTTGATAAACAGTCGCTTCCCTCTATTCTCTGCGACCCCACAACGCTTAACACCGCAAAGAGTGCTCACGCCATGAGGCCCCCCTTCTCCCGAAGTTACGGGGGCATTTTGCCGAATTCCTTAACCACAGTTCACCCGAACGCCTTAGTATTTTCAACCTGACCACCTGTGTCGGTTTCGGGTACGGGCCATACACACACATCGCTAGAGGCTTTTCTCGACAGTACAGGATCACCACCATCAACCCCAACGGGTCTACGCATCACGCCTCAACCACAATGCGTGGCGGATTTACCTACCACACGGTCTGCACGCTTACACCACCAATCCAATAAGTGGCGTGGCTACCTCACTGCGTCACCCCATCACTTGAACCACACATCAGGCCCCACGACATCAACACCACCAGACTTCAAAGAAGCCTAGCAGTGCATCCGCGGTGGTTAGTATCAGTGCTTTATCATGGGCGCGCATGTACGGGTACCAGAATATCAACTGGTTATCCATCGACTACGCCTGTCGGCCTCGCCTTAGGTCCCGACTCACCCTGGGAAGACGAACTTGACCCAGGAACCCTTAGTCATCCGGCGGATAGGATTCTCACCTATCAATTCGTTACTCATGCCTGCATTCTCACTCGCACACAGTCCACGCCTCCTTACGGTAACGCTTCAACCCATGCACGACGCTCCCCTACCCAACTAAAAAAGTTGCCGCGGCTTCGGCGGTGTACTTGAGCCCCACTGAATTGTCGGCGCAGAACCACTCGACCAGTGAGCTATTACGCACTCTTTCAAGGATGGCTGCTTCTAAGCCAACCTCCTGGCTGTCTTCGCGATCCCACATCCTTTTCCACTTAGTACACCCTTAGGGGCCTTAACCGGCGATCTGGGCTGTTTCCCTCTCGACTATGAAGCTTATCCCCCACAGTCTCACTGCCGTACAACACAATTAGTGGCATTCGGAGTTTGGCTGACATTGCTAAGATTGTAGTCCCGCTCAACCAACCAGTCGCTCTACCTCCACCAAGCTATAATACGACGCTGCACCTAAATGCATTTCGGGGAGAACCAGCTATCACGGAGTTTGATTGGCCTTTCACCCCTACCCACAGCTCATCCCCGCAGTTTTCAACCTACGTGGGTTCGCGCCTCCACAACCTCTTACAGCTGCTTCACACTGGCCATGGGTAGATCACCCCGCTTCGGGTCCAGGACATGCCACTTGACACCCCATTAGGATTCGGTTTCCCTACGGCTACCCCACACGGGTTAACCTCGCGACATGCCGCTGACTCGCAGGCTCATTCTTCAAAAGGCACGCCATCACACACAAACGGTGCTCTGACGGATTGTAAGCACATGGTTTCAGGAACTATTTCACTCCCCTCCCGGGGTACTTTTCACCATTCCCTCACGGTACTCATACACTATCGGTCACACTGAGTATTTAGGCTTACCGGGTGGTCCCGGCAGATTCACAGCAGATTCCACGAGCCCGCTGCTACTCGGGCAACCCAACAACCCACACATCATCATCTTCAGCTACAGGACTCTCACCTACTCCGGCAGGCCATTCCAAACCACTTCACCTAACAACAATGCGCAGACGCGGCAATGGTAGTCACCGCACATCAGGGCCCACAACACCGCACACACAACCCCTACCAGGTATCACATGCACACGGTTTAGCCTCATCCACGTTCGTTCGCCACTACTAGCAGAATCATTATTATTTTCTCCTCCTACGGGTACTGAGATGTTTCACTTCCCCGCGTAAACCCCCACAACAGCTATGAATTCACTGAAGGGTAACCCCACATAACCAGGGCCAGGTTTCCCCATTCGGACATCCTCGGATCAACGCTTAATTGACAACTCCCCGAGGCTTAACGCAGCCTTTCACGTCCTTCATCGGCTCAGCATGCCAAGGCATCCACCATGCGCCCTAAATAACGAACACACAAACCACCACACACAAAAAATGCACGCAGTGGCCACACAAGTGAACTTGACAAAAAATAAACACAAAGAAAAAAGAAATCACACAAACACACACAACACACCACACACAAAGCGCAGCATGCCCTACGTGTTTAATGCTCGCGTCCACTATACAGTTCTCACACAACACCCCAACCACAACCAGCACACACAAACCATGTCCACCAGCCAAATGGTCAGGCACAAAAAAGGGGGATAATGCCCCAGACACCCAACAATGCACCAACATACAAACAATTACTTTTCACTGTGCATGGACAACAGTGTGTCACAAAGCGCCATTCAAACACTCGGCCATGTCTTAAAGGTGTATCTTCCACCCGGAATTTTTAAACAAACAACGTTGGCAGCATGACACTCGCACACTCAACCAACCACCCACCACAACCGTGGCAGGCAAAGGCACAACTGTGCCCAAAAATAAAGCTCCTTAGAAAGGAGGTGATCCACCCGCACCTTCCGGTACGGGTACCTTGTTACGACTTCGTCCCAATCGCCGATCCCACCTTCGACGGCTCCCTAACAAGTTTGGGCCACCGGCTTCGGGTGTTACCAACTTTCATGACGTGACGGGCGGTGTGTACAAGGCCCGGGAACGTATTCACCGCAGCATTGCTGATCTGCGATTACTAGCGACTCCGACTTCATGGGGTCGAGTTGCAGACCCCAATCCGAACTAAGGCCGGCTTTCAGCGATTCGCTCCACCTCACAGTGTCGCTGCGCGTTGTACCGACCATTGTAGCATGTGTGAAGCCCTGGACATAAGGGGCATGATGATTTGACGTCATCCCCACCTTCCTCCGAGTTGACCCCGGCAGTCTCTCATGAGTCCCCAACCAAATGCTGGCAACATAAGACAAGGGTTGCGCTCGTTGCGGGACTTAACCCAACATCTCACGACACGAGCTGACGACAACCATGCACCACCTGTACACCAGCCACAAAGGGAAACTACATCTCTGCAGCGATCCAGTGTATGTCAAGCCCAGGTAAGGTTCTTCGCGTTGCATCGAATTAATCCACATGCTCCGCCGCTTGTGCGGGCCCCCGTCAATTCCTTTGAGTTTTAGCCTTGCGGCCGTACTCCCCAGGCGGGGCGCTTAATGCGTTAGCTACGGCACGAAAGTCGTGAAAAGACCCTCACACCTAGCGCCCACCGTTTACGGCATGGACTACCAGGGTATCTAATCCTGTTCGCTACCCATGCTTTCGCTCCTCAGCGTCAGTAACTGCCCAGTAACCTGCCTTCGCCATCGGTGTTCCTCCTGATATCTGCGCATTTCACCGCTACACCAGGAATTCCAGTTACCCCTACAGTACTCAAGTTATGCCCGTATCGCCTGCACGCCCGGAGTTAAGCCCCGGAATTTCACAGACGACGCGACAAACCACCTACGAGCCCTTTACGCCCAGTAATTCCGGACAACGCTCGCACCCTACGTATTACCGCGGCTGCTGGCACGTAGTTAGCCGGTGCTTCTTATCTAGGTACCGTCACAAAAAGCTTCGTCCCTAGCGAAAGGAGTTTACAACCCGAAGGCCGTCATCCCCCACGCGGCGTCGCTGCATCAGGCTTGCGCCCATTGTGCAATATTCCCCACTGCTGCCTCCCGTAGGAGTCTGGGCCGTATCTCAGTCCCAATGTGGCCGTCCACCCTCTCAGGCCGGCTACCCGTCGCCGCCTTGGTAGGCCATTACCCCACCAACAAGCTGATAGGCCGCGAGCTCATCCTACACCGAAAAAACTTTCCAACCATCACACTAAAAATGGCTCCTATCCGGTATTAGACCCAGTTTCCCAGGCTTATCCCGAAGTGCAGGGCAGATCACCCACGTGTTACTCACCCGTTCGCCACTCGAGTACCCTGCAAGCAGGGCCTTTCCGTTCGACTTGCATGTGTTAAGCACGCCGCCAGCGTTCGTCCTGAGCCAGGATCAAACTCTCCACAAAAAAATTTCAGAACAAAATCCGAAACAGGCCGTGAAAAGCCCGAAACCCAACAAAAGAACAAACCACCACAAACC
>NZ_JAKOPM010000036.1 GCF_022288805.1 Corynebacterium yonathiae
AGTTCGGCGGATTAAGCATCAATCAACGCCGACGCAAGCTGCTACTCTGAATATTCCTAAAAAATGTCCGCATCCCCAAATGTGTGTCTGGCTCGGCGTGTCGCCGTCGGGCGCATTTTTATTTGAGGGGTCCTTTCCTGATTCCGATGGAGTGGTTGTATTCGGTTGGGATAGCGTTGTCATAGAAGGCTGGTCGACCTGTTTCCTGGTCGGCTTTGTTGTGGTCTTCTTCGGCAAGATTGTTGACTTTGGCGAGTTGGTCTTGCCCGAAATTGCACTGCCTGGCGATTCCGAGAGGATCGTCAGGCAGCTGCGTTTTGGAGTGGAGGTACCACTCGAGCATTGTGCGTTGGCGCTCTCCTGTCCTGCCGCGGTGAGCGTCGGCGATGCGTTTGAGTTGCGCGTTGACTCCGCCCTCCAGACTGTTGGTAGTTGCGACCCACCGGTCTGGTTCGAGCGCGTGCGGTGTTGGCTGCAGGTAGGTAAACAACCAACCTTTCCGCGAGAGGTGCAACAGCGAGTTGTACGCCTTGCGTACCCGCAGGTGGGTCCATTCCCACCGGTGGTTGAGGGTTCTGCGTTCCTTCGGCACCGGTGTTTTCTCGTTGAGGAAACTGGCATAGACGACCCCGAAATCGTGCAGGTTCAGCGTCCATTCGCGGGCCTGTTCCACGGTGGTGATCCGCGTCAACTTCAACGTGAGCGCGTGAATGGCTTGGCCTGAACTGGTGCGTGGTTTAGAGGTGGTGTAGCGGCGGATAACGCGCTGGGTATGGACGACCACACAGCGCTGGATCTGTGCATTGGGCCAGCACGCTTTGATAGCGGTGTAGGCGCCTTGCCCGCAGTCAAGGACAACGCATAAAGGTTCTGCGATCTAGTTTAAAAGCTGCGTGTAGGCGTGGTCGGTTTCGCTTTTCGCCCAATGCCAGGCGATGACATGGTCATAGCTAGCGGCGACGAGCAAGCACCCGGCAGCGGTATATGTGCCGTCGATGAAGATCTGATCGTAGACGCGGTGAGGCTCACCGGGGTTGGGTACCTCTATGAGCCAAAACGGTATAAACCGGCGATCAAGCGTCCACCTGCTTACACCTTGCTGGCGGGCTACTTCAGCCAGTGTTGCGGTGCACGTGATGTAGGAGTGGAAGGCTTTGAAATCGCGGGTGTGGCTCAAATCGGTGCGGGTGCGTGTCGTTGAGTTGCCGCAGTTGGGGCTTTTGCACCGCCATCGTGTCGCTCCTTTGGATGTGGTGCCGTTTTCTTCATTTGCCCAGCACATTCGGGGCATCGTGGTCGGTTTCGTCTCACCCGGAAAGCACACCAACTGCCGGGTACCACATGCAGGTGCCATTCCGGTGGATTGACGAAGAAACAGGTCTATATACGGCTGAGGTCCTTATATAGACCCGATTCAACTACCCTGAACAGCGGAAACGCTGAAACTCAGACACACTTTTTGCTACTGACGCCTCAAAATTCAGCTAGTTCCAGTACTGAAAGAAAAGATATTTACTTCGTTGACATGCCACCGATTGGGCGACTTTGCTAGTCCGTAGGCTCCTTCAAGCTTTACGGAAACAAAGCAATCAGATAAAACAGCGTAGCCGCAGAAGATTGGTCGACTTGAACCAGTTTTCTTTTTCAAAATTCTACTGCTTGTCAAGCTATATCTAGCTATATCGAGCCGTTAGACAATTCCGTTTGCGAGTGGGAGAGCCATTCGAGCAATCTTCTCTGGTGTTCTCCTCCCCTGCGCTCGACGTTTGAGCTGCGCTCTTACCCCTCCCCTAAACTGCTGTTCGTCGCCGTAGGGTTTACGTTTCGGACAGCGATTGCAAGTCCGCAGAAAACCTTTTCTTCTTTGTGTACTGGAGCGATGTTTCATAGGCTTCGCAGACCACAGCTGCACCTATTCCCACTGCTATTTAAGTGCACATCGATATATCAGCTCGCATATACGCGGTGCTACTTCAGAACACTCGGACCAGAAAACTCGCACATGTCACAAAAGGACAAACGGTACTCTCACAGACTTGCGAGTGAAAGGTTCTAAAATCCCACGCCTCCCAATTTTCACCCCCATAACAGGAATTACCACTCTTAAGAATTGGAATTTCTCTATATAGACACTATCTTAATCAAGGTGATGGACTGAGATCACATACCTCTATTGTTTCCACCCCCTAGGACTATGAAAAATCTAAAAATCAAGATCACGGCCAGCCTCCTCGCCCTGACCGCAAGCTTTTCCCTTGCCCAAACTGCCAACGCGAGCCAAGGCCAAGAAATGGTCACCTTCGGCGATTCCTTTACCGCCAACGGCGGAGCACCTGGCAAACGCTCTTCTGCAAGTCCCTTCAAGCCCTTCATCCCAATCCACCCCTGCTTTAATGACAAAAGGAATTGGGCACACCAAACCGCCGGTAACTTCCGCTACTCTCTCGCAGATTACTCCTGTAACGGAACCAGCTACCAGATCGACGCCTACGTAAATGACGCTATCCGTACCGGCAATATCGGACCCAACACCAAAGAGGTCGTATTCATGTACGGAGGCCTTCAGCCAGACACCCATATAGATTCCTTAGCCAACGCCACCCTCCCAAACATTCCAAAGGCATCCAACTATCGAGGATTGCTCAGATTTGACTTCGACAAAATCCGCCGAGTTGCCCCCAAAGCTCGGATCACTATGGTCAACTACCTGCCTATGACTGTAAATGACACGCTGTGCGCATTTAACGATGGCACCAGGGTTGTCCCTATTTCTTTCCCAGGCGCCACTACTGCGGAAGCCGAATTCAATCGTGAAATCGGGCGCGCAGCGCAAGCGCTCGGAGCCAACTTCATCAACCTCTATGACCAAGCCAAGACCCACGACACTTGCCAACCTGATCCCGCTCAGCGTTGGACTGTAGCGATGAAGACCCGAACGGCACCTTCCGTCATGCCCATGCACCCAACAGATGTCGGACACGACGGAATGGCCGGAATCATCACCAGAGAACTTCAAAGGCACTAACCAGAAGAAATCCCAGAAAGAGCCTAAGAATGCGACTCCACACAAAAATCGTTGCAACTACCGTCACGGCCGCAGCTCTCATGGCAGGAAATGTCACTGCAACAGCCGCAATACCAGGCAACACTGTCCTCACTGGAGACAGCGTAGTAGCAAACCCAACACTCCCCGATTTCTTGCAAAATAAGGCCAAAGCCAAGGCAAATACCGGTGTAGGCTGCGTCACCGACGGCTCCATCGCCGATGAAATCGCCAACGCTTCTGGGGGTACCCACGTCGATCAGTACCAATGCGCAGGCGCTTCCTTCGCAACTGGCGGTATACACATTGAAGATGCGCTTCGGACTGCGGCACATCGCGGCGATCTTAACCCACAGACCAAAAACGTGGTGATTGTCGCAGGCGCCAACGATACATACCCATACGGGGCTGATGTTGCTGCTTCGGATCACGCGATCCGAGCCGGTCTGCGTAACGCCATTAACGTAGCCCATCACCATGCTCCAAAAGCTAAAGTCATTGTTGTCGGTTACCCGCATGTATCTTTCAATAGCGTGTACTGCTACAATAGTGGACTGGGGTCATCAAACCCCTTTCCCGTCCCCGCTGTGAGCATCGAACAAACCGAGCAGCGCCTGCAAAAGACACTTAGGGAAGTCGCGCAGCAAAACAATGCCACTTTCCTCGATGCCTGGCCGATGTCTTTAGGACACGAAGCCTGTTCTCCAGACCGATGGTGGGTAAACCTTGTCGATATTATGCCGCCCGCTCCTGGCAATCTCCCTCTGCACCTTAATGCCAACGGCACTCACGCTTACGGCCAACTAATCGGCCACAATATTGTTCACTAGCCCCCCACACTTCAGATTCCCGTGTAGCACAACATACACACGGGAATTTTTATCTGAATTGAAAGATATGAAATTTCTTAGACTCTCAACTGCACTCCTCACCGCCGCTTTGACAAGTGGATTGCTAGCACCTTCCGCGCAGGCGCTTGAGCCGGGGAGCAAGTATGTAGCTCTCGGAGACTCCTACGCCTCCACGGGAACAATTACAAGACCCGTCCCCGGCAGCACTCTAGGCTGCGTTAAAGATCAAGACAACTATCCGCACGAACTCGCCAAGCTTCTTGATCTCAAGCTCGACGACGCATCTTGCGCATGGGCATTCACCTACCAATACGACAATCCTCAACACCACGCACTCCCGCAAACCGCCCCAACGCCACAGAAGCAACACCTCACACCTGACACGGGGCTCGTTACTATCAGCTTCGGAGGAAATGATGCAGGACTAGCTCCGCTATTTGCGGCTTGCGCACCACACATTCAAATCCCACGACTACCCGACTGTGCTGCCGCCAAGCCTATTACCGATGCAAGCATTCATAACTCCGACATTGCCGGTCGAAACCTAAAGCAACGCCTCATCGACATAGCAAACGACGTCAAGAGGCGCGCACCTCGCGCCCAGATAATTTTTACCGGTTACTTCACAGCAGTCACACCACAGGACCATTGCCCCGAAAGTGGCTACCTCTCTTTAAATGACCGCAAGTACATCAATGACTTTCTTACCGACGTCAACAAGACCATCGAACAAGCAGCGCAAACGACACGTACAACCTACGTCGCTCCTCCTAACGATCCAAAAGGCTGGTGCGAACCTCCCCAACAACGAAACTCCAATTTCTATGGACTACCTGAAGGCAACCTTATCGCCCACCCCACAGCACGAGGTCAATTGCACATGGCACAAGAAATCGCACGACACATTCGCTAATTTTAAAGCATTTCGCTCAGAATGTTCCCGGGTGCGTCCTTTAGCGTAGTGTAGCTGTAGCCTGCGGTAAATTTCGTGCCGGTACATAATGAGGCGCCCATCACGGATTACTTTTCGAAGATAAGTAAAAGTTGGTTCAGTAGGTCTGTTGTGTCCCGGTTTTCTGGGTATTTGCCTTATTTTCCATTGTTTCTCGGGCCGGTTGA
>NZ_JAKOPM010000037.1 GCF_022288805.1 Corynebacterium yonathiae
CGCATCCTGGTCAAATTTTCTTGGCATATTCCAGATTTTCCCATCTACTCAAACGGAACAAAACCTGGGACACTTCACTGCAGTGGTGCGAACTCGTGCTCCACTATGCTGAGACCCATGATTGCTCAGACGGGAAATCTGCGCCAATGGCAGTATTTCGTGGCTTTAGCGGAGACCGGTAGTTTTACAGCGGCGGCAGCGCGACTGGGAGTGAGTCAGCCGCCTGTCTCCAATGCCATTAAGCGCTTAGAAGCTGGTGTAGGTACACCGCTATTTATCCGAGGGGCGGGGGAAGTGAAACTAACCGAGGCAGGGTTGACCTTGCTTCCATATGCCCGGGTGATTAATCGCGATCTTCAGACTATGCATTCGATGATTGACGGTATCCGAAGTGGTGCGCAAAGCGGGTTTCGTTTGGCCATCAGTAGTGCGCTTCCAAGCGAGATAGGATCGCGTATTGCAGCAAAGGCACAGCAGCATGATGGAGTAGTTTTGTCGTCACTGCCTTCTGTTGAGATTCTTGCCCGTGTTGAAGAAGGCGCTATTCATGCGGGGCTTGTTCAAGCTCCGGTTCCCTTGGGTACTCACCGCAGTGCGAGGCAGTTTTCTCTGTCACGTGATCTAGTGGTGCCGCCGGGGTATTCAAGGTTGGATAAGACCTTGTCTCAATTGAATCTGCTGGTGGAGAACCTGAATGACAATTCAAGTGCAGCCAGTGGTTTGGCGAGAGAGCTATTTCGGTCGGGTGTGTCTTGCGAAATTAATGATTCAGAGGATGCTCTAGGTAGGGGCTTATTGATTGGAAGAGGGGAGGGGATGTCTTTGGTATTTCGCGGTTTTCACCAGTTTGACAATGCTATTGAGCTTCCTTCCCGTTTCGATTTTTCCGTGGATGTAGTGGTTCGCCGAGGTGGGATGGACAATGGCGCCGAGGCCATGGCGGTCGCCGAAAGAATTTGTCGAAGGATTAACCAATGACTGCACGGATGGAGATGGCCCTGGAAAACGTGTTGACGCGGTCGGGGTGTGAGGGATGGTGGTGTGCATCGCGACTGCACGATGGGGTGACTATCGGACGCAAACAAGACGAGAAAATTCCGGTGGCATCCTTATATAAAATCCGGCTCCTCCACCTCACTTTGGAAGCGATTCAACGAGGTGATCTGGATCCTCGTCTTCGTGTTGACGTTGCACCGTCCAAAGGAACTTACGAAGGGTATGGGTTCGCTGCCTTTGATGACGCAGTGAACGTGAGTCTCCGAGACTTAATGAAACAAGTCGCATCGGTGTCAGATAACGTGGCCGCCCACGAGATTTTGCGTCTACTGCCTGCGTGGGCTCGAGAAGCATTTCTTAAACGGTTTCCACCTCATTATGACTTGCAAGATCGGAATAGCTTAGTGACGGCGGAGAAACAATTGCGTCAATATGTTCAATCCCAAGGGGGGAGTAGTACAGATATAGCGTTTTCTGCAGTCTCTTCGTTGGCGGAAATAACTAATGACTTGGAACAGGTTTGGAAAGACGATAGTGCAGCGGTACGTCGATCTATGTGTGAACTCTTGGGGTTGCAGGTGTGGCGTCACCGTGTTCCTTCAGGCTTTCCTCCAAGCGGCGTTGATATCTATGGAAAAACGGGCACTGTAGGACTTCTCCATGGTGAAGCTTCGATTATCCAGGTTGAGGGCGAGGAGCCCATTGTGGTGTCCATCATGCTGAAACAGGTGGTGCCAGAACAAGCAATGAGTACTCACGATGGTGCTATTGGCGAAGTGGCTAGACTGCTCGTGGACGCTCTTCGTTAGAATTTCTGCCACTTGAATACACACTTCTACCATCGCCTATATGTGAATGAAATGAGACAATTGCATTATGTGATATTGGTGGCATCCAATGCGTCTCACTTAACGTCACTCCCATGATGACTAAGCACAATCGTTTCCGTCAGTCGGTGATTGCACTCTGTTCGCTCTCCGCAGTGATGTTGAGCAGCTGTTCAGCTCTACCGTGGGAATCAGACTCAGACGTATTTCTCAAAGCTTTCAACGCGGGAGATGACAGCAAGGCTGCACGGTATCTGGATCATCCAGACCCGGAGCGCGCCCTTCATGAATTTCGGCAGTCACTTCATGGTGTGAAGGTCAACATCGAAACATCTGATATTTCCAATGGAAAGCAGAATACTCATGTGACTTGGTCCAAAGATGGTGTGGAGTTGGAGAGCAATGGTCGGCTCGTCCTTAGTGGACAGGATGGTAAGCCTCAATGGTTGCCTTCGATCTTCGAAGCTCAGTTGAGCGATGATTCCGCACTCTTTTTTGCTGAAGATAAACAGTACGATCTTCCAATTAAAGATCGCTTGGGCAATGAATATATGACCTGGACGAAAGTTATTCAGGTACGAGGTCGCAAAGATATAGCCTCTAGAGCGCAGGAATTGGCCCAGATTTTTGCACCAGTGTCTCCCACAACGACTAAGGAGTGGATCGAGCAGACCTTGGGAGAGTCTCAGGATGAAGACACCGTGCTCCTCACTTTGAGGCAGGAAGAATTCCGGAAGATACAAGAGCAACTTAGGACCTTTGAGGGAATTTCCACTGTGGAGCAGGGGCGTCTCTTAAGCGTGTCCAAAACTCTTAACTCTCCGCTGGATGCTGAATTGAACAAATATTGGGAGTCAGTGCTCGATGCTAATTCAGGATGGTCGATACGCGCTGAGAGTTCACAAGGTATGACGACGGTAGCCTCTGAGCCGCCTCGCCGAGTTCAGCCAATCGCAACCACTCTGGATATCACACTGCAAAGCGCAGCAAAACAAGCAGTGGACAGTGAGCAACGTGCCGCAGTTCTAGTCGTGCTCAATCCTAGAACAGGAGGTGTCCTTGCCGTTGCACAAAATGACAAGGCAAATAACCAAGGGCCAATCGCACTCACCGGGCTATTCCCACCGGGATCGACGTTCAAAACTGTGACCACAGCGGCGGCACTAGAGGCAGGGGCAGTCAGCATGGATGAGGAACTACCTTGTCCTAGCAATATCACCGTCGCTGGACGCAAGATTCCCAACGATCATGACTTCGATCTAGGTAGCGTTCGACTGGAAGAAGCTTTCGCCCAATCATGTAACACAACCCAAGCGGTCATTTCGGATCGTTTGGGAGAAGATGATCTGCAACGGACTGCTTTAGAACTCGGAATTGGCTCCGACTTCGACGTACCAGGGATGACCACACTTACTGGTTCGGTGCCGCGGACACCGGCTGGACCTCCTCGTGTGGAGGCTTCTATTGGACAGGGCGAGGTTCTAGCTAGTCCATTTGGGATTGCGCTCATGCAATCGACTGTCGCTAACGGCGGCTTGCTTGTTCCTCCACAGCTCATTCAAGGCGAACAGACAGTAGTGAATAAACAGGCAGACCAGCATGTCAGCGATACAACTATTCAAAGCCTCCGGACGATGATGAAATCAACAATTGACCACGGTTCAGCTAGGTCGTTGAGTGATCTTAGTGCACTTGGCGGAAAGACTGGTACAGCAGAAATTGATGGCAAGCTTTCCAATGGCTGGTTCGCTGGAACGACAGGGGAATTGGCGATTGCGTCCCTTGTAATCGAAGGAGATTCTTCTCAGCCAGCTGTGGAAATGGCCGGGCGTTTCCTTCGCTCGCCGGATGTTCAGAAATTCTCTGGAATTCAATAAACTTGCGTCATAACCTCTAGCACGGGTTAAGTAAAGAAAAGTGTGTCTTTTCCGGGCGTGTTGCGGTTATTTGATCCAGCCTTTTTGGATGCCGAGGTTGTGTTGGTAGCTGGTGTCGATGGCGGTGTCGTATTCTGCTGGTGCACCGATGTCATTGGTAGTGGCTGTGGTGTTGTGGGTGATCAGGTCTGTTGCTGTGGAAAGTGCGTCTTGACCCCATCGTTGGTCCCTGGCGATCTTGACCGGATCGTCAGGGACTTCTGTATGTAGATACAGCCACCAATCCATCACTGTGCGTTGATGCGGTAGTGATAGTCCGCGGTGTCTGCGGGCTAGTTCTTTTATGGGGGCGTTGATGCCACCTTCGAGGCTGTTTGTTGTTGCTGCAAGGTTGTCGGGGTCGATGGTTGTTGGTGGGGGTTGCAGGTAGGTAAACAGCAGGTCTGAAGTGTCCCAGGTTTTGTTCCGTTTGAGTAGATGGGAAAATCTGGAATATGCCAAGAAAATTTGACCAGGATGC
>NZ_JAKOPM010000038.1 GCF_022288805.1 Corynebacterium yonathiae
GTGTAAAACAATGCTAGGAACGGCCCTATTTTACAGGAAACATTCTGCCGCACACCGGCGTAACAATAGGGTGTACTCTAATTAGATGTTTATACTATGACTCTGCATCTTCTTCCTTTCTGAAAATCGCGCCTAAATCTTGTAAGCGTTGTTTCTGTTGTGGAGTTAACAACAGGTTGTCCTCCGGAAGAATGGTCTCGTGCAAAGTTGCAGTTTCAAGAATTGAAAGGTCTGTAGGAGTTCCCAATAGGTTCGCCGAGCTCAGATCCGCACCACGTAAATCGGCGTTCTGTAGTTGCGCTAGTTTAAGCTGCGAGTGTTGTAGATTCGCGTTTCTTAGATTCGCGCCATTTAGCTTTGCCCTTATTAAATATGTGTTGCTTAAGTCTGCCCCTTCGAGGTTTGCTCCACTAAAGTTTGCGCAATTTAGCCAAAGCCCGCTCAAATTCTGTCCTTTTAAGTCAAAGTCTTTAAAAGGCAGTTCTGGAGTGAAATAGTCTTCATTATCTGTTTTATCTGTGGAGGAATTCGTAGTTGTTGACTCGGGGGTGAGTATGAAACCGCCAGTTCCTCCGCAATGGGGCGATAAATCCATCGTAGGCTTAGATCGATCGCGAACGTATCGCAGATTTTCGAGTCGCTCTGCTGTATCTGCTTGAGTATTGGAAACACGAATCGCTGTATCTGACTGAGTGTTAGAAACATGAATCTGTGCCAGCGTAAAAATTATGGTCACGATGACCGGCACCCCAACGTTGCGGAACCATCGACGACATTCTGGGCACCGTTCTCTTTTGGGTTTGGGAGGGGTCTCATCGGAATGGTCAGGCGAAACGCCACTTGCGCTTTGGGTGACTTCTTTTTCCTGTTTGGAATGATTCCCGGTAGAGGATTGGCTATCTAGTGTCTCGTGTTCTCTCGGAGAAGCGTCTTTTGGTGCGTTTTCTTTGCTAGGTATATTTTTGCTGGAACCCATTCATAAAGAATATGTCTAATGTTGGGGTTAAGCACGTGTTGTCGTTGGTCGGAGGTTAAGGGGGTAAAGGAATGGCTGATATTGTTCATGAAGCCCAGGACACGCACCTGTGTGCGTTGTTTATTGGGGCGCACGGGGATACTGGAGACTACGAGTACGCACTCGACGCTGCTAACAGTGCCGCCAAGCACCTGCAAGCAATTCAAGCGGAGTTGTCTGCCACTTCCCCACTGGCCCGCGACGCCGGCATACTCGCTAAGTTTGTGCGCGCAGCACAACGGAATCTGTCTCAACAACGGCCCGCAGATAATCCAGATGAGCTTCTAGAATTAGCCACCAGTCTCAAAGAAAGGCTGGAAGGCACGCAATAAAAGGAAACTCCCCTAGTGCTTCTCGTCGTTGGAAGCACTAGGGGAGAAGCCACCTGCGGGGGTGCGGGAGTCGTGGCTTTTTGTTTTCCTTCCGTCCGACTATGCGCCGGGGGAAGCGCGCTGCGGACACCCAAAACCATACAGCCTTCACGCGCGCCCGCAACCGGAACGAGAAGTACGAGAAAAGGTTGGTCTTAGTTTCGGGGTAAGAATCTTAATTGTGCAGGTGGTAGCCCGTACCGACTAACATATGCTTTAACATATGGCTGGACATATGTTAAAGCATATGTTAGGGTGAAAACATGCCGCACGGAAGAGACATCTTCCACCGCGCACGCGGCACTGCTCGACACGAACCGGAAGGATAATCATGTTACCTGGACGCCTTTACTCCCTAGAAGACTTTGCAGTAGAACTCGAAGAAGAACCCTTTACCTGCGGGCGGGGAATCGCAAAGAAGGAATATCAGCCAGGTATCTACATCTGGAGTTATACCGCTGAATTTCCAGAAAACAAGACTCCGATACCCACCAAGGAAGAAGCCATCGCTCGCGCAGATAAGCTGCAGGAGCAAAGGTACGTCAAGCGCGCCGAAAAGAAAGCTCAAAAAGAAGCGGAAGTCAAAGCGCAGCAGCAACGCAAAGAACTCATAGCCGAAAAGGGCCCACTGGCCACCCCGCGCCAAATCAACTTCATTATGCAGCTCATCCACGAAGGAAAGCACCGGGAAGGTGGAATATTTAGCGGCCCACTAGATCGAGATGGTGTGGCCAAGCTAAGTAAAAAGGAAGCCTCGCTGTATATCACTTCTCTTCTCGGCGACTACTAAAAGTAAGGGTTAAGGGTCAAAAAGTGTGTCCGGAATCGCGGATTTTCACGGATTGACCTGTAGGTTTCCGGAAAGTATATG
>NZ_JAKOPM010000003.1 GCF_022288805.1 Corynebacterium yonathiae
TGCTCGAAAAGCTCCACTAACTGCTCACGCTGAACTTCACTCAGCGAACTACGTGCTCTCAAAGAAAATGCCCCCCCACTAGTTGTTGGCAACTGATTTCTCAGTCCAACTAATGGGGAGCAGTTCAATGGAATGGAGCGGCTTAAGAATCGCTATGAAGCGCTTATCTTACTTGGTGCCGAAAGGCAGGTCGAAGTACTTGTTAGCGAAAGCAAACAGGGTGCCCAAGGCGCCGATGACAGCGGTGAAGACGCCGATCCAAGCCTTGATGTCGTCTGCCTTCTCCTTGGAAGTACGGGTGTCTTCCTTCTTCTTGGAGTCGTCAGTGTTGGAGTTGGACTCGCCGTCCTTGTCAGAAGCGTAGTCGTTGCCGGCGGAGGAGGAGTTGAACAGTTCCTTAGCTACGCCGGCTACCTCGGAAGAAGAGCCGTTGGTGGTGTCCTCAGCGTTGGCAACGGTGGTGCCTGCGAAAGCGACGGACAGAGCGGTTGCGCCGGCAACGAGTGCCTTGCGGAAGAAAAGCTTCATTTTTTGATTCCTAACAAGCTCGGTATTGAAAGACAGTGCCAATAATAGACAGACTGACAAGCTTCCGCAACGGTATTGGCAGGATGTTATTTGCTCACTGAACTAGCTGAGAGCCCGCTGTGTTCTGCTTGTTCACTCTTGTTGCTAATGTGATCTAGGAGATTTTTAGTGCTCTATTGTTCCTGCAGCTTAAACCTCATAAGTAGGCTCAGCTTAATTTAAGGAAAGAATAGACCCCGGCGCATCCGTCCACAGTAAATGTGGGGAACGGCCGAGGCTTCTTCTCTACCCCTGGTAAGGGGTCTGGGTAGTAGTGGGAATAGGGAGCGTCGTCAAGCAGGGCTTTTAAAGCCCTTAGGCCTTGACGGTTGCCTTCGTGATCTTGACTTCCTTGGCTGGCTTGCCATCCGGCTGGCCGCCTTCGACGCCGTTCTTGGCAATCTTGTCCATCGTCTCCATACCTTTATCGGTAATGGTAGCGAAGTAGGTGTAGCTCGGGGCCAGCTCGGAATCGTCGTAGTTGAGGAAGAACTGGGAACCATTGGTATCTGGGCCGCTGTTGGCCATCGCAACGGAGCCGCGCGGGTAGATAACGGGGTTCTGAGCGTCCTTCTCATCTACTTCGTCGGTGGGGTACTCATCAGCGAAGCTAAAGCCAGGGCCGCCGGAGCCGGAACCGGTTGGGTCGCCGCACTGCAAAACGTTGAGTTCGCCCGAAGTCATGCGGTGACAGACGGTGTCATCGTAGTAGCCGGATTTAGCCAGCTCAGAAATCGCATTGGTGGTACACGGTGCCTTGGCACGGTCCATCTCCATCTCAATGGTGCCCTGATTGGTCTCAAAGGAGACAGTGACAGTGCCCTTGGTGGAAATGTCCTTGCCCGCTGGCTTCTTCGCGCCGTTGGCATCCTGACCGTTATCTTCGTACGTACAGGTCACGGTATCCGGCAGGGCCTTTGCGCGCTTATCTGCGATGGGCTCTGCCTGTGGGGTTTCCTGCGAGGTCTCAGCTGCAGAAGACTCCTCAGCCTGTACGTTCTCATCGTCACCTTCGTGGGTGGACAGGAAGTAGATGCCGCCCACGAGAGCGAGGATTACTACGAGGGAAGCGGCAACAACGCCTAGCGGGCGTGCCTTCTGCTTGCGTTCGCGGGATTTTAGTTCGCGCTCGAGCTTGCTCAACGCCTCTTCGCCGCGTTTTTGATTATTTGGCACCGGGAGTCAACCTTTCTAGCGATTTTCGGTGGCATGATTCAACCTGACCGAGTTTAGCGGTTCTATACTGCGGGGAAAGCGTAGGCACCGGAATTAGGGCAAGTTAATGGCTTTTCAACTCAATCATAAGTACCCTAGTTTTCCGTGGTTGAACCAGAATTTACCGATCCACCAACGCCCACCGTAGGTGAACTTCCCGCAGTGGGAGATCCGCTGCCCGAATTTGAACTCATCGGTACCGACCTGAGTCAGATTACCAATGAGACCTTTGCGGGCACGCGCCTTATTATCTCTATGTTTCCCTCTATTGAACCCCTGCCTGCCAGGAGCAACTGCGTCGCTTCCATGAACAAGTCTCGCAGCTAGACAATACTAGGCTTCTTTGCGTTTCTCGTGACTTGCCCTTTACCCTCAAGCGCTTTTGTGCGACTAAGGGTATTAACGATGTCATCGCTGCCTCCGCATTTCGATCGGACTTTGGCGAGAAGTTCGGCGTGACCGTACGCGATTCCGTCTTGGAAGGTCTTCTTGCCCGGTCCGTGGTGGTGGCTGATGAAAACCATAAAATCATCCACACTGAAATGGTGCTAGGTGTTGTTACCTAGCTGGACTATGAAAAGGTATGGGACGTATTGCGTTAATCATTCCGATGGTTCGGGTCTCCGCTCATTGAGAAGATGGGGGAGGCCGGCTCTTTTTTATGGCGGCAGCTAGGGTGGTGGGTATGGAAATCTACGGTTTTACTGCCGGCCCCTTTCACACCAATACTTATGTGATTTCAGAGGGCCGTCGCGCCTTCATTGTTGATCCCGGCATGGATGCGATGGAAAAAGTCCTAGAGCATGACTTGGACTATGAGGCTATCGTGCTTACCCACGGCCACATTGACCACACCCGAGACGCCGGCACCCTAGCGAAAAAGCTTGATATCCCTGTCTATATTCATCCCGCTGATAAATTCATGCTGGATCGTGGCGAAGGTGTTTCGGCGCAAGCGCAAGAGCTTTTCGACGCCGCGCACATGACCCCCATCGAAACCGTCCGCGAGCTGTGCGATGGGGAAATTCTAGAGCTGCTCGGTCATGAATTCACCCTTAAACACGCGCCTGGGCATTCGCCGGGGTGCGTCATGATCGTCTCGCAGGACTTTGCACTAACTGGGGATGTGTTATTTGCCGGTGCCATTGGGCGCACTGACCTGCCTCACTCGGACCCCGATGCCATGCAAAAGTCGCTCGCCGGCCCAGTATGGAGCTTGGCAGACAACTTAGACCTTTTGCCCGGGCACGGCCCCACCACCACGATGCGAAAGGAGAGGGCGACCAATCCCTTCTTCGCAACATTGAGGGAGGTACTGTAATAGCCGTGAGTAAAAAGAAGCAGTTCCAAGCCCTGTCCGCCCCCAAAGGTGTCCCAGACTATTTCCCGCCGCAGTCGGCCGCTTTCTATAAGGTGCGCCAGACCATGGTGGAGCAGGCACATCTCTCCGGCTTCCAGCACATTGAGCTGCCTATCTTCGAAGACACTGCGCTCTTTGCTCGTGGCGTCGGAGAGTCCACCGACGTGGTGTCTAAGGAGATGTATACCTTCGCCGATCGAGGCGAGCGCTCCGTGACGTTGCGACCGGAGGGGACCGCCGGCGTGATGCGCTCGGTCATTGAGCACAATCTGGACCGAGGCCAGTTGCCGGTTAAGCTCAACTATTTTGGTCCGTTCTTCCGGTATGAGCGCCCCCAGGCTGGTCGCTACCGTCAGCTGCAGCAGGTAGGCGTAGAAGCTATTGGCGTCGACGATCCCGCGCTAGACGCCGAAGTTATCGCTTTGGCAGATCGTTCTTTCCGCGCGCTAGGACTTACTGGCTTCCGCCTAGAGCTCACCAGCTTGGGTGATCGTAATTGCCGCCCGGCTTACCGGGAGAAGCTGCAGGAGTTTCTCTTCAAGCTCGACTTGGATGAAGAGACCCGCCATCGTGCAGAGATTAACCCGCTGCGCGTGCTCGATGATAAGCGTCCAGAGGTGCAAGAGCAGCTTGCTGATGCCCCCTTGATGCTTGACCACCTCAATGATGAGTGCCGGGAGCACTTCGAAACCGTCACCGGCATGCTGGATGATATGGGCGTGGCCTACGAGATTAACCCGCGTATGGTTCGCGGTTTGGATTATTACACCAAGACCTGCTTCGAGTTCGTTCACGATGGCCTTGGTGCGCAGTCCGGAATCGGCGGCGGTGGCCGCTACGACGGCCTGATGGCCCAGCTGGGCGGTCAAGACCTGTCCGGCATCGGATACGGCTTGGGCGTAGATCGCGCCCTTTTGGCACTGGAGGCAGAGGGCATCACTCTCGATGGCGTTGATTCCCGCGTGGATGTTTTCGGTGTGGCTTTGGGCTCAGCCGCAAAACGCACCATGACCACTCTTATCAATGACCTCCGCAAGGCGGGAATTTCGGCGGATATGTCCTTTGGAGACCGTGGACTCAAGGGGGCGATGAAGGGAGCTGACCGCGCCGGCGCTCGATTCGCGCTCGTCCTCGGCGAACAGGAGCTAGAAAACGGCACCGTCGCACTCAAGGACCTAGCCGCTCACGAGCAGCACGACGTCAACGTCGCTGACCTAGTTTCGACCCTTGCACGGCAAATGCATGACGAGGATTAAAAATCTCTAGCCGGGGGCATCGCGCTTAAGTGCGGTGCCCTCTTTTAATACCTGCCAAATAGAGATCAATGATTTTTTCTTGAATATCCGGCTGGTAAGCCTCGACATTAACCTCGCGGGGGCGAGCCAAGCTCAGCAGGCCCACGATGAACTCGAGGTGGGTGACGCCAGGGCCAATCTCGCCTTGCTGTTGCCCAAGCTCAATAAACCGCCGTCCGTTGCGCTCTAAGAGGTTTCGCTGCGCGGTCAATTCGGGGCTTAAAGAATCTAAATCCTGCGGGACAAAGGCGGGAATGAGAGTGTTTAGCCCCATGGTCAGGATATGGCTGGCGTAGGTACGAACGTAGTCCTCCCCAGAGTGCGTGGGATGCTCGAAGTCCGTGATAAGGCGCTGTTGGAACTTCGCAAACGCTTCACCCATATACTCCGCACAAGCACGAATCAGGCTCGCGCGGTTGGGGAAGTTGCGATAAACCGTGGCCACACTCACCCCGGCTTGAGTGGCTACCTTATCTAGAGCGACATTATCGCCGTGGGTACGAAAGAGCTGACACGCCGCGGCCACAATGGCTGTGCGGCGGTGAAGGGCATCTGCGCGCATGGAGTCTCTTTTTAGCACTCCACCTGGGAAACACTAAAGCCCATGGTCTTGGCCAATCCGCCCAGGGAGGTTTCCTTGTATTGAGAGAGCATATCGCGGCCGGTCTCGGCCATGGTTTGCACCGCATTATCCAGTGTCACATGGTGGGTTCCTTCGCCCATTTTGGCCATGCGTGCGGCATTGATGGATTTCACTGCGCCAATCGCATTGCGCTCAATGCATGGAATTTGCACCAAGCCGCCAACTGGGTCGCAGGTCAGACCTAAATTATGTTCCAACGCGATCTCCGCAGCGTTTTCCACCTGGGCTGGAGCAGCACCCAGTAGCTCTGCCATGCCCGCGGCGGCCATAGCGGAGGCAGAGCCCACTTCGCCTTGGCAGCCGACCTCAGCTCCGGAAATGGACGCATTTTCCTTGATAATCATGCCGATAGCACCGGCGGTCAAAAGGTAACGGCGAGCAGTCGACCGAGTAAAGTCCGCGCGGAAATCGCGTGCATAATGCAGTACCGCCGGAATAATGCCACACGCGCCATTGGTAGGCGCGGTGATGACGCGTCCGCCGGCTGCGTTTTGCTCATTGACCGCTAGGGCGTAGAGGTTAACCCACTCCATGGCAGAAAAACCACAGCTGTCGTCATCCTGGTTTTCCAGCAATTGAGCGTACATCTTCGGGGCGCGGCGTGGCACGCGCAGCCCACCGGGTAGCAGGCCTTTGGTGGAAATGCCCTCGGTCACACACTCTCGCATAATGTCCCAGACCAGATCGAGGTGCCGCAAAGCGAATTCGGCGCCGCCTTCGTCACGGTGCAAGGCTTCCTCATTGGCGAGCACGATCTCCCAAATCGCCTTGTCATGAGCCTCACACAGATTGAGCAATTCTTCGCCCGTGGTGAAATGATAAGGAACGGAGTCATCAACCTGTGCTGCGGCTACACCAGCTGGAACCTCGTTGCTTTCGGCTACTTCCGCATCGAGCTCGGAGCGAGAGAGAATAAAGCCGCCGCCGACAGAAAAGTACTCTTCCTTTTCTGCGATGAGATTGCCGCTATCATCCCAAGCGCTAAAAATCATGCCATTGGGGTGTTGGGGAAGTGGCTCGTTATCAAAAACGATCTCATAGTCCACCGTGCCGCGGGGGCCAGAGATGGTTCCCTCACTGGGGATAAATCCACCTGCGTGTGGCTCGGCGTCGATAGGCACACTTAGCGGATCCCAGCCAGCGAGCCCGAGGATAACAGCGCGGTCGGAGGCATGCCCGCGGCCAGTGGCAGAAAGAGAACCTCGCAACTCGGTATACACCTTTGCCGGGTGCTTCTCGAGGGAATCGAGGAATTGCTTAGCCGCACGCATGGGCCCGACGGTGTGCGAAGAGGAGGGGCCAATGCCGATGGAGAATATGTCCGTGACACTAATTGTCATAGTTAAGCTGTGCCGAACCTTTCTGGAGAGATTGCTGTCGGGTGCATAGGTCTTCCTACGTCGGAAGAAACCGGAACGGAAGGGGAAGGCAGATTTTATGTGACCAGTGTAGCGAAAGTCACACCTTCTATCAATCGGGGCCTATGCGTATTGATGCTGGCCTTGTGCTCTATTTTCCGTATCCATCTAAGAGGTTTTCAAGGGGAATGAAGTTCTCCTTGGATAACCGGATGGTAGGTCTTCCTCCCCGGCCGCTGAAATCGCCGGCAATTCCTGCCACTCTGTCGCGAGGGGTAACCATCTGATCAGCTAGCTGAATGGCAGAGCGCTCAATACGGGCGGTAAAACGCTCTCCTTCAGGAGTGCCTAAATCTTCTGCCGCTTGAAAAACGCCCGTCGGCACCACGCTCGCGTGGAGTTGATTAAACAGCGGACGGAGCGCGTAGTCCAGAATCAGCGCATGGCGCGAGGAGCCAGCCGTAGCCGCGATGATTGTGGGAAGCCCGTCTAGGGCATGGGGCTCCAAAGTGTCAAAGAACATCTTGAATAGACCTGAATAGCTGCCCTGGAATACAGGGGTGACGGCGATGAGGCCATCAGCCTCGGCAACTCGCTGCTTGGCTTGCGTAAGCAATGGCGTCGGCGCGGTCCGATCAGTCATGGCAGTAGCGAGTTCGTAGGCTAAGTCGCGAATCTCAATGACGTCGATCTGGGCTCCTTCACCGCGCGCGGAAATCTTGGCGCGGGTGGCTTCTGCGAGCATGTCTGCCAGTCTGCGAGAGGAGGAAGGCTGTGAAAGACCAGCTGAGATAACGAGTAGGGAGCGCATAGCTAATTAGTTCTCCTTTCCTGGGCTGACCTGCAGGTGTGAGGAGTAGCGCTTAGTGAGCAAGCTAGCGTGCGTTGGCGGGTCAGAGGGCACGTGGCTTGGACGGCGCTGTTCAAAGCGGCGCCGCAGCTCGGGCACAACCTGTGTGCCCAGGATTTCTATCTGCTCCAGAACTACTTCCTGGGGAAGGCCGGCGTGATCGATGAGGAATAGCTGGCGTTGGTAGTCACCCGCCCAATCAGCAAAGCTGAGGGTCTTTTCAACTACCTGTTCCACGGTACCGACAGTCAGTGGAGTCTGTGCAGTGAAGTCCTCAAGGCTCGGACCGTGACCATATACTGGAGCGTTGTCGAAGTAGGGACGGAAGAAATCCTTAGCCGCTTGCTCGGTATCGCCGATAAAGACTTGGCCGCCAAGGCCTACAATTGCTTGGTCGGCTTGACCATGGCCGTAGGCTGCAAATCGCCGGCGGTAGAGATCTACCAGCTGAGCAGTGTGCTCTTTATTCCAGAAAATATTGTTGTGGAAGAAACCATCGCCGTAATAAGCAGCTTGCTCGGCAATCTGTGGCGAACGAATGGAGCCGTGCCAGACAAAGGGCGGAATTCCATCCAGTGGTGCCGGAGTAGCGGTAAATCCTTCCAGCCCTGCGCGAAACTTGCCATGCCAATTAACTACCGGCTCGCGCCAGAGCCTGCGAAGAAGGTGATAGTTCTCAATGGCAAGAGGAATGCCCTGCTGAATATCCTTGCCAAACCACGGATAGACCGGGCCGGTATTTCCGCGGCCCAGCATGAGGTCTACGCGTCCGTTAGCAAGGTGCTGGAGGAAGGCGTAATCCTCTGCGATCTTGACTGGGTCATTAGTGGTGATGAGGGTGGTTGCTGTCGATAGTTGTAAGCGCTTCGTCTGGGCGGCGATATAAGCTAGGTGCGTGGTGGGTGAGGACGGCACGAAGGGTGGGTTGTGGTGCTCGCCGGTGGCAAAAACGTCAAGTCCAACTTCCTCGGCCTTGAGCGCAATCTCCGTTAAGTTGCGGATGCGCTCAGACTCATTGGGGGTTTTCCCTGAGATGGGGTCAGCGGTTAAGTCCCCGATACTGAAGATGCCGAATTGCATGATTACCTTTCTATGCCGTGCGCTGGAGCAAAAATAGCCGTAGTGCCAAACGACGAGCGAATCATTCCCATTCTAAGGCATCAAAAAGTGCCGGTAAGTCGGCCGGTGTAACCAAGCGCAGGGGCTTCTCATTGGGCTTGCCGTGTTCTGTGATGATAGCTGCGCATGGTCGGTGCCCTTGGCTATCGGGTTCCGATAGGCGGTCCATCGTTTCCTGCACGCTTACGCTACGGGCAAGAAAGATGGCGCGATCGCTGGGTTCTTTGAATTTCACAATGTCCGCGATGTCTGCAGCATCGAGTAGGTGATTATCACTTAAATCTGCGGCAACCCAACGCGCAATGGTGTTGGTGGTCAGCAAAGCGGTGTAGCTGCCCTCGTCATAGATGGGAATTTGGGAAAAGTCTTCGTCCTTAATGACGTTAAAGGCATCCAAAATAGATGTGGAAGACGGCAAGGTAAACACCGGTCGCGGCTGCAAAATGCGGAGGGTATCGGGAGGGGTAAGCAAAATGTCCCGGAGAGCGGAAATCTGTCTTAGTACTGCCTCGTGTGGTTCAGCGATAGGTTCGGAATCGAAATAGCGACCGTGGGCGATAGCGTTGCGAAGGTTAGAAAAATCTTTCAGCGCCTCAGCCTGCTTGCCAGAAAGAAAGTGCTTGTCTCGTGCCCTGTCTACTAGCCACCAAAAGGAATCCGAGTTCTTTGCATTAAGGGTGGAACGCAAGTGTTGTTCTATGTCATTGAATGCGGCAAGGAATGTGGTAGCTCGGTGCGCGGTCATAAGGGCCAGTGTAAGTGACAAGAAAGGGAGACGTCGCCAAGCGAAGTGCCCGGATAACCTCCATTTAGAAAATGAAATATCCGCTAGTCCCGGTAGTACGGCCGGTGGAGCTAGCGGATGCGGAGAGCTTAGTGAGCAAGTTCGGCGCCGAGACGCCTCTAAAAGGCTACGCGCAGCACAGACACGGTCACCGCAGCGATAACTGCGGCGGCGGGAAGGGTGATGACCCATGCCAAGGCGATAGGCTTCATCAGGTTCCAGTTAGCTGCTTTATTGACGATGCCCACGCCTAGCACGGCGCCGATGAGGATGTGGGTGGAAGAAACCGGAAGGCCCAATATGGACGAGCCCATGACTACACCGGCAGCGGCAAGCTCAGCAGCGAAGCCGGAGGAAGGGTGCATTTGCGTCAGACCTGAGCCCACCGTTTGAATCACGAAACGGCCAATGAACCACAGCCCGGAAATAAGTGCGACACCCATGGCAATCATGACCGCAACAGGCACGGCAGCCTCATCGTTTACTTGATCCGTTTTCAGAACGTCAATAACGGCAGCGAAGGGGCCAATGGCGTTGGCAATATCATTGGAACCGTGGGAAAAAGCGAAGGCGGAGGCTGTAAAAACCTGCATCCAAGAAAAGAGGAGGAAAGTTGATTTAGCCAGTGACTTCTTCTTGAGGGAACGGGCGAAGATAAATACGGCCATCCATACCACTGCGCCCACCATGCCCATAACCAGCAGGTTTTGCAGTACGCTGAAATCGAGTCCGGTGTGCTTGAGACCCTTAAACATGACCATGGCGGAAATGATGATGGCACCAATGGCGGCAAGTACCGGTACCCAGCTCTCTAGGGCGCGGTGGGCTTTGACATCGTCCATGTCCTTGTTGAGGTCATATAGATCTCGGTAGTACTCAGACTCCAGCTGCTCCGGATCAAAGTCTTCTTCTGCAACCAAAGCCGCGTCGCGGGCCATGGCATTGGTGTAGCTAATCTGCTGGATCTCATTCAAGCGAGAAAAGCGAGTCTTATGCTCTTGGCGCAGTTCTGCGCGACGGGTTTTGATTTCGCGTAGTTTCTGGTCCGCTTCCTCGTTGTAGACCAAGATAGAGGACTTAATCCACTTAAATAGGATGAAAGCAGCGATACCGCCTAGGACAGGGGAGAGCACCCACGAGATGGCAATGGTGCCAATTTCTCCCCACTGAACCATGCTCCAGCCGCCCTTGCCGGTAACGAAGCCGACGGTGAGCGCCGCGCCGACGATGCCTCCGACGATGGAGTGGGTGGTAGATACTGGCCAGCCCATACGCGTGGCCACAAGTAGCCAAATGGCCGCACCCAAAAGGGAAGCCATCATGATGTAGACGAATTCCATGGGGGCTAGTCCATCGATGGCGTCAAGGTCAACGATGCCCGAACGCACGGTATCGGTGACCTCGCCGCCGGCGAGGATAGCGCCGGAGACCTCGAAGATAGCAGCAACAACGAGGGCCTGCTTCATAGACAGCGTTCCGGCGCCCACGGAGGTGCCGAAGGAATTGGCAACGTCATTGCCGCCAATATTGAAGGCCATGAAAAGAGCGAAGAGAATGGCGGTACCAAGGAGAATAGGCCTAGAGCCATCGACATAATCGTGGCCCCAAATCATAAAGCCAATGAGGGTAACGGCGGTAAGGCTGCCGAAGATGGCGTGCCAAATCCAATCGTTGCCCTTGCCATTGACGGCCTCGATATCCGTCATCTGGGTGGTGGGGGTAGACACAGGAAGAACCTTTCGGGAAAGCGTGCACAAAAGATACAGCCGCGTTTCTCAGCGGGGTGAGGGAGATTCTCAAAGGGAATTCTTATGTAGAGAATGCACGCCCAGACTAAAAGGTCTAGGTGACCGGAAGGTGAACTAAAGGTGTGGATCCCGTTAAAGCAATGTGGCTATTGACTAACATAATGACCGCCATTCCGGGTGGCGGCCACGTTCAAAGTTTAGTCACGGTAGGCGCCACGACCCAGGGTGTCGCACTCGGCCATCTTGCCGGAGTTATATCCCGCAAGGAATGCCTTCTCACGTTGTTCAGAGGAACCATGCGTCCAAGAATCGGGCTGCACCTGGCCGCCGGACCGACGTTGAATATTGTCATCGCCTACCGCTTGGGCGGCCGCGACTGCGTTGGAGACCTGTTCATTGGTGATTGGTTCTAGCAACGGGTTGTCACCCTTGTCGGCGTAGGAAGCCCACAGGCCGGCGTAGCAGTCCGCCTGCAGCTCAATTTTCACGGCATTCGAATCAGCGCCTGGGTCGTTATAATCCGACAGGCCGAGGGTGCCCTCAAGGTTTTGAATGTGATGACCAAACTCGTGGGCCACGATGTACATGCGAGCCAAAGGGGTATTATCCGCGCCGAAGTCGCGCAAGGACTCAAAGAACGCGGTGTCGAAATAGGCGGACTCATCTCGCGGGCAGTAGAAGGGGCCGGTGGAAGAAGACGCCGCGCCACATCCGGTATTAACTCCGCCGTGGAAGACCACACGCTCCGGTTCGGTGTATTGGATATCTGCTTGTTCTGGCAGAACCTTGGACCAGACGTTGTCCACGCTGCGGCCGGTGAACTCTACGAGACATTCGTCTTTAGTATTGCCGTCTTCTGCAGTTTCGCATTCCGGGCTATTTCCCTGTGCAGCGCCGTCGGATTGGGTCTGCTCGCTGCCGAGGATTGAGCCCAAGTCGGAGGGGTTACCGCCGAGCAGTAGGAAAAGGCCAACCAATACGATCGAGCCGACACCACCGCCGATGGCGATGCCGCCGCCACCGCCACCAGAGCGAGCTTCTTTGCCGCCGAAATCGGCACCAGATCTAAAAGTCATGTCTAAATAGTGCCACATGGACCCACTCAGTACAGGATGAAGATAGGCGCATAGGGGCCAAGGAGATGGAGCGTTCCTCATCTTCAGCCTTCAACGTTTGGGTTGCGTCTACCTTACTGCGCTCTGTGTACCGGTAGGGATGTAGAATCGTGCCCGTTCCTAGTCTTGTGCTTGGTTTGGCGCGCGCTGTTTACGCGTGGCGGGACCCGCAAGTGACACAATTTTCAGAAGGGATTGAACAACAGTGTTGCGTACCCACTTAGCTGGTGAGCTCCGCAAAGAACTCGCAGGAGAGACCGTCACCCTAACCGGTTGGGTCTCCCGCCGCCGCGATCACGGTGGTGTGATCTTCATTGACCTGCGTGACCGCTCCGGCATCGCCCAGGTCGTCTTTCGCGAATCCGATGTGGCTGAGCGCGCCCACGACCTGCGTTCTGAATACTGCGTTAAGGTCACCGGCACCGTAGAGCCTCGCCCTGAGGGCTCCGAAAACCCCAACCTGCCGTCCGGTGAGATTGAGGTCAACGTCGCGGATTTAGAGGTGCTCAACAAGTCCGCAGCGCTGCCCTTCCAGATTGATGATCCTTCCACCTCTGGTGAGGTAGGCGAGGAGACCCGCTTGAAGTACCGTTACCTGGACCTGCGCCGCGAGCGCCAGGCTAAGGCGCTGCGGCTGCGTTCTGCGGCTAACCGTGCCGCCCGCAAGGTACTGGATTCCCATGACTTTGCAGAGATCGAGACCCCGACTCTGACTCGTTCCACCCCAGAGGGTGCACGCGACTTCCTAGTTCCAGCGCGTTTGAAGCCAGGCACGTGGTACGCATTGCCACAGTCCCCGCAGCTTTTCAAGCAGCTGCTCATGGTTGCTGGCATGGAGCGCTATTACCAGATTGCTCGTTGCTACCGCGATGAAGATTTCCGCGCTGACCGTCAGCCGGAGTTTACCCAGCTCGACGTGGAGATGTCCTTCGTGGACCAGGACGATGTCATCGCCTTGGCGGAGGAGATTGTCACTGAGCTGTGGAAGCTCATTGGCTACGAGATCAAAACTCCCATCCCGCGCATGACTTACGCTGATGCGATGAAGTACTACGGCTCTGATAAGCCGGACCTGCGCTTCGACATCAAGATTGTGGAGTGTACCGAGTTCTTCAAGGACACCACCTTCCGCGTCTTCCAGAATGAATACGTAGGCGCTGTAGTAATGGAGGGCGGCGCTTCTCAGCCGCGCCGTCAGTTCGATGCTTGGCAGGAGTGGGCTAAGCAGCGCGGTGCGAAGGGCTTGGCTTATATCACCGTGGGTGAGGACGGCACATTGGGCGGCCCGGTCGCCAAGAACATTACCGACGCCGAGCGCGAGGGCATCGCAGAGCACGTCGGCGCTAAGCCAGGCGATGCTATCTTCTTTGCCGCTGGCGACACCAAGTCTTCACGTGCCCTGCTGGGTGCTGCGCGCGGCGAGATTGCAAAGAAGCTGGACCTTATCAAGGAAGGCGATTGGGCATTTACCTGGGTTGTTGATGCCCCGCTCTTCGAGCCTTCTGCCGATGCAACCGCTTCTGGCGACGTCGCTTTGGGTCACTCCAAGTGGACCGCGGTTCACCACGCCTTTACCTCCCCGAAGCCGGAATGGCTCGACTCCTTCGACCAGAATCCAGGCGAGGCTACTGCTTATGCTTATGACATTGTTTGCAACGGCAATGAAATCGGCGGCGGTTCTATCCGTATCCACCAGGAGGACGTCCAGAAGCGCGTCTTCGACGTGATGGGAATTGGGGACGAGGAAGCTCAGGAGAAGTTTGGCTTCCTGCTCGACGCCTTCTCTTATGGCGCCCCGCCACACGGCGGCATCGCCTTTGGCTGGGACCGCATTGTCTCCCTGCTGGGCGGCTTCGACTCCATCCGCGACGTCATTGCGTTCCCGAAGTCCGGCGGCGGCGTAGACCCGCTTACCGACGCCCCTGCGCCAATCCCTGCCGCACAGCGCAAGGAAACCGGCGTAGACTACAAGCCGGAAAAGAAGAAGGAACAGGACAAGGCTGGTTCCACTGCGGTTGAGACCGCTGAGGAGAAGTAGGCAGGTAGCTTAATCCTCAGCCAGCAAGGCACACCGTGCGGGGCGCATTGTAGGCCGCGGCGATTTCGCTGTGGGCGAATTTGTGACCCCGCTTTGGTGTGCGGGGGCATACTGGATAGAACTATGGATGAAAACGAAACTGTGCTATCGCCCGAGGACGTCATCAAGGCCGCCTCGGAGATGTTGTCGCGTCGTTTTGGTGGCACCCCAGAAATGTCGAGCGTGGAGCGCTTGGACGGTTCCGGCAATGCACTGGTCCTGCGCGCCAGGATCGCCCCCAGCGCATTTTTGCCACACCGCTCGGTAGTCATTAAGTACAACCCGGTTACAGGTTATGGCGTCGATGATGCCGCGATGTTGCGCGAGGTTGTGGCTTATCAATTCACTACCGCGTTATCTGAGGACGTGCGCCCCGGCCCAGTGCTTCTCGCACACGACTTGGAGCAGCGCATTATCGTGTTGACGGACTTGGGTGAGGGCGAAACGCTTGCCGACGTCCTAGTGCAGTCCTCCGATGCCGATCGCGTGCGGGTGCTGCGCTCGTTGGGTAGCGCACTGGGCCATATGCACGCGGGAACCGCCGGCCATGAGCAAGATTATGCAACCCTGCTCAATCGCATGCTGCGCAAGAATCCGGAATTGGCCCCGCATCAGTCCGTGCGCGATGAGGCGCTGGAGCGCTCCATCGGCATTGGCCTCAATTTGCTGGATAAAGCAGGACTCGAAGCACCAGCAAGCTTTCGGGAGCTTGCCGGCCAAGCCTCCCAGTCGTTGGCCTCCGGCAAGGACCGGGCGTTTACTCCCTTTGACCTTTCACCGGATAACATTATCGTTTCTCAGCGTCTGCATTTCCTGGATTATGAATGGGCAGGATTCCGCAACGTTGGCTTCGACGTGGCTTGCGTTATCGCCGGTTTCCCGCAGTTCCTCTTTTCTAAACCGATTACGGATGAAGAGGCAGATATTTTTATCTCTGCTTGGTCTCGTGCTGTTGCAGAGGTGTGGCCGCTATTTTCTAATACGGATGAGATTCATGGCCTTATCGTGGCGTCACTTATCGGATGGGCCCTGTCGAGCGTGACCACGATGCATGCCGGCGGTATCGAAGGGCTGGTCGCGCTTGCCAGGGGAGAAGCGGAGGTCTTCCATGATCCGCAGCGCTCTATCTTGCGTCCGGCTGACCACGGTCCGTTTACGGAAGATGAGTTGCTTGTTCGCCGCGATCTATACGAAACCTTCGAGGCACTGTCGCGCTATGCCGCGCGCTGCGATGGCCCCTCCTGCGCACCCATCGCGGAATTCGGCAGCGCCATTGCGCGCCGCTTGGATGATGAATAGTTGAACACGACGTGCCCGCACCCATGTAGGAGGTAGCTTTTTAGTGTCTCAAGACTCGTTATTTGGCGGGCCCGCTCCGGACAATGGCGCCTCGTCATTGCCTGGTAAGAATCTTTTCGCCACCCATGCAGGGTCTCCACTGGCGGCGCGGATGCGTCCGCAGAGCTTGGATGAAGTGGTAGGTCAAGACCATCTTCTGGCCCCAGGAAAACCGTTGCGCCGCCTAGTAGAAGGCTCTGGGGAGGCATCTGTGATTTTGTACGGGCCGCCGGGCACCGGCAAGACCACGATTGCCTCACTCATCGCCAGCCAGATGGGACAGAATTTTGTGGGCCTTTCAGCGCTTGATTCGGGTGTAAAGCAGGTCCGCGAGGTCATCACCCACGCTCGGCAGGAGCTCATTCACGGACGGCGGACTGTCCTCTTTATCGATGAGGTACACCGCTTTTCCAAAACCCAGCAGGATGCGCTGCTTGCGGCCGTAGAAAACCGTACGGTGTTGCTCGTGGCGGCGACCACGGAAAACCCTTCGTTTTCCGTCGTTGCGCCGCTATTGTCTCGCTCGCTGCTATTGCAGTTGCACTCGCTAAGCGACGACGACCTAAGAGGCGTCGCCAAGCGCGCGCTAGATAGCGATCGTGGCTTGGGCGAGCGCCGAATTCGGATAAGCGACGAGGCGTTGGACCAGTTGGTTCTCCTAGCCGGCGGCGATGCGCGCCGCACGCTGACCTATCTGGAGGCGGCCGCCGAAGCGGTGGACGACGGTGGGGAAATTACCCCACAGACGGTCACGGACAACGTTAATAAAGCGGTGGTGCGCTATGACCGCGACGGCGACCAACACTATGATGTGGTCTCCGCGTTTATTAAATCCATTCGTGGCTCCGATGTCGATGCTGCGCTGCATTATTTGGCCCGCATGGTGGAGGCAGGGGAGGATCCGCGCTTTATTGCTCGGCGGCTCATAGTGCACGCCTCCGAGGACATTGGTATGGCTGATCCCACCGCGCTTCAAGTGGCTGTGGCGGCGGCCGAGGCCGCACAGCTCATCGGAATGCCGGAGGCGAGAATCCCCTTGGCGCAGGCCACCATCCACCTGGCCACCGCGCCGAAGTCGCCATCGGTCATTTCCGCTATTACGCAGGCCCAAGCAGATGTGGCCGCCGGGAAGGTGGGCCATGTGCCAGCGCATCTGCGCGATGGGCACTACGAGGGTGCAAAGCGAATGGGAAATGCCGTGGGCTATGTCTACCCCCACGATGATCCCCGTGGCGTAGTAGAACAGCAATACCTGCCCGATGAGCTGGAGGGTTCCGTTTATTATGAACCCACCGATCATGGGGCTGAAAAGCGCGTTTATGACTATATAGGCCGCCTGCGCAGCATAATTCGCGGCAAGCGTTCAGCCGGTAAAAACGCTCGCCGGCCGTGCTGATACCTACCCAAGGGAAATTGCGGTGTAGCGAAGGGTAAAGTTGGGCGGGTTAGAAACTTCTCGATAGAAGATGAAAGCTCATACAGTTAGGATTGTTGCTCGTGAAGACTCATGAGATCCGGGAACGGTTTACCCAGCACTTCGTCAATTCTGGTCACGAGGCAGTGCCAAGCGCCTCGCTGATCCTGGATGACCCTAACCTGCTTTTCGTCAACGCGGGTATGGTTCCGTTCAAGCCCTATTTCCTGGGACAACAGAACCCGCCTTTTGCTAAGGGGCTGGCCACCTCCATCCAGAAGTGCGTCCGCACTCTAGACATCGATGAGGTTGGCATTACCACCCGCCACAACACCTTCTTCCAGATGGCAGGCAACTTCTCCTTTGGTCAGTACTTCAAGGAAGGCGCCATCACCAACGCCTGGACCTTGCTTACCGGCGCCGTGGACGAGGGTGGATTTGGCCTGGACCCTGAGCGTTTGTGGGTCACGGTGTACCTCGATGATGATGAGGCCGCCGAGATTTGGCGCGATAAGATCGGCGTCCCGGAAGAGCGCATTCAGCGACTCGGCATGGAGGATAACTACTGGTCCATGGGCATCCCCGGACCATGCGGTCCCTGCTCCGAAATCTATTACGACCGTGGCCCGGAATACGGCAACGACGGCGGTCCGATTGCCGATGATAATCGCTACATGGAGATCTGGAACCTGGTCTTCATGCAAAACGAGCGCGGCGAGGGCATTGGCAAGGGCAACTTTGAAATCGTTGGCGAGCTGCCCAAGAAGAACATCGATACCGGCCTCGGCATTGAGCGCGTAGCCTGCATCCTGCAAGGCGTAGATAACGTCTATGAAACAGACCTTTTGCGCCCGGTGATCGACGTCGCCGAGGAACTGACTGGTGCTACCTATGGTGATAAGGCCTCCCACGAGGACAATATCCGCTTCCGCGTGGTAGCGGACCACTCCCGTACCGGCATGATGCTTATCTTGGACGGCGTGACCCCGGGCAATGAAGGCCGCGGATACATCCTGCGCCGCTTGCTGCGCCGCATCATCCGTTCCGCTAAGTTGCTTGGCGCTCAGGGCGCTCCCATGGAGCGCTTTATGAATACGGTCATGGACACCATGACCCCGTCCTACCCGGAGATCGCGGACAACCGCGAGCGCATTCTGCGCGTGGCCGTCAACGAGGAAAAGGCCTTCCTCAAGACCCTAGAGTCCGGTACCCGTCTCTTCGATGACGCTGTCCAAGAACTCAAGTCCACCTCCCGCGCGAAGACCGCAAAGGTTCTGCCGGGTGAGAAGGCCTTTGAGCTGCACGACACCTACGGTTTCCCCATCGACCTGACGTTGGAGATGGCTCAAGAAGCCGGCCTTGAGGTGGACATGGACGGCTTTAACGATGCCATGGGTGAGCAGCGCCGCCGCGCCAAGGCTGATAATCAGGCCAAGAAGCACGGGCATACTGACCTTTCCCTCTACCGCGACTGGGTAGACAATAACCCCACCGTCTTCACCGGCTTTGAGGAGCTTACTTCCGACGCCCGCGTCATCGGCCTAGTCCGCAGCGGCGAAAAGGTTGATGAAGTACACGAGGGCGAAGAGGTAGAGGTCATCCTGGACCACACCCCGCTTTATGCCGAGGCAGGCGGGCAGATGGCGGACCGCGGGCGCATCGTGGCCGGCGAATCTTTGCTGGAGGTCAATGACGTCCAAAAGATTGGCAAGAAGCTGTGGGTCCACAAGGCTACGGTTACGGCTGGCGGTCTGGACTTGGGAATGTCTGTTGAGGCGGCCGTCGACAAGCAGTGGCGCCATGGTGCTACCCAGGCGCACTCTGCAACTCACCTGATTCATGCTGCACTGCGCCAGGTGCTTGGCCCGACCGCTGTCCAGGCAGGTTCTATGAACCGGCCAGGCTACCTGCGCTTTGACTTCAACTACACCGAGCAGCTTAGCCAGGCCCAGCTGGAAGAGATTGCCTTGATTACCAACCAGGCAATTGACTCCAACTTTGCGGTCAACACTATTGAGACCTCTTTGGAAGAGGCTAAGGCCATGGGCGCTATGGCCCTATTCGGTGAAAACTACGGCAAAGAAGTCCGCGTAGTAGAAATCGGTGGACCTTTCTCCATCGAGTTATGCGGCGGTACCCACGTTGGATCCTCTTCTGAAATCGGACCGGTTTCCGTACTGGGTGAATCATCCGTTGGCTCTGGTGCTCGCCGCATCGAGGCCTACTCCGGTCTGGATGCCTTCCGCTACTACTCGAAGGAAACCGCCTTGGTAGAAGGCGTTTCCCGCGAGCTTAAGGTACAGACCGAGGATCTGCCGGAGCGTATTGCTCAACTTTCTGAGAAGCTCAAGGCGGCGGAGAAGGAAATCGAGACTCTCCGCACACAGCAATTGGCTGCGCGTGCTGCCGAGTTTGTCGGCGCCGCCAAGGACATCAATGGGTTCAAGGTTATTGCGCTGACGTTGCCGGAGGGCACGACCGGCGGGGATCTGCGCACCGTCGCTACCGACCTGCGCAACCGCCTGCGCGAGGAAGAGGCCGTTATTGTCTTGGGTGCCCAAGATAAGGGCAAGTTCCCGTTCATCGCGGCAGCCACCGAAAAGGCCGTCGGACGAGGTGTGAAGTCCGGCGACATTGTCAAGACCTTTGGTCAGTATGTCGATGGCCGCGGTGGCGGTAAGCCGGATATGGCCCAAGGCTCTGGCTCTTCCGCTGCCGGAGCAGAGCGCGGCTTTGCAGCCGTCGAGGACATGCTCGAGTCCCTCTAGGAGTTCGACCGTGGCAAAAGTGGAACCAGATACCCCCGGGGGAGATGATCCAGGGCTGGGGCGCCGGCTCGCCTTGGACGTCGGTACGGTGCGCATCGGCGTGGCCGTGTCCAATAGGGAAGCAACGCTAGCTACCCCTGTGGAAACCGTGCACCGAGAAACCGGCTTCAAGGACCGCGATAAGGGCGATATTGACCGGATCCTGGAATTAATTGATTTATACGATGCGGTCGAAATCGTCGTGGGGCTGCCACGGGATTTGCAGGGAAATGGTTCGAAAAGCGTAAAACACGCTAAGGAAATCGCGTTTCGGATCCGCCGTCGGTTGAATCGAAATGCAAATATAGATAAAGTTCCACCACCAGTACGTTTGGCTGATGAGCGTTTGACCACCGTTGCGGCAACTACCGCGCTGCGTGCGTCCGGCGTGTCCGAGAAGAAGGGCCGTAAAGTCATCGACCAAGCAGCAGCGGTGGAGATTTTGCAGACTTGGTTGGATGGGCGCGCGAGCGCTCTTCGCTCAGTTGATGCAATTGACCAGCCTTCAGACTCAGGAGACTAAAACACGTGAGCCGTAACCAAGAACGCCTCGGCCGATCGATGGAGCCGAAATACGTCAAGCGTCGCCAGCGCGGCATTGCCGTTATTATCGCGTCGATCATCGTTATCCTTGGTGCCCTTATTTATATTGGATTCCGCCTTGGCAATACCTCCGCCGACTATGAAGGAACCGGCAACGGTACCACGCAGCTAGTGGAGGTACCGGAGGGCTCGTCCATGTCCGAGCTCGGTCCCGCATTGGTGGAGAAGAATGTGGTCAAGACCCAGGACGCCTTCGACTCTGCCGCTTCTATGAATCACAGTGCGAGCCAGATCCAGCCCGGTTTCTACCGCCTGCAGGAAGAGATGAGCGCGGACTCCGCGGTCGAGGCGCTGCTGGATGAGAAAAACCGCGTCGACATGCTTGAGGTGCAAGGCGGCGCAACCTTGGAGGACGTCAAGGTTGTTGGCGGAGACGTGCGCTACGGCATCTACTCCCTGATTTCCGAAGTCAGCTGCAATGATGGCAATTGCCTGAAGAAGGAAGACCTAGAAAAGGTTGCGGCGGAAACCGACCCGGCTGAACTGGGCGCTCCACAGTGGGCACTTGAAGCCATCAACAAGCGCGGCAATGACCCCATGCGCATCGAGGGTCTTATCGCTCCCGGCCAGTACGTCCTGGACCCCAATATGGAGGCCAAAGATATTCTGAAGGACCTCATCACGCGCTCTACCAAGCGCTACAACGAGACCAAGATCGAAGAACGCGCCCAGGCTATCGGCCTGAGCCCTTATGAGCTGCTCACTTCCGCTTCCTTGGTGGAGCGCGAGGCGCCCGCCGGTGAATTCGACAAGGTCGCCCGCGTTATCCTTAACCGTCTGGACGAGCCGATGCGCTTGGAGTTTGACTCCACTGTGAACTATGGCTTGGAAGACGTTGAGCTGGCCACCACCGATGAGGCCCGTGAGGAGAAGACTCCGTGGAATACCTACGCAAAGGAGGGTCTGCCAGATACCCCGATTGCTTCTCCTTCGGATGATGCAATCAAGGCCATGGAGCAGCCTGCTGAGGGCAATTGGAAGTTCTTTGTCACCGTGGACGAAGAAGGCACCACTGTCTTCTCCGATACCTACGATGAGCACTTGGGCCGCGTTGATGACGCCATCCGCTCCGGCGTGCTTGACTCCAAACGCGAAGGGGAGGGCGCCGGTTCCGGAAACGGCGATGCCGCTGCCGATCAACCCGCCCAATAAAGTCGCGAAAACCACGAAGAGGTAGAACCCGATGCCACGTGCGGCAGTCTTAGGTAGTCCCATCGAGCACTCGTTGTCTCCAGTGCTCCACAATGCCGGCTACGAGGCCGCCGGGCTGAGCGGCTGGGACTACACTCGCTTCGAGGTGACAGCGGAGAGTCTGCCGGAGGTGGTGGGCGCGAGTGCTCCCGAGTTTGCTGGTTTTTCCGTAACCATGCCGGGCAAATTTGCGGCCCTCCGCTTCGCGGACATCACAAGTGACCGCGCACAGCTGATTGGTTCAGCGAATACCCTAGTGCGCAGAGCAGAGGGTTGGTTTGCAGATAATACCGACACCGAAGGCGTGCGTGGTGCACTAGCAGAGCTTTTGGGAGATTCTCCGGCACGTCACGCGCTGCTCATTGGAGCCGGGGGAACCGCGCGTCCTGCCTTGTGGGCGCTCGCCGAGCGCGGAATTACTACCGTTACGGTCCTCAATCGTTCGGACCGTAGCGCAGAGTTACAGCCACTTGCCCAGAAATTAGAGTTAGAGCTTTCCTTTACTGGCTTCTCCGGTGACTTAACAGCAATTTCTCGCGCAGCCGATGTCATTGTGTCTACGGTTCCAGCCGCCGCGTTGGAAGACTACGTCTTCGACATAGCCCACGCGCCGGTGCTAGACGTCATCTACGATCCGTGGCCCACCCCGTTGACCACGTGCGCAGCGGCTAACGGCTACAAGTCCGTCGGCGGGCAGGTCATGCTCGCATACCAAGCATTTAGCCAATTCGAGCAATTTACCGGGGTGGCTGCTCCCCGGGAAGAAATGCTGCAGGCTTTGAACCAGGAACTACAGCGACGCTCGCAGACGGTTAAATAGAAGGGGACTTCGCCAAGCGCGGGCGGCTACCGCGTGCAATAAGCGCTGCGAATTTCGCCCTATGGGTGGCTATGGGAAGCGCTTAGACGGCGGTTTGCTCTAATCTAAGCGCCGTGCTGATTTTCGGGGGAATAATTTATTGTCTATGGGCAGCAGCCTTATCCTGGTGGGATATTCGGCAGCGCCGATTGCCGGATTGGCTGACGCTTCCGGCCGCAGTACTGTCGCTTGCAGTGGCCAACTGGGGTGGGGCGTGGTGGCCAGGGATGTATCTGGTACTTGGGCGGGCCCATGCAGGAGTAGGCGGCGGGGACATCAAGCTGGCCCTGCCGTTGGGAATGCTGGTGGGGCATGTCGCCGGGTTTATGGGGGTGGTGGCAGCCAGCGGCTGTGCCTGCCTGCTCACGCTCGGTTGGTCTGTTTGTACAGGGCAGAAGAAGAGTCCGCATGGGCCCGCGATGCTGCTAGCAGCGGCCGGGGTAGTGGTGTGCGTGCACCCTCTTTGAGGGGGTGGAAGAATATATTGCCGGACCAAGTTGGTACCGGATGGGCCGCGCCGTGCGATAATACCCGCATGCTTCGTTGGACTACTGCAGGTGAATCCCACGGCCAGGCTCTTATTTCTCTGCTGGAGCACATGCCCGCTGGGGTCCCTATTACCCGCGCCGATATTTCTCATCAGCTTTCCCGGCGCCGCCTAGGCTACGGCCGTGGTGCCCGCATGAAGTTTGAAGCTGATGAGGTCACCCTGCTGGGTGGAGTGCGCCATGGGCTGACTTTGGGCAGCCCCATTGCCATCATGATTGGCAATGCGGAGTGGCCCAAGTGGACCACCATCATGTCGGCTGATCCGCTGGATATGGACGATGAAGACAATATCAAGGCTATGAACTCTGGACGCGGTGCCGCTTTGACTAGGCCACGCCCAGGGCACGCGGATTTTGCCGGCATGGTGAAATACCGCCATGGTGAAGCGCGCCCCATTTTGGAGCGTTCCTCCGCGCGCGAGACTGCAGCGCGCGTGGCTGCCGCTACCGTGGCGCGCAATTTCCTGCGCGAGACCCTTGGCATCGAGGTCCTCTCCCACGTCATTTCTATTGGCGCCGCTGCACCTTATGAAGGGCCAGCGCCAGCGTTCGCAGACATCGCGGCCATCGATGATTCGCCCGTTCGCGCCTTCGATAAGGACGCAGAGACCGCCATGATCGCGGAGATCGAAGCCGCAAAGAAGCAGGGCGATACCTTGGGCGGAGTCGTCGAAGTGGTGGTGGATGGTCTGCCCATTGGCTTGGGCTCGCACATTTCCGGCGATGATCGCCTGGACGCGCAATTGGCAGGCGCCTTGATGGGAATTCAGGCCATTAAGGGCGTGGAAATTGGTGATGGTTTTGCGGAGGCCCGCCGTCGCGGTTCCGCCGCTCACGATGAAATGGTGCGTACCGCCGACGGCGTTAGCCGTCTCACCAACCGTGCCGGCGGACTCGAGGGCGGTATGACTAATGGGCAGCAGCTGCGTGTGCGGGCGGCGATGAAGCCGATCTCCACGGTCCCGCGTGCCTTGCGCACCATCGATATGGAATCCGGTGCCGATGCTACCGCCATTCATCAGCGCTCCGATGTCTGCGCGGTTCCGGCGGCCGGCGTAGTGGCAGAAGCCATGGTTGCCCTTGTCCTTGCACGCGCCGTGCTGGAGAAATTCGGTGGGGATAGCCTCGAAGAAACCTCGCAGGCTATCGCCGCGTATGATGAATACGTTTCGGACCGCCTTGCTTTTGACCAGGAGTAAGTTATGACCACCCCAACTGCCGTTACGGGCCAACCTCGTCCACGCGTTGTTTTGGTGGGCCCGCCAGGTGCGGGTAAATCCACTATTGGCCGCCGCCTTTCCAATGCCCTAAGCTGCGAATTGGTGGATTCGGATCACCTTATTGAGCAGGCAAAGAACAAGCCTTGCGGGGAGGTCTTTAGCGAGCTCGGGGAACCTGACTTCCGCACCCTCGAAGCCGAGCATGTTGCGGCTGCATTGCGCACTACGGGGGTAGTCAGCCTTGGCGGCGGGGCAGTGCTCACAGACTCCACGCGCGAGCTGCTGGAGCGCCACACCGTAATCTTTTTGGATATTTCTCCTGAAGAAGGCGCACGGCGTACCTCTGGGGACAGCAATCGTCCGGTTCTCGCGGCCGCCGATCCTCTCGAGCACTACCGTAACTTGGTGGATACTCGACGCCCCTTTTACCAGGAAGTGGCCGATTACCGAGTACGCACAGATGTTCGGACCCCGCAGCAGGTAGTAGGCGATATTCTCGGCTTCCTCGATACCTTGTAGATGCCCACCGCGCTAGCATTTGTTTCTCGCCGCCCTGCCGCGGCGGCGAACCGAAAGGACCACCATGCCCACCATTGCCGTTAATGGACCACAGCCTTATGAAGTCCGCATTGGCGCCGGTCTAAACCAGGACATAGCGCGGCGCTGTGCGGAAAGCGGAGCCGCCCAGGCGGGCATTGTCTTCCAGCCGCCCCTGCGCGCTGCCGCCGCGGATCTAGCGGAACTCGTTGCCGCGCAGGGCATAACGCCCACGCTTATCGACATCCCCGATGCAGAGGCCGCCAAGCAGCTCAGGGTCATCGGTGAAGTATGGGATCAGCTGGGGGAGAGGGGCTTTAGCCGCCGTGACGTCATCATCGGCCTAGGCGGGGGTGCCACCACCGATATGGCGGGGTTCGCAGCGGCCGGATGGATGCGCGGCATCAAGGTCATTCAGGTTCCTACCACCCTTTTGGCCATGGTAGATGCCGCCGTCGGCGGTAAAACTGGCATCAACACGGCAGCCGGAAAGAACCTGGTTGGCGCCTTTCATGAGCCAGATTCTGTGTTTGTGGATCTCGAGCGGCTCGAAACCCTGCCCGAGGCGGAAATCGTTGCCGGTTCCGCGGAAATCATCAAAACTGGTTTCATCCATGACCCGGTAATCCTAGAGCGCTATGAATGCGACCCGAGAGCGTGCTTGGACCCGGAAGGCTTATTGCCAGAATTGATTGAGCGCTCCATTGCGGTAAAAGCCGCTGTAGTAGGCGAGGACCTGAAAGAATCAGGTTTGCGGGAAACGCTGAACTACGGCCATACCTTTGGCCATGCCGTAGAGCGCCACGAAAATTATGCGTGGCGCCATGGTAAAGCTGTGGCAGTGGGCATGATGTTTATCGCCCACCTGGCGCAGGCACGTGGCCTAATTGACGCTGAACTCGTGGAAAAGCACCGCCGGATCCTGCACAGCGTGGGGCTGCCGACCTCCTATAAAGCAGGCCACTTTGCAGATCTATACGAGGCAATGACCCATGATAAGAAGAATCGAGACGGCAAGATCCGCTTTGTAGCCTTGACTGGGGTGGGAGAGACTACCCGCTTGGAGGGCCCCAGCACGCAAGAGCTAGAGGCGGCCTACGCCGCGATTTCGGAGTAGAAATGAAGATTATTGTCCTTAACGGTCCGAATTTGAACCGCTTGGGAAAGCGGCAACCGGATATCTATGGCTCCACTACCTTGGCAGATGTCGAACGGATGATTTCAACTCGTGCTACCGAGCACGGGGTCGAAGTAGAGTTTTTCCAGTCCAATCATGAAGGCGAGTTGATTGAGAAAGTGCATGCCGCCGCCGATGCGGGACAGCCGGTGATTATCAATCCCGGCGGGTTTACCCATACGTCGGTGGCCCTGCGGGACGCCTTAGCAGAGGTGGCGGATGGCGCCGGATTCGTAGAGGTGCATATCTCTAATGTGCACGCGCGCGAGCCCTTCCGCCATCATTCCTATCTCAGCCCTATCGCCCGCGGTGTTATCGCCGGATTAGGGGTATTCGGCTACGTGGCGGCAGTAGACTACCTCTGCCAATAGGCACCCACGAACGAGATAGGGCTGGGCGGCAGCAAGGAAGATAGAAATCTGCCCAACTGCTAAGGTTGCGTCGATATACTGGGTGGATACTTTCCACTCCGTAGTCAACCCAGAAGGATGAAATCATGGCTTTGGCAGATACTCGTTTCAGTGACCGGCGTCGCAAGCTTGCCGCGCAGCTGGCCGGCCAGCGCATCGATGCCGTTCTGGTCACCCACCTCACCCACGTGCGCTATCTTTCGGGCTTCTCTGGCTCGAATGGTGGGCTGCTTTTGCGCAAGGACCTTACTGCTCAGGTTGCTACCGATGGTCGCTACACCACGCAGATCGCCCAGGAGGTTCCTGATCTAGAGGCTATCCAGGGCCGTGCAGTAGGAAAAGTGCTCCTGCAGCAGTTTGCCGATGTACAGGGGCCGGTTCGGGTGGGCTTCGAAGCAGACTATCTGACGGTTTCTGAGCTGAAGGAGCTGGAGGAATCGTCCCCGGAGGCGGTTACCTTGGTCCCTGTCTCTGGCGTGATTGAAGATATCCGCTTGGTCAAGGACCCGCTGGAGCTAGCAAAGCTGGAAGAAATTGCCGCGCTGGCCAATAAGGCTCTGGAAGACCTCCTCGCCGCAGGCGAGCTGCGTGCCGGCCGCACTGAGCGCCAGGTGGCTGCTGATTTGGAATACCGGATGCGCATGCTCGGCTCGGAGCGGGTGAGCTTCGATACCATCGTCGCTTCCGGCCCGAATTCGGCGTTGCCGCACCATGGCGCTGATGACCGAATTATTGCGGACGGTGACTTGGTGACCATCGACTTCGGCGCGCATCTGCGTGGTTTTAATTCCGATTGCACCCGCACCTACGTGGTGGGTACTGCGAATGATTTTGCCAAGGAAATTTATGATGTGGTGCTGCGCGCCCAAGAGGCAGGCGTGGCAGCGTCGGTACCGGGCGCTAAGCTTGCCGACGTCGATGCCGCTTGCCGCGACATCATTTCTGCCGCCGGCTATGGTGACTATTTCGTGCACTCGACGGGCCATGGTGTGGGCCTAGACGTTCATGAGGCTCCGTTCGCGGCTCAGACCGGCAAAGGCGAACTCGCCGCCGGAATGACCCTGACCATTGAACCGGGCATCTATGTGCCAGGCAAGGGCGGCGTGCGCATCGAAGATACCCTCATCATCACTGAGGGTGCGCCGAAGATCATCACCGCCGCGACGAAGGAATTTACTGAAGTGCCCGCCTAGTGGGCCAGCACCTTGGAATTGGGCAGCTGGGCGACGTTGCGGGTGCCCAGGTGCGTGAGGTGGTTGAAGAGGTTGTGCGGTACCGAGTACTCCCACTTGCCAGACACCCAGCGGGTGCTATCCGGCGCGCACCTGCCATGGTTGATGGAATCGGCACGTAGGTCGTAGTACTGCACACCGTTTGCACGTGCTGCCTTATACATCGCGCTATTGACTTGGTCCTCGCCGGTGCGCACTAGGCCCGCATAGTCCAGATTAAAACCAACGTCGGTGGAGCCCGGCGCGGACGTGCGTAGCGGGCATACGGCGCCGTTGCGGGCGGAGATTGCCGGATATCCTACGACAGTAATCTGCGCATTTGGCGCGGCCTGGTGCACCCGCTGGATCGAATGTTTCATGCCATCAAAGTAGGGGTTCGAGGAAGATAGTGATGGTCGGACGATTTCCGGGAGATCATTGGCGCCGAACTGGATCAGTACATTTTTAGTTATGTCATTGAGGTCACCATTGGCAATGGCTCCGTTGATCTGCTCCCCGAAGTCCTTGCGGTGTGATTGGCTGGCTGCCTTGGCCGCAGAACAGGCGTAGTTGGCTACGTGCTGGCCAGAAAGGCGCCCTAGTTCGCGGCCGACATTGCTCTGCCTTGCGGGCAGCTCTGTGGGGAAGGCGCACCTGGGGTGTCTTCGATGCCATGGGTAGCGGAAGAAAGCGTAGTGCTTGCCGAAGGAGAAACGCTAGAAGTAGTCCCTACCTGGCCATAGGTGGGATTGGCGAAGACGGAATCGCCGAACATTACGGTCTGGGCGCCCGCTGCTACGGCCTGCGGGGCGGAGAGTGCTGCTACTGCCGCGCCAGTAGCAGCGGCCAGGGCATAAAAATCCTTGACAGCCATCGTAAAAATTCTTGATAAATATGTGGGATATCAATTTAGCAAGGCCTTATGGTACAGGGAGTTATTGCAGGATAAAAACATCGAATATCCGAGTAACCGGCCGCTATGTACTGGTAAATAGTCTCGAAATCCACTCCAAAGTCAAAAGTGGGGAAGGAATGGGGGACCGGTAATACCCCATGGGGCAGTTGTCCGGTAGGCTTAAACATTGTTTTCAACCTTTAGTCCACAATTTTCGGGAGTTTAACCGCAATGGCTGATACTACTGATTTCAAGAACGGCCTCGTTCTGAAGATCGACAACAAACTGATGCAGATCGTGGAGTTCCAGCACGTGAAGCCGGGCAAGGGTCCAGCCTTCGTGCGCACCAAGCTCAAAGATGTTGTCTCCGGTAAGACCGTGGATAAGACTTGGAATGCTGGCGTTAAGGTGGAGACCGCTACCGTGGACCGCCGTGATATGACCTACCTGTACAACGATGGCACCAGCTACGTGGTTATGGATGAGAAGACCTTTGAGCAGTTCGAGCTCCCGCCGGAGAAGTTCGGTGATGCCGCTCGCTTCCTGCTGGAGAACATGCGCGTGCAGGTTTCCTTCTACGAGGATGAAGCACTATTTGCTGAGCTTCCTATTTCCGTAGACCTCAAGGTCGAGCACACCGAGCCTGGTCTGCAGGGTGACCGTTCTTCTGGTGGCACCAAGCCTGCCACCCTGGAGACCGGTGCAGAGATCCAGGTCCCACTGTTCATTGAGATCGGCAACGTTCTCAAGATCGATACCCGCACCGGCGAGTACCTCTCCCGCGTTAATAACTAGGGCATCTGACTGTGTCTGATAACACCCCGAAGCGCGATATTAACTACAAGCGGCACACAGCGCGGTACCGCGCACGCCGCCGTGCTGCGGATATTCTGTACGAGGCCGAAAACAGGGACGTAGATCCCGTAGCCATCGTGGAGGACCGCATCGCTTTGGCGCGCGAAGATCGCAATGCGGTAGCGCCGATTGCCGAGTACACCCAGGTTATTATCAAGGGTGCAGCCGAAGAGCTCGATGTCATCGATGACACCATCTCTCGCTACCTTTCCGAGGATTGGGAACTGCATCGTATCCCTGCTGTAGACCGCGCCATCCTGCGCGTTTCGGTCTGGGAGCTGCTTTTTAATCCGGATATTCCTACTGCCACCGCTGTGGTGGAAGGCGTGGAAATCGCCTCTCAATACTCCAATGAGCAGGCAGCCCCGTATATCCACGCGGTATTGGACGATGTAGCGCAGTCTCGCTCCGCCGAAAGCCCAATGTCTGCAGAACACCAGGGCCTAGATGAAGATGGGCAGGATACTGCCGAGGCCGAGAGCGAAACGGATACCGCTACGTCAGCCGAGTCGGAAGAGACTTCGAGCCACCCAGCCGCACCTAATGAGGCTTCCGAATCGGAGGAAAACTCTGCGCAGTAGCATTTTCTCCTAGGTCCCGTGCCCTCCAGGGTGCCTGCTTCCGCCCGCGGCTGGCTTGGTTGAAAATACCAGGCTGGCGGCGGGCAGTATTTTGTACGATGGTAGCCATGGGCAAATTCAAGATTAATGATGCGCTGAGCCTAAGAGCGGGGAAGAATTTCCGACTCGCTGATGTGGACCCCACCTCTACACCGGGTTTCAATGGCTCCAAATCCGACCTGGCTGATCGTTTTGCGCATTACGACGAAGAGCTTTATGACCTGCAAGAGCGTCTTTTTGCCAATGGCCGCGCCCATGAAGAAGGCGCACCGTCTTTGCTTGTAGTGTTACAGGGGATGGACACATCAGGAAAGGGAGGGGCCATTCGTAATGTCTTCTCGGTTTTCGATCCCCAAGGCACTAAGACAGTGGGTTTTGGTAAACCGACGGAGGAGGAGCTGGAGCACGAATTTTTGTGGCGCATTCGCAAGCACGATCCCGTGCCGGGGCAAGTCGTGGCTTTCGACCGTTCTCATTATGAAGATGTGCTCATCCAGCGGGTTCACAAGTGGGTAGACGAAGACGAAGTTGACCGCCGTTTTGCAGCTATCCGAGATTATGAGCAGGAACTCGCCGGCCAAAACACCAAGATCCTAAAGATATTTCTGCATATCTCTCCGCAATTCCAAAAAGAAAATCTACTAGAGCGCACCGAGCGCGAGGACAAGTATTGGAAGTATGACCAATCCGATATTGAGGAACGCGGATATTGGGACCAGTACATGGCGGCATATGAAGACGCCATTCGCCGAACGGATGAGATCTGGGCGCCGTGGTACGTCATCCCCACAGATAATAAGAAGTACGCCCGCATGGCATTGAAGTTCCTCATCGTCGACGCGTTGCGCCACCTAGAGCTGTCGTGGCCCGCACCGGATTTTGATCCGGAAGGGGAACGCCAACGCATTCTCGACGCAGAGTAACCGTCTACAAGAAAAGCTCCCTTTCTGCCGACCATTCCCACATGAGGAATGGAAGGTTAAGGGAGCTTAATTCTTTGGCGGACTTAGTTAACTCGTGGCATCTTCAGTGCCCGAGTTATTGCCTTCCGCGCCGGCCTTGCCAGCAGTTTCAGAGCCCAGCTTGGCCATTTCTTCTGCAGCAGAGACCATGGCGTCCTGGCCACGGATTACGCCGTCCACTGCAGATTTTAAGGCTGCCTGCAGCTGCTCATCATTCATACCAGCGGCAGCGGGGATATCGCGCTCGGTGCGCACAACGAGCATGTCATCGTGCTCGGAAATAACAGCTCGCGCGCCAAAGGCCACGGAATTGATCTGGTTAGCCGCGAGGAAAAGGCCGGCATCAGCCTTGGAATAGGCGGCGTCGGTAGGGACATCACAGCGGACAATGACCACAGAATCAAGGACCGCGAACATGGTGGGCAGGCCATTGAGGTTAGCGGTGGCTGCCTCTATATCGCTGTCCATCTTGGTCAATTCGATGTCGAAGGAGCGCATAGCTTCGACAACGCGGTCCAGGGTGATCTCCGGCAGATTGTTTTCGGTAGAGGCATTAGTCATGGTTGTGCTCCTCCCAGGTCACGAGCTGCGGGTAGTGTTCTTCCACGAAAGCGAAGGACTGCAGCATAGAGTCCAGCGTGGACATCACGAAGGCACCGATCTGGTTACGGGACAAACCGTGAGCAATGTTGATCTCGCGCACTCCGGAGACTGCGAGGTTATTCTCGGCAGACTCGAAGAAGCGGAGGGTGGGGGCAAAGTGCTGCTGGTTCCACTGGTTGAGAACCATCAATAGGCTAGGTCCTTCAGAAGAAGGCACGTTGCCGCGCCAGACGGAATCCGCGACGAGCACATCATCGCGCACCTGCATAGCGATGGCGACATTGGAGAAACCGGTGCGCAGGATCTGCACAGTTTCTTCCTCGCTCACTGGCTGTTCTTCGAGGCGATATTCCAAGTTTTCGGAGGAAAAGATCTCACCGATGCGCTCTAGAGTTACAGGCTCTACCGACGTATCGGGATACAGGGTTGGTTCTTCAGACACTTAAGTAGTCTCAATCCATGTACTAATCGGGGATAAAGTTCAACCCTTGCCAGCTTACCTAACTACACCCGTGCTTTCTGGCATGCCAAGAGTCTAGGGGCGTCATGGTCACCATTCGACCCACGGGGTGCAGGCGTTAAGCGCTGTCTACAGCGAAAGGCGATAGCAAAGCGTCAGCCAAAGGCTAGGGCAACCGCCTAGCTAAACCACACAACGGGGCAGCAATTATTCAGAAAGGCTTGGCTCGAACTATTGAACCACGCAATCCACGATGGAGTCCGTCTCGGCTGCTAACTTGGTCTTCATGAGTGCCTCCGATTTCTCTCAGCTCGCCCCCGGCGTCACTATCTCTTGCCGCGACGAGCACTGGCTGGTGAGCAACGTCACCCGCACCACTGATGGGTTCCGCATTCGGGCCCGTGGAGTGAGTGATTACGTGCGGGACACCACCGCGACCTTCTTCACGGCGCTTGATGGCATTGAGGTCTTCGACCCGGCCAATGTCACCGTGACCCCGGATGAGTCTTCGCACTTTCGGCATACTCGTTTGTGGTTGGAGTCGACGTTGCGCCGCACGCCGGTGCCGCTGTACCAAAAGCAGCTGGAGGTAGCCACGGACATGTTGGCGGACCCGCTAGATTACCAGCTCTCCGCGGTGAAGTCGGCGCTTTCAGACGAGCGCATCCGCCCGCGCGTGCTGCTCGCAGACGCCGTGGGCTTGGGTAAGACGCTGGAGATCGGCATGATCCTAGCGGAGCTCATCCGCCGCGGTAGGGGAGAGCGCATACTTGTAGTCACGCCGAAGCACGTTATGGAGCAGTTCCAGCAGGAGCTGTGGACGCGTTTTGCCATCCCGCTGGTTCGCTTGGACAGCCAGGGTATTCAGAAAGTGCGCCAGAAGCTGCCGGCATCGAAGAATCCGTTTACCTATTTCCCGCGTGTTATCGTGTCCATGGATACGCTCAAGGCACCCAAGTACCGCGCGCAGTTGGAGAAGGTGCGTTGGGATGCAGTGGTCATTGATGAGATCCACAATGCGACGAACGCCGGCTCCCAGAACAATGAGCTGGCCCGTACCTTGGCACCGACCACCGAGTCGCTCATCCTGGCCTCGGCCACCCCACACAATGGCCGCGAGGATTCCTTTAAGGAAATCCTGCGTTTGCTTGACCCGCTGTCAGTCCTGCCTGATGGCTCCATCGATATGGAAGCCGCGAAGAAGCTCATCATTCGCCGCCATCGCAATTCACCCGAAGTGGCTTCGGTAGTAGGAGAGAAGTGGGCCAAGCGCGGTGAGCCCCGCAACATTTTGGTGGACGCTTCCCCGGAGGAAAATGCCGTGGCGCGTGCTATCGCGGAAGACTGGGTAAATACCCCTGCAACGACGGCGAATGATCGCCTCTTCCCCTGGACCTTGGTTAAGGCCTTCCTATCTTCCCCGGCGGCCTTGGAGGAATCCATTACGGCGCGACAGAAGCTTGAAAAGCCCAAGGAACAGGACAAGCTGGATCGGCTTAAGGAGCTCAACAGCAAGGTCACGGAGGAAAACTCCAACAAGTTCGCCGCCCTCATTGATTACCTCATGGACATCGGGGTGAAGAAGGGCTCGGAGCGTCGCGTCGTTATCTTCTCTGAGCGCGTGGCAACCTTGCAGTGGCTGCAAGAAAATATCGCTAAGCACCTAAAGCTGCCCAAGGGCGCCGTGAAGGTTATGCACGGCGGCCTGTCGGATTCGGATCAGCTGGCGCTTATTGATGAATTCAAGCGCACCGACACTCCTCTGCGTGTCCTTATCACCGGTGACGTCGCCTCCGAGGGCGTGAACTTGCACGCCCAGTGCCACCACCTGGTGCACTATGACATCCCATGGTCGCTCATTCGCATCCAGCAGCGCAATGGCCGCATCGATCGCTATGGCCAGGAACACGAGCCGGAGATTACCTCCCTGCTGCTGGACCCGAAGGATGCTGAGGTCGCTGATTCCATTGGTGAGCTGCGCGTTCTTACCCGCCTCATTGACCGCGAGTATTCCGCTAACCAACTCCTCGGTGATGCTGCCCCGCTTATGGGCAAGCACAATCCCAAGGCAGAGGAGGATGAGATCCGCGCAGTGCTCATGCATGACCGTGACTTCGATGAGGTCGTTGCTTCCCCTGAGGAGGTACTCACCGGGGCGCATGCGAAGCCCGCACTTGTCGACATCCCCGCGGAAACCCCCACCTCCGGCCTCGGCGATGACATCTGGCAGCTGCTGGTAGCAGCCGCTGTTGAGGACACCGGAGGCGCAGTGGAGACGGAATCCTTACCTTCCGAACCCACACAACGGTCTGCTCACCACAGCCTCTACCGCGCGGAGAAAGACTACTTGGACGACGCCCTCGTGGAAGCCTTCCACGATGAAGCCGATAAGTCTTTAAACGCCGGCGGCGTGGCTTATGAGTCACACGATAATGACATCGTGGAGCTCACCCCACCGCGGGATCTGCGCCGGCGCTTTGATTACCTCCCGCAAGATTACGTCTCCTACCGTAAGGTCACCGAACGCCTTATGCTGGCAACCTCGCAGCGCCGCGGCAATCAGCACCTCAAGGCCGCACGTGAAGGTGATTCGGAGAAGTCCTGGCCGCGCGCCCACTACCTTGGCCCGCTGCATCCCGTATCCGAGTGGGCTGCTGATCGAGCGTTAATCAACATGCCTCAGAGCGAAATCCCCGCGGCACTCGGTGCGGTGGACAAGCCCACGCTTCTCCTCATGGGAACGCTCACCAACTCCCGCGGTCAGGTGCTCTCGCGCACTTTCCTCACCGCTACGGAGGGCCCTTTCGGCTTCGACGTCCCTGCTGGACTCCAAGCCGTGGATGTTGAATTCCACGAGGACGTCTACGCCTGGCTGGGCCGCATCGGTTTGACGGCGAACGCGATTAATCCCGGTAAGTTCGCTGTTCCCGATGACGCCGATCAGCTTATCGCTGCCGCGGTGGAGGCTGCGCATACCAACCTCTCCATGGTGAAAAACACCAACCTCGAACAGGCGCAAAGCCGGATCGCCGGATGGCAGCACCGCGCGAATACCTGGCAGCAGGCCAACTCTGGCCAGCAGACCGTCAAGATTAAGGACACCAAGCGCCTTATCCACCAGGATGAAGAGCTTCTGAAATCCATGGCGCCGGAGCGTTCCCTCGTACGCCCGCTTGCACTCATCCTTCCGGATACCACCGCCACCGCACACACCTATTCCAACGAAGCAGAGGCACGCTAATGGCAGACTTCGATTCCATCATCAACGTCGAGGAATGGATCTCAGATTATTACCTCACTACCGATGACAAAGGCAGCTCCTTCGGCAAGCGAGCAGATGATGCTGTCAAAGAGTGGAAGAAGACGGACAAGGATGCAAAGAACGCCGGCTATGAGCACACGCAATCCCCGCTGTTGCGTCTGACTTCCCGCAGGGAAGCGCTGCACACCAAGCTTTCCGGACTGTCTATGGAGGCCTCCGCAGATAAGCTGCACGAGGTCTACGACCTCATCGCCGAGGCCTTCGGATACCCAGCCCCCAAGCGCCTGGAGTTCTCCCGCAACGGCCAATCGCTGACTCTGACCGCAGCCGCGGATAAGAACCACTCCTTGGTCGTCCTTCGCGCTGGACAGATGGATTCCGTGGAGGACCTCACCACCATTCCACTACTGGACGCGGACCCAGAGCTGGGACAGCAGAACTCCAATGGTGAAGCCAAGCCCCTCGACATCACCGCTGCCAAGCTCGTCGGGGAGCTCTTCCTCACCGAGCAAGCACCCGACCTCATCCTGGTCCTTGCCGGCCGCTGGGCAGTCCTGGCTGAGAGGGAAACCTGGCCGCTGGGCCGCTACCTCGCCGTGGATCTAGGCCTGGCCGTCGAGCGCAACGACCAAAAGGCCAAGGGCGAGCTGACCCGCGTGGTCGCTATTCTCGCCGCCGAACACACCATGCGCGGGGCTGATGGCACCACCTGGTGGCTCGATACCCTGACCCAAGCCCGTGAACACTCCGTCAAGGTGTCTGAGGAATTGCGCGGAGCTATCAAGGCCTCGATTGAAATCATCGGCAACGACGTGTTGCAACGTCGAGCGTTGCAACACCTGAATAACGAACAACAGCACGCCAGCCACGACATCGACGGCAACGAACTAGCCAATCAGGCTCTACGATACCTTTACCGCATCCTTTTCCTTCTCTTCGCCGAGTCTTCCCCGGAGCTGCAAATCCTGCCCACTGGGGACAATGACTATGACGAAGGTTATGGCCTTGCACGCCTGCGGGACCTCATCCTTACCGAGCCTTCCACGCACCGCACCCAAAACGGCACGCACCTCTATGAGAGCCTGCAGTTGCTGTTCGACCGTGTGAATCGCGGCCACGATCCACACGATGAGAACGATGAGTTCTTTGATGAAAACGCCACCGAGGATGGCCTAGAGTTCCGCAACCTCGACGCAGACCTCTTCAAATCCGAGGCTACGTTCTACATTGATGAGGTCAAGCTCTCCAACCTTGCCTTGCACCGCGTGCTGCAGAATCTCCTGCTTACCAAGGAAAAGCGGGGGAGTGACCGTGGTTTCATCTCCTACGCCACCCTTGGCGTGACCGAGCTAGGCCAGGTTTATGAGGGCCTGATGTCCTATACCGGCTTCATCGCCCAGGAAGACCTCGTTGAGGTGGCCAAACGCGGTGACCCTTCCAAGGGCTCCTGGGTGGTTCCCGAAGCACAAGCGCATACGCTTCCGCAGGATTCCATCGTTTACGAAGACCGCGAAAGCGAGCATGGCGGTGTGGAGCGCGTCCAACGCACCCACGCCCGAGGCAGCTTTGTCTACCGCCAATCCTCCCGCGACCGTGAGCGCTCCGCGTCCTTCTATTCACCACCCGTCATCACCGAGTTCACCGTTGGCCAAGCCATCGAGGAACTCACAGCCACCGGCCGCATCGACCAAGCCGATGACATCCTCACCCTCACCATTTGTGAGCCTGCGATGGGCTCCGGTGCCTTCGCCGTGGAGGCCGTCAACCAGCTAGCAGAGCTGTACTTGACCAAGAAACAGTCTGAACTTGGCAAGGAACTTCCTGGCGAGGACCGCGCCCAGGAACTGCAGAAGGTCAAAGCCTCCATTGCGCTGCATCAGGTCTACGGCGTGGACCTCAACAAGACCGCGGTCGAGCTTGCCGAAATCTCCCTGTGGCTCAACACCATGACCAAGGAGCTAAAGGCTCCGTGGTTCGGCCTGCACCTGCGCCACGGCAACTCTCTGGTGGGTGCTACCCGCTCTACCTTCAGCGCCAAAGAAGTTTCCACCACGGCATCGAAGAAGAAGGGAATCCAGAACTACCTCACGCTGACCCCGCAGCACCATCCGCTCAAAGAATTAGCCGAGGCTATCGATGCCAACGAGACGGACCAGCACCCAACGGGTCGCATCCACCACTTCCTCGTTCCCAGCCACGGGTGGGGAAGTGCCGTGGATGCCAAGGAATTGAAGAACCTCGCGGCGGAGGAAATCAAGGCCATGAAGGCCTGGCAGAAATCCATCTGCAAGCCACTGAACAAGACTCAGACCAAGCTCGCCACCGCACTGTCCAACCAGGTTGAACGCCTCTGGGAGCTCTCCCTAGTCCGCTTGCGCATTGCCGAGGACCAAATCCGCCGTGACCTGGACCTGTGGGGCCAGGAGCCCAATACCGCCAAGCGCGCGGACGTGGTCACCCGCGCCCAGGTGGAGGAAGAACTCCTCCACAACAATGAAGGCGCCTACCTTCGCCTGCGCACCGCCATGAACGCATGGAATGCCCTCTGGTACTGGCCTGTCACAGCCACCGATGAGCTTCCCGATATCACCGAGTACCTCGCTACCATGCAGGACCTCCTCGGCGTCCCGAACGAAGGCCAGAAGCGCTACCGCAAGGACAACCAATACGCCTTCGGCTTCGACATGACCTGGGATGAGCTGGACTACGTCGAATCACTCGATCGTTCAACTTCCAGCCGAAAGCGCTACGAGGACGTTCTCAACGTCCACCCCTGGCTGAAGACCGTCAACACCATTGCCCAGGAACAAGCCTTCTTCCACTGGGACCTCGACTTCGCCACGGTCATGGCTAAAGGAGGCTTCGACTTCCAGGTGGGCAACCCGCCGTGGGTGCGTCCGCGTACCGATATGGACGCGTTGCTGTCCGAGCACGATCCGTGGTTCAGCCTTGCCAACAAACCCACCCAGGCGGAGAAGAAACAGCGCCGTGAGCTCCTTGCCGGCAACGACGCCGTCCTAGAGACTCTCTCCAAGGGCCTTGCTGAGGCGGTGGTGACCTCCGCAGTGCTTGGCGACGCCACCCGCTACCCCCACCTGCAAAACCAACAGCCCGATCTCTACCGCGGCTTCATGGAGCGCACGTGGGCCAACGCCGCCGAGGACGGCATTATTTCACTCATTCACCCCGAGTCCCACTTCACGGAGAAGAAGGCAGCGCCGCTGAGGGCTGGTGCTTATCGACGTCTTCGTCGTCACTGGCAGTTCATTAACGAGCTTGTCCTCTTTGATGTGCATGATCTCGTGAAGTACGGGATCCATGTTTATAGTAGCCGCCGAGAAGAACCGAGCTTCCTTTCTGCATCGGCGTTGTACCACCCACGTACCGTTATTGATTCTTTGGAACACGACGGAAGCGGAAAGCTGCCAGGTTTTAAGGACGACAATGACAACTGGGATCTACGTCCGCACCGGGACCGCATCATCACGGTCAATGAAGACACCCTCAAGGTATGGAATTCGATCATTGAGGAACCCGGTACGCCGCTACTTGAGACACGAACCGTTTACTCGGTGAACAGTGAAGCTGCCGCAGTTTTGGCCAAGCTGGCTGTGGCACCACGCATTAAGGAATTAGGACTCCAGTTCTCAAGTGGCTGGCACGAGTCAGCAGATAAGAAGGCTGGTTATTTTGATACCTCGTGGCAGCATCCGGAGTCCTGGGATGACGTGATTCTCCAGGGACCGCACCTTGGTGTTTCCACCCCGATGATCAAGCAGCCGAACCCAACAATGAAGCACAACCAGGATTGGTCGGAGATTGATCTCGAAGCCATTTCGGAAGAATTCATTCCAGCGACGGCGTATCTACCCAATCGCTCGTTCGAGACTTACGACCTTGATTACGGAGTGTGGGAAGCCGATGGTGAAAGAGTGAAGGTAAAGAACAGCTACCGTGTTGCGTGGCGTCGAATGGCAGCTACTACTGGATTTCGCACTCTTTATCCTGCGATAATTCCGCCCGGAGCGGCGCATGTACACCCAGTCCAGAGTGCAGGTTCTTCAATTGCTGCGGAAAATACGGCTTTAGCTGGGGCAGGAATGTCATCGTTCACTGTAGATTTTTTCGTCCGCAGTTTGAATCCGTCTGATTTGCACCCCAGCATCGTGAATGGTTTGCCTTATCCCCAAAGGTTTCAAGAGGAACTTGTTGGAAGATACCTTCAGCTAACTTGCATGACAGAGAAGTATGCTGACTTTTGGAAGGATTGCCTTGGAATTGATTGGTCCAAGGATACTCCACTCCGCAACGCCCGCGACCGCTTCCATGCTCAAAACGAGATTGATGCGATGGTGGCATTGTCGTTGGGAGTGACGTTGGATGAGCTGCTGATGATTTATCGCACGCAGTTCCCGGTGATGAGGCGGTATGACCAGGAAGATTTGTATGACGCTAATGGTCGTAAGGTGCCTAAGGACGTGCTGAAGCTGGAGAAGAAGCTGAAGGATGGGCAGCAGCTTTCGGAGGCGGACCGTACGTGGACGCATCCGCAGTCGGGCGTGGAATACGTCTTTGAGTATCCGTTTGCGCCACTGGACCGTGAAGCGGACTTGGCGGCGGCGTATGAAAAGTATGCTGCGATGATGGACCAGCAGTAGATTCGGAAACCAGAAGCGAAGCGAAGCAAAAGACCGAAAGTATTGAAGTAGCACCTTATGTCGAGTCTTATCCCTACCTACGCCTCAAACCACATTGTTGATGGATTGTCGGAGTACCTCACCACAACGTTCTCACTGGCGGAGGATCTGACTTCGCAGCAACTGCGGGAGTTCCTCAATGACCCAAAGGGCGGCATGTTCTACGGGCCGTACGTGCGCACGCGCTTGCCGTACGCACCGGCGCAGTCGTGGGATGGGATTCTGGGGTGGTTGCCGTCGGGATTTAAGCCTTATCGTCATCAGGCGGAGGCGTTTTCTAGGCTGGCGTCTTTTGACTATGTCACGGGTGAGGCACGGCGGCCTTCGCCCACGCTCGTGGTGACGGGTACGGGGTCCGGTAAGACGGAGTCCTTCCTATATCCGATTCTGGACCACTGCCGTCGTTCCACAGGGAGTGGCATCAAGGCGCTGATTCTGTACCCGATGAATGCGCTCGCCGCTGACCAGGAACGTCGTTTGGCAAAGTTGTTGCACGCGGAAGCGGAGCTTGCGGGGGTAACTGCGGGTATCTACACCGGTGAGGTGGTGTCGGGTGGCCGGAGGAAGGTCTCAAAGGATGGCCTGATTTCTGACCGTTCGGTGCTGCGGGATACCCCACCGGATATCCTGCTGACTAACTACAAGATGTTGGACCAGCTTCTCTTGCGAGAACAGGACCATGAACTGTGGGAGAAGTCCGCGCAGTCCTTGCAGTACTTGGTGCTGGATGAGTTCCACACGTATGACGCCGCCCAGGGCACGGATGTGGCGATGCTGCTGCGCCGCTTGGGTTTGATGCTCAAGAAATATCAGCCTGAAGGTTTCCTTTCTGCTGAGGATGCGGAACGTCCCCTGGGCAAGGTCACGCCGGTGGCGACCTCCGCGACGTTGGGGGACAAGAGTGCTGAAGGTGACGGGAGCGCCCAACGCGGTCCTTCTGCGGCTGATGCGGAAGCATCACACGGCGATATGCTGTCATTTGCGTACACGGTCTTTGGCGAGAAGATGCCGCCGGATGCGGTCGTGGGGGAGACACTCATGGGCGTGGAGGAATGGCAGGCCACGGTGGGGCCATTGGCCTCGAAGCTTAGGGAAGGTAGTGCTGATGAGATTTCGTCGGTGGCGGGTGTTCCTACTGCTACTGCTACCGATACCGCTGCGCGTGCGTCTGCGCTGCCTCATTCTGCGTCTCCTTCAGTTGAAGTGATGCAGTCTGTCGTTGATGAGGTAGCTGAAGCTGTTTCTGGCTCTGGGGTTGCCGTTGCCGCTTCTGGTTCTGCTGATGACGCGGCGTCGTTTAATGCGGCGGCGTATGCAGCGATGTGCGAGCACGTCTTTGGATGCTCCACGGATTTGGCTTCCTCGGTGTTGGCAATGGCCGGCAACAAGTTGGTGTGCGCGATTCTGAAAGAGGCAGCTACGCCCGTGCCGCTGGAGCACGGCGAGGCTGGTGTGTCGGGGACTGATATTGCGGCAGTGGAACCGCTGGTAGCGCGTGTATTCAAGGCTACTGTGCTGCGCAACAACCGTGAGCTCGCAGTAGAGTTTCTATCCCTGACGTTGGCGTTTATGGCACACGTGCGTGCAGCAGTTGGTGAGGCGCTGGGCTGGGATGGAAAGAAGCTTCCTGGCGTGGAGCTGCACCTGTGGGTGCGGGAGATCTCCCGCATCGATAGGGCAGTGGCTTCCGAATCGCACGATTCGGTCTTCCGTTGGTCGGATGATGGTGGGATGGGCGCGCATGTAACACAAAGCGTGAGTGATGGGCGCAAGGCGTGGCTGCCGGCTATCTATTGCCGCCACTGTGGGCGCTCCGGATGGATGCTGGCGGAGCAGCCAGGTGGGGACACGTATGTCACCGCACCGCAGGAGATTCGCCGCATTGCTATCAGCGCGCCGGAGCGTCAGCGCCCGCTCATTGATGCCACGAGTGAGGTGGCGCAGGGTGTGCTGCGCGCCGAAGATGAGAACTCGCGTGTGGCGTGGTTGAACCTGGATGTGCCAGAGCTTCGCTCGGACGCACCTGATGCGGAGACCATGGAAGAGTCCCCAGTGGTGCCGGTGCTGGTCTATAGCGGAGAGGGCGCGGAAGACCGTGCGAAGGCGCAGCAATGCCCATCCTGTGGAGAAGACGATGCGATGCGCTTTTTGGGTTCCTCGGTGGCCACGCTGCTCTCCGTTGCATTGAGCAACCTGTTCGGCATGGATGACTTGGATTCCTCGGAGAAGAAGACGCTGGTCTTTGCTGACTCTGTCCAAGATGCCGCGCACCGAGCCGGCTTCGTGCAGAGCCGTGCGCGAGCTTTTGCCTTGCGTGCGCGTATTTGGCGTGCAGTTCGATCCGTTGCTGACTCCTGGGATTCAGGTTCGAATGCGGATGGCTTGTCTGACTCATCGCCGGCAGTGCAGTTGTCAGACGTAGCTGCCCGGATGGTGGAGCAGGCGCGTTCGGAGGCTGACCCGGCGGTGCGTTCACGTGCACTCTATGAGTTGCTACCGCCGCAGCTAAAGGAGTCACCGCGCTTCCGTGCGGTGTGGGAGAAAGGGGCTGGTGCTGCAGAACAGCGCAAGGCACTGGCGGCGCTGCAGTCGCGCTTGGACTTAGACTTGGCGCTGCAATTCGGTGACCGAGTAGACCTGCCACGCTCGTTGGTGACCACCGGAACGCTGTCCGTGGCGGTAGACGTGGATGATGCGGTGCTGCTATCGGCTGCCCGCTCGGTGGCAGGCACACTGGCCACGGATGCGGAGCTTCTGGCCTGGGCACGTGGCGTGGTGGAGTACATGCGCATTGCCGGCGGTATTGCGCACCCGTGGCTTAAGGAATACCTGCGCCAGGATTGCAACCCGTGGTTGCTCAACCGCCGTCAGGCACGTGCGAAGGGAATTCCGGCCTTCGTGCGCGGTGGTGCGCCGAAGTTCCCGCGCGCGGGTGCTGCTCTTAAGGGCGCGCTGGGCAAGCGTGACAACAATGCCACGATGCCGCTGGATTCGCAGAAGGGCTGGTACGCCAGGTGGACGAAGGCGGCGCTGGGGGCCTCGACAAGCAGCGCCTTCGACGCGGCCAACCAGGTGACAGAACTGTTCAAGCAGCTCGAATTCGAAGAGGTGGTGACCTCCGTTCCCACGGCCACGAACGGGCGCGTGTATGCGCTATCCCCAGAGAACATCGTGGTGCGCGAGGAAGCCGAGCCGGTGCTGTTGGAATGCCCGGTGTGCCACCTGCGCGTCGGCGTGGACGCTGGTGCGCGTGCCGCCATGGATAGCGTTGCCTGTTTTACGTTGTCCTGCACCGGACACTTCGAGTTGGTGGACGTAGAGGACAACTACTACCAGCGGCTTTACCGCACCACGAATACCCGCACCGTGGTGGCAGAAGAACACACAGGCTTGGTGCCTACACCGCGGCGCAAGGAACTTGAAGATGAGTTCAAGCGGCCTTTCGAAGAGCAATCCGCGTCCGCACCAAACGTGCTGGTGGCCACGCCGACGTTGGAGATGGGCATCGATATTGGTGACCTCTCCACGGTGATGCTCTCCTCCATGCCGTACACGGTGGCAAGCTACGTGCAGCGCGTGGGCCGCGCCGGGCGTTTGACGGGTAACTCACTCATCGTCGCACTCGTGCGCGGCCGTGGACGAGCACTGACTACCTTGGAGCATCCGCTGGAGACCATTGCTGGTTCGGTCACCGCACCCGCGGCGTATCTCTCCGCGCGCGATATTATGCACCGCCAGTTCGTGGCCTATCTCATTGACAGCACTGATGTGGCCAGCTCAGTCGAGCAGCTGCGCAGCGCGCGCGATGTGTTCACGCATGCGAGCTACTCCGTGGTGGATGCTCTCAGTGAGCTGTCTGCTGAGACGGTGGCGGCGGCCTATGAGCGCTTCGCGGCAACTGTCGCACCGCATGCGTCTCCGGAAGTATTAGCTGAGCTGCGGCAGTGGTGCTTGGCGGACGATGCTGGGACTTCTGGTCCGGCTGGCTCTCCTGGGGCGTCCGGTGCGTCTTCCGGAATGGAGATGGATTTGCACGCCGCGCGTGAGCGCTGGAGTGCCACGCAGCAGCTGCTGCTGGGGCGCCTTGAGGTCTTAAGCAAGCGCGTTACCGAACTTAAAGGGCGTGTGGAAACCACCGCGGTGGAAGATGAGGACCTGAAGAACCAATATGATGCCACGGTGGCCTCCCAGCGGTTCGTGCGCAAGCAGCTGGCAGACCACGCCGATGAGTACTGGATTAGTGCATTAGAGCGCTTTGGGCTGCTGCCGAACTTTACGCTGCTCGATGATGCCGTGGAGTTCGACCTTGCTGTGTCCTCCTTCAATGAGGAGGTCCAGAAGTTTGAAACGGAGACCTACAGCTACAGCCGTGGTGTGTCCTCCGCGCTTACTGAACTTGCCCCGGGTAACACTTTCTACGTCCAAGGCGTGGGCGCCCAGGTGGATTCGGTGGAGCTGGGTGAGCACCACTCCGCGCTAACGCAGTGGCGCTTGTGCCCGGAGTGTTCCTATTCGGAAGCCACCGGTGCGGTGCTCTCCAGCGATGAAGATGTGGCCGTGGCCGCGCCACGGGTTGGTGCGTGCCCAGAGTGTGGGGCCAAGGGCTTTGCGGATAGGGAACAGTTAGTAGACGTGGTGGAAATGACCAAGGTCTATGCCACCGTGGATGCTGCCCGCTCCGCCATTAGTGACATCACCGATGACCGCACCTCGTTGCGCTTCCAGACGCAGCTGAGCTTCAACGTACCTGAGGGCGGGCGTGGTACGGCCTGGTACCTGTCCGATTCCGGCTTCGGTATGGAATACCTCGCACATGTGGAGATGCGGTGGCTGAACCTTGGCCGCCATGGTGGAGGAAGCAGGCGCACCTTTGCTGCCGTGGACCGTGAGACCCCGCTGTTTAGAGTATGTGAACGCTGTGGCCACCTGGATTCTGATGTGGGCGCCAACCGCTGGCAGGACCACGCGCCCTGGTGCGAGTACCGCAATGCAGCAGAGGAGCACTCCATTAGCTTTGCGTTGGGCCGCAGCCTAGGCACGCAGGGAGTGCTGGTACACCTGCCGGCGCTGCTCGGCATGGTGGAATCCACCACGCTGCCTTCATTAGTGGCGGCGCTGAAGTTGGGTTTCAAGGAATACCTGGGCGGAAACCCGGATCACCTCGACGTGGAGCCCGTGCGCGTGGATTCCGATGGCAGCCCGGTAGACATGCTGCTCATCCATGACACCGTGCCGGGCGGCACGGGCTATCTCGCGCAGTTCACCGAGCCGGCGCATGTGCGTCAGATGCTGCTCGTGGCGTATCAGCGGCTGTCCTCCTGCCACTGTGCCGAGGAAGAGCGGCAGTGCTGCCCGTCCTGCTTGCTGCCGTTTGCCCGCAGCAGCCAGATCCCGCAGACCTCCCGGGAGGCCGCGGTGGTGGCCCTGCGCAAGATTTTGGCCGATGATCTCCACGTTCCCACGGATTCCGACCCGTCTGAGTTCACCTGGGAGGGCCACCTCACCGAGGAGCGCCCAGAGCGCAGCGAGCAATCCAAGTTGGAATTGCGCTTTGTGGAACAACTGCGCGCGGACTTTAAACAACTGGGTGCTACCGTCGTGGAATCGATGAAGGGCAACCACGCGCAGTGGACCATCAGCTTTGAAGGCTCCCGCCACGAGTGGGTCATGGAGGAACAAAAACAGATTGGTGGCACCATCCCTGACTTTGTCTTCTCCACCCGCGATAGTGCGATCCGGGACATCGCGGTGTACCTCGACGGTGCGGCCTACCACGCGAGCGAGGTGCACAACCGCGTCAAGGATGACTTTGATAAGCGCAATGGGCTCTATGAGAAAGGCTACTTGCCTTGGTCGCTGACCTGGCAGGACATTGATGCCCGCCAAGCCGCAGTACGCAATGAGCCTAAAGATCCGCCCGCGTGGGTCAGGCCGGATCTTCACGCGGCGTTGGCCAGCAAGCTCAATGCCTCGTTGGAGCGGCTTTATCTTCTGGAGCGTGATCCCCTAACGCTGCTGTTTAACCTGCTCATGCAGCCCTCTAGGGATTGGGACAGCCTCAGCAAGGCTGCTTTGCTGGAAGCCTCCTTTGGCGGAGCGCAGGTACCGGGCGGATTTGAAAAGACTCACCTGGGTGCTGTGACAGCCGGAGTGGGCGATGCACACCGCCGAGTGCGTTTCGATGCCACCGGTGTTTCTGAAGACCTCAGCGCGTGGCGCCTCTTCTTGGGCTTGAGCAACATGGCCTACCTTGACCCCACTCTGGCGCGGGTGGAAGTCACCGAGTCCGTAGTGGAAGATGCAGTCGCGCTCGAGGTAGCCCCCGATACCCCGGCTGTAGACCCGGAAGCCCCTGCAGAGCCTGCTGAAACAGCGCCGCAGGAAGCCATAACGCCTAGATGGGAAGAGGCCCTCGAAGCCTTTGGCGACGAGCCGGAAGTGTTTGAGTCGCTGCAAGCGATGGCTGTAGCCGGTATGCCAGAGCCCGATGCAGAATCTATCGGTGGTGAGGTCTCCGGCATCCCTGTGGTCGCACAGTGGCCTGCGGCCAAGGTGTTGTTGCTCTTTGCTGAGGATGTCGAGGACCTGCAGGCCGACTTCGAGGCGGAAGGATTCGCGGTATTCGGCGCGGACTTTGGTGCAGCGGGTACTGTTCCCGAATCCCTAACTGCAGCACTGGAACCTTCCTAGACTTGTCGTATCCGTTTCCTCCACCCGTTTACTGACCTCCACGAAAGGACACGCGATGGCAACGAGCGTATCGTTCTACCGCACGTTTACCTACGATCCCAGCATCCGTAGCCAGGTCCTGGCGTTTTATGAGAAGCTGCTCAAGGATCCCACGAATCCTTCCCTGCACGTCGAACCCGTACAAGGCGCCGCCGATAAGCGCGTGCGTACAGCACGGGTGACGCAAAAATACCGAGCGGTGCTTTTTGAGCTGCATTCCGAGAACCTCCAGCAGTTCGTCATCATCGACATCCTCAATCACGACGATGCATATGCACTAGCGACCTCGAAGACCTTCGTGGTCAACGGCGTTTCCGGTGTGCCGCAATTGGTGGATGCGGATTCGCAGGCGGAGACGGGAGCCCTGTCGGAGGAAGAAATTCAATCGCGCGCTAAGAAGCTCGCGGCGGAGATGGTGGCAGAACAGCGCGCTAAACAAGAAGCGGAGGAAGCCTCTGCCAACGCGGAGCGCGCTGATGCTGCGGAGACTGAGGGCGCGCCGTTAGCCCCCGCGGCGGAGCAGGAGAAGGTGCGGCCGTGGGACATGGTGGACGTCGACAAGCGAGCGCTCACCGATGAGCTCGGACTATCACCGGACACGGTAGCGCTGCTCGAGACCGCCGACACCGTGGCGCAGCTGGAAGCCACGCTGGTGACTGTGGCGGCGTGGGAACTCGACGCGGTGGTGGGCCTGCTGGCAGGAATGAGCATCGAGGAGGTGCGCGAGGACCTCGGCCTGGAGCGCATCACGGTGGAGGATACTGACTCCGATAAGGCCTTGGTAGAAAGCATTACCTCGCCAGCCGCGCAGCGCGACTTTGTCACCGACCCCGGGGAGGAAGAACTCGACGCCATCCTGCAAGGCTCCTTCGCACAGTGGCGCGTGTACCTGCACCCGAGCCAGCGCCGCGCCGTAGAGGCGGAGCACTCCGGTTCCGCGCGTGTGACCGGTGGTGCGGGTACCGGCAAGACCGTGGTGGTGGTGCACCGCACGAAGCACCTGCTCAAGAAGAATCCTAAGGCCCGAGTCTTCCTCACCACCTACACACGGGAGCTCGCCACCGCGCTCAAGGCACAGATGAACGAGCTCTATCCCACCTTCCTGGAGGCCCCCGTGCATGGCGCGCCGGGGCTATGGATTAGCGGTGTCGATGCGCTGGTCTTTAGCGTGCTTAAGAACGCACAATCCACCGAGCGCGCGGCAGCGTTGAAGGATGCGTTGGGCATTGAGGCGGACTTCCTCCCCAGTGGCTTAGATGGCGTCGAGGAAAAGCGCCTATGGCAAGAAGCAGCAGAGCTCAAAGGCGGAAAGCTACCGACTGAGAAGTCCCACCCGACATTCCTCTCCCAGGAGTATTCCGCTGTGATTCTGACGCAGGGAATCAAGGATGAAAAATCCTACTTGCGTGCGCGCCGCACTGGCCGGGGTACACCACTGACCAGGGCTGAGCGCAAGGCAGTGTGGGCGATTGTGGAGTACTTCCATGACGGATGCGCCTCCATTTCCCGGCTGACCTATCCTGCCGCAGCGGCGGTGGCGGCGCACATTGTGGAACACCGTACCGGCACGGAAGGCATGTTTGATCACGTGCTTATCGACGAAGCCCAGGACTTCCATGCCGGCCACTGGAAGTTCCTACGCGCGGTGGCCAAGCGCGGCCCGAATGACATCTTCATTGCCGAAGACTCCCACCAACGCATCTACGGCCAGCGCCTCGTACTGCGCAACTATGGGATCGAAACCCGCGGGCGCGCTTCCTCGAAGCTGCGCGTGAACTATCGCACCACCGCGCAGAACTTAGGCTATGCCACCGCGATTCTGGAGGGAACCGAATGGGTGGACTCTGAAGAGGACGTGGATGAGCTCACCGGGTACCACTCAGTGCGCCAGGGGCCTGCACCTATTGTGCTGCATTCGGCGTCCAAAGCAGAGGAAGCAGCAAGGTTGGCTGAGCACATCAAGGACTGGACCCAAGGCGAAGAAGATGTTTCCATCGGCGTACTTACCCGCACCAATCAGCGTGGTGAAGAAATTGCCCGCCAATTGGGTGAGCACGACGTAGCCGTCAGTGCTGGCCGCCGCACCTCCACGGAGCGCCCAGTGGCAGTCATGACGATGCACAATGCCAAAGGCTTAGAGTTCACGCACGTCATCCTCCTCGACGTCAGCGCCGAGGCCCTCCCTCAGCGCTACCTATTTAAAGGGCTCGCCCCCGCCGAAGCCGACGAAGCGCTGCAGCGCGAGCGTGCGCTGCTTTATGTTGCGGCTTCGCGTGCGCGCGACATGCTGCTAGTCAGCGTGGTCGGGGAGGCATCAGAGTTGTTGCCGGTTTAGTGAATTACGGCTGCGTGGTCCGCCCCTAGGAACGTTTTTTCCACGGCTCCCTGCTGGGGGGCGGCTGACCGCAACTACACCAGGCTTTCGCCGCCCAATTCATGCGCCAAGGCGGCATCGATAGTGGGGTAGCGGAAGGTATGACCGAGCTGGGTGAGCACGGTGGGTGCTACGCGTTGCTCTGCCAAGGCTAACTCCTGGGCGCCCTCGCGCCCGAGCAAAAGCGCAGGACCAAAGGAAGGTACAGGCACAATAGCTGGTCGGTGGAGCTCTTTGCCCAATGCAGCAACAAAATCCTTATTGAGTACAGGATTGGGGGAGGTCGCATTAACCGGGCCGGAAAGCGAATCAACCACGATGGCGCGGAAATAGGTATCCGTGAGGTCATCGATGGCAACCCAGCTAAACCAAAAATTGCCATCGCCAAAGGGGCCACCCAGGCCCGTCGAAAAGAGCGCGCGCAAGAGGGGCAAAAGCCCGGAGTTGCCCGCCATAGCGATCCCGGTGCGGATATTGATTACGCGGGTGCCCGCTGCGCGGGCGGGTTCGCAGGCGCCCTCCCACTGGCGCACGACATTAGCGAGGAAGCCGTCGCCAGGCGCGGAGTCCTCAGTGAGAATCTCATCGCCCCGGTCAGCGCCGTAAAAACCCACGGCGGAGGCGCAGACCATGGTGTGCACGGAAGGCGTAGCCCCCGCCAGTCGGGCTAGGCTTTCGGTGGGGCCCACGCGGGAATCGAGGATAGCAGCCTTGTGCTCCTCGTTGAACCGGCCGAAGATGGGCTCGCCAGCAAGATGGACAAGGACGTCCACGCCGTCTAATAAGTGCGGATCGGGGAAGTTGGTATTCCAATGGCGTTGGCCACTGCCCGCCTTACCACGCACGAGTTGGATCACTGTATGGCCGGCGGTGCGTAGCTGCGCAGTAAGCGCCGTGCCGACACTGCCGCGCGAACCTGTCATCGCAATGGTCAATGGTTGGATATTAAGTCCCGCATCGCGCAGGCGCTTGAAGAAAGCAAAGTCTTCAATCAGCTGATGCTGACGATAAGCAAAGACTGATTTCAATGCGGCGGAAGGAACCCGCGTGTCCACCTCATCCGTTACCCGGGTACCGGCCGGATCCTCGGCAAAAGTGTGCGTATGGCGCCACTGGATCAGCTGGCGCAGCGGGGAATTGACGCACTCATCACTAAAGGAATAGCCCTCCTGGTAACGAGACAACACATGCTGGGCCTTCCACTGCAGGCCGCCCGGCAAGCGCAGAATGGAAGTGCCATTCCCCAGGTTCTTTGCCTGTTGCACTGGGGTCATAAAGGCAAACGGGGCGTTGAGCCGGGTGAGGGCACCCGGGCGGGTATGCCAGGCCCAGACATCTGTGCGCGGAGCAGGGACGACGTGCTGTGCGGAAAAACTCACCGTCGAAGTACCTTTCTGGGTTGCCGCACCCGAATGGCGGGTGGAGTGCTAAAGTATCTTGTGTCTAACACCCTAGACACTTTTGAGACCATCTACCGGCATCCTTTAAAGACCGCACCGTGAGGCGGGGAAGGAGGTCACGATGAGTGAAACTAACGCTACCGCGAAACAATTGGAGCTTTTAAGCTCCGATGATGTCTCGCGTACCGTTGCACGCATCGCGCACCAGATTATTGAAAAAACGGCGCTCGATTCCGCGGAGGCCCCGCGGGTCATTCTGCTTGGCATTCCCTCTGGTGGCGTGCCGCTAGCACAGCGTCTTGCACTTAAGATCGCAGAATTTTCCGGGGTAGAAGTCCCATGGGGCTCCCTCGATATCACCCTCTACCGCGATGATTTGCTCAATAAGCCGCATCGCGCATTGCAACCCACCACCATTCCTACCGGTGGTATCGATAACGCGATTGTCATCCTGGTTGATGATGTTTTGTATTCCGGCCGCACCATTCGCGCCGCCCTTGACGCGCTAAGCGACGTGGGCCGGCCCGACATTATCCAGCTCGCAGTCCTGGTAGACCGCGGCCACCGCGAGGTTCCCATCCGCGCAGATTACGTGGGCAAGAACCTGCCTACCGCGCGAGAAGAAGACGTCACCGTATATAATAGTGAGATTGACGGTCGAGATGCGGTCGTGCTGACCCGAGCCGCCGCCAACCTCGATGCCGCAGGCACTGAGAAGGGGGAGGCATAACCATGAAGCACCTCATCGATATGGCGGAGCTCGATAAGTCTGAAATTATCGGCCTGATGGATGAAGCAGATCGCTTCCGCGAGGCCCTCGAAGGCCGCGAAGTTAAAAAGCTTCCCACCTTGCGCGGGCGCACCATCTATACGCTCTTTTATGAAAACTCCACTCGCACCCGTTCCTCCTTTGAAACAGCCGGCAAATGGATGTCTGCAGACGTAATTAACCTGTCTGCCTCTAATTCTTCAGTGAAAAAGGGCGAGTCCCTCAAAGATACTGGCCTTACCCTGGCCGCCATTGGAGCAGACGCAATTATTATGCGTCACCCTTCTTCTGGTGCTCCGCAGCAGCTCGCTCAGTGGGTAGCCCCTGAGGGCAAGGGCCCATCCGTTATTAACGCGGGCGACGGCGCCCACCAGCACCCAACGCAGGCACTGCTTGATGCGGTAACCATGCGCCAACGACTTGGCTTGCACGGCGAGCAAGGCTTTGCTGGTCTCAAAGTAAAGATTGTGGGCGATTGCCTGCACTCGCGCGTGGTGCGCTCCAACGTGGATTTGCTCACCACGCTCGGTGCTGAGGTAACCCTTGTAGGTCCAGCTACCCTCATGCCCTTTGGGGTAGATAAGTGGCCAGTGCGCGTGTCCTATGACTTTGATGCAGAGATCGCCGAGGCCGATGTCGTGATGATGCTGCGCGTGCAGCAAGAACGAATGAATGGCGGCTTCTTCCCATCCCACCGCGAATACGCCAACCTCTTTGGCTTGTCCAAGGACCGCGCGGCGGCAATGCACAAAGACGCCATTGTCATGCACCCTGGCCCTATGCTGCGCGGCATGGAGATCAACTATGGCGTGGCTGATTTGGATAAAACCGCCGTCCTACAGCAGGTACACAACGGTGTGCACGCCCGCATGGCGGTGCTGTTTACCCTGCTGACCAATGGCGAAAACGCCGGCTTTTAATACCGCGACCCGCAATCAACCTTAGGGAGAGAAAATGACTACTTACCCGGAAACCGGTCGCCTTTCCGCGCCGGCGGAATCCCCACTCGTGATTAAGAATGTGCGCTTGTACGGTGAAGGCGAGCCCACCAATGTGCTGGTTAAAGATGGCGTTATTTCGGCCATTGGCGGTGACGTGGAGGCACAAGACGCTAAGGTCATCAATGGCGACGGCAACGTTCTTCTACCGGGGCTCGTAGATATGCACGTGCACCTGCGCGAGCCCGGCCGTGAGGACACCGAAACCATCGAGACCGGTTCGAAGGCGGCTGCCAAGGGTGGTTTTACCGCCGTATTCACCATGGCCAATACCAACCCGGTAACCGATCAGCCAATCATCGCGGAATCCGTGTGGGCGAAGTCCCAAGCACTGGCGCTGTGCGACGTCCACCCAGTGGGCTCCATTACCAAGGGCCTGGAAGGCAAGACCCTTACAGAGTTCGGCATGATGGCTCGCTCGGATGCCAAGGTGCGCATGTTCTCCGATGATGGCAAATGCGTCCAGGATCCGCAGCTGATGCGTCGTGCTTTGGAATACGCCAAGGGTATGAATGTGCTGCTGGCTCAGCACGCCGAGGACGACCGCATGACCGGCGGTGCTTCAGCGCACGAAGGCGAGACCGCAGCCAAGCTAGGCCTGCGCGGTTGGCCGCGCGTGGCGGAAGAATCCATTGTGGCCCGCGATGCACTCTTGGCGCGCGACTATGGCAATCGCGTGCACATTTGTCACGCTTCCACCCTGGGCACCGTGGAGCTGCTCAAGTGGGCCAAGGAGCAGGACATCCCGCTGACCGCTGAGGTCACCCCGCACCACCTGTTGATGACCGACGACAAGCTGCGCACCTACGATGGCCTCTTCCGTGTCAACCCGCCGTTGCGCGAGAAGCGCGATACCGAAGCCCTGCGCCAGGCGCTGCTCGACGGCACCATCGACTGCGTGGCCACTGACCATGCCCCGCACGGCTCCGAAGACAAGTGCGTGGAGTTTGAAAATGCCCGCCCAGGCATGTTGGGCCTGGAATCTTCCCTGGCCGTTATCGCCAAAATCTTCGTCGAGACCGGGCTGGCCGATTGGCGCTTTGTCGCCCGCGTCATGTCCGAGCGCCCTGCAGAAATCACCCGCCTGCCGGGGCATGGCCGTCCCATCGCAGAAGGCGAGCCAGCTAACTTGACCATTGTGGACCCAGACCACCACTGGGTTTCTGATTCCTCCAAGCTGGCATCCAAGTCCGAAAACAACCCTTATGCAGGTGAAGAGTTCGGCGCCCGCGTTACCCACACCATTTTGCGTGGCGCCGTCACTTTTGACTTGGCAGCCTCCGAAGAAGACTAACCTTGCACACTGAGACCACCTATATGGCAGAGAAAGGCCACGACGTGACTGATAGAACCCCAGCAATCCTCGTTCTCGCGGACGGGCGCACCTTCCGCGGTTATGGCTTTGGTGCCACCGGCACCACCTTGGGTGAGGCCGTATTTACCACGGCGATGACCGGCTACCAGGAAACCATGACGGACCCGTCCTACCACCGCCAGATTGTGGTTTCCGCAGCGCCGCATATTGGCAATACCGGGTGGAATGACGAGGATAATGAGTCCCACGGCAACCGTATTTGGGTTGCTGGCCTCGTTATCCGTGACCTCGCGCAGCGCGTATCCAACTGGCGCGCAGAGCGCAGCCTGAGTGAAGAGATGGAAAAGCAGGGCGTCATCGGTATTCGCGGCATCGATACCCGCACCTTGGTACGCCACCTGCGCAACTACGGCTCCATTGCCGCCGGCCTTTTCTCCGGAGCAGATGCGAAGCGCCCGGTAGAGGAGCTGCTCGAGGAAGTTAAGTCCCAGGACTCTATGGAGGGCGCCGATCTCGCCGCGGAGGTTTCTACCGACGAGCCGTACACGGTTGAGGCCGTAGGGGAGAAGAAATACACCGTCGTTGCCTTCGACATGGGTGTTAAGACCGCAACCCCGCGCTACTTCTCCCAACGCGGCATCGAAACCATCGTCGTGCCCGCAAATACCTCTTTTGACAAGGTGCAGTCCTATAACCCGGATGGCGTGTTCGTCTCCAACGGCCCGGGCGACCCAGCTACGGCCGACGAAATGGTGGGCATCATCAAGCAGGTGCTCGAAGCCAAGATCCCGTTCTTCGGCATCTGCTTTGGCAACCAGCTTCTGGGCCGCGCGCTTGGCCTGGACACCTACAAGATGAAGTTCGGCCACCGTGGCATCAACGTGCCGGTGCGCAATAACGTGACCGGCAAGATCGACATCACCTCCCAGAATCACGGCTTCGCACTCAAGGCGCCGGAGGGCTATGACCTAGACAATAAGGACGCCGAGTTCGCTACGGACTTTGGCCCCGCGCAGATTACCCACATCTGCCTCAATGACGACACGGTGGAGGGCGTTGCTTTGAAGAACGGCATGGCCTACTCGGTGCAATATCACCCCGAATCTGCAGCGGGTCCGCACGACGCCAACCCACTTTTTGATCAGTTCGAAGAACTGATGACTAACCACACCCCGAATAAGTAGACAACCAGGAAGAGGAAGAATAACTATGCCAAAGCGCAACGACATCAACCACGTCCTGGTCATCGGCTCCGGCCCGATCGTCATTGGCCAGGCCTGCGAGTTCGATTATTCCGGCACCCAGGCCTGCCGCGTGCTCAAGGAGGAAGGCCTGCGAGTAACCCTGGTCAACTCCAACCCGGCCACCATCATGACGGACCCCGAGTTCGCAGACCACACCTACGTCGAGCCCATTGAGCCGGAATACATCGAGAAGATTTTGGTCAAGGAGCGCGAAGAGGGACACCCCATCGACGCCGTGCTGGCCACCCTGGGTGGCCAGACCGCCCTGAATGCTGCAGTTCAGCTGGACCGTCAAGGAATCCTGGACAAGTACGGCATTGAGCTCATCGGTGCCGATATCGACGCCATCGAGCGTGGCGAGGACCGTCAGAAGTTCAAGGATATCGTTGCCTCCATCGGCGGCGAGTCCGCCCGCTCCGCAGTGTGCCACAACATGGATGAGGTCCACGAGACCGTCGACAAGCTCGGACTGCCCGTAGTTGTACGCCCTTCTTTCACCATGGGTGGTCTGGGCTCTGGTCTGGCCTTCAATAATGAGGACCTAGACCGCATTGCCGGCGGCGGCCTGGCCGCCTCCCCCGAGGCCAATGTCCTAATTGAGGAGTCCATCCTTGGCTGGAAGGAATACGAGCTCGAGCTCATGCGTGATGGCGATGACAATGTCGTGGTTGTTGCCTCCATCGAAAACGTTGACGCCCTTGGCGTGCACACCGGCGATTCCGTTACGGTTGCCCCAGCACTGACCCTGACTGACCGTGAGTTCCAGAAGATGCGCGACTTGGGCATCGCTATTATTCGCGAGGTCGGCGTCGATACCGGCGGCTGCAATATCCAGTTCGCAGTAAATCCGGAAGACGGTCGGATCATCGTCATCGAGATGAACCCGCGCGTGTCTCGTTCCTCCGCGTTGGCCTCCAAGGCCACCGGTTTCCCGATTGCGAAGCTGGCTGCCAAGCTCGCCATCGGCTACACCTTGGACGAAGTACAAAACGACATTACCGGCGAGACCAAAGCTGCCTTCGAGCCCACTTTGGACTACGTCATTGTCAAGGCTCCACGCTTTGCCTTTGAGAAGTTCCCGGGCGCCGATGACACCTTGACCACCACCATGAAGTCGGTGGGCGAGGCCATGGGTATCGGCCGCAATTACATCGCGGGCTTGAACAAGGTCATGCGTTCTTTGGAAAACAAGCCCAATGGCTTCTGGACCAAGCCAGATGAGTACTTCGCCGGTGAGCGCTCCACTGACCTGCAGGCCGTGCTCAAGGATCTGGAGCGCCCGACCGAAGGCCGCATGTACGACATTGAACTGGCTCTGCGCCTCGGGGCGTCGGTAGACGAGGTCCATGCGGCTTCTGGCGTTGACCCGTGGTTCATTGCTGAGCTGTCCACCTTGGTGGCCTTCCGCCAGGAGCTTATCGATGCCCCAGTGCTCACCGAGGAACTGCTGCGCGAAGCCAAGGTCTTTGGGCTTTCCGACGCCCAGATTGCCGCCCTCCGCCCCGAATTCAACGGTGAAGATGGCGTACGCAGCCTGCGTTGGCGCATGGGCATTCGCCCTGTCTACAAGACCGTTGACACCTGTGCCGGCGAGTTTGAGGCACAGACCCCATACCACTACAGCACCTATGAGCTTGATCCGGATGCCGAGACCGAGGTCCGCCCGGCACCGGAAGGCTCTAAGGGCAAGGTCATCATTTTGGGCTCTGGCCCGAACCGCATCGGTCAAGGTATCGAGTTTGACTATTCCTGCGTACACGCCGCCCTCGAGCTATCCGAGCAGGGCTATGAGACCGTGATGGTCAACTGCAACCCAGAGACCGTCTCTACCGACTATGACACCGCGGACCGTCTCTACTTCGAGCCGTTGACCTTCGAGGATGTTATGGAGGTCTACCACGCGGAGGCTGCTTCCGGTGATGTCGCGGGCGTCATCGTCCAGCTCGGCGGTCAGACTCCGCTGGGTCTTGCGGCGCGTCTGGAGGAAGCAGGAGTTCCCGTTGTTGGCACCAGCCCTGCAGCTATTGATTCCGCTGAGGACCGCGGCGAGTTCGGCAAGGTCCTCGACGAGGCAGGATTGGCGGCGCCAGAGTATGGTACTGCCACCTCCTTTGCTGAGGCGCGCGAGGTTGCCTCCTCCATCGGCTACCCAGTATTGGTCCGCCCGTCCTATGTCTTGGGTGGCCGCGGAATGGAGATCGTCTACGACGAAAGGGCGCTGGAAGACTACATCGAGCGTGCTACCGAGCTTTCCCCGGACCACCCGGTCTTGGTGGACCGCTTCCTAGACTCCGCCATCGAGATCGACGTTGACGCACTCTGCGACGGCAACGAGGTCTACCTGGGCGGTGTGATGGAGCACATCGAGGAAGCCGGCATCCACTCGGGTGACTCTTCCTGTGCTCTGCCGCCTATGACGCTGGGACCAGAGGACATTGAAAAGGTCCGCACCTCCACCCGGCTTCTAGCAGAGGGCATTGGAGTCAAGGGCCTGATGAATGTTCAGTTCGCCTTGAAGGACGATATTCTCTACGTCATCGAGGCCAACCCACGTGCTTCCCGTACGGTACCGTTCGTTTCCAAGGCAACCGGCGTTCCTCTAGCTAAGGCAGCTTCTCGCGTCATGATGGGCTCTAACATCGCAGAGCTGCGCGCCGAGGGCATGATTCCTTCCGAATATGATGGTGGTTCCCTGCCGCTGGAGCACCCGATTGCAGTCAAGGAAGCGGTCTTGCCATTTAACCGCTTCCGTCGCCCCGATGGCAGCTTGCTCGATACGCTGCTGTCGCCGGAAATGAAATCCACTGGTGAGGTCATGGGCCTGGCGACCAACTTTGGTGCGGCCTATGCCAAGGGCGAGATTGCTGCCTTTGCCGTGCCGCCTACGGAGGGCACTATCTTCGTCTCCGTCGCCAACCGCGACAAGCGCACCCTGATTTTCCCGATCCAGCGCTTGGCCCACATGGGCTACAACATCGTCGCTACCGCCGGTACGGCGCAGATGCTGCGCCGCAATGGCATCGAGTGCGAGGTTGCCGCCAAGGTCTCCGAGGCTAAAGAAGGCGAAGAGTCCATCGTGGATAAGATCTTCAACGGTGAAATCGACTGGATTCTCAACACTCCAGCGGGCTCTGCAGGTGCGCGCCACGACGGTTACGATATTCGCGCCGCGGCCGTGCACATGGAGATCCCGCTGGTGACCACCGTGCAAGGCGTAACCGCAGCAGTCCAGGGCATCGAAGCTATGCGCATTGGCAACCTGCAGGTGCGCGCGCTTCAGGAGCTTGAGCATGGCCCACAAAACTAAAGGATTCGGCGTGCTGCTTGAGGCAGCCGGCCAGGAGCGTGGTCGCCTCTGTGTGGGTATAGATCCGCATCCGTACCTTCTGGAAAAGTGGGGACTGGAGCCCACGGCTGATGGTCTGCGGACCTTCAGCATGCGCTGCGTAGAAGCCTTTAGCGATACCGCCGCCTTGGTAAAGCCGCAGGTTGCCTTCTTCGAGCGCTTTGGTTCGCAGGGCTTCGCGGTCCTCGAGGACGTCTTGACGGCCCTGCGAGAAGTGGGGTGCCTGACCGTTGCAGATGCCAAGCGCGGCGATATTGGCTCCACCATGGCCGGCTACGCAGATGCGTGGCTAGACGAGGCTTCGCCCCTGCGTGCGGACTCCGTTACCGTGTCGCCCTATTTGGGCGTCGGGGCGCTGGGGCCTGTATTTGCTAAGGCCGAGGCGACCGGCCGCGGAGTTTTGGTCCTGGCGGCTACCTCCAACCCAGAGGCGCGCGCAATCCAGGCGGTGCCAGTAGGCGAGGAGAGCACAATCGCGCAGGGCGTGGTCGATGAATGCGCTTCCTACAATGTAGCGGCACACAAGACCGGTAGTCCGGGAGATATCGGGGTAGTCGTTGGCGCTACCTTGGACAATCCCCCGCGCCTCGATGCACTCAATGGCCCGGTACTTCTGCCTGGCGTTGGTGCTCAAGGAGCTGGTCCAGAGCAGGTGCACAGTATTGTTTCTGCTCGTCCGTCCCTGGGATTTGCGAACGTGTCCCGCGCAGTGCTGGAGCAGGGCCCTGATGTAGCTGACCTGCGTAAATCGGTCGTTCGGGTAGCAGAAGAGTTCCGGGACTAAATGAGACGGCGTGGCCGATTAACGGCTGCGCCGTTTACCTGGTACTTTGTTTAAAGCATGCGCGGTGACGTGCTAAAATAGGCGTGCTTTTGGACCCGCTAATCGTCACCGTTCAATGAGCAGTGCTAGGATTGCCAGAAGTCGGTTTGTCCGAAGGTTATTGATGACTTTCCGCAGTGTATTTACTGCGTAAGGCAACCGTAATCTGGTACTAAGTACTAGACGTAACAGAATCAATCTAATGAATCGGAGGAAACCCGTGGCCCTTCCAAAGTTGACTGATGAGCAGCGCAAGGAAGCTCTCGCAAAGGCTGCTGAGGCCCGCAAGGCTCGCGCCGAGCTCAAGGCTGCACTCAAGCGTGGCGAGACCGACCTGAAGGACGTGCTCGAAAAGGCTGAGACCGATGAGATCATCGGCAAGACCAAGGTTTCTGCACTCCTCGAGGCTCTGCCGAAGGTTGGCAAGGTCAAGGCTAAGGAAATCATGGAAGACCTAGAGATCGCTCAGACCCGTCGTCTGCGCGGCTTGGGTGAGCGTCAGCGTCGTGCTCTGCTCGAGCGTTTCGGCTACGGCGAATAGTCACAACCATGGCTGACGCAACTGCACGCGGTCGCCTCGTCGTTCTGGCGGGGCCATCCGCAGTGGGAAAATCCACCGTAGTTTCGCGTCTGCGCAGTGACGTCGAGGGGCTTTATTTCAGCGTGTCTATGACCACGCGTCAGCCTCGCCCCGGGGAGCAGGACGGTGTCGACTATTTCTTCGTCACCCCAGAAACCTTCCAGCAGCGAATCGACGCCGGAGAGATGCTCGAATGGGCAGATATCCACGGTGGATTGCAGCGGTCTGGAACACCCGCCCAGCCGGTGGAGGAAGCTTTGGCCGCAGGCCGCCCGGTACTCGTAGAGGTTGATCTCGCGGGTGCTAGGAGTGTTAAGAAAGCTCTGCCGGAGGCAGACCTGGTCTTTTTGGCGCCCCCGTCATGGGAGGTACTTGTGGAGCGGCTCACCGGCCGCGGTACCGAGCCGCAAGACGTCATTGACCGTAGGTTGCAAACTGCGCATGAGGAACTAGCCGCACAGGACGAGTTCGATCACGTCGTCGTGAACGAGGATCTGGACGAGGCAGTAGCTGCCATTAGTGATATCCTGCAGGCATAGACCTTCTTTTTGACCATCTTCAATCAATGTAAAGGTGCATGTGACTAACGTGACCACCCCTTCTAACACTGAAGCCGCAAAGGCGGAGCCAGTATTTGATGATCCGATCGGTATTACTGATCCCCCGATCGATGAGCTTTTGGACAAGGTTTCCTCTAAGTACGCTTTGGTCATCTTTGCCGCTAAGCGCGCACGCCAGATCAATAGCTACTACCAAGAGCAAGATGAAGGTGTCTTCGAGTTCGTAGGCCCGCTGGTTACTCCAGAGCCAGGCGAAAAGCCTTTGTCCATCGCATTGCGCGAGATTGACGCTGGTCTGCTTGACCATGAGGAAGGCAAGTAACTAGCGCAAGCGTGTAATAGCTGCAAGGCTCCACGCGCCGTGACGGACGTGCATCCCGGTTTAGGGTGTACCTACCGTCGCGGTGGGTGGAGCCTTTCTCTATGCTGCCAGGTAGCATCGTGCGGTGTGACTGATAAAGATACTTCTCGCAATATTGTCCTGGGCGTCGCCGGCGGCATTGCTGCCTACAAAGCTTGCCACCTTGTGCGCGAACTTAAGGAAGCCGGCGATGACGTGCGCATCGTCCCCACAGAAAGCGCCTTGAACTTCGTGGGTGCTGCTACTTTTGAGGCCCTTTCTGGTCATCCAGTCTCCACCAGTGTTTTTTCGGCCGTGGACGAGGTCCAGCACGTCAATGTGGGGCAGCATGCTGATGCGGTGGTTATTGCGCCGGCAACTGCGGACCTTATCGCACGGTTGGCTGCAGGGCGGGCCGATGACCTGCTTACAGCGACCGTGTTGGTAGCCACGTGCCCAGTTATCGTTGCCCCAGCCATGCACACGGAAATGTGGCACAACCCGGCTACACAGGACAACGTCGCTACTTTGCGACGTCGCGGTATTACCGTAATCGAGCCTGCCCATGGGCGTTTGACTGGCAAAGATTCTGGACCAGGTCGCCTTCCAGAGCCGGAGCAGATCGCAGAAATCATCCGTACAGAACTAGCGGGTTACCGAGTACAACATACGTGGCAGGGAAAGAAGGTAGTCATATCAGCCGGTGGAACCCAGGAAGAACTGGATCCGGTGCGATACTTGGGCAATCGCTCTTCTGGCAGGCAGGGGTTCGCGCTTGCAGAATGGGCGGCCCAAATGGGGGCAGATGTCACCCTCGTTGCCGGTAATATTGCACAGCTTCCTGTGCCTTCTGGCGCGAAGGTGCGCCGAATTGTCTCCACGCGTGAATTGGAGGAGGCGATGCACGAGGAGGCACGCGATGCGGACGTGGTGATTATGGCCGCCGCTGTTTCTGATTACCGCCCCGCGGAGATAGCTGAATCAAAGATGAAGAAGGGACAGGCGGACGAGGCGCTGTCGACTCTTCATTTGGTGGAAAACCCGGATGTACTCAAAGGGTTGGTCGCCGCGCGCGAGCGCTCAGAGCTTCCCGCAGACTGCGTGATTGTAGGGTTTGCCGCCGAAACGGGGGATGCCCACAAGTCGGCTTTGGAATACGCCCAAGAAAAGTTTATTCGCAAAGGCTGTGATGTGCTTATGGCTAATGAGGTCGGTCGGGCAAAGACCTTTGGCCAAAAGTCGAATGAAGGATGGATTTTGCGGCCCGATTCTGAGCCTCAACGCGTGGAGCATGGCTCTAAACAGGTTGTGGCCGCACAGATCCTTTCCGCTGTGAATGAAATGTTTCACGGGTAGACAACTAAAATTGCATTTATAGACCGCTTGGTCTAGGCTTGTTGGGTATTAGGCTTGGGCGTAGAAAACCCCACAGCATTGAATCAATAGCGAGCACGAAGGAAGTTTTTGTGACTGATAACGCTGCAGTGGCAACTCGTCTTTTTACCAGCGAGTCCGTTACGGAAGGTCATCCCGATAAGATTTGTGACGCCATTTCTGACGCCATCCTTGATGCCCTGCTGGAAAAGGATCCAGCATCCCGCGTCGCTGTGGAAACATTGGTAACCACCGGCCAGGTCCACGTAGTGGGTGAGGTGCGCACCGATGCCTACGTAGAAATCCCGGCGCTAGTTCGCGATACTCTCAAGTCCATCGGCTTTACTTCGTCCGAGGTGGGCTTTGACGGCAATACCTGTGGCGTGAATATCGCCATCGGCGAGCAGTCCCAAGAAATCGGTGCTGGCGTGGATAACTCTACGGAGGCTCGTGCTCATGATGAGGATTATGACGCTGAAAACGATACCGCTGGTGCTGGTGACCAGGGGCTGATGTTCGGCTATGCCTCTAATGAAACTGCCGAGTTTATGCCCTTGCCCATTGCCTTGGCACATCGCCTGTCCCGCCGCCTGACGCAGGTGCGCAAGGAAGGCATTGTCGATCACCTGCGCCCGGATGGAAAGACTCAGGTGACCTTTGCTTATACCGACGACAACGAGCCTTCCCATCTAGATACCGTCGTTATCTCTACACAGCATGATGCCGCGGTCGATAGCGCTTGGTTGGAAGGCCCGTTGCGCAGCGAGGTCCTCGAGTGGGTTATCAAGGACGCCGGCTTAGACAAGTTCTACACCGAAGACACGACGCTGCTGGTCAACCCCTCCGGCTCCTTTATCCTTGGCGGGCCGATGGGCGATGCTGGCCTTACTGGCCGAAAGATCATCGTCGACACCTACGGTGGCATGGCTCGCCACGGCGGCGGTGCTTTCTCCGGCAAGGATCCGAGCAAGGTGGACCGCTCTGCTGCCTATGCCATGCGCTGGGTGGCTAAGAATATTGTCGCTGCTGGTTTGGCAGATCGTGCCGAAGTCCAGGTTGCCTATGCAATTGGCCGCGCTAAGCCGGTGGGCCTGTACGTGGAGACCTTCGGTACTGCCAAGGAAGGCCTTAGCGATGCGAATATCCAGGCTGCGGTAAATCAGGTATTCGACCTGCGTCCGGCCGCGATTATTCGCGAGCTCGACCTGCTGCGCCCCATCTACGCGCAGACTGCGGCCTACGGTCACTTTGGCCGCACCGACGTTGAGCTGCCGTGGGAGCAATTGAACCGAGTGGAAGCTTTGCGTGCTGCCGCCGGTCTGTAGAATCTAGGCCTATGCCTAAGAAAACACCCGCCACCCGGAAACCGGTTGCGCGGGTGTTGCCACTTTTGGGGGTCGCTCACCTGGACCGGGGCTTTGACTACCTTGTCGAAGAGGACGATTCGCAGGAAGTTCAGCCAGGTGTTAAGGTTCGCATCCGCTTTAATGGCCGCTTGGTTGATGCGATAGTGCTAGAGCGCCTGCATGATTCTGAATTTGGCGGCAACCTGCGCTTTATTGAGCGCATTATCTCACCGTTTCAGGTTTATCCGCCGCAGATTGCCCGGCTTATCGACGCCCTAGCAGACCGCTATGGGGGAGTGCGCTCGGACATTATTCGCTCCGCTATTCCGCCGCGCCACGCCAAAGCAGAGGAATCCGATTTAGAGACCCCCTGGGAGGAACTCGGCACCACGAGCGAGCCTGACCTTTCGGGATGGTCGGCCTATCAGCATGGCGAAGCCTTCGTAGATTCGATTCTAGGCGGCAAGCTCGCTCGCGCCGGCTGGCAGATCGCCCCGGGTGATGATTGGGCTCATGCGCTGGCCGCGCTCGCGGCCAAGGTAGCGCTAGGGGGAGGCGGGGTGCTCCTAGTCGCCCCAGACCAAAAGAATGTTGATGCCTTAGACTCCGCTCTTCGCCGCGTGCTTGGACCGAAGCAGATTACGGTGCTCACCAATAGTATGGGCCCGCAGGCTCGCTACCGCCGTTACCTGTCGGCGCTAGTGGGCCAGGCGCGCGTGGTAGTAGGTACTAGGTCGGCCGCCTTTGCCCCCGTCAAAGACCTACAACTGGTGGTGATCCTGGATGATGGCAACGATAACTTAGTCGATAACCTCAAGCCTTATGTTCACGCCAGGGAAGTGCTGACCACCCGCTCTGCTTTCGAAGGCTGCAGTATGGTCCTGGCAAACCATTCGCGGACGGCGGAAACGCAGCTCCTCGTAGAATCAGGTTGGGCGCATGATGTGGTGGCCAAAGAGCAAACCATCGGCGCGCGTTGCCCGGCTATTGAAGCCGTGGGGCCATACGGGCTATCGATCGGCCGCGATCTACAGGGTGGCACCACAAAAGTGCAGGCACAGGCCTTTCAGGCAGCCCACCAGGCGCTGGATAGGGGAGAACCGGTGCTGGTCCAGGTACCGCGTAAGGGATACGCTCCCATATTGGCGTGTGGCCAGTGCCGTGCACCGGCTCGTTGTCGGCATTGCAATGGGCCATTGGGGTTGCCGCCTAAGGGGACGTCGGCAAGCGAAGGCGGCGCTGAAGAGGCGGGAATGCCTACCTGTCGCTGGTGCGGCCGAATCGAAGCGCGGCATCGGTGCACAGAATGTGGTTCCCCGCGCCTGCGTGCCATCGTCTTGGGATCGGAGCGCACCGCGGAGGAATTGGGCCGTGCCTTTCCCCATACCCGGGTGGTGGTCTCGGGTGGAAACAAGGTGCTCGATGAGGTGGAGAATACTCCAGGGCTAGTCATTGCCACCCCAGGCGCCGAGCCGAAAGTAAAAGATGGTGCCTATGGTGCGGCACTGCTTTTGGACGCCGGGGCATTGCTTAACCGGCAGGATCTGCGCGCCACTGAGGATACTCTAGCGAAGTGGGCGCAAGCGGCTACGCTGGTGCAGCCGCATTTTAAAGGCGGACGGGTAATCCTGGCGGCTGATGAATCTCTCACGGTGGTCCAGCATTTCCTGCGCTGGGATATGGTGGGCGCCGCGGCAGCAGAGCTAGCTGCTCGACGCGAAGTACGCTTTCCGCCTGCGGTGCATTTCGCCGCCATTGACGGCGCGGATGCCTCTTTGGATGGCTTTGCCGAGCTTGTGGATCTGCCGGAGCATGCGGAGATCTTGGGCCCAGTTCCCCTTCCACCAGAGCATAGTTTGCCCGGCGACTATGATAGCGGGCGCTTTGGTCCACCACAGCGGTTGGTAGTCCGCACCCCGCTGGGGCCCAGAGCTCAACTGGGGCGTGCTTTGCGCAGCGCCAATGCGGCGCGCAGCGCCCGCAAGGATGACTTGCCACTTCGTATCGTAGTTGACCCCATCCATGTGGGATAGCCGTAAAAGGTAGACAATGACAATGCGCTAATCTCGACTGAGGAAACCAGCTATCGTCGGCCGGCTTGGTCTCGGTGCCATCAGAAAGGTGTGAGTGCTATGTCCCTTCGAGAGATCCGTGTCTACGGCGACCCTGTATTGAGCAGCCGCGCGGAGGAAATCAATAAATTTGATGCCGGCCTGCGGGCCTTGGCGAACGATATGCTCGAGACCATGGAAAATGCCGGGGGAGTAGGGCTAGCTGCCAATCAGGTAGGCATCCTCAAGCGAATTTTTGTCTATGACTGCTCGCATACCCAATCTGGCTTGCGTGGGGCCATAGTTAATCCGATCTGGACTCCGGTTGGGGAACAGCAGCAAATGGGACCGGAAGGTTGCCTTTCCATTCCCGGCATTAGTGCGGAAACCACCCGCTTCAACCAGGTCTTTGTCTCCGGCCAGGATATTGAGGGACGCCCTGTATCCATGGTGGCATCAGGCCTGATGGCTCGGTGTATCCAGCATGAAACGGACCACCTCGATGGGGTGCTGTTTTTGCAGCGTCTCGAGGCTGCGGTGAGAAAAGATGCTATGCGCGCCATCCGTGCAGCTGAGTGGTTTAACGCCTCTTAGCCCACTTACTGCGGCGGCAGTGCCGCGGCGTTGTAGCCTAGTAATCTGAACGACATTAAGAGGAGAGTTTCCCCGCATGCGGATCATTTTTGCCGGTACCCCTGAGCCAGCCGTTGTGGCCTTGGAAAAGCTGCTTGCCTCGTCGCACGAGGTGGTGGCGGTAATTACTCGCCCAGACGCTAAGAAGGGCCGCGGCCGCACCCTTCACCCCAGCCCGGTGAAAGCCTTAGCCCAAGAACACGGCATTGAAGTACTGACCCCAACTACCCTGCGGCCTGACTCGGAGGATGGGCAGGCACTGCGTGCCCGCCTAAGGGAGTTGAAACCGGAAGCAATTCCGGTGGTGGCCTATGGCAATCTGGTAACCAAGGACTTGCTAGAGCTTCCGCAACATGGATGGGTCAACCTGCACTTTTCCCTGCTTCCGGCCTGGCGCGGCGCGGCACCTGTGCAGGCTGCCATCGCCGCCGGTGATGATATTACCGGCGCATCGACGTTCCGCATTGAAGAAGGCCTAGATACCGGCCCAGTGCTAGGCACCGTGACGGAGGAAATCAAGAATACTGATACCGCCGATGATCTTTTAACCCGCCTTGCTTATTCTGGCGGCGATTTACTTGTCGCCACGATGGATGGCCTGGCGGCAGGCCAGCTGGAGGCACAGCCGCAGCAGGGCGAGGCGACTTATGCCCACAAAATCTCTACCGCGCAGGCTCGCGTGGAGTGGTCTCAACCTGCTTTTGCCATCGACCGGCATATTCGGGCATATACCCCAGGGCCTGGTGCATGGACTATGTGGGATGAAGCCCGTGTGAAAATTGGTCCAGTCCGCCACCCAGATGAGTCTAGCCCGGCTGCACAGGAACTGGAGCCCGGGCAGTTGCACATCGCCAAGAATGCCGTGTTCGTCGGTACTGGGACCCAGCCGGTTCAATTGGGTAAAATCCAGCCCCCGGGGAAGAAAATGATGAATGCGGCCGATTGGGCCCGCGGACTGGGCAAGGATGTCGAGGTGAAGTTCCAGTGAGTGGTGGTTTTCGTTCGCGCAGCAAATCCAGCGATAAGTCGCCAGAGGGCAAGCCGCACGACTCTCAAAAATCCGGTGGTTCGAAAGGCCGCGGTGGCCGTCCACAGCGGCAGCAGCAAAGCGGCCGTGGCAGCCACAAGAGGGGGCGTCAGGCCAATGCCCATGGTCACCGATCGGCTAAGCGCCAAGATGGCGGCCTGATTCAGGCGGCGCGAGCCGCAGGAGTGGATGCGCCGCGCGCGGTGGCCTTTGACGTGGTGCGCAGGGTAAGCGATGACGATGCCTTCGCTAACCTCATTTTGCCCAAGACACTGCGTAAGCAGAAGCTCAAAGGGCGCGACGCTGCCTTTGCCACCGAGATCACCTACGGCACGCTGCGCACCCTTGGTGTCGTAGATGCCGTTATTGCAGAGTGTTCTTCGCGTGGTCTCGAGGTGATATCGCCAGCTGTGGTTGATGCCCTGCGCTTGGGAACCTATCAAGTCCTCTATACCCGCGTGGAGCCCCATGCGGCCGTTGATACCACCGTTCGCTTGGTGGAGGCCGCCGGTGAGGTTAAGGCCAAGGGCTTTGCCAATGGCATTATGCGCACCATTACGCGGACGCCGGCCAAGGTATGGCTGGATAAGCTCGCCCCACAGGGGGAAATTGCTGGAATTGCTTTTAAACATGCCCATCCCACCTGGATTGCGGAAGCCTTTAGCCGAGTGCTGGGCCTAGGGGAGCTGGAGGCCGCCCTTGCGGCGGACTCTGACCGGCCGTCCGTACACCTAGTGGCGCGTCCCGGAGAGATTTCGGCCGAGGAATTGGCGCTTATGACCGGAAACGAGGAGGGACGCTATTCTCCTTATGCCGTGTACATGGACTCCGGAGACCCCGGCCAATTGGAACCGGTGCGCCAGGGTTTGGCGGCCGTTCAAGATGAGGGCTCGCAGCTGATTGCCCGGGCGGTATGCGAGGCGCCGCTGGAAGGCGAAGACACTGGCCGATGGTTGGATCTATGTGCTGGCCCGGGCGGAAAGGCAGCCTTGATGGGAGCGCTTGCCCGCATCGACTCCGCGCATGTTGATGCGGTGGAGGTCTCCCCGCACCGTGCGGCGCTGATTGAAAAAACGGTCAGCGATTTGCCTGTAGACGTCCATGTGGCAGATGGCCGCAATCCAGGCGTGGGTAAGGGGTTTGACCGCGTGCTTGTCGATGCCCCGTGTTCCGGACTAGGCGCGCTGCGTCGCCGGCCCGAGGCGCGCTGGCGTAAGTCTGAGTCCGATATAGCCGAGCTCAATCAACTGCAATTCGAGCTCTTGTCCTCCGCGTTGCACTTGGTGCGTCCTGGCGGTGTGGTCATTTATTCCACGTGTTCGCCAGATTTGCGCGAGACTCGTGGCATCGTGGACCGCGCGGTGCGAGAGCTCGGCGCGACGGAGCTAGACGCACACGCGCTCATTCCGGATATGGGCGATGTGGGGCACGAAAAATCCGTGCAGATGTGGCCGCACCGGCACGGTACGGATGCCATGTTCTTTGCCGCATTGCGCCGCGCCGCTGACTAATCGCGATAGACTGGTGGGCATGTCCGCACCGATTATTTCCCCTTCCATCCTGGCCGCTGATTTTTCTCGTTTGGGCGAGGAACTGACGGCAATTGATACCGCAGACTGGGTCCACGTGGACATTATGGATGGGCACTTTGTGCCCAACCTGTCCTTCGGCCCAGATATCACGGCTACGGTCCATCGGCTAACTGATAAACCATTGGACGTGCACCTCATGATTGAGGAGCCCGAGAAGTGGGTGGAGACTTATGCCAAGGCCGGCGCGCATACCATTATCTTCCACGTAGAAGCTGTTGCCGATGAGCAAGCGGCAGTGGACTTGGCTCAGAGCATCCGAGGGCTGGGTGTGCGTGCGGCCTTTTCCATTAAGCCTGGCACCGCTATTGAGCCATGGCTGGATAAGCTGCACTACTTCGATGAGGTACTCGTCATGTCCGTGGAACCTGGCTTCGGCGGGCAGAAGTTCATGCCGGAGATGTTGGAGAAAGTTCGTCTGCTGCGCCGCAGCATTGATGAGCAGAAGCTGAATACCGTCATCGAGATTGATGGCGGAATTTCCCCAGAGACCATCGAGGCGGCCGCCGCGGCTGGATGCGATGCGTTTGTCGCAGGCTCGGCCGTATTTAAGGCGGAAGATCCCACCAGCACGGTAGAGCAATTGCGCAATTTGGCGGCGGGTGTCTAGTGGGAGAGCAGTTGCAGGACAGCATCATTTCCGCAGCGCTTGCTCGCGCAATGGACGCAGGCGCTGAGGTTCGCGGAACCACGAGCCCGAACCCACCGGTGGGCGCGGTCATCGTGTCCGCGGCCGGTGAGGTAGTGGGCGTCGGCGCTACTCAGCCCGTAGGTGGCGCACATGCTGAGGTCATGGCGCTGCGCGAGGCAGGAGACAAGGCACGCGGGGCCACGGCTGTGGTCACCTTGGAGCCTTGTGCGCATACGGGCCGTACGGGTCCGTGTGCGCAGGCGCTTATCGATGCCGGCGTGGCGCACGTGTACTACCTCCACGCCGACCCCACCCCGCACGCTGCCGGCGGAGCACGGGTATTGGCGGAGGCTGGAGTGGGCGTCGGCAAGCTAGAACGGCCCCCGCACGCCGATGACGCCTTAGCGCCCTGGCTCTTTGCTGTACGCTCTCACAGGCCGCATGTCACCTTGAAATTTGCGCAGACGCTGGATGGCTTTACGGCCGCGGCCGATGGAACAAGCCAATGGATAACAGGCGAGTCAGCGCGCGACTGGGTGCACTCCGATAGAGCTCATCGCGATGCCATCGTGGTAGGCACCGGCACGGCGCTGGCTGATAATCCCTCGCTTACTGCGCGCTTTAGCGATGGGAGCCTGCGCGAGCATCAGCCGCGCCGCGTGATTATTGGCAAGCGTGATTTGGAATCGGCCGGTGATGCAGCCAGCCACCTGCGCGAGTTGGGGTACGAGCAATACGACAGTATCGAAAAAGCGTTATTTGAGCTCTATGCCAGCGGGGCCCGCGACGTCCTCGTAGAAGGTGGCGCTGGGCTCGCCAGTAGCTTTCTCAAGGCTGATTTGGTCGATGCCATTTCCGCCTATATCGCGCCACTTTTGCTAGGTGAAGGCCGCGGTGTGCTTGCCCACCCCGTGACCCAGACGCTGTCTGAGGCCACCCGTTTCCAACGCGTGCGAATGAAGGCGTTGGGTAATGATGTTCTTATTGAATACGTGCGCTAGACGCTCGGATGAGCAGATAACTAGAAAGGTTAGAAGTGTTTACTGGGCTAGTTCAAGAATTAGGCACCGTAGCAGCAGTGGAACCCCAGGAAGACGCACTGCGCTTGAGTATTCTCGCCCCGCGTACCGTCGCGGAGGCTGAACTGGGCGATTCCATTGCCATCAACGGCGTATGCCTTACCGTGGCGGAACTTTCTGCAGATGTATTCTGCGCAGACGTGATGCAGGAGTCCCTTGACCGCACCGCGCTGGCACACCTGGCAGAAGGTGACTCGGTCAACGTGGAACCGGCTGTGCTTCCCACCACTAGGCTGGGCGGGCACATCATGCAAGGCCACGTGGATGGCACCGCTATTCTCCAGAGCAGGACTAGCTCTGAGAACTGGGATGTTCTTAGGTTTAGCCTGCCCGCCGAGCTTAATCGCTACGTTGTGGAAAAGGGGTCCATCGCCGTCAGCGGTACCTCTCTGACTGTCAGCGCTGTGGGCGCAGACTGGTTCGAGGTTTCTCTAATCCCCACCACATTGCGCGATACCATCCATGGTTCGTTGCCAGTGGGAGGAGAGGTGAACCTCGAGGTGGATGTGTTAGCTAAGTATGTAGAAAAGATGCTTCACCCCGAAGCTCTACCCCCTAGGGCTAAGGACTAGACTGCTACCTTATGAGCGCGAGTGATAATTCTATCCGTCTTGATTCCATCGACCAGGCCATCGCGGATATCGCCGCTGGTAAGCCGGTAGTTGTCATCGATGACGAGGATCGCGAAAATGAAGGCGATCTGATTTTCGCCGCGGAGCTAGCAACCCCGGAACTCGTGGCCTTCATGGTGCGGTATTCCTCTGGATATATCTGTGCACCATTGCTGCCAGAAGATTGCAAGCGTCTGAACCTGCCGCCGATGTTGGCAGTCAACCAGGATGTACGGGGCACTGCCTACACGGTGACCGTAGACGCAGCTACGGGCAGCACCGGTATTTCTGCGACCTCGCGCGCAGAAACCATCCGTCGTTTGGCCGACCCCACCACCACTCCGGGCGAATTCACCCGCCCGGGCCACGTGGTGCCATTGTGCGCTCGTCCAGGCGGCGTTCTGGAGCGCGACGGCCATACTGAGGCTTCCATTGACCTGGCCCGTTTGGCGGGCCTGCGCCCGGCGGGCGTGCTGTGTGAGATCGTTTCCGAAGATGATCCCACGGACATGGCTCGCTCGCCGGAACTGCGCCGCTTTGCCGATACGCATGGGCTGGCCATGATTTCTATTGCGCAGCTCATCGAGTGGCGCCGCCATCATGAAACTCAGGTCACCCGCCAGGTAAGCACCCAGCTTCCCACCGAATACGGCCACTTCACTGCAATTGGTTACCGTCATGACATCGACGGCCAGGAGCACGTTGCGTTGGTAGCGGGGGACCCTGCCCAACTGCGCGGCGCTCGCGATGTCATGGTGCGTGTCCATTCGGAATGCCTTACCGGTGATGCCTTTGGCTCGCGGCGCTGCGATTGCGGTCCGCAACTGCACGAGTCCATGCGCCTTATCAGCCAGCAGGGCAGTGGTGTGGTTATTTACCTACGCGGCCAGGAAGGCCGTGGCATTGGGCTGCTGCATAAGTTGGAAGCCTATCGCCTACAGGATGCGGGTATGGACACCGTCGATGCCAACCTCGAACAGGGGTTGCCCGAGGACGCGCGGGAATATTCCGTAGCCGGCCAAATCCTCCGCGATCTCGGCATAGAATCTGCGAACCTATTGACTAATAACCCGCACAAGGGCGAGGGGCTGAGTGGTTTTGGGGTGGATGCTAGCCACCACACCCCACTCGCAACTCCAGCCCACGCAGATAATATTGATTACTTGCGTACAAAGCGCGACCGCATGGGCCACGATCTTCCGCAGGTCGCCCGGTGGGATGCTGAACATAAGTAGAACGTTGACGTATAGGTGAGAGGACAACGATGAGTAAAGAAGGCCTACCCCAAATCGCCCAGGTGGATGGCAGTGGACTGCGCGTTGCCGTGGTTACTGCTACGTGGAACGCGGAGGTCTGTGATCAGCTCCACGCCCAGGCGGTGCAGACCGCTACCGATAATGGCGCCGAAGTAGCCGAATACCGAGTAGTCGGCGCGCTGGAACTTGGCGTTGTGGTCCAGGCAGCGGCCCGCGCCTACGATGCCGTGGTGGCTCTAGGCTGCGTTATCCGTGGGGGAACGCCTCACTTTGACTATGTCTGCGATTCCGTGACCCAGGCGCTTACCCGCATCGCACTCGATGAATCCACCCCCGTGGCGAATGGCGTCCTTACCGTCAACGACCAAAAGCAGGCCATTGACCGCGCTGGATTCGCAGACTCGGTAGAAAACAAAGGTGCCGAGGCGATGATTGCGGCTTTAGATACCGCGCTGCAGTTGCGTAGACTTAACGCAGCAGAAAAATAACCTTTAGCGATCCGTCAGCGCGCCGCGCATTCCCACCAAGGTGAACGGCGGGGCGCCCCAGAGGAGTATGCACATGAATGAGGCGCAGGCCCCAAAGAATTCGCAGCGAAGCCCGCAGCTTAGCGACGCCGAAGTATTGGCCTATACCAGTGCCGATCCCTTCGCACAGACCACGTCTAAGCCGTGGGAATTTACGGCTACCTCGCCCTTTTTGCGCAAAGTGGCAATCGCCTGGGTGCTCCTCGTGATGGCCATCCATATCTTCATGGGAATCACCCTGGATGTGTCCTTTACCGGCGCGCACGTGACCACCATTGATAAATTCGCCTTCCCCGGCGTCGGTGTTCTAATTTCCGTTTTATCCTGGATTGCCCTCAACCGGCCGCGGTTGCGCGCCAATGAGGATGGGGTAGAGGTCCGCAATATCGTGGGCACCCGGTTTTATCCGTGGCAGGTGGTCTACGGCCTTTCCTTCCCCGTAGGCCAGCGGATGGCGCGCCTTGAACTGCCCGAGTTCGAGTTTGTCCCAATCTGGGCTCTGCAGTCTGGCGATAAGGACACCGTCATCGACAATGTCCGCCGCTTCCGCGACGTGGAAGCCAAGTACATGCCACAGGATTAACAATTGGCTGACCCCACTACCTACCGCCCGGCTCCGGGAACAATTCCCACCGACCCGGGCGTCTATAAGTTCCGCGATGAAAACCGCCGCGTTATCTACGTGGGCAAAGCCAAAAACCTGCGCGCTAGGCTATCAAACTATTTTCAAGACATTACGCAGCTGCACCCGCGCACGCGCCAAATGGTCCTCACTGCCAACTCGGTGGAGTGGACGGTAGTAGCCAGCGAGGTTGAAGCCCTACAGTTGGAGTACACGTGGATCAAGCGCTTTGATCCCCACTTCAACGTCATGTACCGCGATGATAAAACCTATCCTATGCTCGCGGTTTCAGTCGGGGAAATGGTTCCTCGCGCGTTTTTCTACCGTGGTCCGCGCCGCAAAGGCGTGCGCTACTTTGGTCCCTATTCCCATGCTTGGGCCGTACGCGAGACCTTGGACTTGCTCACCCGGGTCTTTCCCATGCGCACCTGTTCTAAGGGAGTATATAACCGGCACGAGCGGCTTGGCCGTCCGTGTCTTTTGGGCTATATCGGCAAGTGTGATGCCCCCTGCATCGGCCGCGTGAGCAAAGAAGACCACCGCGAGACAGTCAATGAGCTGGTGTCCTTTATGAATGGCAATACCGGCTCCGTGCGTCGCAAACTCACCCAGGACATGGAGCAGGCCGCCGAGAATTTAGAATTCGAGCGTGCAGCGCGCCTGCGTGATGACTTGGGCGCGATTGACAAGATCATGGAACAGCAGGCTGTGGTCTTTACGGACAATACAGATGCCGATCTCATTGCTTTTAACTCCGATGAGCTGGAAGCAGCGGTGCAGATTTTCCATGTGCGTGACGGGCGCATTCGCGGTCAACGCGGATGGGTAGTAGAACGCGCAGGCGATCAAGCTAGCTCGGAGCCCTTGGAAGAAGGCCAGCCTGATCCGGCGCTTCCCGCATTGGTGCAAAATTTCCTCATCCAGTTCTATTCCGATGCAGTAGAGCGCGAGCAGCAGGAAGCGCGCGAGGACGCAGCTCTTGCCGCTGACGTAAAGCGGCGCGGGGTGGATCAGGAATCCCACATGAAATCCCGCCGCGTGCACGTCATCCCACGCCAAATTCTGGTTCAGGCCTTGCCAGATGAACCAGAGCAAGTCGTCGCACTCTTAGAAGAGCTACGCGGAGCACAGGTAGACCTGCGGGTTCCTCAGCGCGGCGATAAGAAGCAGCTGATGGCCACGGTGGAGAAAAACGCCAAGGAGCAATTGCGACAGCATAAGCTCAAGCGAGTAGGCGATCTCACCGCCCGTTCGGCAGCATTGCAGGATATTCAAGAAGCTCTGGGTATGGAGCAAGCTCCGTTGCGCATTGAATGTACTGACATTTCGCATATTCAAGGCACGGATGTGGTTGCTTCCCTGGTGGTCTTTGAAGATGGCCTGCCCAAAAAATCGGACTATCGGCGCTATCTCATCAAGGAAGCGGCTGGCGGCGGCCGTTCGGATGACGTTGGCTCCATTGCAGAGATCACTCGCCGTCGGTTTAAGCGCCATAAGCAAGATAAGCTGGCGCATCCGGACGAGGAAGTAGAAGAGTCTTCGTTTGCGGAAGAAAAAATCGCGGAAGAGTCAGCTGAGGCGGGCCGCCGCTTTGCTTATCCACCGCAGCTTTTCATCGTGGATGGCGGCGCGCCCCAGGTGGCCGCAGCCCAAGAAGTCTTTGATGAGCTGGGTATTGTGGATGTGACCTTGGTGGGCTTGGCCAAGCGACTCGAGGAAATCTGGGTTCCCGGCGATGACGAGCCAGTCATTTTGCCGCGAAACTCGCAAGCGCTTTTCCTCCTGCAGCAAATTCGCGATGAAGCCCACCGCTTTGCCATCACGTACCACCGCCAGCAGCGCTCTAAGCGGATGCGTTCTTCCGTGCTGGACTCCGTGCCTGGGCTGGGCCCGCAGCGGCGCACGGATCTAGTGAAGCATTTCGGTTCGGTGAAGAAGCTGAAGGCCGCCACAGTGGAGGAAATCTGTGAGGTAAACGGATTCGGGCCGAAACTAGCCCAAACCGTGTACGAGAGCTTGCACGATTCCACGGGCAAATAAGTAGCATTCTTCTAGAAGAGGCGAATCTTAAAGCGCTAGACTGAAGGGCATGACGCATTTCGAAACTCCGCCCATTTTGATAACCGGCATGTCCGGCGGCGGGTTGAGTTCCGCTGCCAAAGTATTTGAGGACAAGGGCTACTATGTGGCCCACAATATTCCGCCCCGCGCCATAGTGGATCTGCTCAAGTTGTGCAACCAAGAGGCAACTCCGGTGAGCAAAGTCGCAGCCGTAACGGACGTGCGCTCGCGCATGTTTCCAGGGTCTCTTCTAGAGATTATGGATGAGCTTACGGAATTGAATATGAAGCCCACTGTGCTCTTTCTGGATGCCCGTGATGATGTGCTTATTCGCCGCTTTGATTCGGTGCGGCGCACCCACCCGTTGCAGGAGGGCGATACCCTCAAAGTAGGCATTCAACGCGAACGCCAAGCAGTAGCAGATGTGCGTTCACAGGCCGATATCATCATTGACACCACCAACCTATCCATTCATGATCTTCGCCGCGCTATCGAGGCAGCGTTTGGTGAGATGCAAAATGAAAAGCAGCATGTGACTGTTGAGTCCTTTGGATTCAAAAACGGCTCACCCCGCGACGCAGACTTGGTGGTAGACGTGCGCTTCCTGCCCAATCCTTATTGGGTACCTGAGTTGCGTGGATACCGCGGCACAGATGAGCCGGTTGCCCAGTATGTGCTCTCACAGCCAGCGGCACAGGAATTCGTTGATAATTTCTTGCAGATGTTTTCCACCATGTTGGATGGCTACCGGCACGAGGGCAAGAATTTCATCACGGTGGGTGTGGGCTGTACGGGAGGCCACCACCGTTCCGTCGCCGTTGCAGAGGCCATTGCGGCGCGGTTGCGGGACAATAACACTTTGGACGTCAGCACCTTGCATAGGGATATTGCTCGAGGCTAGAGCACAGGAGTTTTAACGCTTTTATGACCAAACCTTCACACATGGTCTGCCTAGGCGGCGGCCATGGACTTTATCAGACCCTTCTGTCCGCACGATTGAGCGGAGCAGCCGATATTTCCGCCATTGTTACGGTTGCAGATGATGGTGGCTCCTCTGGCCGATTGCGCCGCGAACTGGAAATAATTCCACCTGGAGATCTACGCATGGCGCTAGCTGCGTTGGCTAATAGTGACCCGGTGGGTGATCTTTGGGCGCGTACCTTGCAACACCGTTTTAAAGGCAGCGGTGCAATGGCGGGGCATGCGGTGGGTAATCTAATGATTGCAGGTTTGACCGATGTGCTCGGTGATTACCAGGCCGCGTTGGATACCATCGCAGAGCTTACCAATTCCCAGGGGCGGGTATTCCCCGTGGTCAACCAAGCTTTAGAGATTGAGGCGGAGGTGGCCGGGCTTGACGACGACCCCCGTGTCATGCGCCAAGTCCGCGGCCAGGTTGCGGTTGCTTCTACACCGGGGCAGGTGCGACGAGTGCGTATCGTGCCGGAGCGTCCTAGTGCGAATCCGGATGTCCTCGATGCCATTGAGCGCGCGGACCTTATTACTATCGGCCCGGGTTCGTGGTTTAGTTCGGTCTTGCCGCATACTCTCGTGCCGCAGGTCGTGGAGGCAATCTCTGCTTCAGATGCGCTGCGCGTAGTTGTATTGAACCTTTCTGCCGAGCCGGGTGAAACACACGGTTTTTCGGCAGAGCGTCATCTGCATGTCCTCGCTCAGCATGCCCCGAAACTGCGGATTGACCGCATTCTGGTAGATGAGGCGGCGTTGCCCACTGATAGTGAGCGCGTATATATTCAGCGCGCCGCACAGTCCCTGGGGGCCCGCGCAACGTTCGCTGATGTAAGCCAAGTTGATGACAGTGGCCGCAGCAATAATAAACACGATCCTGAAAAGCTATCTGCGGCACTTTTGGAGCTCTACTCTGAATATCGCAGCAATAGTGATACGAATCGGCGCTGATTCTTTCTGCTAGCGTGCGTGTAGTCGCCCTTGGCCGACTGCGCGGTGACCGAGCGCGCGCGGTATGATGTCAGAAATCCTTTCACCGCACTGGGCCTCGAGCGATGCTCGGGCCGGCAGGCATACTTTGTGACTGTGAGAAAAGAAATGGGGCGAACTAGGTGACCACACCATTGACCGATCAGGTCAAAGAAGAATTGACGGCTGTCGTTGTGCCACGCCAGTCCGCTCGCGCTGCCGAACTAGCAGCGATGCTGCGCTTTGCTGGCGAGCCGGATATATACGGCGACAGTATGTCTTATGAGCTGGAATTAGAAAGCCATGCGATTGCGCGGCGCGTGATCACTGCACTAGATGATCTCTATGGCATTTCCGCTGATAGTCACGTAGCCGGTCCGGCAGGGACCACGAAGAAAACCCGGGTAACGGTGCGCATTTCCACTGGTGCGAAGGAGCTGACGCGTCGTTTAGGCCTTATCACTCGCTCCGGCCATGCGGTGGTAGGGCTCCCACCGCAGGTTATCTCCGGTACCGTCGCCGATAGCGAGGCAGCATGGCGTGGAGCTTTCTTGGTACACGGTAGCCTCACGGAGCCAGGTCGCTCCTCTGCGCTTGAAGTAACCTGCCCGTGCCAGGAAGCTGCGTTGGCGTTGGTAGGGTGCGCCCGCCGCCTAGGTATTTCCGCCAAAACTAAGGAAACTCGCGGCGAGGACCGCGTGGTTATAAGAGATGGCGATGCCATTGGGGCGCTTCTTACCCGTATGGGCGCGCAGGAGACTCGATTGGCCTGGGAAAAGAAGCGAGTCAAGCGGGAGGCACACGATACGTCCAGGCGTTTGGACAATTTCGATGATGCGAACCTTCGCCGCTCGGCTCGCGCCGCGGTTACAGCGGCAGCACGCGTTGACCGCGCCATGGAGATCCTAGGTGATGATGTCCCCGAGCACCTCGCAGATGCAGGACGCTTGCGCGTGCAGCACCGCGAGGCTTCCCTAGAAGAGTTGGGTCGCTTGGCTGAGCCTCCCATGACTAAGGACGCGGTAGCGGGTCGTATTCGACGCTTGCTTTCTATGGCCGATAAGCGAGCAGAAGAGCTGGATATTCCCGATACCAACCAAGCGATCACAGACGACCTGTTCAACGAGTCCTAATACTCCGAGACCCCGAAAACGCAAAGCTCCCCGCAGACCGAGTACCGAAGCGGTAGCCGGCCTGCGGGGATACTTTTACTCTCGGACCGCTATCTGGCAGAGGGCCAGCTAGGTCGAGCTAGGGCACGAGGAATCCTAGGACGTTAGTCATCAAGAATACGATGACGCACACCGCAGCCAAGAAGGCCACAGAGTAGCCCACCACGTTTTTGAGGATGACAGATTCCTTGCCTTCCATGTTGACGGCGGTGGCCGCAATAGCAAGAGACTGCGGGGAAATCATCTTGCCCACGACGCCGCCTGCGGTATTGGCAGCCAGCATGAGGTCTGGGTTTACGTTAATGCGTTCTGCGGCTGCTACCTGCAGGTTGGCAAATAGGGCATTGGCAGAGGTATCGGAGCCAGTAACCGCGGTGCCAATCCATCCCAAGACTGGAGCAAACAGTGCGAAGATACCGCCGGCAGAAGAGACAAACTCACCAATAGCAATAGTTTGGCCAGAGTAGTTCATGGTATAAGCCAAGGCCAGCACCAGGATGATCGTGAGTGCTGAGAATTTCATGCGGCTGACGACGTCACCGAAAGCGCGGACCGGCTGCCCAAAGCTCAAGTCGTAGCGGCCATTTTCGTTGAAGAAGTGGTAGACAACCGCAACGATGATGCCCGAGAGCAGCAGGAGAGTACCAGGATTGCCAAAGACATTGAAACTGAAGCTGGTGTCCATGAGGTTACCTTCGGCGTCGACAATCGCGTTATCCAGCAACGGCCAAGCAAAGTGGAGCTTGAGGAATCCAAAGATGGCTGGAGCGGCGGTTGCCACAGCAAAGACGACGGTGACAACGGCGTACGGAAGCAGCGCCATCCAGATGCGGCGACCGTTGAGATCAGTGGTGGACTCGGCTGCGGGCAGCTCGAGGCGCTCACGCAACTCCTTGACACCCTTAGGCTTCCATACCCGGAGGAAAGCGAAGGCACAGCCCAGGGAAACGATGCAGGCGATGACGTTGGTGAGCTGGTAAGCAAAGAAGGTTGCGGCCAGCCACTGGGCCAGGGCGAAGGAAACGCCGATTACTGCGGCTGCCGGGGCGGTTTCCTTAACACCGCGGATACCGTCCAAGATGAAGGCAATGAGGAAAGGAACGATGGCGGCGATGAGCAGCACCTGCAAGGAGATAAGTGCTGCAATGTCATGGGTTTGCTCGGCGCTGCGTCCGGCGACCTCGCCAGCGGTGGTGACTGGGATGCCGACCGCTCCGAATGCAACCGGGGCAGTATTGGCAATTAGAACTACGGTGGCTGCGCGCAGCGGCTTAACGCCAAGCGCCATGATCATCGTCGCAGTAATGGCAACGGGGGCGCCAAAGCCGGCGAGAGCTTCCAATAGACCGCCGAAGCAGAAGGCGATAAGGATGGCTTGGATGCGAATATCGCCATCGCCCAGAAGGTCAAAGGTCTTTCGCAGGTCTTCGAAACGCCCGGAAGCAACGGTGATTTCATAAAACCAGATCGCCGTAATGATTACCCAGACGATGGGGAGTAGTCCGAACAGCCCGCCACGCAGGGCGGAGGACAAAGCCATATCTACTGGCATCGAGAAGCCGACGATAGCAATAATGAGGGATACTGCAAGGGCGACGGCGCCTGAGGTATGTGCGCGTGCTTTAACGCCAAGCAGCATGATAAAGAATGCAATGAGGGGGAGAATCGCCACCAGGGCGGTAAGCCCGAGGCTGTCACCCACAGCAGAGGTATTTATTTCGAACAAGAGAAGTCCTTGGTTTCTACGGTGGTCTTGCCCGAATTAAGAGATACGGGCACCTGAAGCATTCTCACGGTGGCCAACGTCTGCGCTAGAACAGGTCTAATGTCCCGAAACGCTTATGTGAACCAGTGAGTAAAGAAAGCATATCGTGTGATGAGCGTGACAGAAACAATTTGGTCGTTTTGATATCTAGCGGCAAGGCTGGACGAAACCTTGCGACCGGGGAGGGGCGACCCTAACGCTCAGACGGTCCGAGTGATAAATTTCACGTTAACATTGTTAATCAAACATGATCCCACCTGTTCGGGCTTATCCAGCAGGTATGTTAGCTGGAAATCAAAAGAATCGGAAAGAGTGTACGCCCTTTTGGATATTCTGTCATCCAATAGTTCTCAAGGGTGCTGGGGGACTGCACTGACCAAAAAGGCTCGGTAGTATCGGCAATGTAAGGGAAACCGCTCGGGCGCTTCTCAAATTAGAAATTCATCGAAGGACCCGCGCAAATGCCCGTACACACATTTACTCGACTCTTTGAGGAGAAATACAGTGACTATTCGCGTAGGTATCAATGGATTTGGCCGCATTGGCCGCAACTTTTTCCGTGCAGTCGCTCAGGGTGACAACAACCTCGAAGTTGTTGCAGTAAACGACCTGACTGATAACGGTACGTTGGCTAACCTGCTGAAGTACGACTCCGTACTGGGGCGCTTCGATGGCGAGATCACCCACGACGATGAATCCATTACCGTCAATGGGCACCGCATCGTAGTAACCGCAGAGAAGGATCCGAAGGAGCTGAAGTGGAGCGAGTACAACGTCGACCTCGTTATTGAGTCCACCGGCCGCTTCACCAACGGCAATGATGCCAAGGCTCACCTCGAGGCTGGCGCCAAGAAGGTCATCATCTCCGCTCCGGGCAAGGAAGTAGACGCCACCTTCGTCTACGGCGTCAACTCTGACTCCTATGACCCGGCAAACCACAACGTCATCTCTGCAGCATCCTGCACCACCAATTGCTTGGCGCCGATGGCAAAGGTTCTCAATGACAAGTTCGGCATTGAAAAGGGCCTGATGACCACTGTTCACGCTTATACCGGTGACCAGCGTATTCAGGATGCTCCGCACAAGGATCCACGCCGCGCTCGTGCCGCTGCTGTAAACATGGTTCCTACCTCCACCGGCGCCGCTAAGGCTGTATCCCTTGTTCTGCCTGAGCTGGACGGCAAGTTGGATGGTTACGCTATGCGCGTTCCGGTTATCACCGGCTCCGCAACCGACCTGACCTTCACCGCTTCTCGCGACGTCACTGCCGAGGAAATCAACGCCGCACTGAAGGAAGCTGCCGAAGGCGAGCTCAAGGACACCCTCGCATACACCGAGGATCCGCTGGTTTCCACCGATATCGTCACCTCCCCGCACGGCTGCATCTTCGACTCCGGCATGACCAAGGTCTCCAACGGTAACTTGGTCAAGGTCCTGGGCTGGTACGACAACGAGTGGGGTTACACCTCCCAGCTCGTCCGCATGACCAACCTGGTTGCAGACAAGCTCTAAACTAGAGCTCTAGCAGTGAGATTCCGGCCCGATGCAAGCCTAAACGGCGTTGCGTCGCGGTCGGTATTCTTATATCTATAGCCTTTAATCCATCCAATATTATTAAGGAGTAAATAATGGCTTTCCAGACTCTTGACGATCTCCTCAAGGAAGGCGTTGAATCTCGCCACGTCCTCGTTCGCTCCGATTTCAATGTTCCCCTTGATGAAGAGGGAAATATTACTGATCCAGGTCGCATCAATGCTTCTCTGCCTACCATCAAGGCCCTGGTAGAGGGCGGCGCCAAGGTGATTCTCTCTGCCCACCTGGGCCGCCCCAAGGGGGAGGTAAACGCCAAGTACTCCCTGGCTCCAGTAGCAGAGGCCCTATCTGAGGCGCTTGACCAGTACGTTGCCTTGGCCGGCGATGTCACTGGGGAGGATGCTCATGAGCGGGCGAATGGCCTCAATGATGGCGACGTAATGCTGGTGGAAAACGTCCGCTTCGACGCGCGCGAGACTTCCAAGGATGAGGCGGAACGCGGCAAGTTCGCCGACGAGCTTGTGGCGCTGGCGGCCGATAATGGTGCCTTTGTCTCTGATGGCTTTGGTGTTGTCCACCGTGCACAGGCATCCGTGTACGACGTCGCAAAGCGCTTGCCCGCTTACGCAGGCAAGCTAGTGGAAAAGGAGCTTTCGGTTCTTTCCACCGTGGCCAAGGAACCAGAGCATCCGTACGTCGTTGTTCTGGGTGGCGCTAAGGTCTCGGATAAGCTCGGTGTTATTGAAGCGCTGGCTGGTAAGGCGGACAAGGTCATCATTGGCGGCGGCATGTGCTACACCTTGTTGGCCGCTAAGGGCTACAACGTGCAGGAGTCTCTCCTGCAGGAAGATCAGATTGATAACTGCAAGGACCTCCTCGAGCGCTTTGGCGACAAGCTAGTTCTCCCGGTTGATCTCGTTGCAGCAAGCAAGTTCGCAGCAGATGCGGAAACTCAGGTGGTCGAGCTCGATAGCATTCCAGAGGGGTGGATGTCCCTGGATATTGGACCGAAGTCCGTGGAGAATTTTGCGGAGGTTCTCGCATCTTCCAAGACCGTTTTCTGGAATGGTCCAATGGGCGTATTCGAGATGGAGGCTTTCTCCAAGGGCACCGCTGGCGTAGCGCAGGCTATTATCGACGCCACTGCAAATAACGGATCCTTCTCTGTAGTCGGTGGCGGCGACTCTGCTGCGTCTGTGCGCATGCTCGGCTTGGATGAGGATGGCTTTAGCCACATCTCCACCGGTGGCGGCGCCTCCCTGGAGTACCTTGAGGGCAAGGAGCTTCCGGGTGTATCCGTCCTTGAGTCCTAAAATCGCCTGATCAACTTGCCAGAAAGAGAGGAAGAATCCATGGCACGTACCCCACTTATCGCAGGTAACTGGAAGATGAACCTCGACCACGTCGAGGCCATCGGCTCCGTTCAGAAGTTCGCCTTTTCCCTGCCCAAGGATTACTACGAAAAGGTCGACGTGGCTTATATGGTCCCGTTTACTGATATCCGCACCATCCAGACCCTAGTAGAGGGCGATAAGCTGCAGATTACCTACGGCGCGCAGGATATCTCTAAGCACGAATCCGGAGCATTCACCGGCGAGGTATCTGGCAAGATGCTGGCCAAGCTCGGCTGCAGCTGGGTTGTTGTGGGCCATTCGGAGCGCCGTCAGTACCACGGCGAGACCGATAAGCTGGTCGCAGAAAAGGCTACCGCAGCCTTGGACAATGACATCAGCCCCATCGTGTGCGTAGGCGAGCCACTGGCTGTGCGCGAGGCAGGAACCCACGTCGACTACGTGGTTAACCAGACCCGCAATTCCTTGGCTGGTCTAAGCGCAGAGCAGATTGCCAAGACCGTCATCGCATATGAGCCAGTCTGGGCCATTGGTACCGGCAAGGTAGCCTCCGCAGACGACGCCCAGGAAGTGTGCGCAGCCATCCGTGAGCTGGTGAAGGAGCTTGCAGGAGAAGAGGTTGCGGCAGGAATCCGCATTCTTTACGGCGGTTCCGTCAAGGTTGATTCTGTTGCAGAAATCGTCAGCAAGCCGGACGTAGACGGCGGCCTTATTGGCGGCGCCTCCCTGGTGGGCGAGGAGTTTGCCAAGTTGGCTGCCAATGCAGCCAATGCCCTGAGCTAACAGGAGTTATCACCTGTTACAGGTTCGCGCGGCGGCGCGGGTTGGAATGGTTCCAGCCCGCGCCATCGTGTACAGTGGGCCGGTGTGATTGCTTTGCTGGACGCAAAGCGAAAAGTACGAATCCGCGCTAGCGGGTGGCAAGAGTCAACCGCAGGCGCACGTTAGAAATAAGGATTATCCTCATGGTCTTGGCACTGGAAATCATCTTGGTCATCGCTGCTATTTTGATGTCCATCTTCGTGCTATTGCACAAGGGCAAAGGCGGCGGCCTGTCCAGTCTCTTTGGCGGTGGCGTGCAGTCGAACCTTTCCGGCTCGACCGTCGTGGAAAAGAACCTGGACCGCTACACGATCGTCATGGTTATCATCTGGCTTGCGTGCATCGTGGGCCTAAACCTAATCCAGGCATTCGCTTAAGCCTCGAACTAGGATAACGAAAGCGCCGGCACCGCCTTCCTACCGCCTAGTTCCCTGTGGGAACTAGAAGTGGGGAAGGAGTACCGGCGCTTTTGCGTCAAGCGCTAGGTGCGGCGTGGGGCTGCGCGCACACTGCGATTTTTCTGCCTATAACTGGGATGCGGCGTCGTCTGCAAGAAACAGAATCGTTTCCTCTCTGCCTTGCGCGCCGGCCGCCGGCCATTCCTCAGCTACAGCGCCTTCAACAACGTGCTTTGCCGCTTCTGCCTTGGCCTCGCCGGCCACGAGTAACCAGATGCGCTCGGCCTTGTTTATAGCGGGAAGAGTAAGGGTAATTCGCTCGCTTGGCGGCTTAGGAGAATCATGCACGGGAACAGCCAGCTCCTCCTGTTCCCGGACTGCAGCAGAATGGGGGAATAAGGAATTAATATGGCCCTCTTCACCCATACCTAGTAGGTGTAGATCGAATCCATTAGGGGCGAATTCCTTCAGCTCTGGCTCGTACGCACTCGCCGCCGCCTCCATGGATACCGCGCCCAGATCAAAACCATGAATATTCTGGTCTGGGATATCTACGTGATTGAGCAGGGCACTGCGTGCTTGGCCCTCATTAGAATCTGGGTCGGAGACGGGGACATTGCGCTCGTCGCCGAAAAAGACGTGAACGCGCGACCAATCGATGCGCTGAGCGGGAAAGTTTTCACCCTGTTGCTGCGCCGCGAAGTCTAAACGAGCGAGCTCGTGGAGGACGCCGATTCCGGCTCCACCGCCGGTGAGGACGACTCGTGCTACACCATCGTGGTGGAGTCCACCTCCGGCTGCTTGGATACGCGCTACTGTATCCACGAACTTCAATGCGGCCTGGGAAATAAGCTCATCCACATCGCTTACGCGGTGAAGAGTGACCATTATGTATCGCTATCCTTTGCAAAGATTCGGAGTTAAGCCATTTTAGTGCTTACTGTAGCCTACCTGGGCAAGCCCGCGAAGCGCTTGGGCATATGTCTTATCGGCATCCAAATGGCGCAATTCCTCTGAGAGAACCTCCGCCTGGGAGCGCTTACTTAGGCTCACTAAGGAATCCGGGGAGCCCGGAACGCACACACGTACCGTGCGTTCATCGACGACGTCTACGTCCACGTGGCTTGTCTCGCGGTTAAACCGCAAATGGGTCACCGGGAAGTAGGACTCCTGGGATTCGGCCACAGTGCGCTGAACGGGAACTGCTAGACGGTCTAGGAGCCATCCGGCTGCGAAATCCGGAGCCGGATGCCCGGCGGGTCCAGCCACTTCGACTGACTTCACAGGTTCGTGAGGACGGCGGTCTAGGGCGGAGGCGACGACACCGCGCCACAAGGTAATGGCAGCCCAAGACATATCGGAATCGCCGGGCGTATAGCCGGCTGATAGCGTGCGAAGATCTTCGCCGGTGACACGTCCGTCAAAAGCTACATTAGTAATGCGGCGCTGAGCCAGCTTTCCCACCGAGCTGGAGGCCGGGTCGGGTGGGCACAGGGTAGGCCACCAGGCAACCAGGGGAGTATCAGGAAGAAGCAGCGGAGTGACCACTGCCTCGTCTTGGTTTGCCAGAGCGCCATGGAGCTTCATGATGACCATCTCGGAGGCACCAGCTTCACCGCCCACCCGCAGCTGCGCGTCGAGGTGCGTTTCTGCTTGTGGGTCTCCCGTGACAACCACCAATACTCGCGATGGGTGCTCGTGGGAGGCATCGCGTACGGAGGCGAGAATGTTTTCCAGGTCATCCTCCTCGCGGGCCGCCACGATTAGGGTGAGTACGCGCCCAGTAGTGAGGGTGTAATGCTCCTGCGCCTCCACGAGCTTTTTGGAGATCTCGCGCGTTGTGGTGTTGGGCAATGGGATAATCATTGTCTGCGTCCCTCCTATGGGCGGCGCCAGGAGTGGCCCCGGCGGCGCAACATTCTATCGGCGGATTCCGGCCCCCAGGTGCCAGCACGGTACTCTTCCGGCTGTCCTGCCTCGGCCCAGTAATCGATGATGGGGTCCAAAATCGACCACGAAAGTTCTACCTCTTCGTTGGTGGGGAAGAGCGAAGACTCGTCCAAAAGCGCATCCAAAATCAATCGCTCATAGGCCTCTGGAGACTCCTCAGTAAAGGCCTCAGCATAGGCAAAGTCCATGTTGACGTCGCGAACCTCCATTGTGGAGCCGGGCACCTTGGAGCCAAAGCGCATGGTTACGCCTTCATCAGGCTGTACGCGGATGACAACTGCGTTCCTGCCCAGCGCATCGGTCTGGCCATCGACGAATGGCTGATTGGGCGCCGCTTTGAAAACCAGCGCAATCTCGGTCACTCGGCGTCCCAAGCGCTTGCCCGTGCGCAGGTAGAAAGGTACTCCTCCCCAGCGACGGGAGTTGACTTCCAAGGTGCAGGCGGCGTAGGTCTCCGTAGTTGACTCTGGATCAAAACCCTCTTCTTCGCGCAAACCCTTGACAAATTCGGAGCCCTGCCAACCAGCGGAGTACTGGCCGCGAGCAGTGGTCTTGTTGAGAGGGTGAACGGCGTGGGTAGCGCGCAGTACCTTCACTTTTTCTGCTTGCAGCGCCTCCGGCTCGAAAGAGGATGGTTCTTCCATCGCTACAAGTGCCAAAAGCTGAAGCAGGTGGTTTTGAATAACGTCTCGTGCCGCGCCGATGCCGTCATAGTAACCAGCGCGGCCGCCTAGGCCGATGTCTTCGGCCATGGTGATCTGGACGTGATCGATATAGTGGGCGTTCCACATTGGTTCAAAAATCTGATTGGCAAAGCGCAATGCCATGATGTTTTGGACCGTCTCTTTGCCCAAATAATGATCAATGCGGAACACGGCGGACTCAGGGAAGACTGCGTTGACAATCTCATTGAGTTTGCGCGCTGATTCTTGGTCGTGGCCGAAAGGCTTTTCAATGATGACCCGGCGCCATGAGTCTTCAACGGAGTTGGCCATGCCCACGCGCTCAAGCTGGTGGCAGATATTGGAGAAGAATTCTGGGGGAACGGATAGGTAGTACGCCCAGTTACTGCCGGTGCCTCGCTCGCGATCTAGCTCGCCCAAGCGGGCAGAGAGGCGGTCGAAGCCAGCATCATCAAAGGAACCTTGAACGAATTCGATGCCCTGAGACAAATGCTGCCATACATCCTCATTGAACTCGGTGCGCGAGCCTGCTACAACGGCCGAGCGAACATAGTCGCAGAATGCAACCTTGTCCCAGTCACGGCGACCATAACCCACAAGTGTAAAGCCAGCGGGTAGGAGACCTCGGCTCGCTAGGTCATAAATCGCGGGCAGAAGCTTTTTATATGCTAGGTCACCGGTTACACCGAAGATGACCATGCCCGCGGGTCCTGCGATTCGCGGCAATCGCTTGTCGCTGGCACTGCGCAAGGGGTTGACCCAAGCGGCTGAGTCGGTCACGAAGAATCCTTCCTGAGTTTATGGGGCTTTTAGCTCGCTAATATTCTTGCGGCAGAATGCCCCGCCGATTTCTCGGCGGGGCACAAGTCACAAGGCTAGTTTACGCTAGTCGTTGCTCAATGGAAGCAAGCAGTTCATTCCACGCGGCAACAAACTTATCCACGCCCTCGCGTTCCAGCACCGCAAAGACGTCATCGAAATCAATGCCGACCTCTTCTAGCTGGGCAAAGACGCCCTCTGCTGCCTCGCGGCTATCGGAGAGCGTATCGCCGTGGAGATTGCCCTCCGAGAGAACCGCATCAATGGTCTTTTCCGGCATTGTGTTGACGGTATGCGGACCGGCCAGCTCAGAAACGTACATAGTGGCTGGGTAATCTGGGTTCTTCACTCCGGTAGAAGCCCACAATGGGCGCTGGAGGTGGGCGCCTTCTGGTAGGTCGGCGTCGTCAAGCAGGGCGTCCTGGAAGAGTGCATAAGCGCGCTGTGCATTGGCGACGCCCGCCTTACCGCGCAGTGCCAGAGCAATCTCACTGCCAATGGCCTCCAAGCGCTTGTCCACTTCGGTATCCAAGCGGGAAACGAAGAAAGAAGCAACGGAATGGATAGACGATACATCTTTGCCGGATTCAGCGGCGCGCTTGAGGCCGGCACGGAAGGCCTCGATGACGGCGCGGTAGCGATCCACGGAGAAGATCAGGGTGACATTGACGCTGATTCCTTCAGCCAAGGCATCCTCAATTGCAGGTAGGGAGCCGGTGGTGGCCGGAATCTTAATCATCACGTTAGGGCGATCCACCTTGGACCACAGCTCACGCGCCTGTTCGAGGGTAGCCGTAGCGTCATCAGAAATTCGCGGGTCAACCTCGATGGAGACACGCCCATCTGCTCCATCGGTAGAAGAGTAAATATCCGCAAAGAGATCGCAAGCATTCTTGACGTCTTCGATAGCCAATGCGTACACCGCTTCATCTGCGGAGGCTTTGGCTTCCTTCAACGTAGAAAGCTCAGCGTCGTAGGCGGTGCCATTGGTCATGGCCGCGGCGAAAATCGCGGGATTGGTGGTCACTCCCACGATAGACTTGGTGGAAATGACCTCCTCGAGATTGCCCGAGACTAGGCGCTCACGAGACAGATCATCGAGCCAGGTTGAGGTTCCCAGCTGGGCAAGTTCGGAAATGTGGTTCATGCTTTATCCTTATCCAGGCTTGGAGATTTACTTCTTCACAGCGGCTAGGGAGTCCTGCGCCGCTTCAACGACCGCGGCGGTGGTGAACCCAAATTTCTCAAAGAGTTCGCCCGCAGGGGCAGACGCGCCGTAGTGCTCAATGGAGATGGTGCGGCCGAAGGAACCGGTGTATTTGTGCCATGGCATCGCGATACCGGCCTCGATAGACACACGGGCCTGCACGGCGCTCGGGAGCACGGATTCGCGATACGCGTCATCTTGCTCATCGAACCATTCGAGGCACGGTGCGGAGACAACGCGGGTGGCGATTCCAGCTGCTTCTAGTTCCTTGGCGGCGGCGACGGCAAGCTGCACCTCAGAGCCCGTAGCAATGAGGATGACGTCTGGGGCGTCCTTGGACGCTTTCACCAAAACATAAGCGCCGCGGCGGACGCCATCACGTGCCTTCTCCTTCGTTCCTTCCAGCACCGGTAGACCCTGGCGGCTCAAAGCGAGGCCCTTAGGGGCAGCCTTGTACTCGAGGGCAGCAGCCCATGCCTGTGCGGTTTCATTAGCATCTGCCGGGCGAATAACGGACAGGTTCGGGATAGCGCGGAGAGCGGAAAGGGTCTCGACCGGCTGGTGGGTTGGGCCGTCTTCTCCCAAACCAATGGAGTCATGGGTCCATACATAGTAGGTATCGGTGGACATCAGCGAACCCAAGCGCACAGCGGGGTACTGGTACTCGGAGAAGATGAGGAAGGTGCCGCCATAGACACGGGTATTGCCGTGTAACGCAATTCCGTTCATGATTGCGGACATTGCGTGTTCGCGAATACCGAAGTGCAGGTTGCGGCCATAGGGCTGAGCCGACCACATATCGGTGGTGATGGCTGCAGGGCCGAAGGATTCCGCGCCCTTAATCACGGTGTTATTAGAACCGGCAAGGTCTGCAGATCCGCCCCACATCTCTGGGAGGGATGCGGCCAAGGCCTGGATGGTAGCTTCAGAAGCCTTACGGGTAGCCAAAGACTCACCAGGTTCCCACGTCGGCAGATCTGCATCGAAATCCTGCGGCAGTTCGCGCGCATTCATGCGGTCGAATAGCGCCTTATTCTCCGGATTAGCCGCAGCCCATGCGTCGAACTTCTCTTGCCACGCAGAGTGCTTTTCTGCGCCGCGCTCACGCAACTTTCGGGTATGCGCGATGACTTCTTCATCGATATGGAAGCTGCGCTCCGGATCAAAGCCCAAGACTTCCTTTGTGGCGGCTACCTCGTCATCGCCCAGCGCAGCCCCGTGGACGCCGCCGGTATTCATTTTATTCGGTGCGGGGTAGCCGATTACGGTCTTAACGCGGATAAAGGAAGGACGATCGGTCTCAGCCTGAGCCGCCTTAACAGCCTCCTCAATTGCTACAACATCCTCTCCGGATTCCACCGTTTGGACGTGCCAGCCGTAGGCCTCATATCGGGCCACCACATCTTCATTGAAGGCAATATTCGTATCGTCTTCAATAGAAATGCGATTATCATCCCAGAAAACGATGAGGTTGCCGAGCTTTTGCGTGCCAGCCAGGGAAGAGGCCTCGGCGGTAACTCCCTCTTGCAGGTCGCCATCGGAGGCGATGGTGTAGACGTAATGGTCGAAGGGTGATTCGCTAGCGGGAGCCTCTGGGTCAAAAAGGCCGCGCTCTTTACGCGCCGCCATGGCCATGCCTACGGAGGAAGCTAGGCCTTGGCCAAGAGGGCCAGTGGTGATTTCTACGCCGTCGGTGTGGTGCACCTCGGGATGGCCTGGGGTGCGCGAACCCCACGTACGCAACTGCTTGAGGTCTTCCAACTCTAGGCCAAAGCCGCCCAGGTAGAGCTGAATGTATTGCGTAAGGGAAGAGTGTCCAACAGAAAGGACGAACCGGTCACGGCCGGCCCAGTGCACGTCAGCGGGATCATGGTTAATGACGCGCTGGTACAGGGTGTAGGCAAGGGGAGCGAGAGACATCGCCGTACCCGGGTGGCCGGAACCGCATTTTTGCACGGCATCAGCGGCTAGTACTCGAACGGTGTCGACGGCGCGGGTGTCAAACTCCGACCAATCCTCCGGATAACGGCGCTTAACCATAGATTGGAGCTCTGGGGACAACTTATCTTTCGACACGGAAAGCCTCGCTTACGTCTAGGCAAAAAGTACTCAACTTTATTCAGTCTAGTAATTTTTTAACCGGCGGTGCGCAATTATAGAAAGCCAGGCATAACCGGTATGCTGGCATGGCTAAGCGGTGCGCGCGAGCACGCAAGAGCGTGCGCCAAATCTAGCGGCCATAGGTCTGTAACCTCTCGCGCCTGCGCCTAAAAATGTGAGTGAGAGAACTGGAACTTTTTCACGGGCATGTGCGACCGCTAGGGGGTGACCGCGCGCAGGAGATGCGCGAGGCACAGTTCACCAACGTTCAGATAGTGGAGGAATTCCTTGGAGACCATCAAGGCCTATTTTGCGCTAACGAAACCGAGGATCATTGAGCTCCTCCTCGTGGCCGCAATCCCGGCGATGCTCCAAGCCCAGCGCGGCGTAGAGGCCGTCTCAGACAATATCTGGCTCATCGTGTCTACCATTTTCGGCGGCTGGATGGGCGCTGCCGCCGCCCACACGTTCAATAACGTTGTGGACTACGAGTTGGATCAAAAGATGCAGCGCACTAGGGCGCGGCCACTCGTTAGGGCAAAGATTTCCAAACGAAATGCGGCAATTTTTGCGTGGGTAATGCTCATTATCTCCGTGCTATGGCTAGGAATCCTAGCCCACTCTTGGCTAGCAGCCTTCTTCGTGGTGCTGACGAACATCTTTTACGTATTCGTCTACACCAAGTTTTTGAAGATGCGCAATGCCCAAAACATTGTTTGGGGAGGCCTTGCAGGTTGTATGCCGGCAATGGTCGGCTGGGCGGTTATCAGGGATAACGCTCCGGAAGGAGAGCCTGACCGCTGGTGGCAGGCAGTGGTGCTCTTCCTCATTATTTTCTTCTGGACTCCGCCGCACACGTGGGCGCTGGCTATGAAGTATAAGGAAGATTATCGCAAGGCCGGCGTGCCGATGCTGCCCGTGGTGGCAGGCGAAGAGGAAGTCACTCGTCAGATTGTCTGGTACACCGTCGGCACGGTTATCGTGACCCTTCTTATTGTTCCCGCTACATCGTGGATTTACCTAGTTGCAGCAGTCGTCTCTGGAGCAGTATTCCTGTGGATGGCTATCCGCCTGCATAAGGGAGTAAAGAACGGCGCTAAGGTCAAGCCGATGCGCTTGTTTATTTACTCGAATAATTACCTTTCGGTCCTCTTTATTGGCTTGTCCATCGACGCGGTCTTGGGCTGGGAACCACTAGGCCGGATGCTGGGCTGGTCTGCCGCGCTATTCTAATGGCGTCTCGCCCGTCTAAGGGGTGGGGAGAAAAGGCGCGAGAGAAGGAATGCAGCTCTTCTCTCGCGCCTTAGCTGTAGGCGGTGGGTCTAGTCTTAGCTGATGCTGTCGTCTTTCACGCGCAAAACGATGGAACCGGTAGTCTTGCGCTCCTGCAAGTCGCGGTGGGCCGCTTCAGCTTCTGCCAATGGGTAGGAGGCTGTGACATTAAAGCTCAGGTCCCCATCAATGACGGCTTGGACAACGGCTTGGGCACGCATTTGGAACTCGCCTTCTTGGGCCGTCCATGCGCCGATGGAGGGCCGAGTTAGGAAGATGGATCCATGCTTGTTTAGTAGCTGCGGGTCGATAGGCTCAACCGGACCAGAGGCAGCGCCAAATAACGCGACGGTGCCGCGCGGGCGTACTGCTTCGAGTGACTCCTGGAAGGTGGCTTTGCCGACGCCGTCATAAACCACGTCGACGCCCTTGTCACCGTTGTATCGGCGGACCTGCTCGGCGAGTCCATCGCCGTAGCGGAAAACCTTATCCGCCCCAGCCGCGTAGGATAGTTCTTCCTTTTCATCTGTGGACACCACCGTATAAACGGTAGCGCCTAGCGACGTCGCCATCTGGGTGAGGATTTGCCCCACGCCGCCGGCGCCAGCGGTAATCAGGCAGGAAGCGCCTTCGCCCAATTGATAAACCCCGTGCGCCAGATAGTGCGCGGTAATTCCCTGGAGCAACATGGATGCAGCAACTTCAGGTTGGAAATCATCCGGTACTGCCACTAGTCCCTCGCGTGCGACGCAGACCTGCTCGGCGTAGGAGCCGAAGGCTTGGTTCCACGCCACCATTGTGCCTTCAGCAATTTTTCCCTTCGGGTCGTGGACGACTCGCCCGGTACCTTCGAATCCCGGAATGAATGGAGTAGCCGCGTTGTAGATGCCCTCCCGGTAGTAGGTATCGATGTAGTTGACGCCGGCCATGATGACGTCTACTAATACCTCATCGTCTTTAGGGGTGGGGGCGGGAACTTCGGTATAGCGAAGTACTTCTGGTCCGCCGGTTTCTGTGACCTGAATTGCGTGCATATAGCCAGGCTAGCGCAAAAAGCCGGCCGAGTGCAGTACTTCGGCCGGCTGGTTGCGCTGTGGGTTAAACGGTCGCACGCGCTGCTTCTAGGGAGGCTTGGCGTGCCGCGTACTTTTCATCGCCGCTAGGAGAGCCGGTGGTGAGATCCGTGGTGCCACCGGTACGGCGTACGCCGTGCGCCCACAGTAGCGCGGTATAGGCCGTGACGAAGGAGGATAGTCCAATGTGGAAAGGAACCGTCCAGCGCGGAATGCTCATATAGAACTGATAGACGCCTACGGCCCATTGGATAAGGATGCAGGCAATGAGGACCCAGCCCGCCTTCTTCGCGTCCTGTGGGGCGCGGTTCTTATAGAGCAGGAAGACGGTAACCACGGTGAGTGCTAGGTAGACGTACATGCACATAGCGTGAGTGACGGCCATGGCCTCGGTATCTACCTGTAGTCGGCCTTCCATTCCTACCCCGGAATCCCCGGAGTGAACGCCCGATCCGGTAACCATAGTGCCGGTGATGAGCACAATGCTGAGGGCAACGGTAGCGACCGCGGCAAGCAAGCGAATCGCTTGGGGGAATCGAGCCCGTGGTGTTCCATCATCGGGCTCCAAGATGCGGGAATAGAGCATTGCTGCCAGCCATACTAAGAGCATAGAAGGAAGGAAGTGCAAAGCCACAGACCACCAACGCAGGTCCAAATGGACAGAGATTCCACCAATGACTGCTTGGAGTACGATGCCAGCGACGTTGAGCCACGCGTACACCTTGAGCTCTGCACGGCGTCGCGCCATTCGCATCGCAATGACGGCGGCGACCGCAGCCGCAGTAACGACGAAAGTCAGCAGGCGATTACCAAACTCGATAGCCTGGTGCAGCGCTGGCGCGGCACCTTCCATGGGGACGAGGGAACCAGGCTGGCACTCCGGCCAGGTGGGGCAACCCAGTCCCGAGCCGGTCACGCGGACAATGGAACCAGACACGGTGATGCCTCCCTGACACAGGAGGAGGATGAGCGCAATGAGGCGCTGCTGCTGCAGTGTAGGGGCGGCTTCTTTAAAAAAGCGCTTGATTTTTGTCCAGTAATTCACGCATAGCATCCTACTAGTCGGGAGATTTCGGACATAAAAATTACTCTGGTTTCGAAAGGAACCGGACAAAAGTCACATTTAGCCATCAAAGCGGAACCAACGGACCGCCGCGAACGACGCGACGGCGAGCCAGCCCACTAAGGACAGGAGCTCGAGGCCGGGAAAGGCGGAATTGGAGGCGTCGGTAAGCGCGCCTGCTAGAGCCACGGTCGGGACCACGTTGAGGGGCCCATTATCGCCAAGCCCCTGGGAGTAGAGGGTCCACCCGACCACGCCGAGGAGGAAGAACCAGATGAGGTTGGCCAACGCAAGCACAACCTCGGAGCTGAGGGTGCCGCCGAGCAACAGCCCCATGGCGGTAAAGGCTGCAACGCCAAAGAAAAGGGAAAGGAGCATCAGTAGCACTCCACCCACGCTGATCCGCAGACCTAAAATATAAGCCGCTATGCCTAGGATGAGGATTTGGAAGACCACCATCGTGAGTACTCCCACAATCTTGCCGCCGATAATGGCCCACGCCGGCACTCCGGACGCGCCGGTGCGTTTAAGGGCCCCGTAGCGCCGGTCAAAAGCAAGCGAAATGGCTTGGCCGGTAAAGCCTGCGGAAGTGGCCGCTACTGCAAGCACCATGGGAAAAACTTCGTGAAGGCCATGCCCTGTGAAAGACTCCAATTGGGCTGCACCAATGAGGATGGCTAGCGGGATGATAACGCTTAGCAATTGCTGCTCGCCGTGGCGCAGCATGAGCTTTGCCTCCATCGTTCCTTGGGCCAGCAGCATGGCCCCAGCGCTAGCCCGTTTGGGGGCGGGGGTAAAAGTACCCGGGGTAAAGGTAGTGCTCATAAGTGGTTTCTTTCCTTGACACCGTTGATGGACAATGAAACTGATGCGGGTCGAAGCTAGCTGCGCAAGTGGCGGCCGGTGAGGTCAAGGAATACCTCTTCCAAGTTGCGGTGGGCCGCATCTAAGTACCGCAATAAGACTCCTTGCCGGGCGAGCTCTGAGGTGAGTGTGGCGATAGCCTCCGGCGTGCCGGTCTGGGACAACCGGTAATGCAGCGGCCGGGATTTGGTGGCTTTAATTCCGGCCGCGGCCAATGCCTCCATGTCAACGTCGATATCGGTGCTGAAACTCAATCCTGCCGAGTCCGTCTGTGCAGTAAGTTCTGCGGGGGTGCCATGGGCTACCAGCTGGCCATGATCCATGATGGCCACTTGGTCTGCCAGCGACTCCGCTTCATCCATTAGGTGGGTGGTAAGGATGATGGTGACGCCATCGCGGCGCAGTGCTCGAACTAAGTCCCAGACCGCCAGACGGGACTGTGCGTCCATACCTGCGGTGGGTTCATCGAGAAAAACCAACTCGGGCCGGCCGATGATCGCCAGGGCGAGCGATAGGCGTTGCTGTTGTCCACCCGAAAGTCTGCGATACGGGGTGCGAGCCACGCCTTCAAGCCCCAACGTCTCTAATAGCCATTGTGGGGAGATTGGGTGGGTGCTATAGCGGGCGGAAAGCTCCAACATTTCTAGCACGCGGATGCCGGAATAGGAGCCGCCGCCCTGCAACATGATGCCGACCTTTTCACGCACACTATCTGGCTCGCTACTTGGGTCGAGCCCTAGGACGTCGATAGTGCCGCTAGTGGGATGGATAAAGCCCTCTGCCATCTCAATTGTCGTGGACTTTCCAGCGCCATTGGGGCCGAGGAGACAAAAGACCTCACCTGTGGCAACGCTAAGACTCAGTCCATTGACGGCAGTGGTGGAGCCATACTTTTTCACCACGTTATTCAAGGTGAGGGCTGGGCGGTCGGCGGAAATCGAATTCACGTGGGACTAGTTTAGGACACGGATTCCGCTACGGCGCGCTGCAACCCACCACAGGGCGGCAATGACAGCGAATGTGCAGGCGGCACAAACATAGATGACGATGATGGTGCTTGGCGGAAGGCCGAGGCCGCGCGGCAAAACAAAGAAGCTCATCGCTGCGGAATAGGCTACGACGCAAAACCGGAAGATGAGCCGATTGGCCCATGCGGCCAAAGGTAGTACCGCCCACAGGATGTACCACGGATGGACTACGGGGAAGAAGATGACAAGCACTAGGGAAGCGGTGCCCAGTCCGCCGACGGGGTGGATTCGGCCGCGTAGCGTAGCAAAGAGCATGCGGGCCATGAAGGCTACTGCCAGGAGCACACCAAAGGTGCGGGTAACGGTGAGGATAGCTTCCGTGTGATCCCCAAGCCCGAGTAGCATCCCGATAAATCCTGCGCCGACACCTACGGCGGTGGAGGTAGAAAGCCATGAGCGGATAGAAGCCGCGCCGCCTTGTCCGGTAATCCATCCCAGGCTAATTCCGGTGCAAGCACTGATGAGCGCCACGGAGGCCACCAAAACCACAAGCTGAAGGGTGATCGCGAAAGCCAAGGCCTTCCAGCGTGATGTGCCTTCTTTGTCAATGAGGTGACGGGCGTAGGCCATACCGACGAAACCTAGTCCAATAAAGCCGGTAACCTTGACCATTCCAGCGCACGAGAGACAAAAACCAGAGGCTGCCAAGGCTAGATAGGCGCTGGACTTGGATTTTTCTAGACTGTCGACGCCGCGAAGTCCGAGCTCCATGCCCACCAATAACAGGCCTAGCATGATGGATTCATTATGGATTCCGCCAACCAGATGCAAGATGGTCAACGGGTTGAGGATGCCGAGCCAGAGCGCGGACTCCGGAGATACGTGGCACCTCCGCGCGAGACGGCTGATGGCCCACCCAGCGACGATGATGCCGGCGATGGAAAGCAGCCGATGGGCGATAACCCCCAAAAGAATGGAATTAGAGGTAATTACGCTCACCATGCCCGCTAGCCCCAGCGCTACCGGGCCATAGGGGGAGGGAGAATTGGCCCAGATAAACGGTACCGAGCGCGCGAGCTCATTTCCGGCGCCGAGTAGTTGTACGGGGCCTGCCGAATAAGGATCCATGCCTTGCGCCACGATGGAACCGTTAGCTAAGTAGGAATAAATATCTTGGGTAAAAAGAGGGGCGGTAAAAATCAGCGGGATGACCCAACCGGCCCACGTGCGCCACAGTTGGTGCGTGGTTACAAGCCGACGAGCGCGCGTTGGGGTGGCAGCTCCTTGCTGGGGTTGGCGCAGTGGAGTTCCCGCAAAGGGGGCGAGGAAAACCCAGGCAGAGACCAACAGGCCTACTCCCACCATGACAATGGCTGAAGAGGTCTGCAGCATGCGGGGCATAAGGGAGCCAAAAGGGACGTTGTCATAAGGGTTGCCCACCACCGGAAGCGCACCGGCGCCTAACGCGCCGAAAGCGATGAGTAGGGAACCTACGGTGCCGACCCAGCGCAGGATGAAGAAAGTTCGCCACTGCGCGGTGGTGGTGCGCTTCAGGCCATCCGCGTTGGCGGGGACAAAATCAAAACGAAAATCAGGCTCCGCAGCTCCGGTGTCCTCGGCGTGCAAGCGAGCAGACCGAGAACCAGCGGTGCCCAACTGCGGCAGCTCAGCTTTTACGCCGGATAAGAAGCCGCGGATTTTGCCTGTCATGGCATAAGACCTTACGCGAATCCTTCCTATTAGCCCCAGTGGGCCCGTCCGTAGAGTGCACGCAGCACGGATATGAACGACCAAGTGGGGTCCTGACCACCCCCGTGCCACGCCGAAGATCGGATAATGGTGGCATTCCGGAATGAATTAAGGAACACTAGTGTTGTCTAATAAAGAAGGCCTAGTTGTAGTGTGGCGTGACTCTTGGGAAACAAGGTAGACGTCGCAGGATGACTATAAGTGAGTGAAGCACGAAGGGAGGTCCCGACATGAGCACACCTCAGCGCGTTGTAACTTCGTCGAAACCGGCTAAGGAATCTCGCACAACGGATGGTGATACTCGCCGCCAAGTGATGCTTTTGCTCTTAAAGGACGGGCCCGTTACTGCTTCTCACTTGGGCGAACGCCTTGGCCTTTCTGCTGCTGGAATTCGCCGGCACTTAGACAACTTGGTGGAAGAGGAACTAACGGAGGTCGTACGCCGCCGTCCTGTCGCCCGTGGCGCTACGGGCAGCGGTTCTGGTCGCGGGCGACCAGCCAAACATTTCCGCCTCACCGATCGTGGCCGAGCACAATTCGGTCACGCCTATGATGACTTGGCCTCGGAGGCCCTGACGGCGTTGCGCGCCGTCGGCGGATCTGAGGCTGTAAAGCGCTTTGCCAAAGTCCGCTTTGAGCGCCTCGTTGCTGATGTTCGTCCCCTAGTAGATGAGGGCGAATCCGTCGAGGATGTGGCGCGTAAGCTGGCAGAGGTCTTAGACGAGCACGGGTATGCCGCCACGGTGGACCGCGCTGGTCAGGGAGTGCAAATTTGTCAACATCATTGCCCGGTCTCCCACGTGGCGGCCGAGCATCCGGAGCTATGTGAGGCGGAACAGGAAGTCTTTTCTGCTCTATTAGGCAAGCACGTACAGCCGTTGGCATCCATCGCTGAGGGCCACGGAATCTGTACCACGAACATCCCCTTGACACCCGTTAATACAAATACTGAAAGGAGCGAGTCATGACCCAGGCACAATCGGCACCCGAGAACAAGATGACCGATGATGAAATCATTGATTCCATTGGTGCATATGAGTACGGCTGGCACGACTCGGACGCGGCTGGTGCTTCTGCTCGCCGCGGCTTGAATGAAGATGTAGTACGCGATATTTCTGCCAAGAAGGGCGAGCCGGAATGGATGCTCAATCAGCGCCTGAAGGCACTCAACATCTTTGATAAGAAGCCCGTTCCCACTTGGGGTGCGGATTTGTCTGGCATCGACTTCGACCAGATCAAGTACTATGTGAAGTCCACCGAGGAGCAGGCCCAGACGTGGGAAGACCTCCCGGATGACATCAAGGCCACCTACGATAAGTTGGGCATTCCGGAGGCCGAGAAGCAGCGCCTTGTTGCCGGTGTGGCAGCTCAGTACGAGTCTGAGGTTGTCTATCACCAGATTCGTGAAGACCTAGAAAGCCAAGGCGTCATCTTCGTCGATACCGACACCGCGCTGCGTGACTACCCAGAGCTTTTCAAGGAATACTTCGGCACTGTTATCCCTGCCGGCGATAATAAGTTCTCCGCTTTGAACTCTGCCGTGTGGTCCGGTGGCTCGTTTATCTACGTGCCAAAGGGCGTGCACGTGGATATTCCGCTACAGGCTTATTTCCGTATCAACACGGAGAACATGGGTCAATTTGAACGCACCCTCATCATCGTTGATGAGGATGCCTACGTGCACTACGTCGAGGGCTGTACCGCTCCTATCTACAAGTCCGACTCCCTGCACTCCGCGGTAGTGGAGATCATCGTGAAGAAGGGCGGCCGCTGCCGCTACACCACCATTCAGAACTGGTCCAGCAACGTCTACAACTTGGTAACCAAGCGCACCAAGGTAGAAGAGGGTGGCACCATGGAATGGGTTGACGGCAATATTGGCTCCAAAGTCACCATGAAATATCCAGCCGTGTGGATGACCGGACCATATGCCAAGGGCGAAGTTCTCTCCGTTGCCTTCGCTGGTGAGAACCAGTTCCAAGACACCGGCGCCAAGATGACCCACATGGCCCCGCACACCTCTTCCAATATTGTGTCTAAGTCGGTGGCTCGCGCCGGTGGCCGCGCTGCCTACCGCGGCCTAGTGCAGGTCAACCAGAATGCGCACCATTCCACCTCCAACGTCGAGTGCGATGCGCTATTGGTTGACAACATTTCGCGTTCGGATACATACCCGTATAACGACATCCGCAATGACCACGTCACCCTGGGCCATGAGGCAACCGTTTCCCAGGTTTCTGAGGAGCAGCTTTTCTACCTGATGTCCCGCGGCATTGCGGAAGAAGAAGCAATGGCGATGATCGTGCGTGGCTTCGTTGAGCCGATTGCCAAGGAGTTGCCGATGGAGTACGCCCTCGAGCTCAACCGCCTCATCGAACTGCAAATGGAAGGATCGGTCGGCTAAAGAAAATGGTCGCTTCGAACGAATTCAATCCGGATAAGATCACCAAGGGTGACGTCTTTACCTCTACCAACGTGGAGGACTTCCCGGTGCCACACGGACGTGATGAGGTGTGGCGCTTTGTCTCCCTGCGCAAACTCCGTGGCCTGCACAATGGAGAGTTTGCAGAGGCAGTAGCCCAGGATGTCACCGTGAGCGAGCACCCAGGCGTAAGCTCTGAGACCGTCGCTCGCGACGACGAGCGTCTGGGCCGTGTTGGCACTCCATCTGATCGCGTAGCGGCACAGGCGTGGACCTCCATGTCTGAAGGCCAGGTCGTCACCATTGACGCCGAGACCCAGGTGGAAGAGCCTGTCGTCATTACTTATACCGGCAAGGGCGAGGGCGTAACTTCCTTTGGAGCCACCTCCATCGAGGTAGGCCATCACGCGGAAGCCACCGTTATTTTGAAGTACGTAGGCTCCGGCACCCACGCAGATAACGTAGAGTTCATCGTGGGCGATGGTGCTCACTTGAACGTCGTCCTTGACGTTGACTGGGAAGACGATGCGGTTCACCTGTCCAACCACGTTGCCCAGCTCGGCCGCGATTCTGTGCTGCGCCACAACTCCGCCATCTTCGGCGGCGAGGTGGTACGCATCGTGCCTCGCGTGAACTTCACCGAGCAAGGTGGCGACGCAGAGCTGCTGGGCGTGTACTTCGCTGACGAAGGCCAGTACTTTGAGAACCGCATGCTGGTGGATCACTCCGTTCCTAATTGCCGCTCCCACGTCCTATATAAGGGCGCACTGCAGGGTACTAAGGAAAATGAGGCCCGTACTTGCTGGGTCGGCGATGTCCTGATCCGCTCTAATGCACAGGGCACAGATACCTACGAGACCAACAACAACCTGATTCTGACCGAAGGCGCTCGCGCGGACGCAATCCCTAACCTGGAGATTGAGACCGGTGAAATCACTGGTGCTGGCCACGCAGCTACCGTTGGTCGCTTCGATGACATCGAGTTGTTCTACCTCATGTCTCGCGGCATTCCAGAGGCTGAAGCCCGTCGCCTCATCATCCGTGGCTTCTTCAATGAGGTCATCCACCGCATTCCGGTGCAGTCCCTGTCCGAGGAATTGGAAAACCGCATTTCCGAAGAACTGGAAAAGATCTCCGCCTAAAGCTTTCATAGAAGGAAACCCACATACATTATGTCTACTCTGGAAATTAAGAACCTCCATGCCCAGGTGCTGCCGACGGAAGAAGGCGGCGAGCCAAAGGAAATTCTCAAGGGCGTCAACCTGACCATCAACTCCGGCGAGATCCACGCCATCATGGGCCCGAATGGCTCCGGCAAGTCCACCTTGTCCTATACCATCGCCGGCCACCCAAAGTACGAGGTTACTGAGGGCGAGGTGCTGCTCGATGGTGAAAACTTGCTGGAAATGCCTGTCGATGAGCGTGCTCGCGCCGGCCTTTTCCTGGCGATGCAATACCCAACCGAGGTCCCGGGCGTCAAGGTCTCCCAGTTCATGCGCTCCGCCGTAACCTCCATTCGCGGTGAGGCACCGAAGCTGCGTGAGTGGAACAAGGAACTTACTCAGGCTCGCGAGAACCTGAAGATTGATAAGTCCTTCATCTCCCGTTCCGTAAACGAAGGCTTCTCCGGCGGCGAAAAGAAGCGCCACGAGGTTATGCAGCTGGATATCCTCAAGCCCAAGTTCGCAGTGATGGACGAGACAGACTCCGGTCTGGACGTTGACGCCTTGCGCATTGTGTCTGAAGGAATCAACAGCTACCAGAAGGAAACCAATGGTGGCATCTTGATGATTACCCACTACAAGCGCATTTTGAACTACGTAAAGCCGGACTTCGTCCACGTCTTTGCTGATGGCCAAGTCATCAAGACCGGCGGCGCTGAATTGGCAGACCAGCTCGAGTCTGACGGCTACGACCAGTTCCTCAAGTAAGGACCGACCACTGGCCGGTCACCCGCGACTATCCAAAGAAGAGTCATGTCTGGATTTGATGTAAACGCAATTAGGGAGCAGTTCCCGATTCTCCAGCGCACCGTCCGTGGCGATAAGCCACTGGTGTACCTGGATTCGGGTGCCACCTCCCAGCGCCCGCTGCCGGTGTGGAAGGCGGAAGAGGAGTTTGTGTTGCACACCAACGCTCCTGTCCACCGTGGTTCCTATCAGCTGGCGGAAGAGGCCGACGATGCCTACGAGTCTGCACGGCAAGCTATCGCCGCATTCGTAGGCGCGGACCGCGACGAAATCGCCTTTGCCAAAAACGCCACCGAGGCCCTGAACGAAGTTGCCTATGTGCTTAGCGACGAACGCGCGGGGGACCTCTACGTTGGCGAGGGCGATACCGTTGTGATCACCGAATTGGAACACCACGCCAACTTGGTGCCGTGGCAGGAGCTATGTGCTCGTACCGGCGCTACGTTGAAGTGGTACTCCGTGACCGAGGACGGCCGCATCGACCTCGATTCGCTTGAGCTCGATGATTCCGTCAAGGTCGTTGCGTTTACCCATCAGTCCAATGTGACCGGCGCTGTGGCAGACGTAGAGGAACTGGTGCGGCGCGCCCGCGCGGTTGACGCCATGGTGGTGCTCGACGCCTGCCAATCAGTACCGCATATGAAGGTAGATTTCCACGCTTTGGACGTGGACTTCGCGGCCTTTTCCGGACACAAGATGTGCGGTCCCAGCGGCGTTGGTGTGCTGTACGGCAAGGATGAGCTGCTCAAGAAGCTGCCGCCTTTCTTGACCGGTGGCTCCATGATTGAGGTTGTCAAGATGGAAGAGACGACCTTTGCCGAGCCACCTACGCGCTTTGAGGCGGGCACGCAGATGACCAGCCAGGTGGTTGGTCTCGGCGCTGCAGTGAAGTTCTTGGAGGAAGTGGGCATGGACAATATCCATGCGCACGAAAAGAATCTCACCGAGCGCGCATTGCGCCAGCTGAGGGACATCCCGGGTCTGCGCATCATCGGCCCAGATACCACTGAAGATCGCGGCGGCGCCATCTCCTTTACCGTGGAGGGCGTCCACCCGCACGACTTGGGCCAGGTCCTCGATGACCACGGCGTGTCCATCCGCGTTGGTCACCACTGCGCATGGCCATTGCATCGCGCCTGCGGCGCGCAGTCTACCGCCCGTGCTAGCTTCTACCTCTATAACACCGAGGAAGAAGTAGATAAGCTGGTGGACGCAATCAAGGCTGCCCGTGAATTCTTTGGAGTTGCCTCATGAACCTAGATTCGATGTACCAGGACGTCATCCTGGATCACTATAAAAACCCCCAGCATGCCGGTCTCAGGGAGCCATATCAGGCTGAGGTTCACCACGTGAATCCCTCCTGCGGCGATGAGCTGACTCTGCGCGTGCGCCTTTCGGATGACGGCAAGACCGTAGAGGACGTCTCTTATGACGCGGAAGGCTGCTCTATTTCGCAGGCTTCTACTTCGGTTATGGCTGAAGAAATCGTTGGACTGCCGCTAGCAGAAGCCAATGAGAAGCTGGCCGAGTTTGAAAAGATGATTACCTCTCGCGGACAAGAAGAAGGCGATGAAGACCTTATTGGTGATGGCGTTGCCTTCGCCGGCGTATCCCAGTATCCGGCGCGCGTAAAGTGCGCGCTTCTCGGGTGGAAGGCTTTCCAGGCTGCTTCTGCCGATGCACTAAATGAAGTGGAGAACTAGATGACCGAACCCGTAGATCCTTATCAGAACGAGAATTCTTCTTTCTCCGGCAGCGGCGAGCGTCCGGAGCAGACCGAAGAGCAGATTTCTAAGGCCTTTGACGTCACTGAGTTTATGCGTGATGTCATTGACCCTGAGCTCGGCATCAACGTCGTGGACTTGGGCCTTGTCTATGACCTCTGGTTTGAAGAAGACAATGGCAAGGAGATCGTCATGATCAACATGACGCTGACCTCGCCGGCCTGCCCGCTGACCGATGTCATTGCGGAGCAGGTGGAAGATATCGTCAAGGCCAATAAGTTGGCTGATGCCGTGCGTATCAATTGGGTATGGATGCCGCCATGGGGCCCGCAGATGATTACTGAGGAGGGCCGGGAGCAGCTTCAGGCCCTCGGCTTCGCGGTCTAAGAACGCGCAAACCTAAACGCCCTCAGCAGCCTCTTTCCTCGATTAGGAAATCGACTGCTGAGGGCGTTAGTGCGTCTTAGCGTCGGCAACGTCAATTGCTAGACTGTTTCTTCGTGATTGTAACCAATGATTTCGAAGTCAGGGTAGGAGCGCGTACGCTTCTCGACGCCCCCGGGCAGCACCTGCGGGTACAACCCGGCGACCGTATCGGCCTCATCGGCCGCAACGGCGCAGGCAAGACGACGACTATGCGCATTTTGGCAGGAGAGACGGAGCCCTATGGTGGCTCTGTAACTCGTTCGGGCCCCATTGGTTATTTGCCCCAGGATTCCCGCGAAGGAAATATCGAGCAGACCGCGCGCGAGCGCGTTCTTTCCGCACGCGGATTGGATGATCTCAAGCGCCGCATGGCGAAGCAACAAGAGCTCATGGAAACGGCCACGGATGATAAATTCCGAGACAAAGCCATCCGCAAGTATTCCCGCTTGGAGGAGCAGTTTGAGTCCCTGGGAGGCTATGAAGCTGATTCCGAGTGCGCGCAGATCTGCGATAACTTAGGCTTGCCGCAGCGGGTACTAGACCAGCAGCTCAAGACCCTCTCTGGTGGCCAGCGCCGCCGTGTGGAGTTGGCGCAAATCCTCTTTGCCGCAACTGAAGGATCGGGTAAATCCCAGACCACGCTGCTCCTGGATGAGCCGACCAACCACCTGGACGCAGATTCTATTACGTGGCTGCGCCAATTCCTGTCCAAGCATGAGGGCGGGCTCATTATGATTTCTCACGACGTCGAGCTGCTCGAGGCCGTGTGCAATAAGGTGTGGTTCCTTGATGCGGTCCGCGGCGAGGCGGATGTGTACAACATGGGGTATAAGAAATACCTCGATGCTCGTGCAACCGATGAAGCGCGGCGTCGCCGAGAGCGGGCCAATGCGGAAAAGAAAGCCTCCGCGTTACAAAAGCAGGCAGCTAAGTTGGGCGCGAAGGCAACCAAGGCCGCTGCAGCTAAGCAGATGCTCCACCGCGCTGAGCGCATGATGAGCGAGCTTGATGAGGTCCGTGTGGCCGATAAGGTAGCCAATATTAAGTTCCCTGAACCAGCGCCCTGCGGAAAGACACCCATGAATGCCAAGGGCCTGACCAAAATGTACGGGTCCCTAGAGGTCTTCGTCGGGGTGGATTTGGCCATCGATAAGGGTTCGAGAGTAGTGGTTTTGGGCTATAACGGCGCGGGTAAAACTACGCTGTTGAAGTTGCTGGCCGGGGTGGAGCGAACCGATGGCGAAGGCGGCATCGTCAGTGGCCACGGCCTGCGTATTGGCTATTTTGCGCAGGAACATGACACCATCGACCCGGATAAGTCCGTGTGGCAAAACACCATTGACGCGTGTCCGGACGCGGATCAACAGGAATTGCGGAGCCTGCTTGGCGCCTTCATGTTCTCCGGCGAAAAGTTGGAACAGCCGGCGGGCACTCTCTCTGGCGGTGAGAAGACGCGCTTGGCACTCGCCGCCCTAGTCTCCAGCCGTGCGAACGTGCTGCTTTTGGATGAGCCGACCAATAACCTGGATCCGATTTCGCGCGAGCAGGTACTCGATGCGCTAAAAACCTATACGGGCGCCGTGGTTCTGGTCACACACGATCCAGGCGCGGTCAAGGCTTTGGATCCCGAACGCGTAATCATCATGCCAGATGGCGACGAGGACTTGTGGTCCGATGACTACATGGAGATCGTGGAGATAGCTTAGGAAAATATGAAGACGCTACTGGAGAGGATGCCTGCCTGGTGGGAGAAGTTTTGGCTAATCCCTGCAGTGGCGGTGGCCCTTGCCGCCGTCGGCGCGGAATTGCTGATCGCGATCGGTAGCAACTTCCGCGTGGCAGCCACGCCCTTTTATGATGGCAGCGCCGATAGTGCCCAAGGGATTCTAAGCGCGGTAGCAACCTCGTCGCTATCCCTTGCTGGCACCGTTTTCTTCATTACGCTGACCGCACTTTCTGGTGTTGTCACAGTGATGGGGCCGCGCCTGCTACATGAGTTTTTAAAGGATCGCTCTATACAATCTACCCTGGCGATCTATCTTGCAACCTTCATTTTTGCCCTTCTTTCTTTGCGCGCGGTGCAAACGGGCGGTAGTGGGGAAGAAGAATATGTTCCTTCCTTGAACGTTGCCGTCACGGTGCTGCTGGCCATCGCCTGTGTAGTCTTCCTCATTTATTTCATTGTTCATATCGCCCAATCGATCAGCATGTCTCACGTAGTTCACGTGGTGGCCCAAGACGTAGAGGACCACATGCGCCGGCTCATCCGGCGGGGCGAGGAGGAAAAGGCAGCCAAGGCTCCAGGGACAGAATTTTACGTGGATGCGGAAAAGCGGCGCAGCAGTGGAACTGGCTACCTGAAGTTCGTCGACTATGACGCCATCGCGCAGGCAGCGGCACGGGAGAATTGTGCAGTGCACCTCGGCGTGGCGCCGGGTGACTTGGTACTGGAGGGCGAGGTCATCGCGCACGGCGTGCCGCGCCTGCCGGAAAATGTTGAGCGCCACATCGTGCTCACACAGCACCGCGAGAATGCCTCAGCCCACGACCCTCGCTTTACCGCCCGGCACCTGGCGGAGATTGCTGCCCGCGCTTTGAGTACTGGTGTCAATGATCCGTATACGGTCATCGATATCATTGACCGCTTTACCCAGATCCTCACCGTGATCGGGGATAAGCGGCTTCCGCAGGGCATTGTGCACGTTGACGGTGAGTTTCGGCTCGATTACCAAACGTTCAGCTATGAAGAAATCGTGGAGGCGATGTTCACGCAGATTCGGCGCGACGCCGCCGATAACGCGGAGATTTACCTCAGCTTGCTGGATAACCTGGCCAAGGTCGTGGCCCTTTTGCGCACTGCTGAGCGCCGGAGCGTGCTTGCCGACGCCGCCCGAGCCATCTACTCCGATGCCCGCCGCCAAGTTGGCGGCGAGGTGGAATTAAAGCAGCTGGAATCTTCCTACCAGCATTTCCAGGACAACCTAGCCGAAAGGGCGGAGTCGGAGAAACCCGGCGAGGAGCGCGCGGCAGACTAGGCCGCGGCGCGTTTGCCACGGGCCTTAGTTGCGGAATCCGTGTACCGGAGCGGGGATGAAACCGCCGCGGTTAATGAACTGCGCGTTGCCCACTTCATTGACTGGGATAACGGGTGCGTAGCCGAGAAGGCCACCGAAGCTAACCTCGTCGCCTACCTGGGCGCCTGGAACCGGGATGACGCGCACAGCGGTGGTCTTATGGTTCATCACGCCAATGGCGGCCTCATCGGCGATCATGCCCGAGATTGTCGCGGCCGAGGTATCGCCTGGCAGTGCAATCATATCGAAACCCACCGAGCAGATAGCGGTCATAGCCTCTAGCTTGTCCATGGAAATGGAACCGGACCTGACCGCATCGATCATTCCCTTGTCTTCGGAGACCGGAATGAAGGAACCGGACAATCCACCGACGCGGGAACAAGCCATCATGCCGCCCTTCTTTACGGCGTCGTTAAGCAAAGCCAATGCAGCGGTAGTACCGTGCGTGCCCACTTGGTCTAGGCCCATGTGCTCAAGGATATGGGCAACCGAATCGCCCAATTCAGCGGTAGGGGCAAGCGAGAGGTCGATGATGCCGAAGGGAACGCCAAGGCGTTCAGAGGCCATGGTGCCCACCAGCTGTCCGGCGCGAGTGATCTTGAATGCTGCCTTCTTTACCTCTTCTGCGACCTGGTCCAAGCTGGCGCCCTCGAGAGAACCCAAGGCGCGGTCAACGACTCCCGGGCCAGAAACACCCACGGAGACCACACAATCGGGCTCCTCAATGCCGTGGAAGGCACCAGCCATGAATGGGTTATCGCCCACGGAGTTGGCAAAGACCACCAATTTTGCGCAGGCAATAGCGGAATCGTCCTTGCTAAGCTCGGCGGCTTCCTTGATGACCTCACCCATCTTCTTTGCCGCATCCATATTGATGCCGGCACGGGAGCTGGCGATATTTACGGAGGAACAGACGACATCCGTTGTAGCCAGCGCCTCAGGAATGGAGCTAATGAGCTTCTGCTCCGCGGTGGTAGCGCCCTTTTCAACTAAGGCAGAGTAGCCGCCCACGAAGTTGACGCCAACCTCTTTGGCTGCCTTGTCCAGTGCCTTTGCTGCATCAACGGGGTTTCCTTCGACGCCGGCCACCACCAAGGAAATGGGGGTGACGGAAATGCGCTTATTCACGATGGGGATGCCGAGCTCGCCCTCGATGCCTTCGCATACCTCAACAAGCCGTCCTGCCTGTTGCGTGACGCGGTCATAGATGGCCTGGCAAGTAGCTTCCATGGTGGAGCGGGTGCATCCCAGGAGCGAGATGCCCATGGTTACGGTGCGAATATCGAGACGATAGTTCTCAATCATCTCGATGGTGTCCAAAATATTGGTGGTATTAAAACGGGTGCTCATATTAAATTTCATTCATGGCGGTGAAGAGGTCTTCGGACTGAATGCGGATGGACTGGTGCTTTTGCTCCGCCACGGGGCGCATTTTCTCCTTGATGGTCTGGATGGAGACCTTATCGGCATCAAATTCGACGCGCAGGATCATGGTGAAGTACCCGCCCATGAGTGTCTGAGAGACGTCGATGACGTTGATATCGAGTTCTGCAAGGGTAGTGGTCACCGCGGCGATGATTCCGGTGCTATCGGCGCCGGTGACGGTCATAATGGCATACATGCGTGCAATTCTAACCGCTTGGTGGCCAAGCCGCGGTGATTTTCCTGCGCCGTAAAACCGGCGCCTCAGCAAAGAAGCCGTCTGCGCGTAGGCGGCAACATTGTTACGGTGGGGAGGCATGGCTGATAAGAAGAAGATTTTGTACATCGGTGGACACGGCAAAGTCGGCCTTCTAACCGCCCCAAAGTTGGTGGACGCCGGCCACGAGGTTCATTCCCTTATCCGTAACCCTGAGCAGAAGCCCGAGATTGAAAAGCTCGGTGCAACCCCAGTTGTGGCGGATATTACCGAGCAAACCGTGGAGCAGTGGGCGGAGCTTCTCACCGCTTATGATGCCGTTGTCTGGGGTGCCGGCAACGGCGGCCGTGGTGGGGCAGACCTTACCTGGGCTGTGGACCGCGACGGTGCCCTCGCCACCCTCGATGCTATGGACAAGCTCCAGCAGGAGGACAAGAACCTGCCCGCCTACGTCATGATTTCCTATATTGGTTCCCAGGAAGCAACCACGGATCCTGCCGATGAGAAGTGGTATGCCTACGTCGAGTCCAAGAAGGAAGTAGATAACCGGCTTGTGCAGGCCGATTATCCGCACCTCATCCTCAAACCAGCGATGCTGACCGAGGAGCCGGCTAAGGGGCTAGAGCAGATTGAAGATACGATGCTGAAGGAGTCCCTGACTTCTTCGCGCGAACTCGTTGCGGAAGTCATCGTCGAAGCCCTTGGCCGCGAAACCCTGCCGGAATCCCCGCTTGCCTTCATTGATGGCGAAAATCCGGTGGGCTCCGTCAAATAAAAGCTAAACTGGCGGGCATTATGACTGTCTCGCGTCCAGCTGTACTCATTGATTGTGACCCCGGCATAGACGATTGCCTCGCCCTGGTGTACTTGGCGGGGTTGCATCATGCCGGGGAAATTGAGCTGGTGGGCGTTACCACCACGGCCGGCAACGTGGAGGCGTTCCAGACTGCGGCCAACGCTCGCTGGATTCTGGACCTCTGCTCGCTTGCCGACGTCCCCGTTGCCCCCGGCCAGCCCGGGCCACTTAAGGTAGATCTCACCACAACTCCTGAGACCCATGGTCCGACGGGATTGGGCTACGCTACCGCGCCCGAGACTGCCGCCGCTGCCGTCACCGCGGCGGGTGACCGTGATTGGCGGCAGATGTGGGTCGAAGCATTAGAAGCCCATGCCGATCTGCAACTTATTGTGACCGGACCGGTTACTAATCTCGCCGCATTTGAAGAAACCCATAGCCCAGCTGCCGCTCAGTTTGGCGCCATTTCCATCATGGGTGGCGCGGTCAATTACCGCGGAAATACCACCCCGACCGCAGAATGGAATTTCTGGGTTGACCCGCACGCCGCTGCACAGCACTTTCATGCAGCTGCCGCGAATGTCCTCACCACATTGTGTTCCCTCGAAGTAACGGAACAGTTTCTCATTACTCCGCAGCGCTTGGAAGAAATCATGGAAGTTTTGGGTGAGCACCCCGTGACACAAATCCTCCCCGAGGCGCTGCGTTTCTATTTCGAATTCCATAAGGCGCAAGGGGAGGGCTATCAGGCCCAAATCCACGACCTTTTGACCTGCATGATTGCTCTAGGAAAGGTCGACTACGCGGCGACTGAGACCACCATGGATGTGGAAGCACAATCACCTCTGCTGCGAGGAACGAGCGTTGCGGATCTGCGCGACCATTGGGGCCGAGCCGACAATGCGTGCCTTGTAACAAGTGCCGATATCGAGGCCGCGCACCAAGAATTCGCGCGGGGATGTGCACTATTAGCTTCGCACTAGTGGCTTTTGTCCAACAGAACCTTTACTATTATCCGCGGCGCATGTACCGTACGGGTTCTCTTTCCGAGGTGACATAGGAAAGCAGCACCGTCCGGGGTCGGCGTTTACTCTGCCCTTTTTTCTTCCTTTGGATTTGGACTTTTACCGTGTCACAACTTTCTCTCAGCCCCGCCCGCAGGGCTATGGTGTTCGCGGGTGCGCTTATCGTTGCCGCAACCTGGATCTACCTCGTACTTTTACGCCCTACCGACTGGGAATCAGTAGCTGGATCCAGCGAAGCGCTTTTTACCCTCGCCGGATACCTGATTGGCGCCGCGCTTCTTCTCGCGGGCACCGTACCAGCCCTGCCAGCGCGCACCATTGCCATCATCCCGGTAGCACTAGTGCTCAATATTGTCGTGGGCGAAATTATCGGGAGTATCGGTGTTCCCCTTTATATTGATTCTGTGGGAACTATCTTGGTAGCCGCGCTCGCCGGCCCCATTGCCGGCTTGGCTACCGGAACGCTGTCTTCCGTCGTATGGGGACTGCTTAACCCCGCCGCCTTGCCCTTCGCTGCGGTGTCTGCCGCCACCGGGTTCCTGTCCGGAGTTCTAATCAAAAAGGGAGCGTTCACCAAGGTGTGGTGGGTCATCCTCAGCGGCGCTATCATCGGCATCATTTCCGGCATGCTCGCCGCTCCGGTGGCTGCCTTTGTCTATGGCGGCACTGCAGGCCTTGGCACAGGTGCGGTTGTCTCGCTCTTCCGCGAGCTGGGAAATTCCCTCATCGCCTCGGTTACCCTGCAGTCGTTCATCTCAGATCCCCTGGACAAGGCGCTAGTTTTCCTCATCGTCTGGGCCGCGGTGAAGGCATTGCCGCAACGCACCCGTGAATCGCTGCAGCCACGCTGATGAGCCGCCTACATCCTGCCACCGTGGTCACCATTGCGGCCTGCGGCTGGATTCTCACTCTGGCACTAAATACCCCGGCGGCGTCGGCAAGCGTGCTACTCATCGCCCTTATTTGTGGTACCGCGTCTACGCGCAACGCTTCCGTGGCCTTGACTACGGTTGCGCTAAGCGCTCCAGCCGCCCTTTCCATGCTGGTCATTCATGCCCCCTACGGTGAGACCCCAGTAGCGCCCTTGCTCACTGCCGACGGCCTGGCACTCGCCGGCAGCCTCACACTCCGCTTCTGTGCGCTCATGGCCTGCTTCATCGCAGCGATGGCGGCGCTGCGCATCGCGGATATCGCCAAATGGCTGCAAATCTCCCGTGCCGGACACAAGGTGGCGTATGTGGTTGGGTCCTCCCTACAGACCCTGCCACAAGGTGCGCACGCCTGGCGCTGCGTCCGCGACGCCAACCAATTAGCTGGAATCACCATAACCTGGCGCAGTACTATCTCTCGTGTCATTATTCCCGTAATCGCTCGCCTCCTCATCCAAGGAACTCAACGCGGCCAGGCCCTGGCCGCCATCGGGTTCGACCAGGAAGGGCAACGCAGTTTGTTGCGACCCGTTGCCGATTCGAGGCTCTCCCGAGTCTTACGCCTCCTTATTCCGCTAGTGTGCCTTGCGGTGGTGATTATTAGATGGATCTAGACCAGCTTCGGCCCACCCCTGGGACGATAGTGCAGGTAGTCGTCGAGCCTGATAAAGCAGTAGAAGATATTGCGGCGCAGCTAGCAAAATCCCTGTCCACCGCAGCAATCATCGGCACGGATGCTTCCGCACAAATAAGTTTCCTACGCGCGACCTGCATTGAAGAAGTAGTACTAGGCCTGGAACACGCGGGTGTGCCTGCGGAGGAGATGCAAGTCCGCGGGCAGCATATGCTTCGCGCAGTGGGTCTTTCTTCCTACAGTGAACATAACCCTGCGCAGCTGTCTGGAGGACAAACTCGCAGGTTAGCCGCAGCTTGTGTAGCCATCTGCAAGCCCGCGATCATGATCATTTGTGAACCCGCAGCTGGTCTCGACTCAGAGTCGCGCGCACAAGTGGTTAACCTTTTGCAGGCAATGCCGCATACCTGCGTTATTGCCGTATCGAGCACTACTTGGCCGGAGCTGGGCGGAGAAATCATAGGAGCTGAACCACGCGTAGCACCCCTTGAGCTGCCGCGGATATATACGCGCGGACAGCAGGGGAGCATAGGCCCGCTAACTGCCCGGCGAGGACCAAAGAAGAAGAAATGGTGGCAGTTCTCCCAGCCCACCGGAACGACCTTTAGCGTCGGTCCCGTAGAAATCCCCACCGTGGAAGCCGGGGTGACGTGGTTGCGCGGTGATAATGGCAGCGGTAAAACGTCGCTCTTGCGCGCCGCCGCCGGGCTTGATGGCGCGGGAGTTGTACGAAATCTTCCCGCTCTCGCTATGCAGTCGCCGTTTGACCAGGCGGCCTTTTCCACGGTAGAGGAATTTGTGCCCAATGAAACATTGCGCAATCTGCTGGGATTAAAACCTGCTGATCATCCCCTAGATTTATCATCGTCGCGCCTGCGGCTTGCGCAAGTTGCTCACGTCATTGGGCAGCACCGCCAGAAAGTACTGCTCGACGAGCCAGATACCTTGCTTTCTGCCGCGGACCGATGGCTCATGCACCAGCTAATCCACTACGGCCTACAGTCCGGAAGTGCCTTAGTGGTTACCTGCCATGATCCTCAGTTTGTGGCGGAAATATCAACCTACGCCGATGTCACGGAGGAGAAATTGCCGCCACCGCGCCGCTGAGCACAGGCGAAAGCTCCCGGCTACAGCCCGCTTCAAGTAACAAGCAACCGGGAGCTGCATTGGGGTGGGGAGGGGCGAGATTAATCCAGGTTGGCTTGACCGCCGCGGATGGATTGCTCTACTAAGTCAAGGACTTTTTCCAGCTCTGCGGTCTCGCCCAAGGCGAGCCGGTTGATGAACCCATCCATAAACACCTCTAGATAGATAGCCAAGGTGTCGATGTCGACGTCATCACGCAGGCGGCCCTTGTCCGCATTGGACGCCAAACGGGCGCGCACGGCCTCGCCACGAACCGACTGGTTTTCCTTCCATCTAGCGGCGAAGGAAGGATCGGTACGAAGGAGAGAAGTGATTTCCAAGCGAGTGGCTAACCAATCGTGACGCTCAGGATGCTGGAGCATCTCACGCATAACTTCAACCAAGCCATTATGAGCTACGACTTCTGCCTGACGGGCGGCATCTTCTTGCGCCAAGGCAAGAAAGAGAGACTCTTTATCACCGAAGTGGTGGAAGATTGCGCCACGAGATTTGCCCGTTGCCTGTTCTAGTAGACGAACTGTAGCTCCCTCGTACCCGTGCTCTGCAAAACACCGGCGAGCGCCTACGAGAATGTCGTGCCGACGGCGGCTGAGTTCAGATTCGCTGACGATGGGCATAGTAGGCAAATCTCCTTAATGGGGAACGTCTATAGAATAATAAATCAGTAATTTTGAATAAGAATAAAAAATAAGCGACGAAACGCGGGGCCGCAGCGCCCTCCACTGGGGAGTGCGGTGCAACCCCGCGTTATCGACTGAAGCTAGGTCCTTAGCTCCTTCAGGTGGGCATAAGGATTGTGCGAAAAGCGCCTAGCTCTTGACCATTTGGCGCAGAACGTACTGCAGGATGCCGCCGTGGCGGAAGTAGTCAGCCTCACCCGGGGTGTCGATGCGGACGTCAGCGTCAAACTCGACGGTCTCGCCGGACTCCTTGGTGGCGGTGACGTGGACGGTCTTGGGGATGGAGCCTTCATTGAAGGCGGTGATGCCCTCAATATCGAAGGTTTCAGTACCGTCCAAGCCCAAGGACTCGTGGGACTCACCCTGTGGGAACTGCAGTGGGATAACGCCCATGCCGATCAGGTTGGAGCGGTGAATGCGCTCGAAGGACTCAGTGATTACAGCCTTGACGCCGAGCAGGTTGGTGCCCTTTGCAGCCCAGTCACGGGAGGAACCGGTGCCGTACTCCTTACCAGCGATGACTACCAGTGGAATGCCGGCTTCTTTGTAGTTCTGGCAAGCATCGAAGATGAAGGCCTGTGGGCCGCCTTCCTGAGTGAAGTCACGGGTGTAGCCACCGGTGACATCGACCAGCTGGTTTGCCAGGCGAATATTCGCAAAGGTACCGCGCATCATGACCTCGTGGTTACCACGGCGAGAGCCCAGGGAGTTGTAGTCCTTGCGTGCAACGCCGTTTTCATCGAGGTACTGCGCAGCCGGGGTGCCCGGCTTAATAGCGGAAGCAGGAGAGATGTGGTCGGTGGTGACGGAGTCACCCAGCTTCGCCAGAACGCGAGCGCCCTTGATGTCCTCAACCGGGTTTGGCTCGGTAGGCATGCCATCGAAGTAAGGAGCCTTGCGGATGTAGGTGGAATCCTCATCCCACTTGAAGGTCTCACCTTCCGGCACGTCCAGGTTGCGCCAAGCCTCGTCACCCTTAAAGACGTCGGCGTAGTCAGCCTCGTACATCTCGCGGGAGATAGCGGACTGAATGGTGTCCTCAATCTCCTGCGGGGATGGCCAGATGTCCTTCAGGTAGACATCGTTGCCTTCCTTATCCTGACCCAGGGGCTGTGCATCAAAGTCAAAGTCCATGGTGCCGGCAATGGCGTAGGCGATGACCATGATTGGGGAGGCCAAGTAGTTCATCTTGACGTCCGGGGAGATGCGACCCTCGAAGTTGCGGTTACCGGAAAGAACCGCGGTGGCAGCAAGGTCATTCTCATTGATAGCTGCAGATACCTCATCCGGCAATGGGCCGGAGTTACCGATACAGGTGGTGCAACCGAAGCCGGAGAGGTAGAAGCCCATTGCCTCGAGGTCCTTCCAGAGGTCTGCACGCTGGAAGTAACCATCAACTACCTGGGAACCAGGTGCGCAGATGGTCTTAACCCACGGCTTGGACTGGAGGCCCTTTTCTGCTGCCTTGCGGGCAATAAGACCTGCGCCCACCATCACGGATGGGTTGGAGGTATTGGTGCAGGAGGTGATGGAGGCGATAGCGACCATGCCGTGGTCCAAGGTGAACTCGCCACCGTTTTGGGACTCAACGGTAATTGGGTTGGAATGACGGCCCTTTGCGCCAATAGCGGAGGACTCGCCGTGGCCCTCGCGAGCTTTGTTCAAACCGCCGGTGACGTCCTCCAATTCCGGAGCGCCTCCCTCTGCGGACATGCGCTTTGCCTCAACAGAGGTTTCGTCGACGCAAACTTCGTCGGTGGTGTAGTTGGACAAATCCTTGCGGAACTGCTCCTTGGCTTCGGTCAGCAGGATACGATCCTGCGGGCGCTTTGGGCCAGCAATAGAAGGAACAACGGTGGACAGATCCAGCTCGAGGTACTCGGAGTACTTTGCCTCCGGGGCATCCTCTTCCAGCCACATTCCCTGGGCCTTGGCGTATGCCTCAACGCGGTCAATCTGCTCCTGAGGGCGGCCGGTGAGCTCGAGGTACTTGGTGGTCTCCTCATCAATTGGGAAGATCGCCGCGGTGGAACCGAACTCAGGAGACATGTTGCCGATGGTGGCGCGGTTAGCCAGTGGAACGGACTTGACGCCGTTGCCGTAGAACTCTACGAACTTCTGAACAACGCCGTGCTCGCGCAGCATCTCAGTAATGGTAAGTACAACGTCGGTTGCGGTAACACCGGTTGGAATCTCGCCCGTCAGCTTGAAGCCAACGACCTTCGGGATGAGCATGGATACCGGCTGGCCGAGCATCGCAGCCTCTGCCTCGATGCCGCCGACGCCCCAGCCCAGAATGCCCAGACCGTTTTCCATGGTGGTGTGGGAGTCGGTACCGATACAGGTATCTGGGTAAGCGAGGCCCTCGTTGTCGAATACAACGCGGGACAGGTACTCGATATTTACCTGGTGGACGATGCCGGTTCCCGGAGGTACAACGCGGAAGTTGGAGAAGTTCTCAGCACCCCAGCGAAGGAACTGGTAGCGCTCCTCGTTGCGCTGGTACTCAATTTCAACGTTCTTTTCCAGTGCATCGGTGGAGCCGAAGGCCTCAACGATGACGGAGTGGTCAATAACCATCTCAGCTGGGTTGAGCGGGTTGACCTGATCTGGAGTACCACCCAAGGCAGAGACCGCCTCACGCATGGTGGCAAGGTCAACAACGCAAGGAACGCCGGTGAAGTCCTGCATGAGGACGCGTGCTGGGGTGAACTGGATTTCGGTGTCTGGCTCCGCTTCCGGGTCCCAGTTTGCCAGGGCGTTGATGTGGTCCTTGGTTACGTTCTTGCCGTCCTCATTGCGCAGCAGGTTCTCTGCTAGCACCTTGAGGGAGTAAGGCAACTTCTCCAAGCCGGAGACGGTGTTGATGTCAAAGTAGTCATAAGACTTGCCGTTGACGTCAAGGGTCTTCTTGGCATCGAAGGAGTTCAAGCTTTCAGTCACAGGGAGCTCCATTCCTTGTTGATAAACAGTGTGTTCTGTTTGGTACTCGTCGTCTGTCGTCACTACGGGGCGGTGCTCTGCGCCGGCGGTCACTATTGTGACGGGACGCGACCATGGGGCCCGCAGCGTTGAAGGCGACAAAGAACGCGATGGTTCACCTAGATATTGTAGAGGCTAAAACCTTCGGTCGCTGCCATTGTAACAGTACAAGCGTTCTGTTTTCACCTTTTCGCAAAATCCGGCGAGTTGAGGGAGTGAGTTCCCTCAAGCTGCCCGTATCTTGGGGGAGTAGAAGTTTAGGGTCCTATATATAAGGAAAGGATTCGCATGGTTCCCGCAGGGGTAGATATATCTGACTTGGCGGATCAGCTCGAAGAGGATGGCGTGGCCTACACCGCCCCGGCGCTTAGTCACGATGTCTCCCTCAATGCGGATGTGAGCAACGGGTTGCGGGGCGGCGACGGCGTGGCCGTGGTCGATGTGATGGATGTTCGGGCACCCGACGTTCGTGATATTGCCCAAGAGCTTCAAGAAGCAACGGGCCTGAACACGGTCATTGTTCAGACCCCACAACATGTCTCTTCGGTTAGTGATACTTATAGTCGAGCCGACATTGAGTCGGTGCAGACGCAACTGGCGCCTGGACTTAACCAGGTGGACCTAGTAACTGAGTACTACGGGGGACTAGACCAAATCAGCTTTCCGGTGACCACGGTCGTGGGAACGGTGGCTGTGATTGCTGTGTTCGTCTTGATTAATTCTTTCATGGTGGCAAGCCGACACTAGCCTGAAGGGGCGTAAGTGAGCCCCCTGGGCATCAAAGGTGGGGGTGCCGCGAGGCAGAAATCAGGATTCGAAGTTTCAAGTATCGCCTCTTGAACAAGGGGGGTAGGTAAATAGGTTTGTTCGAGAAAGTTTCAGAGTAAAAGCTAAAACATTGCGAACCGGCCTTGGGTGCGGGGGAGGACACTTGCTTAATGATCTCTAGGGGTGAGCAAGGGGCACCAGGCGATGACGAACAAAATGCCGTCTCGATGATCTATCGGAGCGGTGGAATCAACTCAAGGTTGAATGACGTAACAGGGGGTCGTATCTGGTGGCGACGCGCTCTGGAGTGTCATTGAAAAGTGTGAGGAGGGCAGGGGAGGGGGCAAAGTAAACTCTTAGGGGTTGACTCGGGGTAGGGGAGTAGTCGGCCTGCTTCCATATCAACCAAAGGGGGACCGGTTTGAAAGGTGGACAATTGAATCAAGTAGTGATTAAAGTCACAATAACGGGTTGGTAACAAAATCATCGCAGGTTAGGTGCTCATGTTGAGTCATGTGAACCAACTTGACTCACGTGAATTGCGGGAAAATTGTGCGAAGCGGGCGTGTCGTGACGTATGGTTCGGTTGTCGACTCAGGAGACATTTCTTGCGTCCTGGGTTCATGGGCTTAGCCTTGACTGTCACGAGAGAACTCGCACGGGTATGTGGGGAAGCACGCCTCGAGCGAATGAGGAAACTTCGAGTGGCCGTTCTTGGGAGTCAATGAACCGGGCTCAATCGAACGTGATTGGGGACGCAGGTGAAGAACTTGAGCGATTGCAATGTTCGAAAAAATAAACATCAACCCACCTTCCGTTTATGAGGTGAGACGGGTTCATTAGAACTCCACCGTGTGGAAATTTTGGGGCGAATCTTTCAATCGGGCAGAGCGCAAAGCTCTTAACCGCGAAAGGGGCGCACGGATAGGTCCATAGGGTTTGGGTCTAGGAACGCCGAATCACTCCGCCAGGGCCAGTTTCGTGTGGCCTGTTCATGGTTTGTGGCTGCTTGCCCTCGACGGCTCAGGATTGTTGAAAGGCTAGACCTTTTAGCAAGGCCAGTCGGCGCCGCGGCGAGACATGCCAGAACCCGTAGAGCAGTTCTCACGGCGCTCAGTGCAATAGGACGTGATCGGGGCATGCGGAATCTTGGGTTGTAACACGCATCCTGGAGCGTATGTTGCCAATATCGCGAACGAGTAAGTGGACTTCGCAGTCGTGGGAATTTTTGCTGTGAACAATGGATATGTGTAGACCTTTTGGTCTTGCTTGTTGATTTTGGACGAGTAGACCTTTAGTCAATCCAGCTGGAACTTTAGTCGTCTGATTTTCGCTGTTGTGGGGAAACAGTAGCGATTCAGGGCAGCCGGCTGGAGTGCGATAGAAGTCAGGTTTCCAGTCACCGCAAGAAGGTCCCTGGACTGTTGAGCGATCCGCCGAAAGAGCACGCCCGGAGTGAAGTCTTAGCCAATTGGGGCAGTCCATAATCATCTACCGCTCTAGTGTCTACGGGCGCTTGAGAAAAGCTTCGTGTATCTAATTTCATCATCTCGAAGCAATCTCCAGTTGCTCTATTCTGGCATGCGATAACGCCTGCGTTTGTGCGAATTGTGCAGGCGGGGAGCCCGGGCATTCCTATGTCCGGAAGCTGTTATGGGCGCTTCTTAAAGGAACTGTGTGGGTCCAATCTAGGAGTATTTCAGTGGCCACCATTCGCCTTCCGCGCATTCGACATGTTCGCGCTTTCCTTGCTGCAGTAGCAGGTACCGCAGCCGTATCAACACTTTCCACCGTTGCGCCAGCAGGCGCTGATGAATCACCAGCGTATAACGCTGGTGCAGTCCAGGCGCACGACTCAGAGCGCGCGGCAATTGACCGCGCGGTTACCAACGCCGATTCTCTACAGGGGGCTGTTGAGACCTCGCGTGAAGAGTTAAGTCGTGCGGAAGCTGATGTTGCTGGAGCCGAAAACCGAATCGCTCAGATCCACAGCCAAATAGAACAAGTAAGCGGCGAACCTGGGGCGAATGAGGAGTACCTTGCTAGCCTGCAAGGCGAGTTGGACCGAGCGAACAAGGATAAGCGAGATGCCGAGAATCGTGTGGTGCAACAGCGTCGAGAACTGGCGCAAAACGAAGCGCGACTGAACGCTACCCAAAGGTTTGCGGAGGCAACTTTTGCTCGCCAGCAGGGGGCGGAATCTCTAGCGGCGAATGGAAGCGGCTTTCAGCTCTCTGAACAGGACACCTTTGATTCCAAGCCAAATCAAGTTAATGAGCTTGACGAACAAGGGGATTCTGCTTCCGTCTTGGTCAACTCTGAGGACTTGACCGATCAGGACAAGTCAGAGACCTTTACTGATGAAGTGGTCGGGGAGGGCTCCCCGCAGGCTCCTTCTGTCCCGGACGCATCCAACAATCTGGAAGACCGAGGGGCTGTCAACCAAGGGGGTACTACTCCTGAAGCTGAATTTGGAAACGCCCTCAATCAGGGTGCTACCCCAACGTTCCAGAACGTCGACTTTGCAACTGGATCCTCTGTAAATGATGCGCTCGGACTTGCGAATGATATCGCCGCGGCAGTTGACGAGGACGATGTGCGCACCCTGATGCAAGGCTCATCTGACTTGCTTGGATTGGGGAGCCCGAATACTGCACCTGCTGCGAGCGCTGACGCTCCTGAAGTAGATGAGGTAACGGAGTCCGAGGGAGCCATTACAGGTGCAGATGCTGGGCGCGATACTCAGATTGAAGCCGTTATTGCTCGTGCCGAGTCTCAGGTGGGCGTCCCTTATGTTTGGGGAGGCGGCGATAATAACGGTCCTACTGGCGGGCTTCGAGACGGCGGAGTGGCTGACTCTTTCGGTGATTTCAATCAATCGGGTTTCGATTGCTCGGGTCTCGTGAAGTACGCCTATGCGGCAGCTGGCCTGGATCTGCCTCACTACACTGGTGCACAGTATCAGCAGGGCAAGAAGGTCCCTCGCGACAACGCGAAGCGTGGTGACCTTATTTTCTACGGGCCTGGTGGCAACCAGCACGTAGCTATCTACCTAGGCGACGGCCAAATGATTGAAGCGCCGCAGTCTGGTCAGACTGTTTCAGTGGTTCCAGTTCGCTGGGGTGGCGCTACTCCCGACGTCGTGCGCCTTCTCTAATCTCCAACTTTCGGTTGGTATTGTTTAGGGCATGACTGACGCACAACAGAATGTCCAAAACTTTGACGCCCTCCTCGTCCTTTCTTTCGGTGGCCCGGAAGGAAACGAGGAGGTCGTTCCATTTTTGGAGAACGTTACCCGTGGCCGAGGCATTCCTCGCGAACGGCTTGAAGTAGTGGGCGAGCACTATTATCACTTCGGAGGCGTAAGTCCGCTCAATGCGCTCAACCGCGAAATTATCGATCATGTTGATAACGAGTTGAAAAGACGCGGACATAATCTACCGGTCTACTTTGGTAACCGAAATTGGCACCCTTTTGCCAGTGAGACTGTGGAGAAGATGTCTCAGGACGGGGTTCGCAAGGTAGCTGTCTTCGCAACTTCCGCATGGGGTGGGTACTCCGCGTGCCGGCAATATGACGAGGATATTCAACGCATGCGCGAGCATCTGGCGCAGCAGGGCCTGCCGGAGATTGAATTCACCAAGATTCGCCAGTTCTTTGATCATCCGAAATTTGTGGCCGAAATGGCCGCTGCCGTAACAGAGGTCTGGGATCAGGTTCCGGAAGATAAGGATGAAACTTCGCGCCTACTATTTACCGCCCATTCGGTTCCCGTTGCGCACGATAACGTAGGCGGCGCGGAAGGTGATAAGAACCTTTACTCCCGCCAGGTGGCAGAGGCAGCTAGGTTGGTGGCGTTGCAGGCAGGCATTTCTGATTATGATCTTGTCTGGCAGTCTCGCTCAGGCAATCCACGCACTCCGTGGCTAGAACCAGACATTGTTGACCACACCACGGATATCCACCGCAAGGAGGGCATCGACACGGTGGTGGTATGCCCAATTGGTTTCATCTCCGACCATATGGAGGTTATTTGGGACCTTGATTCGGAGCTACGAAAGGCAGCGGATGAAATGGGTGTCAAGGTCCTGCGCACCCGTACCGCAGGCCCGACCCCGCGCTTTGCGGAGATGGTGGTCGATCTTGTGGAAGAGTTGGAGGAGGGCCGCGACTGGGAGCTTAGTGGTCCGGTTACCGTCCAAGGATGCACGGTCAATGGCGCGCCATGTGCGGCGGGGTGTTGCGATATTTGGAACCGTTAACGCGCAAATTCTCCTAGGGCATAAGACACGCCCGTCATGCGGGCCTGGCGGATGTGGCGCCAGAGGCGGAGCAATTGCGGGTCGAGGCTGTGATCATTGATGCGGTCGGTAACCGTTTCGATGATTGCGGCTACTCGGTCGGCGCGGGCAAAAAGTTTGGCTGCGCGTGCCGGCGTCGATGGGGGAAGACCGGGCGTGTCATAGAAGTCGCTGAGTGTTCCCACGGTGAGACGAGGGTTGGGCAATGCTTCAGTGCTATATCCGGTTGAGGCGATGAGGTCCGCGGACTCATTAGTTGCTTGGGCGAGGAGGGCATCGGCTTCGCCGGGACTAAGCCAGGCTGGCGCAGGCAGCTGCTGCTTTTCGACGACCACTTGCCAGGCCGTATGGCTGTGGCGAATGTGGGGAATGAGAGCCAAGTTTCGCAAGGGATCATTGGTGCGAACTATGATTGCCCCGGCAGAACTTTGAACAGCTGCGTGATAGGACTCCGATCCTGCGGGTAAGGAAGGAGGCTCTCCTGGCCCGGAAAGCGCAAGGCGCACAATGGGCTCGGCGCCTCTACCGCGCTCGGCGGTAAGTTCGGCGGTCTCTGCGCGCAGTAGCGCCAGCACATCGGCGAACGGAGCTTCGTCCACGCCCTCCGGACGCCCGCCTAGTTCAGTGAGCGCATCCAATAAATCATCGGTGGATTCGTGTCCCCACAGCCATGACCCCAGCCAGACAGCAGTGTTTTGTAAAGGTGACCATACTTCGGCGCGCATATCCATGGCGAGCCAGTCTAGTAGATAGACTATCGGGCCATGAGTTTTGATCCTTATGGCGGAGACATTTTTGCTGGCCACTCGCGGTCGAAGCCGCGGCAATACCCTGAAGTACCTGCTGAGCCCGGAATGGTAGTAGAAGTGCGTGGCGATGATTTTGTAGGGGCTGTCATGGGGGTGGACAAAACCGTTTTCGGCGAGGTGGTACGCCTTGAGGATCGCCACGGGGTGGAGCGCGTCTTCAATCTGGTTAAGGGTGGTTTCTTGGTGGAGGGTAAGCCGGTGACGCTTACCCGGTACGTCGAAAAGCAGGCACCCCGTAAAACCAACTCTGGTTCGCGACGTGTTGAAAACGTGGAGGCCAAGGTCGCCGCGCCATCGCGCATTTGGGTTGAAGGCGTGCACGACGCCGCCATTGTGGAAAAGGTATGGGGCCACGACCTGCGCGTGGAAGGCGTAGTGGTGGAATACCTTGAAGGCCTAGACAACTTGGAAGAACGCCTGGCGGAATTTCAGCCCGGGCCTGGTCGCAGGGTCGGAGTTTTGGCGGATCACCTCGTCCAAGGTTCCAAGGAAACCCGGTTGACGGAAGCCGTGGGGGAGCATGTCCTAGTTACTGGACATCCATTCATCGATATTTGGGCAGCGGTGAAACCGCAGCGCGTTGGCTTGCGCGCATGGCCAGAAGTACCGTATGGCGAAGATTGGAAGACCGGCATTTGCCGCCGCGTGGGGTGGAGTGACCCGAAAGACGGGTGGCGACATGTATATAACGCCGTGCATTCTTTCCGCGATCTCGACTCCAGCCTGATTGGCGCGGTGGAGCGGCTCGTAGACTTCGTCACAACACCTGAATTGAGCAAGTCTGATTTGCTCTAGGGGTAGGTGAGGTTGGCGCGTTCAATCAGGTTGACGGCCAACTGCCATCCCGCCATTTCTGCGCTCCAGCCGGCCGCCTGAAGGCGCTGGGACATGGCTTGTTTGGAAATGCCTAACTCTTCGGCCGCTTCATTTTGGTTAAGTCCCGCGCGTACCAAAGAAGTAGCCTCGCGCCCCTCGATCGTGCGCTTGTGGAGTACGTATCCGAGCAGGGCAAAGGTGGCCGCAATATCGCTTGCCTCGGAAGCACGGCCGCGCTTATTGATCTTGGCGTAGACCTGCCCCATGCGTGCGGACTTCTTTAGTGCAGCGGTAGCTACCTGGCGCGCGCCTTCCTCGTCTTCTTGGTTGCCTGGGCTAATCCCGATGCCGATGGCCCAGTCGCCGTCGGCAAGCAGGGCCATGACCACGTCGCATACGGCCGTTGCTGAGTCAACTACGGCGCAGATATCTTCCACTCCAAGGACATGGAACTCGCCTACGCCGTTGAGGGTGGATAATGCCGATGCGGATCGCTGGACTAACTCTGCGCGGCGCACAGAGCGGCCGCGGTAGCGGGCGTGGACAGCAAGCACAGAAATCCTCCTTTAGGAACCAATTGCGAAATAGTCTACCGCTCGTACTTGACTTAGGGGCGAGTGGGCAGGCGTGAATCCACATACAGCCCGCCTATGCCGATCGCCGCAAAGATGACCATGGCGGCGACAATGCCGGGCGAGGTGCTGCCGGTGAGGGCATCACCGAAGAATACACCTAGGGCTGTAGTGGGGATGGAACCAAGAAGGGTGGCTAAAACGAAGTGGCTCGGCTTCACAGGGGTCAAAGCTGCAACATAATTTAGGAGACTAAAGGGAACGCCCGCCACCATGCGGAGGGAAGCGATGGCCAGCCAGCCACGCCGCTCTAGATGGGCGTTTATCTTGAACACTGCGGGGTGAGTTAGGTGCGGGCGGATCCAGTCGCCGAGGAGCTTGCGAACAATAAGAAGCGACAAGGCTGCTGACACGGTCAGGGCGCACAAGGATAAGGTGAGGCCCTTCCATGGGCCGAATAGAATTCCGGCGGTTACTGTCCAGACCGTCCGAGGAAACGGGAACTGGGTAAATATGACATAACCCAGAGCGAAAAGAGGTGGAAACCACACGCCGAGGCGAGCGGAGCATTCACGAAGTTGGGCCACATTTGGTACGTCGAAGAAATGAAACAAGACTATGACGGTGACGATGGCGGCGATAACAGTTATCCAGCGACGCACCGTCCAATGGAGGATTGACTCCCAAGCGGACTGGGCGAGCAAAAAGAGGAAGTGGCCGAAGCTGCGCGCCCAACTCAAAAGTGTGGTCATGGGGGCGATAGTAATCCTAATGAGAGTGCTGAATAGAAAAATCCGGCGGCTACCTTGAAGATAACCGCCGGACCGCTGTGCCCGAGGGGGGACTTGAACCCCCACGTCCGTTAATAGGACACTAGCACCTCAAGCTAGCGCGTCTGCCATTCCGCCACCCGGGCAGGGTGTTTATCAGCCCCTCGGCTGGGCACTCCGATACTGTATCCTGCTCTGGGCTTGCTTTACAAATCGCCAGCGCACGGTGTGAAAATCTTCCCGTTAAGGTAGAGAAGAAATACATCGTTGTAAGCCTGGGTGGACGGCGTGACCTGTGGGGGACTTTTCGTCGCGGCTTGGGGGTACACCACATCGACAGTAGCTTGTGAGGTGGGGTACAAAGGAGTCTATGACTACTTATGCAGATGACTCCCGCTTTCCAGGACCCGATCCCTATGCGGCGCTACGCGATGTTCCTTCCTTCGTTCTCTCCTCCACCGATGTGGTCGAAGGCGACGAGCTGCAAGAAAAGCTCCGGGCGCCAGAAAACGTTTCCCCTCAGCTTGCATGGTCCGGTTTGCCGGAAGGCACTAAGTCCCTGGCCGTAACCTGTTTCGACCCAGATGCGCCCACCGCTTCTGGTTTCTGGCACTGGGCGGCGTTCAATATCCCCGCTGAGGTAAGCGAGTTGCCTACCAATGCTGGTGCTGCAGAAGACCTGGGCATTGACGGCGTCATTAGCCTGCGCAATGATTCGGGTGAGCGAACTTACTATGGTGCTAACCCTCCTGCAGGTCACGCACCTCACCGCTACCTGTATGCAGTCCATGCAGTAGACGTGGAAAAGCTCGATATCGACCCAGATGCAACGCCGACTGTGCTCGGTTTCAACCTGCATTTCCACGCGCTAGGCCGTGCCATTTTGTGGGGCTGGTACGAGGCAAAGTAATGGCACGTAGCTCTAGTACATCGCAGGCGAGCCCACCAGCAACCCTGCGGGTTGGCGGTGCCTTCATGGTGGTTGCATTCGTGCTGGCTCTTTTCGCGTTAATCTCTGTCTTCACGGATGGCTGGGGAGCCGATTTCGCATGGACGTATTCGAAGGCAGCTATTGTTGCTGCTGCGTTCCTCGTCGGGGCCTTTAGCACCATGAGCAAGAGTCAGGCGGGAAGCCGCGCCCAGGTTTCAGCATTAGTGGCTGCGATCGTAGTCATCGCGGCGAGCCGCTTCTTACCCGGCGGAATTTTATTTACCCAAGCGCAATTTTGGGTGCTGTTCTACGCCGGTTTCGCAGTGCTGTGTGCACTTATTCTCCGGCGCAGCGCTATGGCACAAGCCTAGCCAGTGCCGTGTAGACAAAGAAAATCCGCCCGCCACCTGCCTAAAGCAGGGAAGGGAGGCAGACTATCTTCCTTAAACGAGAGTCTTCGATTGGGATTAATCCACGGGCTTCCACGGGAGGCCTGAGCCAACTGCCTGCGAAATATTGTGCAAGCCGTGGGCACGGATTTGGGCGGCAATGCCACGGTGGATATCGCGGATCCAATCCGGACCGCCGTAGATGAGGCCGGTGTAGCCTTGCAACAGGGAAGCGCCGGAAGTGATGCGTTCCCATGCCTGCTCCGGCGTGGAGATGCCCCCGACGGAGATGAGGGTGAGCTGGCCGCCAACTCGCTCATTGAGTCGGAGCAGTACCTCTAGGGAGCGCTCAGCTACCGGAGGGCCGGATACGCCACCGGCACCCATGTCTTTCACCTCGGCGGGTGGGGTCTTCAGGCCCTCACGGGAAATAGTGGTATTAGTCGCTACGATTCCGTCGAGGCCGAGTTCAAGGGCTAGGTCTGCCACTGCATCTACGTCGGCATCAGAAAGATCGGGAGCGATTTTCACCAACACTGGAACTGCGGTGCATTCTTGCACGGCAGAAAGAATGGGGCGCAGCGACTCCACTGCTTGCAGGTCGCGCAGGCCCGGGGTATTGGGCGAAGAAACATTGACTACCAAGAAATCTGCTAGGTCGCCTAATACGGACGCGGAGCGGCGGTAGTCTTCTACAGCATGCTCGGCAGGGGTTATTTTGGTCTTGCCAATATTGATGCCTATGACATCGCTGTAGCGGCGCTTGCGCAGGTTTTCTGCGGCAGCTGCTGCACCTTCATTGTTAAAGCCCATGCGGTTCAGGATGGCTTTATCTGCCTTGAGGCGGAAAAGGCGCGGAGCCGGGTTGCCGGGCTGTGGTTGGGCGGTGACGGTGCCCAACTCTGCAAAGCCAAAGCCAATCGGGGACCAAGTATCAGCCGCCGCGGCGTTCTTATCGAATCCGGCGGCAAGGCCCAGCGGACGGGGGAACTCGACGTCAAAGACCTCTTGGCGTAGCACCGGATCGTTGACCGGCAGTACCTTTGCCAGGGCCCGGTTGGCCGGCCCGGCCGCTTGGAGTCCGCTCAGGGCAGTGTTGATGATTCCGTGGATTCGCTCCGGGCTAAGCTGAAACATGCCACGCAACGCCACTTGGTAGGCCTGCGCGCGCAGTCGTTCGATAGTGCTGGGCATGGTGTTAAGACTCCTTCTTCAGGTGCGGTGTGTCCACAAACTGCAGGCCGTGGCCGGTGGCGGAGGCGGCGACGAAGGTGCCGTCGCCAAGCACGGCGATATTTTGTGCGTCTGGGACGGTGGGAATATCGCCGCGTAGCTTTGGAACGCCCTTATCTATGGCATAGGCGTGAGCCGTATTTGTGTCGGTGGCGCTGACCCACGCCAGATTGCGCTCTTTATCCCAGGCTACGCCCCATGGGGTGCCATCTACGTTGCCGTATTGGTGCAGGCGAACGACGTCATCGGAAGTGTAGATAGCCAATCGGCCGCCCTCGGTATCGGAGGCGAGGACAACGCCGTTGTCGCCCACCGCGATGCTCCCTACGCCCTGGCCTACGCGTAGGCGGCCGCCCGCGCGGTCATTAGTCCAATCCACGTTTTGAATGGTGGAATCCTCGCGGAGGATGCGTACCACCCCATCGTCACCCGTGGAATTGGGCACGGCCAGGAGCTGATCCGATCCGGCTTCGACCTCGATGTCGCCTTCGCGTTTGCCATCTTTATAGATGCCTACTGTGCTGGAATCGGCTGAGGTGGCGAAGACCTCGCCGCTGGATAGCTGGGTCGCAACGGTAACGGGAGTCTCTTCTTCCATACGGACCTCCTCGGGAGAATCGGGAGAGGAGGGATCGATGAGCAGGACCTTTTCTGGGCAGGCCAGTACGAAGCCTGAGGAAGATGAGCTGAGATCGCCGCACTCCGCGGAAATGTCTAAAGCAGTGGCCTTATTTTCAGCAAGCTCTTTCTGACTGCCAATGAGAAGCTGGTTCTTAGTGCGCACGGCGAGCACGTCAGCAAAGGCGGCAAGGTCCGTGATGTCCTCTTTGAGGTCTACGACGGTGCCCTCCGGGTCTGCCTTGACAGGGGAGGCCGCCGGGGTGGCGTTGCCCTTAACCGCGGTTTCTGGATCGGCCCCCACGCCCACTTCGGACTGGCAGGCGGCCAATGCGGTGGCGCTTAACGCCAGCAAACTGGAAAAGACAAGTGCGGTGCCGGATTGAGATTTCACGGCTACTAATCCTAACAGTGCGCGTTGTAAAAACCCGAAGCTTAGCGCGGCTGTAGGGTAAAGCAGGTGATTTCTAATACCGCTACTGACGCTGTTTCTTGGGCGCAGGTCATCGTTTTGTCGATCGTGCAGGGGCTGACCGAATTTCTTCCGGTCAGTTCTTCCGGTCACCTGCGCATTGTTTCCGAACTGTTTTGGGGCAAAGACGCCGGCGCTTCCTTTACCGCCGTTATTCAGCTGGGTACGGAGCTGGCCGTGCTGGTCTATTTCGCCCCTATGATTTGGCAGATTCTTTCCGGTTGGTTCCGCGGCTGGACCGATAAATCCTCTCGTGACCAAGACTGGCGCATGGGATGGATGGTCATCGTGGGCTCCATTCCCATTGGAATCATCGGCTACGCCTTCGAAGACGCAATCCGCGGTGCCCTGCGCAATTTGTGGATTACCGCCGCAATGCTGATCCTTTTCTCCTTTGTGTTCATCGCCGCAGAAAAGATTGGGAAAAAGGAGCGCGGTTTTGAGGAGTTGACCATGAAAGATGCCATCGTCATGGGGCTGTGCCAGTGCTTGGCGCTCATTCCGGGTGTTTCTCGATCCGGCGGCACCATCTCTGGTGGTTTGTTCCTGGGGCTGGACCGCGAAGTGGCCACGCGCTTTAGCTTCTTGCTTGCCATTCCGGCAGTGCTGGCTTCGGGGCTTTTCTCGCTTCCCGACGCCTTTTCTCCCGAAGCCGGCCAATCCGCCACCGGTCTCCAGCTCTTGGTCGGCACCGGTATTGCCTTTGCCTTGGGCTACGCCTCCATTGCCTGGTTGCTGAAGTTCGTGGGCAACCACTCCTTCTCGTGGTTTGCCGCTTACCGCATCCCCGTCGGTGTTCTCGTTATGATCCTATTGGTACTGGGAGTCCTGCAGCCGCTCTAAAGCACACCGCGTTAGTATGGTGGCTATGCATTCTTGGCCTATACCTTCTTTCCGCCCTGTGCCCGGTGAAGCGGCGCAGCTGCGCTTGTACGATTCCGCGAATCAAACCATCGCGCCCGTAGAGGTCGCCGGGGATACCGCCACCATCTACGTGTGTGGCATTACGCCCTATGACTCCACCCACTTGGGCCATGCCGCCACATATTTGACGTTTGACCTTATCTATCGTGCGTTCTTGGACGCTGGGAAGAAGGTCCACTACGTCCAAAACATTACTGACGTCGATGATCCTCTTTTTGAGCGCGCCGAACGCGACGGTGTGGACTGGCGAGAGCTCGGTACTTCTCAGATTGACCTTTTCCGCTCCGATATGGAGTTGCTCTCCGTCTTTCCGCCGCAGGACTATGTCGGCGCCATGGAGGCCGTCGATGAAATCGTGGAGATGGTCCAGAAGCTTCTTGACGTCGGTGCGGCCTATGTCGTAGACGACCCAGAGTACCCAGATATCTATGCCTCGATCGAGGCCACCGAGCAATTCGGCTACGAGTCCAACTATTCTGCCGAAGAGATGCAGACCTTCTTTGCTGAGCGTGGCGGCGATCCGGACCGCCCGGGTAAGAAGAACCCACTTGATGCACTCATCTGGCGCGCTCACCGCCAGGGCGAACCAGCCTGGGAGTCGCCATTTGGGCCTGGCCGCCCAGGTTGGCATATTGAGTGTTCCGCTATCGCCACCAATCGCCTGGGATCCACTTTTGATATCCAAGGTGGCGGCAGCGATCTTAAGTTCCCGCACCACGAGTTCTCCGCTGCTCATGCCGAGGCGGCCCTGGGCGTGGACCGCATGGCAAAATTCTATGTGCATACAGGCATGATCGGCCTCGACGGGGTCAAGATGTCTAAGTCCTTGGGCAACCTCGTCTTTGTCCACAAATTGGTAGAAGCGGGCGAGGAGCCTTCCGCTATCCGCTTGGGTGTCTTCGCTGGGCATTACCGCGACGAGCGCGACTGGTCGGATGAAGTGCTTGAAGAGGCAAAGCAACGTCTGTCCGCATGGCGGGAGGCAGTGGCTACGCCTGGCAGCTTGGCAGGGGCTCAGGGAGTCGTCGCCAAGCTGCGCGCAGCGATTGCCAATGACTTGGATACCCCGACGGCGCTAGCGGCTGTGGATGAGTGGTCACAGGCTAACCGTGGCGCAGACGAAGAAGGGGCAGCCGATTTGGTTCGCACCGCACTAAAATCACTTCTCGGCGTGCAGGTTTAGCCAAGATAAGGCAGTATCTACAGCATGAGCATTCGCGCCGATTTCCAGCCCACCGTAGATGAGTTCATAAATGACCTGAAGTCCTTCGCCACTGGCGATTACCTCAAGGAGGAGGAGAAGGAGTTCTGGGAAGCTCCGTTTGATGCCAGCGTCCTTCCGGAGCTGCGTGGTCACCTTGAGAATATGCTCGATGGGCTGGATGCCCTTCCGGACGATCCGGATGGCCCGCAACTGGTAGCCGTGTTGTCCAAAACTGTTCGCGCATTGGCCGATTTTAATCGTGCGCAGCACGATGCTGTCCTTGAGCCGGAAGAAAAGGAAGAGCTTTCTGAGCTTATCTACAACGCTTGTGCGGCAACTGGAGCAGACGACGAGGCTCTATCGCACATTCCGGAACTAGACTTTTAGTTCCTGCCTTCCCACCTTTTAAGCGCCGGCCCGCGGCATGTTCGCAGCTTGGCGCTTACTACTATGCCTTTAGTGCATAATCGGATCCACCATTCCGCCCTTTTTCAAGAGAAAGATAGTTTAATTCTCGTGCCGCACCCCGATGCCGTTTCTAGTCTGACTAAGCCCGCCGCCATTTTCTGGGACATGGATGGCACACTCACCAATTCGGAGCCACTCTGGGCGGAAGCAACGTTCTATCTCTCGGAGCTTTTGGGGAAGCGGCTGACGCCCACCCAGCGCCTTGCCACTATAGGGGCGACTTTTGAGAGGACTTTGGGTATCTGCGCAGATAATGCGGGGGTGACACTGCAGCCCGGTGACAGCGATCGATACCGAGCTCGGATGTTTGACTATGTCAAGGGGCTTTTCGCTCGAAAGCTGGAGATATTTCCCGGCATTCCTGCGTTGCTGGATGAGCTGAAAGTGGATGGGGTACCGATGATGGTGACAACTAATACCGAACGCAACGTCGCTGATGCCGCTATCAGCGCGTTGGGACGCCAATACTTCGTCGATACCATTTGCGGGGATGAAGTGCCGGCCGGGAAACCTGCTCCGGATATGTACCTCGAAGCGGCCCGCCGCATCGGAGCAAAGCCCGCGCAATGCTTGGTTTTTGAAGATTCCGCAACCGGAATGCGCGCCGCAGTTGATGCTGGCTGTGTGGTCATCGGCCTGCCAGAAGGTGACGAGGTGGAAGTTCCGCCGGAGGTTACCGAGCTTTCCCGGCTCCGTGATTCGCGGCACCTCGCGGGCGCTCAGGCCTGCGACGTTTATGAGTGGTTTAGCAAGATTTCAGCGCAGCAGTAGAACTTCAGAGTTTTACTACATTCTCTAACTACCTGTGGAACAATAGGTAGGCGTGAAGAACTTTGAGACTCTTTTTGCTGAATTGACCGAGAAAGCCGCCCAGCGCCCCGCGGGTTCCGGCACTGTGGCCGCATTGGATAAAGGCGAGCATCACATCGGCAAAAAGATCATTGAAGAAGCCGGAGAAGTGTGGATCGCCGCGGAGTATCAATCCGATGCTGAGCTAGCAGAAGAGATGTCGCAGCTGCTCTACTGGACTCAGGTCATGATGCTCAAGCGCGGGCTTACCCCAGAAGACATTTACAACTACCTCTAAGCAGGGCCCCACAGGACGGAAGGAACCGCATGATCAAGATTGCTGTACCGAACAAAGGCTCATTGTCAGAATCCGCGGTGGACATTCTTACAGAGGCCGGCTACAAGGGCCGTGGACATTCCAAAACCCTCAATGTGGTGGATCCGGATAACGGGGTTGAGTTCTTTTTCTTAAGGCCCAAAGATATCGCCATTTATGTCGCCCGCGGAGTGTTGGATCTGGGCATTACCGGTCGCGACCTAGCTCTCGATTCGAAGGCAAGCTTTGACGAGGTTCTGCCATTAGGGTTTGGAGGGTCTACATTCCGCTATGCAGCCCCGCAGGGGGAGGAGTGGGATATCTCTCACCTGGAGGGGCGTCGAATTGCGACCTCTTACCCCAATCTTGTCCGTGCAAACCTCGCCGCACACGGGATTGAGGCCGATGTTATTCGGCTAGACGGAGCGGTAGAGATCTCCATCCGGTTAGGCGTTGCCGATGTAATTGCTGATGTCGTGTCAACTGGTACTACCTTGCGCCAACAAGGTTTGGCGCCGTTCGGCGAGCCGATCGTCGAGTCCGAGGCCGTAGTAATCAAGCGCCCAGGCGTCGAGGTTAGTGAAGAAGAGCAGGTGGTACTCGACCGCATGCAGGGAATTTTGCACGCTCGCACCTATTTGATGATCGATTACAACATCGCTCAATCTAACCTCGATGCAGCCGCTGGTACTACTCCCGGGTTGACCGGCCCTACGGTATCGCCCTTGGCGCGTGAGGGCTGGGTGGCAGTGCGCGCGATGGTTCCCAAGAAAAACGCCAACCAGGTCATGGACCGGCTTTCCCAACTCGGTGCGGAGGCGATCTTGGCTTCTGATTTACGCATCGCCCGCTTTTAGGGGGAGCGAATTTTCTGGGTCGGCCCAAATAGATTCAGTCGTGGCTAACATTAGCGCTTGAGGTTACTCATCCGAATATAAGTCTCGACAGGCAAAGGAGCCGAGCCATCATGGCAAAGTCCTCTAAGAAAGAAGAAAAGGACACCAAGTCTGCAGCAAAGGACGTGAAGAAGAAGGAAGCTGATACTTCCACTCACGCTGCACAGCAGAAGGTGGCCGAGCAGAAGGTACCTAAGAACTCCAGCAAGAAGACTCGTACCGAGACCGACCTTCTTGGCTCTTTGGAGGTTCCAGCGGACGCTTACTACGGTGTGCACACCGTACGTGCTATGGAAAACTTCCAGATTTCTTACGTGACCATCAACACCATCCCGCACTTCATTCGCGGCATGGTCCAGGTCAAGAAGGCGGCCGCTATGGCAAACCGCCGCCTGCACGTGTTGCCTAAGAAGAAGGCCGAAGCCATCATCTGGGCTTGTGACCAGATCCTGGAGGAGGGCCGCTGCATGGACCAGTTCCCGCTGGATGTTTTCCAGGGCGGTGCTGGCACCTCGCTGAACATGAATACCAACGAGGTCGTTGCCAACCTTGCTCTCGAGTACCTTGGTGAGGAGAAGGGATCCTATGACATCATCAACCCGAATGATGATGTGAACATGTCCCAGTCGACCAACGATGCTTACCCGACCGGCTTCCGCCTGGGTCTGCACGCAGCGGTTGACCACCTCATTGAGCGCATGGATGGTCTGCGCGCCGCATTCCAGGAAAAGGGTAATGAGTTCCAGGACATCCTGAAAATGGGCCGCACCCAGCTTCAGGATGCTGTGCCGATGACCTTGGGTGATGAGTTCAAGGGCTTCGCCAATAACCTGAACGAGGAACAGGCATTGCTACGCGATGCTCAGCGCCGTCTGCTGGAAATTAACCTAGGCGCAACCGCAATCGGCACCGGGGTGAACACTCCTGCCGGCTACCGCCACCAGGTTACTGCAGCTTTGTCTGAGGTCACCGGCCTGGAGATGAAGACCGCACGCGATCTCATTGAGGCAACTTCTGATTGTGGTGCTTACGTACTCCTGCACGCCACCATCAAGCGCGCAGCGATGAAGCTTGCCAAGATTTGTAATGACCTGCGCCTGCTGTCGTCCGGCCCACGTGCCGGCCTGGCAGAGATTAATCTGCCGGCCCGTCAGGCCGGCTCCTCCATCATGCCGGGCAAGGTAAACCCGGTTATTCCAGAGGTTGTAAACCAGACCTGCTTCAAGATCTTCGGCAATGACCATGTTGTCACCATGGCCGCTGAGGCAGGCCAGCTGCAGCTCAACGTCATGGAGCCGGTCATCGGCGAGGCATTGTTCCAGTCCATTCGTATCATGGGCAACGCCGTTGATGCCCTGCGTGAAAAGTGCGTCACCGGAATTACCGCCAACGCGGATGTCTGCCGCGCCTACGTGGAGAACTCCATCGGTATCGTTACCTACCTAAACCCATTCATTGGTCACCACAACGGCGATCTGATTGCCAAGGAGTCCCTGGAGACCGGCAAGGGTGTCAAGGAGCTCGTCCTAGAGAGGGGTCTGTTGGATGAGGCAACCTTGAATAAGGTTCTCTCTGTAGAAAACCTCATGCACCCAGAGTTTCGAGGCCAGCTCTTCATTGACGAGGACTAAGCCCTCAGGCCTCTAGGAGCCGCAGGGCAAAGCACCCGCGCAATAGACACCCCGCAGTAGCCGCCTCTTTTGCTTTACACGGAGAAAAAGTAGGCGGAAGCTGCGGGGTTTGTGCATGATGGGGCTCCCCATCCAAATCGGACTTTCATGCCTTTATACAGGGGAAATGTGCCGTAGAATACCGGTCGTTTTATAACGAAATCCATGATTTATGTGGGAATCAACACAAACAGGCAATTCGAGTGAATAAATCACCGCAGCGGGTGCAAAATAGGAGATGTTGAGGACGGCATGCACTCTATAGGGAGATGTGTGCCCATAGTTTGCATACAGAGCGTATGGAGTATGTCCATGGTTATTGTTCATATAGTCATCGTTCTCGCTGCCATCTTTTTAGGCGCGAGGATCGGATCAATCGGCATCGGTATGGCCGGCGGACTTGGTGTGCTGGCACTTGGTCTCACCGGTGTCCCCATCACTAGGGAAGACATCCCGTTCGACGTCATTGGCATCATCATGACCGTCATTGCCGCTATCGCAGCGATGCAGCGAGCCGGCGGCATGGACTACCTGGTGCATGTTGCAGAGAAATTTTTGCGCAAAAATCCAAAGCGGATTACGTTCTACGCACCGATCGTTACTTGGCTGATGACGGTTCTGGCTGGTACCGGTCACACCGCATTCTCTACGCTGCCGGTTATTGTAGAGGTGGCAAAAGAAGGTAAGGTTCGCCCATCACGCCCCCTGTCCATCGCGGTAGTTGCTTCTCAAATGGCGATCTGTGCTTCACCCATTTCGGCGGCTGTGGTGCTGCTTGCTAGCCTGCTGGAGCCAGCTGGGGTGGGGTATCTGCAGGTACTGGCGGTCGTTATCCCCGCAACGTTCTTGTCTATCTTCCCGGCTGCCTGGATAGCCAATAAGTTTGGCAAAGAACTTGAAGATGATCCGGTCTACTTGGAGCGGAAGGCACAAGGCCTGGTCAAGGCACCTCTCGGGGCAGAAAACTTCTCGCCGCAGAAGGGCGCCAAGGCTTCTGTTCTCGTGTTCTTGGTAGCTATCGTCATCGTGATGGCGTGGGCCACGCTGACCTCGGAGCAGGTCGGCCTTATCGCAGAACCAACCCTGCCACGCAATGAGGCCATCATGACGGTTATGCTCACTGCAGCCGCAATCATCGTCATGATGACTAAGGTCCCGGCTGGAGATGTTTTGAATACGCCGGTCTTTAAATCCGGTATGTCCGCATGTATTTGTGTGCTAGGCGTTGCTTGGTTGGGCACCAGCCTTATCAACCACTATATGGACGATATTCAGTCTATGGCCGGCAGCGTTATCGAGTCTTCGCCGTGGCTGCTTGCAGTGGTCTTGTTCTTCGCCGCAGCGCTACTGTACTCGCAGGCAGCTACGACCAAGGCCCTTATGCCAGCGGCCCTGGCACTGGGAGTCAGTCCCATTACCGCAGTTGCTGCTTTCCCAGCCGTCTCGGCGCTATTTATCCTGCCGACCTACCCGACGTTGCTGGCAGCGGTGGAGATGGACGATACCGGCTCGACTCGAATCGGAAAGGCCGTATTCAACCACCCATTCCTGATCCCAGGTACGGTCAGCATCGTGCTCTCGGTCCTTTTGGGCTATGCTTTCGGTTTCGTCCTCCTATAGTTAAAGGAAGCTAGAACCGTCCACAAGGCGCCCTTCATGGGCGCCTTTTTAATCGTTGTATCAGCGTTCGATTTAATCCAGTTCACTTTCCTTCCTAAATGCGCCCTATTTAACTCACGCGCTCGGTAGGCTAAGAGCATGACTACTCAGCCATCCGATGTTGAAATTGCCCAAGCCCACCAATTACAGCCGATCTCGGAGATTGCCGCCAAGGCGGGCATTCCTGCCGACGCAGTGATTCCCTACGGCACAACCAAAGCCAAGGTAGATATCACCAAGGTTGACTATTCCAAGGAGAACCAAGGCAAACTGGTACTGGTCACCGGCGTATCACCCACCCCTGCAGGAGAGGGTAAGTCCACCGTTCTCATTGGTCTGACCGATGCCCTAGACCAATTGGGCAAGAAGGCAATGGTTGCCCTGCGAGAGCCCTCGCAAGGCCCAGTGATGGGTATTAAGGGCGGCGCGGCCGGCGGCGGCTACGCACAGATTGTGCCCATGGGGGATATCAATCTGCACTTTACCGGTGATTTTCATGCAATTACCTCCGCGACCAACACCTTGGCTGCCATCATTGATAACCACATTCATCAAGGCAACGCATTGGGCATCGACCCGCGACGCGTTACCTGGCAGCGGTGCATGGACGTTAATGACCGTGCCTTGCGCAACGTGGTCACTGGCCTGGGCGGGCCGGCCCACGGTGTGCCTGCTGAAACCGGTTTCACCATTACTGCCGCTTCTGAAATCATGGCCATTTTGTGCTTGGCCACAAACCTTGAAGACCTGAAGAAGCGTCTCGGTGATATCACTATCGGCTTCACCTATGATCAGCGCCCTGTCACTGCGCGTGATTTGAATGCAGAAGGTGCGCTCACGGCCCTGATGCGGGATGCCCTTAATCCGAACCTCGTACAGACCCTCGGCGGGGTGCCGGCCTTGGTGCACGGTGGACCATTCGCCAATATTGCACACGGTTGCAACTCCCTATTAGCAACTCAAACCGCACTGCAATTCGGCGATATTGTCCTGAGCGAAGCCGGCTTCGGCTCCGACCTAGGTGGAGAGAAGTTCGTCGATATCAAGGCGCGCTTTGGCGATTTGGATGTTGCCGGTGCTGTTGTCGTTGCCACCATCCGCTCGCAGAAATATAACGGCGGCGTGGCCAAGGATAAGCTCACCGAGGAGAACCTGGATGCCCTGAAGGCGGGTGTTATCAACTTGGAGCGCCATGTTGAAAATTTGCGCAAGTTTGGGATCAAGCCGGTGGTAGCGCTCAACCTCTTTTGGTCGGATACTGAGGCGGAACGCGAGTTCATGCGGGCGTGGGCCAAAGACTTTGGAGTCGCCTTGGAGGAGGCCAACGTCTGGTCCGAGGGTGGCGCGGGTGCTACCAAGCTGGCAGAGACCTTGCTGGAGAACCTGCAGGGCGGTGCCACGCAACTCTACGATCCGCAGCAGGGAATTGAAGCCTCCATCGAGACCATTGCTCGCGAGATTTATCGTGCCGACCGCGTGGAGTATGGGGCAAAGGCGCTTAAAGACCTAAAGTACATCCAGGACAATGGTTGGGATAAGTTGCCTGTGGTCATTTCTAAGACACAGTATTCCTTTAGCGATGATGCCACCGCGTTGGGAGCGCCAGAAGGCCATACTTTGCACGTCCGCGAATTGCTGCCGCGTACCGGTTCGGGCTTTATCGTCGTACTTACCGGCAATGTTATGACTATGCCTGGGCTTCCTAAGAAGCCGGCGGCCAATAATATAGACGTCGATAAGCAAGGCACCATCTCCGGCCTCTTTTAAGCCTGTGGGTCGCTAGTCCTTCGCATCCGCCGCGGAACCCGGCCACCCCGGGTACTGTGGCGGAGTGCCGCCGAATTCGGGGCAGAGAGCTTGGTGGGCGCACCAGCCGCAGAGTTTAGAGGGCTTCGGGCGGAAGTCCCCGGCGCGCCCATCGGCCTCGATTTTGGCCCATAGCTCGCCGAGATCGCGCTCGAAGTACTCGAGCTCCTCTCGATTCGGGGTAAGAAACATCGAGTCTAAGACCTTGAGGTACATCAGGCGCAACTGGTGGGGGATTGTGCCTAGAAGGCGCCAATACACTAACGCATAAAAACGCATTTGGAATTGCGCGTCCTGGGAAAAGCGGGGGAGGGGCTTCTTGCCTGTTTTATAGTCCACGACTCGGACCTCGCCTGTCGGCGCGCGGTCTACGCGGTCGATGAAGCCACGAACGGGAACGCCATTGGGAAGGACCGTATTGACGTACATCTCGGTTTCTTGGCAATCAAAGCCCTGTGGGTTTTCCATCTGGAAATAGCCTTTGAGCAGTTCTCTGGCGGAAACGAAGAAGTCATAAGTGTCCTCTTCCGGCACCAGCTCAAGCAGCTCTTTATCCTTATCGGTCATGTCTGCCCAGGAGGGCTTAATCATCTTCACCGCGGCAGGGTACGTCCGCTCTGCGCGGGGTAGCTTGTGCATTTCTTCCAGCACTGCGTGTACTAGGGTGCCTTTGACCTGTGCAATGGTTTTGGGTTCGGGCAGCTTGTCAATGGCCCGGAAGCGGTAGAGCAGTGGGCACTGTTTGTAGTCGGAAGCGCGCGAGGGCGACAGGGCAAGCGGGCGGGGTATCGATGAAGTAGCCATGGTGTATCTAGCCTATCGCCGTGCGTTTCGTGGCAAGCTAGGAGGTATGAGTTATACCGAAGATTTCCTTGATTTCATCGCCGCTTCTCCTTCCTCTTATCACGCTGCGGAGGAGGTATCCCGCCAATTGCGCGAGGTGGGATTTGATCTCCAGGATGAGAGCGAGGAATGGTCGGCCGCGCCAGGTGGTCACATGATGGTGCGCGGCGGCGCGGTAGCAGCCTGGTACGTGCCAGAGGGGGCGGATAAGAATTCTGGTTTTCGCGTCGTGGGGTCACATACGGACTCGCCGGGCCTGGTGCTCAAGCCCACGCCGGACTTTTCGGCGGCAGGCTGGCAGCAAGTAGCAGTAGAGGTCTATGGCGGGGCGCTGCTGCATACCTGGTTCGACCGGGAGCTAACCGTGGCTGGCCAGATTGTGACTAAGGACGGCACGCGGCATGTGGTAAATACTGGCCCTGTCCTGCGCCTGCCATCTTTGGCCATCCACCTGTACCGCAAGGATGAGTTCAAACCGGACCGCCAGCACAACATGCAGCCTGTTTTGAGCGTCGGTCATCCAGAGGCGTCGATCTTGCAGGTAGTGGGGGAAAAGGCGGGCGTCGCCAAGCAGGATATTGCTTCCTTCAACCTAATTACTGCCGATGCAGCCCGTGGTGAAGTCTTTGGGGCTGGGGATCAGTTTATTGCGGCCGGGCGAATGGACAACCTGTCTTCTGTATATGCGTCGCTCGCGGCAATGAAAAACGCTGCTCAGGACTATCAGGGCAAGGATATTCTGGTCATGATGGCCTTTGATCATGAAGAGGTGGGCTCCAGCTCCCGCTACGGTGCGGGCGGGCCCATTTTGGCGGACGTACTTACTCGAACGGCCCGGGCGCTGGGGGCTAACGAGGAGGAACGCTTCCAGATGTTTTCCCGATCGAGCTGTGTTTCGGCCGATGCGGCGCATTCGGTACATCCCAACTACGTGGGCAAGCATGATCCCACGCACCACCCGATCATCGGCAAGGGCCCAGTAACCAAGATCAACGGCAATCAGCGCTACGCTTCCGATGCAACCACGGTGGCGCTATGGGAGGCAGCATGTGAGAAGGCGAGCGTGCCGGTGCAGCGCTTTGTAGGCAATAACGACGTGCCGTGCGGATCGACCATCGGTCCCATCACCGCAACCCGTTTGGGCATCGACACCGTGGATGTGGGCGTGCCCATGCTGTCGATGCACTCGGCGCGTGAAATGGTGGGCGAGCGGGACCAAGTATGGCTCGCGCAGGCACTTGAGGCATACTTGGTGGGATAGTAATCGCAACCTCGAGGAGTCTTGAGACATGGCTTATTCCGGCCCCTTTGCCTATGGCGACCGCGTGCAGCTTACCGACGCCAAGCGGCGCCACTACACGGTCATTCTTGAAGAAGGAGGCCAGTTCCACTCCCACAAGGGCATCATCAACCACGATGACATCGTGGGCATGGATGAGGGCTCGGTTATTGAGTCCACCCTTGGCTCCTCCTTCCTCCTCTTCCGCCACTTGATGGTGGATCATGTGCTGTCCATGCCGCGGGGTGCCGCGGTGATCTATCCCAAGGATGCAGCGCAGATCTTGGTAGAAGGCGATATCTTTATGGGCGCGCGCGTGCTCGAGGCCGGTGCCGGTTCCGGTGCGCTATCGATGTCTTTGCTGCGTGCCGTCGGCCCAGAAGGCCATGTATATTCCTATGAGGTGCGCGATGATCACCTTGAGTATGCGGTGGATAACGTGAAGGAATATTTTGGCGAGCAGCCGGAATGGTGGTCGCCGCGCCTTGGTGATCTGGCAGACGTGAGCGCTGCAGACCTGGGTGGACCGGTAGACCGCGTTATCCTCGACATGCTCGAACCATGGGAACACTTGGAGACCGTGCGCGATCTCCTCATTCCCGGCGGTGTCTTCATGACCTACGTGGCAACGGTGCCGCAGCTGATGAAGGTCATGGAAGGAATCCGTGAGCTCAAGTGCTTTACCGAGCCAAAAGCATGGGAGTCGCTGGTGCGGGAATGGAAGGTCGAGGGCCTAGCTACCCGCCCAGAACACCGTATGAACGCGCATACCGCCTTCCTCATCTGGACTCGCCGCCTGGCCGATGGTGTCACCCCACCACGCCCGCAGCGCCGTGCCCGGAAGTAGGACCGCTTTAACGCACAGAATTTAAAACGCAAGTGCCCTCTCTCGCTGCCCGCGCCGCGTTAGAGTAGTGGGCATGGATGAAGCCACGGACTATAAGCGGCAGGTCAGCCAGCTTGCCGCCCGCAATCAGAAGTTGGCGGGCTTATTAAAAGAATCGCGCGTGAAGCTAGAACAGCTTTTTGCCGAGCTCAATGCGCTGGCCGAGCCGGCATCAACCTACGGTGTTTTTCTCGGCTATTCTTCTGCCCACAGCGAAGTGGGAACCACCGCGGAGGTCTATACCAATGGCCGCATTATGCGGCTTAAGGTCTCGCCCAATGTGGAGCTAGACAGCCTTTCGGCAGGCCAGCAGGTTCGCTTGGGCGATGGTTTCGTGGTGGTGGAAGGCTGCCCTCCTGAGCGTACGGGCGAACTAGCAACGGTGGTGGAACGCCTTAACGATGACCGCCTGGTAGTGGCAAATTCTTCAGGCGAAGAAAAGGTGGTGCTGCTGTCGCATGCCCTGCGCGAGGAAACGCGCGTGCCAGCAGGCGAGGTTGTGCTCGTGGATCCCAAAGCTGCCATTGCGCTAGAAAAGGTGGAAAAGACTGAAGTCACCCAGCTTTCTTTGGAAGAGGTGCCGGATGTGCGCTATGAGGATATCGGTGGGCTGGACGAGCAGATTTCCCAGATTCGCGATTCCGTAGAGCTGCCGTTTATTCATCCAGACCTCTATCGCCAATACGAGCTGCAGCCGCCTAAGGGAGTCCTCCTGTATGGCCCGCCAGGATGCGGTAAGACGCTTATTGCCAAGGCAGTGGCCCACTCTTTAGCACAGCAATTGGGTAGTGAGGGGACGAGCTACTTCCTCAATATCAAGGGCCCAGAGCTGCTTAATAAGTATGTGGGGGAGACGGAACGCCGCATCCGCCTCATCTTTGAGCGTGCCCGTGAATTAGCCCAGCTCAGTGCTGATCGTCCCGTGGTCATCTTCTTCGATGAAATGGAATCGATCTTTCGCACCCGTGGCTCTGGCGTGTCCTCGGATATGGAAACCACGGTTGTACCGCAGCTTCTCACGGAGCTCGATGGAGTTGAGAGCCTGTCCAATGTGATCGTCATTGGCGCTACCAACCGCGAGGAGCTCATCGATCCCGCTATCATGCGCCCCGGCCGCCTGGATATCAAGATCCGCATCAACCGGCCCAATAAAGAAGGCGCCCGCGAAATTTTTACCCGCCACTTCGCCGAATCCGTGCCGCACCAGGGCACGCTGGACGAACTCATCGGTGCTGCGGTGGATGATCTCTATTCCGATCGGCCTTTTGTGCAGCTGCACTTTTCCAGCGGGGAACGCGAAATTTTGCATTACCGCGACTTTGTCTCCGGTGCGATGATTGCCAATATCCTCTCCCGGGCCAAAAAGCTGGCTATCAAGGACGCTCTGCGGTTGTGCGCAGGCAGCGAGCAGGGGACAGGCGGGGACCACGGGGGCATCGCCAAGCAGCACTTGCTCGAGGCCATCGCAGCCGAGCGCGCCGAGTCAGAATATGTTCCTACCTCCACCAACCCGGAGGAATGGACCAAGATTATTTCCCAAGACCATGCAGGTGCCCGCGTAGAACGGGTGGAGCTATTGTCTACAAGGAGGAGCGCATGAGCCGCGTTGTAGGTACCGAAACCGAGTACGGAATTGCAACCCCAGAGCTGCCGGAGTACTCGCCCATTATTTCTTCCACTCACGCGGTGGTGGCTTATGCTGCGATGCACACAGGGGCACGCTCACGCTGGGATTTTGCCGAGGAACACCCGCTGCGCGATTCCCGCGGCTTTGATCTCAAGCGCTACCAGACGGTGCCTGTAGTCGACCCCAACGCCATTGGAGTAGCCAATGTGGTCACGGCCAATGGCGCGCGCTTTTATGTCGACCATGCGCACCCAGAGTATTCCGCGCCGGAATGCACTAATGCCTGGGACGCCACGCTTTATGACGCCGCAGGGGATGCCACGCTTTTGCAAGCAGCCGCGGCCGTAGCGGGGCTCAGCGCGCAAGGGAAGTCCGTCCTTGCCAACCACGAGCCCTGCCCAGCCTTGCGTTTTTATAAAAATAACGTGGACGGAAAGGGCGCGTCTTATGGTTCGCACGAGAACTACCAGTACTCCCGTGAAACGGGCTTTGACACCCTGGCGCAGGCCCTCATCCCTTTCTTTGTTGCTCGCCAGGTAGTCATCGGCGCTGGACGCATGGGACTGGGGGAGTTTGGCGAGGAACCTGGTTTCCAGATCTCCCAACGCGCTGATTATATTGAGCAAGAAATCTCGCTAGAGACCACCCTCAATCGCGGCATTATCAATACCCGCGATGAGCCGCATGCAGTCCATGCTGACTTCGGCCGCCTCCACGTCATCATTGGGGACGCGAATATGTCGCAGACGTCTACATTGCTCAAACTGGGGATGACCTCTCTGGTGCTCGATGCCATCGAAGAGGGCGTGGACTTCAGCGACCTCCGCCTGCAGGATGCTGTGGCGGAAGTCCCACGCGTGAGCCGCGATCTTAGACTTCAGCATCGGCTCACGCTTGCCGACGCCCGCCAACTCACCGCCCTAGAGCTCCTTGCCGAATATCGCGCACGCCTAACCCCACGCACGCCATCCGATCACAAGGTCCTCGCGGCCTGGGACGAGGTAGTTTCGCTACTGGAAAAGGACCCAATGGAGGCCGCACACCTGCTGGATTGGGTGGCAAAGTATCGCCTGATTAAGGGCTATCTCGACCGCGGCATCGATCCAGACGACCCGAAGCTGCGCCTTATCGATTTGCAGTATGCGGAAATCGATCCAGCCAAATCACTTCACCACGCGTTGGTACGCAAAGGCCAGATGCGGCAGCTTTTTACCCCCGCCGAAATTGAGCGTGCATCCACCTGTCCGCCGCAGGACACCCGGGCCTATTTCCGCGGCCGAGTAACGCAGAAATTCGGCGAGGACATCATTGCCGCAAGCTGGCAAAGCCTTACCGTGCGCGTGGGCAGGGGCACCGCGGCACCCTGGGCCACCGTTCCTATGGATCACACCAGGGGTCTTAGCCGGGCTGAATGCGGGGAGATCATTGAAACCGCAAACACCGTCGAGGATCTTCTCCAAGGACTCACTGACAGCGGGATCCACCCCGAGTACCGTAATTAATAACCACGTATAAAGGAAGAATCCACAGAAAGGATTGTTTACTTATGTCGACTCATCAGTCCCAGGTCGCCGGCGGTAATGGCGGCGATGACTCCGCTGGCGAAGAGGAGTTTACCTCCACGCAGCTCAGTATTAATACCACCGGCACCGATGAACTCCTCGATGAGATCGATGGGCTGCTAGAAAATAACGCCGAGGAATTCGTGCGCTCCTATGTCCAAAAGGGCGGGCAGTAAGGGTGAGTGACCAGCGCCCTGTCTTTGCCCGACGCATCATGGGCATTGAAACAGAATATGGCCTAAGTACCAGCGCGGGCTCGAAGGAACGGACTCTGAGCCCCGATGAGGTAGCGCGCGTGCTTTTCCGGCCCATCGTCCAGGAGCATTCCTCCTCCAATATTTTTTCAACCAATGCCAGCCGCCTCTACCTCGATGTCGGCTCTCATCCCGAGGTAGCCACCGCCGAGTGCGATAGCTTAAGCCAGCTTTTGGCCTATGAATGCGCCGGCGATGCCATTGTCAACCGGCTTGGCGAGCAAGCAGAGCAAGCCTTCGCCGCTGAGGGCCACCCGCGTGCGGTGTACCTTTTTAAAAACAACGTGGACTCGGCTGGCAATTCCTTCGGATGCCACGAAAACTATCTCATCAGCCGCCATATGGTCCTCAAGGACTTGGGCCGTGCGCTCCTGCCGTTCCTCATCACCCGCCAGCTTATCTGCGGCGCCGGCATGGTCCAACCCGCTAAGGGCGATAAGCCCGCTCAATTCCTGCTCTCGCAGCGTGCGGACCAGGTGTGGGAAGGAGTTTCTTCTGCCACCACTCGTTCGCGCCCCATCATCAATACCCGCGATGAGCCGCATGGCGATTCCAAACGCTTCCGCCGTATGCACGTCATCGTGGGAGATTCCAATATGGCCGAGCCCACCATGGCGCTGAAAGTAGGCTCAACGCTGCTCATCTTGGAAATGTTGGAAGCCGGATTTGAGCTGCCGGAATATGATATCGAAAAGCCGATTCACCATATCCGCGCCATTGCACGCGATATGACGGGATCGACCGAACTGCCGCTTGCCGGTGGTGGATCCGTCACCGCGCTGGAGGTGCAACAGCAACTCTGTACCCGCGCAGGCCAATGGCTGGAAGAAAGGGAAGACGCCGGCACCCTCACCGCCGAATTGCGGCGCGTGGTTGATCTCTGGCAGCGCACCTTGCGCGCTATTGAGATCCAAGACTTTTCCGAAGTGGACAGGGAAATAGACTGGGTTATTAAACTCGCACTGCTTGAGCGCTATCGTGCGCGGCTCGGCGGGCAGTGGGATCACCCCAAGCTGGCCCAGATTGATATGACCTATCACGATATTCGACCTGGACGCGGGCTATACCATGTTCTATTGCGCAAAGGTCTTATCGATCGCTGGATCACGGATTCGGACATCGAACACGCCATGGACACAGCGCCTGCGACCACTCGCGCTGCGCTGCGCGGCCAGTTCCTCGCTGCTGCACGTAACTGCGGCGCTAATATCACGGTTGATTGGACGCGGCTGAAGGTAAATCGGCCCGAACCGCGAACCGAGGAACTTTTAGATCCCTTCCTTGCCCACGATGAACGGGTCGATGCGTTGCTAGACTATATGCGTCTACACCACAGCTAGATCCACCATAGAGGCATATCAGGGAGACAATACAGCACGTGGCAGCACATAACCCCACGCCCAAAAGGCATGATGAGGCAGTAGAAAGACTCACTAATCTCTCTTTCGCTCTGCAAGGCGCGGCAAACTCCGGCGGTAGCCCAGATCGCAGCGCCGCGTGGATTCGTCGCCACGTTGCTGGGTACGGCGATAAGTCGGATGAGGCCTTCGCCAAATCCCTGGAACGCGATATAGCGACCCTCCAACGCGCTGGGGTACCCATTGTGCATTCCGGTGGTGAAGACGGCGCGCGCTACCGCCTGGACGCGAGCAGTTACCAGCTACCGCCGGTGGAATTTTCTCCGGAAGAGGCCATGGTTTTAGGCATAGCAGGAGGAATGGGTACCACGGGAGGCTTGAGCGATTTCTCTTTGTCGGGGTGGACGAAGATTGCTGCCAGCGGCGCCTCGCGCAACCTTTCCGGTGCGCCGGTGTACACGGCGGTCAATGATATCACCCGCCTCGCACCGGAAGTTATTACCTCTGTCCTGGCTGCGGTGCGTAATCGACTGCGCATTACTTTTTCCTACCGTGCGAACCCAGCCGCTAAACCAGCGCGCCGCGTGATGGATCCCTGGGGAGTAGTTAACCGCGATAGCCACATCTACATCGTGGGCTTCGATGTAGACCGCGGCGCCCCTCGTGTCTTTCGCGCGCTACGCATCTCCGATATCAAGCGCTCACATGATCCCGCAGAACACACCGTCCCACCAGAGCCCCTGCAGGCCTTGGTAGAACGTGCACTGCAGCGCGGGGAAAAGGTAGACGCGCGGCTTATCATTCCGGTGGGAAAGGCACAGGAGTTGATGGATGCGGGCGAGAAACAGCCTGATGGCACAGTAATGCTCTACAAGGTGGATAAGGATTGGCTCGTGCGCACAGCGGCCGGGTACGCGCCAGAGGTAGAAGTGCTGGAGCCAGCCGGAGTGCGCGAAGAGGTCATTTCTCTTTTGCGCACTGCGGCGCAACCGGAGGAAGGACGCTAGTTATGGCAGATGGATCGCAAAAGCTCCAGGCGCTCGTACGTTCTTTGAACTTGATTCCTTACTTTAAAAATCACCCCGATAAGACGCCCATGGAAGCGGCCACGGATTTGGGAATGGAACCCGGTGAGCTGAAAGAAGCCCTGGATCGGCTCTTTTGTTCCGGCACGGGCCGCAATACTGAAGATCTCATTGATCTCAGCTTCAGCTATCGCGACGGGGTAACCATCCACAATGATCAAGGCTTGAGCCAGGCCCTTCGGCTTACCCCCACCGAGGCCGGCGCCTTGCTCCTTACTTTGGAGTCCCTGCAGGCCATGCCGGGGCTTATCGATGCCCACGCGGTCGAATCCGCCGCTGCTAAACTGCGCGGCATCATGGATGAAAAGACGGCAGCAATTTATGATTCGCTGTCTACTCCAGCCCCTGAAGAAACGGATATTCAGGCGCTTTTGACCCAAGCGGTCAATGAACGAAAGCGGGTGCGGCTGCGCTACTGGAGTGCTTCGTCTAATACGGAATCCGAACGTCTGGTGGATCCGGCCCGCATCTTCATCGTCGATTCTGAGCCCTACCTGGCGGCATGGGAAGAAGCAAAGCAAACCCATCGCACCTTCCGGATCGACCGCATTAGGAACGCTTACTTGGAAGAAGAGCAGTCGCAGCCGCATCTGAAAGATCTTGATTTTGATGCTGCTTCACCCTTTAATTTGGGCAATGCGGACACCGTGGAACTAGCAATTCACCAAGAATTCACGTGGCTGGCCGAGTACTACGATATGAAGCTGGGTGAAGACCTGGGAAATGGGGAAATAGCTGCAACGATGCCTGTGGGATCGGTGGATTGGCTTATTCGCTTTGCCTTGGGTCAAGCTGATAGGTTACGGGTAGTGGCTCCTCAATCCGTGGTAAACCTCATTGCGGAACGAGGAAACATCGCTTTGAGTGGCTATACTCAATAGCCAGTTACTTGCCCGTTAACTGCGCCCGCCCGCTGGAAAATCTTCCGGCAGTACCGCTGCCCGGCATGCTGGCGCACTAATTGAAAGAGGTTTCTCCATGAGCATAGGACCTATGGAAATTGGTCTCATTGTTCTCGTTATTGTCTTGCTCTTCGGCGCAAAGAAGCTGCCGGAACTGGCGCGCTCTATGGGCCGTTCCATGCGCATCTTCAAGTCTGAGGTTAATGAGATGCATTCCGAGGACACCCAGCGTTCCCAGGCGCAGGCACAGTTGAGCCAGAAGCAGCAGTCCGACGAGGAATTCTGGAGCCGACCAGACATGCAGCCGGGCCAGCGAAGCAACACTAATCCTCAGCAATAAACGCCCCAAGCCCGTCGTTGCGCGAACACCTCTACAGCGCGCGGAGACGCCCTCGTAATCCGCGCGGCAGGGAAGTGTTCGCTCTTTTGCGTTGAAAGAGCCACACTGATGTCGCCACAGTCACAACCTGTTTCTGCCCCGAAGGTAAACAAGAACGTGAAGGGGAAGCTGCGCTTTTCCCGCAAGCCGAAAAACCCCACTGGGGAGATGACCTTGGTTGAGCACCTGCAGGAGCTGCGCCGCCGCGTCATCATCTCCGTTATAGCGGTGGTTGTTGGCGCGATTATAGGCTTTATTTGGTATCAACAAGCACCGTTCGGTATCTCCCCGCTGGGGGAGATTCTTCGCGAGCCATATTGTGCTCTGCCAGCAGAGAAGCGCGCCTCTTTCAGCGCGGATGGCGAATGCCGTCTTTTGGCCACCAGTCCGTTTGAAATGCTCCTGCTGCGCTTGAAGGTAGGCGCCCTGGCGGGCACCGTATTGTCCTCACCAGTGTGGCTATATCAGGTGTGGGCCTTCGTAGTCCCTGGCCTCCATAAGAACGAGCGACGCTACACCTTGAGTTTCGTCTCTGCTGCAGTGGGACTATTTGTTGCCGGCGCGCTGCTCGCGTATTTCATCCTTTCCGTTGGTCTGGAATTTCTCATGGGCCTCGGTGACGAGTATCAAACGGCAGCGTTGACAGGTGAGCGTTACTTCTACTTCCTTTTGGCACTGCTGCTCATCTTTGGCGTCAGCTTTGAGATCCCCCTGCTAATTGTGTCGCTCAACCTAATCGGCGTGCTCGAATATGCACATGTCAAGGACAAGCGGCGGATCATCATTGTCGTTGTGATGATTTTCGCTGCCTTCGTTACCCCAGGCCAGGATCCCTTCTCGATGGTGGTTTTGGCTGGATCGCTCATCCTTCTTATCGAGATTGCCTTCCAGTTCTGCCGGATCCACGACAAGCGCATACAACGCCAGCGCCCCGAATGGATGGACCTTGATGACGAGACTTCCTCACCACTCGGCGCCGGACCAGGAGCAATCGGCGGGCCCACTCCCGTTGCGGCACCAACCCAGGTGAACCCTTCGCCCGCACCTTCTCAGCCGGTTTCTCAACCAGTCCAGCAGGCGCAGCACCAGCAGCCGCAGACGTGGACCACCGGTGTCAACGGGACTTCGTCGAATAGCTCCAGCTTTTTCGACGATGTCCTCTAGGCACGGGTAGCCTGGGGAGTCATGACTGAAACTCATCTAGATTCTTTTTCTGCAGCCCTGCCATACCCCTTGGATGAGTTCCAGGTTAAGGGCTGCCAAGCCGTGGAAGACGGGCACGGCGTGCTAGTGTGCGCGCCGACCGGCGCCGGCAAAACCATTGTGGGCGAGTTTGCGGTCTCGCTGGCATTAAGCCGCGGCACCAAGTGCTTCTACACAACGCCTATTAAGGCGTTGAGCAATCAGAAGTACCACGATTTGGTGGAAGAACATGGTGAGGAAGCTGTTGGCCTGCTCACCGGTGATGTATCAATCAACTCTGATGCAGAGATCGTCGTCATGACCACCGAGGTACTGCGTAATATGATCTACGCAGAATCCGCTGCCCTAGATCGTCTTACCCATGTGGTCATGGATGAGATTCATTTTTTGGCCGATGCTTCGCGCGGCGCAGTATGGGAAGAGGTAATCCTTAACCTGGCTGACCATGTCTCCATCATTGGTCTATCTGCCACAGTGTCCAATTCGGAAGAATTTGGCGATTGGCTTTCCACTGTGCGTGGCGATACCACCGTGATCGTTTCCGAGCACCGCCCAGTTCCGCTCGACCAGTGGATGATGCTCGGACGTAAGATTTATCCGCTTTTCGAGCCCGAATCCGGCGGACAGGTCAACGCTGAGCTGGAGCGTAGAATCCAGCGCCTTGAGGCCGGCGATACCGATAATGGTCGCGCAGACTATAAGTCCGGCAAGGGCTTTCGCGCCCGAGCCCGCCACAAGGGTGGTGGACGTAGCGAATTCCGCGGAAAGGGAAGGGGACGCTCCGGCGCTTCCCGCCAACAGGATCGCTATCGCCCACTGGGCCGCCCAGAGGTGCTAAAAGTACTCCAATCCCAAGACATGCTGCCGGCAATTACCTTCATTTTCTCCCGCGCCGGCTGCGATGGCGCGCTCAATCAGTGTCTGCGCAGCCGCATGGTGCTTACCTCCCAGGAAGAAGCACAGCAGATCAAAGAAATCGTCGATGCTGGTGTAGAAGGTATCCCCGAAGAAGATCTGCAGGTCCTAGACTTCAAGCGCTGGCGCGAAGCCCTTTCCCGAGGTTTTGCAGCCCACCACGCAGGAATGCTGCCGGCCTTCCGGCATATCGTAGAAGACCTATTCGTACGCGGCCTTGTCCGCGCCGTCTTCGCTACGGAAACCTTGGCTCTCGGCATCAATATGCCGGCGCGCACCGTGGTGCTAGAAAAACTCATCAAGTTCAATGGTGAAGCCCACGTTGATCTCACCCCAGGCCAGTACACGCAGCTGACCGGCCGTGCGGGACGCCGTGGCATCGATACCTTGGGCAATGCAGTCGTGCAATGGGCCCCCGCGATGGATCCGCGTCAAGTAGCTGGCCTTGCTTCCACGCGCACTTACCCTCTCATTTCCACCTTTGCGCCGGGGTATAATATGGCGATCAACTTGCTGGGCATGCTCGGGTTCGAAGATTCTCTTCGTTTGCTGGAAAAGTCTTTTGCCCAGTTCCAAGCGGATGGCTCGGTGGTGCAAGAAACCCGCGAAATTGAGCGCGCGGAACATCGAGTGCGCGAGCTGCGCAGCCAGTTGGATGATGCCGTGGCATCGCTCGCGCCTCCAGCGAAGGATGGGGAAGATCCCGCCGAGGTCCTAATGGACTACGTCCGCCTGCGCCGCGAACTCACTGCGGAAGAAAAGCAGTCCAAAATCGATAGCGTTAACCAACGCAACCAAGAAGTAATCGCGGTTTTGGGACGTCTGCAGCTAGGCGACGTTATTGCCATGCCCGGCAAGAAGCGCCCTATTCTCGCAGTGGTTGTTACTCCGGCAAACCAGACTGCGGATCCCCGCCCGTGGGTTACCACTGAGTCTGGGTGGTCTGGCCGGATCGATGCAGCTGGGATTAATAATCCCCCCATCCAGGTCGGTCGCATCAAGATCCCGAAGCCAGTGCGCAAGAACCCGCGTCGCAATACCAGATATGTACAAGATGTCTTGCACCGCGAACACTTTGACCGGCCCAAGCGAATGAAATCGCAGACCCGTGCTCGGCCCAATAAGCGGGTGGGGCAGTTGCGCGATGCACTGCGCGCCCATCCCGCTCATGAGTGGCCGGCTACTGATCGCGAGCAGCTAGCGGGTCTGGCCCAAAAGCTGGCACGGCGCGAGCGGGACCGAGACAAGCTCCAGTCCAAGGTAAACAAGGCTACAGATACTTTGGGCCGTACTTTCGAGCGCATCGTGGACCTTCTGGCAGAGATGGACTATGTCGAGTTCACCGGGGTAGGTTCCGAACGCACGCCCGTAATTACTGAGGAAGGCGAGCGTCTAGCCAAGATTCACAGCGAATCCGATTTGCTCGTGGCGCAATGCCTCAAACGCGGAATTTGGGATGACCTGGATCCCGCGGAGCTTGCTGGCGTTGCCTCCTTGTGCTGCTTCGAAAACCGCAAGGCTACCAGTGGGCAGCCGGAGGCAGCCACCGAGCGCATGGCCGATGCTATGAATGGTACGTGGCGCGTGTACACCGAACTTACCGCTGATGAGCAGCGGCATCGACTGCCGCCCACCCGTGAGCCAGAAGCCGGATTCGCCTTGGCGGTGCACCAGTGGGCAGCAGGTGCGCCTTTGGGCTATTGTATGGCTGCCGCCAATGAAGCCGGCGCTGAGCTTACCCCTGGTGATTTTGTTCGTTGGTGCCGTCAAGTCATTGACCTGCTGCAACAGGTGGCCAAGACCGGTTATGATGGCGAGATTCAACGCAATGCTCGCCGCGCCATCGACGCGATACAGCGCGGTGTGGTAGCCATCGGGGCCTAAGAGCCGCGGCTTGGGCGAGTAGACTCTGGAGCATGACTGTTACTCAGACTTTTTCCGCTGATGTCTACGCCCAACGTCTGCAGGCCGCCCAACAGGCCGCTAAGGACAAGGACATTGATCTGCTCCTGATCGGCACGGGCCCAGACTTTGCCTATCTCACCGGCTCCTGGGTTTCCTCCCACGAGCGCCTGACGGTCTTAGTCGTGCCGCAGCAGGGCAATGCGTGGATCGCAGCGCCTAATACCGATATCATCGATATCAAGGCCGCTCCGGTAGGAGAGCTGGATGTAGAGCTGCGGGGTTGGAACGACGGCGATAATCCCTACGAGCTCGCACTGCGTGGCGCTGGCCACACCCTAGGCAAGGTAGCCCTGGGGCAGTCGCTGACTGCAGATCACGTCCTGCGTTTTCAGGATCTGATCCCACAAGCCAATTATCAGTTGGCTACCTACGCGCTGGCGGAGCTTTTTACCCGCAAGGATGAAGCTGAGATTGCTGAGCTGCGCAAGGCTGGCCACGCCATCGATGCAGTCCACGCACAGGTGCCACAGCTCCTCCAGCCGGGCCGCACCGAGGCCGAGGTAGCTCACGAATTGGAAGAGCTCATCTTGCGGGAGCACTCCGTTATCGATTTCGTGATCGTCGGCTCGGGCCCGAACGGGGCCAACCCGCATCATAGTTTCTCGGACCGCGTGCTCGCGGAAGGAGAGCCGGTAGTCGTCGATATCGGCGGCACTCTGCCTTCCGGCTACCACTCCGATTGCACCCGCACCTACGTGGTCGGCGGGGACATTTCCACGGCACCGCAGGATTTTCAAGATGCTTATGCCGTGCTTGCCGACGCCCAAGCAGCCGCCCGCGCTGCAGCCCACCCCGGTAGCACCGCCGCAGAGATCGATGCCATCACCCGCGAGGCAATCGCTGCGGCCGGCTGGGGTGATAACTTTGTCCACCGCACCGGCCATGGCATCGGCCTGTCTACTCACGAAGAGCCGTTCATAATGGACGGCAATGACCTCCCACTGGAAGAGGGCATGGCCTTTTCCATTGAGCCGGGCATCTACGTGGAAGGCAAGTGGGGTATGCGCTTGGAAGATATCGTGATCCTTACCAGCGATGGCTACGAGTCCCTCAACCTAGCTCCGCGTGAAGTCCGTTAAATGGCTGGCGTACTAATACTTGGCGGCCGCAGTGATATCGGCGGCGAAATAGCTCGGCGGGTTGCTCCCGGTAAGGACATCGTGCTCGCTGCTCGTGGCACCCACGGAATGAACGACGCGGAGAAACAGCTCTGGGAGGCGGGAGCGCGCAGCGTGCATCTGCTCGATTTCGACGCCGCAGATTTTCCGTCCCATGCTGGTGTTGTCGACCGCGCGATAGAGCTTGCAGGGCCTTTGGAGCTTACGGTCGTAGCCTTTGGCATCTTGGGTGACCAGGAGCGAGCGGAGCGCGATGCTTCCCACGCAGTCGACATCGCCACGATTGATTACGCGGCGCAGCTTTCCCTGCTCACGTTGGTTTCTGAGCGTATGCAGCGCGGCCACATCGTCGCGTTTTCCTCGATCGCAGGGTGGAGGGCCCGCCGAGCGAATTATGTCTACGGCTCTACCAAGGCCGGTCTCGACGCCTTCTGCCAAGGCCTAGCCGATAAGCTGCACGGCAGTCAGGTAGGGCTCATTACCGCGCGCCCCGGCTTTGTCATTGGGAGCATGACAGAAGGAATGAAGCCGGCACCGCTTTCAGTGCGACCGGCGGATGTGGCCGAGGCCGTGGTCAGCTGCATCGCCCGCGATGTTCGTCGCGGTAAGCCGCGTTCGCGTACCATCTGGATCCCCCGCGCTTTGCAAGGCCTAGCGTGGGTCATGCGCCTAGTGCCACGTCCTATCTGGCGCCACATGCCGCGCTAGAGCCTGGGTTCTAATCTGCGCGAAGCAGTGGAGAATTGATATCGAAAATGAATCCACGCGGGGCGAGTACGCGCAGAACCACCTCGGCATCGCCCTCAGCGATATTGTGAAAGACTAATCCGCCCCATGGAGTAACGGTAATGTCTACCTCCAGCTGCCCAATGAGCTGGGCAAATTCGGCTGGAATGGCGCCTTTATGAACGCCTGCGCCCAGATCAACGATGCCCGCAGGCAGATGCTCATCCAGCCAGCCAATGGGGCCGGGTTCTGCCAGGGCAGAGGCATTGTGATCCAGGGGTGTCGCTTCCTTACGTGCCTCCAAATAATGCTGAGCAGCCGTGCGCAGGGTCAGTGGGGTAGTGGGGGCGTCGCCAAGCGGGGAGCGCCCAAGGTACAAAGAACCATCCTTGTCGATGCTCAAGCTCACACCAGCAGCGCCCGCGGGCAGACTATCGTCTTCCGCGATGACTGCAAGACCTGGCCCGCCTTCTACCGCGTCCAATTCAGCCGCAAGCTCCTGGGCGGTTTGCTTGGCCGCCGCCGACAGCGGCGAAGCCATCACCGGGACTGGGGTGGCGCGCAACTGCAGCTTTTGGAACTGCTGATTGAGCGCCTGCACATCTGTGATGCCGCGCAGCTCGATGGCGGAAAATCGGTCGATGTAGACAAAACCATCCGCGCATAGACTGGAACATTTCGCCAACGTTATCCAATCTTGGGCGTGGGTGCTGCCGCCGGCGACGTGGATGCGGGCACACGTGCCGTGCTGGGGGTCATCATAAAGCACAGGAGTAGCCATGCGCATTAGTCTAACCTGCCCCGGCTGCTGGTTCGTGCACGAGTGTTGCCAGCACATTATCAGGCTGCCTCGTTAGACTGAGTCCATGCCGTTTATGTATTTTGCTCTCTACATGGTCGCAGAAACCCTGACCTTTTGGGCCGTCTCTAAGTGGATCGGTGTTGGTTGGGCGCTTATCGCACTCTTTGTCACCATGTTCTTCGGTATGTCCATCGCCGGAATTGAGGTGCGACGATTGATGGGAAAGCAGATCGAACCCACAGGAGACGGCACTTACGTCGTCCGCGGCGACAACGTGGGCAGGACCGCCAGCAATGTGGGCCTTACCTTGGTGGGCGGCATGCTGCTATCTTTGCCCGGTTTCCTCACCACTATCCTCGGTGCCCTCCTCATTTTCTCGCCCACCCGCGCTATCTTCCGCACGATTATGGCAGCGTCTTTGTACCGCAAGATCGAAAATATGGGTATAAAGATTTACGAAGCAACGCCGATGGCGCAGCAGCATGACACGTATGGCGACTTTGGCTCCTTTGGGCGCGGACAAGCCGCACAAAGCGGTCACCCGAGTACTCACGACGCTGGCCCACATGAGGTCTTGGATGAGGAAGAGATTCGCCGCTGGACCGAAAACCTGGATCCGGATGACTTTGGCCCTTCCGGTGGGGAGACTAAGGGCGGAAAGAGCTAGTGATGCTGGTCATTGCCCGCCTGTTAGTGGCGGGCCTTTCTGGTTTGCTTACTTATGCCGCTATTGAGCCCCGCGGCTGGTGGTGGGCCGCAGTAGTAGGCATGGGCTTGCTTTATGTGAGCTTGATGCCCTGGGGAACTAGGCACGTCTCTGCCCGTCTGGGCGCGCTACTAGCAGTAACGCATTCCCTAGTGCTGTATCTTCTCATCTTGCCCTGGATCGGGGAGTTAGTGGGAAGCGGGCCTTATATTGCTTTGGCGGTGTGGCTTGCGATTTACGCCATCCTATTGGGCTTTGGCGGTACTGCGGTGGCGCGGTGGAAGTACGGTTTTATTGCTTTCCCATTCGTCTACCTCACGGTGGAGGTGCTGCGTTCTTCGGTACCCTTTGGCGGCTTTTCTTGGGTCAAGCTGGCTTGGGGGCAGATCGATGGACCGCTAGCCAACCTAGCGCCGTGGGGTGGTACCTCCCTTATTACCGTCGCCACGGTATTGTGCGGCTGCGGCATCGCCGCCGTAGTGATTCAACGCGGGCGGAAGGCCAAGGTCGTCGCACTGGCGGCAGCTATTCTTCCCCTTGTGACCGCGACGGTAGCGGGCTTGGGCATCAACCGCGGTGACTCCATTGTGGGTGAAGCAAAAGTTGCTGCCATTCAAGGAAACGTACCCCGCATGGGCCTAGACTTTGCCGGACAACGCCAAGCGGTTCTCAACAATCACGTGGCCGAGACAAAGAAGCTGGCCGCGCGCGATGAGGGCATCGACCTAGTCATCTGGCCCGAAAACTCGTCCGATATCAATCCTTTCCACGACGGTAGGGCAGCCAAGGCGATCAGTGGTGCCGTTGATGCGATTGATGCTCCCGTGCTGGTTGGCACCGCTACGCGGGACGATGTGGGCGCCCGCAATACCATGCAGGTCTTTGCTCCCGGCCACACGGTAGGGGACCATCACTTTAAGAAGTACCTGCAGCCTTTCGGTGAGACTATGCCCATGCGGGATTTCTTCGCCAAGTTTTCTGACTATGTGGATCTTGCTGGAGACTTCAAACCCGGCGATGGTCCAGGTGTAGTCTCCATGGCAGGCGTGCCAGTAGGCGTGGCAACGTGTTATGAGGTTTCCTTCGATGAAGCCTTTAGGGAGTCGGTAAAAAATGGCGCACAACTGCTTACTACGCCTACCAATAATGCCACCTTTGGCTACTCCGATATGACCTATCAGCAGTTGGCCATGAGCCGGCTGCGTGCGATGGAAACGGACCGTGCAGTGGTGGTGGCGGCGACCTCTGGAGTCTCTGCCATTGTTCACCCCGATGGCCGCGTCAGCCAGTCCACGGAAATTTTCACGCCGGCCGCTCTCGTGGAGCAGTTGCCGTTGCGTAGCGGCGAGACCTTTTCCGTTAGGTTTGGTTCGCTCCTGCAATGGCTCATGGTTATTATTGGAACAGTCTGCGCACTGGTAGCTTTGCGCACAAACCGCCTGCGACGCACCCCGCGCCGCTCCGGCATAGAAAAAACGTAGGAGCATAAACACTGTGAGCACGCTTGAATCGTCGACCTTGGTCATCATCCCGACCTATAACGAGATTGAAAATCTTCCACTCATTACCGGACGCGTCCGCGCGGCGGTCCCAGAGGTCCATATCCTCATCGTGGACGATAACTCGCCCGACGGCACCGGTGACAAGGCCGATGAGTTCGCTGCGCAGGATGACCACATCCACGTTCTTCACCGCGAAGGCAAGGGTGGCTTGCTGGGCGCTTATATCGCCGGCTTTGAGTGGGGACTCGAGCGCGACTACCAGGTACTGTGCGAAATGGACGCTGATGGCTCCCACGCGCCGGAACAGCTCCACTTGCTGCTCGAAGAGGTAGACAAGGGCGCCGACCTTGTTATCGGCTCCCGCTATATCCCAGGTGGCGAGACTGTTAATTGGCCAGCCTCTCGCGAGTACCTTTCCCGCTTGGGCAATATCTACATTTCCGTGGCGCTGGGTGCTGGCCTCTCCGATATGACCGCCGGTTACCGCGCCTTCCGCCGCGAGCTGCTCGAATCCATTGATTTCGACGAGCTATCCAAGGCGGGCTATATCTTCCAGGTGGATCTGGCGTTCCGCGCGGTAAAGGCTGGCTTTGACGTCCGCGAAGTTCCAATCACTTTTACCGAGCGCGAATATGGTGAGTCCAAGCTAGACGGCTCCTTTGTTAAGGATTCCCTGTTGGAGGTAACCAAGTGGGGCGTTGCCCACCGCGCTGAGCAGCTTCAGGATTTTAGCGGCGCCGTATCCAAGCTGGTCAATCGTGAGGTCAAGGATGGCTCCATTCACGATTTCGGCGTGCAGGCCCGCAAGGGCGCCGGCTGGGTATCTGACTTCGCTGGGGAAATTGGGCACCTAGCAAAGCACCAGATTGCGCAGCTGAAGAAGTAGCCCATGCTTCAACGCTAAAGGCCCGTACCGTCTCTTAGTAAGACTAAGGAGGTACGGGCCTTTTAGCTGCCGCAGAACCTTAAGAGTTCTTCTGCTGCTGCTCCTGCTGTTCTTTCAGGAGGCGTGCTGCAGAACGGCGACGGGAGCGCAAGTGGTTAATGCGCTCTTCAAGCAGCTCATCCAGCTCCTCAATGGAGCGGCGCTCACGCAGCATATCCCAGTGGGTACGTGGTGGTTTAGCCGGCTTAGATTCAACGCCTTCACCTTCTACCAGGTGGCCCAGCTTGCCGTTCTTGCACATCCATTCCTCAGGGATTTCAGCATCATCCGCAAAAGGAACCTCATAAATCTCGCCGTCTTCGGTGCGGTATTTCACCATCTGGCGCGGTGCGAGGTCGTGGTCGCGGTCGGTTTCGTAGCTGACTGCGCCCATACGGCTGCCACGGAGTACGCGATCTGCCATGCAACATCATCCTTTTCAAAGAGATCCCTGATTGAGTGCGAAGCAAAACTTCGCCTAAGAGCTATTAATTATAACGAACACCCACGCGTCTTTGTTCCCAGCCCGCCCAAAATGAACTAAACTATATCGAGTGATCCGTACAGCTAGTCGTGAACGCAACGTCGGCTCCTGCCAATGGTGTGGGAAGGACATTGACCAAGGCGGTAGGGGACGGCCACGTAAATTCTGCAGCGCCTCGTGCAAACAGCGCGCTTATGAGCAAAGGAATAATGTCAGTGGCACGGGAATTCCCGCCAATGCCGTGATCCTGACTCCAGAAAAGGCAGAAAGTTTGCGCGACGGACTTTTTGAACTACGTTGTTCCGCAGAAGATATCAATACCGCCGCGGAGGAAGGCGCTAGTGCGCAGGAGCTTGCCGGTTTGTGCGAGGAGCTTGTCGCCCTGGCCCGACGCCTAGAAGGACTTCGATAAAAGATGAAAAAGCTTTTTTATAATCGCAAGTTGGTTATCACCATCTTTGTGGTGCTGATCGTTTTGCTGACCGCCGTGGCAATTGGCCCTATGATGTATTCGCTCCTTAAAGGGGCCGGCGTAAAAACAGAACCCATTTCCGCCGACGGGGCTAAGGCCGCGTCTACAGAACTGGATGGAACCTGGCAGGTTGCTAAGGGGCGTGCCAATAACCATACCTCGGTTGGCTTTACCTTCAATGAGGTTCTACCTGCGGAGAAGACCACCACCTCGGGTTCGACCACTGAGGTAACCGGCCAGGCAGATATTTCTGATTCCACCCTTAAAACCGCGACGGTCACCGTCGATATGGACGAGCTATCTACGGATAAAAAGGTCCGCGACCAAAACATGAAGTCTAAGCTCTTTGAAACGGAGCTTTTCCCAGAGTCTTCCTTCAAACTGACTAAACCGGCTTCGCTGGCCGACGTCCCAGACAACGGCACCATCGGCACCGTACACCTCACCGGTGACTTGACCATTAAGGATAAAACGCACGAAGTTTCTCAGGACTTCGACGTGCTGCGCGATGGGGATCAGATCGTCATCGGCGGCACCGTTCCAGTTGATCGCCTTGATTACGGCGTAGAAACCCCTGAAATGTTGGCAGCTAAGGTTGAGGAAACTGGTGAAGTTAATCTCCGTATTTCCTTTGAGAAAAGCTAGCGAGGTCTAGTCTGTGAACTCCCGTCAGATTATCCCGTTTAGATGGTTGCGCCTTGTCGTAGTCATCGGCTTCACGGTCTTCGTAGCCGTTCAACACATGTGGGTCATCGCAGCGATTTCGACGATGCTGGCGCTACTGACTATCTGGCAACTGTGGAGCGCTTACCGTAATCGTTAGATAGGCCCTTCAAAGGGAGTGGGCAGATACCCCGAATAACGTCAATGTGACGTTATATAGTGGTGTGGTTACATGCCCCAGTAGGGTGCATTTTTGCCGAAATCCACCCGTCCGACCGCCCATCGGGAGTCACACGCCATAGATGGCTGGCTCCCGTGGCACGGAGGGGCTCAATAGTGCTTAATAGTTAAGGCGCCTGGTATCCAGGAGGCAGACTGCATACCGGCGACCCTCAATAGGATTAGTCAGCCAGCTTGGCGGCCCAGTGGCCACTGGAGTGTATCGCGGCAACTGCGCGACGTCGCAAAGCAGAGCTTCACAGCATAAGGCGGAGCGATAGGAACCGCCGCAATAAAAAACAACCGGGGATCCCGACAAGACTGACCAGAAGGCTCGAGGTATACCAAGGCATAAATAAGAAACTGCCCAACCATGGATAAATGTCCGATAATGTACATTATGTCATTTAAACTAGGGGTGGTATTCCCTTTTTTAGTTCCTGACTCCATACATTGATACCTGCACCTCGCCTCTATTGTTCGCTCCTGACAACACGCGCCCGAATGAAGCTTTCCAAATATGACATTCCTTCACGAAGATTGGGCTCTCGTCATTACTCTTGCCGCGGGCGACTTCTTTCTCGGCTTGGTCTCTCGTAGCACATGCGGCCTTAAGCTCTGGATCGAATTCTGCGCTCGACGGATCCGATCCCTGCGCGTGTCCACCTCTAAATACGATGTAAACCACTTCCGGATGGTGTTCTTCATCCAGTGGACCGTTCCACCCACGCAGGCATGTCTCTTCAGTCCAACAGGTCACCCCTGAGCGGTCTACGCATTGCCCCATGACTTTTTCTTGGGCGCGCGTCAGCGCAACCCCTGCAAAGGACTCATCAAATGAATCGTCTTTCCGCGCAAATAATACGAAGATCCGCGCGGTGCTTTTCTTTTGCTTCTTCGTATCCATGCCCCACATCTTCTCACCCGGCTATCGGTTAGTTTTCAACTAAAATGCACACTAGCGCATATAAAGGCCAAGCAGGTCTCTAGTAGGGGCGATTCCAAGTCGGCGAACGGACCTGATCACCACTGGGTGCGTAAAATCGGCATTATGACGATTCAGCATGTAGTAGATAAGCCTTCCCGCGCAGCCCTCTTTCTAGTTCTCGAAATCAAGGACGGCGGCGAGCAAGCCACCCGCGACATGCTCACGGGATTCGCAGGACTCTTCAAGTCCGTGAACTTCCGCTACAACGAAGGTGAGCTTTATACCGTAGTTGGCATTGGCGCCTCCATGTGGTCGCGTTTGACCAGCGCGCCCCTTCCTAATCGGCTAAAGGAATTCGAGGCAATTGACGCAGCGCACAAGGCCCCAGCAACGCCAGGCGATATTCTGTTCCACTTCCGCGCTAATAGCTACGATCTCTGCCACGAAATGGCCCGGCAGGTTTTAGACCAACTGGGTGATGCTGCAACGGTCATCGATGAGACCCACGGGTTTAAATACCTTGACCAGCGAGACTTGTTGGGCTTTGTAGATGGCACTGCCAATCCCCTCGCCGAGGAGGCTTTGGATACTGTGCTGCTTGGCGACGACGCCGATTACCCCCGTGGCTCCTATGTCACCGTCCAGAAATATATTCACGACCTTGCCAAGTGGAACGAGCTGAGCACCGAGGAACAAGAGAAGGTCATCGGCCGCACCAAGGCTGACGATATCGAGCTGGATGACGATACCAAGCCATCCAATTCTCACGTCGCCCTCAATGACTTAGAGGAAGATATTTATCGCGAGAATATGGTCTTCGGTTCCTTTGCAGCTGGTGAAATGGGCACTTACTTCATTGGCTACGCCAAGGATCCAGAAAATGTCATGGAACGCCTGCGCAATATGTTCATTGGCAAGCCGGCGGGAAACTACGATCGCATCCTCGACTTTTCCACAGCCCTTACGGGTACCAATTTCTTTGTCCCAAGCGCGGAGCTGATGAAGAACTTCGACGAGCTGCCGTCCGCCTAACGCCGTCCCCCGCGGTTGCGGTGGGTCAACCCAAACTGCACCGCGTCAATCATCCCGAGAGTCATCAGTGCCTCGCGGAGGGCAAATTGGAATGTCCATAGGCGGCGGAATACTGGGTCGAAGCCAGCCGCCGCGGCCTCCCTCAGGTGCCCATCAAAAAAGGATCGCTGCTGGCGCAGGGATTCTAGATAGTGCGTACCCACGTGGGTTTCGGACACGATTCGCAGGTTAGAGTTCTTATCTACTAGCTGGTGCAACTCTGTGGTGAGTGGATAGTCCAGTCCTGGCCACACGTAGGCCCGCAAGGCCTGGATAGAGGACTTGCCGGCCTCCGTCATTGCTTCTGTGGCCACGATGGACTGGATTCCTGCCCGCCCATTCGGCGTCAAAAACCGGTCGACTGCGCGGATATACTCTTTGCGCTCGTGAGGACTCAGCTGTTCTACCTTTTCCACGGTGACGATGGCGTCATAATGGTCGTGCCATTGCTTGGGGTTCGGGACGACACCGGGTATGCGCTCGACATGGATCGAATCATCTGCACCCTCAAGCACGAGCGCCTCGCGCATCTGACTTATCTGGTCTACATCACTGGTCAATACATCCACGGTTGCGCGCCGCTTAGTAGCTCGCATCGCTGGCTGCATTCCGGCAGCCGGATACACCAATAGGTGTGTTCCGGCGCCGGTGCGGGTGACGTCGAGTAGCCAATCAGCCGCGCGACGCTGCGCATCGCCTAAGTCATCCCTGTCCACGCTCGTAGGCTCGCTGAGCGTCGTGACATCGACAAAGTGGCTCTTCGGCTCCTTGCGGCCGGCTCTTGGACTATAGCTTTCTACAGTTTCCCTAATGGTAGTCGGTACACCGCTGGTAAAGATGCCTCCCACATGGCTTAAACCATCACCAGAATAAAGCCGGACCAAATCCAGAGGTAGCTCCCCTGGCTCTGAATCGCTGGGACTAAGCGCCTTGGCCTTAGCCTTAGGAAGGTAGCCCACTCCCAAAAGGCGACCGAGCACCTTTACTAGCTGTGAGGAGGAGGTGACGGTCCACTCTCCTGCCATAAAGCTTTCCGCAAACCCGAGCCAGCCGCTGGTGGCAATGCGCTCAAACAAGGCATCATGGCCCACCTTAAGGTCTGGTCCGCCTTCGGCATCCAGATCAAGTTCTAGACCTGCGTCATCGCAGGCCTTGGCAAATTCGGCTTCTGCCCGGCGGGCTTTCATGCCAGGCCAACGCGGTGCGGGAACCGTCGCGACATTGGGCCAAGAATCTGCATCGATAGAGCTTAAATGCTCAGGGCGGGTGAAAGTCATAATGCCAGGTGCGCTCCTTGGTGGGCGGAGAAAGTCACTATCCGAATTAACCTTAGTCAGCTTTGCGCGGCCCTCGGCTTAGGCGCTCCGCACGGTGGTACCGGTTCCTGCCGCAACAACCGCAACGATGTTGAGAAAGTTTGTCAGTCATTAAGTATGCGCGTTCTGTTTGAAGTGTTTAGACTGTATGGGTAGTAAACATTAGCTTTCTTAAGGAAGGTCGCATTAATTCCATGACTGATACCCCTTATCGCCCCAACGGTGGCCGCCACCACGTCGTCGTGGTGGGCGCTGGCTTCGGTGGTCTTAACACCGTTCAAAAGCTGAAGAACGCCGATGTGGAAATCACTCTCATCGATAAGAAGAACCACCACCTATTCCAGCCAATGCTGTACCAGGTAGCCACCGGTATGATCTCTGCCGGCGAGGTTGCTCCTTCCACCCGCCAGTTGCTGCGCGATCAGGATAACGTTCACTTCGTCAATGCCGAGGTTACTGATATCAACTTGGCGGATCAGACGGTGACCGCGGAGCAGGATGAGTTCTCCCGCACCTACGCTTATGACTCCCTGGTAGTTGCTGCTGGATCCGGGCAGTCCTACTTTGGCAACGATCACTTTGCCGAGTTTGCCCCAGGCATGAAGACCTTGGATGATGCATTGGAACTGCGCTCTCGCATTATCTCCGCGTTTGAGAAGGCCGAGCTTACCGACGACCCAGCGGAGCGCGAGCGTCTCCTCACCTTCATCATCGTTGGTGCTGGCCCGACCGGTGTGGAGCTAACCGGCCAGATCGCCGAGCTAGCTAACCGCACCCTCAACGACGTCTACTCCAACTACGGCACCACCTCCGCCAAGATCTACCTGCTTGATGGCGCTCCACAGGTACTGCCGCCATTCGGTAAGCGTCTAGGCCGCAAGGCTCAGCGCACCTTGGAAAAGGAAGGCGTTCAGGTCCACCTCAACGCCATGGTTACCGATGTTACCGCAGATACCGTCACTTACAAGGACATGAAGACCGAGGAAGAGACCACCCTGACGGGTGCTACCAAGATCTGGTCCGCCGGTGTGGCCGCTTCCCCACTGGGCAAGATGGTTGCCGAGCAGGCAGGCGTAGAGGCAGACCGCGCAGGTCGCGTCTCCGTGAACGAGGACCTCACCGTGGGCGAGCACAATAACGTCTACATGGTCGGTGACATGATTTCCCTCAACCGCCTGCCTGGCCTAGCACAGGTTGCTATTCAGGGCGGCGCGCACGTCGCTAAGCTCATTCAGGCAAAGGTAGACGAGGAGTCCACTGCTAACGAGAAGGAAGCCTTCGACTACTTCGATAAGGGCTCCATGGCCATCGTCAAGCGCTTCAACGCCGTCGTCAAGCTGGGCAAGACCGAATTCGGAGGCTTTGCTGGTTGGGTAGCCTGGCTCGGCCTGCACCTGACCTACGTGGTCGGCCTGCGCAGCCGCTTGGCCGTGCTGGTGAACTGGGCAACCAATATCCTCTCCCGCGACCGCGGAAACCTGGAAATCACTACCCAGCAGCGTATCGCACGCAATATCATCAACAAGAACGAGAAGTAAAACCTCCTCGCTCGCATCGCCGCCCGCCTGCCCTACGGCAAGGCGCAGGCGGCGATTTTATTTCTCCAGCGCTGGCCATTGCTAGTGCTGAAACTCCCTTAAATCGATACTTAAGCCCTGATTTTCGCACATAGTTTCCGCCACCTTTGTTAGGCTGAAAAACGCAACATGGGGTGCCGCACGCGATGCGGCTGAGAAATACCCATCGAACCTGCACTCAGTTAGAACTAGCGAAGGGATAGTTGTGGATTATGCTTTTCTGCGCGCACATGATGCTGTGCGCGAGTCCACGCCGCTTATTCAATGCTTGACCAATAAGGTCGTCAGCAACGTCACTGCCAATGCCCTCCTTGCGATCGGCGCCAGCCCGGCGATGGTCGATACGCCGGAGGAATCGGGTGAGTTTGCACAAGTAGCCAGCGGCATTTTAATAAATTGCGGCACGCCCAGCTCCGAGCAGTACGGCGGCATGCGCGCGGCTATCGCGGGAGCGAGTTCCGCGCAGACCCCGTGGGTACTCGATCCGGTTGGCGCCGGTGGCCTAACTCACCGCACCGAGTTCATGCGCGAGGTGCTGCCACAAAATCCAGCGGCAATCCGCGGTAATGCCTCAGAAATTATCGCGCTCGAAGGTACAGGCCGTGGCGGCCGTGGCGTCGAATCGACGGACGGTGTGGAAGCCGCGTTGGATTCCGCCGTGGCGCTTTCCCGAGATACCGGAGCCGTCGTGGCTATTTCCGGCCCGCACGACCTTATCGTCCACGTAGACGACGAGATTCGCGCTGTCTACCTGCACTCGGGTCATCCAATGCTCCAAAACGTCATTGGCACAGGATGTTCACTCGGCGCCATTTGCGCAGCTTATTTGGCTGCATGGGAAGATCCCTTCGAAGCAATCGTCGCCGCCCACGCACACGTGGGCGCAGCAGGCAGTGTGGCAGCGGAAAAGCATCAGGCTCCCGGCTCCTTTGCTGTTGCTTGGTTGGATGCCCTATTCGACATCCCGACAGCGGATATCGAGGGCCTCATCAAGGTCACAGACGTAGAGGGGATCTAGATGAGTATTGACTGGTCGCTCTATCTGGTCACCGATCCAGACCTGGCAGGCGGGCGTGACAACGTGGTTCCCATCGTGCGGGAGGCTTTACGCGGCGGCGTCACCGTCGTCCAGCTGCGGGACAAGGAGGCTAGCGATGAGCAGATTGAGCGCACCGCGCGCGAACTGCTTGCTGTACTGGGCGATGTCCCACTGTTTATCAACGACCGCGTGGAGGTGGCAGCGAAGCTCGGCTGCCACCTCCACATCGGGCAGGATGACATGGCCTTTCGCGAAGCCCGGCAGAGGCTGGGAGAAGGCCAACTTATCGGTTTATCCATCGGCAGCCAAGCAGAACTTGCCGCCATTTCGGATGACACGCGCCCAGATGTCATCGGCATCGGACCCGTGTATTCAACCGCTACGAAGAGGAACGCCCCAGCCGGCATGGGCCCAGCTAAGGCCGCCGCACTCGCCCGCACCGCACGCGAGCGAGGTATCGATTCCGTCGCTATCGGCGGCATCAAAGCCCATAATGCGCACGAGCTGACCGGCACCGATTTCTCCGGAATTTGCGTCGTTAGCGACATCATGGCAGCTGAGGACGCTGCCGCAGCCGCCGCCCAACTTAAGGAGGCTTTTCATGTCTAAAGGTATCTATCCCCGAGTACTGTCCATCGCGGGTACAGATCCCACGGGCGGAGCGGGCATCCAAGCTGATCTCAAGTCCATCGCTGCTGCGGGCGGTTATGGCATGAACGTGGTAACAGCCCTGGTGGCCCAAAACACCCAGGGCGTTCGCAGCGTTCATGTTCCGCCAGTGGAGTTTTTGCAAGAGCAGCTGGACTCAGTTATCGACGATGTGGAAATCGACGCGGTGAAAATCGGCATGCTTGCCGACGCCTCCATTACCGCCAAGGTCGCGGACTTTCTGCGCCGCCTCCCAGAGGATATTCCCGTGGTACTCGATCCGGTCATGGTGGCAACCAGTGGAGATAGGCTACTAGAAAAGGAAGCAGAACAGGCCGTGCGTGATCTGTGCTCCCAAGTAGACCTCATCACTCCGAACCTGAAGGAATTGGCGGTACTTACCCACACGAAGGAGGCGGAGAATCTCGAGGAGGCCGTTGCCACAGCTAAAGAATGGTCCAAGTCCGCTGATACGGCGGTCGTCGTCAAGGGCGGGCACCTAGATGCCGATATCGCCGATAATGCGGTGGTCAACGCCGATGGGACCGTGCACCGAGTCGCCTCGAGTCGCGTGGATACGAAGAATACGCACGGCACAGGCTGCTCGCTCTCGTCTGCACTAGCGACCCGCTTAGGAGCGGGCGATACCCCCGCCGCAGCGCTTGCGTGGTCCACCCAGTGGTTGCACGAGGCCATTGCCCATGCAGATGAGCTCCAGGTGGGTAAGGGACACGGCCCCGTGGACCACTTTCATCGCTCGCAACGTCTTATGCAGGCGGCCTCTACCCTGCCGCAGCCATATCTGTCCGGCAGCCTGAAGGAGCCAGAATACGTCGAGCAGCCCCTCGTCCCTGCGGCCGGACCCCACACCCAACGCCTGTGGAACTTGGCTGGGGATCACTGGGAGGCCATCAAGGCGCTACCCTTCATTCGCGCTTTAGGCACAGGAGCTTTAGAAAAAGACGCGTTCAGCTTCTACCTCGACCAAGATGCTCAATATCTCAACGCCTATTCCAAGGCACTGGCCCGCCTTGCCAGCCAAGCTCCAGAAGCGGAACAGCAATTGCATTGGGCAGAGGGCGCGCATGACTGCTTAGCGGTAGAGGCTGAGCTGCACCGCGGCTGGCTCGCCGGCGGCATAACGACCGCAGCCTCCCGAGTTACTAGCGCCTATACGGATTTCCTCATCCGCTCGACGCATACGGATGACTACGTGGTAGGCGCGGCGGCAGTACTGCCCTGCTACTGGCTCTACGCAGAGGTAGGCCTATACTTGGCAGAATTTGATTCCCCTGAACATCCCTATCACTCCTGGCTATCCATGTATGGGGGCGAGGACTTCCTCAACGGCGTCCGGGCGAGCCTCGACATTGTCGAGGAGGCGCTCAGCGGAGCGGATGAACGCACCCGACAGCGAGCCGAACGCGCTTATATCACCGCGAGCCACCACGAGGTCGACTTCTTCGACCAAGCAGATAGGCGCTTTTAGGCCAAAAGGTCCGATCCTGGACGCGAGAGGACAGCGACAAGGAAAGTGGAATGCTCCGAGAAGAGCTTCATGTCCCACGAGGAGAAGGTGAAGTCGACTCGGTAGCCCACCTTCTGCGACATGTCGAGGAAGTCAGAGAACTCCCAGCCACGGCCCTCACCAAAACCGGTAACAAGGCGACCACCCGGCTTGAGAGACTTAAAAATATTTCGCAATGCCGGCTCGCGGCCTTCCTTCGCTAGAAAGCCCATAACGTTTCCGGCGGATACGGCAATATCGAAAGGTCCTTCCGGCACCTCTTCCTCGCACAAGTCACCGACGAACCATTGCCCGTCTGGGAAGTCGTGCTCGGCATGCTGGATGAGGATAGGATCGACATCGACCCCCACTACGCTATGACCGCGGCGAAGCAGCTCCCCGCCTACACGGCCGGTGCCACAGCCGGCGTCGAGGATGGTGGAGTTGCGTTCTACCATGGCGTCGATAAGCCGGGCCTCACCATTGATGTCTTTGCCCTGTGCAGCAAGCACCTTCCATTTGCGGGCAAAATTATGGGAGTGCTCGGGGTTAGCTTCGGTTACTTCTTTCCACGTAGGCATAGATTCGATTATATTACCCGCCTTCGGTGTAAGATTTACCCGCTGCGTAAAATCGCCGCCTACCTACTGGGAACATATCCACACTACCGCGCAAAGGAGGCTGAAAAGATGCCATCCGTACCTTCACCCTTTAGGGGCCGCAAGAAGCCCGAGCCTCCGAATAAGCCCTCTTCCCTGCCGGTCCCACCGGAACGCGCCATCGAGCACTGCCGCGTCTTTGTTGATGGCGAGTCGCTTCCCGGTGAGTATTCCACTAGCTCCGCCTTGGAAGCCATTGAGGAATACGGTCGTGGCTTTATTTGGGTAGGCCTGCACGAACCCTATGAGTCCCAGATGACCAAAGTGGCTTCCCAGTTTGGCATCCACGAGCTCATCGTAGAAGACGCCGTGATGGCCCACCAGCGCCCCAAGCTCGAACGCTACGACGATCAGCTCTTTGTGGTCGCGCGCTCTGTGAACTACCGCGACCACGATGAGGTCACGGATAAGCGCCAGATCATCTCCACTGGCGAAATCCAGATGATCATGGGCTCCAATTTCATCATCACCGTGCGCCACGGTGCAAAGCTGCCCAACCTGGCTTATACGGTAGAGGACGAACAGGATTTGGTGGAGCTTGGCCCCGTTGCTATGGCTTGGAAGATCCTAGATATGATGGTGGACCGCTACTCGGAGATTTCTCGACTCATCAGCATCGAGGTCGATGAGTTAGAAGAGGAAATTTTTACCCCTAACCTCAAGTTTGATGTAGACCGCATCTACATGTTCAAACGTGAGGTGCTGGAGATGAAACATGCCATCAACCCTCTCTCGGTGGCTTTGAAATCCATGGTCTCAGACCACAAAGACCTAATTTCTAAGCAATTGCGCTCTTACCTGCGCGACGTCAACGATCACGAACTTGTGGTCAAAGACCAGGTTGCTAGCTTCGATGAACGGCTAACTTCGCTTATCGATGCCTCTGTGGCCAAGGTGACCATGCAGCAAAACTCGGATATGCGCACCATTTCCGCGGTCGTTGGCATGTGGGCTGCGCCCACTTTGGTGGCCGGTATCTACGGTATGAACTTTGACATCATGCCGGAGCTGCATTGGGCTTTGGGCTATCCCATGGCGATTATCATCATGGTCCTGGTTGTTCTTGGGCTCTGGGCTTGGTTCCGGAAGAATCACTGGCTCTAACACTTGCGGTACGCTCGTGGGCTATGAGCGATATCACTGTCTATGGTGCCACCGGGCTTGTCGGTCAATTGGTGGCGCGCTACCTAGCCTCGATTGACGCGCCATCTGTCACTCTCGCGGGACGGAACCGGCCGGTACTGGCTGCACTTCGGGATGAGCTGAACCCGCACTGGGAGATTGCCATCGCCGCCGCCGACGATGCCGCTGCTGTGGAGCGCATGATTGAGGGCACCCAAGTGCTGATTACTGTAGTCGGCCCCTACAGCCTATATGGGGAAAATGTCCTTGCCGCCTGCGCGCGCCACGGCGTGGACTATGTAGATCTGTGCGGTGAGGTTCCGTTCATTCGCCGCAGCATTGATTCCTACCACGCTGAGGCCAAGTCCACCGGTGCGCGCATCATCCATTCCTGCGGCTTTGATTCCGTGCCTTCAGATATTGGGATGCTCAACCTTTTTGAAGCCGCGGGAAAGCCATTTGCGCGGGTTGAAATGGTCGTCGACAAGCTGAAAGGCGGAATCTCGCCGGGCACCATCGAATCTTCCCTGCAGGTCTCGCTAGCCGCGCACGCTGATAAGAATGTAGCCCGCAACCTGCATAACCCTTACTCCCTCGATCCGGATCCAAAGGCTGGTCCGCGCTTGGAAGGACTCCAGCGGGACTTTGAGGTCAAAGAGTTGGATGGCATTGGGTGGGTGGGCCCATTTTTCATGTCCATGTTCAATACCCGCGTGGTGCGACGCTCCAATGCTCTCCTTGGGCGGGCGTGGGGCAAGCGCTTGTTTTATAAGGAAGCATGGTTTGCCGGGACCGGGTTAGTCGGTCGTGCACGGGCCTATGGTTTGGCGCTTGCCACCAAGCTGCTTTTTGATGGCACCCAATCACGCTTGCGCCCCGTGGTGGAAAAGGCCCTGCCCACGCCTGGGCTAGAAGGCGCGCATTTCCAAGTCAGTCACCACGGCGTGACCGAGGACGGCGAGCGCTGGCATGCAACCGTCTCAGCACAAGGGGACCCAGGCTACGAGGTGACCGCAATGATGCTGAGCCAGGCTGCACTCTGCCTGCTTGATTCCCGCGCCGATTCTGACCGCACAGGCGGCGTACTTACCCCGGCCACCGGCCTAGCTAAGCCGTATCTGGAACGGCTTTCTTCCCACGGGATGACCTTTACTGCCGCGCGGGTAAGCTAATGCAACATCATGGTGCGCAAAGTGGTGCGGGCTATGAGCTCCCCGCCCTGGCGCATTTCAACACTCCACAGGTGAGTGCGTCCGCCTAGCTGCACCGGCGTGGCCACAGCATCCAGCTCCCCTTCGCCCGTGGAGCGGATAAAGTCGCTGGAATTATGCACTCCTACCGCGGGGGCATCGGCAGCCACCACGCTGGCAATGGAGGCAACGGTTTCTGCGATGGAACAATACAGCCCACCATTGGCCACTCCCCAGGGTTGGTGATGCTCGGGTTTTACCTGCAGCTTTGCCCGCGCCTCGCGCGGGCCGACGTGCGTAAACCGCAGCCCTATCAATTCCGCAAGGCCGCCATTTAAGGCATTAAGTGACGTCAGTTCTTCTGCTGTGAGCACCCGCGTATGAGCGAGGTGAAGTAAGTCATTGAGTTTTTGCGTATCCGACATAGTCCACCAGCCTAGCCATTGATGCCAGCACCGCATCCTAGTGACGTAGGATAGACAGCATGACTGATAAGAATGAACTTGCTCAAATTGGCGTCGTGGGATTGGCGGTCATGGGTTCTAATTTGGCCCGTAACTTTGCCCGCAACGGCAATACCGTAGCGGTCTACAACCGCAGCCCTGAAAAGACCCATGCGCTCATTGAGGCTCACGGTGAGGAAGGCAATTTTGTGCCTTCGGAAACCATTGAGGATTTCGTCGCTTCTTTGGAGCGCCCGCGCAAGGCAATCATCATGGTTAAGGCTGGCAAGGCCACCGATGCGGTCATCGATCAGCTGGCCGAGGCTATGGATGAAGGCGATGTCATTATTGACGGCGGCAATGCTTTGTTTACGGACACCATTCGCCGCGAAAAGGACGTCGCTGCCCGCGGCAAGCACTTTGTTGGTGCGGGTATCTCTGGCGGCGAGGAGGGCGCGCTTAATGGCCCATCCATCATGCCCGGCGGCCCGAAGGAATCCTGGGAGACTCTCGGCCCGATTCTTGAGTCCATCGCCGCTAATGTTGATGGCACTCCATGCGTTACCCACATCGGTCCCGATGGCGCCGGCCACTTTGTCAAGATGGTTCACAATGGCATCGAATACGCCGATATGCAGGTCATCGGCGAGGCTTATCAGCTGCTGCGCTACGGCGCGGGAATGGAGCCGGCCGAGATCGCTGAGGTATTCCGCGAATGGAACTCCGGCGACCTCGACTCCTATCTCATTGAAATTACCGCGGAGGTCCTAGCTCAGAAGGATCCGGAGACTGGCGCTCCGCTTGTCGACGTCATCGTAGATGCAGCCGGCCAGAAGGGCACCGGCCGCTGGACAGCCATCAATGGATTAGAGCTCGGTGTTCCCATTACCGGCATCGCCGAATCCGTCTTCGCGCGTGCACTGTCCTCCTCCACAGCGCAGCGCCGCGCCGCCCAAGAGGGCCAGCTGCCCGCCGGTACCATCAAGGAGCTGGACGTGGACAAGGCAGCGTTCATCGAGGACGTGCGCCGTGCCCTCTATGCAGCCAAGCTAATTGCCTACTCCCAGGGCTTCGACGAAATTAAGGCTGGATCCGAGGAGTTCGGCTGGGACGTCGACCCGCGCGACCTAGCCACTATCTGGCGTGGCGGCTGCATCATCCGCGCGAAGTTCTTGGACCGCATCCGTGCCGCCTACGACAAGAATGCGGATCTCCCCGCCCTCATCCTCGATCCATACTTCAAGGGTGAGCTGGAAGATCTCATTGATCCGTGGCGTCGCGTGGTCGTTGCCGCAACTCAGCTGGGTCTTCCCGCCCCAGTCTTTGCCTCTTCCCTCTCCTATTACGACAGCCTGCGCGCCGAGCGCTTGCCCGCCGCCCTCATTCAGGGCCAACGCGATTTCTTCGGTGCGCACACCTTCAAGCGCACCGATAAACCAGGGGTCTTCCACATTGAGTGGTCCGGCGACCGCAGCCTGACTCAGACCGACTAGATTCGCGTCTACTCGATTGGGGCCCTTAGGGGCCCCTTTACTGTTTCCTAGCAGGCGTTTCCACTCGAATACGGCAATTGGTCGCGCTGCCGATAGGATGGGAAGGCGATGACTACCTTTGCCGATCTTGGCTTACCCCAGCGCCTGGTGCACGTTTTGCGCAACCACGGCATCACCGAACCCTTTCCTATTCAGCGCGCCGCGATTCCTGATGCCCTCGCGGGCAAAGATGTACTCGGCCGCGGCCCTACCGGTTCGGGTAAGACTTATACCTTCGGCCTACCCATGCTAGTGCGCCTTGCCGGAACTGGCGCGTCCAAACCGGCACACCCGCGAGCACTTATCCTCGCCCCGACCCGCGAGCTGGCGACCCAGATTCACCAGCGACTCGATGAACCAGCAGCAACACTTGGTCTGCGAGTGCTCGCCGTGGTGGGCGGAGTCAATATCAATCACCACATCCGCTCGCTCGCACGCCCCGTCGATGTCCTTGTGGCAACCCCTGGTCGGGCTCAAGATCTTACTAATCAGGGCAAGCTACATTTGGATGAGGTCCGCATCACTGCCCTGGATGAGGCTGACCAGATGGCCGATATGGGCTTTTTGCCCCAGGTGCGAAAACTCCTGCGGCTGACTCCCGCGCAAGGCCAGCGGATGCTGTTTTCTGCGACCCTGGACGGGGATGTCAATAAGCTGGTGGAGCAATTCCTTCACGACCCTGTTGCCCACTCCACTGCTCCAGTTCAAGCTGCAGTGGAATCCATGTCCCACCATCTCTTTTTCGTGGGCGACCGCCCCGCCCGAAACGAAGTTGTGCTGCGCATTGCAGCCCGCCAGGGCAAGACCATCATGTTCATGCGCACCAAACACGGCGTGGATAGGCAAGTCAAGAAGCTTCGCCGCGCTGGCATCAACGCCTATCCACTGCATGGCGATAAAGGCCAAGGCGCGCGCACCCGCGCTATCGAAGGCTTTGCTGACGGCAGCGTGCCAGTGTTGGTCGCCACCGATATCGCCGCTCGCGGAATCGATATTGCGGATGTTTCCCTCGTCGTCCACGTCGATCCGCCCGCAGAGCACAAGGCCTATCTCCATCGTGCTGGGCGTACAGCCCGCGGCGGCGCAGCAGGCACCGTGATCACCTTGGTAATGGATGAACAGCGCAAGGAGGTAGGGACTCTCATAAAGAAAGCTGGCGTCGCCGCTACTGAGCACGATATTTCTGGGCGTGATAATCCTGCGGGAACACCTGCGCTCAAGGAGGTAACGGGTGCTCGTAAACCCAATGGCCCTGCCCTTCCCCCGCCTGGGCAGGCCACTCCCCAGAATCCGGCGAAGACCGCAAAGAAGAAGTCCCCATCTCAACGCCGCCGTCCGAGTGGTAGAAACACTCGCCGCCGCGACCGCTAAGATAAGGAGGAATGCTCTCGTGCGCATTTTGAGCCCGGATGAGTGGCATGCTCAGCTACAGGAACACGAAAAGCAGGCCACCGACCGCTTGGAGCGTTTCCGCCACCCTGGCAGCTACCACCCTGTCTTCGATTTTCTCTTTGAGTACTACCCCGTCCGACCTTCCCACTTGAAGCGTTGGCATCCGGGTGTAGGAATAGCTCTAGAAGGCACGCCTCCACACGTCGACTGGCGGGACTACCACGCCACCCCAGACGGAGTAACCGTTGATGTGGCTGGCTTTCTGCAACGCCGCGGTGGCGCGGTCCGTTATATCTCGAATCTGCTTCGCCGTTGTGCAACCAATCCCGCTCATTTTGACTGCTTTGGTCTGCATGAATGGGCAATGGTTTACCACACAGACTCCCCGCGCCATTCGCTTCCTTTGCGTCTGGGTGCAGAAGGCACAAACCGCGTTGTGGACGAACACTCAATTAAGTGTTCCCACTACGATGCCTTCCGTTTCTTTACCCCTCCGGCTCGGCCACTTAACCTCACCGTACTTCACCGCGAAGACCAGCCCGCAAACGACCAAGCGGGCTGCGTACACGTCACAATGGATCTGTATAAATGGGCGTGGAAGCTGGGTCCTCTGGTTCCCGGCAAACTATTCCTTGAGTGCTTGGATGTGGCGATTGAAGCACGCATCCTAGACATGGAGGCCTCTCCTTATGACTGCCGCGATTGGGGTCTCGGGGTCGTGCCCATTGAAACCTCTGAAGGCAAGGCCGAATATGTCTCTAGGCAGCGAGCCCTGGCGCACAAGGCCGAACCGCTGCGAGCCAGGCTTGTCGCTGTGATAGATCAGGCACTTGCCCCGCTACAATAAGCCACTAACAACGGCAGTTTGCTTGGGAGGAACACACCACATGGCACGGCATTCAAATGGGAAAAATACCTTCGCAGTAGCGGGATGGGTTATTGCAGTGGCTATTATCGCACTTCTGGCCATCATCGCCTTGGTAGCTTTCCTCTTGCGAGGTTCTGACAGCGCCGATGGAGACAACAGCGCTGCTCCCGCTGCTGTGGAAAGCAGCAGCGAGGCTACACCGGAGGAGGCCACGAAAGCGACCTCCAGTGCTCCCACTTCCGCCGCGCCTGCCAGCTCTTCTTCTCCACAGAGTTCCGCACCAGCTCCCAGCTCCGCTGCAACTCCCCAGCCCGATCTAACCATGGCTGCAAATACCCTCCTTCTTTTGGATACCTCTTCCTCAATGGCTCCCATCTATGGTCCTGTCTCTCAGGCCTTGGGCACCACCGCGGCTGGCCTAGCCGCGGACGGTGGCGCTGTGTCCTTGTGGAATTATTCTTCGCCCATCTCTGAGACTGCAACGGTTGGCTACCGTCAAAACTTGGGCTTTGGTGATGGCAATGCAGTTTCCGGCACGCTCGGCGGCTTTGGTACTGGCGGTGTTCCGCAAACGCGCAGCGCTGTGGTTGCGGCTGTAGCTAACGCCGCCGACCAAGCTGCAGGTAGCAACGATAAAGCGCGCGTTCTCGTGGTAACTACGGGTACCGAGCAAGACATGGACGATGCTGAATTTACGGCTGCGCTAAAGGACGTCGCCGCGAAGGACGTTTCCCTCAGTGTCGTGCACGTAGGTGAAGGCAACGTGGATGCGGCTCTAAGGTCCGCAGCCGATAGTTTCGACACGGTTGACTCAGCGGACGAAGCCAAGCTTACTGGCGCTATTAATAGGGCCGCAGGCGTCTAATAGACAACTGCTTCTTTCCTGTGGCACCGGACAAGTTCGTTCGGTGCCATTGCTTTTATCTTCATTAAGGTAACGAGAATTAGCTACAGGCGGCCCTTAAACAACCTAAACCAGTCGGAAAAGGCCAGATTGAAGCGCCCCGGGCGTGAGCCTAGCGACACGAATGATAGGTATTTCCTAGAGCTTACCTACCGTAGACTACCCGTTGTTCAGCAGTTAAAAATCCACCCTACTTCCCCGTGAGCTGGGAAGTAGGGTGGATACTGATGTTCGGAGTCTAGGAGCTCTTACGCTTGCGACGAGCAGCCAGCTCGTCGAGCCCGACAACGTTGTCCTCGGCGAATTCTTCTATGCGCTCCGAGGGGAAAGAGGAAATCGTGCCGGACAGTTCCTTCAAGATGCCCGGAACTGCAATGCCGAAGACGCCTTGGCCGCCGGCAAGCAGGTCAATTACCTCGTCATTGGAACGGCACTCATAAACGGTGGTGCCATCGGACACGAGGGTAAGTTCCGCCAAATCATTGACGCCACGGTCTCGCAAAGACTCAACGGCCAAACGAATATTTTGCAGGGAAATGCCGGTATCCAGCAGGCGCTTCACAATCTTGAGCACCAAAACATCCTTGAAGGAATACAGGCGCTGGGAACCAGAACCACGTGCCGTACGAATGGACGGATTGACCAAGTTAGTGCGTGCCCAATAGTCCAGCTGGCGATAAGTAATGCCGGCAACCTGGCAGGCAATAGGCACGCGGTAGCCCACTTCCTCGTCAGGTCCGACGTCGAAAAGTGATTCCTGTACGTAGGTGGATGCGGACTGAGGGTCCTCGATAATGCTCACGTAATTACTCCAATGGGGTTTGTTGGAAGTTCTAAAGATCAATTAAAAGCCAAGCGCATACGCCCGTCAAGCGCTGCCTGCTCAACTTTCAAGTACAACTTTAGACTTCTCAAACCACATTGTCACCATTAGTCACACGCGTGTCATTAACTTTTTTCTTCATCACCCCCCGAAAGGAAATCCTTATCTTCCATTCCCAAAGACCTCATCATCGCCTCGAAATCAGCATCTGCCTGCGCATTCCCCGATGCTGACGTAGAAGACTCCCCATTTTCGCTGCTATTTTCCGAAGCACCTTCAAAAGGGGTAGAAATTTCCAGGTCGAAGTATTCCTTCAGGTCCGCGTCGCTGGCATAGACGGATACCTGAGCAAGAAGGTCCGCTTCAGCTGAAATAGGGACGTTGAAGTATTCGGAGACAGCCAGGGCGTCACTTAACCGTGAGTCATATACCTCACCGTTTGGTGCCTTGATGTCTACCATGAACGTTCCCTGGTAATGGTTGGCGATTTCGATTGACTCAACCCCGCCAGTTCCCTCCAGGACTTCGCAGATCAGATCCTGCGAGTTGGGACGGTTGGGTTGGTGACCATCCAAAACGGCGGCCAATTGCATGCCCTCAATGGGGGAAATCCACACCGGGACGAGGCGGTTTTCTTCCGGCCACCGCAACAAGGCACACACGTCGTCCTCGGGGCCGACTTGGTGGATACCGTGGAACTCTAGGGTTACATCACTCATAGGTACCACTCTCCCACAAAGACGGGAACTCGTGTGTATTAGGCGTGGTATTCATCCCGCAGATCTGATTTCACCAGCGTCGCATGCAAAGACACCACTAGAGCGGTCATTTGCTGGGATATTTCTTCCGCCTTTTGATGTGCGGTATCAGACTTGGAGTGCGCCACCGGTGCGGCCGCTTGGGAAATCAGGTCGGCCTGCCGGCGCGCATTATTGCGCAAAGACTTTAGCTCACGGGCACCGAAACCAAATGCCTTTAGTGCCACAGCGGCTGAAACAATGGCCACATCATCGGTATTAAAAAAGCCGGCTGGATCTGGGCCAATGAGCCCGTATTTGACCAAGGATGCGACGTCTTCTTCACTAGCGCCAGCTTGCGTGGCGACCTCTATATCGGTCAAACGCGTAACTACAGGGGCTTTAAACTGCTGTGGAGAAAGTAGCGTTTCTGCATTTCCCGCAGAAACAATGGCAGTGACTTGGCCGGAATCCATGGCTTCTAGCTGCTCACGGATAACCTTCAGCGGCGTATAGTTATCGCGCTGAGTGGTGAGAATGTAGCGCAGTCGATCCACATCTTCTTGGGTGAAACGGCGATAGCCCGAAGCCGTACGCTGAGGACTAATGAGCCCTTCGGATTCAAGGAAGCGGATCTTAGACACCGTGACGTCCGGGAATTGCTGATTCAGCGTCTCCAAAACCACGCCGATGGACATGGTCTTAGGCTTTTTAGCTTTAGGGCTGGTGCGGCGTACTGCTGCTGCCGAAGAATCTGCTGCGCTCACTGTGTCTATCTCTTAAGGGTAATGAAAGTTCTTGTCGTGCCATAAGTAGACTACACCGCCCCTCCTAGAAAGGAAGCGCGGCTGTTCTACTACTAGGATTAACTCTGGTTAGCAATGAAAACCAAACGGAACTTGCCAATTTGGATTTCATCTCCCACCTCGAGCACCTGAGAATTGCGCGGTTCGCGATTAACGTAGGTTCCGTTGAGGGATCCCACGTCAACTACCTCAAACTTGCCGTCATCATTCTTGCGGAACTCCGCGTGACGGCGGGATACCGTAACGTCATCGAGGAAGATGTCCGCCTCGGGGTGACGGCCAGCGGTCGTGGTCGCCTGATCCAGCAAGAAGCGGGCGCCTGCATTCGGGCCACGCTTGACTACTAGAAGAGCCTGACCCTCTGCAAGGTTATCGGTGCCGGCAACGGCAGCCTCGTTGCCATTTGCGCCGTTTTCCATCTCCTTGAGCAGGTCTGCGCGGAATACAGATGTGGTCTCCACCTGTGGTTCCGGGGTTCCGGTGTTCTCGCTCATTGTTACCTCCGAGGATTAGTTACGAGTTACTTATAACAATACTAGCGACTCATTTGAGTCTGTGACCTTTTCGCGGGGAATTATTTCACCGGAAAATATTTCCGATGCCGCTCAGCACGGAATTTCCCTTGCCCGCAAGGGGGTTATCAGAAACCATATAGGTCCACGTAGCACTCGGGCGGGCTAATCCGGCGTCATCCAGGTGTGCCCCTGCGGTGTCGATAAGCACTGCGCGGAAAGTTTCCACAGACTTGTCGACAGCTCGCTGGGCCAGGTCCTTAAACTCCCTTACCGCAATACGGTGGTACTCATCGATCGGCGTCTCGCGGGCAATGGCGCGCAGGTGGATCGACTCGCGCACATCGTCCATAAGCTCTAGGTGATCTGCCCACGCCAGATCCAAGTGGTAGAGCATGATTTCGCGTGCGGCCTTGACGCGAGCTTTCTCCGGAACTTCCGCAAGCTCTGCCGCACGCTCAGGGGCTCGTTGGGAAAGCTCCTGCCACGCTTGATCTGTATCTAATAACTTGGCGCGCCGCTCATCAATGATAATGCGCTGATCGGCTAGTAGCTGGTTATATTTCCACGTTTGGGCGTGAATTTCGAGCAATTGCCCTTCGGTAACGCGCTGACAGTGCGCGATAAAGTCACTCACGCGTTTGGATTCAATCCGCCCATCGTCGGCCGGTTGAGCGCGCACGACCTCGCCGTCACCGCCCTGTTGAACCACGTCATCTTCTAGGGAGACAAAGAATAAGGAAAGGCCGGGATCTCCCTGCCGGCCGGCACGGCCACGCAGCTGATTATCCAGGCGGGCGGTGCGGTGCCGCGAGGTACCGATCACCGCTAGGCCGCCAAGCTCCGCAACTGCGTCATGGTCGGCCTGGCTAGCGCCTCCCAACTTGATATCGGTGCCGCGTCCGGCCATCTGGGTAGAGACAGTGACGCGACCGATATCGCCGGCCTCGGCAACAATCTGCGCCTCCTGCTCATCATTTTTGGCGTTGAGCACATTGACCTCAATGCCGCGTTCGCGCAGAGCATCTGCCAGATCTTCCGACTCAGCAACATCTTGCGTGCCCACCAAGATAGGCTGTCCCGTAGCGTGGATTGTGGCAATTTCTTCCACGATAGCTGCGGATTTGTCATCGACCGTGGCGTAAATGCGGTCTTGCTCATCAAAGCGCTGTAACGGCTTGTTGCGATCGATTACTGATACATGAAGATCGTAGAACTGACGCAGCTGATCGGTGGCCTCCACCGCGGTGCCCGTCATACCGCACACCAGTGGATAGCGCCGCATGAGTTCTTGCAGCGTGATGGTGTCGAGGATGCGCCCGCCCTCGGATACCTCTAGGCCTTCCTTGGCCTCTACAGCCGCCTGGAGCCCATCGGGCCAGCGTTGCAGGTCGGCGACGCGCCCCCGAGAGGCGTCGATAAGCTGCAGTTTGCCATCGACCACTATGTAGTGGATATCTCGAATCAACAAGGCCTTCGCATGCAGAGCAAGGTTGACCTTGACCAAAATAGTGCCGATATTCTCTTCGGAATACAGCGAATCAATGCCTAATTCTTGCTCAACACGGCGTGCACCGGTCTCCGTCAGTTGCACGGTGCGGCCATCCTCTGAGATGGAGTAGTCCAACTTCTCTCGCAGGCGCGAAATCACATTGGTGATATGGCCCGTGGGGGCTTCACCGGGCCGATTTCCGGCCAGCACCAGTGGTACGAGGGCCTCATCTACCAGCACGGAATCGGCTTCATCTACCAACGCGACGTCACCGGCGGCCTGTACTGTTTGGGACCGGTCGGTGATCTGGTTATCCCGCAACAGATCAAAACCCAGCTCGTTGACCGGAGCGTAGATGATATCTTGCGCGTAGGCTGCGCGGCGCTCATCCGGTGTCATGTCCTCCGTCACTGAAGCAACGCTCAGGCCAAAAAACTCCACTACGGGGCGCATCCACTCGGCGTCACGGGCGGCGAGGTAGTTATTAACAGTGACTAGATGGACCCGCTTTCCGGTCAGCGCAAAGCCGGTGGCAGCCATGGCACCCACCAGGGTCTTGCCTTCACCAGTTGCCATCTGGATGACGTCTCCGGTGAGCAGTCGCAAGGCCGCTTGGGACTGCACATTGAAGGGGGCCATGCCCAAAGTGCGCTCGCACGCCACCGCCAAGGCCGCGAGGAACTTAGCTTTGTCCGCTACCTCGCCGCCCCGCACGGCATCGCGTGCGGCTTGGGCTACAGCTGCGTCATCCTGCTGGCTCAGGCTTCGGGCAGCTTCGTCTGCTGAACCCACGATGGCCTTGGATTTCTTATCATTACGCTCGCTTTGCGAGCCCATCGCTTTCCAGAACCAATCAAACGCGCCCATACCTCATCCTCCTTAATTGGATTGCTCCTAACGACTGTAGTCAACCTGGTATGGCTTGCGGTTAAAAGGCCCGTTATTCTAGTTCTCATGCAATCTGTCAATGTAAAGCTGCCTTCGAGCCGGGGTACTGAGATGGCCGGAACCATCGACTTCCCGGATTCTCCCCCGATCGCCTACGCCATCTTTGCCCATTGCTTCGCCGGCTCCCGCCACACTCCCGGTGCCGCCCGCACCGCGAAACAGCTCACCGAGTTTGGCATTGCCACCTTGCGTTTTGATTTTCCCGGCCTTGGTCAGTCCGCCGGCGAATTTGGCGATACTACATTTAGCCAAAACGTAGACGATATCCATGCAGCCGCTGCTTGGCTAACGGAGCATTACTCTGCCCCACAATTGCTGATGGGACACTCGCTGGGCGGCGCAGCCGCCTTGAAGGCAGCCACCACGATGAAATCGCTCAAGGCGGTAGCCACCATCGGTGCGCCTTTTGATCCGGCGCACTCCGTGCTGCACTACGCGGATAAGATCGGAGAGGTCGATGCCAACGGCGAGGTGGAAATTATCCTCGGCGGCCGCGGCCTTATCATCTCCCGCAAGTTCCTGGAGGACCTGGCGGATACTAATCCCGAGGAATACCTGCCCAAACTCCGGAAACCGCTGATGGTTCTGCACTCCCCCATTGACCAGACCGTGGGCATTGATAACGCGCAGAATATCTTCCTACTCACCCGTTACCCCAAGTCCTTAGTCTCGCTGGATAAGACTGATCACCTGCTTACCAAGCACGGTACCGCCGCCCGCGCTGCGGATCTCATCGGTGCGTGGGCCGAACAGTTCATCGTTCCCGATTACCAGCCGGAAGAAGTAGGCACTGACGCCGCCGTTGCGCAGCCAGCCACCGGCACCAAATTCGGCGTAGTGGTGCGCCACAATGACCATAGCCTCAGCGCCGACCGCACCAAGAAAAATGGCGGCAAAGGTAAGGGCTTTACTGCTGAGGGTCTTATTATGTCCGCGTTGGCCACGGCTTCGACCCAAGCAATCAAGGATGCCGGTAGGAAGCTTGCGCTTGACGACGTCCATGTAAGCATCACCCAAACCGGACCCACCAGCTTCGAGCGCCGAATCGAGCTAGTTGGCAGCCTCTCTGCCGCGGAAGAATCCACGCTACGCTCTGCGGCGAAGGATACTGACCTCGAGCGCATGCTCGGCAACGTCACCATCGTGGATGCAGGCTAATGGTGGCTTATGAATCCTCACGCCGCTGCCCCTGTGGCACCGGCCTTTCCTACGGCGAGTGCTGCGGCAAGTACCATGCCGGTAGCAATGCGCCCACCGCAGAAGCGCTCATGCGCTCTCGGTTTAGCGCTTTTGTTACCGGCGACGAGGAGTACTTGCTGCGCACGTGGGATCCTGTCACTCGACCTGAGGCCCTCGACTTGGCAGACTCCCCCATTAGGTTCTACCGCCTCGATATCCTAGACACCCAAGGCGGCGGCCTGATGGATAGTTCCGGCGTGGTGGAATTTGAAGCGTTTTATAAGGGAGCAGCTATCGGTTCGCAGCGCGAACGATCCTCGTTCCGCCGCATCGACGGTACGTGGGTGTATTCCACCGGCGAGCTTTAACGCAGGTTACACCCCAAATTTCACAGTAGAATCCTACTGATGTAATCTAGATGAGTCGCACAGTGCGACGGCGGGCTATGGCGCAGTTTGGTAGCGCACTACACTGGGGGTGTAGGGGTCGCAGGTTCAAATCCTGTTAGCCCGACAAAATTTTAGCCGGCACCTTCACGGTGCCGGCCTTTCTTATTCTGCCAGTCTTATACGGGTTAAGGGTCAAAATGTGTGTCTGGCTCGGCGTGTCGCGGGGGTTAGATTTGGCCTTTTTGAATGCCGATTGAGTGGGTGTAGTCGGT
>NZ_JAKOPM010000039.1 GCF_022288805.1 Corynebacterium yonathiae
GAGATGGCCCCTAAACCACCGCCATGAAACTAACCCCAGATTCGAAAAACAGATACACCACTACCCAGGACTTGACCGGTTTATCGGACTGGTAATGAGCTTGGTTTGTGGAAGCGCAATCCGCATGCTCGCGAAGATGTGTAACTACGCGCCGGTGTGGTTATATGCAGCTGCGTGAATGTTTAGGTCGAAAGATGCAGCTTTAGCTTGTGGTATTCATCCGCGTGATGTTGCTGATATGGACCAGAAGTTATTAAAATTTCCACTGGGCATGTGCCTTTGTCCCGGCAAGCCCGGACTTGGCGCTGTATAACAGGCTTATGTAAGTAATTCCGTGTCTCGGTGGCCGCCAAGCGGTCCCTGGCCCGGCTATTCCACAAGAGCGTATTGATAGGCGTATTTCTTCGCGCTACCTGTAGGTAGAAGGCGTGAGCTCATCTTTGATCTTGACCGGCAGGGTAAAAGCGTGTGTGAGACAGCTTGGCGTTTTCAGTACTCTGCAAGCACTATCAGCAAGAAGCTTTAACGTAACCGGGACGAGTTTGGGGTGTATCTTCCCACGTATGCGCACCGTAAATCGGCGTCGAGTATGTTTACGCCGGAAGCGCAAGATTGATGCCAATTCACGTTTGCGTGAGACGGTCTGGGCGATGGTGAAAGATAGGTACTTGCCGCAGCAGATGTGCGGGTGGTTGCGTAGTTGCTATCCCGGTGATGAGGCTACGTACGTGTGTCCTGAAAGGATTTATCAACCTTTATTTTCCCAGGCTAAATACGAGTCGAAAAAGAAGTCGCTGCTGCACTACGTCGCGATCACTCGCAACGTCGACCTCGTGGCACGCGAAGCGCGCCCGCAAGCGGTATGTCTATCCTACGGTCATGATTTCCGACTAGGCGGTACTACGTCATTGTGTAGCTGATCTTAGCCTAGGTGTTGATAACCAGTCTGCAAATGGGCGCTCAAGTAGAGCGAACCATACGCTATGTAGTGCCTCCGAAGTAAACAAAGCGTTTACTAAAACAATTGCTATCTTGAGTTCAGAAGATTGTTGCACCACCTTGACGTAGGACAGAGTTATTGTAGCTTGGGTTAGCTCGTTCCCTTCGATGTCTGAGTCGGATGATAGCGGTCTGAAGGAGGTTAGAAAGAGAAACTTGCGGTATATGTGGACGCTAGATCTCGTCACATACTCTTATATCTCTGTGTAGGCCGTTGGCATATAAGTAGGATCTTAACGGGGAGCGATGCTCGTGACGTGCAGTGCATGGTAGGTATGCAGTAGCCGCGGTGTAGGTGGCGCCAATGCAGACTTGGTAAAGGATGTGGTCTGCATCTGGTGGGGTGTAGGCCAGCACATGGGGTCAAATAAAAATATCCCTACGGAAAGTGTGTCGCAAGGGAAACCCTTGTTGTCTAAAGGGCCCTCCACTGATTTTTGTAGAGAGCGGTCGCTCAGTTGGAGAGTGTCTGATGGTTTGTGTGTGGGTACCTAACCTGCACAAGGAGATGGACCAGAATGACTACTGTGGCGAGACGAGATCCGGCTGATAAGGCCAAGATTGATGCGATTGAACAGAAGCTTCTTGCTAACCCTGGAATCGCAAAACTAATTGACGACCTAGGCACGTC
>NZ_JAKOPM010000040.1 GCF_022288805.1 Corynebacterium yonathiae
TTGTGTTCGAATAGGATGGCCTAAACCCGCAGGGATCCCCAGACTCGAGTATCAATGGTCAACGGGGGTAAAAGGAATGGTTTAGAGTTCGTCGACGCCGGCAAACAGGCTGCGAATTTCAGGACAGTCAGCAAACTTCCGCTTTAGCCGGCCCAAGAATTCTTCAAAGGAAATTGGATCAGCAGCCCTTTGGACCTTTCCGAGCAACTCATACGCTTGGTCGCGACCACACTTGTTTTCCAACTGCTCCTCGACTATTCGCATCAGAATGGGAATGGTCTCGTCCGGCAAATCCGGAAGAAGCTGTTCTGCCAAGCTCCATTCAATTCTGGCGTCCGAGGCTGTTGCCCAAGCACGCTCCGGATCATCTAGGCACAAGTACTGGAACATCGCTAGGTCCCATGGCTTATCCCGCAGGCGAGTTTGGATGAGTACGGACGCGGTGTCCCCTACGGCGGCAAAAAGGCCACGCGCAGTCGATAGCATTGGAAAACTATCGAAGGCTATTCGGTGTACGGCGGGACTGCGGTGGGGAAAGTGGGCGTCGGAAAGCGCGGCCCAAAAAGTAACGATATCGAAAGTATCCTCGGTGGGTAAGGCCAGCAAGGCCTTCTCTGAGTACTTATAGGCGAGGTCAAACTGACCTATCTCCGAAAGGCCGCGAATCAGCTGCTCGTATCCGTCCGTATGAGTACGAAATACGTCCTCGACAGAGCCAGAAAGCACCGCCAACCGACGCTTTGCATACGCACCCTGCCCCCGCTCGCGAAGTTCCTTCACGCCCTCTACCCCTAAAGATTCCTCGTACTGCACGGGGTCAACATCTATTTGTTCCGCATACGGCGACTCAAGAATGCCCAAGAGCCACTGGGCCAAGTACAGCCCGTCAACCTTTGATAGTTGAGCTGCATGAGGTAGTTCCTGCGCCAAGCGCTCGGCACTCCAACGCACGGCTTCATTGACATCCTCAATAAGCGGCAACTGTTGCAGAACTTCGTCAACTGCGCGTTGCGCCACTAGGAAGATATCGTGAGCCTTGATTGGCTCAATTCCATAGCCGGCTAAAAGATGAGGTTCAAACATGGCAGTCTGGAGCAGCTCGCCGGCCTGCCACACCTGGTCGGCGTACTGGCTCGAATCGTCGGGGTCAGCCAGATTTAGTCCGGTGGGCTTTACAAAGTTAATGGTCGCCTCGGTAAGGGTCTGCACTACTTCTGGCATTCCTTTAAATCCGCAAGAAATTCTTTGAGAGGTTCCGTAAGCTCCCATATTTGGTTACGCTCCTGCTCAAACATGCGATCAACGAGGAACTCCACACCACCCAGATCATCGGGATGCAGGCTATCTAAATAGGCCAGAAGCTTATCGACGTCTTGCAAGCCTTGAATTCCCTGCTCTACTTGTTCCACCACAGTAGAAATTTGTGCTTGGTCCATGCGTTTGAGACTAGCAAAACAAAAGAAGAGGACGGTGGTATACCGTCCTCTTCTTCTACGTTATTTTGTTGTTTGTTGTTGTTTGGTGTCGGCGGTGACTTACTCTCCCACAACCTCCCGGTTGCAGTACCATCAGCGTGTGCAGGCTTAGC
>NZ_JAKOPM010000041.1 GCF_022288805.1 Corynebacterium yonathiae
AGTACACCCTATTGTTACGCCGGTGTGCGGCAGAATGTTTCCTGTAAAATAGGGCCGTTCCTAGCATTGTTTTACACGTGTCTAGCGGGGTCTAAGCCTTATGTTTACAGAAAGTGGTGAGTGTGATGTTATCGTCTGACGGTTTCCATATTGAAAGTCATATTGACTCTGTACCCGCGTTGGCGCGGGTGAAAGATCTGCATGGTGGACTCTCGTCGGGGCAGCAGGCGTTGGGCAGGATTGTACAATCCTTGCTTGCTGACGCTGATGGCCTCGACGGTGTTCAGCTTTATGCCCTCTCGGATGCAATCGAGTCGTATCGTGATGCAGTCATAGAACAAGAGAATGCCGCCTTTAAACCTTCGCGGAGCGAAGACTAATGGTCAATGACTCTGGTTCGCATGGGCAGCGGGTGGGCTATATCCGTGTCTCCACGGTGGAGCAGAATAATCAGCGCCAGAAAGAACTACTCAATGCTTCCGGCAGGATTGACCGGTTTTTTGAAGATAGGATTTCCGGCCGCACCAAGACTGCCCGCCCTGGACTTGTCGAGTGTATGGCGTACGTGCGAGACGGTGACGAACTTGTCGTGTCGTCGATTGACCGTCTCGCCCGATCGCTGACAGATCTGCGCGGTATTGTTGATGAACTTACCGGCAAGGGTGTGACTGTTACTTTCCTGCATGAGAATCTCGCGTTTGCGAAAGACACGTCCGATCCGCGCGCGGATTTAATGCTCGGAATTCTCGGTAGCTTCGCGGAGTTTGAGCGGGCCATTATCCGCGAGCGCCAGGCGGAGGGGATTGCGTTGGCGAAAAAGGCCGGAAAGTACAAAGGCCGCAAACCCGCTCTTAGCCCGCAGCAAGTAGCGGAGATTAAACGGCGCATATTGGCAGGGGAGTCAAAGGCAGCACTAGCGCGGGAATTTGGGGTAACCCGTCCTACGGTGTATCGAGCATTGAAAAACACCTAGGGTAGTGCAGCCGTGATGGTAGATCAGCGCGCCCATGAGCCCCGTCATATGTCTTGCCATATGGCGGGACATATGTTTAGGCATATGCTAAAGCATATGTCGGCAGTTATGTAGCACTGCCAGCATTTTCGTGCGTCTAGATAGGGTGACAGGCAGAGAAATTAGCGGTGTTGAGTGCAGCTGCAAGTAGCACTGTACGGGTTTCCCCTCATGGGCGGCTTTTATAAAGGCAGGGGTGAAATCATGCTTCTAGGTCTCGTCAGGGGTGGCTGCTAACGTTAGTGCCGGTTCACAATCATGCCCCGCCACCTGTGGTGGGGCGTGGGCGTGACTTCCTCGTCGGTGCGCGGTAAGGCCCGCGCGTGACGTGGGCTGTCCCGCGCGCCTTTTTCAGGCGAGCGGACAACCCTACGACGTAAAGGGAGGTAGACAATGGGTAAACACTCATTGGATACACCCGGTCGCAAAAGAAAAGACCTTGATGCCACCAAGCTTGACTGGCTAGATGTGG
>NZ_JAKOPM010000042.1 GCF_022288805.1 Corynebacterium yonathiae
GGTTGCGTCCCCTAACGTGGTGTATCTGTAGCCCGCGGTAAGTCTTGTGCCGGTGTGCATGAAGGCGACCATCGCGGGTACCTTTCGAATCAACTCTTACCTATCCTCGAAAGGAAGTACCCTGCGATGGCCGCTGACCCTCATCATATCGATCCGACCGCGTATCTCGAAGAGCTACTGACTCAAGCGTCCCCAGATTTGATGCGCCAAATGCTCACTGACTTCATCAACCAGATTCTTTCCGCCCAAGCAGACACCGTCTGCGGGGCTGATTACGCCACCGTGTCAGCCGAGCGCACCAACACACGTAATGGCTACCGTCATCGCCAACTTGATACCCGAGTCGGCAGCATTGATGTGGCAATCCCGAAGCTACGCACCGGCGCATTTTTCCCTGACTGGCTGCTAGAGCGCCGCAGCCGCACCGAGCGTGCCCTGACCACAGTCATCGCCACCTGTTACCTGAAAGGAGTCTCCACTCGCAGGATGAACGACCTGGTGGCCACCCTTGGGATCAACAACTTGTCGAAGTCTCAGGTCAGCCAGATGGCCAAAGAACTCGATGACATGGTCGATGACTTCCGCACCCGCCGGCTTGACCAAGGCCCCTACCACTTTGTCTCCTGCGACGCGCTGACAATGAAGGTGCGGGAAGGAGGACGTGTCGTAAAGACCAGCGTGTTGCTGGCCACAGGTGTCAACGCTGACGGCTACCGAGAGCTTTTGGGCATGCAGGTTGCCACCGCGGAATCTACCGCGTCGTGGACCGGGTTCTTTCGGGACCTCATCGCCCGTGGCCTGACCGGAGTATTTCTCGTTACTAGTGATGCCCATCTTGGTATTCAAGCAGCCGTGGGTGACTGCCTGCCGCAGGCTAGTTGGCAGCGGTGTCGAACGCACTTCGCGAAGAACCTCTCGGCCCAGGTTCCCAAAACCCAATGGCCGACTCTGTCAGCGATGTTTCACACAATCTTTCAGCAACCCGATGCCGCTAGTGTGTGGGCCCAAGCTCGTGAGGTTATTGAATTCTGCCAGCAGAAATTTCCTCACGTTGCCACCTACCTCGAGGAGTGTCTCGACGAGCTGTTGGCGTTTACCGCTGCGCCGAGAGCGGTGTGGACCAAAATCTGGTCGAATAACCCCACTGAACGGCTCAATAGGGAGATCCGCCGGCGTACCGATGTCGTAGGAATCTTCCCAAACCGAGACGCTGTTGTGCGCCTTGTTGGGGCGGTTTTGGCCGAACAGCACGATGACTGGATCCAACAGAAGCGTTATATGTCACTGACCAGCCTGGCACAGACCAAAGAGATCATCGCCGCTGGGGTCATCGACGAGGACCGCGACAACAACCAGGAGATCGCCGCGTGAATACCCTCACCCCTTATCCCCGAGATGGCCCCTAAACCACCGCCATGAAACTAACCCCAGATTCGAAAAACAGATACACCACTACCCAGGACTTGACC
>NZ_JAKOPM010000043.1 GCF_022288805.1 Corynebacterium yonathiae
TTCCTTTTACCCCCGTTGACCATTGATACTCGAGTCTGGGGATCCCTGCGGGTTTAGGCCATCCTATTCGAACACAAACACCCCCACCAAGGTCATATGTCCGGTAGGCGGGATACTATATGGGAGCTAGTTAGAAAACATACTCGAAAACCCTCGTCCTGTTGGAGTGCCCCGCTGTGACTGCTACACTCGCCCCACCCGAACCTGATGTTGCCCTCGACTACCCCGAATCTCTACTCATAGACGACCCAACCAACCCCGACCCCGACGCCAACCCGGACGTCCCAGACGCGTTCTACACCACCAATGCACCCGGCAACCACATCGGCCAAGCCGGCACCTACACGCGTAAAACCTCCTGGTTCCTCTACCGCGCAATCCTGCCCCAACTAGACGACGACGTCGACTTAAGCCTCACCAGCCTGGCCAAAGACCTCGGCATCTCTTATAGCAAACTCCTCGGGTATATCCGTGCCCACTATCGCATGCGACAACTACCTCTAGTCACCGAAGTACAAGGCCAGCACTGGATACTCGATCTGACCAAACTGCGCATCATCGACCGCGAACTACACCGCCTAGATAGCAACCCCGACCATCTCGAAGCCATCGACGCAGCACTCGCAGACTTCCTCACCCCCACCACACCCAACCAAACCGTGCCCACTGATGCTGACCTACGCCGGTTTATCCGCACCTTCATCGACACCCACCTTTGCCCAGAAGACAAAGAACAAAAACCCGAACCCCGCCTTCGAATTCACATCAATCCGGACCACACGACCACCCTGTCACTGACCTGCGACCGCGCCACAGCCGTTATCATCGCCCGCCACATCGACGCCTACACCAATAAAGCAAAAACAACCAACGCACAAGGCCTAATCGACCTCATCTTGGAAGACACCCACACCAGCGTCGCGATCAACACATTTACCACCAACGAAGACACCAACAGCGTCTACATCCCAGGCGCCGGATGGATAAACATAGGCCACGCGCCCACAGACACAACGTTCCTACGCCGCCTGGTAGCCGACGAAATTGACGGATACACCCCAAATGTTGACATTCGCGCCTACACCCAAGGCAGAGACGCCACCTGCCGCTGGCCCGGCTGCACCATCCCCGCCACACAGTGCCAACTAGACCACCGCATCGAATACCACCAAGGCGGACCCACCAGTCCGGATAATTTAGTAAACCTTTGCCA
>NZ_JAKOPM010000044.1 GCF_022288805.1 Corynebacterium yonathiae
AAATCTGGAATATGCCAAGAAAATTTGACCAGGATGCGAAGGATCGTGTGGTCCGTCTTGTAGAGGACCGCATCTTGGCGGAAAATATGTCGATGCAAGCCGCGTGCCAGGCAGTAGCCCCAAAGCTGGGGGTGTCATGGCACACAGCCCGTCAATGGACCCAACAGGCCCGCCGTGCGGGAAACATCCCAGAACCCGTGCCTGAAGATCTGGCCGCCGAAAACGCGAGGCTTCGCCGTGAAAATCAAGAGCTACGCGACACCAATGAACTTTTAAAGGCTGCCTCAGCTTTTTTCGCGTCGGAACTCGACCCAAAACGTCGGAAATGATCCGGTTCATCGATGAATACCGGAATCGTTTCTCTGTCGAGTTCATCTGTAAGACGTTGAAGAAAAACCGCGCTGGTGGGTTCATCACCTCGCGTGGGTATCGTCAGTCCAAGGCCCGTGGGGTAAGTGCTCGCGGCCTTCGTGATGCTGTGCTGGTTGAACGCATTAGTGCTATCCATCGGGATAATTACGGCATCTACGGTGTGCGGAAAATGTGGCATGCTCTTCATCGTGACGGAATCGATATCGGTCGTGAACAAACCGCGCGGCTGATGCGTCTAGCCGGTGTATCAGGCAAAGGCAAAGGCCGCTCGCCTATGACCACTCGCACACCTCAAAGGCCGGATTTGCGCCCGGACTTGGTGGAGCGAGAATTCAAAGCCGAAGGCCCGAACAAGCTGTGGGTGGCTGATATTACCTACGTGCGCACGAAGAAAGGCTTTGTGTATGCCGCGTTTGTCACCGATGTTTACTCCCGACGGATCGTTGGGTGGGCGTTATCAGATTCCATGCGCACCGAAGCGTTGCCGCTGCAAGCTCTCAACCAGGCGATCGCGTCTGCTGAGGAAACAACAGGTCTCATTCATCATTCGGATCACGGCTCGCAGTATGTCAGCGTTGTCTACAACGAGCGTCTTGCCCAGCACGGGATTGCCGCTTCCACCGGAACTGT
>NZ_JAKOPM010000045.1 GCF_022288805.1 Corynebacterium yonathiae
CGTGTCACAATCGAGTTGACGTGCACGACGGTGAAGAACATTCGCGAAGGTGGCTTTATTTACTCACGTGGCTACCGCCAATCCTAAGCTCGTGGCATAAGTCCACGCAGACTTCGTGCCCTGCTTTTCTCAAACAACTTTGCCACGTTTACGCGGAGAACTATGGCGTTTATGGGGTGAGGAAGATGCGGCACGCGCTTGTCCGTGAAAGGAGTCACTATCGGTCGACAACGGACTGCTAGATTGATGTGTACGGTCCCGGACTGTCCGGCAAAGGCAAAGACGCAGCACCTATAACCACCCGCAAAGCCAAAGTGACGGACCTAGGCAGAGATCTAGTTAGTCGAGATTTGACAGCCGCTGAGCATAACCGATTGCAGGTGGCAGGCTTTACCTATTTACGGGCATGAAAAGGACTCGGGTAAACCGCTTCTATCACTGATGCGTTCTTCCGGAGGATCGTCGGTTGGGTATTGGCTGAGATTCGAGGCATACCGAAGCGCTATCGCTACAGGCGCTAAACCAGACATATATAAGTGCCAAGGAATCTGCAGGGTTGGTACCATTCTGACCACGGCTCGCGGGATGTGAGCATGGTCTATAGCGAACGTAAAATCGCAACGTCCACTAGGTCAGTAGGCGACTGTTATGACAAATGCGTTAGCTGAAAATGTCAATGTCTCCTACAGGAACGAGCTCATCCATACCCGCACCTGGAGTGATGTCGTCGACGTGGAAGTTGCGACCTACAACTGGGTGAATTGGTAAGGCAACGCATAGCTTCATCAGAGCCTAGGCTAACGCCCACCAACGGAGATTAAAACAGAGTTTTAGAGCCATCAACCGGCCCGAGAAACAATGGAAAATAAGGCAAATACCCAGAAAACCGGGACACAACAGACCTACTGAACCAACT
>NZ_JAKOPM010000046.1 GCF_022288805.1 Corynebacterium yonathiae
GTGTAGCGGCGGACCACGCGTTGGGCGTGGACGAGGCAGCGTTGAATTTTCGTAGTCGGCCAGCACTTTTTGATTGCGCTGTATGCGCCTTGGCCGCCGTCGATGACGGCGATGAGTGGGGCTTCGATGCGTTCAAGCAGCAGTTGGTAGTCGCGGGTGGTTTCGTGTTTGCACCAGTGCCAGGCGATCACGTGGTCGATGGTCGCCGCGACGATCAGGCAGCCACCGGCGGTGTAGGTGCCATCGAGAAATACCTGGTCGTAGATCCGCTTGTGGTGGCCGGCGGTGGGGTCAGGCACATCAACGAGCCAGCACCACTTGAAGCGCCGCTTCATGGTGGCGCGGCTAACACCGTTTCGTTTGGCTAGGTCGTCGAGTGATATTGCGGTGGTGCAATGCTCGATGAACTGGGTGAACACTGCCGCGTTGGTGATGTCGTTTCGACGTTTGACGCTGGAGGCGCCGCATTGTTTGCAGCGCCATCTGGTGGTGCCTTTGCTGGTGGTGCCGTTGCGTTTCATTTCACCGCCGCAGTGGCAGCGTGGTTGGTTCTTCGACATTGCGACACCACACCACGCCGCGCATAGCACATCACGGCTGCCACACCGAGGATTTCCCGTCGGGGGCTAGATATATGCTTCCGGAGCATATACTTTCCGGAAACCTACAGGTCAATCCGTGAAAATCCGCGATTCCGGACACACTTTT
>NZ_JAKOPM010000047.1 GCF_022288805.1 Corynebacterium yonathiae
ACCACCAACCCACGCACCGATGCCGGGCGCACCATCTACCGACTTGCGCTGAAACTGACCCGGATCACCACACTGGATGAAGCCGCCGCGTGGGGTGTGCAACTGCACGAGTTTTCAACGATCTACCGGGAATGGATGAACGAGAAAACCATGATCAAAGACCCCAAAACAGGTGCATGGACCCGCGTGTGGACCCACCACAACGTGCGCAAGGCCTACAACAGCCTCAACCATCTTTGGCGGTCCGAGATGCTGTTTGTCTACCTCAACCCGCCAGCAGGAGTCCTTGCGCCCGAGCGGATCAAATCCACCACCAACAGCTTAGAAGGCGGCATCAACGCCCAGCTCAAACTGCTCGCCAGAACCCACCGCGGCAGATCAGGCGAACGACAACGCCGCATGCTGGATTGGTGGCTCTACTTAAAAACGGAACTGCCTGACGATCCAGTACGAATCGCCAGGCAGTCCGACTGGGGCCAGGGCCAACTCGCCAAAGTATCCACCCTGACCCAAACCGAGAACCAAGCCGACCACGAAACAGGACGCCCAGCCCTCTACGACAACGCTATCGACACCGACTACACCCACTCAATCGGCATTCAAAAAGGCCAAATCTAACCCCCGCGACACGCCGAGCCAGACACACATTT
>NZ_JAKOPM010000048.1 GCF_022288805.1 Corynebacterium yonathiae
GCTTGAAAGCCAAGATTCGCCAGCGCAGGCCCTACATCTCCTACACTGGCACAATCAGCTACATCGCTGAGAACACACTCGAGCGCAACTTCACCCCCGATAGGCTCAACACTGTCTTCGTCAGCGACGTCACCGAGTTCAAAGTCGCTGGCCGCAAGGTGTATCTCTCACCGGTGATGGACCTGTTCGACCGCTCAATCGTCGCCCACACAGTGGCCACATCGCCGTCTACGGCGTTTACCTCGGCTTCGTTGGCGCAGGCGATCAAAGCGTGTGCTCCACAGCCGGGCTGGATGATCCACACCGATCAAGGATTCCAATACCAGCACTCATCATGGCGCACCCTGATTAGCCAGCACCAGGGAGTCCAATCGATGTCACGCAAAGGCAACTGCTACGACAACGCGGTCATGGAGAACTTCTTCGGCCACCTGAAAACCGAGATGTACCACGGAGAAGCCTTCGACACCGTCGCAGAGTTCAACCAGGCAATCGACGAGTACATCCGGTGGTACAACACCGAACGCATCCAACAACGACTCAAGGGTCTAACCCCGATGCAATATCGAAATCAGACCCTTGAAGCCCTAACCGCCTAGAATTAAACCAGTCCAACTTTCGGGGGCCAGTTCA
>NZ_JAKOPM010000004.1 GCF_022288805.1 Corynebacterium yonathiae
CACGGCTCGCAGTATGTCAGCGTTGTCTACAACGAGCGTCTTGCCCAGCACGGGATTGCCGCTTCCACCGGAACTGTTGGTGACTCCTATGACAATGCTCTGGCGGAAAACGTTAATGGTTCCTACAAAAACGAGCTGATCCATACTCGCAGGTGGGATGAGGTTGTCGAGGTGGAAATCGCGACGTTTGAGTGGGTGTCATGGTGGAACGAGACGAGGCTTCACCAAAGCTTGGGCTACCGCACGCCAGCTGAAGTGGAAACCGAATTTTGGGACCAGCACCCGCCGCAAGCAATAATAGAAATCAAGGCAAACGCCTAGGAACAAAACCCGGGGCACTTCAAAAGTCCGCGCCCCAAACCCTCACCTTTGCCGTGGGCGATAAGACGTTGGATTCCTGTTCCTTCCGCGCGCCGGGCACCTCTGGGAGCGGAGAGCCCAGCGAAAGTCCAACGGATAGGCCTTCCGCGGAGCCTTCCCAGAAGCCTTCCACCCAACCATCCACCCCAGATACGCCGGACAAGCCAGCTCACCCCGGTAGGCCAGAAGAGCCGACAGGTTCCTCATTTAGCCCGTGGAGCCTGGTCCTCCCAGCGGTTCTCGTGGTGGTTTTCAAGGCCTTTTATAACTTCTTCCGCGATAACGAGGACCTCATCCGCAAACGCTTCGGCCTCAACTTCTAAGCCTCTTCTACCCCACCAACTAGACGGGAAACCACAATGCATCATTCACCCTCCTTTGCCCCTCGGCGCGTCCCGCTGCGGCGCCGATTCATTCACGTATTCGCCGCCGTCTTTGCCACAGCACTGGCCTTCTTCTCCCCCGCCGCGGCACTTGCCTTTGATGAGGTCTTCGACTCTGGCCACGTAGACGCCTTTTATGTCACGGCCCCAGATGGTCAGCTCCACCTATCGATGAAGGAAGACATCACTGGATCGAGCGTTCCACGCTCTGGCGATGATGTGGTGCTCAAGGTTGTGGAGGACGCTTGGTCCGATGCCACCGAGGCCGTGCCGGAGATCGGCCAGCCCACCTATTTCCTGCCGCAGACCCAGGATCAACGCATCATTTGGCCGGGCTGGGATACCCAGCCTGCACGCGATGGCGGCTTTGACAACGTTGACCTAGAATTCGCCGAAGTTTCCGGCCCGGGTTCTGTTTATGTCTTTGAGACCAGCGGCTTTGGCGATGTGAAGACGGTGACCGATTCCGGCTCAATGGAGCTCACCAGCGGCGAGGTCATCAACCAGCCCAATCCTGCTCACCGGCACGTCAACTGGGCCTTTAGCGAGGCCGGCACGTACACCATGACGGTGCAAGCCCATTCCAACGGCGAATCCAGCAATGCTGTGACCTACACCTGGGAGGTGGGCGACGGCGGCGATGCATCCGCAGCCGATCGATCGGCTGATACCGGCGAGGTTAGCAATGACCAAGAAGCTACGAGCACCCCGCGTTCAGCAGACAAGGGCGGCGCTGCAGCCGCAGATAAATCCGGTGCAGCTACGGATAAAGAGTGCACCCCGGGTATGACGCCGCAAATCAAGGACGATACTGTCTCTCCTTCCCAGTGGCGCGATGCTGATGGCGCTACCTTTTATCTCTCCGATAAATCCAGCGTCGATCTGCCCCAAGAGGTAGGCCCAGTGCCAGCTGGTCAGGCGTGGATGATTGGTTCTACCCAGGTCGATGGCGTGCCGTGGCTCGGTGCTAATACCCAAAGTCCGACCATGCGCGAGAATATCCCTGGCGATGTCACCTGGGAGTTAGCAGGCTTCAAGGGCCCTGGCCCGATGATGGTCTACTCCCAGGGCGGACTGGGAAAGATTGTGGGCGATGAGTGGTTCCGAGGCAATGCCGATGCGGCGGAGGGCACCTATTCGATTGCCCCTAATACGCACGTGCACCCCAACTGGGTCTTTGGTGCGCAGGGCACCTATGACGTCACCATCCGCCAGGTGGCCAAGACCGGTGAGGGCAAGCAAGTCGCCGGCGAAGCGACACTTCACTTCGTGGTCGGCGGCGACAAGCCGGCGGAAGCCTTTGACAACGGGCACTTCGACCTAGGCGCTGCGGTAAATCCGGAGGGCGGAGACTGCAGAGATGGTGCTGCGGCAGATGGGGCGTCGGCAAGCGCTGGTGGCTCTTCCACAAGTACCGGAACAAGCACTGGCCAGGCCGCTCAGGCCCCCAGCAAGGGCGGTTCTTTAGCCAATACGGGGACTCCCATTGTTCCCTTTGGCATCGGAGCACTGGGCTTGGGCATGCTTTTCCTCGGCCTGGGCATTGCCCGCCTAGCTGTAGCTAAGGCAGCGGACTAATGGCGCGTGCGCTTTCCCATAGACGCAGGCTTCCGACCATTGGCGCGCTGCTGGGCTCCTGCCTGCTGGCCACTGGTTGTGCGCCCTCGGCCGCGTTGGATGCTGGAGACGGAGAGAAATTCACCGTGGTGGCCACCACCCCGATCCTCGCGGATCTCGCGCGCAATATTGCGGGAGAAGATGCCCGCGTACAAAGCCTTATCCCCAGTGGAAAAGATCCGCATACCTTTGAGCCAACGCTGCGCACGGTACGCGATGTTGCCAATGCCGATTTGGCGCTGAGCAATGGCTACTTGCTGGAGCCGCAGTCTCTCATCGATACGCTGCACGAATCCACCGATGCCCCCGTGGTGGAAGTGGCCGATGCTGCCTCCACCCGCGGTGCCACTCTCGTGCCGCTGGTAGAAGATGTCTCGCTCGAGGCAATTTGGCTGGGCCTGCGTATCAGCGGCGCACAACAGCGCTCTTCTGGAGTGGATTTCCGCATGGTCTCTGCCGACGGACCAGGTAACGTCGCGGCCTATGTGGTCTCTACCTTCGGCACCCCGGAGGTCCTTTTTAACTCGGCCAATGGCATCGATGAAAAAGAAGACTCAGTGACCCTGCCGGCCAACGCCCACACGCACGTCTCTTGGGGGTTTTCCCAGCCAGGCATCTATCACCTCGGGTTCCAAGCAGAGGGCACCGACGTCCAACACCTCACTGTGGCCGTGGGAGTAAACCCACCTAAAGGCATGCAAGTGATAGATTCCGGACACCTGGATATTGCAGGTGACCTAGCCAAGCGCAGCATTGACTTGCACGATCAGGACAAGCGTTTCGACCCTGCCACCACCGTGGTGTCCATCCCCTCTTCAGTGCTGCAGCCCATTCCGCTTGATCCTGCCTACCGCTTCCTGGGCAGGCCGGGCGCGGATACCTACCTATTGCCGCAGGCGGTCCTAGGTAAGCACATCCACGGCGAGGTGGACCCGCACCTATGGCACAACGTGTACAACGCCATCGCCTACGTCGATGTCATTGCCGAGGAAATGGCGCAAGCAGATCCTTCCCACGGGGCGTCCTACCGCCAACGGGCGGAGGCCTACACCCAGCGCTTGCGGAATACGGATACCTATGTTGACCGCGCCATTTCTTCTATCCCTAAAGAAAACCGGCACCTCGTGACGACCCACCACGGCTACGCCTATCTGGAGCAAGGATATGACATGTCGGTGGCCGGCTTCGTCACTCCCAATCCGGCCATCGAGCCTTCCCCACGCGAAGTCATTTCCTTGCGCCGCACGCTGGAGAACCTACATCTGCCAGCGGTGTTTGTAGAACCCGTGCAGCAGGCAAGCGCCGAGACATTGAAGCAGGCTGCCGCGGAGCAAGGCGTGGAGCTGTGCCCCATCTACGGCGACACGTTCGATGACACCGTCAGCTCCTACATCGAACTTATGAAATTTAACGCTGATTCCCTTCAGCGCTGCCTCACCCCCACCCCCACCCCCACCGATGGAGATAAAAATGCTTAAATTCGCTACTCGTACCGCCACCCGCACCGCCGCCTGCGTCCTTACTGCAGGCCTGGCATTTTCTACCAGTCCTGCTTGGGCGGGCGACCTCGCCCAGGTAGTCGGTGCCGATGAACACGTTGCCCCACAAGGCCAGGAAAAGGTCATCGATACCGGTCACGTAGACGTTGGTGCCCTGCTTGATGGCACGGATTCTGAGCTTATGGCCCGCGATGATGCCGGCGATAAGCCAGTCTGGCGTCACCTGGATGACCTCGTGTTTTCCGTGGGCGATAAGGCACAACAAACCCTTCCCGATACAGATGACTTTGGCTTCGTTGGCGCTGAATCCGGCGATAAGGTCTGGGTAGTTCCCCAAACCGAACAAGTCGGTGTTCCCTGGCTGGGGTGGAATACCCAGGCGCCCTCACTTGTCGACGCCGCCGATCGTGGAGTCACCATGGAATTCCTCGGCCATTCCGGGCCAGGCGATTTCTCCCTCTTCCTGCAAAACGGCGGCTTCGAAGCGCCACAGCTCTTGTGGTCCACCGCGCAGAAGAGCGACGAGGACTTCTGGGTAGACCTCAATACCCACACCCACGCCAACTGGACGTTTACGGAGCCAGGCACCCATCAGGTAGGCATCAGGGTAAAGGGCAAGACCAAGGACGGTGCCGATTTCAGCACCGATGGCGTACTCACCTTCGCCGTGGGCGATGATGCCGACGTCCAAGCGGCCCAGGACACCACCTGGAATCCAGACGATGCCCAGACCGCGGGCTCCTCTATTCCCACCTGGGTCTTTGTCCTCGCCGGTGTCGGCGCCGTAGTACTGCTACTGGCCCTGGGACTCGCCCTGCGTTCAGCCAAGCGGGGCGATAACCGTGGCTAAACCGCTTATTTCCGTTGCTGATCTCAACGTCTCGCTCTCGCACCGCAGCGTCATCACCGATGCCAACCTCACTGTCTGCCCGGGCGAATTCATCGGGCTCCTCGGGCCCAATGGCGCCGGCAAAACCACCCTCATGCGTGCCATTTTAGGGCTCATCCCTTCTTCCGGGACGCGGAGCATCGCGGGCACTGTGGGGTATGTTCCCCAGCGCCACGAGGTGGAATGGGGCTTTCCCATTAATGTCTACCGCACCGTACTCAGCGGCCGCACCGGGCTTATCGGTTGGTTCAAGCGGCCTCGCGCTAAGGATCATGCCGCAGCTGCAGAGGCTCTTCGTTTGGTGAACTTGGAGGATTTTTCGCACCGCCCTATCGAAGAGCTCTCTGGTGGTCAACGCCAGCGCGTGCTCATCGCCCGGGCGCTCGCCACGGAACCGGACGTACTGCTGCTTGATGAGCCATTCACTGGCCTCGATGCTCCTAATACCGAATCATTGCTGGAGCTTTTTGAAGAGCTTTCCCAGCGCGGCAAGTCCATCGTCATGTCCACCCATAACCTCGCCGAGGCGGCACATTCCTGCCACCGCCTTATCCTTTTCAACGGCACCGTGATAGCCGATGACTCCGCCTCACTGCTTCTCAACCAGATCAAGCCGTGGACGCGCACCTTTGGGGTACGCGCCGGTTCTCCGCTGCTTTCTGCCATTGGAGTCTCCGCATGATTGAAATTTCCTTCCTTGATTTCCTGCGCGACCTGATAAACCCCCATTTGGATTTCCTTGCCCGCGCAGTAGGCATCTCCTTGCTCGCAGCCATTGTCTGCGGCGTCATCGGCTGCTATGTGGTGCTGCGCGGCATGGCTTTCATTGGCGATGCCGTCTCCCACGCCGTCTTTCCCGGCCTTGCCATTGCTTTTGCCCTGCAGGCCTCAGTCCTCGTCGGTGGCGCAGTTGCTGGTGCAGTTGTGGCCCTGCTCATTGCCGCTTTTTCGCAGCGCCGCCACGTACGGGCGGATTCCATCATCGGTATCTTTTTCGCCGCTGCTTTCGCCTTGGGCATGGTGATCATCTCGCGCACTGATGGCTATAGTGCCTCTCTCACCAGCTTCCTTTTTGGCTCTCTCACCGGCGTATCCCGCACCGACATCATCATCGCGGCCTGCGTGTGTGCAGTGGTTATCGCCGTCGTCATAGCCTTTGGCCCGCAGCTTAACGCCACCTGCTTGGACCGAGAGACCGCTCGTGCGATGGGCTTGCCCGTTTTCGTCCTGGACATCGTCTTATACCTGTGCGTAACGGCCGCAGTGGTCATTTCCGTAAGCACCATCGGCAATATCTTGGTTCTCGCCCTTCTCATCACTCCGGCCGCGACGGCTCGCCTGCTTACCGCAAACCTAGCGACCATGATGTGGCTTGCCGCTGTCATTGGCGCGCTGTCGAGCTTCCTTGGCATCTATCTGGCATGGGCCATTGACTTGCCAGCCGGCGCCACCATAGTGCTCACCCTCACCGTCATTTTCTTGGGCGTTTGGGCCATTCATCCGCTCCTCGGCGCCCGCAAGCACGCAGGCGCTTCGCTTTCCGACGCCCCACATAACACCCCACGAAAGGAATCCGTCCCCTCATGAAACCCGTCTGCCGCACCGCGGTGGCCCTTGGCGCCGCCGGACTTCTAAGCTTCGGTTCCCTTCCTACAGTGGTCGGGGCTCCCTTCACCCCCGCTACCGCCCACGCAGAAGAATCCACCGAGACCTGCTCCGCGAGTGACTTCGATCTCATCACCAAGGGCCACCAAGACATGGCACTCAGTGGTGAGTCTGGAGAGCTCAGCTTCAAAGTCAAAGATGACGATAAGGACATCGAGCATGACTCTGAGTCCTTTGCAATTGAGGTATCTGATGACCTTAAGCAGCCGCTATCGGAGCTCGATGATTCCTCCCTTCCCAATGAAGGTTGGATACTGCCGCAAACGCAAGATCCCAACGCCCCCTGGTTGGGTTTTAATACCCAAGAGCTGTCTCAGGATCTCCTTGCCGCCGGAGAGACCGCTACCTTGAGCATGGCTATCGCACAAGGCCCGGACGATGGCCGCATCGTGGCCTACCAGACGGATCTAGGGAGCATCAAGTATCTCATGGATACCGAAGATGGCTCTGCCTGGGACTATCCCGGCAATTCCCATTCCCACCCCGCATTCATTTTCACCGAGCCCGGAACCTACGCGGTGAGTTTTACCTTTGAGCTTCCTGACGGCTCCCGCCATCACCTCCATGCTGGCTTCCTCGTCGGAGAGCAGGCAGATGCGAAAGATCTATGCGGCGTGGACTATACCGATGCGGATGGTGCTTCCGGCAACGGTGGCGACTCAAATAGCCGCCCCAAGCAACTGGAAAAAGACGTCAAAGACGTAGACAAAGCCATCGCCGGGCTAGACAAAGAACTCGACAATACCCTGCAGGAGGGCCAGAAATTCCTAAACGGTGGCAAGCCACAAGAAGACAAGAAGGGTTCTGACGAGGACAGCGCGGGCAAGCGCAAGCAGCCCTCCCGCACCAAGGAAAAAGACGCTGGGAAGGATGGAGCGCCACATAAGACGCCGTCCACGGGTTCGGCTCACGCCTCTGGTACTACGCGAAAGTCTGGTGCTGGTTCTGGGGCTACGACCCACCATTCGGCTAGCCGTGTCAATGAGTCTGCCTCCACTGCGAAATCCGGAAAAAGCGGAGGCGCTGGCACGGGCTCACACCGTTCTGCTTCCACCAGCGGTTCTTCCCACTCGACGGCCAAAAAGTCCACCGGCTCTCGGGACGCAAAGTCCGCAAAGCGTACCAAGGGCAAGGCCGCAGGCACCGCTGGTGCAGAGAGGGTGCCGGATGCCGGCGCTGCGGAAGGCAAAAACACTGGAAATGTACTGACTAATGCCGCTGCGTATACCGCCACCCTGGCTAAAAGCAGCTTCTGGGCGGGCCTTTTAGCCGGACTAGGCGCATTCGCTCTGGTGCTCGGAATCGGCCTGCTGGTCTATGTCCGGTTCTTCCGCAAGAAGAAGGCCCCAGCGCAGCAGCCGGCCGATGATGCCACGGCCCACTTGCCGCGCGTCGACTAGCGCAGTGCTAGTTATCGGCCAACCATAGAACGAGGCCCAGAGGAGAGATCCTCTGGGCCTCATCCGTGGCTAAGAGCCGCTGTTTTTATACCCTGGTCTTGGACGAGAGGAAGTCCCAGACCACCTTTGGAGTATCTGGCTGCCAGAACCAGGTGTGGTCCTGCGGAACCTTGACCAGCTGTACGTCCTTCTGGCAACCATTGAAGTTCAGGCGTTCGGAACCGCCAGCCTCTGGAGTCGCCTGGAAGGTCATGTCGCATCGATTGCGTTTCAGGTATCCGCCAAGCACCGTGCGCACCGGTAAGTAGCCAGCCTCGTGCCGGTCACCGCCTTCATAGGTCATCATCTTGTCATTGACGCCATGCATGATGAGGGTATTCATCGGCGCATCGGCACAGTTAACCTCCACCGGGTTGTAGAAGGCACCCGAGACCATGGCTACAGCGGCAAAGGTGTCCTGCGCGTGGCAGCCCAGCACTGAGGTAAAGCCGCCACCATTGGACATACCCATGGCATAGACGCGGTTGCGGTCAACGTGGTAGTCCTTGTCCACAGAGTCAAGAATGCGTTTGATGAAGCGGATGTCCTCACCATCGTGCGTCTTGGCATAAGGTGCTGCCTCCCAAGCACGCTCAAAACCCTCCGGGTAGACGATGATTGCCTCATTATTAGCTTCAGTAGTCTGCATACGTGCGTAGCTGGAATAGTTTTCCGGGGAATCTCCCCATCCACCGAAGCCGAAAAGAACAGGCGCAGCCTTTTCCGGCGAATAGTTATTGGGAATGCGCAATAGATACCTGCGGGTCTTTCCCTCGTGCTCCATAGTGAGCGACTGTATAGAGCCCGGCTTAAATGGCGGGTTGGGGTTGATGCTGGTATCTACCATCGCTGGCCGCGGTGCCGGCTCCGGAAGCGATGATCCCTCAGGAGCAGGTGCCGGGTTGTTTTGGTCAGCACCTTTATCTGCTGGTGCCGGGGTGGATTCTTTCACGCCTTCTGGAACGAGGTGGGATCCATCTGGCTGCGGAATAACCGGCTTCGCGTTTTCGGGTGCCGGCCCCGGTGCTGGTGCCGGTGCTGGGTGTGGTGCGTTTGCTGGGGCCGGCGCAGGTGCAGGTGCAGGCGCTTCTTGCGCGTGGGCAGGAGACACGCTCAGCAGCGCCCCGCAAGCCAGCACACCAACAACAATCAGGTAAAGGAAATAGCGAAGAAAATTAGTAACATTAGCCACAAGGTTAAAACTAACCACATTTTTCACTAGAGACACTGTTTACACGCCCAGTGCACACTCAATTCTGTAAGAAAAGCCCAAGGCATTAAGCTAGATTTTCATGCACGAAGACAGACCAAGCACCGCCCCCGATTTTTTGCTCTCACGGGCAACGGGGTCTGTCCGTACCCAAGGTGCGCGCCACACTTTTAATGACGCCGATGCGGCAATTTCCGCTCTCCGCAGCAAGGATGTAGAGATGGTCGTCGGTGCGATCCCCTTCGATTCGGACACCCCCGCGGCACTAACCGTACCGGAGACCATCATCCGCGAAGAGGGCCCGCTGGAACCGCACGCTTATTATCGCAACCAGAGCTTAAGCTCCCGCGTAGTTGGCTTCGATCCAGAGCCTGAGGAACACCTTCGCCGCGTGGAGGCAGCCATCGGCACGATTGAAACCTCCAAACTAGAAAAGGTAGTTCTAGCCCGCGCGGTAGACATCGAATTCCCTGAAGCCATCGATCCGCGCCTCGTGGCGGCGCGCCTTATCGATCTCTCCGCCAACCGTGACGGGTTCATTGCTGATCTCTCTCCCGCTGGAAGGCCGGGCGCGATGCTTGTCGGCTCCTCCCCGGAGGTTCTAGTCAAGCGTCAAGGCTCGACTGTGTCAGCCTTTCCCTTGGCGGGTTCGTCTCCGCGCCGCGCCTCGCCGACCGAGGATCACCTCGCAGGACAGGACCTCTTGCATTCTTCCAAGGATCTCCACGAGCACGCTTTTGTGGTCGACCACCTGCGCCGGGCGCTCACCCCATTGTGCGAGCGACTAGATATTCCGGACGTCCCACAACTGATAAGCACCAATGAAATGTGGCACCTTGGCACGCCGATTTCCGGAACGCTCAAGGATAAAGACTTGACTGCGCTCGAGCTTGCCCTAGCGGTCCATCCCACACCGGCTATCTGTGGCACCCCGGCCGAAGCCGCCCAAGCCCTTATTGAGACTGCGGAGACCGACCGTGGTTTCTATGCCGGCGCGGTCGGCTGGTGCGATAGTTCAGGTGACGGCGAATATATGGTAGCCATTCGCTGCGCAGAGGTTGCCGGCGATGGACTCTCCGCACGCGCTTGGGCTGGTGGAGGCATCGTCGGCGATTCTGATGCCCAAGCGGAGTTGGAAGAAACCACCGCTAAGCTGCGCACCATTTTGAAGGCGCTAAGCCTCTAGCCCACGCGCTTGGCGACGAGCACGACGTCGGTGCGGTGGTGCGCACCTGCACCTTCAGCCAAGTGGCGCTCCCGGCGGGCTAGGGTGACAGTTTCCAATTCGCGCAGGTTGTGCGCCAACCATTCCGGCATCGCCAGTTCTGTGGACTCCATATCGTGGTGAACAAAAAGCAGTGTTCCCCCTGGAGCTACCAAGTGCTCAAGCTTTTCGACCTCTTCCGACGTTGCGCGTATCCCACCGTAGTGGACGCTTACCAAGTCAAAGGGCTCATGGCTAAAGCCACTAAACATAGCAACCTGTGCGGCAACGCCGAGGGCGCGAGTGCGGGCTACGGCCGTCGGGGCGAAGTCAATGCCCAACACATCCTAGCCGTGGTTTTAAGCCAGAGCGCGTCCGCGCCTTCTCCGCAGCCAATGTCCAGGGCAGAGCCAGGCGCAAGCTCCGCAGCATAATCGACAAGGGTGGAGTTCGGCTTTCCTGACCACACGCGATCAGTGCTGCGGTACCGCTCCTCCATTTCCGCGGGAGTGGGAACGTAGGGGCGATGCTCGCTCTGGTGGGAGTTATGCACGGTCGATGGAATTGCGTAGGGTTCCCAGGCCTGGGATCTCGATTTCGATGGTATCCCCCGGGACCATCGGAGCGGTGCCGGCCGGTGAACCAGTAGTAATGACATCGCCGGGAAGCAAGGTATAGGCGGCGGAAATCTCTTCTAAGATGCCGCCCATCTTCACAATCATCTGGTCCGTATTGGAATCCTGCTTTTGCTCACGAGAGCCCTCGTGTGTCAGGTAGGCATTAATCTTCTGGTCATCCAGATTCAAGCTGTCCAGATCCGTCTCAATCCATGGGCCGAGCGGGCAGAAAGTGTCGATCCCCTTGGCACGAGCCCATTGTCCGTCCTTGAACTGCAGGTCACGGGAGGAAACATCATTGCAAATGGTGTAGCCCAGTACGTGGTCTTGCCAGTTCTCGGCCTTGATATTCTTCGACGGTTTGGAAATGACTACGGCAAGCTCGCCCTCGAACTCTACATTGGTGGCATAGTCTGGGATCTTGATCGCGGCATCCGGGCCGATGACCGCGGTGGACGGCTTAATGAAGATGGTGGGCGGCAAGCTATCGGCAGACTTCTTGAAGACTTCCGCAACGTGGTCCGCATAGTTGCGGCCCAGCGCCACAACCTTGGTAGGCAGGGTCGGTGCCAAGAGGCGAACCTCGTTAAGCTTCCACTCGCGCCCGGTTGGCTCCGGCGGAGTGAAAGGCGTGCCAGCAATTTCTTTTGCTACTAGCTCTTGCATCGGGGCGTCTTTCGGCCCATCGATAATGGCGAAACAGATTCCTTCTGGGTGTGCAATTCGTCCTAAACGCATAGCGGTAATCCTACTCAATCGTTACCTTCACATGTGTGCAAAGGTTACGGTGTTAATTAGTTAATTTGAGTAAATTGCAGTGTTCTTTCAAACGTCATTGCAAGCCCCCGGAAAAGGGGACGAAAGCAACCGTTCGGCTCTGAGGGCGTCGGCAAGCGCATCGCGCAGAGCACGTTTGCTCCTATGTAGCTAGGGCGCGCGAGATTCGGTCACCGATCTCAGTGGTCTTCACCGGCCCATCGCCACGCTGCGCAACGTCTTGCGCCACCGCATCCTCTATCCTTTGCGCATTGGCTTCATCTCCTACATGACGAAGGAGCATGGCCGCCGACAAAATAGCAGCCGTCGGATCCGCAATCCCCTGCCCAGCGATATCCGGCGCAGATCCATGTACCGGCTCGAACATCGAGGGATTCGCTCCTGAAGCATCAATGTTTCCGGAGGCAGCAAGGCCAATGCCGCCCACTACGGCACCGGCAAGATCGGTGAGGATATCTCCAAAAAGGTTATCGGTAACAATTACGTCATATCGTGCTGGATCCGTAACCATATAAATGGTCGCGGCATCGATATGTTGGTAGTCCACCTGAACCTCTGGAAACTCGGCGGCAACCTCGTCGACAGTGCGTTGCCACAGCCCACCCGCATTGACCAATACATTGGTTTTGTGCACCAAGGTCAGGTGCTTGCGGCGCTGCTCAGCCCGCGCAAAGGCATCGCGCACTACGCGCTCCACACCGAAACGGGTGTTTTGAGACACCTCACTGGCCACCTCATGATCAGTACCCTCGCGCAAGGTACCACCGTTTCCGCAGTACAGCCCCTCGGTGCCCTCGCGCACCACCACAAAATCAATGTCGCCAGGATCGGCCAACGGCGAAGATGCAGTGGGATACAGCTTGGAAGGACGCAGGTTTACGTAGTGATCCAGTGCAAATCGCATCTTGAGCAACAGCCCTCGCTCCAATACGCCCGGGGGCACTTCACCTGGGACACCAATTGCCCCTAACAAGATCGCATCATGTTCGCGCAGGCTAGCTAAATCCGCATCCGTGAGAAGCTCCCCGTTGCGTAGGTAGCGGCGCGCACCAAGGTCATACTCGGTGGTGTCAATATCGGAGCGAACTGCATGCAGCACCTTGAGCGCTTCAGCCGTCACCTCGGGCCCAATACCATCCCCACCAATTACCGCAAGTTTCATTATGTAGGATTCCTTTCTCACAAGGTGGATTTTTACCAACCCTACCAAAGAGGACCCGCGCAGCGCAGGAAGTTACCTCACACTGCGCGGGATGCCCTACACGAATTCTGATCAAACAGCCCTATGCGTCCATATCTAACTGCTCGCACTGCGCGCCTAATGCCGCATTGACCTCAGCAATAAGAGACTCTGGCACCTCGGTTTCCACGCGCAGAATAAGGACAGCATCAGATTCCTGCTTGCCATACGTAAGCGCCGCCGCCACAATATTGATTCCAGCAGCTCCCAGCTTGGTGCCCACGGTTCCCAGCGCACCTGGAGCATCCGCATAGCGGAAGAAGAGATTGCGGCCAGTAGCACGCATATCGACGCCACGACCGTTGATGCGGATAAACTTTTCGGTTCCATCGATGCCGATAAGCGCACCGGTAAGCGAGAACGTTTCTCCATCGGCACCAATAACTTTCACCTGCAGGGAGGAGCGGTACCCCTTGGATTCCGCGTTGGTAGATACCTCCACCTCTACCCCACGGCTCTGCGCAATCTGCATAGCATTGACAAATGTCACCGGTTCCGAAGTCACGCCGCTAAACAGACCCCGGACAGCAGAAAGACCTAACACTTCTACATCCTCGGTAGACAGCTCACCGCAAGCTTCTACTTCAACGGCAACGGGTGCCTGCCCCAGCAGACGTCCAGCCGTCAGTCCTAGCTTGCGTGCGAGATCCAGCCAGCCAGCAACTTCTTCTCCTACAGCACCACCGGAGACGTTTACCGCATCTGGGACAAACTCACCGGCGAGAGCTTTGAGCACCGACGCCGCCACATCGGTCCCTGCACGGTCCTGGGCCTCTACAGTGGAGGCTCCCAAGTGTGGAGAAACGGTGACCTGCGGCAGCTTAAATAGCGGAGAATCAGTGCATGGCTCCGTAGCGTAGACATCGAAGCCCGCACCCCGGTGATGGCCCTGTTCGATAGACTCAGCCAAGGCCTCCTCATCCACCAAACCGCCGCGAGCCGCGTTAATGAGAATCTGCCCCTTCTTCGCCTTAGCCAAAAGCTCCTTATCAAACATTCCGGCAGTCTCTGGGGTCTTCGGAAGGTGAATGGTCACAAAATCGGAGCGAGACATTAGCTCTTCCAGTTCGACCAGTTCCACGCCCAGTGCCGCCGCACGAGCCGGGTTGGCATAGGGGTCGTGGGCAATAATGGTGGTTTCAAAAGACTTCAGACGCTGTGCGAAGAGCTGCCCAATGTGTCCAAAACCAACAATGCCGATGGTCTTTCCATACACCTCCACGCCCTTGAAAGAAGAACGCTTCCATTCCCCCTCGCGCAGCGACTGGTCGGCTGCTGGTACCTGGCGCGCCGTCGCCAAGAGCAATGCAATGGCCTGTTCGCACGCCGAGTGAATATTAGACGTAGGTGCATTTACCACCATGACGCCCTTTTCCGTTGCCGCCGGAATATCAACGTTATCTAGGCCCACTCCTGCACGGCCCACAATTTTTAGCTTTGGAGCTGCTTCTAAAACCTCTGCATCAACAGTGGTTGCAGAACGCACCAGCAAAGCTTCTGCATCCGGCACTGCGGCGAGCAGCTCCGCACGATTTGGACCGTCGACCCAACGAACCTCAACTGAATCCCCCAAGGCCGTAACTGTGGATTGAGCTAATTTATCGGCAATAAGGACTACCGGCTTCGACATATCTTCCTTCGCTTAAGTGTGATGCGGTGCACGCGGAATTCCCGCGTGTCAAGGAAGTGTAGTTCAGGAAGGAGTGCCCTGCTTGATTTTTGCCTTAAATTCTTTCATTCGACCGAATTCCGGTCCTAGGGCTACTAAGGCACCATCTGCAAGGCCGGCAACAGCGGCCATGCTGTGCTTATCCTCCAAAGGATCAGCAGTCGGCATCACCAACACCTTGCCGCCGTAGGCTGCCGCCGTAATCACGTTCGCGATGGGACTGTCTTTTGTCGCGACGATATTCGGTGCCATCTGGCCGTCTCTGCGGGACTGCGCCGGGATGGGCTTCTTCTTTTTCTCATCTGTGTGCGCCTCGCCTTCATACGGCACCCATGCGGGCCGCAACTCCACCTGGGGAGTCTTATCCAAACGCGCAATATCCTTGACCATCTGTTCTGGGGAAGCTACCACTTTGGAACCGTATTGAAACGCCGTAAACTCCCCCAAGGCCTTGTGGGTTCCTGGATCCTTAATGACGGTGAAATCCCCAGATGTTTCTGTCCACGGCACATCACCGACAATCACTAGGCGACTTACTCCAAGATCCGTGAGAAGCTTATGGATTTCCAAGCGCCGAGCATCGTCATACTGCACCGCCGGCAGATGCTGGTTTACCGCCAAGGTCGCTGCGCGCAAAATTGACTTATCATCCCCAGCAAAGAGAACAAGGGAATCTGAATCTTCGAAAAACAGGCGGCTAGCCTCAATGCCTATGGAGTCATTGACAATGACAAACCTGCCATCAAATTTCGGATCAATCAGACGGTTTTGGTTTTCCGCCTTAGCCTTATTGAGGTCAATTTCAGACTCATCCAAATCGGACAGACCACGCCTGACCAGTTTGGTCTCAGTAACTGGTGTGCCACAGGCCGATAATGCGAGCGAGGCGACGAGCACTGCGGCAGTCAGGCGCACAGAATTAGCGATCAAAAGCTTGCGGGCCTTCCTCTCCACCAAAAAGGTTTGCTTCATCCACATCGCGGATAACGGGTTTGCCTAAAGCATATTCCACTATGTCTAGAAAACGATGACGGCGATCCGCGAAAAACTCGCGCGGTTGTGATGCGCGCAGATAGTCCAAGTTCATCTCGTGGGATGCTAGCACCGCATCAAATTGAGCGTCTTCCATGATTGACTTGGACTGAACGCGCGGCAGGTAGCGATTTGGCGCGAAACCGTCGAGCACTACCTCGGTTCGCTTGCCCATCGGGGTGTAGTTCATCACTGACTCCGCCAAAACGGGATCTACTCCGTGGCGCTTACACCAGTTAAGCGGGAATACGGGGAAAAATCCTGGTTTGAGCTCTTCGAATGTATGGCGATTGAAAGCCTTTCCTGTACGCCAATCCTTCGCGCCGCGCGCCATGAGGAGGGCATAGAGTCCATGCCAAACGCCGTCCTTATCATCTACAGAGAGCAAGCGGGACTCGCGGAAGGAGGCATCGGTGACGGTCTTCGGGACCTCGTCCGTTGCACCGGCTACCCACTCGGTGACCTCGTCCACATCGCGAGCAGCGCGCAGCTGCACTGCAGACGAGCCATAAAGCTCGCCGAAGACGCCACACCAGAACCATTGGTTTATGCGGTCCCACGATTGCTGGGTGGACAACGCTCCCCCACGCTTAGCCAAGCGCGCAATAATGACGGCTAGGGGAACAATCTGCTCATTGAATGGAACCTGGTCCGTGCTAAGGATGCATCGTTCCGCTAGAAACTCGGATACCTCACGGAAAGTAATGCGTAGATCATTGGCCGCCGCCTTATACTCCGCTAGGGATAGTTTCAGGATGTCCTCGCGCTGCCCACCAGCGCTACCTTTTTCTCCGGAGACTAAAAGCGATACCGCGGAAAGGAACTCGGTACGCCCAATTCCGTCCAGAGCCGGGGATTTGCGTAGATCCTTTTCCACTTCTTGCCAATCAGCGGCCAAGTGAAAGCTCGGATCTTCAGAGGCAAAAACTGCAGTGAGAAGATCGAAGACGTCCATCTGCAGACCTGCTGAGTTTGCCTGGGCGAAAATCGAGCCAATTCCAGCCCGCTCCGTCTCGCGGGACAAACGAATCATCGGCAGGTCATAACCGGACAAAGGCCGGACGATGCGGTTATTAAACGCTGCCAGTTCCGCGCTATGTTCTTCTTTGGCTGCGGCAAGCTCAAAGAGCATGCCAACGCCATCTTCACTCAATAGTGAAGCTACAGGAATGCACATATTCTCTAGGGCATCTTCCCGCGAGAGGATGTCCCCTTCAATTGCCGGTGCAAAGTGCGATCGAATTTTGCCATTCTGATCAACTGCAAAGATGGCGTCATCCGGCATAAGCTCGCCCCGAACGGCAGCTCGAATATCAATAAAGAAACGGCGGTGAATTTTCTTCTTCCGGAAGTCAGTAGTGTCTACAAAGCCTTCGCCGTTGAAGCAATGATACAAGGTGGTTAGGCGCTGTTGCCCGTCCAACAGGAGCAGGCCGGGATCGACACCAGTGTCAGGCGCACCGACAAGGGGGCGAGGACGAAAGCGCATCTTTTCGTTACGAGTATCAAGAGCCATAAGCGCGCCAATGGGATAGCCACGCAACACAGAAACAATGAGAGAACGGATGCGGTCTTCATCCCAGGCATAGCTGCGCTGGAAGTCAGGAAGCTGGATGTCCCCGCGATCAATCCGAGCAAAGAGGTCTTTGAGATCATAACTTGGCGTCGTAAAACCCATGGCCCCTATCCTACTCGCCACACTGGGTTTTCACCTGCTCCAGATATAGCCAAACCCACGGTAAACGCGCTGGTTCACCGTGGGTCATCTCCTATAGACGCCGCCTTATGAATTAAGCCGTAGCATCCAGTGGGTTCTTAACCCAGCTCATCAAATCGCGCAGCTTCGTGCCGGTCTTTTCAATTTCGTGCTGTGCAAATTCCTCGCGCAGATCCTCTAGCTCCTTGTTGCCGCCCTCAATATTGGCCAGCAAGCGCTTGGTAAAGGTACCGTCCTGAATATCGGACAGGATATCTTTCATACGCTGCTTCGTATCGGCATTGATAACGCGGGGTCCGGAAATGTAGCCGCCAAACTCAGCGGTATCAGAAACCGAGTAATTCATATTGGCAATGCCGCCCTCAAACATCAGATCCACAATGAGCTTCATCTCATGCAGAACCTCAAAGTAGGCCATTTCTGGCTCGTAGCCAGCCTCAGTGAGAACCTCAAAGCCGGTACGAATCAGGAACTCTACGCCACCACACAAGACAGCCTGCTCACCGAAGAGGTCAGTAACCGTCTCTGCCTCAAAGGTAGTCGGGATAACGCCGGCACGCGCACCACCGATGGCTGCGGCATAGGACAAAGTCAGATCGTGGCCTTCACCCTTAGGATCCTGCTCAGTAGCGATGAGGCACGGAACTCCCTTGCCATCAACAAACTGGCGGCGAACCAAGTGGCCAGGCCCCTTCGGAGCAACCATACCGACGGTGACATTGGCCTGCGGCTCGATCAACTTGAAGTGAATATTCAAGCCGTGACCAAACAACAGCGCATTGCCATCTTCCAGGTTGGGCGCGATTTCGTCTTCAAAGATCTGCTTCTGAGAGGTATCTGGCGCCAGCAGCATGATAACGTCTGCCCACTTGGCGGCCTCTGCAACGGTCTTCACCTCGAAGCCTGCTTCCTCAGCCTTTTCCGCCGATTTGGATCCCTCGCGTAGGCCGACAACAACTTCAACGCCGGACTCGCGCAAGTTTTGCGAGTGCGCATGACCTTGGGAACCGTATCCGATAACCGCTACTTTGCGGCCTTGAATGATAGACAGGTCTGCATCATCGTCATAAAAGGTCTCAATTGCCATTTCGCATTCCTCAATTCTGTAGTGATTGAAATTTCAATGAATCAACGTCCCACCGAATACTATACCAGTAGGTGAGATTCAATGCTCACATAGTGAGATATTAATTTCGAGGTGGCGCCATCGCTTTGGGGCCACGACCTAAGGCGACATCTCCCGACTGCACCAGCTCGAGCACACCGAATGGCTCTAAGACATCGAGCAGCGCGGCCAGCTTTCCCGGGGTACCAGTCGCCTCCACCACCACGGATTCTTGTGCCACATCTACCACGCGAGCGCGGAAAATATTTACTGCATCGACAACCTGTGGCCGGTTAGTATTATTTGCAGCCACCTTGACCATCATCAGAGCCCGCGCCACGGTTGCATCGGCCTCGAGCTCGACTACCTTGATGACCGGAACGATTTTATTGAGCTGCTTAGTTACCTGTTCCATAATCGTCTCGGATGCATCAACCACGATGGTCAGCCGGTTAATGCCCGGATTTTCCGTTTGGGCGGAAACCAGTGAAATGATGCTGTAGCCACGCCGCGAAAACATTCCGGTCACCCGCGATAGGATTCCCTCTACGTCTTCTACCAGGACCGACAGGGTATGCCGGGAAACGTCAGTGGGTGCCATGCCTATACCTCCTGGATAGTCTCATCAATATCGGCGGGACTTTCTGCGGCCGATTCATTTTCATCAAATAGGGGGCGCAAGCCGCGGGCATATTGAATCTCTTCGTTGGACGCGCCACCTCCAATCATTGGCCATACCTGGGCATCTTCTCCAACGATGAAGTCAATAACCACAGGGCGGTCGTTGATTGCGCGGGCCCGTTCAATCGCCGGCACCACTTCTTCTTCACAGGTAACCCGGATAGCCTCGCACCCCAGCGCTTCTGCCAAGCGGACAAAGTCCGGGGTATACGCATCGCGCTCTCGTAGCTTGGTATGGGAGTAGTTCTCATTGAAGAACAGGGTTTGCCACTGCCGGACCATTCCCAAGTTGCCGTTATTAATAACGGCAACCTTGAATGGGAAGCCCTCCAAAGCTGCGGTGGTTAGCTCCTGGTTGGTCATCTGGAAGCAGCCATCACCGTCAATTGCCCAAACCTCTTTATCCGGACATGCTGCTTTGGCGCCGAGGGCCGCCGGTACTGCATAGCCCATGGTTCCGGCCCCGCCAGAGTTAATCCAGGAACGTGGCCGTTCAAAATCAATAAACTGTGCCGACCACATCTGGTGCTGCCCTACTCCGGCGCAGTAGATCGCCTCAGGACCTACGGTTTCACTGAGCTTTTCTAAGACAAATTGCGGATTTAACTGCCCATCCGGAGTGGGATCATAACCGCGGGGAAACCGCTCCTTGAGACCGTCAAGATAGTCCCGCCATGGGCCTGTCTGCGGAAGATTCAGGGCGGAGTTCTTGCGATATTCCTTAAGGAGCCCCGCTAATACCTTTTGTGCGTCACCCACGATAGGCACGTCCACTTCGCGGATTTTTCCAATTTCAGCAGGGTCGATATCCGCGTGAACCACCCGGGCCCCAGGGGCAAAGGTGGAGGTGTCCCCAGTGACTCGATCGTCGAAACGTGCGCCGATAGCAATAAGCAGGTCCGATCGTTGCATTGCCGCTACCGCCGGAACGGTGCCGTGCATTCCCGGCATCCCCATATGTAGCGGATGAGAATCCGGGAAAGACCCCAACGCCATAAGCGTGGTGACGACTGGAATTCCGGTAAATTCCGCAAACTCCCGCAGCTCCTTTGCCGCACCCGCCTTGATTACGCCGCCACCGGCGTAAATGACCGGTTTTTCCGCTTGCGCGATGAGCTCGACCGCTTGCGCGATTTGGCGGTGATGTGGCTTGGTCGTTGGCTTATATCCCGGCAAATCGAACGTAGTTGGAAAAGAATAGTCCAAGTGGCCATTCTGAACGTCTTTCGGGATATCCACTAAGACCGGACCTGGGCGGCCTGTGGAAGCCAAATGGAATGCTGCAGCAATAGCAGCAGGAATTTGGCTAGGCTCCGTCACGATGTAGTTGTGCTTGGTAATCGGCATTGTCACGCCGCGGATATCTGCCTCTTGGAAGGCATCGGTTCCCAAAAGATTGCTTCCCACCTGGCCGGTGATGGCAACGATGGGGACGGAGTCCAGGTTGGCGTCGGCAAGCGCTGTCACCAAGTTAGTAGCCCCCGGCCCAGAGGTGGCAATGCACACGCCTACCTTGCCTGAGGCTTGGGCGTAACCCTCTGCAGCGTGGCCAGCCCCCTGCTCATGGCGGGTGAGCACATGCCGCAACTTGGTCGAGGCATGCAAGGCATCGTAGAGAGGAAGCACAGCGCCGCCTGGAATGCCGAAGACTAGATCGGTTCCCAAGTCTTCAAGAGTGCGGACAATGGCGTGGGCACCACTCATCCGCTCCGGAGCGTGGGCGCGTGAGGCTGCAGCCACCGAAGCGGGCGTGGGCGAAGTTGTCGTAACCACGGTTAATGTGCTCCTTGGATTGCTCTGATACTGGTCCTGATCATCATCGTTAACGCCTTTAGATATGAACAAAGCCCCCGCGGGCTGGTGTGTCTGCGGGGGCGAAAAGCGTCGACGTCATAGGCGCCGCGGTCACCACCGCGCTGGTACTACCTGAAGTCGAATAATGATCATGGACATGACTATACACCGATAGGTATTACAGCCGTGCCGATTACCCCCTTTTGGGATCCTATTCTCATATAGTGGGATACATGTGAAAATAGGTTAGCCCTCGCCTACCTCTGTGAATTAGGCTTGCACACTATGACTCCACCACCTAAGGACAACAAACCTCATCAGTCCACCACCCAGGCAGAGGTTTTCAAGCCATCCCGCGACCACATCTTGGGCATCCTCATCCTGTCCGCTATTGCGCTTTTAAGCATTGGTTGGGCCCCCAAATACCTCGCATGGTTGTTCATTATCCCCATCCTCGGATTGTGGTGGGTCATAAAATCCCGCACCAAGGTCTCCGAATCCGGGATCAGTATCTCCTATGCCTTCCGGAAAAAGGTGCAGATCCCGTGGGACGATTTTGCCGGTATCGGGTTCCAACGCGCCCGCGCCTTTGCTCGTACGAGAAGCGGCGCGGAGCACAGCCTGCCCGGCATTACCTTTAACTCGCTCCCGCGACTTTCGGAAGCCTCCCGCGGCCGCATCCCTGATGCCCTTACCCAGGGCCGTAAAGCGGCAGATGAAAAGGTGGTTATCGTCCACCGCGACGGCCAACAGATCCTCCTCAGCAAAGAAGAGTACGAGGACTACCTTGAGCGCCACCCCGAGCTCAAGCCTTCGGCCGACAACTAAATACCTGCCTAGACTCCCCCACGTCCCTTTAAGGAATGGTGACTTTAACCATGTTCCCGCTGCGTTCAAAAGTAACTACCGTCGGCCGCCAAGCCTCTGGCGCCCGCGCCCTCTGGCGGGCTACCGGCACCAAGGAAAATGACTTTGGCAAACCGATCGTCGCCATCGCCAACTCCTATACCCAATTCGTCCCCGGCCATGTGCACCTGAAAAACGTCGGCGATATCGTCGCCGATGCCGTACGCGAAGCCGGTGGCGTGCCCAAGGAATTTAATACCATCGCTGTCGACGATGGCATCGCTATGGGCCACAGCGGCATGCTGTACTCGCTGCCCTCGCGCGAAATCATTTCCGATTCCATCGAGTACATGGCCAATGCCCATACTGCCGACGCCCTGGTATGCATCTCCAACTGCGATAAGATCACCCCGGGCATGCTCAATGCTGCCCTGCGGTTAAATATCCCCACCATCTTCGTCTCGGGTGGACCGATGGAAGCCGGAAAGGCCGTTGTAGTAGATGGGGTAGCCCACGCACCCACCGATCTCATCACCGCCATCACCGCCTCGGCCAACGACGCGGTATCTGATGAAGGATTAACCCAAGTCGAGGAATCCGCCTGCCCTACCTGCGGCTCCTGCTCCGGCATGTTTACTGCCAATTCCATGAACTGCCTGACCGAAGCACTCGGCCTAGCCTTGCCCGGCAACGGCACTACCTTGGCTACTCACACGGCCCGCCGCAGCCTATTTGAAAAGGCCGGCTCCACTGTCGTCGATATGTGCCGCCGCTATTACGGCGAAGAAGACGAATCCGTCCTGCCGCGCAATATCGCCACTAAGGAAGCCTTCACTAACGCCATGGCCCTAGATATGGCCATGGGCGGCTCCACCAATACCATCCTGCACACGCTGGCGGCCGCCCAGGAAGGCGAGGTAGACTTCACCCTAGATGACATCAATGACATCTCCTACCGCGTCCCGTGTTTGTCCAAGGTAGCGCCCAACGGCACCTACCACATTGAAGACGTCCACCGCGCCGGCGGCATCCCCGCGATTTTGGGCGAACTTCGCCGCGCCGGACACCTCAATCTCAAGGTACATACAGCGCTGTATGACAATGCCGAGCAGTGGCTAGATGACTGGGATATCCGCAACCCCCACGCCACCGAGGAGGCCCGCGAACTGTACTACGCCGCGCCGGGCGGGGTGCGCACCACTGAGCCATTCTCCCAATCCAACCGCTGGGACGAACTCGATACCGATGCCGCCAATGGCTGCATCCACGACGCCGAGCATGCCTTTTCTTCCGACGGCGGCCTCGTTGTCCTGCGCGGCAACTTGGCCCCCGACGGGGCCATCGTCAAGGCCGCGGGCGTCGAAGAGGAGCTGTGGACCTTCTCCGGCCCTGCACGGGTCGTGGAATCCCAAGAAGAAGCGGTATCTATCATCCTCAATAAGGAGGTTCAGCCGGGCGATGTCGTGGTCATCCGCTATGAAGGCCCGGCAGGTGGCCCTGGCATGCAAGAGATGCTCCACCCGACCTCCTTCCTCAAGGGCGCCGGTTTGGGGAAGGCATGTGCCTTGATTACCGACGGCCGCTTCTCCGGCGGCACCTCTGGGCTTTCCATTGGCCACATCTCCCCCGAGGCGGCCCACCAGGGAATGATCGGCCTCATCGAAAACGGCGACACCATCACAATCAATATCCACGAACGCGAGCTCACCTTGGACGTAGCCGAAGACGTGCTGGAGCGCCGCCGCGCCGCCCAAGAACAGCGCGAGCGCCCCTGGACTCCGCTAAACCGCAACCGCCCCATCACTAAGGCGCTGCGCGCATATGCCGCCATGGCCACCTCTGCCGACCGCGGCGCGGTGCGCGTAGTCGACGGACATGTGAATTAGCCAGGAACAACTACTAAATCCCTATGAGCCTCGGTGGGGTGCGCGCCCGTTTACCTGCAGATCACATAAAGTGTACTGCGATGAGATTCGCGCGTACCCCATTATTCCGTTATGCCCTGACCTTATTGGGGCTCATTCTTGGCGCTAGGAAGATCGTTCAAGACACCCGCATCACAGACTTCCCCATCGACATGGTGGTCTACCGCGAGGGCGTCAAGGCCTTCCTTGAACACCGCTCTGTCTACAGCGAACCCATGCTGGCCGGCGATATCGAGCTTCCATTTATTTATCCACCCTTCGGCGCGCTGGCCATGGTCCCGCTGACGGCCTTCGATGGCATTGACCACGATATGGCAGGCGACATCGTGGTCATCCTCTCGGATGTTCTCGTGCTCGTATGCCTCTACTTCGTCTTTAAGGCGATACTGAAGACCTCGGAGTTCCTCCTGCCCGTTACCGCTATTACTTGGGCGATTGTATTGCGCTTCGAGCCAGTAGACCTCAATAATGGCTTTGCTCAAATCAATATCGTGGTCATGACGCTCGTTGTACTCGACCTGGTTCCGCGCAAACGCTTCCTGCCGCAAGGCGTCTTGATTGGCTTGGCCGCCGCGATCAAAATTACCCCGCTGGCTATGTTGCTTTATTTCCTCGTGCGCAAGGAGTGGAAGCAGATTGCCACAGCGCTCCTTTCCGCTGTTGCGGCCACCCTCCTTGCCGCAGCCTTCCGCTGGCACGCGTTCATGGAGTTCTTCAGTTCCAAATTGCTCGATATGGGCTCTGGCGGCGACTTCGGCGTAGGCACTGATTACCAGTCCAATAGCTCTATCAAGGGCACCATCCAGCGCATGTATTCTTCTTCCGAGGCCATGGACGCCAATGGGTTGGCCATCAACATTGCGTGGATCACCGCCTCCCTCGTGGTCATTGCATTCGCGGCGTGGCTTATTAAGCGACTGTGCGAGGAGCACCTGCTTGTCGACGCCCAAATGGTCACCGCCCTCACCCTCCTGCTCATCTCCCCCGTTTCCTGGTCACACCACTGGGTCTGGCTCACGCTCATCATCCCAGTCTTCCTTTACCGCGCCTGGAGCTGGCTTTCTACTGGATGGGCCGCGGGCAGCCTTCTTACCGTTCTCGTTGCCTGGGCAGGCATGCTGCTGACCGTCCCGCCCAAGTGGTGGTGGGGCGATCAAGTCGATGTCCACGCCATGGAGCGCTACCAAAAGTTTTGGGTAGATGACTTCGTCTGGCTAACCATACTGTCCGTCGCGCTTTATACAGCCGCGCTATACGTCGCCCGTCGCAACCGAACCGCGCACACCGCTACTCCTGCCCCGCTAGCGCCTTAAGCGCCGAAAGGTGCGAGTCGAATGCGGCCTTGCCTTTAGCCGTGAGCATCACCCACACCGTGTCCTTGCCGCGCGAGGATCCGTACTCGCGAAATCGGCTGATATAACCCTCTTTTTCCAGGGCGCTTAGTTGCTTGGACAAAGTGGCATCAGATTGCCCCACCTTGTCCCGGATCGCTGCAAAGCGCATCTCCTTGTTTATGGTTCCTTCCACGGCCCCAGCCGCGTTGAGTACCGCGCAAATCTTAAACCGGTTGAGCGGGTGAATTATCGGATCGAGCTCACTCATCACCGTTCGCCCGTGCCCTTTCCTCCGACGGATGCGTAGCTGGGTCCATAACTCCGGCTTCCAAAAGCCAGAAAGCCGCTATTCCCCACAGAATAAAGACCACCGCTGCCGCGACCATGTGTCCTTCGAGGAAAGGACGAAAGAATATCGGGGACAAACATAAAAGCTGGCCGCCGAAAAATTTCTTATCCGGTTTTGGCGCCTTAAACGGGTCCTGACGATAGCTGGGGCGGACATTTCCCTGATACATTCCAACCCACATCAGCAGTCCGAGCATGGCCACCATAAAGGCTAAAAAGACCCAGGCAGGAATGACCTCCGACCATTGGGTCATCACAAAGTAAGCACCGGCTATCACAGTTACCAAGAGTGCATGAAGGGCTGTTTTCGTGGTCCTTTTGGACTTTCTGTTGACTTCCTCATTAAAGGCCAGTGCCTCGTGCACGCTGTCGCCCATAGCTGCCGTCCCTTTCGCCTTCGCCCCTCCCTTGTTTTCCACTATAGAAAGTATCATACTTTCCCTCCTGGAAAGCAAGGAGTAAAAGAAAATCCGCCGCTATTGCGACGGACAATCTATTAGCGCCTAATTCAGCGGATTAACCCCTGCGCCGAAGAACCAGAGTGCAGCGAGGATGGCGATGCCGATTAGCACAAAGACCCAGGAAGTGCCCAGTGGGCGGCGCGCCCAGGAGCGCTTGAAGTCTAGGGAAATAAAGCCCGGGCCAGTAAACTGCAGTCCCACGGCGACAACGAAGAGAACCAAAGAAAGCCAGACGGAATCTGGCCAGCTAAAGACGTCCAAACCGGCATCGGTCTGCGCTAGCTCGTGGACAGCGCTAAAGCCGGTCACTACCAAGCCCAGCATGGCAGCTAGAGGCGTAATGAGTCCCAGCAACAGGAATACACCAGCGATAAGCTGCATGGTCGGAACCGCAATCGACAGCGCGGTATCCCAAGCATAGTTGGTAAAATCACCCTCTAGACCGGACAAGCCCTGGCTATCTCCGAGCTCGAAGAAGATTTTTGCACCGGCAATGATTAGGTAGGCGCTCAGTCCGATGCGAATGAATAGCAGACCAAAGTCGATAGTGCCGCGGCGCCCATAGCGGTGGTAGCCTTCTTTTTCTTCCTGCTCCGCCTGCAGGCGAGCCTCGCGCTCCTCTGCAGTTTCAGTGCTGAGGGTGCTTTCCACGGGGGCGTCGGCAGTAGCCAGCGCCGACTCTTGCTCGACGCTAGCCGGCGTGCCGGACTCCGGTTGGGCAAATGCTACGGTCTCCTCGCTGGCACCACTTTGCTGACGCGCAGCCTCATTCGCACTGGAGTAGGACATTACCTCAGTTTCAGGGTGGTCCTGCTGCGCCCGGGAAGGCTTGATTTCCTGGGGCTCGGCGCGGCCGGCGCGCTCGAAAAGGCCCGGCTTCGAATTCTTCTCACTGGAAACGGAATCTTTGCTCGCGGGCTTGGCGTTGTAGGTAGGCACGCCCATGTCTTCATCTAACGGTGTGGCTTTATCCGGCTGTTTTTCGCTCATAGCTCCAATTTAAGGCACGGGCCTGCGCTTTTGTGGTACCCGCCACGGCGCGCCGTTGCAGCAAACTGGCTAGAGTGCTTCCAAGCCGCTTGCGGCCTCAATCACCGAACGCGTGAGCTCACCCAAAACCTCCGATTCCAAACGCCAACGCTGCCAATATAGGTCGATATCGAGCGGGGAGTCATCGAGAAGCACCAGCTCCTTCGCCTCTAAAAGCGGCAGTGCCTGGGCCTGGGGCAGCAATCCCCACCCTAGGCCGACGCGAACCGCCTCGAGGTAGCCCTCGGAAGAGGGAATCTGCGACACCCGGGCACGCACCACGGCCGAATCAATGAAGCGCTCGCGCATGGCATCATCCAATACCTGATCGTTGGGACCATATCCCACCAAGGGCATGGTTTCCCAGGTCAGCCTACCGCTATGGAAGCTCTCTGCAATATGCGGCGCCGCCACTGGGTAATAGCGCATGGTGCCCAAAAAGCTAGACTCGCAACCCGAGACCGGCGTAGCTTCCCTCGTTACTGCACCCAGCACATCGCCACGCCGCAACATGGCTAAGGTGCGTGCTTCATCCTCAATCCGGATGCGCAAAGCTACGTCGCCCCGCCGCGCGGTATCACTCAGGACCTTTGTAAACCATGTCGCGAGGGAATCCGAGTTCACGGCCACAGACAGCGGGACCCGAGCTAGGCGATGGCCTAGGCGGGCATCCGTTTCTGCCTGCACTAACGCCATGCGGCGGGCGGACTGGACAAGGATCTCGCCCGCTTCCGTGGCGGTTACCGGGGTGGCACGGCGAAGGAGTACTCGTCCGGTGCTCGACTCCAAGGCCTTGATACGCTGGCTCACCGCAGACGGCGATATACCGAGCACGGCCGCGGCAACGTCAAAGCTGCCTTCGTCCACGATCGCAAGCAAGGTTTCTAGGTGCACCGGGTTCATGAAGCTATTCTAAACCAACTGAAGAAGCATTAACTGGACTAATCCAGCCTAAGAATTCACACTGGAAGGCATGTCCATCGTGCTTGCTGGTTTCTTTCTGGGATTATCGCTCATCGTGGCCGTCGGCCCGCAAAATGCCATGCTGCTTAAATTCGGCATCCGCCGTGATCACATCGGTTTAATCATTGCCGTCTGCGCGCTTTCCGACGTCATCCTGATTACCTCCGGCACAGCCGGCGTGGGCTACCTGGTAGAAAAATTCCCCTCCGCCCTGCAAGTCCTCAAATACGTCGGCGCGGCCTATCTGGCTTATTTCACCTTCACCTGCTTCCGCGATGCGTTTAAGACCAAAGGCGAGGCCATTGAGGTCGAATCCACCCAGCCGAAAGCCCCACAGGAAGTCGCCACCTTCGATGGGTCCACGTCCCGCAGCACGACAAAGACTAAAACTCGCCTGGAGATAAAGCGCTCCCCCTCCTGGGTTAAGCCGCTTCTGACCGCCCTGGCCTTAACATGGCTCAACCCAGGCGCCTACGTGGACGTGGTGGTAATGCTCGGCAGCATTGCCAACCAATACGGCGAATCAGGGCGCTGGCTTTTCGCCGTGGGTGCTATCTGCGCCAGCTTCACTTGGTTCCCGTTTATCGGCTTTGGCGCCGCACGATTTTCCCATGTGCTGTCCCGACCCACGGTATGGCGCTGGATCAACTTCGGTATCGGCGTCATCATGATTGGCCTAACGCTCAAGTTGCTCCTGCTCTAGGGGCCGGGTTCAAAGGGCCGCCTAATTGCCGCGAACGCGCGACGCGGTCGCACCGGCCCACCGGTTGATTCCGGCGTCGTGGGCGACGTCGTCAATCGCACCCAGCTCCTCCGCACTGAAGTCGAGGTTGTCCAGTGCCCCTAGGTTATGCTCGAGCTGCTCCACCGAAGAAGCGCCCAAAAGCGCCGAGGTTAGCGTGCGATCGCCTTGGTCGCGCAGTACCCACGAAATAGCCATCTGAGCTAGAGACTGTCCACGCTTGCGCGCAATATCGTTTAGGGCGCGAATCATCGACAGGTTCTCCTCATTGAGCCAGTCCTTCTCCAAGGTCTTATTCTTCGCCGCGCGGGAATCGGCGGGAATGCCATCAATATAACGATCCGTGAGCATGCCCTGTGCCAGCGGCCCGAAACCGATGACGCCCAGTCCGCTACGCCCGGTGACGTCAAGCAGCGACTCGCCGTCTTCGCCAGGACGTTCAATCCAACGGTTGAGAATGGAATAGCTTGGCTGATGAATCAGCAGCGGGCAGCCTTCCTCTTCCATAAATTCCACGGCCTCCGCGGTAAGCTCCGGCCCATAGGAGGAAATGCCCACATAGAGGGCCTTGCCCGAAGCCACGATATCGCGCAACGCATAAAGGGTCTCCTCCAGCGGGGTGTCTGGATCCGGGCGGTGGTGATAGAAGATATCCACGTAATCCAAGCCCATGCGCTTGAGCGACGCATCCAGTGAACTCACCAGGTACTTGCGGGAGCCACCAAAGCCGTATGGGGAGTCATTCATCACCCAACCGGCCTTGGAAGAGATGATCATTTCATCGCGGAAGGGGCGGAAATCACGAGCGAAGATGCGGCCGAAGTTGTCTTCGGCGGCGCCTGGCTCGGGACCATAGTTATTGGCCAAATCGAAATGAGTAATCCCCCGGTCATATGCTGCGCGCAGAATCTCGCGCTGCGTGGCCAGGGGACGGTCATCGCCGAAGTTCTGCCACAGGCCAAGGGAAATGGCCGGCAGCTTCAGCCCAGAGTTTCCTACTCGTCGGTACTCCATTGAATCATAACGGTCAGTTGCGGGGGCATAGATACTCATAGCACCCCATTGTCCGCTTAATTCTTCGGCTTGTCAGCCTGCGGCAGGTCCTCATCTTCCTCAGGGTCGCCGGATGCACCGGTTTCTTCGACCCACTTTTCAATTTCTTCCGGGGTGCGATCGGTTTCTACCGCATCACGCTCGGTGTAGTAGGAGTAATCGTGGCGCTTTTCTTCGTACTTTTTCTTGTCAAAGTCCACGTCATCGTCGCCGTCGAGCTCATCGGTGACTTCCTCCACCAGCTCATCGTACAGGGCCTCGTTGTCCATATTGGAGTCCTCGATGTGCTGGCCAATTTCATCGTCATAGCGCTCGGCGTCATATTCCTTGTCTGGGTGCAGCTTCAGGTGCATGAGGGCGCGTACGCGCTCACGGCGCACAGCCTCATCCTGGATCTGAGACTGGCTGCGGAACCATGCGAAGACCAAGATGGCAACCATCAAGATGCCCATGTAGCCAATGATTGGGTAGATGTAGTTCATCAAGGTCTTAAAGCCTGCGAAGGACACCGCGAAACCAGCCAAGCAGCCAATGACGAAGATTACCGGGAAACGCTTCTCATGGCCGGCAGACAAGCGCTTGCCCAGCGCGTAGAACATGCCGATGGCGGTATTGAAGATCATCAAGTAAATGATGACCGCCATGATGGCGCCCAGAGTCGGGTTAATACTATCGACCAAAGACAGCATCGGGATATCGGAGCCTTGCGCCTCGTCCGAATTCATCAACAAGGAAAAACCGGCAAGCCCCATCATGATGGAGTAGATGATACCGCCTACGACGCCGCCCCAGCCGGCTTCGCGCGGGCTAATATTGTCGCCGCCGATAACCAAGGACATGGACACGGCAAGCATGAGGGCAAGGCCGTTGTAGTTCAGTGCGGAAATCAGCCAGTTCCCAATAGGGGTATCGATCTGGCTGGAGGCGTCCATGGCAGCACCGATATCGTCCGGCATGTTAAGGCCGGTGTAGATAGCTACGCCAATGACCGCAATGATGATGGTCGGTGTTACCGTGCCGATAACCTTGGATACCTTATCCACGTCGAGCATGCCGACGAGCAAGACCAAGACCAACATGAGAGTGGAACCGATCCACGTCTTCCAGCCAAACTGCTGCTCCATGTTAGAGCCGGCACCGGCCAGCATCACAAAACCAATGGCAAAGAGGGTGATGATGACCGCCACATCCAGCAATTTGGAGACGATCGGGTGGGTGACATTGCGGAAAACAGTATTGTGTTCCGAGGCGTGGAAATAGCTTCCCAACTGCAAGAACACTGTACCCGCGAGGGTCATGACGAGTGCGGCGATAATGATGCCAGGAATGCCCCAGGTGCCAAAGGCAGTGAAGTACTGCACCACCTCTTGTCCCGTGGCAAAGCCTGCGCCGACCAGCAAGCCCACGAAGGACATTGCAATGGCGATAATGTTTTTAGAAGACACAGTTGCCTAACTTTTGTAGCGAATATCTCTCGCATACTGGTGCGCGCGGCCCTTGTCCCCCACTCCCCAGCACGTGGGCCGCACAACGCCAATATGCGTTCCTTAAGGAATGGTACGTAAGTGACGCGCCAAACACCTACTGACGCATACCGTTGTTGTGCTAAATCACATTTGGGGATATAGCGAAGTTAACTAACGCCCTAGTTTTCGAAGGTCGAGGTATCGATCACAAAACGGAACTTTACATCGCCGGCCACCACACGTTCATAGGCCGCATCGACATCGTGGACGCCGATCTTCTCAATGACGGCACCGATGCCGTGCTCGGCGCAGAAATCCAGCATTTCCTGGGTCTCTGCAATACCGCCGATATTATTTCCCGTCAGTACCTTACCGCCGCCGACGAGGCTGCTCATGTGGATTCCCAGTTCCTCTGGTGGAAGGCCGACCACAGACATAATGCCGCGCGGTTTAAGCAGCTGCAGATAATCATTGAGTGAATACTGGGCAGAAATGGTGGACAAGATGACATCGAATTCGCCGCGGTGGTTGGCAAAGAAATCCTCGTCCTCACCGGTGGCGAGAATGTGCTTCGCCCCGAGTTCGTACGCTTCCTTTTCCTTGCGCAGGGAGCGCGAAATCACAGTTACTTCCGCGCCCTTAGCCGCCGCGATCTGGACGCCCATGTGCCCCAAACCGCCCAAGCCCACTACAGCAACCTTGTCCCCCTCCTTGATCTGCCAGCGGGCCAAAGGCGAATAGGTGGTGATTCCGGCGCATAGCAGCGGGGCCGCTTCGTCAAAATCAATATCCTCTGGGATGGTGCATACGAAGCCTTCGTTGACGACTACCTTCTGCGCGTAGCCACCTTGGGTAATGGTGCCGTCTACGTCTTCGGAGTTATAGGTGCCAACATTGCCATTAAGGCAGTTCTGCTCTTGGCCGTTGCGGCATTGTTCGCACTCGCCACAAGAGTTCACCAGGCAGCCCACACCAACGCGGTCCCCCACCTTAAATTTGGTGACCTTATCTCCCACGGCCTCCACTACACCGGCGATCTCGTGGCCTACAGTCAACGGAAAATGGGCCTGGCCCCACTCGTTGCGAATGGTATGAATATCGGAGTGGCAAATGCCTGCTGCTTTAATATCAATGACCACGTCATCCTCGCGCGGATCGCGGCGTTCAATTTCTACGACCTTAAAGGGTGCTTCAGGGCTTTCCTTTTGCAATACTTTGCTTTTAATTGACATGCTCACGACCCTACGCGTAACCCTACTGACCTCGCATAACGAAAATAATCACCAATTTTGACGGAGGAAGGAAGGCATGAAAAAGCCAGCCACGCCTCCTCTTCGAGGAAAGTGCAAGCGCGGCTGGCTTAATGTGGTGCTTAGTTCAACTTTTCTGCGATGAGTTTATTGACCTGCCCAGGATCGGCCTTGCCTTGGGTGGCCTTCATGACAGCGCCCACAATGGCGCCGGTTACCTTCTTATTGCCGGCGCGATACTTCTCCACGATATCCGGGTTGGCGGCTAGCGCATCATCCACGGCCTTCTCGATGGCACCATCATCGCGCACGACCTCCAGGCCGCGCTTTTCGACGACCTCGTCGACGTCACCCTCACCCGCTAACACGCCATCAACAGCCTTGCGTGCAAGCTTGGTGGTCAGCTTGCCGTCGTTGACAAGGGCGATTACACGGGCCACATGCTGCGGGGTAATGGACAAACCAGCCAGGTCCGTTTCCTGCTCATTGGCCTTGCCAGCTAGGTAGGAAACCCACCAGGAACGTGCTTCGTCCGGTTTCGCGCCAGCCTCGACGGTATCCACGATGAGATCGAGGGCACCGGCGTTAACTAGGTCGCGCATCTCCTCATCCTTGATGCCCCACTCTTCCTGGATGCGGGCACGGCGTACCCATGGCAGCTCCGGAAGGGTCTGGCGCAGTTCTTCTACCCACTCGCGCGGAGCGATGACCGGCGGAAGGTCCGGATCATTGAAGTAGCGGTAATCCTCTGCGGTTTCCTTCGGACGTCCCTTGGAGGTAGTGCCGTCGGTCTCCTGGTAGTGACGGGTTTCCTGATCAATGGTGCCGCCATCTTCTAGTACCTGGGCTTGACGCTGCATCTCGAAGCGCACCGCCTGTTCCACGGAACGCAGGGAGTTGATGTTCTTGGTTTCGGTACGGGTACCGAATTCCTCTTGACCTACCGGGCGCAGGGACAGGTTGGAGTCCACACGCATCGAGCCTTGATCCATGCGGGCATCAGAAACGCCCAGGGCTGCAACCAGCTCTCGCAGGGCGGAAACGTAGGCTTTAGCCACCTCTGGTGCACGCTCACCGGCGCCGATGATCGGCTTGGTCACGATCTCAATGAGGGGAATGCCTGCGCGGTTGCAATCCACCAGGGATGCCGTAGCACCGTGAATGCGGCCATCGGCACCGCCCAGGTGGGTCAGCTTGCCGGTATCTTCCTCCATGTGTGCGCGCTCAATTTCCACGCGCCACTCGGTGCCATCCTCCAACACGACGTCCAGGTAGCCGTCATAGGCGATCGGCTCGTCATACTGGGAAATCTGGTAGTTCTTCGGCTGATCCGGGTAGAAGTAATTCTTGCGGGCAAAGCGAGAAGACTCCGCAATGGAGCAATTAAGCGCCAAGCCAATCTTGATGGCGCCCTCCACGCCCTTGGCGTTTACTACCGGCAACGCACCGGGCAGGCCTAGAGAGACCGGGTCAACATTGGAGTTAGGCGCTGCGTTGAAGTTCGTAGGAGAGGTAGAAAACATCTTAGTTTCCGTATCCAGCTCTACGTGGACTTCCATGCCCATTACCGGTTCAAACTTCTCTAGGACCTCATCAAAGTCCATCAGGTCATACATCGCAGCAGTCATGCGTGCCATCTTAATACGTCGATGCGCCCGCGCGCTCACACCCCTAAGCTGAATATTATGACTACACCACATAGCGTTGATGCCGCGCTTATCGATGCCCCTTTGATCAACATCGCAGTCTTTCGCACTGCCCCCACTCCAGAAGAGGTAAAGGAGCGCTTGAACTCGACTTTTGGCGAAAACCTGGGAGAGATCACTCCGGGCAAGAATCCGGGTAGTCTCATGGCAGAGCTGGATGAATCCTTTTTACTTCACTACCAAGCCATCGATACTCCTCCCACCCGCGATAGCTATGGTCTCCACCCTATTTTGAGCGCGGACGCCCGCGGCCTCGATTCCGCTACCGCTCAAATTCTCGTCTCCGTGCTTCCCCGGGATGCCGAGCACACTCGCGCACAGCAATCCCGCGAGGCACGCCGCGAGCACCTAGAGCTGCTTTCCAAGGCCACCGCTGTAGTTGCCGAGCATCCTGGCTGCTTGATAGTCCACAATCCTCGCGGCAACGTATCCATTGCACCAAATACTTTTTTGGAGGCCGTGCGGGACAACCTTGCGCCGATGCACATCGCGCCAGTATGGCTCACCCAAAAGGGAAACAAGATCTTGGGCTATACCGTGGGGCTGGTCCAAGCTGGACACCCCGAAATCCAGGCGGCCACCGAATCCATGGACCCCACCGATCTCTATTACAAGCTGGCCAATATCGCCGACCACGTTCTCCAAGGCGCCACCGTCAAAGACGGCGACACCCTGAGCTTCGAACAAGGTCAACCACCCCTGACCGCACAGAAAGAACCCTGGTTTGTAGACGAGTCTTTTCCAGCGGTCACGATTAGTTTCTAGCTAGCTCTTTTCTGCCTACGGGAATCCACATAGCGGCAGATGGCGGCCAGCACTGCACCGGAGAGGTTATGCCACACCGAAAAGACCGCTCCCGGCAGGGCGGACAGTGGGTTCATATAAGTCGATGCCAGAGAGGTAGCCAAGCCAGAGTTTTGCATGCCCACCTCGACGGCCATGGTGCGCCGAGCAGATACCGGCTGCTTGGTCACCAGTCCGGCAAGGTAGCCCAGGCCATAGCCGCACCCGTTATGGACAACCACGGCGACAAAGACCAGCACGCCGGCGGTAGCGATGGTGTCGTGCGCACCGCCAACCACAATGCACACGATGGCGGAAATAGCCGCAACCGAGATCCACGGCAATGCTGCGCTAATCTTTGCCACTACACGTGGAACCAGCATGCCAATGAAGATGCCGGCGACCACAGGGATGAGCACGACCTTGACAATGGACCAGGCCATTGCGGCGGCCGAGACCGGCATATACTCCCCTGCCAGCCACAGGGCCAGCAGCGGCGTTAACACCGGTGCCAATAGAGTGGAAATCGAGGTCATGGTCACCGATAGCGCCACGTCACCGCGCGCCAGGTAAGACACCACATTGGAGCTCGTCCCGCCGGGGGCGCAACCCACCAAGATGACGCCGGCAGCGACGGCATCTGGAAGATCCATGATGGCAACGACCGCTAGGGCCACCAGCGGCATGATGACAAACTGCGCCACCACCCCAATAAGCACGGGAAGCGGCCGGCGCGCTACCAAGGCAAAGTCCACCGGCTTGAGGGTGAGTCCCATACCAAACATGACGATCCCCAGCAGCGGGGTGACCTGCGGACCAAAGGATGCCGCGGTATTCGGTGCAAAGTATCCAATCACGCCGCCGATAATCACGAGCACCGGAAAGCCAAGCGCTGCAAAAAGAGCTTGGCGGTCTTGCACTGTGGAGGATCCAGCCGGTGCTTCCACCCGATTATCTGTCATGCTATCGATACTCATGGGCAAAAGAATACGCTCCCACAAAATGGGAGCGCTATCTTAATATTCGGAAGGTGTAGAGACACTATCCAAAGAGCGCCTGCGCATTGCGGTAACGCGATTCCGGCACCGACTTTAGGGTTCCCACGGCCTCCTCCAGCGGAACAAGGTCAATATCCTCGCCATGGAGGGCAACACACATACCGAAATTCCCTTCGTGAATGGCGCGCGCTGCGTGCACACCATAGCGGGTGGCGAGGACGCGGTCATAGGCCGTTGGTGTACCACCGCGCTGAATATGGCCCAGCACCGTCGTACGCACGTCATACCCCGTACGCGCCTTGATTTCATCGCCAATTACCTGGCCAATGCCATTGAAGGTCTGGTGACCAAACTGATCGACGCCACCGGCCTCAAAGTCCATTGTCCCCTCTTTCGGGACAGCGCCTTCTGCCACGCAGATGATGCCGTACTTTTCCCCCATTTGGAACCGGCGCTCCATCGCCTTTGTAATTTCTGCGATATCGAAGGGTTCCTCGGGCACCACAGTGTAGTGCGCACCGCCGGCCATGCCCGCATGCAACGCAATCCACCCCACGTGGCGGCCCATGACCTCCACGATCAGGATACGGTTATGGGACTCTGCGGTCGTGTGCAGACGGTCAATAGCATCGGTGGCCACGGATACGGCGGTATCAAAACCAAAGGTGTAGTCGGTGGCGTTGACGTCGTTGTCAATAGTCTTTGGCACACCCACCACCGGCACGCCGTTATCAGAAAGCCACTTCGCGCCCTTGAGGGTACCTTCGCCACCGATGGCGACGAGGGCATCTACACCAGCATCTGCCATATTGGACTTAATCTGTGCAAGGCCAGCCTTGAATTTGTCCGGGTGCAGGCGGCCAGTGCCCAGGATGGTGCCGCCGCGCAACAAAATACGGTCGATTTCTGCATCGTCATAAAGATCGCGGCGACGGTCCTCCATAAGGCCGACCCAGCCGTCTTCATAACCGACGACGGTATCTCCAAATTCATTGGATGCGGTACGCACTACCGCTCGGATTACAGCATTGAGGCCGGGGCAATCGCCGCCGGACGTTAAAACTCCTAGACGCATACACCCCAATCTAGCGCGCGAATTTTAGCCCTGCAGTGTGTCCCTAAAACCTAGGGCAGAAACCAAACCCATCACCAGCGCAACTACGATGACGAGCAGCGAATTAATAATCGCTACTTCCGGGCTACCCGTTTGCATGACTGCAGATACCAAGGCGACTCCCAACACAGATCCCACTTGGCGGGAGGTGTTATACACGCCGGAGGCAGCGCCCATGAGCTGTGGCGGAATATCCCGCAAGGTGGTAGCTGCGTTAGAACCCCAAATGAACGATTGCCCTACACCTAGACCGGCAATAGGCAGGCCGAGGACCCAAGGAAGGGCGTCGACGTACATCACCCACCATGCTGCTAATAGCGAAAGTATAAGGATGGAAAATCCCATTACCCCAAGAAGGCGCGGATTAAGGTAATCCGCCATGATTCCTGCGAGCGGGGATATCAGCAAAGAGACCAGCGCCATTGGCGCCACAATGATGCCAGCCTCGTCCGCTGGAATGCCCTGCATGGTCTGCAGCCACAACATGATGGGTAGCATCACCGCGGCCGCCATAAACCCCATAGCAATGATGCCTACCGAGCCGGCAAGATAATTGCGGTCGCGAAAGAGCGTCAGCGGCACCAGCGGGCTCGCTCCCCGAGCGTGAGCGGTAGCCTGCAATCGAATAAACCATGCGCTTGCAAGTGCCCCGGCAAGCAGAATAAGCCAAATGGGCCAGTCCCAGCCCATTACTGGGCCTTGTTGGATACCAAAGACAATCGCAGCCAAGGCGATCAAGGACACGATAGCCGAGGGCACGTCGATGGACTGCGCGGTGGTGGGCAGCTCAGGTACCCACATCAGCGCAAATAAAATGGCAAGTACCACGAAGGGAATGTGCACCCAAAAGGCCGCCTGCCAGCCAAACTGCCCCACCAGGAATCCGCCGAAAAGTGGGCCGGCGAGTGCGGCCACCGAGCCAATTACGCCCCATACGCCGAGTGCGCGGCCACGTCGCTCACGCGCGAAAATTCGATTAATTAAGGACATGGTCTGCGGCATTTGCAAGGAAGCACCCACACCCTGCACGGCTCGCGCTGCAATCAGCATTTCCACGGTGGGAGCCAGGGCACACGCCCCCGCCCCCACGCCGAAGATAGCCACGCCTAGGCAGAACATCCGGCGTTGGCCTAAAACATCACCCAAGCGGCCAGCAAAAAGCAGTGGCACCACCACAGCTAATAGATAGGAAGCCGATACCCACATAGTGTGGTTTACCCCTGCGTTCAATTCGCGCTGTAGGTCCGGCAGTGCCACCGCCACGATGGATTGGTCCAAAAGGGATACAAAAAATCCCAGCGACAGCGCAAACATGGCGCGCCACGCTTGGCGCTCGGGCGGCAGGTGTGTCTCCACAGTCATGGCCATAGAGTCTAGCGGTCCCAGAGATGTCGGCCTAGACTGGCCATATGTCCATGATTGATATCAAAAAGCCCCAAGACGTTTCCACTGCCACCACTGTCACCCTCGGCCTCATCGGTGGCTGGGTTACTGCCCGCGAGACCGGTATTCGCCCACTCGGAGGCGTGCTCCTCGCCGCCGCCGGCGTGTGGGCAGGCCGCTCCTGGGCCAAGAAAACCACTCCGGCTACCACCGCTGGCCTGTGCGCACTCTACGTGGGTGCCTTTGGCGCTTCCCACCCGCTGGCTAAGAAGATCGGCGCTTGGCCGGCCGTCCTTGGCGTCACCGCGGCCTCGGCAGGCGCGGCCTATGCACTGTCCGACGCCAAGTAGTCCCCCCACACAAAAATGCGCACCATGCCCGAAGACATGGTGCGCATTTTTAGTTTTAGAGTGCTGCGAGTTTTTACTTGGCAACACTAAACTCGACCGCCGCGTCCTTGCTGCCCAAGGCGACGGTACCGCCGGGGAGGTTAAAGAAGGAAGGCTTGGATTCAAGGAGGCCGAGCAGGGCGTCGGAAAGCTGCTGCGTATGCTCATCGCAAGCCGCGAGCGTGGAGTTAAACTCGCCGACGCTGATGGTGCCATCCGCTGCCACCTTGTAGGTGGTGGTATAGGTATTGCAGCCATCATTCATCACCAAGGAGTGGTCCTTGGCAAATTCGACGCTAAACTTTCCTTCTTCCTTAATGGAGTGGAGAGTTCCAGTGATGGTCTGACCCTCGATGTGAGGCTCCAGCTTCTCCGCGCCCTTCGGCAGCGGGGCAATAAGCCCAGAGTTGGTCGGCGCGGTCATGCTGAACCCCGGATCGATGGAGGGTACCTGCGCGGCATTGGCAACGCCTACGCCCATGAGTGCAGCGGCGGACAGCGAAAAAATTGCGGTCTTCTTGAAATGCATACCCAATATTTTACCCCCGCCGAATATAAATTCAACGGGGGTAGATAAACCTTTATGGAATCGCCAGGAACCCCACAGAAAGACGCTTACTTAGTACGGCCCGCCTCATAGGCGGCGCCCACCTTGTACAGGCGGTCATCTTCGAAGGCTGGCGCCATGATCTGCAGGCCGGTCGGCAGCTTGGTATCGCTGGCCAAGCCCGATGGCACGGACATGCCACACAGACCGGCCAAATTCAGCGGCAGGGTGCACAGGTCGAAGTTGTACATTGCCATCGGATCCTCGACCTTCTCCCCCAGCTTGAATGCGGTAGTCGGGGTGGTCGGGGAAACGAGTACGTCAACCTGCTCGAAGGCGCGAGCAAAGTCCTGGGCAATGAGCGTACGCACGCGCTGCGCCTGCAGATAGTAGGCATCGTAGTAGCCCACGGACAGCGCATAAGTACCTAGCATGATGCGGCGCTTGACCTCAGGGCCAAAGCCCTCTGCACGGGACTGGGACATGACCTGCTCGGCAGAATGGGAGCCGTCATCGCCCGCGCGCAGGCCGTAGCGCATGCCGTCGAAACGCGCCAGGTTAGAGGACACCTCGCACGGCATGATCAGGTAGTACGCAGCCAGTGCGTCATCGAAGTGCGGGCAATCTACCTCGACAATCTCCGCACCTTGCTCGCGCAACTGCTCAACGGCGGCATGGTAGTTCTCCATCACGCCTTCCTGCCAGCCATCGCGCTCAAATTGCTTAATCAGGCCGACCTTGATTCCAGAGAGGTCACCCTTAGCACCCTCGCGTGCAGCGGCGACAACCGGCGCTACCGGCTTATCAACGGAAGTCGCATCGAAAGCATCGTGGCCAGCGATGACCTCGTGCAAGAGCGCGGTATCGAGGACAGTGCGGCCGCACGGACCCGCCTGATCAAGGGACGAGGCAGCAGCGATAAGACCGTAGCGGGACACGGTGCCGTAGGTCGGCTTTACGCCAACGGTGTTGGTCAGCGCAGCTGGCTGGCGGATGGAACCGCCAGTATCAGTACCGATGCCAAGTGGCGCCTGCCCGGACGCAAGCGCAGCAGCGGTACCACCGCCGGAGCCGCCCGGGGTGCGCTCGGTGTCATAGGGGTTATGCGCTGGGCCAAAAGCGGAGTTCTCATTGGAAGAACCCATAGCGAATTCATCCAGGTTGGTCTTGCCCAAGATGGGGATTCCAGCCTCGCGCAGCCGCTTGGTCACGGTGGCGTCATACGGAGAAACGTATCCCTCCAGCATCTTGGAGGCCGCGGTCGTCGGCGCATCGGTGGTAACCAGCAGGTCCTTAAGTGCCAGCGGCACGCCAGCTAGCCCGGAGGTCGGCTCTTCGCCGGCGTCGAGAGCCTTATCCACGGCGTCGGCAGCCGCGAGAGCTTCTTCCGCGCCTACGTGCAGGAAGGAGTTAAGCTCCTCGTTGGTCTCGGCAATACGGTCCAAGAAGGCCTGGGTAACCTCGCGGGAGGTAACTTCGCGGGAGTGAATCTTCTCCGCCAACTCAGCGGCGGTCAGGGAGGTCAAGCCCTCCGCAGGAACGGTCAGGTTAGACATTTATTCTCCTCCCAAAATCTGTGGCACAACAAAGCGCTCATCTTCTACGGCCGGCGCCTGGTCCAAGGCTTGCTCTGCAGTAAGGGTGCGTACAATAACGTCCTCGCGCATCGGGGCGTCCACGGAGTGCGGGTGGCTCATCGGCTCCACGCCCTCGGTATCCACGTTTCCTACCGCGGAAACGGAATCAACAATCTCATCAATCTGCGTTGCAAACTGGGCCAGCTCTTCCTCACTCAGGGCCAAGCGGGAAAGCTTGGCGAGGTGGGCTACCTCATCACGCGAAATCTCAGACACGCGAACTCCATCCTTTTTCTGCATAATCGTCATGCGGGTGAAAAATATTCACAAGAAGCATGTACCATGTGAATTGCTATCGCCCCATGGTACTGCACCTACCGAGACGGCTGCCGCGTCACCCCAAATTTGCGTTGCTTGAAGCCCGCATTGTGACGCACGTATCATGTTTGGGACTGCAAATTACCGAAAGCGTGCGAGACCATGTCCTTTTTGATTCGTGTACTGCTCCCCGATGCCCCAGGCAGCTTGGGCCAGCTTGCCGACGCCTTTGGACTCGTCGACGGCAATATCCAATCGGTGGATATCGTAGAAAACTTCCCCGATGGCACGGTCATGGATGACATTGTCATTGAGTTGCCACACGGTACCATGGCCGACGTCCTAATCACCGCTGCTTCCTCCGTCGACGGCGTGGAGGTCGACTCCATCCGCCCATTCAGCGGCCGAGTGGACCGCCGCGGACAAATCGAACTGCTTGCGCGCGTTGCCCATGCTACGAATGTCACTGCCGCTATGGAAGAGGTAGTAGCCGCGATCCCAAGGGCTTTAACCTCCACATGGTGCATCGTCATTGACAATAACGAGCCCATCCACCGCGTAGCTTCTTCCAATGCTGCCCCCGAAGATGACGGCACCGTTCCTCACGATATTGAGGTGGAAAGCGCACGCGTGCTCAGCCCCGAGCGTGACGAGTGGGTGCCAGATAGCTGGTCACTGCTTGACTCCGCACTCGCCGCCGCCCCGCTCGGCGATACCGGATTGGTTATCGCCATGGGCCGCACCGGCGGCCCTGACTACCTAGCCTCTGAAGTGGAGCACCTAGGCCACATCGGCACCATCTTGGGCAGCTTCCTCAAATAGCCGGACCGATTTAGGCCTTACCAGTTTCCAGGAGCTGCTGGAACTGCGCTTCATTGAGTATCGGGATTTCCAGTTCGCGGGCCTTGTCTTCCTTGGAGCCCGCATTCTCACCGGCCACCACATAGGAGGTCTTCTTCGATACCGAACCGGTAGCCTTTCCACCGCGAGAGACGATAGCCTCTTTCGCGGAATCACGGGTAAAGTTTTCCAAGCTACCGGTCACCACAATGGTCAATCCCTCTAGGGTTTGCTCCTTGTGGTCTTCCACCGCTACCTCCATAGCCACCCCCGCGGCGGCCCATTTGTCCACGATAGTGCGGTGCCAGTCCACTTCGAACCAATCGTGGAAAGATTGCGCGATGGTCATGCCCACGCCATCGACTTCTGCCAGCTCCTCTGTCTTGGCTGCGCGCAATTTATTCATGGATCCATAGCGAGAAGCCAGTGCCCGAGCGGCAATTGGCCCCACGTGGCGAATAGACAGCGCGACCAAGACGCGCCAGAAGTCACGGCCTTTGACCTCATCCAGATTCTTCAACAAGTTTTGTCCGGCCGTATTGACCTTGACATTTCCTTCTCTTTTGGTGCGCTTGTCTTTTGTATCCTTCTTCGCCGTGTAGACGTCCGAGGCCAGTAGCTTTTCCTCGGTGAGCTCGAAAAGCTCTGACTCATCGATGAGGATGCCGTTGTCAATTAGATCCATGGCCCCCTTCTCTCCCAGGGCCTCAATGTCCAGTGCCTTGCGCGAGGCCAAATACTCCAAGCGCGCGGAAAGTTGTGCTGGGCACGATTGGGTATTGGGGCACCGCCAATCCGCGTCGCCGTCTTTTTGTGGGGCCAATTTAGTACCGCAAGCCGGGCAGTTCTCCGGGAAAGTCCACTCATACTCGCTACCATCGCGCTGCTCGCGCACTGGTCCGAGCACCTCCGGGATAATCTCGCCCGCCTTGCGAATGATGACGGTATCCCCGATAAGCACGCCCTTGCGCTTTACCTCTGACTGATTATGCAAGGTAGCCATGGACACTGTGGAACCGGAGACAAAGACCGGCTCCATGATGGCAAACGGGGTCACTCGCCCGGTACGTCCAACACCCACCTCAATGCCCTTGAGCTTTGTGGTCACTTCCTCCGGCGGATACTTATAGGCAATAGCCCAGCGCGGGGCGCGGGAAGTCGCACCCAGTGCGCGCTGCGAGCCCAAATCATCTACCTTGACGACGAGCCCATCCATCTCAAAGATGGCATCGTGGCGGTGTTCTGCCCAATGTGCCACCTCGTCTTGGACTTCCTTGGCCGAATGAACCTGCTTGGTATATGGGGAAACCGGCAGCCCCCAAGCCGCAATTGCCTTATAAGCATCATGTTGGGAAGTGGGTGAAAATCCCTCGCGCGCGCCTAGGCCGTGGCACACCATTTTCAGGCGGCGCTTTTTCACCTCGGCGGGATCCTTCATGCGCAGTCCACCTGCCGCAGCATTGCGCGGATTAGCAAACTTTTCTTTGCCATCGGCCGCGCGCTCCTCATTGATCTCTTCAAAATCCTCGGGGCGCATATAGACTTCGCCGCGAATCTCGATCAGCTCTGGGACCGAGTATTCATCTGTCCCCTTGAGCTCATGCGGAATGTCTTCAATCACGCGCGCATTAGCAGTTATGTCTTCGCCCACTGTGCCATCGCCACGGGTCGCGGCGGTGATCAGGCGCCCATTGCGATAGACCAAATCGATAGACAAGCCATCAATCTTGAGCTCAGTGAGATAAGTCTTTGCTGGGGTTCTATCGAGCCAATCCTGCATCTCGCCAGCGCTAAAAACATTGTCCAGGCTCATCATGCGCTCAAGGTGCTCGATATCTTCGCCAGCACTGGGAGCGGCGCCTACCTGTTGGGTAGGCGAATCAGGCACGGCAAGCTCAGGATGTTCTTCTTCGATCGCAAGAAGGCGCTGGAAGAGGGCGTCAAAGTCGGCGTCGGGAATAGCCGGCTCACCGTTGTAGTACAGGTTGCGATGCCGGCGCACTTCCTGCGCAAGGTCATTCCATTCACGGTGCAGATCAACTGGATTAGTCACGCTGCCCAAGTGTAGCTATCCCTCGTGTCGGGGCTAGCTACTAAGGTATGGATCATGAATTTCGACGCCTCCCGCATGCTCGCCTTCGACCTTGAGACCACCTCGGCCAATCCCAAAGAAGCCCGCATCGTCACCTCTGCCCTAGTCCGCATTGATGGCCGCGATGTACAAAAGGTGGAGCACCTCGCCGATCCCGGAATCGAGATCCCGCAGGAAGCGACCAACGTGCATGGCATCACTACCGAAAAAGCCCGCGCCGAGGGCCGACCGCACGAAGAGGTTCTGAAAGATACGGTCGAGACAATCAAGGCCGCATGGGAGGATGGTCTAACGCTCATTGTCTACAACGCTGCTTTTGATCTCACCGTGCTGCGGAGCCTCACCGGCGATTTCACGGTCACTGGCCCGGTCTATGACCCCTATGTAATCGACCGCGTCAGTGATAAGTGGCGCAAGGGCAAGCGCACCCTTGGCGCCGTGTGCGAGCACTACGGCGTCGAGTTGGGCAACGCCCACGAAGCTACTGCCGACGCCCTCGCAGCCGCCCGCGTTGCCTGGAAACAGGTACGCCAGCACTACCCCAACCTGGCACAAATGGATGAAAACGAGCTCATGGAATTCCAGGCGGTCAAGTGGTACGAGGACCGGACTGCATTCAAGAAATACCTAGAGGGCAAGGGCCGCGATGCATCGGATGTCTCCACTGCATGGCCCCTAATTTCCTAAAACCGTTGCAATAGTTCTAGCTTTTTGGAATTCTAGAACTATGGAATCTTTGGAATCGAGAGTCTTGGCCCTCGAAGAGCGCGTCGCCAAGCTCGAAAGCCCCACAACAACCCCAGCAGAAGCTTCCACAGGCGAGTCCACGATGTGGCTCGCGGACGCCCTCGAGCCTTCTCCAGAACTCCCCGAGGGATCCGTTATTTTTGGCGGCAACCTCACTATCGGCCAGAGCTCTTATACCTACCAATGGCAGCGGCCAGCTGAAGTAGTCACACATGGCGACTGGTCTGAAAACCTCGACCGCCTCGCCGCACTAGCCCACCCCGTTCGTGGCGATATCCTGCGCCGACTCCTTATTGCACCAGCTACCGCCGCAGAACTTGTCGAAGAAGAACTAGTTACTTCCACCGGTACCGCCTACCACCACCTCAGCGCCCTCACTAGTGCTGGATGGACCACCAAGACAGGCGGACGATACGCAATTCGACCTGCCCGAGTGGTTCCTCTCCTGACCATCATTACCGCAAGCGAGGCCCACTAATGCGCAAATTAGCACTGGCCACCATCGCGGCCGCGATATCGGCCACCTTCCTGCTCATCGTGGGACCCCAGCGAATCTCGATGGCTACTACCGCAACCGGCGATCCAGAACTCTCCACATACCTACGGGAGCACCCAGAGCCCGGCTTCAACAACCTCACCGTCTTCACACTTGTACAGGAAAAGGCCACCTTCGCCGGACTCGGCGCCGATGAGCACACCGAGGTGGAAATCGGTTCTGTAACCAAGATGTTCACCGGGGAAATTGCCCACCAACTAGTAGAAGAGGGAAAGATTCGCCTCGACACCACGGTGGGCGAAGTTCTCGAGGTTGACGACGCACCCGTCTCCGATGTCACAGTTCAGGAGCTGCTCGAGCACACCTCGGGGCTTCCACGGTTAGCGAATGGCAGCTTTTTCTCCTCCGTATTCGGGAGCGTCACTGGCGCTAACCCCTACGCGGGAGAAACCAACCGAAACATCTTAGATACAGCGATCGAAGCAAAGCTTGAAGATCGTGGTACAGAAACCTATTCCAACTTGGGATACGCCCTGCTCGGAATCCTTTTGGAAAGGGTCACTGATACGCCCTATGAACAGCTGCTCCACGAGAGAATCTTTAAGCCAGCTGGGATGACGGAAACTTATCTCATGACACCAGGGGCCGTCCCCGAAAATGCTCCACGCGGACTCACCTCCACCGGCCGAAAGGCTGAGCCTTGGGAAATGGACGGCTGCTTTGCTGCCGCTGGCGCCATTAGGTCCAATGCGAGTGATATGGCAGCTTTCACTGAGTGGTTTATCAAAAATGGCGACACCGCTTTCGGCTGGCAAGAGGATGAAGATAACCACACCTTCTGGCACAACGGTGGCACCTACGGATACTCGACAATGCTTATCATTGATCCGAAGAGCGGCCGCGCAGCCTTCGCCAATAATGATTCTCCAGCAGGAGTCGAAAATCTCGCCCAAGCACTGTTCGACCAGCTTTAAGGAACCACAATGCTTTTATCCATAGCCATCGCCGCCATTATTGCATCTGAGTTCTGGGCTGCATGGAATGCTCTAAAGAAACCACGCTCTACCGCTTCGCTGGTTGCGACAGGGATAATCACTCTTATCACCGTGATATTTATTGGTTACGCAATGCCGTGGTACAGAATCCTAAATTTTGGCTGGTGGTACGCACTCGTAGCCGCTAGTTCCCTTCACATCGGCGCCATCGCGTGGAGAATCTACACACCCCACCAGAAGAAGTCTCCCAATTCTCCTAAATCTCCAAGTACGGCTAAAAGTCTCCCAAATCTCCAATAACAAGGGTTACACTAGCCATATGGAAAATCCGTTCCGCCCTACATTCGGCGCTCCTCCCCTGTTCTGGGTCGGGCGCGGTATCGTGCTCGATAGCTTCCGCACTGCGCTCGATGGCTCGGCTGGCAATGCCTCTCGTTCCATGGTGCTTAGCGGCGCAAGGGGCATTGGTAAGACGGTCCTCATTAACGAGTTGGAAGACATTGCTGAAGCGCGCGGTTGGGTAACACTACGCGCCTCTGGGCGCTCCACCATGGTGGAGGAATTGGTCAATACCACCATCCCCAGGCTGCTTGAACAGCTCTCTCCGAGCGATAAGAAGAAGGTCAGCCGCATCGGCATCGGCGGCGTGGGGTCAATCGGCTTCGACCATCAAAGAGAAGATCGCTTCACCCCCACGCTAAATACTCGCCTGCGCGAGCTTTCCACTGAGCTAAAGGGCACCGGCATCCTGCTTACCATCGACGAGGTGCAAGACGCCGATGTCGAAGAACTCACTACCATCGCCGTGGCGTACCAAGACCTAGTGCGCGATGAATTCGACATCGCTTTGGTAGCCGCTGGTCTTCCCCAGGGAGTCAACCACCTATTAGATCTCCCCGGGGTAACGTTCCTGCGCCGGGCCCAGAAGTTCGTCTTAGGACCGCTTTCTCCGGCCAACACGCAGCAGGCTCTAGAGCACACGGCGTCGGGCTCGGGATTGGAGTTTAGCCCCGAGGCGATTAGGGACGCCGCGACGCTCACCCGGGGCTACCCGTACCTCGTGCAATTGGTTGGCTCACTGGCGTGGGAGCACAGTCGCCGAAACAAGGAAAGTGGCATTTCACAGGAGACGATTGCTTCAATAGCTCCGGAGGCAATTTCAATTATGGGCGCGCAGGTGCACCAGCCTGCTACGTTGACCTTGCCACCGGCACAGCGGGAGTTTTTAGAGGCAATGGCCGCAGTCGAAGTGGATGGCATCGCCACCATCGCCGACATCGCAGGGCACATGGACCGCACCGTGCGATCCTTGTCCGCCACTCGCCAGCGGCTTATCGACGCCGACCTGATCGAACCCACCGCACACGGCAAGCTGCGCTACGTCATCCCATATATGGGCGAATACTTCACTACCACGGATAGCCGCGGGCGCGTCGATTAAAGATCGCCGGCGTCCCGGGTGAGGATGGCGGCGGTCTCAGTGACAGACCGAAGCGATCTAGCGGAAGCCGCACTGGGGAAAACATCGAAGCTATCGACCAATAGCTCACGCGGCATGCCAATGCGATCAAGGTGGGAAGCTAGGGCGATTGCTTCCTCCCTCGCATCCATACCGGGAATGCCCAGGCCGATGCGATAGCCCGCACTGAGGTGTTCACCCAATCCGTCGTAGTGCTCTGGGGTGGAAAATTGCTGGCGAAAGCGCGAATCAACCAAAAAAGTCTTCGCTGCGCGCGCTACCGCCCAGATAGGCGCAGCATGCACATAGTCGGCTTCAAACGCTAAAAGGCTTTCAAGGACAACTTCCTCTGGGACTGCTGGTATCGAGTCAAAATCAGTAGTCCCGGGAATCCGCCCAGCAATGATATCCGCCAGCAGTGGTTCATCGAGTTGTATATGCACCTCGCTGTGGAAACGGTTTGCCACATCGTGGGCATGGGAGTGGAGGCCGTGCAAGAGGGCGTCGGAAAGCTCTGCGAAAGCGCTGGAGTCAGTCAAGACGCGGTGACCATCGGAGAGCTCAATGCTCGCCGCCAGGGACCAGGGACCCAAAGCCTGCACCTTAATGTGGGAAACCGTCTCGCCCCAGACCTCCTGAACCTCATCGAGATCGCGTTCTAAGCGATCCCAGGTACGCCGCGTCAAAAGCTGCGGACGCGTGGTCATGCGCCATGAACGCGGACCACGATCGATATTAATGGCCTCAAGCATGCTGGCCGTACGTCCAACCGCATCGGAGCCGAGGCCCCTATCTGGAAGTTGCGGGATGGCAGGGAGTGAGGTCTCGCTGATTATAATGTCCGCCGCTTCCGCTACGGAAGTGCCGGGCATGGGGCCAAGGGCAAAGCCGGTCATCTAGGCCGTCCCGCAAATGGTGCCGGAACCGATAACGATATCGCCAAGCGCGTCTGGCGACGGCAAATACAGTACGGCCGCCTGGCCGCGAGCGACACCAGATAGGGGCTCCTTAAGCTCAAGGCGCATCTCGTCCGCATCGCGGTCGACGTGGGCGACACATGGCACCACGGAACCATGCGCACGCACCTGAACCTCGCACTCGAAGTCCCCATCCATGCCCGGGTGGAGGTACTTCAGCCGATCAGCGTGAATCGAGGTCACGGCCAAGTCCTCGCGGGCACCGACGATCACCGTGCCCGTAGAGGCATCGATGTCGGTGACGTAGCGGGGACGGCCGTCGGCAGCCGGCGACTTGATGTCTAGGCCCTTTCGCTGACCGATGGTGTAGTTCCATGCACCATCGTGCTCTTTGAGCTCCGTGCCTTCTTGGTCCAATATCATGCCGGGGCGAAGCCCGATACGAGCGCCCAGAAACGCCTGTGTATTGCCATCTGGAATGAAGCAAATGTCGTAGGAATCCGGCTTCTTCGCGGTGGAAAAACCGTGCGCCGCAGCCTCTTCGCGGATTTGCGGCTTGGGGGTATCACCGATGGGGAAAAAGCAGTGCTCCAGCTCTTCGGCAGAGATGACACCTAAAACATAAGACTGGTCCTTATTTTCGTCCAGAGAACGGCGCATGTAGCCGTTTTCGTCGATGGTGGCGTAGTGACCCGTCGCAACGGCGTCGAATCCGAGCGCCATGCCTTTTTGTAGCAGTGCCCGGAACTTAATCTTTTCGTTGCAGCGCAAGCAGGGATTAGGGGTTTCACCACGCGCATAGGAATCCACGAAGTCCGTGATGACCTCTTCTTTAAATTCCTCCGAAAAATCCCATACATAGAAGGGAATGCCCAGCTTATCGCAGATACGGCGGGCATCAGCGGAATCCTCCAACGAGCAGCAACCGCGCGCCTTCTCCCTGGTTTGCTGCGCGTCTTTGTGCAGGGCGAGATGAACGCCAATCACCTCGTGGCCGGCTTCTACCGCACGAGCGGCGGCAACCGATGAGTCCACGCCGCCGGACATGGCAACCAATACTCGCATTGTCCTCCCCATTTCACCTTGACTACAGGCCCGAAAGTCTACTCCCTAGCCCCAACGCGGTGTAAATCGAATCCATTCCCTAAGCTTGTATGACATGGGCAGAAAGCGAGCTTCCACCAATCCGGGAATCACCGGAACCTACGAAATCTCGACCGGCACGGCCGAGGTTGTGGCGGATGAGTTCCGGGACGGTGCCTATATTCTCAACGTCAATGGTGTGCCAAGCAGCCACATTGTGCTGGGAGAGCCAGAAGAATTGGAGTTCGAGTACATGCGCTGGATTGCGGCGGCGGTCAAACACCTCAATACTCGGCCTGCAAACAAGCTTCGCGTCACCCACTTAGGTGGCGCAGGCTGCTCCCTTCCGCGCTATTTTGCCAGCACGCTCCCTGGCAGTCGCCACACGGTAGTCGAACTCGACGCCAAGTTGGGAGAATTGGTGCGTACGCTTTTCGACGTCCCCCGTTCCCCCACCGTGAAAATCCGCGCCGGCGAAGCACGCAAAGAAACCGAGGGCTTCCTGCCCGCCAGCCGCGACATCATCATCCGCGATGTCTTTGCTGGCGATAAGACTCCAGCAAATCTCACCACCGTAGAGTTCTTCCAGGCTGCGAAGCAGGCATTGGAATCAGGCGGGCTCTATATCGCCAATTGCGGAGACCATTCCGATCTGCAGCTAGCAAAGAGCGAACTGGCCGGACTAGACGAAGTTTTTGACCACCTCGCGGTCATCGCGGACCCACCAATGCTCAAGGGCCGGCGCTACGGCAACATTATCCTTGTAGCCTCGGATACAGAACTGCCAGCCGAAGGCTCCATTGAAGCCGCTCAGCTGGCAAAGACACTCCTTGGCGGAGCAGTCCCCGCCCACTACAAGGACGAGGAGTGGACCCGCACGTTTTTCGCTGGTGCTACTGCAGCACGCGATTAAGTAGCGTGGCTACTTGGCCCGCATCGAAATCGGGAACATCAGCGCCAGCTTTCTTGGCCGCATTCTTAGCCTCCGAGACTTCCGACTCGGAGACATTGCCAGACTTAACGTTATTCACATGACCGGCATTGTCCAGCAGGATTGCTAGGTCACCGACAGAGAAGGTGCCCTTTGCCATATCGCCCAAATCTTCTATTGGGAGGGCATCCTTTTCCTGCAGAGTCTTCACGAATCCAGCCAAGCCCTGGGCCGCTTGGGGATCGAGGCCGGACTTTTCGGCGGCGTCGGCAAGCTGCGGAAGCGCAATCAGGCCCGCAGCGAGGGCAAGGATAGCACCGATAAGCGGCGTGCTGTCTGAGCTTAGGTCAAGACCATCGCCCACAACTAGCTGTTCAAGCGCGCCGCCGACATCCACGTAGTTGCCGTCGCTGAAGGACTGCAGCTGCTGCTTGGAACCATTAAACAGGTTCATATCGACGTCGGTAGGAATGCCTGCCACCTTGCCAGAGCCAGAACGCTGCCAGAAGGATAGCTTCTTCCAGCCGCCGACAGCGTCGGGCGCCTGATCCTGATAGGCAGCAAGCCACAGCGGCATATCCGAGAACTTCTGGGAGTTATTCATCTGCCCCATCCAGAAGTACTTGTAGGTGTAAATCATGGGAGTGCGGCCGGTAAGGCGCTTGAGCTCGCTGGTAAATTCTTCAATCCACTGCTCCAACTGGGCCGCAGACTTACCTTCCGCAACCTCAATATCAAGAGCCGGGGGCAATGTCTGATCTGGCGCCAACGCAATCTGCGCGGCAAAGTTCGCCGCTTGCGTTTTGGCGTCGGTGGATGGACGAGCGTAGTGATAAGCACCGGTCTTTAGTCCGGCGGCGTGAGCGGCCTGAACGTCTTCGACGTAATGCGGATTTACCCAATCACCCCCCTCGGTTGCCTTTACAAATGCAAAAGACTGACCGTCGGTACGTACCTTGGACCAATCGATAGGCGTGCCACCCGGATGCTGGTGCGCTGCCACGTCAACGCCCTTAGGTGCACCAAAGTTCACCGCCTGGGCAACAGCGGTGCCACTAACAGCTAGTGCAGCCACGGTAACTACCGCAGTAATGCTCTTTCGGAGTGCCTTCTTTGAAGTCATGCGCGTGAGTCTAGCAACGCCATCACTCCAGTCACATGTTTAACACACGCCACTAGGGATAATTTTCTTTTCTCCTATTTCTACCAACCTGGAAATATCACCCTTTAGAACTTATTTTCGCCCCTTCCCCTTGCGGAGCCCCTGCACAAGACATAAAATGGACACCGTGAGGAAACGTTCATATGTGCTAATAATCGGGGAAATCAGGTTTGGAATCCTACTACATAGTCAATGATCCCAATGATCCACTTGCAGCTAGAGCAACAGAAATCAGAAAACAGGATTATCTATTTTGGAAAGAGGTCAAGCCTGACCTAGAAGACGACTTCGATATTTCTTGCCATACTCTCGCAACCCGCACGGGATTAAGCGAGCGGAGAACGCGGGACATAACCATGGCCCTCTACCGCCTAGCTGAGCTGCCGCTTACGAGGGCCCTGCAAGAAACCTACTACTTCTTGGATTTTTCTCGTCTCATTACCATTGACGCCGTACTCAGCAAGCTCGGTGACGTCCCTACCGAAACCCTTGAACGAATAGACCAAGAGCTGGCTAGTTATCTAACGCCGACGAGCCCCAGACAGGTACTGCCTTCAAATACAAATTTGCGACGAAAACTCAACGGTCTCATCGCTGTTGAAACCCCGACGCCCGAAGAAGAGAAGGAAGCTACCCCACAAAAGGATCCGTATTTCACGTACTCCAGCTTCGGCGGCAAAGCTGGGCTAGCCGTGGAATTCGATGAAGCTACATTGATAGCTATAGATGAACACGTCAGTCAAGCAGCCGAAAAGCATAACCTCACCAAGGCGGACGCACTGGCCAAATTGATTCTGGGCGATATTGAGCAACGGGTTAAGGTAGTCCTTCACATGTACCGCGCCTATGACCAAAAGGCTGCACCCGGGTTCATCCAGGGATTCGGCTGGGTAAGTCCAGAAACTGCGGACGGCATACGTCCCACTCAAAAGCGGGACATGGACCTAGCAAGAGAGCTGGAAAGCGAAAGCTACGTCACTCCCCCGCTCATTGGCGCCTTCGTGGAAGGCCGCGATGGCGTATGCCGCTGGCCGGGGTGCCACCGTCCCGCAGAAAGCTGTCAAAAGGACCATCGCATTGACCACGCAAAGGGTGGGAAAACTGCGGGAAGCAATTTGGCATCGTTATGCCAACATCACCACAACATCAAGACCGATGGCGGTGCCTTCTACATCATGGATCCGCATACCGGAGATATAGTATGGCTCTTTGATGATGGCCACTGGGAATACGATGAACCCCAAGGACCGTTAGCGCCCAAGAATAAGAACTGGGCGCTAACGGTGGGCCAAGCTATCGCCGCTCGGCGCGCGGCCGCCAAGGAAAGGAATGATAGCTAGACAGAACGGGCGCGAGATATCACCTCAGGAAGATGAGACAAGACATATTCAACGTCTTCCTCCGAGGTAAGCCGCCCGAGAGTAAAGCGCAGGGAACCAATGCCTTCTGCCTCGCTTACACCCATCGCTTCGAGGACATGTGACATGCGATTTACGCCTGCGCTGCAGGCGCTACCGGTAGAAGCCTCGATCTGCAAGGAATCAAGCAGCATAATGAGGCTATCGCCATCGGCACCGGGGAATGAGACATGCAGATGGGACGGTAGGCACGGCTCAGTGGAATTGACCACCACGTTATCGATGGTGGCGAGGATTCCGTCGCGCAACTTATTGCGGAGAGCAGCAATCCGTTCACCCTGGGAGGAAATTTCGGAGACGGACTCTTCTAGCGCCGCTGCTAAACCGGAAGCACTTGCAACGTCTACTGTGCCAGGGCGAATCCCTCGTTCTTGCCCACCACCAAAGGCAATGGGCTGGGGTGCAGGACTGCGCTTAGCTAGAAGCAGCCCAATGCCGCGAGGGCCGCCAAATTTATGGGCACTGGCGGCAAGACTGGTTGTCCCAAGTTCGGAAAAGTTAATGGGGACTTTGCCTACTGCTTGCACCGCATCTACGTGCACGGGAGTGCCGGCCGCACTCGCCCGAGCAACAATGTCTTCGACCGGCTGAATGGCACCGGTTTCATTATTGGCCCACATGCAGGTAGCGACGTCGGCAAGCGTGTCTAGGGCAGCCAGGTCTGCAACGTGCCCGGAACGATCCACGGGAAGGATTTCGACGGCCGCCCCGGAACTCTGCAGCTTAGTCACGGTATCGCGAACAGCGGGATGCTCGATATCAGTGGAGATGATGCGATTGGTTGTTCCAGCCGCGTAGAGTCCCTGAATGGCGATATTATCTGCCTCGGTGCCCGAAGAAGTGAAAATGACCTCAATGGGCTCGCAGCCAAGAAGGGAAGCAACCTTTTCGCGGGCATCATCCAGCACGGACCGAGCCTTTCGCCCCGAGCCATATTGCGCTCCGGAATTCAGGGAGCCGGCCGCCGCCACCCATGCATCAATCGCGCTCTGCCGCATCGGCTGAGTAGCGGCGTAGTCGAAGTAGTACGGCATTACTGACGCGCTTTCAGTTCTTCAGTAAGAGCTGGGGCGATTTCGTGCAGGTCTCCAACGACGCCGAGGTCAGCGATCTGGAAGAAAGGCTCATCCTGGTCCTGGTTGACCACCACAATGGTGCCGGAAGTCTGCATGCCGGAGGTGTGCTGGATAGCGCCGGAGATACCCAAACCGATATAGAGATCAGGCGAGACGGTAACGCCGGTCTGACCGATCTGATAAGCGGCGTCATAGAAGCCTTCATCCACGGCGTCGCGGGTAGCACCGACGGCGGCTCCGAGGGCGTCGGCAAGCGGCTCGACGACGGCGCTGAATTCGTCGCCCACGCCGCGGCCGCCGGCAACAACCGCTTTGGCCTCGGTAATTTCGGGGCGTGCAGACTTCTCGGCCGGAGTAAAGGAATTTACCTTGACATCTTTGCTTGTGCCGGCCGGAAGCGGCATCGGCGCCGGTTGTGTTTCCACCTGTTGTGGTGCGGCCTCAACCGCGCCTGGCCGGAGCGTGTAAATCGGGCACTCTCCGGTAGCGGTAGAGGTCGTCTCATAGGAGCCACCGAAGATAGTCATCTGGGCAGAGCGGTCGGCGGTGATACCGCTAACATTGACTAGTGCGCCGGAGGCGAGTCTAGCTGCTAGGCGGCCGGCGATCTCGTTATTGGCCGGAGTTGCGGCCAACACGATCGGCGCTGGGTTCGCAGCGCCTAGCGCATGCAGAGCGTCAACCTCTGGGGTGAGGAAACGCTGCTCATAATCGTCGGCCGTTGCTTGGACAACTTGGGCGGCACCGAGCGCGGCAAGATCAGCATCGAACTTATCAGCCTGCTTGCCGACGACCACTGCGGACACCGTGCCCAATTCCCGTGCGGCCGTAATCAGCTCGCCGGTAACGGGGAGGAGTTTATCCGCATCATGCTCAACTAGTACGTAAACGTGAGACATATCTACTCCTAAATCAAGTTCTTTGCGGACAGGAAGTCGGCGATCTTTTTCGCCGCGTCTTGTGGGTTGGGCTCGGAAATGACCTCGCCGGCGGTGCGCGGTGGGCGCTTTTCGGCGGCCGAAACGGAGGTGGTTGGCGCGATAGCCTCAATTCCCAAATCCGCCAAGGAGAAGGTAGTGATTTCGGCCTTCTTAGCGGCCATCAAGCCCTTGAAATTGGGGAACCGTGGCTTGTCGCTCTTATCGTTCACGGAAATAATCGCGGGCAGCGGCGCTTCTAGTTCCCAAGTGCCGCGCGCATCATCGCGAGTGCCACGCAGCGTGCTGCCCGCCAGCTCTACCTTGTGTAGGCCAGTAAGGGCCGGCAGCTGGCGGTACTCGGCGAGCAGACCAGCCAGGAGACCGGTGGAGGCGTCGGAAGCTTCGGTGCCGGCGGTGATCAATTGGACGTCGTCAAGCTTATTTAGCGCAGCGTTGAGGGTCCATGCGGTCGACAGCGCATCAGCTCCCGCCAGTGAATCATCGGAGACGAGGACGGCATCGTCGGCACCCATCGCCAGTGCCTTGCGCAGTGCTTCGTCTGCCTGGGCTGGCCCCATGGTCAGCGCTACGACTTTAAATCCCGCATCCGGGTTATCGTCGCGCAGGCGCAGGGCTTGCTCCACGGAGTACTCATTAACCTCATCGATAACGTTATCCACGGAGGTGCGATCCAGGGTGTGGTCATCTTCCAAGGACTTGGTAGACCACGTATCCGGCACGTGTTTGACCAGAGCCACAATAGTTGGCATTGGGCACTCACCTTTCCGATATATTTATGTTGCGTAATTATCCTCGGACGATGATACTCGGGGTTTGCACAGCAAGGCGATTCCCTGTGAGCCAATTCGCGTAATGATTACCGCAAAAGGCTTCTTCCCCTTCAGCTTCATCTTCTTCCGCAGCTGGTCAGGGTCAACTTCTACCCCGCGTACGAGGATTTCGAGACTTCCCGCGTCATAGGATTTAAGTACGGACTTTAATCTCTTTAGGGGGACCTTTTCTATGAATGGAAATCCCGAAGTTCCCTCGGGAATCCTCTCGCCTGTTAGATACGCGATGCGCGGATCGATTTGGTGCAGCCCTTCCCGTGCCGCGTAATGCTGAACCAAACCAGCGCGAACGATGGCTCCATCGGGGTCTATGAGATAGCTCCCAATATCTCCGGCCTCGGGCAGGTTGCTTTCCTGGTCATCTAGGACATCTACCTTGTGCCCACGAATCATCACCGCTCGTCGACCGGTACCAAAGCCTGGGGTATACAAGCAGGCTTCCTTTACTGCGCCTTCCACGCTCGCGACGGTGACAAGGCCGCTCCATTCGCTGAAATCCAGACCAGGTGCGCACTTGATGGCCAATTCCTTGCCGCGATGCTTGGCGACGACCTCTGACAGCGGCGGCACCAAATCCTCCGGCCGCGTGATTCTTCTACCACCGGCCCGACGCGCGGGATCCGCTAAAAGAACTTCGGCAGTCGTCGTTGTCGTGAGCGCATCCGCCCGGAAAATCTTGGCCGATGAGAGATTGTACCTCGCCATTTTCACCCGCGATTCATCCAGATCCGAGCCGAAGTACTCGAGCGGAGAATTATATCCTTCTGTGCCGATGGAGCAGGTGATGTCGTGGACGCTGCCTACTCCCTGTTCCGCCAGAAATGCCGCCCGGTATGCCGCAACCTCGACGGGGGTTGCTTGTTGAGCTGAGTCGGCGTCCATTAGCCAGCCACTGGGGAGTTTGCCCGAACTGCGGGCGGTCACTAGCTCCATGACCGCGCGGCCAAACTCGCCGAACTTCTCTTTCAAAATTTCGGTGTCTTTGAGCCGAGAAGACTTAGTTAGGGAAAGGTCGAGGCTAGCTATTTCCTCTTGGTGCTCGGCCAGGAAGCTGACTTCAGCGGGGGTATAACTCATATGCGGTCTAAAGGGGTGGTGGAAAAGAACTCTCGGTAGCGGGGATCCTCGCGCGGATCCCCAATGACGGGGCGCAGGTCAGAAAAGGACGCATCATCGAGGACTTCTTGAACCGAGGTATATCTGCTTAGTCTTTGCATCTGCGCCCACGTAGGGATCACAAGGCGCACCAGCCCGGCGCGCCAGCCGTCCAAGATTAGTTGTGGGGAGAACCATCCAGCATCGTCTGCTTCATCGGTATCGCCATCCGGTTCTTGGCCGGAGGGCAGTACCCCTACGAAGAAAAAGGTATCGAACCAGTGGCTCTTTCCTTTTCCTACCCACCGCGCCCAGGGAAGGAGCATATCGGCGTCGACACGCATGCCGTTATTACTCAGGAACTCAGTAAAAGAGATGGTGTGGTTTTCGAGTAGCTTTCGCTCCTTGTGATAGCGCCGCGCATTGGAGACGATGCCGTCTTCACGGATAGCGAAGAGGGTGCCGGCTTCCTCGAAGAGCTCGCGTGCCGCGGCGAATAAAAGGGCATGGGCTTTGTATTTGGTTACGCCCATCCGCCGGGCCAGGGAGATGACGGACTTGCCGGCCCATAGTTCGCCCGAGTCCCAGGAACGCGGCGGAAAGTCGCGAGGGTCTACCCCACCACCGGGAAATACTGAGTGCCCCGGGTAGTTGTGCATGGTGTGCACGCGCTCTTGCACCCAGACTTCAAGACCGTCGGCGCCGTCCCGCAGAAGCAGGACGGTTGCCGCCAAGCGCCCACCGTTAAAACCGGTGGTATCGCTGGCATCAACGGCATCGATACGGTCATGAAAGGGGTTGGTCATAAAGAAGCTCGGCGGGCGAAGTATCGCTGTCCAATGCGGTCTACCTGAATGGGCTGATGGAAGGCGCGAGTCAGGTTTTCTGAGGTGAGAACGGAATTAATCAGTCCTTTTGCCACTACCTTACCCTCATCCAGCAGCATGGCGTGGGTGAAGCCGTAGGGGATCTCTTCCACGTGGTGGGTGATCATGACAATCGCTGGGGCATCTGGATCCATTGCTAAATCGCCGAGATATCCCACTAGGTCTTCGCGGCCTCCCAGGTCCATTCCGGCAGAAGGCTCATCCAGGATAAGCAACTCGGGGTTAGTCATGAGTGCGCGAGCGAGGACGACGCGCTTCTTTTCTCCCTCGGACAGGGTTCCCCACGTGCGCTCTTTAAGGTGGGTGGCACCAACCTGTGCCAAGATGTCATCGGCGCGCGAGAAATCCATGTCTTGGTATTCCTCCCGCCAGCGGCCAAGCACAGCGTAGCCGGCAGAAACGACGAGATCGTCCACACGCTCATTTTCTGGGATCCGCGATTGCACCGCCGCGGAGGAGATGCCGATGAGCGCGCGCAGATCACGCATGTCGGTTTTGCCAATTTGCTCCCCCATTAAAAAGGCGGTGCCTTTCGAAGGGAATTCTTCGGCCGCGGCCATACGCACTAGCGAGGTCTTGCCCGCGCCATTGGGGCCAATGATGACCCAGCGCTCATCGAGTTCTACTTGCCAGTCCACAGGACCGACGAGGGTCTTGCGGCCGCGGCGCAGCTCGACGCCGCGAAAATCTACGAGCCAATCTTGATCTGTAGGAGTTACGTCGTTCACGCCTTCCATTGTGACTGATTTGTTCTTTGCCCGGTGAAATTGACACAGCTGCATTAGTCTTATGGGCATGACTACTCGCCTTGGTATTGACGATGTCCGCCCGCTGATCTCCGCCGGTTCTGTAGCCTCCAAAGCCGTTGTAGGCGAGGTAGTTCCTGTCACCGCCCTTGTCTGGCGCGAAGGACACGACGCGGTCTCTGCCACCTTGTCCGCCTGGGCGGCACGGTCCACGGCTACCTCCTCCGTTACCATGCAGGTAGACCCCACTGATCAGGATCGTGTGCACGGCGTCTTTACCCCAGGTACCCAAGGCACCTGGTACTTTCGAGTCGATGCTTGGTCGGATCCCATAGCTACGTGGAAAAACGCAATAACCAAGAAGATGGCGGCCGGGCAATCCGCTACCGAACTGGCCAATGACCTCCAGCATGGCGCTGACCTATTTTCTCGCGCGGCCTTGCAAACCCCCTCGGATATTGTCACGCCCCTCTTTGCTGCTGCACGGGACTTGGAGGATGAGTCCTTGGACGTCGATAATCGCGTGCAGGTGGCGCTCTCGGACGAGGTTGCAGACATTCTGCACTCACACCCCCTGCGCGATCTCTTGGTGGAGGGTTCAATCCACGAGGTATACGTAGAGCGTCCAGCCGCGCTCTATAACTCGTGGTACGAGCTTTTCCCGCGTTCCACGGGCGGCTGGGACGAAAAGGGGAATCCTGTGCACGGCACGTTCGAGACCACAGCCAAAGCACTCGAGCGCGTAGCCGATATGGGCTTCGATACGGTGTATTTTCCGCCCATCCACCCCATCGGTGAGGTGCACCGCAAGGGAAAAAATAACTCGGTCGTTGCTGAGCCCGGTGATGTAGGAAGTCCGTGGGCCATCCAGGACCACTCCACCACCCACCCCGACTTGGGCACGATAGAAGACTTCAAGAAGCTGGTCTCTCGCGCCCAGGAACTTGGCCTGGAAGTAGCGCTTGATTTCGCACTGCAGGCATCGCCCGATCACCCATGGGCCATCAGCCACCCAGAGTTTTTCACGGTCCTTCCGGATGGCACCATCGCCTACGCCGAGAACCCGCCGAAGAAGTATCAGGATATCTATCCACTCAACTTCGATAACGCACCTGATGCTATCTATCACGAAATCTATGAAACGCTCATGATTTGGGTAGAAGCCGGGGTGAGCACGTTCCGCGTGGATAACCCTCATACCAAGCCAGCTAACTTCTGGGATTGGTTGATTACCCGCGTGCACGCCACCCACCCAGATGTCATCTTCCTGGCAGAGGCCTTTACCCGCGCCCCTCGCCTTTTCGGGCTAGCGAAAGCGGGCTTTTCTCAGTCCTATACCTACTTCACCTGGCAGACCTCTAAGCATGAGCTCACCCAGTTTGGCCAGATGCACGTCGAGCAGGCAGATATCTGCCGCCCCAACCTTTTTGTCAATACCCCGGATATCCTGCATGAATCTTTACAAACCGGTGGGCGCGCCATGTTCGCCATCCGCGCTGTCCTCGCTGCGACCATTTCGCCGCTATGGGGCGTGTACTCCGGTTTTGAACTCTATGAGCACACTCCGGTAGCTCCGGGGTCCGAGGAATACCTCGACTCCGAAAAGTACGAGCTGCGCCCGCGCGATTTCGCTGCTGCGGCTGCGTCTGGCGATTCCCTCGAGTCCTATATCCGGCTGCTTAACCAGATTCGCCGGGATAACCCCGCATTGCAGCAATTGCGCACCCTGCGTTTCCATGACACCGACAATGAAGCCATCATTGCCTATTCCAAAGCGGATCCGACCACCGGCAACGTCGTCCTCGTCGTGGTTAACCTAGATCCGCGCAATGCGCAGGAAGCTACCGTCACGGTAAATATGCAAGCTATCGGCCGCCACCCTGGCGAGTCCTATACTGTCCAGGACACGATCACCGGCTCTGCCTACCACTGGTCCGAACGCAACTTTGTGCGTTTAGAGCCGCTTCGCGACGTCGCCCATGTCTTCGTTCTCCCCCCTGCCGACCACGCCCTCCAAGAACAGCTCACCTGGCGCAAGGTCACCGACTATCGCCCATAAACATTTGCCCACAGGACTGCACCCAATCTAGGTACTCTGATTGTATGAACATCCCGGCCACTGACCTCGCTCGCCTCAATGACTGCCGCCACCATGACCCCCACGGCTTCTACGGCTGGCACGAAGGTACCGTCCGTACTCGCCAGCCGGGTGCTACCGCGGTACGGCTTCATACCCCCACGCAATCCTTGTCCATGGATTTGGTGGGCGACGACATCTGGGAAGCGGAGGTAGGCGATAACTGCGATTACCGCCTGGAAATCTCCTACCCCGAGGCCCCTACCCGCACCGTGGCTGATGGATATCACTTCCTTCCCACCATCGGCTCGCTGGATCTGCACCTTATCGGCGAAGGCCGCCACGAGCGCCTCTGGGATGTCCTCGGTGCTAACCTGCGCTCTTATGACACAGAGATAGGGCCCGTAAGCGGCGTGTCCTTTGCTGTGTGGGCCCCCAATGCCCAAGGTGTGGCCGTCGTGGGCGATTTCTGCGGCTGGAACCCAACCCAGTATCCAATGCGTTCGCTTGGTTCTACCGGCGTATGGGAGGTCTTTGTTCCGGGCATCGGTGCTGGCGAGCGCTATAAGTTCGCCATATTTAGCCAGGAAGGACGCAAAGACAAGGCCGACCCATTGGCCAAGCGCACCGCCTGCCCTCCAGAGACAGACTCGATAGTGGATTCCACCAATTTCGCTTGGTCCGATTCTGCCTGGATGGACAAGCGCTCCGGCAACCTCGACGTCCCGATGAGCATCTATGAGGTCCACGTTGGCTCGTGGAAGGTCGGGGCGAATTATAACCAGCTACGCGAGGAGCTCATCCCTTATCTAAAGGAGCATGGCTTCACCCACGTTGAGCTCTTGCCCGTGGCCGAGCACCCCTTCGGCGGGTCCTGGGGATATCAAGTCTCCGGCTACTACTCGCCTTCTGCGCGGTGGGGCTCGCCGAATGAGTTCCGCGCATTAGTCAATGCACTGCACGAAAACGGCATCGGCGTCATCGTAGACTGGGTACCGGCCCACTTCCCCAAGGACGATTGGGCCCTCGGCCGCTTTGATGGTCAGGCTCTCTACGAGCACCCCGATCCCCGCCGCGGCGAACAGGCCGATTGGGGAACTTACGTCTTTGATTTTGGCCGCAATGAGGTGCGCAATTTCCTCGTGGCCAACGCCCTGTATTGGGCCGAAGAGTTCCACATCGACGGCCTGCGTGTAGACGCCGTCGCTTCCATGCTTTACCTGGATTATTCCCGCGATGAATGGCTACCTAACCAGTTTGGCGGTCGCGAGAATCTCGAAGCCGTGCAATTTTTGCAGGAGACCAACGCCACCCTCAATCGCACTCATCCAGGCGTGCTCACCATTGCTGAAGAATCCACCTCCTGGCCGGGCGTTACCGCCCCCACCTCCGAGAATGGTCTGGGCTTTTCCCTGAAGTGGAATATGGGCTGGATGAATGACACCTTGGAGTACTTCAAGCACGAACCCGTCCACCGCTCCTACCACCACGGTGAGCTCACCTTCTCCATGGTTTACGCCTATTCTGAGCGCTACGTGCTGCCCTTTAGCCATGACGAGGTAGTTCACGGCAAGGGTTCGCTGTGGCAGCGCATGCCTGGCGACGACTGGAATAAGGCAGCCGGCCTACGCGCGCTCTACGGCTACATGTTCTCTCACCCCGGCAAGAACCTCCTCTTCATGGGCCAGGAATTTGGCCAGACTACCGAGTGGGCCGAGGGACATTCAGTAGACTGGGCCAACCTCGATGGGTGGGGCAACGAATGGCACCGCGGTATCAAGAGGCTCGTGCGCGATATCAACCTCATCTACCGTGACACCCCAGCTTTGTGGAGCCAAGATTTCAGCCAAGATGGCTTCCGATGGGTCAAGGCCGATGACTCGACGAATAATGTCCTTGGTTACGTCCGCTACGGCGCAGACGGGTCTGCCTTGCTCGCCGTGTGCAACCTTTCGGGTTCTTCCATTCCCAACTACGGCCTCTGGGTTCCACATGACGGTGAGTGGCAGATGGTGCTCAACACTGATGATGCCGTGTATGAGGGCGCTGGGAATCCGCTTCCCCTACACATTCACGTGGCGGATAATTCTGCCACGCTCCATCTTCCGGCCAACTCGGTGCAGTGGTACGTACTGGAGCGATAGATGCCTATCGCTGCGCGCGTAGGAACTCCACCACGCGCGCTTCAATATCATCGCGAAGCGCATCCATGCGCTCTTCACCCTCCAGACCACGCAGCGAGGGATCCTCGATGTCCCACCGCTGCGCTGGCCCCTCATATTTCGCATCACCAACCACGATGACGTGGTCGACAGCGGCTGAAAGGTGGGGATCCACTAGAGCAGGAGTACCAGTCATTTCTGCTCCCACCTTCGCCAGGGAGGCTTTAGCCTCTTGATTGATGCCCTGCCGGGTATGCTCCGGGGTAGTTTGCACTCCAGCCGAGTAGATTTCCCATTCGGGGGCATGCTTGGCGGCTAACGCCGCAGCCATCTGCGACTTACCGCGATTTGTATTGCACAGGAAAAGCACTGAAGTCATGCTTTCCCATCCTACTCAAACTAGTACAGGGCACTCGCCAGCTTGGTGCGCGCTTCCAGGACACGCGGGTCATTGGCGTCGAAGAGGCCGAAAAGCTCTAGCAAGCGTTCTCGGATCTGTGCTTTCTTGTCACCTGCTGTTGCCTTCATCGTTTCAATGAGACGTTCAAAAGCTTTCTCCGGTGCTCCCGCCACTACCTCGGCATCCGCAGCACGCATTTGCTTATCGGCGTCCTCCTTATCCCCTTCCGCAGCCGCAATCGGGTCATCGGTCTGGTTAGCTGGGTCTAGGCGCTTGAGCAAGATCGTGGTATCGCGTGCCTGTTTAATCTGCACATTATCGGGCTCGGAATCCAAGATATCGTTGTAGACCTTGATGGCTCCGTCAAAGTCGCCCGCGTTCAAGAAGCTCTCCGCTTCCTGGAGACGCGGATCCTCTTCCTCTTGGGGCTGTGGCTCTCCCGCATCGCTCTGTAGGCCCTTCAACTGTGGGCCAACGTTCTGAACGAGGGTATCGACCCATTGTTTAAGCGCATCCTTGGGCTGCGCGCCTTCGAAATTCGTCAATGGTTGCCCAGCTCCCAAGGCCACCACGGTCGGCAGGTTCTTAACGCCAAAGGCCTGCGCAACCTGGGGAGTAGCATCCGCATCCACGTAAGCAACAAGGAAGCTCAAGTTGCCTTGCGAGGCTAATTCTTGCAGGTCAGACTTCAGCTGCTCTGACTGGGTGGAGCGAGCAGTGCCGATGAGAACTACCACCGGAACCTCCGTAGAGCGGCGCACTACGTCCTGATCGAAGTTAGCCTCCGTGACCGTGAAGAAGGGCTGGATTCCGCCAGCACCGGCTTGTGGCGACTCCTGCGCCTTCTGGCGCGCCTCGGCCCGAGCCTTAACCTGGCTGAGGTCGAGCGCGCCTCCTACATAAGCATTATTTGGTGAAGTCATCTAGTCCTCCTTTGCAAGGCGGCGGTTCACCGCATCTACCTTGTCCGTCAACTGATTAGTCACGCCCTCGCGAATATCGGCTTTCACCACTAAAGAAGTACGCGGAGACACCGCACGCACTGCATCGGTAGCCTTTTTAATGGTTCCAAAGACCTCGTCCCATTCGCCTTCTAGCAAGGTGAACATGGCATTGGTTTCGTTGGGCAGGCCAGACTCACGGACCACGCGCACGGCCTCGGCCACGGCGTCAGCCATTTCTTGGGAGTCATTATTTACTACCGCGGGGGCAACAGAAAATGCAACAATCATGCCCGCTAGTCTACCTACGCTCCCAACAGTGGCGGTGCCAATGCCGACGATCCTCGCCTTGGCGGCCCACGTCCCGTGGCCACGCAACGATATGGGCCACCCCGGGCGGAATATTTTGATTACACCCTGGGCACACATAATACTTCTGGGCACGCGCAGAACCGATATGCCGCATGACATAGGGTTCACCGTGCGTCCAGCTAGGCCCCTCGACCGTCTGCGAGCCGAGAAAAGTCGACCCATCTTTAGGCAAGGATCGAAGCTCGAGCGGTTTGCGTCTATTCCGCCGTGGCATTAGAACAATCGCAATTCATTCGACTCAAGACCGCGCAGCTCCTGGTAGTCCAGTACGACACACCGAATACCACGATCCTCTGCCAAAGTGCGTGCCTGCGGCTTGATTTCCTGCGCTGCGAATACACCAGACACTGGGGCGAGAAGCTCATCGCGATTGAGCAGCTCCAGATACCTCGTCAGCTGTTCCACGCCGTCGATCCCCCCACGGCGCTTTACCTCAATGGCCACATTATTGTTGTTCTCGTCCTTCGCCATGATGTCCACCGGACCGATTGCCGTGGGATATTCCCGACGCACCAACGTGTAGCGATCACCCAAGGTATTGATCTGGTCGGCCAAGAGTTCTTGGAGGTGCGCCTCAACGCCGTCTTTGACCAGACCCGGATCCTCACCCATGTCATAGGAGATTTCTTCGTGGATCTCCTCGATGGTAATGCGCAACTGCTCGCCCTTAGGGTTTTCCACCAGCCACAAGACTTCCCCTGTATCGTCACCGTCGAGGTCCTCAATCGCGGACTCCTTCAAGGTACATGGCGGCGTCATCCAGTTCAGCGGTTTATAGGCGCGGTCGTCGGCATGCACGGACACAGAACCGTCCGCTTTAACGATAAGCAGTCGGTCTGCCATCGGCAGGTGGGCATCCAAACGGCCCACGTAGTCTACTGAGCATCGGGCGATTACTAAACGCATGCTGTCTACCCTAGCGGGTAGGCCTATCGCTTGGATTGACGGGTGGCGCGATCGCGCAGTTGCCGGAAGTCAAAGCGCTGCTGCCGCTTGGAAGGAGCAGCTTCTACCCAGGCACCGAAGGCCATGATGCCGTGGGCGTCGGAAGCCAGCTCGTACTCCCTGCCCTTGACACGAAAGCGAACGACCTCGGTGGCGGCAGACATAAAAGAAGCCTCGGCATCATCGAGCGAGCGGGTGCTTACTACTTCGATGTCGAGGCGGTTGATACGCAGATCGCAGCGTGGAGAAACGGAACGGAGCTTAAAATACTCCACAAATTCGCCTTCATAACGCAAAGAACCATGCCGCCAAGAAAGAGAATTTCTAGCGGGTACTCGACGCAGAAGAACGGAAGTGCCGCGTGCACGCACGGTAAAAAAGCGAAGCGCAGCCAAAAAGATAACCAGCAATAGGGCCACCCCAAGGGCCCACAGAAGCACTGCAACCACTGTTGAATTCATGGGCCTTTTCACGCCATCCTCGCTTTGTGGAGAAACTGATTGCTTGAATTGTAGCGCCTTGAAGGTCCTGCACGCCAATAAGAATAGGCAAAGAAAACATGAAGAAGGCGCCCCGGCTATAAACCGGAGCGCCTTAAGAGAGCAGGAAGGGCGGCTATTGCTGCCCTCTCCTACCAATCCAAGGTATTAAGCCTTGGCGCGGCGAACTGCACGCTGTGCGGCCTCGCCACGGGACTTGGTGAGCTCGTGCTCAGAAGCAAAGTCCTTCTGAGCCTTCTCCTCATCCACCTCATCGGACCAAATGGCCCAATCAGCGAGGACGGTGATCTTGTCCTGGGTAACGGAGAGGAAACCACCCTGAACGGCGGCGACGCGGCGCTCGCCGTCCACCGGGTGGATGGTCACCACGCCATTGTCGATCAGCTGACCGATCATTGGCTCGTGACCGGGAAGCACGCCGATCTCACCCTCGGTGGTCTCAGCCGTGACCATGGAGGCCTGTCCAGACCACAGCAGGCGCTCGACGGAAACCAATTCAGCGGTGATGTCAGCCATGTGCCTCTCCCTACTTCTCGTTCAACTTCTTGTATGCAGCCTCGACGTCGTCCAAGCCACCCAAGCCGTTGAAGGCCTGCTCTGGGTAGTGGTCAAACTCGCCATCGCAGATGCGCTCGAAGGCATCGATGGTCTCAGACAGCGGCACGTAAGAGCCCGGCAGGCCGGTGAACTTCTGTGCGACGAAGAAGTTCTGGCCCAAGAAGCGCTCGATACGGCGAGCACGCTGAACAGTGACCTTGTCCTCCTCGGACAGCTCGTCCATACCGAGGATGGCGATGATGTCCTGGAGTTCCTTATTCTTCTGCAGAATACCGATGACGCGCTGTGCAACCTCGTAGTGCTTCTCGCCGACGATACCTGGCTCGAGAATACGAGAGGTAGAAGTCAGCGGGTTCACTGCAGGGTAAATACCCTTGGAGGCAATAGCACGGTCCAGCTCGGTGGTGGCGTCCAAGTGAGCGAACGTCGTAGCCGGAGCCGGGTCGGTGTAGTCATCGGCAGGAACGTAAACGGCCTGCAGGGACGTAATGGAACGGCCCTTGGTCGAGGTAATGCGCTCCTGCAAAACACCCATCTCATCAGCCAAGGTCGGCTGGTAGCCCACGGCGGAAGGCATACGACCCAGCAGGGTCGAAACCTCGGAGCCGGCCTGGGTGAAACGGAAGATGTTGTCAATGAACAGCAGCACGTCCTGGTTCTGCACATCGCGGAAGTACTCCGCCATGGTCAGGCCGGACAGAGCCACGCGCATACGGACTCCTGGCGGCTCATCCATCTGGCCGAAGACAAGGGCGGTATCTTGCAGCACGCCCATTTCTTCCATTTCCAGGAAGAGGTCGGTGCCCTCACGGGTACGCTCGCCGACGCCGGCGAAGACCGAGGTACCGGAGAACTCGCGGGCGATACGGGTAATCATCTCCTGAATGAGAACGGTCTTACCCACACCTGCACCGCCGAACAGGCCGATCTTGCCGCCCTTAACGTACGGGGTCAGCAGGTCGATGACCTTAATGCCGGTCTCCAGAATCTCGGTCTTACCCTCGAGCTGGTCGAACGCTGGCGGCTCGCGGTGGATTCCCCACTGCTCGCCATCGCGGCCGAGACCCGGCTCATCGAGGCAATCACCGAGGGCGTTGAAGACGTGGCCCTTGACGACGTCGCCGACCGGCACGGAAATTGGCTTTCCGGAGTCGATGACCTCGGCACCGCGGACGAGGCCGTCGGTCGGTGCCATGGACACGGTACGGACAAGGTTGTCACCGAGGTGCTGAGCGACCTCGAGGGTGACGGTCTTTGCAACAGCTTCGAGCTTGATGTCGACGTGCAGTGCGTTGTACAGGGCCGGCAGTGCCTCACGTGGGAACTCCACGTCCACAACCGGACCGATGACGCGCACGACACGACCGGCGACTGCCGAAGACTGTGCATTCTGCTCTTGCAGAGCTGTAGTCATAATCTAGTCACTTTCTGCGCTGTCAGATAGCGCGCCAGCGCCACCGACGATCTCTGAAATTTCCTGGGTAATCTGTGCCTGACGGGCCTGGTTAGCCACGCGGGAGAGGTCTTCGACCATCTCGGTTGCGTTGTCAGTAGCAGACTTCATAGCTGTACGGCGTGCAGCGGACTCGGAGGCAGAAGCCTCCAAGAACATAGCAAACAGGATACGTGAGACGTACTGCGGAAGCAGAGCTTCCATCAGCGTATCCGCGTCCGGCTCGAATTCGAATCCTGCGGCAACATCCTCCGCAGATTCGGCGTCGGACAGAGCGGAGTCACCGAGGTGGTACTCCTCATCCTGAATAACCGGCTCAACTGGCAACAGCTGCTGTGCGCGCGCGGTCTGGGTCAGCATGGACTCAAACTCTGTGTAGACAACGTGTACCTGGTCAAAGCCACGTACACCTGCGCCCTCACCCTGCGCATGCAGGCCGTCGCGGCCCTTGGTAGTGCCGGTGGAACCAGCAATAAAGCCATCAATCAGGTGACGGCGCACATCGTGGGTGGCCTCCCAGGTTGGGTCCTGAGAGAAACCGCCCCAGCTGCCAACTACCTCGTCCTCGCGGAACTTGTAGTGGCCGATGCCCTTGTTGCCGGTAACGTACCGAACTACCTCGTAGCCCTTGCTTTCCAGGAGAGCTTGCAGCTGTGCGGCCTTCTTGAAGACGTTGTTGTTGTAGCCACCACACATACCGCGGTCAGAAGTGACCACGAGGATGGCTGCGACGTTTCCGTCTTCGCGCTCACGCAGCATGTCATGCTCCAACGTAGAGGCAGAGGCCAGCTTATTCATGATGCTGGTCATCTCAGTCGCATAAGGCTGAGATGCTTCTACCCTGGCCTGGGCCTTGGTAATGCGCGAGGTAGCAATAAGCTCCTGGGCCTTGGTGATCTTCTTAGTCGAATTAACGGACCGGATGCGGTCACGTAGTTCGCGAAGATTAGCCATCGTTTCTCCTCCCTTCTTTAATCTAGACGGTTAGTTATGAGTTCTGAACTCTACTTAGCCGTCTTGCGGGAGACGTTGAGCTCGGTGTTCTTTACGTCGCTTTCATCCAAAGGCTCTACCGGTGCCTCAGAGCCCAAGTTATGGCCTTCGGAGGTGCGGAAGGTCGGCTGGAAATCCTTAGCTGCCGCAACCAATGCGTCCTTGGACTCATCGGTCAGCGGCTTGCCGCCGGAAATCTGCTCAAAGACCTCTGGGGTGTTGGCGTTGAGGTACTCGTGTACCTCGTCCTCGAAGCGGCGGACGTCTTCAACGGGAACGACGTCGAAGATGCCAGCCTCGGCGAGGTAGATGGATACCATCTGGTACTCCACCGGCTGCGGGGAGGACTCGGACTGCTTCAGCAGCTCAACCAGACGGGAACCGCGCTCCAGCTGAGCCTTGGAGGCAGCATCCAGGTCAGATGCGAATGCCGCGAAGGCCTGCAGGTCACGGTAGGACGCCAGGTCCAGACGCAGGTTACCGGCAACCTTCTTCATACCCTTGGTCTGTGCAGCGCCACCGACACGGGAGACGGAAACACCGACGTTAATAGCCGGGCGAACGCCCTGGTTGAACAGGTCGGACTCTAGGAAGACCTGGCCGTCAGTAATGGAAATGACGTTGGTCGGAATAAAGGCGCCGACGTCGTTTGCCTTGGTCTCGATGATCGGCAGTGCGGTCATGGAGCCAGCACCCATGTCGTCGGAAAGCTTTGCAGCACGCTCCAACAGACGGGAGTGCAGGTAGAACACATCGCCCGGGTATGCCTCGCGTCCCGGCGGACGGCGCAGCAGCAAGGAAATGGCACGGTAGGCCTCAGCCTGTTTGGTCAGATCATCGTAGATAACCAGAACGTGGTTGCCCTGGTACATCCAGTGCTGGCCCAGCGCTGCACCGGAGAACGGTGCCAACCACTTGAAGCCGGCGGAATCGGAAGCCGGTGCGGCCACGATGGTGGTGTAATCCAGTGCGCCGTGCTCCTCAAGGGTGCGGCGCACACCAGCGATGGTCGAGCCCTTCTGGCCAATAGCGACGTAGATGCAGCGTACCTGCTTATCCTTGTCGCCGGATTCCCAGTTAGCCTTCTGGTTCAAAATGGTATCGATGCAGACCGCGGTCTTACCGGTCTTACGGTCACCGATGACCAGCTGACGCTGGCCACGGCCGATCGGGGTCATTGCGTCGATAGCCTTGATGCCGGTCTGCATTGGCTCTTCAACCGGCTGACGCTGCAGCACGGAAGGTGCCTGCAACTCGAGGACGCGCTCCTCTTCAGCGTTGATTGGGCCCATGCCATCAATCGGCTGACCCAATGGGTTAATCACGCGGCCGAGGAATTCCTCGCCCACTGGGATGGAGAGAACCTCGCCGGTCCTCTTAACCTCGTCGCCCTCCTTAAGGGACTCGAAGTTGCCCAGGACCACAACACCGATGGAGTTGGTATCGAGGTTCTGTGCGACGCCAATTACGCCGCCTGGGAACTCGAGCAGCTCATTCGCCATAACGGATGGCAGGCCAGAAACCTGCGCAATACCGTCAGCTGCCGAAATGACCACGCCGACCTCCTCACGGGAGGCCTCCGCGGAGTAGCTCGAGGTGTAGTTCGCAATCGCACTACGGATCTCGTCGGAGGAGATCGTCAGCTCCGCCATGTTCTTCCTGCTCTCGGTAGTATCTTCCAGCACTTACTTAAATCGTTTCTGTCGTTTCGGCTACGCCATCTGGGCACGGAGGCGAGCAATCTTGCCTGCCGTGGAACCGTCAATGACTTCATCGCCGACGCGGATGCGCATGCCACCGAGGAGGCTGGTGTCAACCTCAGAGTGAATGGACATCGCACGACCATAAATTTTGCCCAGCTTCTCAGCGAGTACTGCTTGCTGGCCTTCGTTTAGTTCACCCGCAGCGGTAACGCGCGCAATGGTGCGGTCCTGCAGATCAGCTGCAGAATCGGCCAGTGCGGCGACATCATCGATCGGGTTCTGCTCAGGGCGGGAGATGGCCTGAAGCACGAGGGCTTCCGTAAACATCGTGACCTTGCCATAGAGCACATTTGCCAGCAATCCGCGCTTGCGGGCGGAATCAGCAGTTCGGTCGGAAAGCAGCTGGGTGAGCTCGCCCTCGCGGTCAAGGATCTGGGACAGGCGGAAAAGCTCGTCTTCTACCTGACCCAGCTGGCCCTGCGCCTCAGCTCCGCGCAACAGCGCGCGGCGACCCAGGGTGACCAAGCCCTTGACAAAGTCCTTAGGAGTGGACCACTGCACGGCCGCAGCTTCCTGAATGATGCGCAGTGCACCACCCGAAATCTTGGAGCCAAACAGATTCTCCGCTAGGGACTTGCGTGCCTCGCTCGGAGCGGCGATATCAGTGAATGCGACCCGCAGTTCACGGTCGCTATCCAAGACATCGACAACCTCAAAGACATCAAGGCCTGCCTGTGCGGCGGTAGCGACGTTGTTGTCACCGGCCAGAATTTCATCCAAGCGAGTTTGCGAGGTTGCGAGTGCTTCGCGGCTAGCTGCCTTCATAGTTGCCTACTTTCCGGCCGGTGCCACAGAGTCGAGCTCGGACAAGAAGCCATCAATGGTGGAGGACTTCTTAGAGGCGTCGGAAAGCTCGCCGCCCAGAATCTTCTCCGCAAGGTTGATGGAGTTCTGGCCCATTTCGGAACGCAGCTCAGTAACAACCTGCGAGCGGGAAGCCTCCAGCTGCTTCTCGCCATTGGCGACGATGCGGCGGGACTCTTCTTCCGCGTTGGTCTTGGCCTCGGCCTCGATCTGCTTGCCGCGCTCGCGCGCCTGCTCGCGGATCTCGGCTGCCTCTGCACGGGCATCAGCCAGCTGAGCATTGTACTTTTCCAGAGCAGCCTTGGCCTCGGCTTGCTGAGCCTTGGCACGCTTCAAACCGCCCTCGATCCGGTCTTCACGCTCCTGCAGCATCTCGCTGTACTTCGGAAGAACAAACTTCGCGAAAATCAGCAAGATGATGGCGAACGGAATGATTGACCAGACTAAGTCGTACATCTTGGGCAGGAGGATGGAGTTGCCGCTCTCCAGCGGCAGATGCTCACTTCCTTCTGCTGCAAGGTAGTAAATGACGTTGTTCATGGGTCTCCGTTCTTAAAGTTCGATTTACTTGTGTAAAGCGTTCTTTAGAACAGGAAGCCTGCAACGAGGCCGATCAGGGCCAGTGCCTCAACGAAGGCGATACCCAGGAACATGGTGGTACGCAGCTGGCCAGCCATCTCAGGCTGGCGAGCCATGCCCTCAACGGTCTTGCCAACGAGGATGCCGATGCCCAGGCCCGGGCCGATGGTGGCCAAGCCGTAGCCGAGGGACTGAAGGCCGTCGAAGGAGGTGGTTGCTGCGTCCTGAGCCAGGATGATCTCGTTCATGTGAAAGTCGTTCCCTTTCAATGTATATCCCGCGGGAATGTCCTGCGGGGCGGTGTTGGTTTGATTTTGGGGTATTTAGTTAACCGCGAGGTTCGCGTTGTTGTTAGTGCGAATCTGCATGCAACGACAATTCGATGTATACCGCCGTCAGCAGGGCAAAGATGTATGCCTGCAGGAAGATGACGATAAGTTCGTAAAGCGTGAACAGAACCGCTGCGACCAGGGTCAAGCCACCCACTGCGGTCCAGGCGTTGAACTGGAAGAAGAAGAAGTTCGTAGCCGAGTACAACAGGACCAAAATGAGGTGGCCAGCCAGGAAGTTCGCCATAAGACGAAGAGCCAAGGTGACTGGGCGCATAACAAACGTAGAGAATGCCTCAATCGGCACGACAAGAATGTGCAAGGCCGGTGGCAGGTTAGGGATAACCACCGAGGACTTGATGAACTTGCCAAAGCCATAGCGCTTAGCGCCGGCGTAAATCATGGCGATATACGCGACAGCAGCCAAGACGATTGGCATACCGATACGGGCGTTCGGAGAAATGTTCAGACCCGGCACAATAGTTGTGAGGTTCCAGAACAAAACTGCAAAGAAGATAGAGGCCAAAAGTGGAAGGAAGCGACGTCCTTCCTTCTTGCCCAAGATGTCTTCTGCGATCTGAACTCGCACGAAGTCAATCGCATGCTCGCCTACGTTTTGGATTCCTTTAGGAACCAACTTGGGGTTCCTAAAAGCGACAACAAATAGGAGCACCAGCACGGCCGCCATCAGAAGGCGAACGAGCATGATGCGATCCAAAGCGAACCAACCGTTGGCAAAATCGCTCAACCAGAGGTCAACGACTCCGCCATCATCGGTTACGTGCCCCGGGAAAAATTCTGGGTCCAGTTCGGGTGCATGGAAGCTACCCTTCATGGCCAATGTTGTAACGCTCAGCGTTCTCTCCCGTGTTCGGGCCACACAGCTTGTCGAAGGCCGTGTGGTGCGATGGACGTCTCAAACTCTCTGCCTCACACACGGACTCCGTCGCACATCAGCGTGCGTAAGACAGGGATTCACCGCTGCGAAAGCCAGCTTTGTGCTAGCCCGCGGTAACCCGAAGAAAAGCGTATCAGTTAGATCAAGAGTTTTCGCACGTGGGGGGCCACTAACGCGACGATTTCCGCCTTAGCTGGGTACAATTTCGCCACAAATTCACAACAATAAGGCCACATTCTGCCTAAATCCTGCTACGTGGAGTTCATCACACTTGGCTATTTCCCCACCATGACGGGGGTAACCACAACAGAAACGATTGCATGTCCACATGGAAAAAGGGCCCACCACCTTTCCTTCCGGAAAAGCAGTAGGCCCCTCATGAGACCGCTTCCCTATTAGGAAACGTAAGTCACCCGGGAAGTAACTACAGCCCATACCTCGGTACCCAAGGTGGCAAAAAGGGCCAGCATGACGGTCACAAAGAGGGCCAAGGTGTCATAGAAATCCATATCTCTGATAACCAACAACACCATGACCAAGACCACGACCTTGAGCAACCAGCCACCCAGCACCACTGCCATGGTATTGGCGGGGGTCGTATTAGCGGTCAGTAGCACCGACAAGGCGGTAAAAAGGACGAAGCCGCCCCCGATGGCGGCACCGACGAGTACCCCCCATATACCGGGGAGGCCGCGGAGGCCTCCCCAGGCGGCGAGGGAGACCACCGTGATAACCAGCAGAGCTAAGCCACCGAGCTTGACCGCCCTCTGCATGGGGCGGCGGTGGTCATCAAATTCCGAGGCTTGCGTAGTCGACTGTGCTTCACTCACGGCTACACACCCTACCTCACGAGGGCTCGGTTTCCTTCACCACGACGGCTTCTCGCCCGGCCGGACCAATTTTGCCTTGCCGCAGTGGCACCAGAGTAGCCGCGAACGCGAGCAGCAAGGCGGCGATAGTAACGCCAATGGCCACCGGCGCGGGCACGATGGAAAAGGACACCGCCCCGAAGGCAACAGCGGAGACCCACAGATAGAGCACCAACACGGTACGACGGTGGGTATGGCCGAGGGAAAGAAGGCGGTGGTGAATATGCGCTTTGTCCGCCGAAAACGGCGATCGGCCCTGCGACAGGCGCCGAATCACAGCCCAGACAAGGTCAAGGACTGGAATAAAGACCGCTGCAACCACCACGATGATGGGAGACATTAGGGCCACGATATCTACCGTGCCATAGAGGGACATATTGATTTTGCCGGAGGCGGAGGTCGACGCCGCAGCGAGCAAAAGACCAATGAGCATTGAGCCGGAATCCCCCATAAAAATGCGGGAAGGCTCAAAGTTGTGCGGCAAGAAGCCGGCACACGTTCCTACCAAAGCGGCGCTAATAATGGCCGGTGGATAGGCCGATACCGCACCGCCTTGATCGTGCAGGACAGTTAAGGAAAAGACCAGAATCGCTGCTCCCGCGATCAGGCCGAGACCAGCCGCCAATCCATCGAGGCCGTCTACAAAATTGATGGCGTTGATGAGCAGGACGGTAAAAAATGCAGTCAACAAGGTGCTTTGCAATTGGTCCAGCACAACCGTGGTGCCGCCGCCAAAGGGGATAAAAAGTAGCGTCCAAGTAAGGCCCAATCCGCTCATGAGCGTGGCCGCAAAGAGCTGACCGAATAGCTTCACAATGGCGCTGAGTTCAACTAGGTCATCGATGACGCCGACAAGTACCAGCGCTAGCGCCGCCCACAGCACGGCATTCATCTCTGGCGTGACGGGCATGAAGCCGCGAGTCAAGGCTGGGAGCTGGGCAGCAAGGAAAATCGCCGCCGCGAAGCCGGTAAACATGGCCACGCCTCCCAGGCGAGGAGTGGGCTGAGTGTGGGCGTCACGCAGGCGAATTTCCGCCACGCGGCCGGTACGCACCAGAAAGGAACGCACCACACCGGTAGTGAGGTACGTAAACGCTGCTGCGACGAGAATGACGAGGGCCAACTCGCGCAGCGGGACACCACTGCCACTCACGCGAATTCCTCCTTTAGGCTTGGGGGCGGGTGCGCAGGGTTTGCGCGTCGACGCCGATGACCTCGGCGATTTCCTCGGCCGACAGGGCACCTTCGCGCAGTAGATACGGGCGCTCGCCGGACAGGTCGATAATGGTCGAAGGCTTGCCGACGGCCGTTTCTCCCCCATCCAAGTAAACTGTCACGGCTTTACCCAGCTGCTGCTTAGCCATTAGTGCGGTGGTCGGTGGTTGATGGCCGGAGATATTGGCAGAGGAGACAGCCATAGGGCCAACCTCACGCAGCAATTCGATAGCGATGGGATGTAGCGGCATGCGCAGCATCACGGTGCCGCGGGTATCGCCAAGGTTCCACGGCAAGGACGGCGCTTGCGGAACGACGATAGACAGGCCTCCGGGCCAGAAGGCTTCCACCAAATCACGTGCAGTCTCGGTATAGGAGGCTACAAGACCGCGAACAGTATCCCAAGACCCCACCAATACCGGCACCGGCATATCCGGGCCGCGCTGCTTGGTGGCCAAAAGGTTGGCTACGGCGTCATTATCAAAGGCATCGCAACCCAAACCGTAGAGAGTATCGGTAGGCATCACTACCAGGCGGCCGGATTGAGCAGCCTTGACTGCGATGTTCATGCCCTCTTCGCGCTCGGCATTATCGGCGCAATTAAAAGTCTTTCCTTGCATATTATTCTCCCCTTCTTGCCCTCAATGGTGTCTTAGTCTACTCCGCGCACCGCAGTGACAAAGCGGGGCGTTCCCGTTAGATCCGGCAGCGCCGTAATCTCTTCGAAGCCGCCGTAGTCAGCCATCACGGCTTGAACAACTTCGCTGGTAGAGTCGTCGTGCTCGATGGCTACCTTGCCGCCTGGGCGCAGCAGGCGCGCTATGGTCGGGATAAGGTCTGTGATAACGCCCATCCCATCCGCACCGGCGAATACCGCAGTGTGTGGATCGTGATAGACCTCCGGTTCTAGGTTCGGAGTCTCCGGCACGTACGGCGGGTTAGTGACAATGAGGTCCACGGTCCCGTTCCACTCCGCCAGCGTATCGGCATCGGTGGCATCTGCTTGGATGGCCTCTACTCCGGTGCCGCGGGTATTGGCTTTGGTGTAGTCAAAGGCGGCGTCGGCAAGCTCAACTGCCCGCACCTGCGCTTGTGGCAGATAGTGTTGCAGGTAGAGCGCCAACGCGCCCGTGCCGGTGCACAAGTCCACCAGTCGAGGGCCGTGTGCACTGCGCACCGCCCAGTCCGCCATGACCTCAGTTTCCGGCCGCGGGATAAACACACCCGGACCGACCTTGAGCTCCAGCGGGCCAAACCAAGCGGTGCCTAGCACATACTGCAAAGGCTCACGGGCCTCCCGGCGGCATAGCAGCGCGCCATAGGCTACGTCGAAGCCGGGCATAGCAGCTTCCTCGAGCGGAATATCCATGTGGCCACAATGTATAAGGTGCGCCGCCATGATGCGCGCATCCCACTCGGGGCTGGCCACCCCAGCAGCACGAAGGCGCTGCACCCCGAGGCGCAGCGCCTGTCCATACGTGTTTGCCACGACCGTTTAGCCCTCGGCCTCGAGGCGCTCAGCACGCTCTTGGTCCTGCAGAGCCTTAATAAGGTCATGCATATCGCCGTTCAACACAGAGTCCAAATTATTGGCCTTATAGCCAATGCGGTGGTCGGTGATGCGGTTTTCCGGCCAGTTATAGGTACGGACGCGCTCAGAGCGATCCATGGTGCGCACCTGGGAGGCGCGCTGCTCGCCCGCTTCAGCCTCACGAGCCTCGCGCTCCATCTGATCCAGACGGGCCTGCAGAACCTGCAGCGCACGCGCCTTGTTCTGGATCTGAGAACGCTCCTTTTGACAGGTCACGATAAGCCCGGTGGGCAGGTGGGTAATACGCACCGCAGAGTCGGTAGTGTTCACGCCCTGGCCGCCCTTACCGGAGGAACGGTAAACGTCGACGCGGATATCCTTGTCATCGATATTGACGGACTCGACCTCTTCTGGCTCTGGGTAGACCAGCACACCGGCGGCAGAGGTTTGAATACGGCCCTGGGACTCGGTGACCGGAACGCGCTGCACGCGGTGCACACCGCCCTCAAACTTGAACACGGACCACGCACCATCGCGCGAAGGGGACTTAGAGCGGAAGGAAATGGTCATATCCTTCACACCGCCCAAATCGGACTCATTGAGGCCCAAGACCTCCCAGTTAAAGCCGGTCTTATCCGCGTAACGCTCATACATGCGGGCCAAGTCGCCGGCAAAAAGCGCTGCCTCTTCGCCACCCGCACCGGCCTTAATCTCCATAATGATGTCCTCGGAGTCCTGCTCATCGCGCGGTGCGAGCAGGTCAGCCAGCTTTTCTTCCAGGCTCTCCACGGACTTTTCGAGGCGGTCCGCTTCTTCTTGGAAGTCATGGTCCTCGTAGGCCATCTCCTTGGCGTCCGCGAGATCCTCGCGCGCCTGGGTGAGCTCATCATTGACCATGATGATGGGGCGCAGCTCCGCGTAGCGCTTGGAGAGCTTGCGGAATTGCTTCTGGTCGCCGGCAACCTCCGGATCGCCCATCTGCATCTCAATGCCCTGGTACTCAGACACGATGTCATCAACGAGGGAAACCTGATTAGACATAATCTTCTTCATCCTTATCCGCAGCCATCGGGGCCGAGGAGGCCACCTGCATCAAGAACTCGCCATTGGAGCGGGTCTTCTTCAGCTGCTTAATGAGCAAGTCAATCGCCTGGTGGGAATCCAGGGCAGAAAGGATGCGACGCAGCTTGGTCATGATGCGCGCCTCCTCAGGAACGAGCAATAGTTCGTCCTTACGGGTGCCGGACGGGTTAACGTCCACAGCCGGGAAGACGCGGCGCTCGGAAATGCCACGGTCCAGCTTCAACTCGGCATTGCCGGTGCCCTTGAATTCCTCGAAGATGACGGTATCGCCGGTAGATCCGGTCTCCACCATTGCGGTGGCGATGATCGTCAGCGAGCCACCCTCTTCGATATTGCGAGCGGCACCCAGGAAACGCTTTGGCGGGTAGAGCGCATTAGAGTCCACACCGCCGGAGAGGATGCGGCCGGAAGCTGGGGAGGAATTATTGTAGGCGCGGCCCAGGCGGGTAATGGAGTCGAGCAAGACCACGACATCCTTGCCCTGCTCCACCAGGCGCTTGGCGCGCTCGATGGCCAGCTCAGCCACGGAGGTGTGCTCTGATGGCGGGCGGTCAAAGGTCGAGGCAATAACCTCGCCGTTGACAGAGCGTTGCATATCCGTAACTTCCTCAGGGCGCTCATCTACGAGAACGACCATGAGGTAGCACTCCGGGTTATTGGTAGAAATCGCATTAGCGATATTCTGCAGAATCGTCGTCTTACCGGCCTTTGGCGGGGAGACGATCAGCGCGCGCTGGCCCTTGCCAATGGGCATAATGAGGTCGATCACGCGGGTGGTAAGGATCTTCGGATCCGTCTCCAAACGCAGGCGCTTATTCGGGTACAGCGGGGTCAGCTTATTAAAATGCGGACGCTGCTTTGCGGCTTCTGGTTCGATGCCGTTGACGGTATCGACCTGTACCAGCTGGTTGTACTTGCGGCGATTGCGGCCATTGCCGTGCGTATGCGTCGGGCCGGAGACCTTAACCTGACCGGTGATGGCATCACCGGAGCGCAGGCCTAAGCGGCGGACGATGCCGTTGTTGACAAAAACGTCGGAAGCCGCGGCGCGGTAACCGGTAGTGCGCAGGAAGGCGACGTTATTGTCTACCACGTCCAAAATGCCACCGACAGCCTGCAGCTCATCGCCCTCGCGGACCTGCAAATCGTTGCCGCCGTTATTGTCATTATTGTTTCCGCGGCCGCGACGGTTGCGGCGGTTGCGGCGCCCACGCCGGTTGCCGCGCTCATGATTGTTGTTGTCATCGTGGCGGTTGCCGCGCTGCTTATTATCGCCGCGGTCATTCTTTTCACCCTGATTCTCGGAGCCGTCCTGGGAGCCATTATCGCGGTTATCTTTATTGCCGCCCTGCTCCTCATGGCGGTTGCGTTCCTCGCGCTCTTGACGTTCCTGCCGCTCCTGGCGTTCTTGCCGGCGGGCGCGGTTGCGGCGAGCGCGGCGTGCCTGAGAACGCGACTCATAGCGCTGCTCGTCGCCAGAGTTCTGCTGGCGGTTATCCTGCTTTTCGCCGGATTCTTCCTGCTTTTCCGCCTTCTGCGGCGCATCGTCCTGCGCCTTAGTGCGTGGTTTATCAGCCTTTTCAGGCTTCTCTGCCTTTTCCGCCTTTTCTACCCGAGCGGCCTTTTCCACCTTGGCCTTGGCCTTTGGCGGAACTTGACCAGTCTTGATGGCGGTGATGAGATCCCCCTTGCGCAGGGCAGAGACACCACGTAGGCCGCGCTCTGCGGCCATTTTGCGCAATTCCGGCAGCTTCAGGGATGCAAGATCCTGTGCTGCGGTGTTGTCCGTTTCGCTCACGGATATCCTTTCGTTGCTTGACCAGGTCCGATGATGCGGGAGCCGCCGTAGCCTAGGCTCACGGCGTTGCACTGGAAGCCAATGTGTATTTTTCTAGGACTTCTCGCCCTCGTGCCAAGGCGCATGCGCGTCCTGCCGGGCAATAAGTATGAGGCCTCTTCCATGTTCTCAAGGAGAATTCGCACAGCGGGTGCACGAACCGGAAGAAATCAAGAAACGACTGCGGGCAAAACTTCTCTGGGCCCGAATCCATAGGAAAGGGGAGCTAAAAATTCCGGTTTCCTACCAGTCGCGAACAAGTATAACGCATAGACCGCAACGCCCGCACCATGACACCGCTACAGTAGAGGCATGCTTTCCACGATGATGGATATCCCCCTCTCCCTGACCCGCATTTTGGAATACGGCGCCTCGGTGCACGGCAGCACCACGGTGACAACCTGGCACGGTGAGGGCACCGGCTCTGAATTTGATCCGGCCGAAGAAGTTACCTTCCGCGATATCGCCGCTCGCGCAGCCGCCTTCGCCCACGCTATTCATGATGATTTGGGTATTACCGGCGATGAGCGGGTGGGCAGTTTTATGTGGAACTGCGCCGAACACCTCGAGGTCATGTTTGGCACTGCTTGCAAGGGCGCGATTTTTGCGCCGCTGAATAAGCAGCTGATGAATGACCAGATTCGCCATATTATTAATCACGCGGAAATATCTGCCATCGTGTGCGATCCCCGGCTGGCGCAGCAACTAGGCAAGGTGCTTGTGGGTACCGACTCCGTGGAAAGCGTCATCATTACCGGTGCACAACCGGCGCAGCAGTTTGCCTACCTCTTTCCGCGCGGAGTTGAGGTGTATTCCTATGAAGCTTTAATTGATGGCCGCTCCACCGTCTATGACTGGCCGGAACTAGATGAGCGCACGGCCGCGGCACTGTGCTATTCCACAGGCACCACGGGTGCCCCCAAGGGCGTACTGTATTCGCACCGTTCGCTGTATCTGGAGGCCATGCAGCTGCGCTCCTCGGACTCGCTGTGCATCACCCACGGTGAGACTTTCCTGTGCTGCATCCCCATCTGTCACGTGCTGAGCTGGGGCGTTCCCTTTACCTGCTTCATGACGGGCACCCCGCTCGTGCTTCCCGACGCCGACGTATCCGCCCCCACCCTTGCCAAGGCCATTGCCGCTACTTCTCCGCGCGTGGCCCACGGCGTTCCCACCATCTGGATCCAACTCTTTGTGCACTACATGCACCACCCGCCGGAGCGCATGACCCTCACGGAGATCTATGCCGGCGGCTCCCCCGTTCCCCCAACTCTTATCAAGATGTGGGAGGAACGCTACGGTGTCGACGTTGTTCACGTGTGGGGCATGGTAGAAACCTCCACCGTCGGCAGCGTCGCCCGCCCTCCACAGGGCGCTTCGGGCGATACGCGGTGGGCCTACCGCATCTCCCAGGGCCGCATCCCCGCCTCGCTGGAATACCGCGTGGTCAATGACGGCCAAGTTGTGGCCCGAACCGACCGCAACGCGGGCGAACTGCAGGTACGCGGCAACCTGGTCACCGGTTCCTACTACCACTCGCCTACCGCTGAGCCGGGCGAAATCGCCTCCGAATTTCGCGGCAAGCAGGTCGAGGCTGCAGAGGGCAAGTTCACCGCGGATGGCTGGCTGCGCACTGGCGATGTCGGCTCGGTCACCAAGGACGGCTTCCTTACCGTAGAGGACCGCGCCCGAGACGTCATCCGCTCCGGCGGCGAGTGGATCTATTCCGTCCAGCTGGAAAACCTCATCATGTCTGACCCACTCGTCGTCGAAGCCGCCGTTATCGGCTATCCCGATAAGCAATGGGTCGAGCGCCCACTGGCCGTTACCGTCTTGGCAGAAGGTGCTTCTCCCACCATCGAAACCGCAGAGCGCCTGCGCGCCAGCATGCGCAAGGAGCTGCCGAGTTGGATGCTGCCGGAGTACTGGACCTTTGTAAAGTCCATCGATAAAACTTCCGTGGGCAAATTCGATAAGAAGGATTTGCGCACCCACCTGGCAGAAGGCGAGTACAACATCATCCGGCTCAAGGGTCCAGGCGAATCGCAGCGCCTCGCTGCCACCGAAGCCACCGATTTAAGCCGGGAAAACTAGGAATAATATCCTTCTCTAAGCCGTTGCAGCTTGGTGTACCTCATCCCCTCTCTTAGACTGGCACCGATGACCTCTTCCACGCAGCGACCCGTAGTTTCCCTGCCCCTGCCCACCGTGGTCCGGGCGCAGTCGCCAGCGGATCTGCCCGCCCCGGCTGCTGATGGCACGCGCGCACTGCTGGATCGCTATGGCCGCCAAGCCCGCGACCTGCGCGTCTCCCTCACGGATCGCTGCAACTTGCGCTGCACCTATTGCATGCCGGCCGAAGGCTTAGAGTGGATGCCCACAGAGAAGACCTTGAGCGATGAGGAAACCATCCGACTGATTCGAATTGGCGTCGGCAAGCTGGGCATCCGCCAAGTGCGTTTTACCGGCGGCGAACCCTTGCTGCGTAAGTCGCTGGAAAAATTTATTGCCGCCACTAAAGAGCTGCGCACCGACCAGGGGAGATCCCCGTCCACCGCGCTAACCACCAACGGGCTTGGCCTAGAAAAGCGCGCCGGCGCCCTCGCCGCAGCCGGACTGGATCGCATCAATATCTCGCTCGATACCATCGACCGCGAGCGCTACGCCGCGCTCACCCGCCGCGACCGCCTTGATCACGTGCTCCAGGCCATCGCCGCTGCGGATGCCGCAGGCCTCCACCCCATCAAAATCAACGCCGTGGTCATGCCCGGGGTCAACGAAGAAGACATCGTCCCGCTAGCGGACTATGCCGTCCGCCACGGTGCTCAGCTGCGCTTCATCGAACAGATGCCGCTTGGGCCCCGCGAGCAATGGCGCCGCGAGGACATGGTAACGGCCGCGGACATCCTCGTCCGTCTGCGCACCCATTTTTCGCTACAGCCCGCCCGCGAACCGCGGGGATCTGCCCCCGCCGCCCTGTGGGAGGCCACCGCTCCGGATGGAACACGCGGAACACTGGGCATCATTGCCTCGGTCACCCACCCCTTCTGCGGCGACTGCGATCGTACGCGGCTGACTACCGACGGCGCCGTGCGCAACTGCCTCTTTGGCAATTCCGAAACCCCGCTGCGGGAACTATTGCGCTCTGGGGCCAGCGATGAGGAGATCATGGAGGCCTGGGCTGGGGAAATGTGGAGCAAAAAGCCTGGCCATGGCATCGATGACGAAGGCTTTCTGCAACCGGACCGTCCGATGTCTGCCATCGGCGGCTAACCTTATTTTTATGTCCACGCCCCGCAGCATCTCCGCGCACCTCGATGCCGTCCTCACCCTGGCATCCCCCCTGCCGGCCGAGTCAGCCGCCGTCGATGCCTCCCTCATCGGCCGCGTCCTCGCCGCCGATGCCACCGCGCGCTTTCCCGTGCCGCCCCACGCCAACTCGGCGATGGATGGCTTCCTCGTCCACGCCGCGGATCTTCCCTCCCCCGGCCCATGGGCACTCCCCGTCGCCGGCGATGTACCAGCCGGTGCCGCCCCTACCGAGGTCCCCGCGGGACACGCGGTGCGCATCATGACCGGCGCACCGGTAGCTGATACCGCAGGAATGCTTGTCGTGCCCGTGGAAAATACCACCACCCCGGCCGGCCCCGTAGCGCTTCCAGACGAGGTGACCATCACCGATGCTCCCACCAAGTCACATATCCGCGCCGCCGGGGAGGATATCCAGCCCGGCGCGCCAGTGGCCACAGCAGGCACGCTTGTCGACGCCGCCGTAATCGCCGCTCTCACCTCCGCTGGCGTTTATTCCGTCTCGGTCCACCGCAGCCCACGCATAGCGATCATCTCTTCTGGCGAAGAACTAGTCTCTTCCCCAACAGAGCTCGCTCCCGGCCAGCTGCCGAATTCCAATGGCCCCATGCTCGCTGCCCTTGCAGGCGCAGACGCACACGTCCACGTGGGTGATGCCCCTGCGGACCTCGCCTCCGCGCTGGATGAGCTTGCCTCCTCCCACGACCTCATCATCACCTCCGGCGGCGTTTCGGCCGGCGCGTTCGACGTCGTCCATACTGTGCTGAGGCGCACGGATTCCGCGTGGTTCGGGCACGTCGACCAGCGCCCGGGCGCCCCACAGGGCTACTCCAATTGGAAAGGCACCCCGATATTATGCTTGCCCGGCAACCCCGTGGCTGCCTTCGTAGATTTTCAGCTCTATGCTCGTCCCCTCCTCGCCGCGCTTTCTGGTCACCCCGCGCCACGCGAGCAGGTCCACCTACGCGCCCGCGTAGACTCGCCCCTCCCGACCTCCCGCGGCCGGCCTACCATTGTGCCCGTGACCGTAGACTTCCAGGCGGAGCCCGCCATTACGTCGCACTTACCTCACGGCAGCCATCGCATCGTATCGCTCGCCGGTACCAATGGCTTTTGCCTCATCTCCTCCGAGCCGCCCGCCTTGGGTGAGGAGACCACCGTTTATCTGTATTAAGGAGCAACCATGAAATTTACCCACCTAAATTCTGACGGCGCCGCCTACATGGTCGATGTCACCGAGAAGCAACCCACCGTGCGCACTGCCACGGCCGAGGGCGAAGTCGCCTGCTCCCCCGAGGTCATGACCGCTTTGCGCGACGGCACGGTATCCAAGGGAGACGTGCTCGCCGTAGCCCGCATCGCCGGCATTTCCGCCGCCAAGAAGGTCCCCGAGCTGCTTCCGTTGGCCCATACCATTGGCGTGCACGGCTGCGCCGTGGAGCTCACGCTTGCCGACGACCACGTCTCCATCTCCGCCACCGTCCGCACCGCCGACCGCACTGGCGTGGAAATGGAAGCGCTTACGGCCGTGAATGTTTCCGCGCTCGCCATCATCGACATGGTCAAGGGCGTGGACCGCTCCGCCTATATCCGCCGTTGCGGCATCGTGGCGAAATCCGGCGGCCGCTCCGGGGACTGGTCCCGCACCCTGCCGGAGGCCTAATGCTCGGCGCGATAATCCTCGCCGGTGGCCACGGCCGACGCATGGGCGGCACAGATAAAGCCTCTCTTTCCGCCCACGGAACACGTTTTATAGACCGCCTGCTCGCCCAGCTCCCCTACGGCACCCCGGCCGTGGCCGTCTCACCGCATTATCTCGGCCTACCCCAGGTGTGCGAGTCCCCGCTCTACGGTGGTCCCGTCGCTGGCATCGCGGCCGGCGCACAAGCGTTATCCCACTGCACCGAACTTGCCCTCTTCGCCGTGGATGCCCCCGATTCGCCGCTACTGCTTCCCCGTCTGCGCTCGACCCTCGCCTCCTCCACGGCCGATGCCGTACTCACCCGCGCCGCCGACGGCTACCTCCAGCCGCTGTGTTCCCTCTGGCACGCCCCCGCGCTCCACACTCAGCTCGAATCCCTTCCTACGGCTAGGAACGTCTCCGTCCGCCGCCTCATCCGCGGTGTGAATTTTGTCGAGGTCCCTGGCACCGGCGCCGAACGCGACTACGACACACACGCGGAATTGCGCGAGCTCCCCCTGCTCTGCTTCCCGGACCCTGCCCTCCCCCTTCGCGCTCACCGCAGCTCGCTGAACTAGGCCACGGCACCGCACTGGTGAGCGGCAAGGGTAAGGGTCTTCTTCCCACCACCCTTCGCGCTCACTAGCAGCCGCGGGTAGCACGAAATCACCGTCCCGGTGAGCGCGAAGGGGAAGCTGCAGAACTACCCCGCTCTTCGCGATCACCGTGAAGCCGCGGATTTATGAAACTTGTTTCATGGTGAGCGCGAAGGGTGTATCGAGCGAGGCTGGCCTACTCCGTAACGATGAACTTTCCGTGCTGCCCCTTCTCCGCGTTTGTCATGATGTGATTCACAAAGGAATAAGTGCCCGGCTCGTTGAAGGTCATTTCGACGAATCCGCCTTGCGCTGGAAGCAGGTCAAGCGCTTGCGAACCAGTGGAGTCCTCATTCTTGATGAGGTAAGCGCCTTCCTTGTAGGCGGTATCGAATTGTTCGCCCACAACGTGGAAGCTCAGCGGCTGGTCGGGGCCTAGATTGGTCAGCCACAGGCGAACAGTATCGCCCACCTTGGCCTTGATGGGTTCTGCATCGTACTGGCCGGGATAATAGTTAAAGGCCATGAGGTCGAAGCGGCCGTCGGCTACGCGCTGGGCATCGGCACCAGTGTTTTCCTCACCGAGGAAGACGTCGGTAGCCATGAAGTTATACTCCGCGTCTACGGGCTTCAGGTTCGGCGGATCGATGATGACGTTGCCGGCCATGCCGTTAGCGATGTGGAGGGACATGGGCATCGTGGAACAGTGATACATCCAGATGCCGGAGCGATGCGCGGTGAATTTGTAGGTCAATTCCTCGCCCGGCTGGATGGATTTCATGGTCTTATCTGGGTTGACCTCGCCGGCGTGGAAGTCAATGGAGTGGGCCATGGAGCCCTCGTTCTTGATGGTGATTTCGAACTTATCGCCCACTTTTCCGCGCAGGGTCGGGCCTGGGGCTTGGCCGTTGAAAAGCCACCGCATCTGTTTGATTCCTGGGGCGACCTCTACGACCTTCTCGGTCATCGTCCAGGTCTCTTTGTGCGTCTTCGTTTCGGCGGCAGGCTGCAAGGTGGCGTCAAAGGCGGAAAAGCCTTCGCGCTGGGTGCCGAGTTCAGCGGCGGTAGGCACGTCCACGTGGGGGTTGCTTGCAGAAGCCACCGTGTGGTCATGCCCTGCAGCGGCGCCATCTCCGACGTTGACCTTAAAAGTCATGCCCTGCATCTTGTGGCCGGCGATGGTGCAATAACCTTCCGCGGAGGAATCGATGACGCCGGCATCGAGTTGAACTGTCTCGCCGGGATCGACGCGGCCGGTTTCGGCATCACCGATCTTTAGGTCATGGACTTGGTCACCCGAGTTGGTGAAGTTGACCACCAGATGGGTTCCAGGGTCGATATCGATAGACGAGGGCGTAAAGGCCATGCCATCCACACCAACGTCAATGGTCTGCGTTTCACCAGAGGCTACAGGCGTAGCGGACTGAGAGCTCTTGCCGGTGGAATTGACCACCGCGAGTGCGATAACTGCCGCTAACGCGATACCGATGAGTAGCCACGAAGCCCAAGATGAGTCCTTGGAGGCGGGCTTGTCCGCGGGTTGTGAGGAAGAAACGCTCAGCATTTAGTTCTCCAGTCTTTTCTGTAAGTAAAGGGCTCGGCCAACGGCGAAGATATTGGCGGCAAGACCTATCCCCATCATGATAAGCCCGGCCGCAATAGCATCCAGCAAGCTAAGTAGTCCGCCCAGGTTGATGAGCAGCAGACGAGCGTAACCGGTGCGGTCCGCGGTATTGGGGCGCGCCCCGGTAAGTATGGGCAGCAGGTGGTGTAGGACACCGGTCACCAGCTGCAAAAGGCCAGCACCGAGGAAGGCGGGAAGCACAACCAAGGTGATGGTGCGCGGATAGGCTCCGACGGCTGCGGAGATGGCATCACCGGCGCACAACGCCAGCATCCACAGCAGGCCGGCGATGACGGCAACGGTGGCGGTGGTCAGCCGTGGTGAGCGCCCCATGACGGTAGCGAGTACCGGCTGGATGATGAGCAGGGCTGCCAAGACCACGAGCAGCTGGGCCACGCCTGCAGCTCGGGTGAGGCCTACCGCGTATAGCGCCATCGCACAGCCCAGCCCCGCGCAGTGCACGATGAGCGCACGAATACACCGCGCACGAGCAGTGGGAGAAATCGCGGTGGCAGACAGCGTGGGAAGCAGCGTTACCACCGTGCCGATGACGGTAAGCCAGGCAAATCCCCAGACCATACCGCGCGAGTGGGCGCCGATGAGGAGGGAGTACTCGCCTACCCCATTGCCGCTGAGGATGACGAGTACTACGGAGACGATCATGAACACGCTAGCGGCGATATAAAAGGGCACAGTCACGGCAAAGGAACCAGACAGCGAACCGCGCAGGCGCCGCACCACGAACCACAGGTGCCAGGTGAGGGAGGCGATGATGAGGGTTGAGGCGACGTCGGCAAGCGGGCTCCAGTCATACCCTGCCCTATCTATGAGCAGCAAAATAAGCCCAATCTGGACTAGGGCCACGCGACTGCCGACGCCCCGATAGTCCCCACCCGCAGTCCTAGTCAAGGCCTCGGTGAAGTGAGTGGAAAAGACGATGATCGCCGTAGTCAGCGCGCCAATTGTGAAGGGGTGGATGATATCCCACCACACCACGGGTGCGCCCAAGGAGCTAGCGATGAGCAGGCCGAGGCCAACTAGGATCCACCCTGCGATAAGGGCTGCGGTCAAGATATGCCAACGGCCACGTGCGGCCAGTGAAATGTCATGAATGCGCACGTCGCGCCTCCTTGCCGGTCAAGGTAATGCCGCAGGCGAGAAACACTATTACCGCACTAATAGTAACCACTCCGCCGCTTTGGAGCGCTGTGGTGTGCTGGGCACAATCTGCAAGGACTCGCAGCGCAAGGCCACCATGCAAGAGCCCCACAGGTACGTAGAGCACTTTGTGGTACGGCAAGCGGCGGCAAATAACAGAGGTGACGATGATGGGCGCGTGCGCGAAAATCATGGACATGACAAAGCCCAGGAAAATGGTGTGCACCGAGGCATCATAGACAAAGCCGGTAGCCTCGCCATAGATTAGCCACAAGTACCCGCCGAGCGCGAGCCAGGCGTAGCCGGCCAGCATGCATGCCGCCGAATAGCGCGGCAATCCTTGTGAGCGCACCAAGTTCTTGGCCACGTCCACCCGCGCGGTGGCCGCGGCGATAGCAATCAGCGCCAGCCCCATAGTGCGATAGCCCACCGCCGGGGAAAGCATATAGATAACGCTGACTGCCGCCAGCCCCAGCACTAAGAGGGTGAGATGATTTTCGGCGCGAGTGCCGGCCATGGTTACGCGCGCTAATTCCATGCGCTCGCCGATGATGGTGGCCACGGCATAAAGTGCGCACAGCGGCATCGCTGTAGCAAACCCCGGCCCCATGGCCCAGAGGGCGGCGGCGACTACTCCCCCAATGACGCCGACTGTCTGCACCAGAATCGCGAGGCTAGCCTGGCGACGGTAGATAGTGGCATAGATGCAGCCAAGGACAAGGAATCCGGCGGCAAAGAACATGGCTGCGACCCCACGCGGTAGGCCGGCGAGAATGCTGAGCACGCCAACGACGTGACACACAGGCCCCGCCCAGGCCCACGTGGTGCGCACGGCGACGACGCGTTCGAGGCCGATGGCTCCGCCTAAGAAGCCGAAGACCATAAGCGGGCCGTGGTCGGCAGCAAAGGATGCTCCCGGGGTAGCGTTCAGCCCCAGGAGGGAGGCGCCCGCACCCAGCCCAACCAGCAGGGATAGCCCTGCACAGGCGAGAAAGATAAGGCGATGCGCCACGCTATTATTTTGCACGAGTTTTATCGTACTAATATTGGGGTCAGAGCGAAACTCGCACCCCAGTAGAAAGGACTACTAGCCATGCAGCTGCCCATCTCCGACGCCAATAAGCCGCATTCCATCCCCACCCTCAACGCCTCCGAAATTCCGCACGCCGTTCGCCACGGTGCCATCCATGGCGCGCTAGGCACCCTAAATGTAGGCGAATCAATGCTCCTCATCGCCCCGCATAACCCGGTTCCGCTGCTCAAAGAGGTCGAGTCCCGCGCGGAGAAGTTCGAGCTTGAATACCTCAAGGAAGAAGAAAACGACTTCCACATCAAATTCACCCGCGTGAGCTAATCCTTTGCTCAGCGGAGGGCTATTCTAGGTAGGTCATACTCACCGCCGAAGAAGCCGAAAAGGACCTCTCCGCAGATGCAAAAACGCGTCACCGTACTCCTCGTTGCCTTGGGAATTGCTCTTTCAGCCTGCGCTCCACAAACGTCAGTAACCTCGCCGCAGGATGCGACGGATCCCACGCTCAATGTACTGGCGGCCTCATCTACCCGCGTCATCAATGAGGAACTTACCCAGCGCGCCGGCCAGCTCGAATCCCCGGTGATTTTGAGCTTTGAAAATGGCGGCTCTTCCGATCTGGTAAGTAAGCTGGGTGAAGGCGCCCCGGCCGATCTGCTCCTCACGGCTTCCAAGAAGACCATGGATAAGGCGGTCCAGGATGGCACCGTCACCACACCTGAGGTGCTCGCCACCAATGTCATGGTCATGGTGGTTCCCAAGGGAAATCCGGCGGGAATCCATTCCGTGCACGATCTCTCCCACTCCCATCACTTCGTACTCTGCGATCCGCAGGTTCCCTGCGGTGATATTTCCTCCCAAATCATCGATGACCAGCAATTGGACGTGCACCCCTCCTCCCAGGAGCGCCAGGTGGCAGACGTTTTAGGAAAGGTGGCCTCGGGCGAAGCCGATGCTGGATGGGTCTACTCCACCGATGCCGCCGCGGCCGGTAATGACGTTGAGGTGATTGATATTCCAGGAGCGGAGAAATTCTCTAATCAGATCTTGGGCGCCGTTGCCACGGACGCCTCTCATCCCGACCAGGCCCGCGCGGTGCTCGAGGTATTGGGCAGCGACTTTAATTCCACCTGGCGCGACCTCGGCTTTACCCCAGCGGAGTAGTCTATGTCCGCCCCTCAGCCCGTCCGCCCCAAGTCCCCGCTGCTCATCGGCCTCATTGGCATCATTGCGGTGGCTATCATCATCGTTCCCGTGGCAGCTCTCGGGCTGCGGGTGCCGTGGGCGCGCATCGGCGATTACCTTGCACGCGACGAGATTCGAGACATGCTGCTCATCTCCGTGGCGGCGGCTTTCCAATCCATGGTGCTCGCGGTCGTATTGGGCTTAGGGCTGGCAGTGTGGGTCCAGCAGCTCGGCCGCGGCAGCGCCATTATTCGCCTCTTGGTCTACCTCCCGTTGGCCATGCCACCGGTGGTGGGCGGCTTGGCCCTTACCGCAGCCTTTGGCCGCAAGGGGTATCTGGCCCCGCTTCTCGACGCCCTGGGGATCCATCTCTCCTTCGCTTTCCCCGGAGTCGTGGTGGCGCAGACCTTCGTGGCGCTACCCTTTGTGGTGGTAGCGGTCGATTCGGCGCTGCGCCAACTAGACCAGGAAATCCTCGCTTCTGCACGGGGCGTGGGCTTGGGGCGTTGGGAGATACTCGGAAAAGTAACCCTTCCTTCGATCGCGCCGGCTGTGGCTACTGGCGCGGGGTTGGCCTTCGCGCGCTCGTTGGGCGAATTTGGCACGACGCTGACCTTTGCCGGGTCTCAACCTGGGGTTACCCGCACGATGCCGCTGGGCATCTACTTAGAGCGCGAGGTCGACGCGGACGGCGCCTACGTGCTCTCCGCCCTGCTTATCGGGCTGGCGTTGGTCTGCCTGGCGCTGGCGGGCTTGCCGGCCCTGCGCAGGCGGCGCTACCAGCCGCGGGCAAGGCAGTTGCATTCCATGGACGTGGATAAGCTCCGCGAGCTCACCCAACCGAAGAATGCACAGGCGCTTTCGGTTACGGTCGATGGCGTGCGCACGGCATTGTCCCCGGGCGCGATTACGGCTGTGGTGGGACCGAACGGCTCCGGCAAGACCACACTTATGGGGCGCATTGCCGGGCGCCTTTGCGGCGGTGAGGTTTCTCCAGGGGGAACCGATATCGTCTTACTCACCCAGCGACCGGGCTTGCCGCCGCGCTCGACGGCCCAGCAAGCGGTCGCCATGGTTACCCGCGATACTGACCGTGCGCAGGAGCTTCTCGCGGCAGCAGGATTGCGCGAGCTTGCCGACGTCCCAGTAACAGCCCTCTCCGGCGGCCAAGCCGCCCACGTGGCCCTGGTGCGCGCGCTAGCCGCCCGGCCGGCCGTTCTCATACTCGACGAGCCCCTTGCCGCAGTTGATGTGAGATCAGCCGAAAGGTGGCGCCATTTTCTGCACGCGGCCCGCAAGGATCGGACCACCCTGCTCGTTACGCATAATGCACTCGATATTGCGAATCTGGCGCAGGACATGCTGGTCATGGAATCCGGCCGAGTGCGAGCACACGGCGCTACCGCGCGGCTGCTTGATGCCCCTCCAACTGGCTTCGTTGCGGCACTAGCGGGGCTTAACCGCCTCGAAGGAACAGTAACCGCCAAAGGCTCTTCCACTGTAGAGGTCGCCTGCGGAGATATTGCTATTCTGGCAACACCAGAGCACGCGCCTGTTCGGCCCGAACAAAAAGTGGCGGTGACATTCGATCCGCATGCGGCGACAATCGGCACTGCGCCGGAAGCCTGCAACCAGTGGTCCGTGCGAGTCCTAGCCGTCGAGGCCACCAGCCTCTCAGCAGCACAGCTGCGCTTGGGCCTGGGCGGCCACGAGGTCACCGTACCGGTAGACCGCGAATCAGCTTTAGGTATTGCGGTAGGTAGCACCGTATCCTTAGCAGTATCTCAAGCAAACGTTTTTGTCCACCCCAAATAAAATCTCTGTTATGCAGACTCCAAGGCGGATTTCTACCATGCCTGATTCACTACCCCGGCCCACTACCGAACTCTTCCCGGAGGCCCTCAACCTCTCGCCTAAGCAGCGCGAGGTACTCGCTGCTTTGCAACGCCATTCCGCTGGCGCCAAGGCCAGCACCGTCGCCGAAGAGCTTGGCATGCACGTCAACACTGCCCGCGGGCACATCGATGAGTTGGTCAGCGCCGGAGCCGTGAACGTACTATCCGCGCCGACTAAAGGGCGGGGACGCCCCTCCCTGATTTTTCAAGCCCGCGTACCGGATAATAAAGCGGTGGCAGAGGAATACATCACCCTCGTCGAAGTACTGACCACCATGCTAGCGGGCAAGGAAGATCTAGATGACGCCGCGTCTGCCAAGGCCATCGAAATCGGGCGCCGCTGGGCACGCGCCGCAGGCGCGGAGGACTCCGATCGCGCGCTCGATACGCTCTTTTCCACCCTGCGTGATATGGGCTTTGACCCCGCCACGCGGCCGGACTCCACCGACATTGAGCTCCAGGCCTGCCCGTTTGTCTCTTCGGGGCTTAAGCCTTCACCGTTCCTTTGCGCGGTACACGCTGGCTTCCTGCAAGAATCCAGCGATGAAGACACCATCATTAACTTGGTTCCGCGCCAGCCTCACAATGTATGCAGGCTGGAAATTAAGCCTGCGTAAGCTCCACGCTGACGGGGCCGGCGACGGTGAGATCGAGGACGCGGAGGTTTTGCTCGCGGGCGTCGGCAAGAATACTCTCATCGATGTCCTCGGTGTGCAGCACCATCACGGTGGGGCCGGCGCCGGAAAGGTAGGCCGCATAACCGCGGTTGCGCAGGCGGTTAACCCACTCGGCGGTCACCGGAAGCACATCTGCCCGGTACGGCTGGTGCAGGCGATCGCGGGTGCCTTCCCATAAAAGGTCCGGATAGTTTTGCAATGCAGCCACTTGCACCGCGGTGCGCGAGACGTTAAATGCCGCATCCGAATGCGTCACGTGCGACGGCAATACGCGACGCACCGCTTGGGTCGAGGCATGAAAATCCGGCACGAGCGCGGTGGCGCGAATATCTTTGTGCACCTTGATGGAAGCGGCGCGGTAGTCCGGCAGGGAGTGGCCATCGACGGGGACATGGGTCCACGACACCACGGCATCCCCCAGCACGGAGGCGGCCGCATTATCGGGGTGGCCTTCAAAAGCGGAAGAAAGCTGCACCACCTGGTCTTGGGTCAGGGGGCTTCCCGCCAGCGCATTGCCAGCGGCGACGCCCGCGACAGCGGCGGAGGCGGAAGAGCCTAGGCCACGCGACTGCGGAATATTATTATGCGAAACCACCCGCAGGCCCGGCGCGGTAGCATCGGCTGCCGAGAGCGCGGAGCGAATCGCCTTAACCACTAGGTGGGAGCCATCGCGCGGCAGGTCTTCTGCGCCCTCACCAAAAATCTCTACCTCCAGCCCAGAGGGGGTGACCTCTACCTCGACGGTGTCATAAAGGCTTAGCGCCATGCCCAAGGTGTCGTAACCGGGGCCCAGATTCGCCGTAGAAGCGGGAACGGTCACGATTGCTTTGGTGCCGACTTCAACTTCGATACTCATAATTGTCCAGTCTATTGCGCCGGGCTAGCTGCCGAGGCGGATTACGGAATGGACGGCCTTGACCTCATCTAGCTCGCCCAAAGCCGCCACGATCTTGTCCAAGGTGGCTTCCTTGGCAGCATGGGTGACCACGATAAGGCGGGCGGTATCTTCGCCATCCTCCTGGCGCACCGTGCGCAGGGATACGCCATTATTGGCAAAGGCCGCAGAGATGGCCGCGAGCACACCGGTGCGGTCTTGGACCTCCATATCGATGTGATAGCGCGTTTCCACCTCACCAAAGTCGGCAATGGGAAGATTAGCGTAGGTATTTTCACCCGGTGCGCGGCCGCCGTGGACGATATTGCGGGCTGCACCGACGACGTCGCCAAGCACGGCAGAAGCCGTAGGATTGCCACCTGCGCCATTGCCGTAGAACATCAGGGAGCCTGCGGCCTCGGCCTCGACGAAGATGGCATTATAGGACTCGCTGACAGAGGCCAGCGGGTGCTCCTTGGGCACCAAAGTGGGGTGTACGCGGGCGTTGACAGCCTCGGAGCCGTCCTCTCGCTGGAGGCGCTCGCAGATGGCCAGCAGTTTGATGGAATAGCCGGCATCATTGGCCGCCGCGATATCCGCAGCCGTGACCTTGGTAATGCCCTCGCAGTGCACGTCTTCAAACTTCACGCGGGTGTGAAAACCCAAAGATGCCATAATGGCGGCCTTGGAGGCGGCGTCGTGGCCCTCAACATCCGCGGTGGGATCAGCCTCGGCGTAGCCCAGGCGGGTAGCCTCGGCCAGTGCCTCATCATAAGAGGCACCCGTGGACTCCATCGCATCCAAGATGAAGTTGGTCGTGCCGTTGACGATGCCGGAGATGCGCTCTACCTGATCGCCGGCCAAGGAGCGGCGCAGCATGCCCACTACCGGGATGGCGGCGGCCACTGCAGCCTCAAAATAAAGGTCTACTCCGGCGCGGTCAGCGGCCTCTGCCAACTCGTCTGCGTGCGCAGCTACCAGCGCCTTATTAGCGGTAACTACAGATTTTCCGGAATTTAGCGCGGCGAGGACCAACTCGCGTGGGAAATCAATACCGCCAATGACCTCCACGACGAGATCGATATCATCGCGGGCGACAAGTGCCTTGGCATCATCGGTCAAAAGCTCCTGGGGCACGCCCGGGCGAAGCTTATTCTTATTTTGGATAGCAATGCCGCGAATCTCGGCGGGGCCGCCAATGCGGTGAGCAAAGGCATCAGCATTCTCTCCCAGCAAGCGAAAGACCTCAGCACCAACGGTGCCAAAACCCAGTAGAGCGATGCCAACGGTCTCGCCCTCGCCCTTGCCGGAATGCTTTTGTGCCTGAAGCTCACTAGTCAATGCAGCCATAGTCCGTCTCCATATTGAAGTTGGGGTTAACGTGTTATTCCCGCTCGGTGCGGATACAGGACACTATACAGAACAAGCTGTCTACTTTCGCCCTAAATAGACCCACAGATAGAAAAGTCCCCGTCACAAGGCCTGAATTAAATTAGACCTTGTGGCGGGAGACAGCGGGCGCGGGCTAGTCTACTTCGAGAGAAAGAAGATCCTCGATGGTCTCGCGGCGCAACATCGGCTTGGTCTGGCCGACGCGCGTAGCGACAACCGCAGGCCGCACCGCACCGTTATAGCGCGAAGACATCATGTACTGGTAGCCACCAGTGGCAGCAAAGGCAATCAAGTCTCCCGACTGGATATCATTAGGAAGCTCGCCGTCCTCAAGGAGGATATCGCCGGACTCACAGTGGAAACCTACCACGCGGGAGGGCACCTCTTCCCCATCGCTGAAGCGGTTGACCACGCGTACGTCATACGCTGAACCGTAGAGCGCCGGGCGAATATTGTCTGACATTCCGCCGTCGACGGAGATATAGCGCCGCAGCGGCAGATCGGACTTGCCGGTTTCTACATCCTTGACGGTACCCACGCGGTAGACGGTCACCGCCGAGCCAGCGACCAGGGAGCGACCAGGCTCAACCAGGAGGAAGGGCGCCTCGATGTCCAACTCCTCCGCGGTGCGTTTGACCGCACCGAGCATATCGCTGGCCACGCGCTCGATATCCAGCGCCTCCTCATAGGGCATATAGGGAATACCGAAGCCGCCACCTAAGTCGAGCTCTGCCAAAGTCACGCCCAGCTCGGTATAAATCTGGCGGTACAGGCCCATTACGCGCTCGGCGGCAAGCTTGAAGCCCTCCGCATTAAAGACCTGGGAGCCAACGTGGCAGTGCAGGCCGCTCAAGTGCAGATTCTCTGCTTCCAAGCAGCGCTTAGCTGCGGCAAAAGCCGCACCAGTGGCAAGCGAAATTCCGAATTTCTGATCCTCATGCGCTGTGGCAATGAACTCATGCGTATGCGCATCAACGCCCGGCTTTACGCGAATCATCACCGGCTGAATCTTGCCCGCCTCACCTGCGATGCGATTAAGATCTTCGAGCTCGTGCTCATTATCGATGACGACGTGGCCTACACCGGCATCCACACACAGCCGCAGGTATTCTTCGTCCTTATTATTGCCATGCGTGGTGATGCGCTCGGCTGGGAATTCTGCCGCTAGTGCAATCTTGAGTTCGTTGAGGGAGGCTGCGTCCAAGCACAGGCCTTCCTCATTGACCCAATTCACGATCTTCTTAGAGATGAACGCCTTGGAAGCATAGTGCACATGCTCCGGGCCACCGAAGGCGCGGGCCATGTCTTGGCAGCGGGACCGGAAGTCATCTTCGTCGAAAACGTAGAGCGGGGTGTGGAATTCCTCCGCCAAGTCCGGCAGCGGAACGCCAGCGATGGTAACCACACCATCTTCCTCGCGCTGCGCATTGCGCGGCCAGACATGGGCGGGCAACTCATTAAAATCCGCCATTTACATCTTCTCCGGGGTGCTCACGCCCACCATGGTCAAGGCATTGGCCAAGACCACCCGAGATGCCTGCGCCAGCGCTAGGCGCGCGCCGTGGATAGGAGCTTCTTCCTCGCCGGCCTTGGGCAGTACCTGGCAAGAGTCATAGAAACGGTGGAATACCGCAGCGAGGTCCTCGGCGTAGCGGGCAATGCGGTGCGGCTCGCGCAGCTGAGCTGCTTCTTCCACCACTGCTGGGAATTCACCCAGCGTACGGATGAGGTCTCCCTCTCGTTCGTGCGTGAGCAGGGAAAGGTCCGCATCCTCGGCATCGACACCCAGCTCGGCTGCCTTGCGGCCGATGGAGCACAGGCGGGCGTGGCCGTACTGCACGTAGTAGACGGGGTTATCCGAGGACTGGGATTCCCACAGGCCGAGGTCGATATCGATGCTCTGGTCCACTGAGGAACGCACCAGGGAGTAACGGGAGGCGTCCACGCCGATGGCGGCCACGAGGTCTTCCATGGTGATGACCGTGCCTGCGCGCTTAGACATGCGCACCGGCTTGCCATCGCGCAAAAGGTTGACCAGCTGGCCAATCAGCACTTCAACAGCATCGGCATCGTAGCCCAAGGCAGCTGCTGCCGCCTTCAAGCGCGGCACATAGCCGTGGTGGTCCGCGCCCAACATGTAGATATTCAAATCATGGCCACGGTCGAATTTATCAGCTACGTAGGCAATATCGCCTGCAATATAGGCTGCATTGCCATCGGATTTAACCACCACGCGGTCCTTGGAATCGCCGTAGTCGGTGGATTTGAGCCACCACGCATTCTCAGCCTCATACATATGGCCTTCAGCCTTGAGCTTGTCCAGTGCAGCGTCGACCGCGCCGGATTCAAAGAGGGAGTTCTCGTGGAAGTAGACATCAAAGTCCACGCCAAATTCATGCAGGGACTGCTTAATCTGCGCAAACATCATCTCTACACCGTCTGCGCGGAAGGCTTCCTGCACTTCTTCCTCGCTGCCCTCGAGCGCGGATGGATTCTTCTTCACTACGGCCGAAGCGATGTCTTGGATATAGGCTCCGCCGTAGCCATCCTCCGGAGTTGGCTCGCCCTTCGCGGCCGCCACGAGAGAACGGGAGAAGCGGTCAATCTGGCCGCCATGGTCATTGAAGTAATACTCCCGGGTAACCTCCGCGCCAGATGCTTCCAGCACGCGGCCCAAGGAATCTCCCACGGCGGCCCAGCGGGTGCCACCGAGGTGGATTGGGCCGGTCGGGTTGGCGGAGACAAACTCTAGATTGACCTTCTTGCCTGCAAAGGAATCATTAGAGCCATACTCCTTGCCGGCACGGAGAATCTGCGCGACGATCTCACCTTGGGCATCGGCCGCGAGACGAATATTAATAAAACCAGGTCCGGCAATATCGGCTTCCGCAATAGCGTCATGATCCGCCAGGGCCTCTGCCAACCAGCCGCCCAGTTCGCGCGGATTAGCGCCAGCTTTCTTGGCCACCTGCAATGCCACATTGGTGGCATAATCGCCGTGCTCAGGATTGCGAGGGCGTTCTACGTTTACCGTTTCTGGCAAGACGGAGGAGTCAAGCTCATGGCTTTCCATGACCTTAGTGGCAGTTTCTTTAATCAGTGTGGCCAAATCAGCTGGTGTCATGTCGCACGATTCTAGTGGACTGAAAAGTCAAGTGTGAAAAGGGCCGTCCCCTAAAACTTCCCTTTGCTGCGCAAATGGCCGATAAACACTTTCTGCAACACTAATATTGCAAAATAATCGCTGGTCAACGCAGAGACGCATTACGCACGTACTGCTTAAAAGGAGTATGGTTGTGCCTACCCCCATGTCAAAAATCAACGAGGAGCACCGTATGCGCATTGCGCTATTTTCCACTTGCATTGGTGACGCCCTTTTCCCGGACGTACAAAAGGCAACGGCACTGGTTCTCTCCCGCTTGGGCCACGAGGTGGTCTTCCCGGAAGAGCAGACCTGCTGCGGCCAGATGCACATCAATACCGGCTACCAAAAGGAAACGTTGGGCATGATCCGCTCCTATGCGGATGCCTTCGCGGATCCCTCTATTGACTACGTAGTTGCAGCCTCCGGCTCCTGCGTGGGTGCCGTTCGTGAGCAGCACGAGCGCATCGCCGACCGCTTCGGCAACGCCGCCGACGTCGACGGCGCTCGCAAGACCACCCAGAAGACCCTGGATCTACCGGAATTCTTGGTAGACGTCGCCGGCGTGACTAATGTGGGCGCATTCTTCCCCCACCGCGTGACCTACCACCCCTCCTGCCATGGCTTGCGCTTCCTGAAGCTGGGCGACCGCCCCCTACAGCTGCTCCAGGAGGTTGAGGGCATCGACCTGGTCACCCTTCCTAATAAGGAAGAATGCTGCGGCTTCGGCGGTACCTTCGCAATTAAGAATGCGGAAGTATCCCGCGCAATGGTCACCGATAAGACCCGCCATGTAAAGGAGACCGAGGCTGAATACGTCACCGGCGGTGACTCCTCCTGCCTGATGAACATCGGTGGTGCCCTGAGCCGCCAGCGTTCCGGTATCCGCGCCGTTCACATGGCTGAAATCTTGGCTTCTACCAAGGAGCACCCATGGACTCCTACCTCCGCCGCCTACTCCAAGGAGACGATGCTCTAATGACCTCTTTCCTCGATACCACCCCACCGCGTGCACCGGAAGGCTACGGTAACCTGCGCGGCAGCAAGGCCTTTGTTCCCCTCGCACACGTTGGCCTAAATAACGCCACCCAGCGCCACAACCTGCAGCATGCCACTACCTCCATTCGTGAGAAGCGCTCTGGCGCTGTAGAAGAGCTTGATGATTGGCAGGAGCTGCGCGCTGCAGGCTCCGCCATCAAGGAAGATGTAGCCGCTCGTATGCCCGAACTGCTTGAGCAGTTCGAAGAGGCTGTTAAGGCGCGCGGTGGCACTGTCCACTGGGCACGCGATGCCAAGGAAGCTAATCAGATCATCGAAGGTCTGATTCGTGCCACTGGCGAGACCGATGTGGTCAAGGTTAAGTCCATGGCCACTCAGGAGATCGGCATGAACGAGCACCTGGAGGCAGCGGGCATCAACGCTCGCGAGACCGACTTGGCAGAGCTCATCGTGCAGCTAGGCGAGGATAAACCATCCCACATTCTGGTTCCGGCTATCCACCGCAACCGCGCGGAGATTCGCGATATCTTCGTCAATAAGATGCCGAATACCGATGACTCCCTGCAGGCAGAGCCTGCCGAGTTGGCAGAGGCATCCCGCCAGTTCCTGCGCGAGCAGTTCATGAAGGCAAAGGTGGCAATCTCTGGCGCCAACTTCGGCGTGGCAGAAACCGGCACCATCAACATCGTGGAGTCCGAGGGCAATGGCCGCATGTGCCTGACCCTGCCGGAGACCCTAATTACCGTGATGGGCATTGAAAAGCTGGTTCCTACCTTCCAGGACTTGGAGGTCTTCCTCCAGCTGCTGCCGCGTTCTTCCACTGCAGAGCGTATGAACCCATACACCTCCATGTGGTCCGGTGTTACTGAGGGCGATGGTCCACAGAACTTCCACCTAGTACTGCTGGATAACGGCCGTACCGCCGCCCTGTCCTCCCCAATCGGCCACCAGGCCCTCAAGTGCATCCGTTGCTCGGCTTGCTTGAATGTTTGCCCAGTCTACGAGCGCGCTGGCGGCCACGCCTACGGTTCGGTTTACCCTGGCCCGATTGGCATTTCCCTGACTCCGCAGCTCACCGGCATGAAGGACCATAACGATCCTTCCGCAAGCCTGCCTTATGCCTGCTCGCTGTGTGGCCGCTGCGACGAGGTTTGCCCGGTTAAGATTCCGCTTTCTGACGTCATTTTGGAAAACCGTCACCAGAAAGTCACCCACGCTACCCCGCCGATCGAGCCGAAGCTCTTCAAGACCATCCAGCTGCTGTGGAGCAATCCGAAGCTGTGGAACAAGGCAACCCATATGGTCGCCCTAGGCCGAATTTTGGGTGGCACCAACAAGACCATCGAATCCCTGCCACTGTTTATGTCCGGTTGGTCTGAAGGCCGCGATACCGCGGTTCCACCAAAGAAGTCCTTCCGCCAGTGGTTCGAGTCCGAAGAAGGCAAGGAACTTCTTGCCGAGGCCCGTGAGGAGTCCAAAAAGTGAACGCAAAGCAGGAAATTCTAAACCGCATCCGCTCCGCCCAAAAGCAGGCTGGTCTTCCCGACCACGTTGATGCCCCGCGCGACTACCAGCACGAAGGCACCCTGAACGCGGACGAACTGCGCGATATGCTCATTGACCGACTCGAGGACTACAAGGCCGAGGTGCACGTCACCGAGGAAGGCGAGCTGAAGCAAGCCATCGCCAAGATCCTTAAGGATCGCGAGTGCAACGACATCCGCTATGCCGAGGGCATGGATGCCAGCCTATTCGAAGGCTTCGACGCGAAGCCGGACGATAACAGTGTCGATCCGCGCACCCTCAATGAGACCGACGCAGTGGTCACTTATTCCCATGTCACCTCCGCCCAGACCGGCACCATCGTGCTCGAGTCTGATGAACGTTGCGGTCGTCGCGCGCTCACCCTAGTTCCGGATCGCCACCTGTGCATCGTCCACCAGGATGAGATCGTCTACGGCATCCCCGAGGTCATCTCCCGCATGGATCCAGAGAAGCCTGCAACCTGGATTTCCGGCCCTTCCGCCACCTCTGATATCGAGCTCACTCGTGTCGAGGGCGTACACGGCCCACGTGACCTCATCGTCCTCATCGTCAAGTAGGTTACATAGCCCTCGCCCCCGGCCGGTGAGGGCACCCACCTGCTGTGAAGATGATGCTAAAAGCATCAAAGAAGCATAGGCTAGGTCTACCAGTTGTTTTTATTCTGGAGACCTAATCTATGCTTTCTTTTTCTTCTAAGCTTGCGGCCACGCTCGGTGCTGCTGCGGTCACCATTGGTGTTACTGCACCGATTGCTACGGCCGCAACTGCATCCGCACCGCTGGAAACCAAGCCCGCTATTTCCTGGGAGGACTGCCCCGAGCAGGTAGATATCGACTCGGCCGAATGCGGACGCATCGAAGTCCCTACCTATTATGACAACCCGAAGGCCGGCACCATTAGCGTCGGCTTCGTGCGGGTGCCCGCCGCCAACCCTGGCGCCCGCCGTGGTGCGTTGTTTACCAACCCTGGTGGCCCAAGTGGCGATGCTTATGGATGGGCCGGCAATAGCGCTGTTCCGTGGCCACAGGCCGTGCGGGATGAGTGGGACACCATCGGTGTACAGCCACGCGGTCTTCCAGGCTCCACCCCAGTCAAGTGCGATGCCACGGCCACCAGCGACCCGCTCCAGGGAAGCCTCCAGGTGGGAAAGCTCACCCGCGATGCCTGCGAAAAGCACACCCCGGGCTACACCAACTCACTGACCACCGCGAATACCCTGCAGGATTGGGAGATGGTGCGCCGCGCCTTGGGCGAGGACAAGATTGATATCGCCGGTACTTCTTATGGCACCTACCTCGGTTCCGCTTACGCCACCAAATATCCAGAGCACACCGGCAAAGTCTTGTTGGATTCCGGAATGAGCCCCAAGCTGGCGTGGAATGGCATCTTTGCTTCGCAACAACGCGGCTATGAAAAGGGACTGCACGATCTCTTTGGGTTCATCGCCAAAAATGATGCCAAGTACCACCTCGGCACCACCCCGCTGCAGGTCTATGAAAAATGGTCTCAAAAGGTAGCTCGTGAGGCAGGTGTACGCCCTACCGTCTTGCCACCGAACGCCAAGATTGGTGACCTACCTCCAGGACTCGAATTTGCCGGCCAGCCCGGTGCGGACATCATGTCCGCCACCGGCCCACTTCGCGTGCAGGCGGAGTTCCTCAGCCAGAAGATTCAAAACCCCAATGCTGTGCAGGTTTCCTCCCCGTTGTTGGGCATGACGCGCCTCCTCGTTCCGGTTCCTTCGCAGTGGGATGCCTTTGCTAAGCACTTGAATGGCAGCGAGCCTATGGATGCCGCGCAGTCCGCCCCAGAGGCAACGCGCAAAGAGCAAGAGTCCCTAGCCCAGGCAATGAATATGCAAAACCTCATTGTCTGCAATGAAAACACTGTGCCTGGAAATCCGCTGCTGTACCCGAGCTACCTGTGGGCCAATTTCGTCAGCGTTGATCCCTTCACCCTCATCAACTCTCTCTACGGCTCCGGCGCGGGCTGCGGTGGACGTGCGCCGGTCACCGGCCAGGCGCCTCTCGACGGCTCCAAGCTCGCCACCAAGCCCCTCCAGATTCAAGCAACGGGCGACCCACAAACGCCGTACCAATACCACACGAGCCTCTCCAAGCCGATGCAGTCGCGTGTGGTCACCGTCCACGGCCCTGGCCATGGGCACTTTGCCTCCGAGAATAAGGTTGTCGATGACATTGGCGTGCACTATTTGCGCACCGGCGAAGTAACTACTGCCGACGCCCCTGGCCTGATTTAGTCCCCCACTACCCCATGCGCTAAAATCACATCGTTGGGAATTTTCCCAGCGATGTCTCCGTAGCTCAGCGGATTAGAGCATCGGTTTCCGGTACCGAAGGTCGCAGGTTCGATCCCTGTCGGGGACACGGTCACCGCTGGACACCAGGATTTCTTGGTGGCCAGCGGCTTATTTATTATCTATCGGCCCGTTCAGCCTCCCCTAGCGATTCCCGCTACCCCTATGCCCACTCCGGGTTTGCGGTATCCACCCCTTGCTCCTTTGCCGCATATTCAATCGCATCCGCCAACCACTGGGCAAGCCCCTCCTGCTGTGCCTCATAGTGGTCGCGGAAGCGCTCATCGGCAACATACCCGCGTGAAATCAGGAAATGCTTCGCCGGAGTAACCGGGAAGAAGGAACTGAGTGCTGCGCGGTGCTTCTCGACGAGCCCCTGCGCCACCTCCGAATCCACTGCTACGCCGTCGGCCACAGCTTGGGCTAATTCTTTTTCTACCTCAACTACACCTGCTTGGGCGTTACTCCAATTCTCCTTCGACCAGCCCGCGGTGCGCTGTTGATACATGGCCCAATCCTTACTCGATCCGTAGGCCTCTTCAGCCTCTTGCTGATGCGCGGCGAAGTTGGCATCGCCGACAATTTGTCCTATTTCTTCAGTGGTGAGCTTTCGGTTATTCATTGCGTCCTCCATCAAGGTGTCAATCGCTGCCAGCATTTTGGTGAGGTTGTCCCGCTGAGCAAGCAAGCTTTCCCTCTGCCTCTGCAAATGTTCTACGTCAGAGGCATCGCCATCTAGCAGCTGTTTAATATCGGTCAATTTCATACCGGTGGCGCGGTAGATCAGAATCTTTTGCACCCGTGCGCAGTCCGCCTCGGTGTAGAGCCGGTAGTTGGACCAGCTGCGCCACGTAGGAGACAGCAAACCTTGCGCCTCCCAGTGATGCAGAGTGCGCACCGTAATGCGGAAGAGCGCTGCTACCTCGCCAACGGTATAAAGAACTTCATCGATGTCGTCCATGACTTCATTGTCGCGCCTCACGCTGCGTCAGGGTCAACCCAGACAACATCTCCAGAAACACTTGCCAGAGTGTTGGGTTTATGCAACACTTGGGTGCATGACAGCAAACGAAGCCCCTGTTTCAACAACGATCCGCGCCGAGCGGTTCCGCCGCCCCGGCCCCACCCGTGGATTAATCGCGTCAATGTATGGCTGCGTAGCCGTATCCGCGATCTTCCTGCTCATCGCCCTGGCTCTTTCCTCCTACTGGGCCCTCTTCGCTATGTCTATAGCAATCGTGCTCTCGTGCGTCCCGTGGACCATTCTGCGAATTTCCATCGACTCCAAGGACACGAAGCCTCTGACCTCTCTCGATGAATATGAAGCGCAGACCCTCGATCAATGGCGCCGCAGGGCCTTCAAGCTGTCTACTTCCCTACTATTTGTCGGCGGGTTTGCCACGCTCCTCACGGGAAATTGGTTCCTCGGAGGAGGAATTACTGGAACTATTGCAACCAAATACCTCCTAGGAGCTGGCTACTTCCTGCTCTTTAGCTACTTCATCTCTGCCACCCTGCCCGCTGTCGGCTACGCACTGACCTTCAACCAGAACTCGGAGAATTAAACATGCCCACCTTGACCATTGACCACCTCAATAAGTCCTTCGGGGAGACGCAAGCCCTGCGGGATATGACCTTTAGCGTTGGCAAGGGCGAAATCTACGGGTTCGTCGGCTCCAACGGCGCCGGAAAGTCCACCACCATGCGCATTGCGCTTGGTGTGCTGGCGAAAGACTCCGGCGAAGTCTATTTCGATAATGCCCCAATTAATGACGATAATCGCCGCCGCATCGGTTATATGCCAGAAGAGCGCGGACTCTATGGCAAGGAACCGCTGCTTAGCCAGCTGGTCTTCCTTGGCACGCTGCACGGTATGGATATAGCCGCCGCCAAGCGGGCCGGCGCGGAGCTCCTTGAACAGCTGGGCCTGGGCGAGCGCATGGACGATAAGCTCGATGACCTCTCTTTGGGCAATCAGCAGCGAGTACAGCTCGCAGCCTCCCTTATCCACGACCCAGACATGCTGATTCTGGACGAGCCTTTTTCCGGGCTGGACCCAGTAGCAGTCAACGTCATGTCAGACATGCTGCGCGAGCGCGCCAACCGTGGCGTGCCCGTCATTTTCTCCTCGCACCAGTTGGACTTGGTGCAGCGCTTGTGTGACCGCGTGGGCATTGTGACGAAGGGGCACATGGTGGCCGAAGGGGGCGTCGATAAGCTGCGCAGCCAAGGCCCTCCTCGCTTCGAGGTCGCTACCCCAGCACGCGGCTGGTATCCGGAAGGAACCGAGTTGGTGGCAGAGACTGCCGACGCCGTGGTACTCCAAGCAGATCCCAGCGTCGATGACCAGACAATCCTACAAGCCGCATTGGCTGCAGGCCCGGTCCATTCCTTCGGCCGCAAGATCCCAGACCTGACCGAGCTATTCCAGGACGTTGTCACCAGCAACCAGAATGAGGAGGCCTAAGCCATGCAGTATTCCGCAATGAAGACCATCGGAGTTGTAGCCAAGCGTGAAATGGCAGTCGCGCTGAAGTCGAAGATGGTAGTGGGCACTATGCTGCTCCTCATCCTTGGCGCCATTATCGCCCCAATTGCTATCAGCTTCTTCAGCGGCGATGATGAACCTGATTCCGTAGCCGTCGTGGGGCTGGAAGCGACTGCCTTTGCTGATTCCGGCATCGATGCCACCGCGGCGAAAGACCGCGCGGAAGCCCAGCAATTGGTAGAAGATGACGAGGCCGATGCCGCGCTCGTTCCGGCAGAGAGCGAAGGCTGGGATCTTTTGAGCAAGGGTGATACGCCTGCCACGGTAACGACCACCGTCAACCAAATCGTTTCTTCTCAAGCACAAGCAACGGCGCTGGATAAGCTCAATATTGACCCGCAAGAGCTAGAGAAGGCTACCCCTTCGACCGCCGTAAATCAGGTGAACCTAGAAGAAGAGGATGGCACTGAACAGAAGATGGCCGGCGTTGCCACCGTCTTGATCGGAGCCATGGTGGTGGTCTTTTCCATCATGACTTTCGCTGGCCTGATTGGCGGCCGCGTCACGGAAGAAAAATCCTCCCGCGTGGTGGAAATCATCTTGTCTTCCGTGCGCCCAGTGGACTTCCTGGCCGGCAAGATTTTGGGCAATACCATCATCGGTTTCTTGGCCACCCTTCTCATTCTAGGCGGTGGCGCAATCTCGCTTGCAGCGTCAGGCCTGGCTAGTGACCTCGAGCTAGATTATGGCTTGGTAGCCGTCCTCCTTGTGGGCGAGATTCTAGGCCTGCTTTTCTTTGGCAGCCTCTACGCTGCAGCCGGCTCGATGGTGCAGCGCACCGAGGATCTCCAGTCCACGCAGGCACCGATTCTGTTTCTTGTCTTTGCCACCATGTATGTACCAATGTTCGGCTGGATGCACCTGGATGCCACATGGATGCAGGTTATGACTTGGTTGCCGCCGGTTTCCATGCTGGTCGCTCCGATGCAGGTGGCCGGGGGCAACCTCAGCTGGTTGGGCTTGCTGGCTAGCTACGTGCTCATGGCTGTAGTGACTGCACTGATTATCGTGCTAGTCGGTCGCATCTACCGCCGCGCGATTTTGAATAATGGACGCAAGATGACCTGGCGCCAAGCCCTGGGCAAATAAAAACAATCCGGCTCCCCGCCGTGTGCGGGGAGCCGGATTCTTCTATGTGCCGAAGCTACTGAGTAATGAACTCGTTGGTGATCGGCTGGGTGATGTCCAAGGTGCCGTGCTCGATGTAGTACATACCGAAGAACATGGCAGCCACCATCACCAGGGCCAGCAGCATGGAAGGAATCCACTGAAGGAATACGGGAACCCAGCCATTGCCCTTATCGCGGGCTGCTGCTTCGCGCTGTTCCTGAGCCTCACGCTCGTTCATAATGATAAAACCTTTCGATCCACCGAGGATTAACTACGGATATCTTAACAGTTAAGTCCGCCGAAGGCCGCATTCCTCGCACTTTTGATTGACGCCGAAACTTCGCCCTTAAATTCCAGGGTCTTCGTTATTGAGCAGCGCTTCTACGAAAGACTCGCGGTCCGCGAGCATGCGCTCAATGTCCTCTTCCGCGCCAACAATCCATAGCTCGGTGTCTTGGTCATAGGTCAGCGCAGAGTCTGGGTAGGCCTCTAATGCCTCTTCCATGGCGGTGACTTGTTCCTCGCTAGCCGTATCCTCCAAGTGCGCCTCGGGGTCACCGATGCGCGGGCTAAGCTCCTCCAGCGCAGTGATGCCATAGGTTTGATATTGCTTCTTTGGGTGCTCAAAGAGCTCTTGGCCCATCATGGAGCTCAATCCTTTCCGTGTAGTAGTGAATCCGGCACGTACCCTTCGTAGCCTGGCAGGTTAGTTACCTGCACAACTCCGGTGAAAAAGCGCTTAAGGGCCGGGATATCCTCGGGCTCAAGGTGATCAAAGACCATGCGTCGCACCGATTCCACGTGTTCGGGGGCGGCGCGCCGTAGGTGTTCTAGGCCGGCGTGGGTTACGCACACATTGATTCCGCGGGCGTCTTCCTCGTCGGGTTCTTTAAACAATAGCCCGCGCTTTTCCATGCGGGTTACCTGGTGCGAGGCCCTAGAGCGGTCCCACTCCAGCTGCGTACACAACTCACGCAGGCGCAGGCGCTCCTCGGGTGCCTCTGAAAGAGCGACTAGCACGGCGAACTCGGAGGCAGAAACTTCTCCGCCGGCTTTCAGCGTTTCATCCATTCCCCTATCAATTTTGCGCACAGCGGCAAGCAACAGACGCCATAGCTCCTGCTCTTCATCGTCTAACCAGCGAGTTTGATAAGGCATGGAAACTAGATTACCCCCTTGAGGGAAGCTATGCCGCGCTCATCGCGCCCCGGCACCCGCGAGTAGCGCTCTGGCATGCAGGTAAAGACCAATACCTGATTGTCCCGGCCGACATGGGAAAAAAGCGTGGCCATAAGTTGCAGACGATGCGCGTCGGTAGAGCCCAGCGCATCGTCGACGATGACGGGCACCGATTCCGTTCCCACCAGCTGCGCAATGGCAAAGCGGGTAAGAATGGCCAGTTGCTCGCGGGCGCCACCAGAAAGGCTAGCCAGACTTACCGTCTCATTGCCTTGGGTACGGGCGGTCACACGGAGGTCCTCGTCCAGCTCGAAGGTGATTTCGCCACCGTAAACGGTGCGCGCCAACTGTGAGAGTGCGGCCACAAAGGGCGCGGCGTAGCGCTGGCGGGCGGCATCGCGGTGCTTGAGCAATACTTCGCGCAGGTAACGTGCTGCTTGGGCGCGCTTGTCGACGCTCTCGTGAACTGCCCGGGCCATCTCTACCGCCGCGGTGGCCTGCTGTGCGCGTTCGGCGGCGCCGGAGTGGAAATTCACCTCGCTAGAGAGCCGACCGAGGTCTACCTCGCAGCGCTGGATGCGCTCGGTGAGGTAGTCCAGATGAGACTGCGCTCCTTCTAGCAGCGAATTGGCAGTCTCAAGATCTACTGCTTCCATGTGCTCCAGCTGCCCGCGCAGGTCCGCGACGGTGGCTTGCAAGCGGGTGACCTCGGCGTGGAGAGTCTCATCGGTGGCGCGCTCGCGCGCAGAGGCGAGCTCGCGGGTCACTCGCTGCGCATTTTCGCGTGCGGCGTCTAGTTCGGCATCTAAACGCACTACCTCGTGAGCAAGGCGGCTTTCGCGAAACGGCACGAGCTCGCGGTCAATGGCATCCACCTTCTCGCTAGCTGCTTCCTCCGCGGCTTCGACGGCAGGAAGGTCTACTTCGGCGGCGTCTTCCAGATCCGCGACCTTCTCGGCCAGTGCGGAATGTTGGGAACGCAAGTCGGCCAAATCATCTGGACCCAGCTCTGCGCTGAGTGCGCGGCTGGCGGCATCGAGGGCGTCGTTTTGTGCACGGTGCGCCTCATGGGCTTCCTCGGCCGCGGCCACTGATTCCACCCCGAGGGTATCGAGCAGATCCCGCAACCGCACGCGCGCCTGTTCCACATCGCGCTGGGTGTCCTCAGCCGAGTAGGATCCAACGGAAAAGCGGGCGGTGATATCACCGATGGTGATAACGCGAGAATCGACGAGCTCGATGGCTGTGTCCTCCCCCACCTCGACATCGTCGCCATCGACGCGAATGGTAGACCCCGCCGGCCCAGAGAAGTGCACCTTGGCGGCCGCAGCCTCGTGCAGGCGCTCTGCTACCGAAAGGGCCGAGTCGGCCTTATGCAGACCGGTGATATCCGCCGCGGTCACCTCGCGGCCGCGCTGCGCAACGATGGAACGGGCTTGGTCCACCTCGGTGGCAAGGGCGCCAAGCGATTCTAGCCGGGAACTGAGCTGCTCAAACTTCTGCTTATCCTGCAGCCGTCGCGCCTGCTTAAGAGTGCTGCGGGCTGCGGCATAGTCCTCTTTCGCCTCTGCTAGGCGCTTTTCCAATCTTTCCTTTTCCGCGGCCTCCTGCTTAGCCTTGTCTTGGGCGGCAGTGAGCTTTTGCTGGGCAGCCTCGGCAGCCTTGGCGGATTTATCGGCCGCGGTGACGAGCTCGGCGCGCTCGGCGACTGCGGTTTGCGCGCGAGCAAGGTCGTCCGTGGCATGCTCAAGCGTGGCTTTATGGGAGTCCAGCTTGGCCTGCGCGGTCGCTGCCTCTTTAGAATCGGCCTGTTTTTGTGCGAGATCCGCGCGCGCAGCGGGAAGTTCTGCTTGGGCAGCATCTTGCTCGCGCTCGAGTTGCTCATAGCGCTCCACCACGGAATCAAGCTCGCGCAGTACGCGGGTGGCCTCTGCGTATTCTTCTTCGGCGCGGGAGAGGGCTTCGGCGGATTCCTTGTACTCGCCTGCCGGATTCCCCTTCGCGGCGGTGAAGTAGCGCTGGTATTCCTTATCCACGCGGGCAAGGAGCGCGGAATCGTCGCCGGAGACCTCTTCCTCGGCCAGGCCGGATTCGCGCTCTAGCGCCCGGGTGAGGCTAGGAATACCGACGGCCGAGATGGCCTCGCCGGTGTCGTCTTGGCGCATAAAGAGGGCGTCGACAAGCGAGCGATCCAAGTGCTCAGAGAGGATCCGTTCCAGCTCATCATCGGCCTGGCTGCCGGTAAATTGCGCCGGCCGTGGAGAAGAAATATTCAGCTCGCAGGATTTCTTGGACAGCCAGCGCTTGGCAATGCGGAAGCGGTAGTCGCCTACGCTTAGCTCAGCCATAGCCTCTGGGGCGACGTCCTTTCCCACCGGTTGCAGGGCGCGAATGCGCTTGGAGCGGCCGCTGTGCTTTTCAGTGAGCACCACGTCGAGCGCCTCCACGATGGTGGACTTGCCGGCCTCGTTCTCGCCGTGAATGACCACGACGCCGGTTTCTGGCAACTCATCCAGGACCAGGTGCTCAATGCCGCGGACGTTGGTGAGTTCTAGGCGGTGGATGCGCATTAGGACTGTCCCTCCAGGCGGAATAGCAGGTTGGCAGCGTCGCGAGCGACGGGATCCTCGCGGTTATCCAGTAGTTCTTGCAAGGCCTCGGCCGCGTAGCCAGAAATATCGAGGCTGGCCAGTTCTTCCTCGTTGGGCTCAAGGTAGAGATCCATGGTGCGCTCGCGGGGGCGCAGGGAGGCAAATACGGCTTCATACTCCTCCAGGCCGCGTTGCAGGCGGGCGTGGGCCTCGACCCCGAGAGTGCCGCGCAGGCTATATTTCACGGCCGTGCGCACCTTATCCGGGTACTCGCCAAGACGCGCGAGGAAGCGGTCCACATCCGCAGCGGAATCCACGGCGGCATCAACGGCCTCAAAGGTCCAGCATCCGATGCGGCGCTTCTCGATGTCCACCTCATCTCCCACACGCACCACCAGCGCATTGCCGGAATCCGATTCGCCGCCACCGGTGCTCGTTTCCTTATAGTCCGTGGTCTCCGGACTGCCGGAGAACCACACTCGGCCGGTGGTGCCGAGGCTTGCGGTGGAGTGGGTATCACCGAGCGCTAGGTAGTCGATGACCCCGCGGTCCAGGCAGTCCTCGACGAAGGCAAGGTCGATGGTATCGGCGTCATCCTCGCCGGAGCGGGAATCCACCTGGCCGTGGCCGACGGCGATGCGGATGCCCGCGGCCGGCTCCAACGGTTCGAGCGCTTGGCGGACCAAGTCGTGGTTTGCGCGCTTGGACAGGTACGGCGCGCCAACCAGTTCCACGCCGGGGGCCGCCTCGATGGGCTCCGAGTCTGCTATGACGTGGATATTGTCCGCGCTGGTCTTATAAAAGACCGAATCCGCCACCAGAGGGTCGTGGTTGCCGGGCAGGACATAGACCGGCACCGGCAGGCGCTTGAACATCTCCGTGGCGCGGGCGAGGATTTCGCGCGAGAGGGCATTGTGTTCAAAAACGTCACCGGCGACGACGATGAACTCCGCGCCGGTGTCCTCAGCCAGCTCGCCCAGTCGCATGATGGCGGCCTCGCGGTCATCATTAAAACGGCCTTGGGCCTCTCCCTTAAGAAACCACCGGGTCATGCCCAGCTGAAAATCGGAGGTATGGATAAACGTGGTAGCAGTCATTAGTGCGTGAGGTGGTAGTAGAGGTCTTCAATATCGGATACCGCGCGGAGAAGATCCAGGTTGGTATGCGAGACCGAGCGCATGGCCTTGCGCAATAGGTCCGGATCGGAGTCATCGATAGCCGGGGCTACCTTGGGCTGCGGCAGCTTGGGCAGCTCACGGCCGTTCCAGAAGATGTCATTCTTTTCTTCCTCTGACAGATCGCTTGGGGTAAAGCTTTCGCGGCTAACGGTCTTAGCTTGCTCTAAGACCATGCGCTCCAGGCGGGCGAAGTCCAGACCGCGCATATTAAAAATGACGGCTGGGTCCGCATCTGCGCGGGTAGCGAGCTTATCTCCTACCGCCACGATGTGCTTGCACACGTACTCGCCGTCCGGGCAGTCGCAGGTCAAGCGCAGGTCTTCGGCCTCGGGGGCGAAGAGGGTGCCTAGGGCGGCGTCGGCAAGCAGGCCTTTGCGTGCATTAGCAACGGAGTTGGGGGTGCGGGCGAATTCGGTGGCCAGCTGGGCAATATCGTCATTATTGCGGTATGGCAGCTGGATGAGCACCGCGAAGGGTTCATTCTGGGAGCCGGCCACGCGGCCGTGGATGGCGCCGTTGCGCACCTCCAGTCCTACGACGTGGCCGCCCTCGGCATACTGGCGGCCGCGGGTAATCCGGCCCCGATCCGCACCGTGGGAGGTAAAGGCCGCGATACGCGAGGCCGTCGTGGACAGAATGCGTCCGCTGCGATCAACGTGATTGACCTCGTCCGGGGTACTTACCCGCTTGCGGGTACCAAAATTGGCATAGATGACGTTGTCATCGCCTTTGACAGCCATGGCTTACTCCCTCCCCCGGTAGCTCATGAGTGCGGCCAGCTGATCTGGGTCTAGCTCGGTGAGCCAGCCCTCGCCCTCGCCCACGACGGCGCCGGCCAGCTGCGTCTTACCGTCCAAAATGTCCTGGATAGATTCTTCCAGCGTACCCGCGGTGATCATCTTATATACCTGCACATTGCGGCGCTGGCCGATGCGGAAGGCGCGGTCCGTCGCCTGGTTTTCCACCGCCGGGTTCCACCAGCGGTCCATGTGGACGACGATGGAGGCGGCCGTCAGGTTCAGGCCAGTACCGCCGGCCTTGAGCGAAAGGATCATCGCCGGCGGACCGTCCTCGGACTGGAAGTCTTCCACCATCTGGTCGCGCTTATTTTTGCTCACCCCGCCGTGGAGGAAGGGGATCTCGCGGCCGAGCTGATCGCTTAGGTAAGGCTGCAGGATATCGCCAAAGGCCTTGTACTGGGTAAAGACCAAGAGACGCTCGCCGGATTCGGTAGCCTCGTCCACGATGCGCATGAGTTCTTTGACCTTGCCGGAGCGATGCTTGCCCTTGAGCGTCACCGGGGAGCTATCGCCCAAATAATGCGCAGGGTGATTGCAAATCTGCTTAATACGGGTGAGCGAGGACAGCACCAGCCCGCGCTTATTCATTCCCGTAGCTTCCTGCAGGTCTTTTTTCACCTGGTTGACCAGTGCCTTATACAGGGCAGCTTGCTCGGTGGTCATGGACACGGTAAGGATTTGCTCGGATTTTTCTGGCAGATCATCGATAATATTTGGATCCGTCTTCACGCGGCGAAGGATAAATGGCGCGGTGAGCTGACGCAGGCGTTCAGACATCTCTTCGTCATCATTGCGCTCGATGGCCTTGGCAAAGTGATTGCGGAAGAACGAAGCGGAGCCCAATACTCCAGGATTACAAAAGTCCAAGATGGAGCGCATCTCTGAGAGGCGATTTTCCACTGGGGTACCGGTCAGCGCCACGCGGTGTTCCGAAGGCAGCGAGCGCACGGCCTTAGACGAGCGCGTCGCGGAGTTCTTGATGGCCTGGGCCTCGTCCAGCACAACGCGCTGCCAGCCTACCTCGCCCATGTCCTTAAAATCGCGGCCCACGGTGCCATATGTGGTGATAACCAAGTCGCATCCGGCGGATGCTTGGGCAAACTGCTCGCCCCGCGGGCGGCTTGGACCATGCTGCACCATGACCTTGAAGTCCGGGACGAAGCGCTGCGCCTCGCGCGCCCAGTTCCCTACCACGGAGGTTGGCGCCACGACGAGCGTGGGGCCGGTCTGCTCACCGCGCTCCTTTTCTACCGCGAGAAGGGACAGTAGTTGGAGGGTTTTGCCGAGCCCCATGTCGTCGGCAAGCACGGCGCCTATGCCATTGCGGGACATCCAATACAGCCAGTCGACGCCGCGGCGCTGGTACTCGCGCAGCTCCGCATGGACAGTTTTGGGAATGTCCACGCGCTCTGGTGCGACCTTGTCCACTCCGCCGAGCAGGGCCGTATGCCAGGTGCTACCGGTAAACTCAATCGGCTCTTGGGTCATTGACTCGAGCGCGAGTTCGCGCAGTTCGGCCACGGTAACCTGCTCGTGTTCTTCGCCGCCCGCGTTGAACTCTTGGCGGCGCCGCTCCACGTCCGCCAGCAAGGCTTCCCACCCGGGCTCGCCAAGTTGCTTGGCCATCTCCGCGGTGGCGGCTAGCTGCTCTAGCTCCTTCTTTTTGCGCGCTAGCGACTTCTCCCGCAGCGCATCCATGTAGCCGGAGACCTGGGAGACAACCTGCTTATCGGCCATGACCCACTTGCCGCGCAATTGGATAAGACCGGACTTGGAATTGACCAAGTCCTCCATCTCTTCTTCGGTCAACTCCACATCGCCCACAGACATGCGCCAGTTATAGTCCACCAACTTATTCATGCCGATGTGCTTTTTAGTGGCGGCTTCGGCCGGATCGCGGGCCTCGCGGGTTTCTAGCTTGGCCTTGGTCTCCATCTGCGCCCAGGCCTTGGGCAGCATGACGGTCACGCCACTGGCCTTGAGCTTGTCCACCTCGTGCGTAACAAAATGGGTAAGTTGGTGGGTTTCTAGGTAGACATCCCAGTCGCCGTCGCCAGGCTGCGGCAGCTGTGCGGTTTCCCCCAGCGTGGGCGCGATGCGCACGGCCTTGCGGTGGGCTTCCCGCAGCTTTTCGACGCTCGCCCTATCCAGACTCTGCGCTGACACCGGCCGCGGAGCATCCGTGCCCGAGCGAACCCGCACGCGCACCGGCCACTTGGCCGCATCCGGGTCATCTTCTGCCGGTTCTTCCACGATGTAGACCAATTGGAGTTCCACCTCGTAGAGGGAATTCTTCCACTCATTAAGCCCGCGCAAAAGCTGCGCGCGTCCACGCCGGATCGGCCGCGTATCGAGCAGGGCGCGCGCAAACTCGTGCCAGGGCATCGGCCGCGGTGCTTCCGCCACGGGCCGCAGCTCACGAAACGCGATCCAGTGCGTGAGTTCATCGGCCATGTCATCCGACAGCGCCCGATTATTAACGTGCAAGATGCCGGGCGCGGCCGCCATCATCTCTGCAAGCCACCCGCGCTCTCCCAAGCCGGAGGCCAGCTGCCACATGGGGAACCACTCATTAGCTTGGTAGGCCAACCGGAACGTCACGCGCCCGGCGCGCACGAATTTACACAGGCCACTGTAGGCATGCAGTAGCCACTGGAGGTCAGGGGCGATGGTAGCCGGCGGCTTATGATTCAGGTGTTCCATCTGGGCGAGCGCCGCGACGGCCTCTTCTGGGCCGAACATCGCCATCGGCACCATCAAAGAGACGTCCTTGCCCTTCGGCGTACGCAGCGATACTCGCGCCCGGTTGCGGAAAGATTTCTTCCCCAGAATGGACTCGACTGCTGGCGGGAAGGTGCCTTCGGGAACGGCATTGGGCATGACAATCTTGTGCCCTTCTACCTGTTCAATCCATAGACCAAGCCCCGTAACGGGGAGCCACAGTCCATGCACGAGGTAAGAAGCCATAACCGCCAGCATAGCAGCCCTGCCAATTTTGTTACACGCTCGTTATGTTCGCCCCTTTTCCCAGTTGAACGATAGAAAATCCAAACAGAGATCTGCGCCACACCTGTAATTTCGCTTGGGTTAACCTTGTGACCCCGTTAACGTGGATATGTCCTACATATCACTACAAGGAGTAAAACGTGCAAGATTCAACTTGGTACGTCATTGCGATGATCGTGTATCTCCTCGCAATGGCAGCCATTGGCTACTGGAGCTACAAACAAACCGACCAATATGACGATTATGTTTTAGGCGGCCGTGGCCTGCACCCATTCGTAGCGGCTCTTTCCGCTGGCGCATCCGATATGTCCGGCTGGCTGCTCATGGGCCTGCCCGGCGCCCTATTCCTCTCCGGCATGTCCGAGCTGTGGATGGCCATCGGCCTGATCGTCGGCGCCTGGGCTAACTGGAAGTGGGTCGCACCGCGCCTGCGTTCTTACTCGGAAATCGCGGCCAATTCCATTACCGTGCCGTCCTTCTTTGAAAACCGCTTGCACGATAAGTCCCGCTTGCTGCGCATCATCTCCGCAGCCATCATCATCTTCTTCTTTACCTTCTACGTCTCCTCCGGCATGGTTTCCGGTGGCCGCTACTTCGAGTCCACCTTCGGTGGCGACTACCTCACCGGTATGCTCGTCATCGCTGCGGTGACCATTTTCTACACCTTCGTCGGCGGCTTTTTGGCGGTGTCTTATACGGACGTCGTCCAGGGCGTGCTCATGTTCGTCGCCCTCATGATCGTGCCAATCATGGCTATTGTTTCTCTCAGCGATCCATCTTCGATCTTCTCGTTTGCCGCCAATAATCCTTATGGAACCGATGGTGTAGTGGAAAATGACAGCTACTTCTCCATGTTCGCAGGCGTATCCGCCGGCGTTATCATCGGCAACCTGGCCTGGGGCTTGGGCTATTTTGGCCAGCCGCACATTGTGGTCCGCTTCATGGCGCTGCGTAAGCCTTCCGACGCCCGCCAAGGCCGCTTCTATGGCGTCACCTGGATGGGCCTATCCGTCATCGGCGCTATCTTCGTCGCACTCTCTGGCACCGTTTACTTCACCCAGACCGGCCACAGCATCACCGACCAAGAAAACTTCGAAACCATCTTCCTGGACATGGCTCAGGCCATGATGCATCCCCTGCCCGCTGGCTTCGTCCTGACCGCGGTTCTAGCCGCCATCATGTCCACCATGTCTTCCCAGATGCTCGTCGTCTCTACTTCCCTCATCGAGGACCTCTTCCTCATCTTTGCTAAGAAGAAGCCAAGCGAGCAGGTCCTCATCAACCTCTCGCGCACCGCAATCGTCGCCATCGCGGTCATTGCTGCCCTCTTGGCGATCAACCCATCTGACTCCATCCTTGGCCTTGTCGGCTTTGCGTGGGCAGGCTTCGGTTCCGCCTTCGGCCCCATCATCTTGCTGTCCCTGTACTGGAAGCGCTTCAACGCCACCGGCGCGATTGCCGGCATGCTCACCGGTGCCATCGTGGCCATCGGCTGGGGCATGTCTCCGCTTTCCGACACCCTCTACGAGATGGTTCCTGGCTTCTTCCTGGCCCTCATCGTGGCCGTCATCGTAACCAAACTCACCAAGCAGCCAGCACCAGAAGTTGTTTCCGAGTTTGAAGAGGCCACCAAGCTGGCCAAACTCGTAGAAAAGGGCTCCAGCCTCGACTTCGAGGAGGCCGCGGAAAAGGTCACCGATAAATAATCGGAACCATCACGGGCTCCGCGCAGTCCAATAGGACATGAAGTCCTATTACCTGGCCGCGCTATCATGCGTCACCGTCCTTATCGGTGCATGGTATGCGTGGCCTTTTCCGCGTTTTGACCTCGCCATGCTCCCCTCCCGGCCCGAAGCCGCCGGCTACAACCGCGATGATTTCGGCATTTGGCAACCTCATGGGGCCTGTACCACCCGCGAGGTCATTCTGGAAAGCCAGTCAAGCGATCCCCTTCAGGGGTGCCACCCCCACAGTGGGACAATCTATGACCCTTATAGTGGCACCACCATTCCTGCCACCTCACCCATTGAGATCGACCACATCTTTCCCCTCTCCGCGGCCTATGACATGGGGGCTTCCGAGTGGGACCGCGAAACTAAAGTGCGCTTTGGCAACGATCCCCTCAATCTTGTAGCCACCAGCCGCAAGCTCAATCAAGAAAAGTCGGATGCCCTTCCTGCCGAATGGCTTCCACCGGCCAATCGCTGCGAATATTCTCGCCGCCTCGCAGACATCGCCCGCAAGTACTCGCTTCCGCTCCCCTCCGCGGATGTGCGAGCCATGCAAAGGCAATGTCGGATAGCCCTACTCACCGGAAATTGATTAGGGTAATTGTGGCAACTTTCCGCGATTGAAGGGTTCTTTCAATGACTACTTTCCTTGTATTCCTCCACGTGGCCGCAGCTGTTCTCTTAATCGGTCCAGTCTGCGTATCTACCTCCAGCTTCCAGACTCAGATGGCAAAGGTAGCACAAGGTGAGCACGCAGCACTAGGCTCCGCCCGCGTTCTGCATAACATCACCAATACCTACGGCTACATCTCCGCTATCGTGCCTATCCTCGGACTCGGCGTATTTCTCTCCGATATCAGCGCCTACAAGTCCCAGGTAAACTTCCACATCGCCATCCTGGTTGCCATCATCGCGTGGTGCTTGCTCTTCTTCGTCATCATTCCTAAGCAGAAGAAGGCAATGGCCTCCCTTGAGTCCAACGAAACCTTCGACTACGCGGCGGCAAAGAAGCCGCTGTCCGCGTTCGGTGGCGTATTTAACCTCCTATGGATCATTTGCTTGATCCTGATGTACGTGAACTTCTAATTGGTCTTCCAGAAGGCCATCTACTCTTCCGGGACAGCTTCTTCGCTGTCCCGTTTCTCGTTTTCCAGCTCTTCTTTCAATCTCTGTGCACCTTCGTGCGCATTGTGCCGACGCCGCTGTGTCGCCTGCGCCACCGTCTGCGCCCACCTCCGATTTTTCGCTGCGAGTGGCCCGCTAGCTTCGTCATAGACCCACGTGGAATCTTCAAAGAGCCAAACTATGTCCCCACTAATCGGATCCTTTATATAAAACGCCCGCCCATCAGTCTTGATGTTGTGGTGATGTTGGCATAGGCACGAAAGATTTGCCGCCGCTGTAGGCCCTCCATCTGCAAAGTCGTGTCGATGATCCATCTGGGAAGCCATCGCCGGTCGTGTGCAGCCGGGCCATCGGCAGGTTCCATCGAGGCCCTCCACAAAGGCACGGATATGGGGCGGCGTTACGTAGTTTCCGCTTTCATCCTGTGCTGCCTTTTCCATATCGCGGACGGTTGTCGCCCGTGATTGCATGTCGTCGGCAACCTCTGGCGAGACCCAACCCAAACTTTGGACGAAGGCTGGCGCATCAGGAAGATCGCAGCGATACATATTGAGCACTACCTTCGCCTTGGCTTCAGCCTCGCCGGTAAGCAAGGCAACTGCCGCTTGGGCCAAGGAAATGTCCTTCTCCGTAGCCACGCTGCGGATATTTCGATCAATGATTTCGGCGGTTTCTAGGCCCACGTCGAGACATACTGCGGCCCACTCCCCGCCTGTGGGCTCGAGGTTATAGGACTCCTTACGGCGTGGATCGCGCGCGGCGATAGTGGGGTCGAGGCGGACAATAAGCTCCCGCAACTTGCGCCGCAGGTTGCGATGGGAAGGCAATTTCTGGTTGGGGCGTTTGGGGGTGAGGTAGGCGGTTAATTCGGCGTCGATAAGCTGTCGTTGTTCGGCGTCAATCTCCCCTAGCTTGGAGAGGGTCTGGTCGATAGTTATTAAGCGATCTAAATCTAAGTGGTAAAGCTCTTCTTGCCGCGCTTCAAGGTGTGGTAGCTCCTTTAAGCGCTCAAAGGCGAAGATAATATTTCGAATTCGAGACTGCCGCGTACCGGTAAGGTCCGACAGAGATTGGCTAATGAGTTCGATATCCTCATCCGGATCTGGATGCAGATGCCTCCATAACAAGTATTCGGACTTGCGTATGGTTGTAGCTGCTCGTGAGGTTGAATTTTGTGGATTGGTATTGGCAAAGTAGGGCGCATTCATAGACTTCCCCCGCAGAAGTTTCCCTAGAACATATTTGCGTTTTAGTATACAAAATCGCCCCGACACGCTACCCCCGTTTATAGTAAAACTGCTGGTCACGGGGCACGAAAAAATGGGCCTCCGAAGAGGCCCATTGAATCGAAAAGTTAGTCGCGCCAGCGTCCACCGCGCTTGCGTCCGCTGCCGTGGTCACGGCGTGGCGGGCGGCCGGTGTCCTTTTGAATGTTGATTAGCTGGCCGGAAATGCGGGTATCCTTCAGCCGGTCCAGAACTGCCGGATCAAGGTTCTTTGGCAGGTCAACCAAGGTATGCCCCACAGCGATGGTGATGCGACCAAAGTCCTTGGCGGACAAGCCACCCTCATTGGCAATGGCACCCACGATGGCTCCTGGGCGCACATTTTGCCGCTTGCCGACGTCCAGTCGGTACGTCTCAAAGTCACCATCCGGCCGCTTAGGTCCACGGCCCTTGCCGCCGCCCTTGAAGTCGCGGTCGCGCTTGCGATCGTCACGACGGTCTCGCTTCGGCTTCGGAAGTGGTTTGTCTTCCATTAGGAAGTTCTTGCCGCCTTGCAACATGACGGCGAGGGCAGCGGCGATGTCGTCCATGGCCGCGTTGTTGTCCTCGGAGTACTTGCGTACCAAGGAGCGGAAGAAGTCCGCCTGCTTATTGTCCATGGAGTTGCTAATGGACTGCGCAAACTTTTCCTTACGCTTCTCATTGACCTCGTCAACAGACGGCAGATCCATCTCTTCCAATCGGGCGTTGGTCACGCGCTCGATGGAACGCAGCATGCGCCGCTCGCGGGGAGTGACGAATAGGATGGCTTCGCCGGATCTGCCAGCACGGCCGGTACGGCCGATGCGGTGAACATAAGACTCGGTATCGTTCGGGATATCGAAGTTGACCACATGGGTAATGCGCTCGACATCCAGGCCGCGGGCGGCGACGTCGGTAGCCACGAGGATGTCTAGGCGGCCGTCCTTAAGCTGATCGACGGTACGCTCGCGCTGCGCCTGCGCGATATCACCATTGATGGCGGCGGCGCTGAAACCGCGGTCACGCAGGGTTTCGGCTACCTCCTCGGTCTCGTGCTTGGTGCGGCAAAAGACGATGATGGCGTCATAATTAATGACCTCAAGGATGCGGGTGAAGGCATCCATCTTCGCGCGATGCGGGATGAGGAGGAAGCGCTGCGTGATGTTGTCATTAGTGCGGCGCTCCGACTTCACCGTGACCTCGGCAGGGTTGTCGAGGTAGCGCTTAGAAAGGCGCCGAATAGCGTTCGGCATGGTGGCCGAGAAAAGCGCCACCTGCTTGCGATCCGGGGTATCCTCCAAGATCCGCTCAACGTCTTCCTGGAAGCCCATGTTCAGCATCTCATCGGCCTCATCAAGGACGAGGAACTGTAGCTGAGACAGGTCCAGCGAGCCCTTTTCCAAGTGGTCGATGACACGACCCGGGGTACCCACGATGACCTGTGCACCGCGGCGCAGACCGGATAGCTGAATGCCGTAGGCTTGGCCGCCATAGATAGGCAGCACCTCGACGCCCTTGAGGGTTTCAGCAAAAGACTGGAAGGAGTCCGCTACCTGCAGGGCCAGCTCACGGGTTGGCGCGAGCACAAGTGCCTGTGGGTGACGGGCCTTGGCGTCAATTTGCGACAATACAGGCAGCGCGAAGGCAGCGGTTTTGCCGGTACCGGTCTGGGCGAGGCCGACTACGTCGCGGCCTTCCATCAAGATCGGGATGGTTTCTTCTTGAATGGGGGACGGCTTGGTAAAGCCTACTTTCGCAACGGCTTCCAGAATCTTGTCTGGCAGGCCAAGATGCGCGAACCCCTGGGAGTTGTCGTTGGCCGAGTCCTGAGACTCAGCGCCGGTGTCCTCAGAAGTATTCGCAGCCCTGGTGTCCTTGGTGGCACCTTGCGAGTTGTCCTGAGATTCCGACTTATTAAAATCTTCCGGCTCGTTGACGCCGCCGGTGACGTTATCGGTAATGCTCATTGCTTTACCAACCCTACGCGATTGCAGCTCCAAACTCCATTGCGCAGCTCCTAGGCCTTTAAAACCCAGATTTCCTGCAATGCTCGAGGCAGTTCGAAAATACTGACACGTGGTGTCAGGTGGCTCTTTTAATGTGCGGTTCATGACTCATCTACGCCCACGATTCCTCGACGACCAAGCACGTATCCGCGCCAAGAGAAAGTTCCTATCCAGGGTTCAGCACGGAACTAGACCCTCCGGTAGACCTTTATTTGTCCTCTCTGTCTACGGGCCTGATCTATCCCACTAGGCGCAGTCGCAGGCCGCGGCATGGAGAGTTTGTACATATAACAGACCGGCGTTTTCACCTAAACCTCATCTTTCGCATAGCTGCGGTGGAGGATAACTTTGATTTTTATGTGGTGGAGTTAGAACCAGTGCGCTTCCACCGCACGGAATACGCGGCACGTCCTAAACTCCTTACCGTCGGCAGCGTGGTAGATAACGAAACAACCACCTATTTTCCGTGGAGTTTGATTTCGTACCTCGTGGCAAGTTTGTGACTTTTAGCGCCATAGATAAGCCCAAGATAGGCCAGCTTTACTCCTGTTTTACTTCACGGCCTCGCCACCCTCTATACCTGCGCATAGAGTCCACGGAGGACAAAACGGGCTGGTGCGTGCCCAAGTAAGCGAGGTCTACAGCGACTTTGAACACGGAGAGAGAAAAGGTCCGCGAAAGGGCTACGGACCCGACGACCTCCCCTACCGGCCCCCGGCTAGCACCCGCAATGACGTAGAGGTAGAGCTGGAGCGCTTCCGTCGCCTCTATGCCCCAGAGTCATGGACTGTTAACAGTCCTCAAGACGAAGAAACCCTCTTTATGGTGGAAGATCCGGATGGTTCACGCGCGGTATTTATTGGCAAGAAGGACGCGTTGCTGCATACGACAAAAGAAAAAGGCCGCCGGCTATATCAGATAGCGGCGACCTTTCTAGAGGAGCGCTAGGCTCCGGCGATAAAGGTGCGATAACTCAGCGGCATGCCTGGGCGGTAGGCCAGATGTACGGCGCTGGGGGCGTCGAGCACGTGCAGGTCGGCGGCAGCACCTTCCACGATGGTGCCCTTGGCGGGGCGACCTTGTGGATCGAGACCATTGCCCACGTTGTGGCGGCGCAGGGCGGTCGCACCGCCGGTGGTCGCAGCATGGATAGCCTCGTCGACGGAAAGGTACTGCTGAAGGACCGCGGTGGTCACGCAGTAGTTCATCGAGGAGGTATAGGACGTGCCGGGGTTGAGGTTGGAGGCGATGGCGAGGGTTGCGCCGGCGTCGAGAAGCTTGCGGCCTGGGGCGAGCGGCTCGCGGGTGGACAGATCGCAAGCCGGCAGCATCGTGGCCACGGTATCGGAATTGGCCAACAGCTCTACGTCCTCGTCGCTCAAATGATTGACGTGGTCTACTGAGGCGGCACCCAATTCCACGGCTAGAGCCACGCCCGGGCCCTCGCCCAGCTGGTTGCCATGCACGCGCAGACCAAGGCCCAGCTTCTTACCGGCTTCCAGTACGCGCCGGGATTGCTCCTCGTTGAAGGCGCCGCGCTCGCAAAAGACATCAATCCACTGCACGTAGGGAGCAACGCCCTCGAGCATGGGTCCAACCACTTCGTCGAGGTAGTCTTCCGCATCTGCCCCTGGCGGCACCAAGTGGGCGCCGAGGAACGTCACGTCATCTACGTGGCGGGAAGCGACCTTAGCGGCCTCTACCTCGGACTCGGTGTTGAGGCCGTAACCCGTCTTGGTCTCGAAGGTGGTGGTGCCTCCGCGGCGGCCGGCGGCCACGCGATCTGCCACCAACTTCTCCAGCCGGTCGGTGCCAGCCTGGCGGGTGGCGTCCATGGTGACGGCGATGCCGCCTGCTTCGTAGGAGCCGCCGGAGATGCGGGCCTCAAATTCGGCGGAGCGGTCGCCATCAAAGACCATGTGGGTGTGCGAATCTACCCAGCCGGGCAGGACCGCGCGGCCACCTAGATCCACCTTCTCATCGGCGGCCGGTGCCTCAGCGGCCGGGCCTATCCAGGAGATGGTGCCGGATTCGGCTACTAGGGCGGCGTCGTTAAGCGTGCCACGCTCGCTGACCGTACGGAGTTCTGAAATGCCGGTAAAAAGTGTGCTCATCTAGTCCCTTGCCTTGAATTCCATCGGAATACGGACGCCGCGCTCATCGGCGACCTCCTTTGCGCGAGTGTAGCCGGAATCGACGTGGCGGATAACGCCCATGCCCGGGTCGTTGGTAAGCACCGCACGCAACTTGGCTGCGGCGAGCTCGGTGCCATCCGCAACGGTAACCTGGCCTGCGTGAATGGAGCGGCCCATGCCCACGCCACCGCCGTGGTGCAGAGATACCCAAGTAGCACCGGAAGAAACTGCCGTCATGGCGTTGAGCAGCGGCCAGTCAGCTACAGCGTCAGTGCCATCGAGCATGGCCTCGGTCTCGCGGTATGGGGAGGCCACGGAGCCGGAGTCCAGGTGGTCGCGGCCGATGACGATGGGGGCCTTAATCTTGCCCTCGCGCACCAAGTCGTTGAAGAGCAGGCCGGCCTTGTGGCGCTCGTTATAGCCCAGCCAGCAAATGCGTGCCGGCAGGCCCTCGAATTCGACGTACTCTTCGGCGGCATCGAGCCAGTTGTGCAGGTGCTCGTTGTCTGGGAAAAGTTCCTTGAGCGCTTGGTCGGTAACCTTGATGTCCTCCGGGTCACCGGAAAGGGCGGCCCAGCGGAACGGGCCGAGGCCCTCGCAGAAGAGCGGGCGGATATAGGCCGGGACGAAGCCTGGGAACTCGAAAGCGCGCTGGTAGCCGGCCTTACGGGCCTCATCACGAATGGAGTTGCCATAGTCAAAGACCTCGGCGCCTTCATCCTGGAATTCGACCATAGCCTGGACCTGGGCAGCCATGGACTCGCGGGCTTTCTTGGTAAAGGTGGTCGGATCTGCCTTGGCCTCGTTATGCCAGTCCTCCATGGTGATTTCAGAAGGCAGGTAGGACAAAGGATCGTGGGCCGAGGTCTGGTCGGTGACGATGTCCACGGTAAATTCCCCGGCGCGCTGGCGGCGCAGAACCTCCGGGAATACCTCGGCGGCGTTGCCTACCAGGCCTACGGACAGCGGCTTCTTGTTTTCCTTAGCGTCGAGGACCAGCTTGAGCGCCTCATCGAGGTCGGTGACAACCTCGTCCAGGTAACGCTTGTGCTGGCGGCGCTTGAGGCGGGTCTCGTCCACATCCACGATGAGGCAGGCGCCGCCATTGAGGGTCACAGAAAGCGGCTGTGCGCCGCCCATACCGCCGCAACCGCCGGTCAGAGTGAAGGTGCCGGCCAGGCTGCCATTGAAGCGCTTTTTAGCCACTGCCGCGAAGGTCTCAAAGGTGCCCTGCAGGATGCCCTGGGTAGCGATGTAGATCCAGGAGCCGGCCGTCATCTGGCCGTACATCATGAGGCCCTCGTCCTCGAGCTTGCGGAAGTGTTCCCAGTTAGCCCAGTCTCCCACCAGGTTAGAGTTAGCGATGAGCACGCGCGGCGCCCACTCGTTGGTCTTCCAGATGCCCACCGGCTTGCCGGACTGCACCAGTAGAGTCTCATCAGATTCGAGGTCCTTGAGGGATTCTACGATGGCGTCAAAGGCCTCCCAGCTGCGCGCTGCACGGCCGGTGCCACCATAGACCACGAGGTCTTCGGGGCGCTCAGCAACCTCGGGGTCGAGGTTATTCATGAGCATGCGCAGGGGTGCTTCGGTCTGCCAGGACTTAGCGGACAGTTCGGTTCCGCGTGGTGCGCGTACTTCGCGTGGTTGAGACATGGCTTCCTTTCGTCGTGCTTTTCGACGCCCTCACAAGCCCCTAGGCCGGTGTCCCGGGGCTGTCCCCGAGGACTTGTTCAGCGTCACATGTCATAAAGTACTGTGACGCAGCTCTGTGTACCATGCCACATGCACCCTAACTGTCTCGTATATGAGACACAGGCAGGATGATCTACGATGGCCTGCATGCGCCGGTTTATCTCCCTCTTTTCCGTGGCCCTCCTCGCCGCTTGTTCCACCCCCGCCGAGGAGCCACAGCCACCCCACTATGTCGCGCTGGGAGATTCCTATGCGGCCATGGGCTCGACCACACTGCCACTGGATCCGCCCAATACCTGCGTGCGCGCACAGGATTCCTACCCCGAGCTGGCGGCCAAGGAAATGGGCGCGGAGCTTAGCAATGTAGCCTGCCAGGGCGCTAGTACCCTCGACGTACTCTCCTCTGCCGGCGAACACCCCGCCCAGGTTGACGCCTTGCGGGAGGACACCGACCTGGTGAGCCTGTCCATCGGCGGCAATGACGCCAGCTTCGTACGCCTTACCCAGTGCGCCACAGACGATATCTGCCAGGCAGAATCCGGTGCGCAAATAGACCTAGAAATTCGCGATCTACCCCGCCGACTAGACAAGGTCTACGAGGAGATCCACCGCCGCTCCCCTGACGCGAAAGTCCTAGCTACCGGTTATCTTCCGCTCATTAAGCCCGGCGAGACCTGCCCCTACATAGAAAAAATCCCGGCCAGTGACCGGGAATGGTTGGCAGGCTCCATCGAGCGCATCAATCAGGCGGTGCGCGAGGCCGCCGAGCGCAACGGGGCTAGCTACGTGCTTGCCGACGCCGCCCTAGACCACACCGCCTGCTCCCCCTCCCCGTGGGTGGATTTCACGGGCCAGGAAACCAATTCCTTTCCCATGCACCCCACCCACGCGGGCCAACAGGCCATGGCCGAGGCGCTACGCGCTGCCCTCTAGCCCGGCACGTGCGGCGTCATCGGAGCCCGGAACGCGCATCTCGAATTTTTCAGTGACCACGGTGTAGTCAAAGTAGCCCATGCGCGCGATGGGCTTAATTTTGAGGATGTCGAGTTTGCCCTGAGCATCAATAACGGATTCATCTATATGAATGGTTTTCACGTCCGCCACCACGAGATCGATACTGCCCACCTTGGAATTGCCGGGCACGCGCAGCGTGGTTTTGTACTGGCACTCGAACTTCACCGGGGATTCTTTCACCATGGGAATGCGGTGATTGTCCGCATACTCCTTAGTAACGGAAAGGCGATCCCATTCGCTTTCGCCGTAGGCGAGCACTTGGGCAGATTTATTGACTTCCTCGCGCAGATCATAGGTGGCCATATTCCACACAAACCAGCCGGTTTCCTCCGCATTTAGCACCGTGTCCTTGCGGCGACCATCCGGGTACTGATTGGCCGAAAACATCACCATGGGTGGGTCGAAAGTGAGGTTTTGCCACTGGCTATAGGGCGCGATGTTTTCGCGGCCCTCACCGTCCACGCTAGAGAGCCATCCAATGGGGCGCGGCACCGTGCTGGCTTTAAAAGGGGAAAACGGCAAGGGGTTGGGCTCAGATTGTGGGTGCCAAGAGATGGTCGACATATTAATCACGCAGCTTTCCAGTAGCATTCTCGACGGCTTCGACAAGCGAGCCCTCCTTGACCAGGCGCACCGTCTCTTCGATTTCCGGGGACAGATAGCGGTCCACACCTGGACCCTTGACGGTCTCGCGCAGCTTGGCGATCACCGCGCCGGTTCCCTTAGCCGGGGCGCCCTCGCGCATATCGATGGCGCGGGCGGCGGTGAGGATTTCTACGGCAAGCACGCGCTGCAAGCCGTCAACGGCCTTGCGCAGCTTGCGCGCGGCGGACCAGCCCATGGATACATGGTCTTCCTGCATAGCCGAAGAAGGGATGGAATCGGCCGAGGAAGGGCTGGCTAGGCGCTTCATTTCGCTCACGATGCCGGCCTGGGCATACTGGGCAATCATGTGGCCGGAGTCAACACCGGGGTCGTCGGCAAGAAAGGCATTGAGACCACGGTTGCGCGCCGGGTCCAGGAAGCGGTCGGTGCGGCGCTCCGAAATGGAGGCCAGGTCCGCAGTGACAATGGCCAGGAAATCAAGCGCATAGGCCACTGGCGCGCCATGGAAGTTGCCGTTGGAGACCACGCGACCATCCTTGGCCACCACCGGGTTATCCACCGCGGCAGCCAGCTCCCGCTCAGCCACCTGGGCGGTATGCGCCAGAGTATCGCGGAATCCCCCGGCAACCTGCGGGGCGCAGCGCACGGAGTAGGCATCCTGCACTTGGTTCTTCTTGAACTCCTCGAGCGCGGCCTCCAGGATCTCAGAGCCCTCGGCCACCTGGAGGATATTGGCCGCAGCATCGGCCTGTCCCGGATGTGGGCGCAGCTGCTGCAGGTCATCTGCAAAGACCACGAGGGTACCCAGCAGGCCTTCCACGGTCATGGCGGTGGCAATATCGGCGGTCTTTGCGGCCGCGCGCAGGTCAGTAATGGCCAAGCAAAGCTGGCCAAGCATGCCATCGGTGCCGTTGATAAGAGCTAGGCCTTCCTTTTCCCGTAGCTGCAGCGGCTCGATACCGGCTGCGGCCAAGGCTTCGCCTGCCTCCTGCAGCTCGCCGTTCACGCGTACCTCGCCCTCACCCAACAGCGCCAGTGCGCAGTGCGCTAGCGGCGCCAAATCACCGGAGCAGCCCAACGAACCGTACTCGCGCACCACCGGCACAATCCCGGCGTTCAAGGCCTTGGCGTAGGTTTCTACCACTACGGGACGCACGCCGGTGCGGCCGGTACACAGGGTAGACAGGCGCAGCAACATAAGCGCACGGATGACTTCTTCTTCCACCTCTGGACCAGTACCCGCAGCGTGCGAGCGCACAAGGGAAAGCTGCAACTGGGCACGCATCTCCTCCGGAATATGGCGTCGCGCCAGCGCGCCAAAGCCGGTGGAAATGCCATAGACCGGGGTGGGGTCCTGAGCCAATTCTTCTACGCGCTCGCGGGTGGCGGCCACCTCTTCGAACGCCTCAGGCGCAATCTCGACCTTCGCCCCATAGCGGGCAACGGCAACAACGTCCTCAATGCTAAGGGCGCCAACGTTCACGGTCACGGTGGACGGGTAGGCGTTAGGCATGGCAAATCTCCTTGAATAGGATCAATAGTTGAAAATGTGTCGCGCGACAGCCCAACGCGATAGATGTATGCTACATCACTTTTTTCGGTTACGGTATATTTTCCCCGCCACCTTGTCCGATACCTCTTGCAAAGCCCGAATGGCAGTATCTACTTTGTCATCCGGAGTACCCACCGGATACGTCACCGCAGCCGCAGCTGCTGGTCGGTCCAAGTGATCCAGGATGGGCACCGCCACAGAGGCCTGACCGCGGGTAATTTCTTCAACCTCCTGGTCCCACCCGCGTGTAGCCACTAAGCGCAAGCGCTCTTTCAATGCAGCAAAGCCGGAACCTCCCGCGGTATCAAAGGCAGCGCGCACCTCCGCATCAGGCAGATGCGCCAGCATCACGCGGCCGGACGCCGTCTTTTGCGCCTGCAGTCGCACGCCCACCTCGGTCACCAAGGAGGTAGCCCCCGCCGCACGCACTTCTTGCAGATACAAAATTTCCGATCCAGCCATACGTGACAGGTGCCCCGATCCACCCACCAGCGCCGCACACTGCTCCAAGTCCCGAGTGGCCATGCGCACCAAGGGCTGCTGCGTTACGTAGGCCGAAGCCATGGAATAAGCGGCCAGACCCAGGCCATACGTCTTATGCTCCGGCAAATGGGCTACAAAACCAGCATCAACCATCTCCGCCAGCAGGTGGTATGTAGACGAGCGCGGCAGGTTGAGCTCACCTTGTATGCGGGCGGCAGATATAGGGACGTCGATAGTAGACAAAAGCTTGAGGATCTCCATCGCGTGACGCGCCGCTGGGACTCTGTTGGTACTCACGCTTAGTGATTGTAGGCAGAGTTTCCTGCCACCTGCCGCGGTTTTACCTAACATCGAAAACCATGAACACTGAAAAAGCTGAACTTTTCACCCCCGCCCCCGAATGGTCCGGCCGCTCCGATGGACCAGGACCAGAGCACGCGCGCTGGCATAGCGTTATCAATCAATCCACCGACTCCCCCGCTCCGGTAACCCTCCTGGGCTTTGCCTCCGATGAGGGCGTGCTGCGCAATGGCGGACGCCAGGGGGCAGCCGCAGGCCCTGCCGCGCTGCGTTCCGCGCTTGGCTCCTTGGCGGTGCACCATGAGCATGCGCTTGCCGACGCCGGCACGATCACCACCCAGGCCGACGACCTCGACGGCGCCCACGATGCTCTTTCCGATAAGGTGCAGGAACTTGTCGAGGCCGGCACCCTCCCCATCATCCTCGGCGGCGGGCACGAGACTGCCTTTGGCTCCCACCGTGGCCTCTACCGCGCGGTAGGCGCCACCAAGATCATCAATCTGGACGCCCACTTCGATTTGCGCCGCGCGGACCAAGCCACCTCCGGCACCCCGTTCAAGCAGATTTCGGAGCTCACCGATGACTTCGATTACACAGTGTTGGGAATCTCTCGGCCCAATAACACCGCGGTGCTTTTCGACGAGGCAAAGGGCCTAAACGTCGCCATCACCCTGGACGATGAGCTAGTGAACCTCACCCCAGCCGAGTGCGCTGAGCTAGCCGCAAAGGCTACCGAGGGCAAGGACAAGGTCCACCTGTCCATCGACCTCGATGTCCTGCCGGCATCGACCGCGCCGGGCGTATCTGCCCCAGCTTCCCTGGGCGTGAGCTACGAGCGCATCCGCGCCATGGCTGTAGCCATCGCGCAGACCGGCAAGCTGGCCTTGGTGGACGTCGTCGAGCTTAACCCCACCTTTGACATTGATAACCGCACTGCCAAGGCAGCGGCGCGGCTTATCGATGACATCGTCACGGCACACCTCACCAGCTAGACGCCAACGGCGTTGGGGTTTAGCTGGACCGTGCGGTTTAGCGGGTAGCTTTCTTACTCATCCAACGTTGGACTCCCCACCACATAGCGGGAGTAAAGGCCACGGCGATGAGCCAATATACAAGCCAAAAGCTACCCGCTAAGCCAGTCACCGCAATGCCTATGAGCAGCAAAATCGCTGCGCCAACACTTGCGAGGACACATTGTGTGAAACTGCGCTGGTCAGCTTTAGGCCCTTTGCGAGTGCTGGCGCCAGAAACTTTCTGGTCTACGAATCCAGACAACCGAGAAAGCAATATAAAAGGCCGCAAAGCCGTGCATAAACTCGGCCGTACCGCCTTGACTCAGGCTCACATAGAAAAATACTAAAAGCAGCAGGTCGATAATTGGGGTCGCGGCCATAAGTATCAAACCGAGTTTGCGCAGGTTAAACACGTAGCGCAAAAGGCTGCCAGCCACTAAGCAAAGCCAAAAAGCTACCTCAGCTGCGATAGTGGCTATAAGCATCATTGCCCTCCAGCGATATCGGTCCTCTTACCCGTCTTGGATTCAACTTATCAAAACAGCAGGTGGGCAATCGGGGTGGCGATGAGAATGGTCAGCGCTACACGCTCAAACCAAATGATGACCAAGTGGGTCAGCTTCACCGGGATCTTGGTGGCTAGGATGCACGGCACCAGCGCCGAGAAGAAAATAATGGCAGAGACTGCCACCACGCCGATGACGAACTTGAGCACCATGCTGTCGCTGCCTGCCACTGCCGTGGCGGGCAGGAACATCTCCGCGATGCCCATGGCCGCGCCCTTGCCCGCTTGGACCGGCTCCGGCAGCTGCACTACCCAGGCGAACGGGTAGAACAGGTAGCCGAGCCACTCGAAGATGGGTGTAAAGCGCGCAAGCAGCAGGCCTATGAGACCCACCGACATAATTGACGGCACGATGGCCGCCGCCATGCGCACACCATCGCGCAGGTTCTCCCAAATGGATTCCCACAACGACGGTGCTCGCTGCAGCGCCAGCATGGCCTCGCGCCACGCGTTTTTGATGCGCGAGCCTTCCACCGGCTTTTCCGGATCTGGGTGCGCGTCCGCAAAATACTCGTCCGGAATGGTGCGCAGCGGTGGAATCCGCACGGTAATGGCAGTAACCACAAAGGTCACGATGAGCGTGACAATGAAGTAGGTGCCCCATACCTTCATCAGATCGAGCTGCTTAGCGACGATGACCATGAAGGCCGCAGAGACCGTCGAAAACCCGGTGGCAATAATCGCTGCCTCACGCCCGGTATAGCCGCCCTTTTGGTAGACGCGGTCCGTGACCAAAATTCCCAGTGAATACGAGCCCACGAACGAGGCCACTGCATCAATGGCAGAGCGCCCCGGCGTCTTCCACAGCGGCCGCATGATGGGCTGCATAAGCACGCCGACAAATTCCAGCAGGCCAAAGCCAATGAGAAATGCTAGGAACGCACCACCAATAGGCACAATGAGGCCTACCGGAATGGCAATCGAGTTCCACAAGAACGGCACCAGGTCCTCATCACCGAGCACCCACGGCAGCGCGTCGATGACCATGAGGAACGAGATCACCGCACCGACAATATTGAGCACCGCAAAGACTGCCTGAAGCGCGCTTTCTTTAAATGCGCCGGTAGTAAAACTGCGCACGGTTCCGTACACGGCCAAGGCAAAGATAATCCACGGCACCGCCGCCGGAATTCCGTCACGCACCATCGTGACCATGTGATCCAAAGGAATAGAGCGCTTATCCTGATACGTCACCGGCAGGAAGAATACGAACGCGCCAATCGCGCTATATAGAAAGAGTTTCCACCGTCCCCCAGGCTGCGGGATTTCCCCGTCATGACTCTGGTGGGAGGAATAGACCGATTCGGTAGAAGTCACAGTAGAACCGTCCCCTCAAGCTTGCATACAAAATTCAAGCCCGCGTGACAGCCTTACGCGAACATTGGGGATATGTTATCTAAGTAACACCTCACTGTCTAGACGTTTTCGAGATCCAAGGCACAATAGAGTCATGTCTAAACCCATTCGCGTCGTCGGCGCTGTCTTCCATGACGGCCAGCGCTTCCTCGCCTGCCGCAAGAAACCGGGCAAGCCACTCGAAGGCCACTGGGAATTCCCAGGTGGAAAAATCGAGCCTGGTGAAACACCTCAGCAGGCTTTAGCTCGGGAAATACACGAAGAGCTTAACCTCAAGGCCGAGGTGGGCTCCAAGGTTGCGACAACAACTTACGAGTACGATTTCGCAACCATTGAGCTAACGACTTTCTATTGCACGCTCATTGATGGCGACCTCCACCTGACCGACCATGACCTTGCACAATGGGTTACCTCCGCAGAAGCTGCAAAATTAAACTGGGCTCCCGCAGATATTCCAGCGGTCGAAGCATTAGCTTCTAATCACAACTAAGGGACGAAAGATCCTTTCTTTCGTAGTGACCTTTTGCCAGCATTCGGCGGATATCCTCCGCTAAACGCAACACCGGCGGGAGAATATTTACTTACCAATCCTCTTTTATGCCAATTTGGAATGCCCAGCCTTTAGAATTTGGTCAGTATGAGCATCAATCCCGATTCTTCCCTACCTTTCGGTGCATACGAGACCCCCATTACGACCCGAATTCGCGAGCGAATGGAGGAAACGCTAACCCAACACCCTGCTGCAGGATTCGGTATTGGGAGAAGCTCCGATCAGGAAGCTCATGGCCGCTATACCTCGGCGGTTGCTCAGCACATCGGTTCACTCTTAGAGAACCGTCTCCGCGGTTTAAAGTCACCCGAAGATCGAGTTGCCCTGATTAACAACATTGCGCATCTACTGGGCGATGATGAGGGAATCGATTCCGAGGAGCTCCTCTACGCTGTGTACAACTCGGGGGTAGCGGATCCGCCCCTCCTACCGGACGTTTCACTCACCAAGAGCGCTCTTTTTACAAACACTCTGGGAGAGTCTAGCTTGACCAGCGAGATCGAGAGAGAAATTAAGACCGCTGATTCGGTAGACCTGCTGTGCGCCTTCATCAAGAATTCCGGCATTAGCGTCCTCGATAGGCAGCTAGAGTATCTTCGCGACAATAAGATCCCCTTCCGCCTTCTTACTTCTACTTACTGCGGCGCGTCTGACGCTGCTGCTCTCGAGCGATTGGTTGAAAAGTACCAGGCAGATGTGAAAATTTGCTATGAACACAAATCCACCCGCCTTCACGCCAAAGCTTGGCTGTTCCGCCGAAAATCCGGTTTCGACACTGCATTTATTGGTAGTTCCAACCTGTCAAGATCCGCTCTCGTCGATGGTTGGGAGTGGAATGTCCGCGGCTCTAACACCGCAACACCAGAAGTAATCGATAAGTTCATCAAGACTTTCGATAGTTACTGGCACGACAGCCATTTTAAGACTTTCGACCCTAGTAGTGATATGGAGCGTCTTGAGCAGTCTCTGCGCATTGCGAAAGGGGGTGAATCGTCCGGAGCACTCCGCCAACTGGAGCTTTCTGGTCTAGAGGTAACGCCTTACCCCTACCAAGAAGAGATGCTTGAGGCGTTGCGGTCAGAGCGTGAGATAAAGGATCGACATAGAAACCTCCTGGTAGCTGCGACAGGAACTGGAAAGACTGTGGTTGCTGCACTGGATTATCGAAATCTTTGCGAGCAATGGAAGCGACGTCCTCGATTGCTCTTCGTGGCTCACCGGAAGGAAATTCTTCATCAGGCCCGACGGACATTCCGTGAAGTTCTCAAGGAGGCAGACTTTGGAGAGCTGCTTGTCGACGGCGCCGAGCCGCACCGTTGGGATTTTGTCTTTGCCAGCGTGCAATCCCTAAGTACTACCCGGCTACAAAAGCTAGATCCTGAACGCTTTGATGTCGTAATAATCGACGAGTTCCATCACGCGCAAGCTCCCACCTATAACGCGCTTTTAGACCACTTCCAGCCACGAGAGCTCTTAGGCTTAACAGCTACGCCGGAGCGTGGTGATGGCGAAAACGTTCAGAAGTACTTTGACTATCGCGTAGCCCATGAACTGCGTTTGTGGGATGCTTTGCGCTTGCAGCTCTTGGTTCCTATGCATTACTACGGCATTGCTGATGGAACGAACCTTTCTTCATTGACCTGGAATCGCGGCAAAAAAGACTATAGCTCCAGAGAGCTCTCGGAGTTCTACATCAAAGCAGGAGAAAAGCGAACGCGTTTCATTATTAACGAGCTGAGCCGCCGCATTTTCGATCTCTCAGAGATGAAAGCCATCGGGTTTTGCGTCACTATTGCTCACGCAAAATATATGGCAACGCAATTCCAACAATTTGGAATCCCAGCACGCGCTGTAACGAACGAACTCTCCGCCGCAGAGCGAGCCCAAGCCATTAGAGATCTGGAGACTGGCGAGGTCAAAGTCTTGTTCTCTGTGGATATATTTAACGAGGGTGTAGACATTCCTGCTGTTAATACCCTACTTTTGCTTCGGCCGACGCAAAGCCCTGTGGTTTTTCTGCAACAACTGGGTCGCGGTCTCCGTCTATCTCCAGGCAAAGACTCCTGCGTCATTTTCGATTTCATCGGCCAGCAACATGCGGAGTTTGATTTCGAGCGAAAGTTCCATTCCTTAACCCGGAAACGGGGCAAGCGCCTGACTGAGGAAATCGAACAGGGTTTTCCCACCACTCCGCCGGGGTCACATATTCAGCTCGACCAAACGACTACCGAACAGGTTCTCCGTAATGTCAAGAAGATCTCACGAAATTCACTACGCAAGGTACGTGCTTTGCTTTCTGAAATTCGAACTACAGATCTTAAAAAGTTCCTTGAGGAGGCAAATCTCCAATTAGAAGATATCTATCGCCCCTCAAAATATTCGTGGACGCGCCTGCTTCGAGAGGAAGGCCTAATTCAGCAGACTGCCAGTGAGAACGAAACATTTCTGCTTAATCGGATTCGGGTTTTCCTCCATGTCAACGATCCACACCGAATCGATGCCTACTTGCGCATCCTTTCCACCCCAGATCTTTGCTACGCCGATATGGTGCCATCCGATCAAGCCTTCACCCGGATGCTTGTTCTCGGGTTCTGGGCGAACTCAAATTCTCCGCATCCTGGCTCTTATGACAAGGCACTGACAATATTGCGCCAGCACCCGCAGATCACTTGGGAATTGCAACAGGTTATGCAATTGTGCAGTGACTCCTCTCGCATCATTCCGCAGCATAGCGAGACGTCCGTGTTGGAAACCCACGCAGATTATTCATTGGCCGAATTAATTGGCGCTTTGGAAACTGGAAGCCTTGCACAACTTGTGAATCTTCCCCGCGAGGGCGTGAAATACTTCCCCGATATCAATACAGATCTGTTCTTGGTGACGTTTCAAAAAGACGAACAAGTAAGTGCTTCTACGAATTATCGAGACTACCCAATTTCACCTGATCTGTTGCACTGGGAATCTCAATCAACGACGACGTTGAAGTCGAAGGCGGCTGAACGCTATATCGGCCATCAGAATCGTGAGGGCAAGATTCTCATAGCCTCGCGCTTTAACAAGAAGAACGAAGTCGGTACAGCGAGCGCTTATACCTTTTTAGGCGCTGTCGATTACGTGTCCCACCATGGGGAAAAGCCGATCCAATTCGAATGGAAACTCCAACGGGCAATGCCCAAGGCCCTCTACGCTGCGGGAAGAACGGTGGCCTAGAGGGTCGAGCAAAAATCAAACTCTCGTTTTCCTGATAGAAAAGCACCACTCTCCCTATAGTGATTAGAAACACAATTAGTCGAGAGGGTGCTATGAGCCAGACCAGTGAATCAAGTTCTGCAAGGCACGACACCGAAACAACCGACCAGGCCAGAGTGAAATGGACCTTAGTCGGTCCGGGATTAGTGGCCGCAGCAACAGGTGTCGGCGCAGCTGACCTAGTTGCCACCATGATTGCCGGCCAACGTTTTGGCTATGCGCTCCTGTGGGCGGTCATTATCGGTACGGTTATGAAGATCGTGCTGGTCGAAGGCGTCGGACGGTATAGCCTTGCCACCGGAAACACAATGTTCCACGGCTGGCGTGAGTTAGGCCGGTGGACTTCTTGGCATTTCGTCCCCTATATCGTTATTTGGGGTCTCGTCTACGGTGCTGCGTCGATGTCCGGAGCGGGTCTCGCGCTCAGCGCTCTCTTCCCGGGAACCAGCCTTGAGATGTGGGCAATTGTTTCCGGAATAGCTTGTTTTGCCCTGACCTGGCTTGGCCAGTACCAGCTTTTTGAGAAACTATCGGCCATCTTGGTCGGGATTATGTTTGTCACTGTAGTGGGCATCGCCGCCATTACTGCCCCTAACCTTCCCGAAGTAATTGCAGGTTTAGTACCACGGATTCCGGATGGATCCTTCGTCTATGTACTATCCATCGCCGGCGGAGTCGGCGGAACAATTACGCTTGCCGCCTACGGCTACTGGCTGCGTGAAAAGGAATGGTACACGCCAAAATGGATGAAGGTTATGCGCATGGATAATGCAGTAGCCTACGCCGTTACCGGTATTTTTGTTCTAGCTACACTGGCCCTCGGCGCCGAGCTTCTCTACAGCGCAAACGTCGCCGTATCCGATAACGACCAGGGACTCGTTGATATGTCAGATGTCCTCGCGGAACGCTACGGAACTTTCATATCCAAATTGTTCATAGTCGGGTTCTTTTCTGCCGCGTTCTCTTCCTGCCTTGGAGTGTGGAACGGTGTGTCTCTTATGTTCGCTGACTACATTGGCCACCTCAAAAAGATTCCGCAAGACGATCCCCGAACGAGTACGGGTGGAAAATACTACCGAGCGTATCTCATCTGGCTGACCTTTCCGCCAATGTTGCTACTTCTCCTTGGTAAGCCGACTGGGCTCATCATCGCCTACGGAGTCCTTGGTGCCCTTTTCATGCCTTTCTTAGGCCTTACTCTGTTGGTCCTGTTAAATACCAAGCACACTCCAAAGCAATGGAGAAATGGCTGGTTCGTCAACACCTTGATGGCGATTATCTCCGCCGCCTTCGTTTATCTATGTGTCTCCCAGGTGGCTGAAGTTTTCTAGCCGAAACACAAATTCCTACTTCCCCTGCGGCACCCGCTCCGGCTTATTCCCTACCTCAGCATGCGGGTCGCGGCCGAATGACCAGGCAATGATGCCGATGAAGGCAATGGCACCGCAAACGGTGAAGGCGAGGGGGAAGCCGGAGGCGTCGGCAAGCAGGCCGATGAGCATGGGGCCTAGGATTTGGCCGAAGTCTCCTGCCATCTGGAAGGTGGAAAGGACCTTGCCACCGGAGCGGTCATTGCCCACAATATCGGCCACGGCTGCCTGTTGGGAGGGGTTGATAAGTCCAGAAGACGCGCCGGCAAAGGCGGAAATCAGCAGCAAGAACCACACGCTAGTAGCCATGCCCATGAGCACCATGAAGATGGCCGAGCCGACAAGGCCGATGAGGATGAGCGGCTTGCGTCCGTGAATATCGGACCACTTGCCGGAAAATTGCAGGACGATGGCGTTACCGGCGGCAAAGACCGCAAGTGCGAGGCCGGATGCGGCCGCGCCATTATGGAAGATGGAAGCGGCAAAAAGGGGCAGCACAGATACCCGCACACCCATGTTGATCCAGCTGTGCGCAAAGTTGGAGGTCAAAACCGCACGGTAGGCGGTATCGTTCCAAGCTTCATGCAGACGCATTGGCGGCAGCTTCTGCTGGCTTGCCTGCGTGTGATTAACGCGGGGCATTTGCCACCACACAACCAACGCGGCAAGTGCTACACCCACGCCATAGATAAAAAATGGCCACCGAAAGCCCAAAAAGGACAAACCAGCACCGAGCACCGGGCCCGCAACATTGCCAAGAAGGAAGGCTGTGGCATAGGTGGCAGAGCATTTGCCGCGAATCGTCGGTGGCGACATGCGCACGATAAGCCCCATGGCAGAGACTGTAAACATGGTTGAGCCGATACCGGCTACAGCGCGCAGAGCCACGATATGCCAGTAGCTTTGGGCGATAGAGACGAGGCCCGTGGTGACCGCGACGGTCATGAGCCCAATGAGATAGACGCGGCGCGAGCCGACGCGATCCACCAACGAGCCGGACATTGGCGCGAAGATAAGGCGCGAGGCAGCAAAGATGGAAACCACTAGGCCGGCAGCGGCCATGGAGACATCGAAGCTCACCACGAATTGCGGCAAGAGCGGGGCGATGAGGCCATAGCCCAAAGCGATAATGAAGGCGGCGGTGACCATGACCCAGATTTCGCGCGGGATTTTGGGCGCTTCCTCGCGTTCTGCTTCCCCACTGTGTGTATTCATCATATCGGCTGCAACTCTAATCCTTGCGGTGGTGGAAAGCCATTTCCGAAAGCATTTCGAATATTTGTTCTATTGTCGTGGGGTCGTGTCCAGACTGAGTTCTAGTGTGATGGCCATGCACAACGTACAAAAGAAGTTTCCCCGTTCCACTGCCATGAACCTGCCACAGTCCGCAACCGAGATTGCTGCGGACTTGCTCTACCACGAATATGACACCATCAATTCGATCGCAGCCATCATGCACCACCCGCGCTCCCTGGCGCGCCCGACTCCCACTTGGCGCCCACCGATAAAGCAACTGCCGACCCCCGCTGGTGGGCCAAGCGGAGAGTACTGCATGAGCATTACCCGCCACCGCGTAGGAAAACGCGTAAAGGCTCGGGTACGCGGTTTTGGTCAAGACCGAATTCCCGCGTACCTCATCACCATCCGTATTACCGAGAATTTTGGCCAGCCGGTGGAACCTGCCGTGGCCGAAGGCTGGGTGCGCACGCTCGTGCCCGCAGATTTGGTCAGCGCAGTCCACGAGGTCTCCCGTGGCCCGAACGCCACCTACGTGTGGCTCGTCGATAGTTCTTATCAGCCAGTCCATTCCCCCGAGTCACTCTTCGCTGGCTTTAGCCAAGCCGCCTAGGCGGTCGCGCGCTGTTTCGTTGACTGCGCAGCGTGTCTGGCCCTGCATGCGGGTCAGGCGCGTGGAGCACCTTCCTCATCACCTCGTGGTTGAAGGTCACCGTGTAGTGCCGGGCGATTGCCTTTGGCATAAAGCGCAGGACCAGGCAGGCGATGAGGACGGTAAAGACCTTATCTAGAATGTCCGAGGTAAGGCCCTGCAAGATGATGGCCAAGCGCTCGTCTTGGAAAATCATCTCGTAGAACTTAGTGAGGTTTTGTAGCCCTTTGCGCGGTCGTCCGTTGAAGGAAAAGATGAGCACGTACACGCTCATGACGCCGGATCCGATGCCCATTCCGAGGCCGGAGAAAATGATCCATGACAGCTTGTTGAATACTCCGCGGCGCGCCAGAATGCCTACGGCAGCGCCGATAAAGATCCCCACGGGCGCAAAGGCGAGATCATAGGCAAAGTACACTCCGCCCCATACGGTGGTGGTAAGCCCCGTGGCCATGCCCAGCACGGGACCGGCGATGATGGCGACGATGGCGGTGCCCACGGTGTCGAAGAACATCGGCACCTGCGAGCGCACCGTCAACGAGCCCAACAGCAGGTTGATGGAGGCACCGAAGATGGGATACAGGAGGATGCAGTTAGGCACCAACCCATACTGCGAGGTATATAGCAGCACCGCGGCCACCAGAAGGAGGACCCAGACGCTGGCGGTCAGGTAGGACTCGAAAGTCACATTTACCGTGGAGTACACCCCAAGGACGGTACAAAACCACGCGGCGAGCGAGAGTGCCACGGCTACTACAACAAGGACGTAGCGCCACGTGGTGTCGCGGGTCATCGCCAAGGTCTCCTCCTCACGAGGTCTGGTTTAGGGCGGATTCCCAGCTGCAAGCTGGGATTGTCCTAAAGCCTAATTGGCGGCGCGCGAAAGTAGCAACACAAAAGGGCCCCTAAAACGGGAAAGGCCCAGCCCGCCGTTGGGAGCGGCGGGCTGGGTTATGGGGAAGGCCGGGACTATTTTTCGTCAGCTTCGGGGGCGTCGGATTCGTCGTTCAGGTCGGCATCGTCACCGTCCAGGTAATCCTCGTCCTCGTCATCATCATCCTCGCCGAAGATATCGTAAACATCGGGTTCTTCGTAATCTTCGTCATCAAAGGAGACGAGCTGTGCTTCCCAGTCCAGGGCTTGCTCGGAAACAAGGCCTAGAACATCAAAGAGGCGATCGAAGTCGGTATAGGTGCCAAGCTCGAGGGCCTCGGCGGGAACCTCCACGATGGGAACATCATCAAACTCGGCGTTATCAAAGAGGGCAAGGCGGTCAGCCTCATCGAGGTCCTCATCCTCTTCATCTACTTCCCAAGCGAGGGAGACTGCTTCGTCTTCCATGTCATCCAGATCATCTTCGTCGAAGTCGAAGGCGAGGAAGCGGACGATGGCAGACGGGACGCCGTCGATGGTTTCCACGAGTACACGCAGCTCTGAATCGTTAGCCACCTCAGCCACGACGAGGTGCGGGTTGAGCTCATCTTGGGCAAATTCTAGTTCCGCGATGCGCTCATCAGTACCCTCCAGCAGGTCGCGCAGAACGGTGACCACCTGGTCGGTAGCGATGTGGCGAGACACCGCCTCCACGGCGTCATCAACCGAGAAAGCGACGGAGACAAGAACTGCCTCAAATTCTTCGTCATCTTCATCAACGTCCGCCGCGGCAATGTAGACGTTTGCTGCGGGAAGAAGCGGATCGATTTCAATAAATTGGATTTCCAGATCAGAGGTGATTGGAACGAACATGACGTCATCATTGACGCGGGACTCGATGCCCTCGGCATCCAATGCAGAAGCAATATCTTCGAAAAAGCTCATGGTGGTTTAAAATCCATCCTTCGGAAGCAGAGGTTCCCACGGTAGGCAAGGCGCCGCCCGCGGTCACTGTGGAGTCTACCGTTAATCCCACCCGGATGGTTGAAAGCCCAAAGATCTCACCAGCTCTGGGCGCCCACTTCCCCACTCCAACATGTGATATCCCTCCCAGGCTTGGCGCTTGAGCTCGTGCGGGGCGTTTTCAATATAGGCCTCCGCATCGAAGATCATGGTGGCGCGCTGCTTGGGCCCATAGCGCGGCCAGCTCTTTTCTGGGCGGCCGCCATGAATGAAGGCGGACCAGTGGTGCTGCATGGTGGCGGTGAGTTCTTCCATCTCCGCACGCGAGCCCCAATTGGTAAGGAAGGACGCGCGCGAGGAATAGGGATCGCCGAAGACGTTGCCCAGCTCCATCGAGTGCATTGCGCCAAGGCCCAGCCACTTGAGCACGGCAGAAGCGAAGTCAAAGCGATACATCCACGTTGGTGCCACCTGAGCGTGGGCGGTGGCGGTACGGGTGGAGGGTGCCCAAAAGAGGGCGTCGGCAAGCAGGTGCGCAAAGTCCTCGCGGGCCACGGCACCATCATATGCGGCAACCACCTCAGGAGCGTGCTGCGGATCAAAGGACGCCAACAGGCGCAAGGCGGCGCGCTCGCGGGAGCTTTGGCGCTGGAAAAGGAATTTGCCAAAGCTAGCCTCGTCCGAGTTCGTGCCGATTAACAGCGGAATCTGGTGCTGGTGGCCGTTTTCAAAGGCGGCGATGGGGTGTTCCGGAATGAGCTCATCATCCACCGTGGGCGCGTAGCAGGAATTAAGGTGAATGAGCTCACCAGCACGCCACATCATGGACTGGCCGGAGCGCACCAGATCGGCAAAATTCTCCTGGCGCAGGTCCTCCACCGAGGTGCGCCGCGGCAAGGCCATGCGGTGAACCAACTCGCGCGCCCACAGGGTGGATTGAGCCCGAGAATGAATCATGGCAATCGGCGGGGACTGCGCGATAGCGCGGTGGAATAAGCCTTCCGCAGCCGGGCTCGTCATTAGAGTCAGGACCGCCGCACCCCCGGCCGATTCGCCCATGAGGGTAACAGCCTCCGGGTCGCCGCCGAAAGCCGCGATATTATCCCGCACCCACTGCAACGCCAAGATCTGATCGGCGACCGCTGGATTGGCGCTACAGTCCCCACCTAGGCTGCGTAGATCCAAATAGCCCAGGGAATTCAGGCGGAAGTTAATAGATACGTAGACCACGTCCATGCGGGTAGCAAGCTCGAAGCCGCGAAGCATAAGCATGTGGGACGAGCCCATGATGAAGCTGCCGCCGTGCAGGTAGATCACTACCGGAAGCTTTTCCTCGGTGCGCGGGCGCACGATATCTAAGTGCAAGCAATCCTCGGAGCCGATAATGCGGTCGGTCCAGGAATACGTGGGCTGCGGGGCCGGCGGACCAAATTGGCTGCAATCACGCACACCCTCCCAGGCCGGGGCAGGTTGCGGGGCGCGGAAGCGGTTGTCCCCCGCGGTGGTATCTCCAAACGGGATTCCACGCCACGTCAGCACCGGGCCGGCGCTAATGGGACGATCGGTGCGCAAATCCTCTTCGATAACACCGCGCACCCAACCAGAGGTGGTACGCACGGTCAGCTCATCTGCCAGGGCATTTTGAGCTTCCTCAAAGGCGCGGCGGGCGCGTTCGTGCGCCTGCTCCGCTTTCAGGCGCGCCGCCGCGGAAGACTCCTCCGGGAAGACATCTCCGGAATCGCGGTAATTCTCGTGCGGCCTAACCATACTCACTAGCTTAGGTGGCCTGCACGCCCCCGGCGATCTGACTGCGACGCGACGGCACATTAATAGAGCCTTTACTATGCTGGGCTCCGATAAGTTTTAGCGAAGGAGAAGGACACATGGGTTTATTCACTAAAGACAAGAAAAACAACTCGACCAAGGTCGAAACCCTCGATACCTATGACATTGATCCGGAAGATACCAACCGCTTTACCTCTGCACTGCTCAACTCCCTGGATCGTGCGGTAGCCGTGCAATCTGGGGTCATCAGCAAGTATGTCGAGGGCCTGAAAAAGCGCAATAAGAACGCTCCCCCGCAGCAGCTGCAGCAGCTCATTGACAAGCACTTCCTCAATATCACCTCCGGCACTGGCGCGGCTGCCGGTGCTTCCGCCGCCATCCCAGGCGTTGGGTTGGTTACCGGAGCGGCCACCATCGCCGGCGAATCCGTAGTCTTCTTGGAAGCCGCGGCCTGGTATATCTTGGCGTCGTCCTACCTGCGTGGCGATGATATTAAGTCCCCCGAGCGCCGCCGTGCCCTTGTACTTCTCGTCCTGACCGGCTCCAAGGGCTCTGCATTGGTCGATACCTTTGTGGGCGATCTCAATAGCGTATCCGGCATGCGCTCGGCAGCTACCCTGTCGCGTTTCTCCGGACCGACACTTTCTGGCATCAACGGGCGATTGACCAAGCTTTTTACCAAGCAAGTCACCAAACGCTTGAAGTGGGCGTGGGTAAGCAAGCTCATGCCCATGGGCATCGGTGCGATGCTAGGCACCACCGCCAACCGCAAGCTGGCCAAGCAGGTTATCGAGCACGCCAGCGAGCAGCTTTCGCCGCTCACCCAAGCCTAGGGGTAGCCAGGAACCTTCAAGTGGGGCCTTTGATACCCCTGACATAGTGAGTTTCGGGGTATGGCCCGTATCATGTAGGAAGACTCTTTGGCGGGTGACGTATGCGCTCGTACAAAGGCCGCACTAAAGTCGAATAAACGACCATTTTAAAGCAGAGAAATGAGGCGAATACCTGCCGTGAGCACATCGAATATCTTCGGCCCCAATGCGTGGCTGATAGACGAGCAGTTCCAGCAGTACTCCAAGGACCCTAGCTCCGTAGATAAGGAGTGGCGCGACTACTTCGAAGCAAACGGCGCGCCTAAGTCTGAAGCTCCAGCAAAGGAGACCGCGAAAAAGCCGTCTAAGGCGGCCGCGAAGAAGACTGAGGGTACTACTACCGCCCGCAAGCAGGAGGCCCGCGAGACCAACGTCGATAAGTCCGTGGCTAAGGCACAGGAAAAGTCCGCTAAGGCAAAACAGTCCGTGAAGAAATCCGATTCCCCGCTCGACCGCATCGCGGACTATAAGGGCGGCGAGGAGCGCCAGCTCAAGGGCATGTTCAAGGCCATTGCTAAGAACATGGAAGAGTCCCTCGAGATTCCTACCGCTACCACCGTGCGCGATATGCCGGTCAAGCTTATGTGGGAAAACCGCTCCATGATCAATGACCACCTCAAGCGCACCCGCGGTGGCAAGATCTCCTTTACCCACATCATTGGCTACGCCATGGTCAAGGCCGTGCAGCTGCACCCAGACATGAACGTGCGCTACGAGCTCAAGGATGGCAAGCCTTTTGTCATTCAGCCCGAGCACATCAATTTGGGCCTGGCCATTGACTTGCCGCAGAAGGATGGCTCCCGCGCGTTGGTCGTTGCCGCTATCAAGGAGTGCGAGACCAAGTCTTTCTCCGAGTTTGTTGCGGCTTATGAGGACATCGTTACCCGTTCTCGCAAGAACAAGCTCACCATGGATGACTTCTCTGGTGTGACCATTAACCTCACCAACCCAGGTGGCATCGGCACCCGCCACTCCATCGCTCGCCTCACCAAGGGCGCGGGCTCCATCATCGGCGTAGGTTCCATGGATTACCCGGCCGAGTTCGCCGGTGCTTCCGCGGATCGCTTGGCTGACCTCGGCGTGGGCCGCCTGGTTACCTTGACCTCCACCTACGACCACCGCGTTATCCAAGGTGCAGAGTCCGGCGAATTCTTGCGCACCATTGGCCAACTGCTTGTCGACGGCGCATTTTGGGACGACCTCTTCTCCTCCATGGGCGTGCCTTATGAGCCATTCCGCTGGGCACAGGACGTACCGAACTCCGGCGTGGACAAGAACACCCGCGTCATGCAGCTCATCGAGTCCTACCGCTCTCGCGGCCACCTGCTGGCCGATACCAACCCGCTGGGTTGGGTACAGCCGGGCCTGCCTAACCCGGATCACCGCGACCTCGACATCGCGACCCACGGCCTGACCATCTGGGATCTGGACCGCACCTTCAACGTCGGTGGCTTTGGCGGCAAGGAGCAGATGACTCTGCGCGAAGTCCTATCTCGCCTCCGCGCCGCCTACACCTTGAAGGTTGGCTCCGAGTACACCCACATCCTGGACCGCGATGAGCGCGGTTGGCTGCAGGACCGCCTGGAGGCGGGCATGCCGAAGCCGACCAACGCGGAGCAGAAGTACATCCTGCAGAAGGTTAATGCCGCCGAGGCATTCGAGAACTTCCTGCAGACTAAGTACGTGGGCCAGAAGCGCTTCTCCCTCGAGGGCGCTGAGACCCTCATCCCGCTGCTGGATTCCATCATCGATACCGCCGCTGGCCAGGACTTGGACGAGGTCGTTATCGGCATGCCGCACCGCGGCCGCCTGAACGTTCTGTTCAATATCGTGGGCAAGCCGCTGGCCGATATCTTCGGCGAGTTCGACGGCAACTACAAGGGCGGCCAGCTCGGCGGCTCCGGTGACGTGAAGTACCACTTGGGTTCCGAGGGCCACCACCTACAGATGTTCGGCGATGGCGAAATCAAGGTCACCCTTGCCGCCAACCCGTCCCACCTCGAGGCCGTGGACCCGGTAATGGAAGGTATCGCCCGCGCTAAGCAGGACACCTTAGACAAGGGCCCAGAGGGCCACACCGTGGTTCCAGTCATGCTGCACGGCGATGCTTCCTTCACCGGCCTGGGCATTGTCCAGGAGACCATCAACCTATCCCAACTGCGCGGATACACCAACGGCGGCACCGTCCACATCGTGGTCAACAACCAGGTGGGCTTTACCACCACCCCGGACTCCGGCCGTTCTACCCACTACGCCACCGACTTGGCCAAGGGCTTCGACTGCCCGGTCTTCCACGTCAACGGCGACGACCCAGAGGCAGTTGTCTGGGTGGGCCAGATGGCCGCCGAGTACCGCCGCCAATTTGGCAAGGATGTCTTCATTGACCTCATGGTCTACCGCCTGCGCGGTCACAACGAGGCCGATGACCCATCAATGACCCAGCCGGAGCTCTACTCCGTCATTGACGAGCACAAGGCAGTGCGCGAGCACTACACCAACGACCTCATCGGCCGTGGTGATCTCTCCGCCGAAGATGCCGAGGCAGCCGCACGCGACTTCCACGACCAGATGGAATCTGTCTTTGCCGAGCACAAGGAAGCCGGCAAGGCTCGCCCGAAGGAGCAGACTGGCATCACCTCCTCCCAGGAGCTCACCCGCGGTCTGGATACCTCCATCACCGCTGAGGAGCTCGCCGAGCTGGGTGCCGCCTATGGCAACCCACCGGAGGACTTCGAGTACCACAAGCGCGTGGGCAAGGTAGCCAAGGACCGCGAGAAGTCTTCCCGCGAAGGCGGCATCGACTGGGGTTGGGGCGAGCTCATCGCCTTCGGTTCCCTGGCCGGCGAGGGCAAGGTCGTTCGCCTGGCCGGCGAGGATTCCCGCCGCGGTACCTTCACCCAGCGCCACGCCGTCGCTTTCGACCCACGCAACGGCAATGAATACAACCCGATGCATGCCATTGCCACCTCTAAGGGCAACGGCGGCAAGTTCATGGTCTATAACTCGGCGCTGACCGAGTACGCTGGCATGGGCTTCGAGTACGGCTACACCGTGGGTAACCCAGACGCTCTCGTGGCCTGGGAGGCACAGTTCGGTGACTTCGCCAATGGCGCCCAGACCATCATCGATGAGTACATCTCCTCCGGTGAGGCCAAGTGGGGCCAGCTGTCCAGCCTGGTACTCCTCCTGCCACACGGCTACGAAGGCCAAGGCCCAGACCACTCCTCCGCCCGCATCGAGCGTTACCTGCAGCTGTGTGCTGAGGGTTCTATGACCGTGGCTCAGCCTTCCACCCCGGCTAACCACTTCCACCTGCTGCGCCGCCAGGCGCTTGGTGAGATGAGGCGTCCGCTGGTCGTCTTCACCCCGAAGTCCATGCTGCGCAATAAGGCGGCTACTTCTTCCGTGGAGGACTTCACCGAGGTCAAGCGCTTCCAGTCTGTTATCAACGACCCGAACTTCGTTGACGTTAACGGCAAGAAGGTTGGCGATACCGACAAGGTCAAGACCATCATGCTGGTCTCTGGCAAGCTGTACTGGGATCTAGAGAAGAAGCGCGAGGCCGACGGCCGCGATGACATCGCCATTGTCCGCGTGGAAATGCTCCACCCGATTCCGTTCAACCGCCTGCGCGAAGCTTTCGAGGCTTACCCGAATGCCACCCAGGTCCGCTTCGTTCAGGACGAGCCGGCTAACCAAGGCCCATGGCCGTTCTACAACGAGCACCTGCGCACCCTGATTCCGGATATGCCGGAACTGGTTCGCGTTTCCCGCCGTGCACAGTCCTCGACTGCCACCGGTAACGCCAAGGTGCACCAGATTGAGCAGAAGAATCTGCTTGAAGAGGCCTTCGACATCTAGTCACCTCTGCACCGTATAAACCCCAGTGAGGATCTCCTCACTGGGGTTTACTCATGCCCACGCCAATTTTGGGTTAAGGGTCAAAAGGGGATGCGGACATTTTTTAGGAATATTCAGAGTAGCAGCTTGCGTCGGCGTTGATTGATGCTTAATCCGCCGAACT
>NZ_JAKOPM010000049.1 GCF_022288805.1 Corynebacterium yonathiae
CAATCTTGGCACCAGCAACAACCTCATGAGAACCATCCTCAAAATCAGCATTCGTGCTGATCTTCGGAGTCTTCTCATCGCCACCACCAGGGGTACCCGGGTTCTCCGGCTCAGAAGGTTCAGTCGACTCAGACGGCTCCGTAGGTTCGGTCGTCTTGGAGGAAGACTCAGAGGTGGTCGACTCTTCAGTCGAATCCTCCTTAGTCGTGCTCGACGTGGGCTCGGTCTTCTCCGTAGAGCTTTCTACAGTAGAAGGCTGCTCGGAGCTAGAAGTTTCCTCAGAAGAGGAAGGCTCGGAAGTTTCACCCTCATCACCATCACTAGGCGTACCCGGAACCTCCTCGGTAGAGGTGGTGGTCTCCGGAGTAGTAGTCTCGGAAGGCTTCTCAGACTTCACAGTCTGAGCCTCATCGTTGATGTCCTTGTGCTCCGCAATCTCATTCGGAGTATCAGCATCCG
>NZ_JAKOPM010000050.1 GCF_022288805.1 Corynebacterium yonathiae
TACGATTTCGGTAATTTTTTCGGTCAACTCCGCATACTTTGAAGGACTCTTCATGGCTTTGAGCTGATAATAGAAGCTAGAAGACGATAGCCCGACGATGTCAAGCAGCAGTGAAATAGGAAAAGCAGACCGTAACGCATCGACCACAATAGTTTTAAATCTGTTACTGAGATTGGTTGGGTCGATGCTGTCGTCTTTTTTTATTTCTTCCAGCTCTTTCTCTAACACGGCCTTTTCCGCTGATAGTCGTGCTGCCAGTTTCTTAAGCTGTCTCGCATCGTCTGGAAGCGACTTCTCCAAGGCGTTGTGAGTTACGATGCCAGCTGACTGTTTGCGTTCAGTTGCGCTCATCAAGCCCCACTTTCCTTCCTCACGGAATCGTTGGGCCCAAGCATAGACGCTCATTTTCGAGTTCAGCGATAGTTCGGCTGCAACGGCATCAGGAGACA
>NZ_JAKOPM010000051.1 GCF_022288805.1 Corynebacterium yonathiae
CTTGTCGGATCAGCAGGCGCATCATTTTCAATCGCCTGCGCTAAGCAGTCGTCTGCAAGCTGCTGACTAGGATGGCAACTCGTTGTTGCTCCCACGATCTTTCCGTCGAAACAATCCACCAACGCTGAAAAGTAGATTTTCCCGTCATCAGCAGGAAACTCTGAAATATCCGTCAACCACAGCAGCCCAGGCTTATCAGCATGAAAATTCCGTTTCACCAAGTTTGGTGGGGCATCTGAAATCTCTCCGCGATACGACGAATAACGACGTTTTTTCTTAACATAGCGCACCGTTAACCCTTCGGCTGTAATGATTCGGCGCACAACTTTCTCGCTGACCTTGATTCCCGATCGCTTCAATTGAATCCATACGCGACGATAGCCGTAGCTGAATCCGGAGTCTT
>NZ_JAKOPM010000052.1 GCF_022288805.1 Corynebacterium yonathiae
TGCTGGATATCCCTAATGGTCATCCCACCGGCATACAAGCTGACGATCATGTCATCAACGTCAGTCAAACGCCTCGATCCTTTCGGAACCATAGTCGGCAAGAATGTTCCCGCCCGATCTCTCGGCACATCAACGGTAACTGGCCCGTAGTTAGAATCCACGGTCTTTGGATACGACCCGTTGCGGTAATTATCTGTCCCAGCAGCAGCTTTGCCGTTCCTGTCGCCAGACTCGTAGCCTAGGTGGGCATCCATTTCAGCATTCAAACCCCTAGTAATCGAGGCTTGCAGCATACCTCGAACCAGGTCATTGGCATCCGTTGTTGACGTGCCTAGGTCGTCAATTAGTTTTGCGATTCCAGGGTTAGCAAGAAGCTTCTGTTCAAT
>NZ_JAKOPM010000053.1 GCF_022288805.1 Corynebacterium yonathiae
TTTGAGCTCGGCATGTTTATCCGGTGCGGTGAGTCGTTTTTGGTGGTAGAAGAATGTCGAGCGTGCCATGCCGGCCGCATCCAGGAGGTAGTCCAAGCGGTGGTGTGACTTGAGGATGACGATTGCCTGGGCTTTCAGGCGTGTCCCTGGTTCCTCAAGTCTCGCAATTTTTTTAAGTAGGCGTTTTCCGCTTCCAGCCGCTCAACCTGGCGGCGAAGCTTTTCCTCTTCCGTGAGGCGTTTCGGCGCAGCCGATCCTTTGGGCCTGCCCTTCGGCTTCGGGCGCAGAGCCTCGTCGCCGCCTCTGCGCCACTTAGCCACCCAGTCCTTGACGAGGTGGTCGGATGAAAGATTGAAC
>NZ_JAKOPM010000054.1 GCF_022288805.1 Corynebacterium yonathiae
TCAACCACAGCGTCTTGAGCGCTGATTCATCGTTGGTGAACTGCACCCTGTTGCGAGTAGCTTTCCGCAGCTCATTGTTAAACGACTCAATGGAATTCGTCGTATAGATGACCTTTCTCGCCGCTGGTGGGAACTGCAGAAACGGGACAAACCGCTCCCAGGCATCCCGCCAGACCTTGACTGAACGTGGATACTTCTCACCCAACTCGGAAGCCTCGAATTCGGCTAAAGCAGCACGTGCTGTGGACTCGTCTGTAGCGGTGTAAACCTTTTTCAACGCAGCTGATACACCCCGGCGATCCCCGTAGGCTACCCACCGGTTCGCTGCGCGAATCAGGTGCACGATACAGGTTTG
>NZ_JAKOPM010000055.1 GCF_022288805.1 Corynebacterium yonathiae
TTGTGTGTGGAGGTATAGCCACCAGTCGCAGGCGATGCGTTGTTGTTCGTCGCGCAGTCCTCGGTGGGTGTGCATGAGTTTCTTTATTTGAGAGTTCACTGCGCCTTCTAGCTTGTTGGTCGTGCGTTCCAACCGTTGGTCTTGTTTAGCTTTGGTGAGGTAGGCACAGAGGTGGCCTTGTTGACTCAATTTCTTTAGCTGCAGGTAGATTCCGCGGGAGCGTGTCAAGTTGTTTGTGTGTGGGGGTTGGTTTATAGGTATTTGTCGAAGCGGTCGGGGTAGGCCACGGCCATTTGGTTGATGGCTTGTTTCCAGCCGGAAACTC
>NZ_JAKOPM010000056.1 GCF_022288805.1 Corynebacterium yonathiae
TTAGTAATCCATTCCGATCGGGGTTGTCACTATCGAGGTAATAGTTGGATCCAAGCCTCCCGAGACATCGGTTTTGCTCGTTCAATGTCGAAGAAAGGGTGCTCACCCGACAATTCGGCGTGCGAGGGATTGTTCGGCCGAATGAAAAATGAGATGTTCTATGGGCGTAAATGGCGCCATCGTGAGGAATTAGAGAAAGCGATTCATGAATATGTCGATTTCTACAACGAACGAAGAATCAAGCTTGAGTTCGGCGGATTAAGCATCAATCAACGCCGACGCAAGCTGCTACTCTGAATATTCCTAAAAAATGTCCGCATCCCC
>NZ_JAKOPM010000005.1 GCF_022288805.1 Corynebacterium yonathiae
CAGTGCCAACTAGACCACCGCATCGAATACCACCAAGGCGGACCCACCAGTCCGGATAATTTAGTAAACCTTTGCCAGCATCACCACAACATCAAAACCGACCGCCAAGTCCACTACATCCTCGACCCCATCACCGGCACCATCGCCTGGCTCCACCGAGACGGCACCTACCAACTAGACCACGCCACCGGACCACTAGCCACACCCCAAACCCACTGGAACCACACCTGGGCACAATACCTCGCACTACAACAACAAAAAACAAAGAGAAAGGCAGCAACACAATAGGTTGATAGCATCCGGTGCACGGTTGTGTGAACGATCGTGCCTCGCTTTAATGTGCAGTTTTCCTCCTCTGGGATGATGTTGGCCGTCGTTCAGGGTAGCTAAACTATAAGAGGTAATTTCCCATTTACAAGGAGAATTTGTCTCATGACTGATGCTGCGGCTCGCGCCGTTGACTTGTTCAAGCAATACGGAAGCGATGACACAGCCGTTGTGGCCCTGGATCATGTATCCATTGAATTCGGCAAGAACGAATTCACTGCGATCATGGGCCCATCGGGCTCCGGTAAGTCGACGCTAATGCACACGATGGCTGGTTTGGATTCAGCGACTTCCGGCTCGGCGTTTATCGGCGATACCGATATGTCGGCGCTCAACGACAAGGACATTACGGCGCTGCGCCGTGATCGGCTGGGCTTTATTTTCCAGTCCTTTAACCTTGTTCCTACGCTGACTGCCGCGGAAAACATCACGTTGCCGACCGACATTGCGGGTAAGGACGTCGATAAGCAGTGGTTCGAAGAGGTAACTCGCCGTCTAGGCTTGGCAGAGCGCTTGGAGCACCGACCGGCTGAGCTATCAGGCGGCCAGCAGCAGCGCGTGGCCTGTGCCCGCGCGCTGGTTTCCCGTCCGGAAATTATCTTCGGCGATGAGCCAACCGGCAACCTGGACTCCAATTCTTCGGCCGAGGTGCTCGATATTTTGCGGACGGCAGTGGACAAGGATGACCAAACCGTGGTCATCGTGACGCACGATGCGAAGGCAGCGTCGTACGCGGACCGAGTGGTTTTCCTTGCTGACGGCAAGCTTGTCAACGAGTTGCACAATCCGACGATGGAGGCCATTCACCAGGTAATGGCGGAGATTGAGGGCTAAATGGCACGCGGAAATGCAATGCGCAGGGTGTCCCTGCGCAATATCGTGGCGCATAAGTTGCGCCTTGGGCTGACAATTCTCGCGGTGGTCTTGGGCACGGCGTTTATTGCCGGCTCGTTTATGTTCACCAATTCGCTGAAGTCTACTTTTGACTCCGCCGTGGATAATGAATTTCGTGGCGTGGATGCGGTGGTGAGCCAGAAGGACGATAACGGCGGGAAGCTGGATGAAAAGCTTCGCCAGAAATTGGCGGATGATGAAGATGTCAAGAACATCAACATCGCGGATTCGGAGACCGTCGTCGCAGCCAATGAGGACTCGGAGGCCTATCAGACTCAGGGCGGTACGGCCAGCGTTGTCCCGTTTTATCCAGAGGATAAGGTCGTTGGCGGCGCCGATAAGCTGAAGGAGGGCGAGGAGCCGAGCGGTAAGGACGAAGTCCTTGTCAATTCCTCCGCGGCGGATAAATATGGAATCTCCGTGGGACAAAAGCTCATTGTGGTTCACCCCGATGAGCAGGATACGGTAACCGTTTCTGGTATCTCGGAACCAGCCGTAGACCAGGGCGATAGCATCGTGCTGAGCATGGCCGAGAAGGACTACCTGGAGCGCTACGGCGATCCGAGCCAGCTCAAGGTTTCTGCGGCCGAAGGCGTGGATGCGAACGCCTTGGTGGATCACCTAAATGACAAGTATGACGTCAAGGCGGAGTCGGGCGAGCGCCTGGCGGAGGAAACCTCTGAGATGATGTCCTCCGCCTTGAAGTTCATTAACTATTTCCTCATTGCATTCGGTTTGATTGCGCTGCTGGTGGGCACGTTTATCATCGCTAATACCTTCTCCATGATTGTCGCGCAGCGCACCAAGGAATTCGCACTTCTGCGTGCGCTGGGTGCTTCCCGCCGCCAGATTACGAACTCGGTGGTGGTGGAATCTGCCATCGTGGGACTTCTGGGTTCCATTGTCGGCGTTGTTGCCGGCATGGGTTTGGTGGCCATCATTAAGGCAGTAATGAGCGCGAAAGGAATGCCGTTCGACGGTGGCTTGGGCCTGAGCGTTTCGGCCATCGTGGTCCCGATTATTTTGGGCACCATCGTGACGGTCGTGTCCGCGTGGGCCCCGGCACGGCGCGCAGGTCGCGTGCAGCCGGTTGAAGCGATGCGCACCACCGAGTCTGCTTCTGCAACGTCCCTGAAGGTCCGCACGATTTTCGGTGCCATTATTTTGCTGGTTGGCATTGTTGCGGCGTTGGCAGGCGTGCTTTCCGACGGCGAGACGAACGTCCGCGCCGTCCTCGTCGGTGTGGGCGCGTTCGGGGTCATTGTCGGATTCTTCTTGGCTGGCCCGGCCTTGTCGCTGCCTTTGGTGCCGACGGTAGGCAAGGTAATCGGTGCGCCTTTCGGTGCTATCGGTTCTTTGGCGGCGACGAACTCTCGTCGCAATCCACGCCGCACGGCAGCCACTGCATTTGCGCTGACCCTGGGGGTGGCCTTGGTGACGGCTATTGGCATGCTTGGTGCGACGATGAAGTCCTCCGTGGCCGATACCGTGGAGCAGAACATCACCTCGGATTACCTCCTTTCTGGCCCTAGCTCCGGTGAATTCCCAACACCGAAGGACACTGGTAAGCGTGCGGCTGAGGCTGAGGGCGTAGATAAGGCCATCACCATCGGTATGGCTCCAGTGACCGTTGATGGTCAGGCATCGATGGATTATGGTCCGCAATTCCAACAGACTACGACTGCGGATGGAGATCCGTCGTCAATGATTGCGCTCGACATGGTCGAGGGCGATGCCAACTTGGATAAGGGATTCATTGCTACCGAAGACTTTGCCAAGGAAAACGGCTGGAAGGTAGGAGAGACCTATAAGGTAGCTTCTGCGGAAAAGGACAAGAAGGCCGAGGCCAAATTGGTCGGCATCTTTAAGCCCACCGATGTTGTGCAGAATATGGTGCTCTCGCAGGAGGTAGCTGAAAAGGTTGCACCGGAGAAGTCCTTTACCGTCCAGATGGTGGGCGTCTTGGGTCAAGAAGGCTACGACAAGGAAGAACTGCGCCATAACCTGGAGGATGCGGTTAAGGATCTGGTTGTGGTTCAGGTCAATTCCGGTGAGGAGTATGCGGGCCAAGCTGCAGGCTTCATCGACCAGATGCTCTCCATCCTCTATGGCCTGCTCGCCCTTGCGGTGGTTATTGCAGTGCTGGGCATTGTTAATACCTTGACCTTGGGCGTGATTGAGCGCCGCCAGGAGATCGGGATGTTACGGGCCGTGGGCACGCAACGCCGCCAGATTCGCACGATGATTACCCTTGAGTCCGTGCAGATCGCGCTCTTTGGTGCGGTGATGGGCATCCTCATTGGCCTCGGCTTGGGCTGGTCTTTCATTAAGATCCTCGGTGATGAGGGACTAGACTCTGCGCAGGTTCCGTGGGCGATGGTGCTCATTATGCTGGTGGGCTCGGCCATCGTCGGCATTATCGCAGCAGTTTGGCCTTCGCACCGCGCGGCGAAGACGCCGCCATTGGAAGCAATCGCCGACTAGCTGCCTAGTCTAAGGCCTCCCCTCATCACACGTTGAAGGGAGGCCTTATTGCTTTTACGCGGCCATCCATGCCTTGACTGCAGATACCGCATCCTTGGTCTTCATATCAGGCAGGTATGCGTGCATGGTGGCCAGCGCGATGGAAGGAAGCTTCAATTCATCGTGATAGCACAGGTACCACGGGTGTTCCTCCGGTTGAAATTTGCGCTTACTGGCTGCGAGGGTGCGGAAGCCGTAGAGCGGTTCGACTCCTTCCCCAATGCGATTGAGGGCGACGTCGAGCCAGTTAGGCTCGTCAGGCTGTCCAGCCAAAGGCGCACCGGACAAAGAGATCCAAGCAAGACCTTCGGACTGGGCAATGAGCATCGCTTCTGAGATGAGGAGTTCAATTACTCCCTTAAAGCCGTGCTCGTTGCGGCGCATGACGTCGAGAACGTAGCCGGCAATAGCACCATTTTCATATACCGGCATCCAACTGGTCACACCATGCAAAGTGCCGTCGGCGGACTCGGCAAGCAAAAGCCGGGTGCCGGTCACCATCATTTCTTCTAAGCCGCCGAGGGTAAAGCCCATCTCGGGTAGGGCCTTGTCGGAAACCCAGTCCTCGCTGAGTGCGCTAATGCGGGCGATAGAGGCAATATCTAGCTCCTCCCACGTGGTCCACCGAGTGCTAACGCCTTCCTTCGCGGCTTTGTTTCGGGCCGTGCGCACATTTTGAAATTTCTTTCCTTTGAATTCCACGGATTCGCAGTTGAGGACTGCTTCTTCTGCAACTTGGAGACGCTTGAGTTGCGGGTGAGCATCGGCGAACTGCGCACTGACGGAATACCACGTCACGGCCCAGCCTTGCTCGGCGGCAAAGCGCTCGAACTCGGCGCTGATATCGAGACCGATGGGGGCGCCCAGCGTGAGCGCGATGCCATTGGAGACGCGATAGGCCACATAGGAGTCACCGTGGAAGTAGTACCGGTTGGATTTCCACAGCGTCATAAAGGAGAGGTGATCGCCGGTACCGGCTTCGAGTAAGCGGCGTGCGGTGGCGCGGTCGGACTCTTGGGCCGGGTCAACGGGCCGAGAAAAGCCAAGGTAGAGGCGGACTGTCAAAAGGATCCAGAAGGCGTTTCCAACCCATAGGTAGACGAACCAGGAAAACATCGTTGCCGGCGCGACGTGGTGGGGAAGGATAAGCGCAACGACGGCCGGCACGAAGCGCAATGGGGTCTCTGCGAGGATGTCGGAAAGGCTTGCTGGAGGAACGGTGTTGTGCAACGAGGCGATAAGGATCCAGAAGCCCGCGCCGAGAGCGGCGGCAAGTATAGCGAAGGCAATAGTGCGGGTGAAAAATGCGCGATTTTCTCGGATCCGGAAGAGCGAACGATTGATAAGCAGCATGAACAGCGCCAAGAGCCAGGGCAGGATGACGAGCACGAGGTTGGCCAGGAGATAGCTCAGGCGGGAATCATCCCAAAGCTGGTAAGTCAGCAGGGCGATGGCCAGTACTTGGGTGATAACCGCCATCCACCAAGCGAGCACGCGGCCGCGCATAAGACCAAAGCACACCACCAGCTGGATGATAAACGGCATGATATTGGCTACCAAAGCGCCGATGCCTTGGGCACGGGCGAGATCGACTGCGGCGGTGCAGCTGGTAGAAGTTAGCGAATCTGTGCAGGCTTGAGTCGCCTCCAGAGCAGAAAGGTGCGGTGCCCACAAGAGCTGTGTGATTTGGGAGAAAGGACCTTCGGCCATGGGGTCGAGTGCCACGAAGGCGGGGCCAATGGCTACGCAGGCGACACCGACGGCGAGGAGCACGCGACGCTCCCTGATGGAAGGCGGTGCGGATTCGGGCTTAAAGAGCAATTGGCCAGCCGTAATAGACAGAGTGACGGCGACAATGCCGAGAACATCTGACATGGTGCCGGAATAGAGCACAAAAGTGGTGGTAAGCACGATAAGCGAAACGCGCAGACGGCGGCGCCATAAGCGGGGGAGTAAGCCGGAAGCAAAACCGGCGGCACCGGCAATGAAGCCGATAGGGGTGAGGAAGGTATCGTTCAATAAGTCATTTCCCCATCGATTTAGGCCTACGGTCTCAATGCCGCGGGCGAGCACGATGGACAGCGGGACGCTGATGAGCTGGGAGACAACTCCTACCGCCAATGTGCGCAAGGAACCTAAGCGCCATTCAGCGGGAACGAGCCACAGCACGATGAGTACGGACAAGATAATGGCGCCACCGGGGTGCGCGGTAGTCAGCGCCAGCCAGTGGGAGGTGGGGAAGTCCACTAGGTGAAGCGACCACATAATGACTAAGACGGCTAGGGAAACGGGAAACCTGGTCAGGATGGTTTTAAGAACGGACATCGTTGCCTCCAATTCCATCGAAGGGATCCTTGATAGCGGTCATTCCACCGCGGCTAGCGGCCCATGCGAAGGATTCGCGCAGGGCCGGGCGCCATACTTGAAAGGAGTGTCCACCGGGTCGGGTGCCAAAGTAGGTTTTCATGCCGGCGGTGCGGGCGGCATCGGAAAGCGAGCGCAAAGCATTGACCGAAGCAGTGTCTTTATCACCAGCGATGAAGATGGCCTGGGTAGAGAAGTGCTTGTGGGCGAGCAAGTGGGCGGGGTCCTGGTCATTGAAGGCGGATTCGTCCCCGGCGAAGAATTTCTTCACCGTTGCCGCGTGGTTGCCAATGGTGGGCTCAGCCTCGCCGGAAATGTCGATGATGGAACCATAGGCTTCGGGTCGGTTGGTGGCGATCTGTAGGGAGCAGGTGCCGCCGTAGCTTAATCCGCCCACAGTCCAGGTGCGCTGATCCGGGTTGACTTTGAATTTTTGCTTAATGGCTTGTGGCACGTCCTGGCTGAGGTAGGTCATTACCTTGGCCTGGGAGCTATCGGCACAAATGGGGTTGGCGGTTTCAGAGCCGGTGGCGTCCACGGCTATGACGATGGGGCTGCGGCCCCCGTTAGCCGCCTGGAATTGGTCTGCAGTTTCGGCCGCCTCGCCCGAACCGAACCACTGATCCGGGCCGCCCGGGTTGCCGTGCAGGAGCACGATGACAGGCAGGGTGTGGTTCGTCCAGTATGCCGGCGGAATATACGCCGTTGCTTGCCGAGCGGCGAAATGGGAGGTGGTGCCGGGAAGATTCACATGGACGATGGCTGCACCAGACTTGGTGTGGGAAAATTCTTCGTAGCTCATTTCCTTCGCCACAGGGCGCGGGTCAAGGGACGCAATATCGGGATAGGTTTGGTATTCCATGTTGACGATGCCGACCGTGGCCAAAAGGGAAAAGATTCCGGCGGTGACCGTGACAATTTTAGGTTTGCGTACCAGCGCTGCCACGGGGACGAAGGCGGCGAAGAAGATGTACCACGGTACTTGCCAATGACGCAGCAAGAACCAGGCAATAATGCACAACAGGGCGGCGATGACCAGCGGCCACACCTTGCGCTGGAGGAGAATAATGATGCCCGCAATCGCGAGGATGGCGTAGAAGATCACGCCATTGATGGGATCCGCCAAAGGCAGATTCAACAGGAAACTCACCCGAAAAATATTAGGCTCGAGCGAGCCGAAAGTAACTGCTAGTTAGCTGGGAGTTTACCCCTTAAATCCCGTGATAAATGCGGGCCGCCCAGATGGTGCCGCGCCAAGCTAATACGATGCCGAGTCCGATGGTCCAGAAGAGATATTTGCTAAGCCGCCACCATTGTTTGCGTTTGGTCATTTCTCCTAGTTCCTTGGCCAGCGTGGACCAGGTGGACAGGCCACCTGCGAGGCCGAGGGCGAGGAAGGGGTGGATGAGGGGGACGTCGGCAAGCTGGGCGAAACCATAAGCCAGGCCGAGGGCGAGGGAGCCCAAGATATTTGCCACGAAAGTGCAATAGGGGGCGGGTAAAAGCCGGGTGAAACCATAGCGGAGGCTACCGCCTATGAAGCCGCCGAGAAGGACACAAAGAAGATTCATCGCAGCTTGTCACCTGCCAGGTAGCCGCCCACGCAGCCAACGACGGTGGCAAGGACATAAGCCAAAGCGATGGTCCAGTGTGCCTCGGAGGTGAGGAAGGCGAAGGTGGCAAAGCTAGTAAAACCGCCCAGCACGCCCGTGCCCCAAAATGGGCTGGGGCGGAAGTAGCCCATGAGCGCGCTGCCGAGAATATTAATGATGAGCAGCGGGATCATCCCGCCGCCGAGCGCTGCGGAGAGTAGGTATCTGGCAGCCGCACCGAGCGCGGCGCCAGCACCTACGACGAGGAATTGAGGCATGCGGCCTATGTTACTTCCAGTCCATTCCCTGGGACTCTACGAACGCGCGCACCTCATCTACCGGTTTAGTGAGCTTGGGATCAAAAGCGAGGTACGCCTTAGTCTCGCGGGCTACTAGGCCGGAAAGGAGGAGTAGCCCAATGAGGTTCGGGATGGCGATGAGGCCATTGGCCAGATCGGAGAAGGTCCAGGCAAGCTCGAGCTCCGAGACGGAACCGACAAAAAGCAGGCAGGCAAAGAACATGCGGTAGGGGATCGAAGCCTTGCGGCCGCACAGGGATTCCAAAGAACGCTCGCCATAATAAGCCCAGGCCATGATGGTGGAAAAGGCGAAGAAAATAATGGAGAGCGAAACGATGGTGCCGCCCCAGTCGCCAGGCAATACACGGGAGAAAGCCTCGGCCGTCATGATTCCGGCTTCGTCGCGGCCCATATCCCAGGTGCCGCCGACCACAATGACCAAGCCGGTAATGGTGACCACAATGATGGTGTCAATGAAGGTCTGCGTCATGGAGACTAGCCCTTGGCGCGCCGGGTGGGGGGTTTTGGCGGCCGCCGCGGCGATGGCGGCGGAGCCCATGCCGGACTCATTAGAGAAGATGCCGCGGGCGACGCCGTATTGAATAGCCATCATGATGGTCGAGCCTACGAAGCCGCCACCGGCGGCCGTTCCAGTGAAGGCATCGCTGAAAATCATGGCGAAGGCGGCGGGGATCTCGCTAGCGTGCGAGAAGATCACAAACAGTCCACCAAGAACATAAACGATGATCATTAAAGGCACGAAGGCCGCGGTGATGCGGCCGATGGCCTGGATTCCACCGAGGAGTACGGAGCCTACCAAGACGAACAGGATTGCACCGGTGGCCGCTGGGGCGATGCCGAAAGTGGATTCCATATTGGTAGCCACGGCATTGGCTTGGGCGAGGTTGCCAATACCAAAAGAGGCACAGATTGCAAAGATGGCAAAGAAGACAGCTAGCACGGAGCCGAGCGGCCCGGGGATACCGCGCTTGAGATATTGCTGCGGGCCGCCGGACATTTCGCCCTTAGAGTCGGTGGTGCGAAAGCGCACACCGAGGTATGCCTCGGTGTATTTGGATGCCATGCCCACTAGACCCGTAATCCAGATCCACACCAGCGCGCCCGGGCCGCCAATAGATAGTGCGGTGGCCACGCCCACGATATTTCCTACGCCTACGGTGGCAGCAAGAGCGGTGGTCAGCGCCTGGTAGTTGGAAATATCTCCTTCGGTGGACTCATCATCAGAGTCTGTGGCAAAGACGTGGCGCAGCGCGCGGCCCAGTGCCCGAAATTGGAGACCGCCCAAGCGGATGGTCAGCCACAGGCCCGTACCCAACAGGAGCGGAATGAGGATGAATGGTCCCCAGACCACGGCGCTGATGGCGGAGAGGATGGAATTAAGCGAGTCCATTCTGTAAATCTAGCGAACTATAGAAATGGAGTAAATTTGTCCATACCCCCAGCCGTGGGAATATTCGTCCTGCGCAATCACCGGGGAAAAGGCAAGCTATAACTATACGGACCCCAACCCCAAGGAGTACGCCATGGCTCACGCGCGCGCCGGCATGCTTGCACAACCATCGGACCTCATTGACATCGCAGAATTGGTCACCGCCTACTACACCCGCATCCCGGATGCGGATAACCCTGACCAGCAGGTCTCCTTTGGCACCTCCGGGCATCGCGGCTCCGCACTCGACTGCGCTTTTAATGAGTCGCATATCCTGGCGATTACCCAAGCCATTGTGGACTACCGTGCAGAGCAGGGTGTTACCGGGGCGATTTTCATCGGCCGCGATACCCACGCGCTTTCCGAGCCCGCCATGGTCTCCGCCCTCGAGGTGCTGCTGGCCAATGAGCTAGAGGTTCGCGTCGATGACCGCGGCCGCTATACCCCGACCCCGGCGGTATCCCACGCGATTTTGACCAATCCCGGTACCGACGGCATTGTGATTACCCCTTCGCATAACCCTCCGCGCGATGGTGGCTTCAAGTACAACCCGCCAACCGGCGGCCCGGCCGATGCGCAGGCAACCGATTGGATTGCAGGGCGCGCCAACGACTACTTGCGCGCCGGGCTGGAGGGGGTCAAGCGGACCTCGGTTCACGGCGTGCTGGATGAGCGCTGCGTGAAGCACAACTACGTACGCGATTATGTTGCTGACCTAAAGAACGTGGTGGATATGCAGGCTATTAAGGACTCCGGCCTGCGCATCGGTGCCGACCCCATGGGTGGTGCCTCGGTGGACTACTGGCAGGCCATTGCGGATCACTACGGGCTGAATATGACCGTGGTCAACCCTGATGTGGACTCCACCTTCCGCTTTATGACCTTGGATACGGACGGCAAGATCCGCATGGATTGTTCCTCGCCGGATGCCATGGCCTCGCTTATCGACGCCCGCTCAAGCTTCGACCTTGCCACCGGCAACGACGCCGATGCGGATCGCCATGGCATTGTCACGCCCGATGCGGGCCTGGTGAACCCCAATCATTATCTTGCCGTGGCTATTGAGTATCTCTTCAGCCACCGGCCGCAGTGGGGGAATGCCGGTGTGGGTAAGACTTTGGTGTCCTCCTCCATGATTGACCGCGTGGTGGACAGCCTAGGGCGCGAGCTGGTGGAGGTTCCCGTCGGCTTCAAGTGGTTTGTGCAGGGGTTGGTTGAAGGCACCATTGGTTTTGGTGGCGAAGAATCGGCCGGTGCTTCCTTCCTGCGATTCGATGGCTCCGTGTGGTCCACCGATAAGGATGGCATCATCATGGATCTGCTTGCGGCAGAGATTACCGCGGTAACGGGCAAGACACCGTCTCAGCGCTATGCCGAGCTGGCGGATAAATTCGGCGCTCCAGCCTATGCCCGTACCGACGCCCCAGCCAACCGCGAGCAAAAAGCCATCCTGAAGAAGCTATCTCCCGAGAAAGTCAGCGCTACGGAGCTGGCAGGGGAGGAGATCGTGGCCAAGCTAACTGAGGCGCCCGGCAACGGTGCTGCCATCGGCGGCTTGAAGGTGGCGACAAAGAATGCGTGGTTTGCTGCCCGCCCTTCTGGTACGGAAGACAAATACAAAATCTATGCGGAGTCTTTCCTGGGTGAGGAACATCTCAGACAGGTACAAGCAGAAGCACAGGCAGTTGTCACCCATGTGTTAGAGGGTTAACGCTAAACTCATCCTCGTGAGTAGCAAGATTAATGGGAAGCTGGTGCTCGACGTCATCAGCTTCATCGCCCGCTTCGGCATGGCCTGGGTGTGGATTGAAGCCGGCGTGCACAAGCTCGGCAAAACTCTAGACATGACCCAAGCCATCAAGGGCTATGGCATTTTTACGCCTGAGTGGGCTCTTTACCTAGCAACGGTCATTGGTCCATTAGAAGTTATCGGTGGCTTGCTCTTGCTTCTCGGGCTGTTTTTGCGTAGGTCCTCCATCGTGGCAACCATCGTGTTGCTGCTGTTTATGGTGGGCATCGCGCAGGCTTGGGCCCGCGGGCTAGATATTGACTGCGGCTGCTTTGGCTATGACACCCAAAATCCTGACCGCGGAATGGATTATGCGAAGACGCTGTTGCGCGATGCCGCGTATTTATTCCTGACCGTATGGACCATCAAGCGCCCTTTCACCAAGTTTGCCCTTCACCCCTAATAGGTGGGCAAGGTAGGCTGTATTGGTCCGAAGATTTTCAAAGGCAAGGTTCAAATGAGCAAAGTAACTGACCCGAACGATAAGGGTGGCAACGGTTTTATCTGGGGAGTCGGTGTACTTCTCGTCATCATTGCCGTTGTTATTGGCTATATCGTGTGGAACGGTAAGCAATCTGATGATGGCATCGAAGACGTCAATATGACTATGGAGTTCTCTGATGGTGCTATCACGTTGAAGGGCGAGAGCGCTACGGACGATACCCCTAAGGTAGATCTGTACGAAGATTACTCTTGCCCGCACTGTGCTGAATTGGCTCAGGCTACCGACGGCGACATGAAGAATGCCATCGAAGAGGGCAAGCTGATCGTTCATGTGCGCACCCTCAACTTCCTGGATGGCAAGGATATTGAAGGTCAGGAAGGCTACTCCACAAAGGCGGCAGCCGCTATGTCGGAGTTGGCAAAGTCCGGCGACATCAAAACCTATTGGAATTTGCGTGACTTCCTCATGCAAAACCAGCAAAGTGTTGCTAATAAGTGGGGCATCGAAGACATTGCTAACCAAGCCAAGGAGCTTGGCGCCGAAGATGATGTTGTTGAGTCCATGAAGGACGTAGACATCAAGCAGGGCAATAAGGTGGCAAAGACCAACTACGACAAGCTGGATAAAGAAACCGGCTCTGTCTCCTCGCCGCGTATTGTTCAAAATGGCAAGGATGTTCCATCCGAGAAGGATCAAAAGGCCGGCAAGAACCTGGGCGATTGGGTAGAGATCGTCACTCAGTAGCAGGCGATTTGGAGAGTTAAATACCCTCCATGTATATTTAAGCGAGTTGCAGCCCACAAGGTTGCACCTCGTTTGAGGGGCTATGGCGCAGCTGGTAGCGCACCACACTGGCAGTGTGGGGGTCACGGGTTCGAATCCCGTTAGCTCCACAAATTGCATTTCCCCTAGTCGTTAGTGACTAGGGGTTTTGTTGTGTCTGTGCAGGTCATCGCCCGTCTAGTATCTTGCCATAGGTTGCCATAAGATGGCACTAAATGAACTCTGAACGGGAAAATAACGGGAATACTTTCCCGCTTCCCGGCCCTATCCCTGGAGCACATTCATGGCACGTAAGAAAGCTGGGCGCAGCTCATTCGGGCGCGTCCGCCAAAAAGGCAAACGATGGTATGCGGAATATACCGGCCCTGATGCCGCCATTCACACCCCCGGCCACTCATTCGCCAATAAGATTGATGCGGATGGTTGGATAGCCGCAGAGCGCCGCCTAATCGACTTAGACGCGTGGGAGCCGCCTAAGGCGCGCCGGGCTAAAGAGGAGGCTTCAGGCGAAACGGTGGGGCAGTGGTTAGACCGCTTCCATGATCTGTTAGAGCAGCGGCCTACCCCGCTTAAGCCGTCCACTATGCAGCTTTATCGCCGTCTGGCTCGCGTGCGTATCACAGAGCCTTCTGGCCCTGGAGCTGAAGATAAAGATGTTTGCAGTCTGCGGGATATCCCATTAGCGAAGCTGACTAAGGCGGATGTGTACCGCTGGTGGGATGGTGTACAGCGGTGTTATCCCAGTGCTCATACGCTTAATCAACAGGCGTATAAGCGCCTCAAAGCAGCGTGTGCTGGGGCGGTTGAACGGGAAATGATTGACGCTAACCCCGTGGATATTAAGGAAGCCGGGAAACGTGTTGAGACCAACGAAAAGTACCTGCCTACGGATGCGGAAATAGCCGCCATCTTGGAGCACGTCCCCGACCGTTATCGCGCTTTAACGTCACTTATGTTGCATCATGGTCTGCGTATTGGTGAAGCTATCGCCCTGGAGCGCGACGATGTACGGATAGAGCACCAGCCTGGCGCGGCTCTTCCTTGTGTGACTGTGCGAATAAAGCAGAATGCGCAGCGTATTTCAGGCAATGACGGTACCTACATGATGGTGCAGCCGCCTAAGACTAGGGCGGGTTATCGGGAGGTGCCGATTATGGCGGCGGATGTGCCTATTTTTCTGGAGCACTTGGAAAAGTATGTGCCTGGAGTTCCCACAGTCTTACGCACTACGGAAGGTGTGCGCAGTGCCGTGCTTTTAACCACTACCTCGAGCGGGAAGATGGTGATGGATACCAGCTATCGCAGTGTGCTCGCACGGGCGAAGAAAGCGGCTGGTGTGAGTCCTGATATTGATCCGCATACGGGGCGTAATTGGTTGATTACCCGGCTGGCGGAGCAGGGTGCGCATTTGAAGGAGATTGGTCGCCTGTTGGGGCAGGATGATGTGACCACGATTCTTAATGTGTATTTGAAGGTGAGGGCGGAGCGCACGACCTCGTTGATGGAGAAGGTCAGTAGGACTTTGGAGGATTGAGGGATGACTTTGGGGACTTTAGTTTCTCGGTTGTGGTGAGTTATCCACAGGGGTTTGGGGTGAGTTATCCACAGGTTTAGGACTGTCAAATTTTTGTGAAGAATTAGACAGAAACGAACATTTGTGACCGGGGATACGCATACCTAATGTTGCGACCTGGGGTTTTGTGTGCGGGGAGTGTTCCGGCGGGGGCGGATTGTTAGGTTTCCCTTTTGTCGGTATTAGCTTTGTCCCATTGGGGCCTTTTGTGTCCGGGATAGTCCTGCGGTGGGTAAGTTACAATGATGTAGTTCCAACAATCGTTGGGATGCCCCACCACTGGTGGACCTGGAAGAAAACCAGCGGCGGGGCCGACCATTTGACTGTGTTTATTCGCACCGCGATGGGCACGGAATAACCACCGTCATGTGTGACGGTAGAAAGGATGGCTAAGAAATGCCATTCCAGCCAACCCCGGGTACTACCCCCGTGGACCCTCACTGCACTCAGCACGACGCTTCCCGCCCTGTCATTCCGGCAGGAGCAAAAGCACTCACACTGGAGCAGTCCGCAGAACGATGGCAGGTAAGCATTCGCACTCTGCGCCGTCGCATTGCTGAAGGGCGATTGACTGCCTACCGCCACGGACGTGCCATCCGCCTAAAGCCTGAAGATGTAGACGCACTGTTCACCCCAACCAATAAGTGGAACGGGGGCGCAGCCTAATGAACGTCACCGTCGAAGATCGTCTCATCTATATCCGCGAGTTGACCAAGAGCCTCACTGATTGTGCGATGGATGCCCTGGCTGGTGCTGAAGTGGAAGAAAGTGTCTGTGAAGAAATAGGAGAGATCCTTTACGCACTTTCTGAAGATGTTGATGGTGAGGTATCAGCCAGTGGTCTTTCCCGTCGGCAGTTCTACTCGCACGGTATGCCCGTCTATGAGCGAAAAGAAGGCGGATGGTGGCTAAACCATCCAGAACGCGGCCACAGTACAGGCCGGGATTCTTTTGAAGAAGTCGATGGAGGTGAGTGGTAAATGACCACCCCAACAAAAGAAAACCCCCGCCCGGCGGCGGAAGCCGAGAAGGGGAGGGTGGACGACCATGCTGGTGCGGTATCCGATGCTAACTCTAGCACCGCGCTACACAGCCCGGCAACGGAATTAACCCTGCTTAGTGGCCTGTTAGCCGCCCGCGCCGGGCAAGTACTTGAAGTAGCGCAACAGCTGGATGCCCGTGATTTCTACGCGCCCCAGCACGCCACCATTTACGCCGCTGTAATCACCGCTGCACGCCGCCTAAACAAGGATGGGCAACCAGATGCACCACTACAGCCAGAGCTAATACAGCGTGACCTACAGGCTGCTGGGAAACTATTCGACACCGTTGCCACCGCCCTACTACAGGCCACCAGTGCAAAGCACCTGCCGCCGGTAATACAAGACGTATACAGGCTCGCTGAAGCCCTACGCCGTGCCCGCCTGCACCGCGCCTTAGATACCGCCGGCCATGACCTTATAGAGGCCGCTAATCGTGGAGCAGACGACGACATACGCCGCTGCATCAGCAACCTGGCATACCTTCCCGAATTATCCCGGCGCGCCGGGCTGGAGGTGGCATAACAGTGGAAATTGCCAAGGTGGAAACTGATCGTCGTGCTGCGCAGATTCAGGCCGCGCTGGAGAAGAAGAAACAGTGGGAGAAAAGACGGGATGCCGAATTAAGGTTGCCGCCTCTGGCTAGTGGATACCGAGACCCGGACGGGTGGCAAACCGACGCGCCGGACCGCTGGTATTTCGTCGCTGGAGGTGATGAGTAATGACGGCCTTTAATGCGAGCGCCTACAGCGTAGAACAGTGGCGCGAACTAGAGCAGCAAGTGTTCGATAATGGCTCCGCCGCCCTGACAGCAGTACGAGACTACGCCCGGCATAACAACCTACCCCCAGTGCCGTTTCTCGTAGCCTGCGCCCAATACGCCATCGCAGCAACACCGAGCAGCGTCATGCTGGATGCTGGTTTAGGCCCTGGCACCGCGAACATGTTCGTCTGCCTTATGGACGCACCAGGCATGGGAAAAGACCGCCTGATGAAGTACGTACGCCGCGCTATGCAGGTGTCGTGCAACGGTAGGCCCCTGGAGCCAGTACCCGCTTCCGTAAGTTCTGGTGAAGGTGTAATCACCTCCATGATTGAACACGACGAAAAGGGAAACCCCATTGTGGAAGATGGCGCAGCAATGCCCGGCGCGCCTGTACTGTTTGGCGTCTCGGAAGTTGGTCTGCTGGGCAACCTGATGAAGCGGCAGGGCAACACGCTTAGGCAGAACTTGCTGTCTGTCTACAGTGGTAACCCATTGGGGATTAATAACCGGCAAGACAAAATGTATTTGGCGCAGGATTCCTACCGTGGTTGCCTGTGGGTAGGTGCCCAGCCTGATACCGCCGGCATTTTGTTGGAAGGCGGCGATGATGGGCTACGGCATCGTTTCGTATTCGTGGAGCTAGAAGATCCATTGCTGGACATTGATCATGATTACCCGGAAGCGCAGCTGCTGCCCGTGGAGATTCCTAAGCGATTGGTGGATGGTAAGCCGTTTACCTTCCCTCGTGAAGTCTGCCAGTACTCCCAATTGATGCTGAAGCAAAAGTTAAAGCATGGTGCAGCGGTCGCGCCGGTAGGTCATGCTGATTTCACCACCGCCAAGCTGGCTATGGGCATTGCCCTACTGCGCAGCCAGAGTAGCGCCAGCCAGCATGACTATGACAGTGCTAAGGCGATTATGGGCTATTCCGCTGCTGTTATCGCCCGCTGTGAGCGTCACCAGAGCGATAAGCGGATTGAGGATAGGGCGGCGCGTCGGGGTGAAGATGAGCAGGCGGCAGAGCTGGCGGCAGAGCGGAGGATGAAGCGGAAGGAAGAAAAGCGGCAACGCCTTATCCAAAAGATTGTTTCGTGGGTGGATGTGGAGGATGGTTGTACTCCAGAGCCTGAAACGTGGCAGCAGTTTAGGCAGACGCTTAACAGTCGTGACCGTTCCGATGCTGATTCCATTTGTGGGCAGATGATCCATGATGGGGTTCTGCGCAGGGATGGTGACTACGTAGAGCGCGGCCCGGCCTTCCAAAATGTTGTGTAAGTAGACCTGTCCTAGCGTCCTAACTGTCCTATGCAGGTCACACGGTGTTTTTGCCTGTCCTTTCGGGATGTCCTGACTGTCCTATCTGTCCTATCTTCACCTGGTGTTAGGACACTTAGGACACCCAATAGGACACCTTTAGGACACCCAAAAATAGGCCCTGACCTGCATAGGACTCATAGGACACCTATTTTGTGTTTCTACACTTTCAATCCTATTTCCAAAGCAGTCACGTCTGGTAGAAGCTTTAGCCATCGTCTGCTTTTCTCCCCGGGACTCTTCTAAACCCGAGAACTGGTTCTCACCTTTCTTTCCTCGGCTTCCCTGCCTCCTTGTTGGTCTTGTTGAGTCGGTGGATACCAGGGTGGCGGAGAACGCTAAACGCTTATGGCTAGGGGAAACACCAGAATCCAGGGGGAAAGCAGGGAGGCCGGAAAATAATTGTGGTGGCACCACAATAAAACCCCCGGCAATGAACAGTGGAGCCGACGGAATCCTCGCCCGTCTGAAGCGTGACCACCCCGACCTAGCTCAACAGGTGGTTGACGGGGGCATGAGTGCTACCAAAGCAGCACGGGCAGTGGGAGCGCGGATCGTTAGGTCGGGGTCCCGACTTAAAGAGCGAGCTATTTACAATTTGTAAAAAGCGATAAGTCTGGGATGCTCACAGTCCTGAAGTTGTGCCCCGCGTTAGCGCGTCAATGGTCATTGGAAACGGGGCGCGCTGAGTGGAGTTAGTCCCGAATTCGGGATTAAGGGAAGTTGTACAGGTGGATTCGCAGCACTCATGCTGGAAGATCTTCCGACTTGGAAACTTCCCCATCTAAAGAGCAACCAGCACAACGGAACGTAAAAGAGTCGATAGTGATTCACTCAATGCTTCACACAAAGAAATAAAAATGCTCACTAAACAACATGTGACCACCATCACCTAGGGGTGGGGGGGTACCTCCCCCTCATGGGCAAGGTCTATCCTCCCGGTATATGGACAGAGCTGGTTAGTAACAGTTTTCTATAGGGCTATTGGTTTTATTACTTGGTTGTTTGCAATGGTTGGTGTGTACCCATTAATTGTGTGACTTTAATCTGCCGTGTGTAGTTCGAGACTGGGGTTGTCGTTCCACAGGTTCACGGCGTGGCTGAAGCGAAGGCTGCTCACGACCGAGGGAATCCGTCCGCTTTTCGACGCTCGGAATTTCCGAGCGCTGCTGCATCTCCTGACGCACGGAATTCACTGTCTTATCACTTGTACCCGTACGCTTAGCGTGTTCAACATTGCTGAGAGTCGGGTCTGCTTTGAGTGATTCTGCAATCAAAGCGCGGCGTTGCTCCCGATTAAGGTGACGGCGTTTCTTCTGGGGGCATGGAGTGAAAATTTCGGTCCAGGTAACAGGCGGAGTTTCTTTGGCGATTAATTGACTAAATAGCGGCTACTTGCTTAGTGCTCGGCGTCGTTAAACTCCCTCCTGAAAGGAAAATCATGTCTAGGTTTAAGAAGTCTGTGGCTGCTGTGGCTGTTGCTGCAGCGATTGGTGGCGGCTCCCCGGCTGTAGCATCCGCAGCCCCAGTTGTGCCGTCATTGTCGAGCACTACCCCCGAGCAGCGGAGCCAAATTCGCGATGCGCTCTACAATGCCCATGAACTGCTGGAGCCGTACGTCCCTGCTCAGTACAAGTACGGTTTTAACCAACTCTACGGTTTCCTGTGGGGCACCTTCGCCCCGGCGTCAGATTTGGATGCGGAGTACGCCCGCATGAAGGACTCTCTGGTCAAAGACTAAGGCGCGTAACCAGACACAAAAAAAGGGGGCCACTCGGTATAAATCGGGTGGCCTATCTTTGTATGTGGCGGCGTTTTGCCTGTTCAATATCGCCGTTTAAGGCGTTTTATTTTCCCGCTGGGGTGGTAGTACCCCTCAATCGCTTAGGCGACCATATAGCGCGCTACAAAAAGTAGCCACCAGGGGTTCAGGAAGCCTCAATCATCCTGAACCCTGGGGCGTCTGAGTATCATACCCACTTTGGAAGGAATCATCATGGAAAAGACTATGACTTATGCGTTTGCAGCCGCTTTCGCCGCGTTCATTGCGGTATCCACAGTGATACCTAATTGGCTCCTAATTGCCCCCGTGGCACTCGCTATCTCTGAGGCTGCATTGTCTTACCGCAGGAGCCGTAAGTGATCCTTGCCGGCATCGGCAAAGGCATGGGGCGCGAATTGTGATTGTGTGTTTGGGGGTGGTTGCCGGTCTTATCGGATAGAAACGGGAAAATTACGGGAATTTCTTCCCGTAGTAGTTTTAGAAAGTGGCAATTACCTGCGCTGATGTGGTGTCGAGGTTCGAATCCCGTTAGCTCCACAAAATAAAGGAGAGGAACATTAGTTCCTCTCCTTTTTGCTTGCCTCGGGTGCCTAAAGTTTTGATAAGTCCTCGTCAAGCATGCACTGGTCGATAGCAATGCCTACGGCGGCTCCGCTACCCATCGCTTGGGAGACTTGATCCGGCGAGCTGACTACATTGCCTGCTGCCCAGAGGCACGGTACTGAAGTTTGGCCACGCTCTGCTTTGATCCAGCCATTGGCCGATTCGCAACCAGCATCCCTCAACAGTGCATTGTTGGGCAGAAAATCGGGCCCAGTAAAGCATGCTTCGTAGATGTCTACTCCATCGGCGCTGCGTACCTCTACGCCGGTGGGCGATGCCTGATCCGGCTGGACTTGGGTCACCTTCGCATCGTTTATTTCTACGCCCAATCCGGCGAGCTGAGTGAGGTCAAGCTCGGTGAGCTCAAGCCCGTTGGGGTAGAAGGTCAGAGCACTCGTCCACTTAGAAAGCAGTTTGCTAATGCGGATGGTAAAAGGCGGATTCGCGCCGCCAATGAGCGCAACCTTCTTCCCCTTGACCTCGTGGCCGTGGCAATAAGGGCAGTGAAAGAGACGCGTTCCCCACAAATCACTAAGGCCGGGCACCTCAGGGAGCTTGTCTGTGAGACCAGTAGCAACGAGGACATGGCGGGATTCTAGAAGCGTGCCATCGGTGAGACTTACTTGCCACGGGGCCTGCTCGGAAGGCCGGGAGAGGCTTTCCACGGTGTCGTGGGAAATATTTCCACCAAATTTCTGCAATTCCGCGTGGCCCCGCTCGAGTAGCTCGGTGGGAGCTACGCCGTCGAGGCCAAGGATGCCGTGGGAATGTTCGCTGAAACGGTTGCGGGGAGCGCCGGAATCGATAAGCTGAACATTCCGGTTAGCGCGGGCCAAGGTGATGGCTGCGGCTGTGCCGGCAAAACCACCGCCGATGATGATGACGTCTGATTGCATTGCTCATCCTTTATGGGAAGTGGGTAGCATGGTTCGCAGCCGAGTATATGCAGTCAACGTCGAAGGGGCCCGCGCGTCATGACTTACGAATCTACGGGGTTCTTTACACGCGATGCGCTTTACGGGGCGTCTCCTGCGCAGGCAGTGGGCAGGTTCTTTGTGAGATACTTCAACTTCCTTGGTCGAGCGTCTGTGAGTGAGTTCTGGTGGGTATTTGGCTTTCTAGTGTTGATTTCAGTGCCAATTAGCGCCATCGATCAGCATTATGGCGTGAATATCAAGCTTGTTGTAAAAGGATTTCTTGCTATGCCGGTCGTTTCCTTAATTTTCCGGCGGTTGCACGATTCTGGGAGAACGGGGTTCTTATGCTTGATCGGGTTTATCCCTGTGTTCGGTGGGTTAGCGCTCTTATTCATGATGTGTTTGCCCACGCGGGAGCGCGGAACGCTTTAAAAGTTCTCTTGCCTGATTAGGCTGGGCGACATGCAGACTTTTTCAAAGCGAGTGCGTGACACGGATCAAGCTGGCGCGGAGGCGGCAGGATTGCGGTGGCTTGGGGAAGCTACCGATGCGGTGGTCAGCGTAGTAAGCGCCGACGGGTTAGAGATCGTTACCGAGCGCGTGGACGAGGTCATGCCCACGCCGGAGGCGGCGAGGAAGTTTGGTGCGGAGTTGGCTCGCATGCACCGCGCAGGAGTCGAAGCGTTTGGCGCACCTCCTGCCGGATGGGAGGGAAAGAACTTCATCGGCAGCATCGAGCAAGACTGCAACCCGACGGATAACTGGGGCGAGTTCTATGTCGAACAGCGCGTGCTTCCCTTTGCGGCATTGGCTGGGATTAGCGCGGCGCAGTTGGACTTGGTCCGGCGAGCCTGCGATGCCATTGCCGCGCGCAGTTGGGATGTGGCGCCGGCTCGCATCCACGGTGATCTATGGGCAGGAAACCTGCTCTTTGGTTCTGCCGGCGGCATCATGATTGACCCCGCTGCCCACGGTGGGCATCCGCATACGGATCTGGGAATGCTGGCCCTTTTCGGGGCACCATACCTAGAGGAGATTTTCCGAGGTTATGGTGCGCCGAAGGACATCGAAAAGTGGATTCCTATGCACCAACTGCATCCGCTGGCAGTGCATGCGCTCACGCATGGTGCAAGCTATAACCGGCCGCTGGAGCGTGCGGCTGCCGCAACCTTGGAGGCATTGGCCTAAAGGTTCGGCCCCTGCGGCATGATGCGTTTATGAGCGCCGCGGCGCCATAGGGTTTCGATGCGTTCGCGCGCGGCGTCTGGCACCGCCTTGCCCTCTAGATAGTCATCGATGTGGGCGTAGGTGACGCCGAGGGCTTCCTCGTCGGGAAGCTGGGGCTTATCGTCTTCCAAGTCCGCGGTGGGGACCTTCTCCCAAGTAGAGCGCGGGGCGCCGAGGTGCTCTAGGAGGGCGGCGCCTTGGCGTTTGTTGAGCCCAGCCAAGGGGAGGAGGTCTGCCGCGCCGTCGCCCCACTTGGTAAAGAATGCGGTGACGTTTTCCGCTGCATGGTCGGTGCCGATGACGAGGGCGCCGACCTCGCCGGCGATAGCGTACTGGGCGGTCATGCGCAGGCGGGCCTTGGTATTGCCGCGGTTGAAATCGGTGACGTCGGCAAGCTGCACAGCATCCGCCACCTGCTCGTCGAGAGCCAAGGTAGCTGGTTTGATATCGACGGTGGGGCGGTGATCGGGCTGGATGAAATCGAGGGCAATCTGGGCATCGTCCTCATCTGCTTGGACGCCGTGAGGCAGGCGCACGGCCCAAAACTCCGCGCCGTCGACGCGGTCCACCGCCAGTTGCGCGAGCTTTCCCGCCAAGGTGGAATCCTGGCCACCGGAAATTCCCAGCACGTAGCCCTTAGCACCGGTGGTGCGCAGGTAGTCAACCAAGAAATCTACGCGACGCTGGACTTCCGCTTCTGGATCGATAAAGGGACGTACACCCAGGGCTTTTATGATGGTTTGCTGCAGGTTTTCGGCATCGTTCGACATGACGTTCATGGTAGCCGCCTGACACAATATTGTGCTGTGAATAAGGAAGTTTATGTCAAGGTAGTAGCTGGCATAGCGGCCCTCGGTGGGCTGCTTTTTGGATACGACACCGGAGTGATGTCCGGTGCCTTGCTTTTTATTAGCCCCGAATTCGACATGAGCGCCCACCAAGAGGGGTGGGTGACCTCGATGCTGCTTGTGGGGGCGGCTGTTGGGGCGCTGACAGCTGGGCGCATCGCCGATAGGTTTGGCCGCCGCTTCACACTGATTGCGGGTGGCATCATTTTCGTGTTGGGCTCCATCTGGTGCGCTCTGTCCGGATCGGTGGGGATGCTGGCCACGGCACGCACGTTCTTGGGCTTTGCCGTGGGTGCGGTATCCATCGTTTCCCCCATGTACATCGCGGAAATCGTGCCCGCCAAGGTGCGCGGGCGCATGGTCTCACTTAATACCCTGGCGATTGTGGTGGGCCAGTTGATGGCCTACCTGGTCAACTCCGCGCTAGCCTCTACTGGCAGCTGGGAGTGGATGCTGGGCTTGGCCGCCGTGCCAGGACTAGCGTTGGCGCTGGGAATGGTGTTTCTGCCAGAGACGCCGGTATGGCTAGCGACGAACGACAAGATGGCTCGTGCCCAAGAAATTGCCGGGCGCGCCGGGATGGATATTTCGGAGCTGACTTCGCAGGAGACCGCCCGCAAGTCCAGCGGGTCTGAGTGGAAGGCGCTTGCCGCCAACCGGTGGATGCAGGTTACGGTGCTGCTGGCCATGCTGATGGGGCTCACACAGCAGATTACCGGTGTCAACGCCATTGTGTACTTCGCGCCGACCATGATGAACCAGGTGGGGATTTCTACGGCCAATTCGGTCTACACTTCCATCGTTATCGGCACGGTATCCGTGCTCGCCTGCTGGGTGGGGCTGAAGGTGGTAGACCGCATTGGGCGCAAGCGCCTATTGCTCATCGGCCTGACCGGCAACGTGGTCTCGCTATTTATCCTCTCCTTTGCTTATTCCCACGCCCAGGATTCCACCACTATGGCAATGGTCTCGTTGGTATTTATGGCGCTGTTTATCGCCTTCCAGCAAGCGGCGGTCTCACCCACAACATGGCTGCTCATCTCCGAGCTAGTGCCGCTGCAGGTGCGAGGTCTAGGCATGGGCATCGCCGGATTGTCTTTGTGGGCAACCAACTGGGCCGTGGCGCAGTATTTCTTGCCGCTAGTGGAATGGTTGACCGGCCCCGTGGCGTTCATCGTCTTCGGAGTTTTTGGTCTCATCGCCATCGGCTACACCAAGGTTTTGGTTCCAGAGACGATGGGACGTAGCCTGGATGAGGTAGGCGAGGAGATGAAGTCGCGCTACGAGCGCGAGTCCGCAGCCGTGAAGCCTTAGTGTTTTGGTATTGACGGCCGTGTGAGGTAAAATTTTTCCTCGTGTCATGGCTGGGGATTCCCAGTCCGTGCTTTACTTATTCAACCGCATGTAGATTGCGCATAACGAAAGGAGCGCCCGATGAAGGTCCGTAAGTCCCTTCGGTCGCTGAAGAAGAAGCCGGGCGCCCAGGTTATTCGCCGCCACGGTAAGGTCTTCGTGATCAACAAGAAGGATCCCCGTTTCAAGGCTCGTCAGGGCTAATTGATTCGCGATTCCATCCGCTCCCTCCGGCTATCCGGAGTGGGGCGGATTTTTTATGCGTGGGCTCTGGCGCCGAGGATAAATTCTTTTAAGATCGGGTAAGTATAAAGGCAAATATATGAATATAATTATTTTGTCTATCCATACCGTAAGAAAGAAGAATAATATCCCAGCGAATCGTTGCTGCGCTTGTTGCTGCCGCCCTCGGATTATCCGTCCCAATCGCTCAGGCTGCTGAGCCGGAGTGGGAGTCCTCTGCGCTGGAGTCTCTTGGTATCAATGACCCGTCCTGTGTGCCTTCTGGAGACATTGCAGAGCCCGTTGTGTTGCTGCATGGAACCTCGAATAATGCTTCCGTGTGGGGCAATCTAGTTCACCTTTTGTAGGACCAGGGGGCATGCGTGTGGGCCTTTGACTATGGTGCAGATGACGTCACCTTGCAGAATATGATTCCGAGCGTCAAGGCAATTGCTGACTTGGATGATTCTGCCGCGGAAATTGCAGACCAGGTGGACTATGTACGCGAGGTCACTGGCGCGGAGAAAGTAAACTTAGTGGGCCACTCCCAGGGCGGCATGCACATCAAGACCTATACGCAGATGCACGATGGGGCGAATCATGTGTTCCATGCGGTGGCGCTGGGTGGTAACTTCCACGGCACCACGCTGGGCGGGCAGAGTGAAGTTCTGGCCAAATTCATCGCTTTCGCGCCCCGCCTCGCCGCCTTCTTGGCTAGCACGGCCGGCACCCAACAGGTAGTGGGGTCGGAGTTTATGCAACGGCTGAACGCCTTGCCAGACACCGCGCCAGGCGTGCTCTACACCTCCATCTACTCGCCGGCGGATATGACGGTAACTCCGAATAGTTCCTCGCAGCTGGCGGCCGTTGACGGCGCCGATGTTGTGAACCTCGCCCTAGGTGAGGTCTGCGGCGTGGCTCCTCGGCACGATAAGCTGCCGACCGATTGGGCGGCCTTGAGTCAGGTTATTTTTGGCTTGAAGCGCGCTCCGGGGGAGGAGCCAGAGCCGTCTACCTGCGTCTCTGAGGAGCCGTCGGTGGTCGGTTCTTAAAACGGAACACCATACCGAAAATGTGAACTTTGACACACAAAATGATGAACTCCAGGTAAACCTGCAGGAATCTCATTGATGTAGTTTCATGGCTGTCCTTGGGTGTGGTCAACATGTTGGGCCTGGGGGTGTGTCATCCTGGGAATACCATGCCTGTAACTACTACATATTGTGTTGGTTGCGGGTAATTCCCCCAAAGTATAGTGTCGTTGATGTTGCTCAGAGCGGCGCAGGAAGCGCCCGAATAGGCGGGAAACGCTCCCCGTTCTGACGAGTTTTCAATGCAGGAGCTTTAAGGATCTATATGTCTATCACCGTTTACACCAAGCCAGCGTGCGTCCAGTGCAACGCCACCAAGAAGGCTCTCGATCGTGCCGGACTCGAGTATGACCTAGTTGATATCTCGACCGATGCAGAGGCTCGCGACTACGTTATGGCATTGGGTTATGTTCAGGCCCCAGTAGTTGAGGCCAACGGTGAGCACTGGTCTGGATTCCACCCAGACCGTATCAAGGGCTTGGCTTCCCTAGCGGCATCCGCCTAAGGGGTAGGGGAGGCCAGTAGCGATGTTGGTCGTGTATTTTTCCTCCGCGACGGAAAATACGCACCGGTTCGTGCAGAAGCTGGGCTTTCCCAGCGCGCGCATTCCGCTGCGCCGCACGGAGGAGCCCCTCAAGGTCAACGAACCTTATGTCTTGGTGTGCCCCACTTATGGCGGGGGCGCATCCATTAGCCACCAAAACTCCCGTCCCGTGCCCACCCAGGTAATTAAGTTCCTTAATGATGAGCACAACCGCAGTTTCATTCGCGCGGTAATCGCGGGCGGTAATAGCAATTTCGGCGCCGACTTTGGCAAGGCTGGTGACGTCATCAGCGCCAAATGTAAAGTGCCCTATGTATATCGTTTCGAGTTGCTGGGAAACGATGACGATATAAAAATTTGTCGTGAAGGCTTATTGGCTAACGCCGCCGAGCTCGGGCTCGAGGCCGCGGCCTAGCGCCCACTACGACTTAAATAAAGATCCTAATTTTTAAGAAAGGCCTTGTCAGCTGTGAGTACGCAATTGGGGAAGACCGTCGCCGAGCCAGTTAAGCCTGAAGAGCAGTTGGACTACCACGCTCTGAATGCGATGCTGAATCTCTACGATGCAAACGGCAAGATTCAGTTCGATAAAGATCGCGAGGCCGCTAACCAATTCTTCCTGCAGCACGTTAATCAAAACACGGTCTACTTCCATGATCTGGAAGAAAAGATCGATTACCTGATTAATAATAAGTACTATGATCCGCAGGTCATCGAGCAGTATGACTTCGCTTTCATCAAGGAGCTTTTCAAGCGCGCATATTCCTATAAGTTCCGCTTCAAATCTTTTCTGGGTGCGTATAAGTACTACACCAGCTACACACTGAAGACCTTTGATGGCCGCCGCTACCTCGAGCGCTTTGAGGATCGCGTCTCCATGACCGCCCTATTCTTGGCAGATGGTGATACTGGCCTAGCAGAGCGCCTCGTGGACGAGATTATGACCGGCCGTTTCCAACCGGCCACCCCCACTTTCCTCAACGCTGGCAAGGCCCAGCGTGGCGAGCTCGTGTCCTGCTTCCTGCTGCGCATCGAGGACAATATGGAGTCCATTGGACGCTCCATCAACTCCGCGCTGCAGCTTTCCAAGCGCGGCGGCGGCGTGGCGCTGCTGCTATCTAATATTCGTGAATCCGGCGCGCCCATTAAGCACATTGAGAACCAGTCTTCCGGTGTGATCCCAGTGATGAAACTGCTGGAGGATTCCTTCTCTTATGCCAACCAGCTTGGTGCCCGCCAGGGTGCTGGTGCGGTCTATCTCAATGCGCACCACCCAGACATCATGGACTTCTTGGATACCAAGCGTGAGAACGCGGACGAGAAGATCCGCATTAAGACCCTCTCGCTGGGCATCGTCGTGCCGGATATCACCTTCGAGCTGGCCAAGCGCAATGACGATATGTACCTCTTCTCGCCGTATGACGTTGAGCGCGTCTACGGCAAGGCCTTCGGTGATATCTCCGTTACCGAGCACTATGAGGAGATGGTGGAAGACCCACGCATCCGTAAAAAGAAGATTAACGCCCGTCACTTCTTCCAGACCGTGGCAGAGCTGCAGTTCGAGTCCGGTTACCCGTACATCATGTTCGAGGACACCGTGAACCGCGCCAACCCGGTAAAGACCTCGTGGATCAATATGTCCAACCTGTGCTCCGAGATCCTGCAGGTTAACTCCGCATCCGAGTTCAATGCAGACTTGACCTATGAAGAGCTGGGTAGCGATATCTCTTGTAACCTGGGCTCGCTGAATATCGCGATGACCATGGACTCGCCGGACTTTGCCACTACGGTGGAGACTGCCATCCGCGGCCTGACCGCTGTGGCGGATAAGACGTCCATCGATTCCGTGCCGTCTGTGCGCCGCGGAAACGATGAGTCTCATGCCATCGGCTTGGGTCAGATGAACCTGCACGGCTACTTGGGCCGCGAGCACATCGAGTATGGCTCGGAAGAAGGCTTGGATTTCACTAATGCCTACTTCGCGGCCGTGCTATATGCGGCATTGCGTGCTTCTAATAAGATTGCCCGCGAGCGCGGGGAGTACTTTAAGGAGTTCCCGCAGTCCGAGTATGCCTCCGGCGAATTCTTCGACCGCTATGATCCGGAAGAGTTCAAGCCGAAGACAAAGAAGGTCCAAGAGCTTTTCGCGTCCTCTTCGATCCATACCCCGTCCGCTCAGGACTGGGAGGAGTTGAAGCAGGATGTGGCCAAGCATGGGCTGTATAACCGCAACCTGCAGGCAGTGCCACCGACGGGCTCGATTTCTTATATCAATAACTCCACCTCATCCATCCACCCGATTGCCTCCAAGATTGAGATCCGCAAGGAAGGCAAGATTGGTCGCGTCTACTACCCGGCGCCGCATATGGATAATGACAACTTGGAGTACTTCAAGGACTCTTATGAGATCGGCTTCGAGAAGATCGTCGATACCTATGCCGTAGCCACCAAGTATGTGGACCAAGGTCTATCGCTTACGCTTTTCTTCAAGGACACCGCAACCACCCGCGATGTCAACCGTGCGCAGATTTATGCGTGGCGCAAGGGCATTAAGACCCTGTATTACATCCGCCTGCGCCAGATGGCGCTGGAGGGTACCGAGATCGAGGGCTGCGTATCCTGCATGCTTTAGACCGCAGCTAGGGCGCCTCGATGCACGTCGTGGGGAAGGACGTGCATCGAGGCGTTTAGCCGTTTTCTGCGCGGGTGCGGTCGAGGATGGTGCGGGAGGTGCTTTCGGCGGCGTCGGCAAGCCCGGCATCAATGGCCCGGGCCAGCTCCATGTGCAGTTGTGTAGTCCCGCCTATGGGATCGCGCTTGCGGGAGCCAAAGACGGACTTGCCCTTGAGCATGGCCACCAGTGAGGGGGCGAGCGCGGCCAGCATCTCATTGCCGGAAGCCTGCAGGATCAGGGTGTGGAAACGCAAATCGGTTTCCAGTTCCTCGCCCACGCGCGGGGAAGGAGTGGACTCTAGCTCGGCTAAACGCGCGGCGAGGCGAAGGAGCTCCGCCCGCTGCCCGGCGCTGGCGTTGCCGGCTGCGAGTCGGGCCGCCACCGGCTCGATTCCTAGCCGCAACTCGTTGAGGCGTGCCACTTGCTGCCCGCGGGTTTTGTCGTTGTTTAACCGCCAGCCGATGATCGCCGGGTCATATACCGCCCAGTTGTCCATCGGCAGTACCGTGATTCCCACGCGACGCCCGGAGCTGACCATGCCGAGGTGCTCCAGGGCGCGCATGGCTTCGCGGGCCACGGTGCGGGAGATGCCAAAGCGCTTTTCGACGTCCCCCAGACGGAACCGCTCGCCCTCGGCGATGTCTCCGCTTACGATCTCGGCGCCGAGCCTATCCACCACGGAACCCAGCAGGGGAGGGGTGGCACTCATGCGGAAATCCTTTCTTTGCATGCTCCGAAGTAACTGGGATCAGTATAGGTAAGTGGTATCCAGCACAATGGCTTAGAGGGCGGGTGAATTGGGTATGCTGGAGACCTGAATTTGTCCGTTTTTAGTATTGGAGTGACGCCGCGTGTCGCACGAGTACGATGACTACGTTTCTAGTCATGAAAAGCCAGTTAAGGCCATTAACTGGAATAGCATCCCGGATGAAAAGGACCTCGAGGTATGGGAGCGCCTCACCGGTAATTTCTGGCTGCCAGAAAAGGTCCCGGTTTCCAATGACCTTCCCAGCTGGAAGACGCTGACGGAGAAGGAAAAGGAAACCACCATGCGGGTCTTTACCGGCCTGACGCTGCTGGATACCATCCAGGGCACCGTGGGTGCGATTTCCCTCCTACCGGACTCCCAGACCCTGCACGAAGAGGCGGTCTACACCAACATTGCGTTTATGGAGTCCGTGCACGCCAAGTCCTATTCCAATATCTTCATGACCTTGGCATCCACGCCGATGATCAACGATGCCTTCCGCTGGTCCGAAGAAAATGAGAACCTGCAAAAGAAGGCCAAGATCATCTTGTCCTATTACAAGGGCGAGGATCCGCTGAAGAAGAAGGTGGCCTCCACCTTGCTGGAGTCCTTCTTGTTCTACTCGGGCTTCTATCTACCGATGTACTTCTCTTCCCGCGCGAAGCTCACCAATACCGCCGATATCATTCGCCTGATTATTCGCGATGAGGCCGTGCACGGTTACTACATTGGCTACAAGTTCCAGCAGGCGTATAAGCAGTTGGATGAGGAGCGTCAGGCGGAGCTGAAGGAATACACTTTCGACTTGGTCTACGATCTATATGACAACGAGATCGACTACACCGAGGATCTCTACGATGACTTGGGCTGGACCGAGGACGTTAAGCGCTTCCTGCGTTATAACGCCAATAAAGCGCTCAATAACTTGGGCTTTGAGGGGCTCTTCCCGGCCGATGAGACCCGCGTTTCCCCAGCCATTTTGTCCTCGTTGTCGCCGAACGCCGACGAGAACCATGACTTCTTCTCTGGCTCTGGTTCCTCCTATGTCATCGGCAAGGCCGAGGACACCACGGATGATGACTGGGACTTCTAAGCATTCTCGCTGATCAGCGTGGTCTAGCGGCACACCTTCTGCTCTAACTCAACCGAAAGGTTGATAACGAGCGGGGGTGTGTTTTTACGTTTTGGGGGCGCACAATTCCACATCTCTGTGACATATAGCACGGTGGAGCTTGCCTAAAAACCAATGTCGATATTGGCGGCCGCGCCACGTGCAGGGGCTATGTGACAGATGTGGTTAGTGCTAGGGCGTAGCTTTAAGGTCATGTATTGGGGGAAGCTGGAAAGAACAGGGGAAAATGGCCTAATATAAGGCGAGTAAACCTAGGTGTAGGTGGGCTCATCCCACAGACACTTTGTTATTCAGGAGGATTTTATGACCGCTGTGGCGCCACGGGTCGACGATTACGTCGCCCCCACACGTCCAGAGCCAACCGGTAACGCGAAGACCGGTTCAAAGGCTTGGGTATTTCTAACCACCACTGACCACAAGCAGCTGGGCATCATGTACTTGATCATGTCCTTCAGCTTCTTCTTCCTCGGTGGCTTTATGGCACTGTTGATCCGCGCGGAGCTATTCACCCCGGGTCTCCAGTTCTTGTCCAATGAGCAGTTCAACCAGCTGTTCACCATGCACGGCACGGTGATGTTGCTGCTCTTTGCAACCCCAGTTGTGTGGGGCTTTGGTAACTACATCCTGCCGCTGCAAATTGGTGCGCCGGACGTGGCTTTCCCACGTTTGAACGCCTTCGGCTTCTGGGTCACCCTGCTGGGCGGCACCGTGATGCTGCTGGGCTTCGTTACCCCGGGTGGTGCAGCTGACTTCGGCTGGACCATGTACATGCCGCTGGCTGATGGCGTCCACACCCCGGGCATCGGCGCGGATATGTGGATCGTCGGCGTGGGTGCTACCGGTGTCGGTACCATCGCCTCCGCCATTAACATGATCACTACCATTCTCACCCTGCGTGCACCGGGTATGACCATGTTCCGCCTGCCGGTATTCAGCTGGGCAGTATTTACCGCATCCGCCATCGTGCTGATGATCTTCCCGCTGCTGACCGCTGCCGCACTGGGCGTCCTGTATGACCGTAAGCTGGGCGGCCACATCTACGATTCCGCTAATGGTGGCGGCATCCTGTGGCAGCACCTGTTCTGGTTCTTCGGCCACCCTGAGGTTTATGTCCTCGCGCTGCCGTTCTTCGGCGTTGTTTCTGAGGTCGTTCCGGTCTTCTCCCGCAAGCCGGTCTTCGGCTACATCGGCTTGGTCTTCGCACTGCTGGCCATCGGCTCCCTGTCCATGGCTGTTTGGGCACACCACATGTTCGTCACCGGCGCTATCCTGCTGCCGTTCTTCTCCTTCATGACGTTCCTGATTGCGGTGCCTACCGGCGTTAAGTTCTTCAACTGGGTCGGCACCATGTGGAAGGGCCACATCACCTGGGATACCCCGATGATCTTCGCTATGGGCTTCATGGCAACCTTCCTCTTCGGCGGCATGACCGGCGTCATGCTGGCTTCCCCGGCACTGGACTTCCACTTGGCTGAGTCCTACTTCTTGATTGCTCACTTCCACTACACCCTGTTCGGTACGGTTGTGTTCTCCGCTTTCGCGGGTCTGTACTTCTGGTTCCCGAAGATGACCGGCCGCATGCTGGATGAGCGCCTGGGCAAGATTCACTTCTGGCTGACCTTCATCGGCTTCCACGGTACCTTCCTGGTTCAGCACTGGGTCGGCAACATGGGCATGCCGCGTCGTTACGCTGATTACCTGGAGTCCGATGGCTTCACGGTCTTCAACCAGATTTCCACCATCTTCTCCTTCGTTCTCGGCGCTTCTGTTATCCCGCTGGTGTGGAACGTATTCAAGTCCTGGCGCTATGGCGAGATTGTCACCGTGGATGACCCATGGGGCTACGGCAACTCCCTCGAGTGGGCAACCTCCTGCCCGCCGCCACGCCACAACTTTGTGTCCCTGCCGCGTATCCGCTCTGAGCGCCCGGCCTTTGAGTTGCACTACCCGCACATGGTTCAGCGCATGCGCGAAGAAGCACACGTGGGTAGCCACTAAAGCGATATAACTCGCACCAACTCCTGACTTAAGCCGCCTCCCAGCCCTAAATGGGCCACGGGAGGCGGCTTTGGCGTTTCTTCTGTGCCCCACATGCGATAATGGACGGGTGAGTACCCAAGCTGATATCCATGCCGTCATCACCACCAGTGGCCCGGACAAGCCCGGGGTGTCGGCGGCCTTCTTCCGCGTGTTGGCGTCACATAACGCCACGCTTGTCGACGTCGAGCAGGCCATCTTTTCTGGCCGTATCACTCTTGCTGCCCATACCCGCATTCCTAGTGCGCGCGCCGAACAGATCGCGCAGGGACTGCGCAATACGTTGAGCATTTATGGGCAGCAGGTATCCGTAGATCTGCGGGAGGAAGAATCCTCCGCCCGAGCTCGATCGACCCATGTGATGGTCCTCATGGGTACGCAGGTTACCGCCCATCACATGGAGGAAGTCGCACGCGTATTGGCCAACTTCGATGCCAATATCGATCGCATCCGCGGGCTTTCGACCTCTCCGTTGACCGGGTTGGAGCTATTCCTGTCGCTCGATGGTTCCGCTGCGCCCGTGCGCCAGGCGCTGGCGGAATTGGCACAGCAGATCGGTATCGACATCGCTATTGAGCCTGCGGGTCTGGGCCGGCGCTCCAAGCGCCTGGTATGTTTCGACTGCGATAGCACCCTGATCCAAGGTGAGGTCATAGAGATGCTGGCCGCTCATGCCGGAAAGGAAGAAGAGGTGGCAGCCGTGACTGCGCGGGCAATGCGTGGGGAACTGGACTTTGAGGCTTCCCTGCGTGAGCGCGTCGCCGTGCTAGCCGGGCTGGATGCCTCCGTCATTGATGAGGTGGCACGCGAGATTCAGCTGACCCCGGGCGCCCGAGAGACCATTGCGACGCTCAACCGCATTGGCTACCGCACCGCTGTGGTCTCCGGCGGCTTCATTGAGGTTCTAGAGGGCCTGGCTGCGGAGATGGAATTGGACTACGTCCGCGCAAATACGTTGGAAATCGTAGATGGAAAGCTTAGCGGCCGGGTAATAGGCAGGGTGGTTGACCGCAAGGCCAAGGAGGATTTCTTGCGGGAATTCGCTGCAGATTCCGGCGTCGGCATGCGGCAGACAGTCGCCGTGGGCGATGGTGCCAATGACATCGATATGATCACCGCCGCGGGGCTGGGTATTGCTTTCAATGCTAAGCCAGCGCTGCAAGAAGTAGCGGATACCTCTGTGAACCATCGGCGGTTGGACGAGGTATTACAGATTTTGGGAATCCCGGCCGAGGAGGTTGTTCGTGGATAAGTTTGAGACCGCCCACCAACGCTTGGTAGCAGCGTGCGATTCGCGCTCCTGGCGCGATGACCCAGAAAACCCGGACGAGCCCGCCACCGTCCAAGCCATGCAGATTGCTCTGAACCTGCCAAAGCAAGAGCCACCGGCACGCACGGAGGTGCTGGAGGCGGCCGCACGCGCCGTCGTGGCGGTGTGCTTAGACGAACGCGCAGGCGAGGACGGGGCATTCGCTCAGGCATTGGGCCAGTGGTATGGTCATCGCATCCGCAAGATTGCCCGCCGCGCACGTAATAAAGCTTGGCGCGAGGTGCAAAACCTGCCCGGTGTGACCGTGGCGGACCGCGCCCGCGCCTTTGCGCCCTCCGCCGTAGGGGAGGTGGATCCGCTCATTGCCAAGCTGCAGATCGGCCACACCGACCTTGCCTATGACGAGCCCGGAGCCCCGCTTGGCGATGCCCCAGTTATCTACGTCGACCGCAGCCTCGGCATGTCTGCGGGCAAGGCCGCGGCACAGGTAGGCCACGGGTCGATGATGCTTGCCGCAGCAATGTCGGTGGATGAAGCGCGCGACTGGGCGGAAACCGGTTTTGAGCTTTCTGTCCGCGAGGTGTCCGGGATAGATTTTCGCACCGCCTGCGCACAGGACGGTGCGGTGGTCATCGTGGACGCTGGATTTACGGAAATTGCGCCCGACTCGGCTACCGTGTGCGCCCTGCGGCGACCAATCGCTTAAGCGCGCCACGCACCGTGTCCGCATCGGTGGTTTGCCAAAAACGCGGCATAGAGGCCTTGAGGAAGCTGCCATAGCGCTTATATTCCAAACGGTTATCGAGCACAGCCACCACGCCGCGGTCGGAGACGTGGCGCAGCAGGCGTCCCGCGCCCTGCGCCATGAGCAGGGCGGCATGGTTGGCGGAGACTTCCATGAACCCGGAGCGTCCCGCGGCATCGGCTGCTTGGGCGCGCGCCTGCATGAGGGGATCATCTGGGCGGGGAAATGGAATGCGGTCGATGATAACCAGCGAGCACGCTGGCCCCGGCACGTCCACGCCCTGCCACAGGGTGAGGGTGCCGAAGAGGCAGGAGTTTTCCTTTTGGGAGAATTTCTCTACCAGTGCGCCGATGGAATCCTCACCTTGCACGAAAAGGTCAAAGGGAATACGGGGTTTAAGTGCGGTGGCTGCTTCTTCCGCGGCCCGGCGGGAGGAAAACAACCCGAGAGTGCGCCCTCCGGCAGCCATGATGAGCTCGTAGATCTCATCAATCGTTTCTTTGGGCAGGCCATCGCGACCGGGAGCAGGAAGGTGCTTGGCTGTGTACAAAATACCAGATTTGGCCGGGTCAAAGGGCGTGCCTGCGTCCAAGGTGTCGTAGGTGCCGCTCGGCATGCCCCACTGGGCGGCCATGGCATCAAAGCGGCCGCCGAGGGCGAGGGTGGCCGAAGTAAGCACCACTGTTTGTTCCCCGAAGAGGTTCTCGCGCAGCATGTGGGCGATGGACAGGGGCGCCACGGCGAGGGTCTCGGCGTCGCTGCGCGGATCGCGCTCTAGCCAGACTACGTCGTCTTGTTTCGCCGGGTCATCGGTGGCGAAGACCTCCAGCATGCGCGCTACGGCCTGCGCGAGGTCGGAGAGGTGATTGCTTAAGTTCTGGCGCTCGGCGTTCTTTTCTGGGTCATCGGTGGCCTCGCCTTCTGGTGCGCGAGAGATGAGGGACTTAACGCGCAGGAATTCATCGGCAAGCGCGCGCAGGTGTGCCTGCGAGGTTTCATCCAAATCGGTCCACCTGCCCGGCTCCTGAATTTTCATCAGGTCATCGAACTCCTCTGCCAGGTCGGAGAGGCTGCCGGCATTTCCGAGAGACTTCGCGCGGTTGGCTGCCATTTTGATGGCGCGGGTAGTAATCTCTGCGGTGGACACGGAGGTAATGCGGCCGTCGAGCTCGTGGGCCTCGTCGATAATGGCCACGTCGTGCTCCGGCAAGATATTTGCCTCCGAAACCGCGTCAATGGCAAGCATGGCGTGGTTGGTGACGACGATATCGACATCGGCAGCCGCCCTGCGGGCTTCCTCTGCAAAACAGTCGGGCCCGTGCGGGCAGCGCGAAGCGCCCAAGCATTCGTTGGAGGCTACGGAAACCGCGCGCCACACCAAGTCCGGAACGCCCGGCTCTAGATCATCGCGGTCACCAGTTTCGGTTTCCTGCGCCCATTCGTGGATGCGGCGCACGGCCTTGCCGCGGTGGGAAATCTCGGATTCGTCGATAAGAGCTTCCGGGTCATCCGGGGTAGCCGCAATCTTATTCATGCACAGGTAATTATTGCGGCCCTTCATAATGGCGAAGGTGGGCGTGCGTTCCATGACGGGGGCGAGGGCCTCCGTGAGCCGCGGGAGATCGCGCTCCACCAGCTGACGCTGCAAGGCCAGGGTCGCGGTGGAGACGATGACGGTGGACCCCGAGTTCATTGCATGCCGGATAGCCGGGACCAAGTAAGCCAAGGATTTACCAGTACCGGTACCGGCCTGCACCGCTAGGTGGCGCTCCTTCTCGAGGGCGGCCGAAACGGCCGTAGCCATACGCACCTGGCCGTCGCGCCGGCTGCCGCCCAGCGCGTCAACTGCCTTGTCCAGCAGCGTTTCCGTGTCGAGGTTTAAAGGCTCATCTGCGTGCTTACTCACCCCACACAGTCTAGCGGCCTACTTTTTAAAGCCCACCATCCGCGTGGGCACTGCCGCTTCATCGCGGGAGAGCGCCAGGCCTTCCCAGGGCAGGGTTTTGCGGGCCTGGTTCAAATATTCGCGGGAGGCATGCAGATCTGGCAGGTCGTCAACGATGTGTCCATCGCGCATAAGAGGAATGGTCATCTCACGGGTTTTGAGCTGGCCGGTATCTGGCGTTGGGGCGTCGTATGGGTAGACGATTTCCTCCACAGCCACGCCGGAGGAACGGTAAGTGCGCAGGGCGCGCTTGGCACCAGCCACGGATTGCTTGGAAGTAGAGCGCTTTGCCACCGGAATGCCATCCACCTCTACGACCTTGTAGACCATGCCGGCGGTAGGGGCACCAGAGCCAGTCACCACGGATGTGCCGACGCCGTAGACGTCTACCGGATCGCCGCGTAGGCCGGCGATGGCGAACTCGTCGAGGTCGGAAGAGACCACGATTTTGGTGTTGTGGTTGCCCAAATCATCCAGTTGCTTGCGCACGCGGCGGGTCACCGCACCGAGGTCACCGGAATCGATGCGAACGCCGCCGAGCTTCGGACCGCCGACCTTGACGGCGGTTTCTACGCCCTTAGTGATGTCATAAGTATCAACTAGCAAAGTGGTGTCCACGCCAAGGGTGTCGATCTGGGAGCGGAAGGCGGTCTCTTCGTTCGGAGTGCCGTCCGGGTTGGTGTGTGCCAAGGTCCACGAGTGAGCCGCGGTGCCGGAAACCGGGATGCCGTAGCGGTAGCCCGCCTCTAAGTTGGAAGTAGCATCGAATCCGGCCAGGTAGGCCGCGCGGGCGGAGGTCACCGCCGCATACTCGTGAGTGCGGCGTGAGCCCATCTCGATGATGGGCCGGCCGTCGGCGGCCGTGACCATGCGGGAGGCAGCCGAGGCCACTGCGGAATCGGCATTCATGATGGATAAGATGACGGTCTCCAGAATGAGGCATTCTCCAAAGGTGCCGCGCACCGTCAAGATGGGGGAGTTGGGGAAATAGAGTTCACCCTCGCGGTAGCCATCGATCTGGCCCGAAAAACGGTAGTGGCGCAGGTACTCCTTGGTTTTTTCATCCAGGAAGTCCATCTCCGCCAATTGATTGGCCGAAAAGCGGAAATCTTCCACTGCGCGCAGGACACGCTCGGTGCCGGCCACCACGCCGTAGCGGCGCTCATTGGGTAGGCGGCGGGCGAATACTTCGCAGGTGACCTGACGGTTTGCCGAGCCGTCCCGCAGCGCGGCTTGGAGCATCGTCAGCTCATATTTATCTGTGAGCAGTGCAGTAGAGCGATCATTAGGGATAGCTTTGTCATTCACGGGAGTGATATTACCCACTGACTAGGTGCTTTTCAGGGGTTTAGATTCTTTCCCACCGGAATGTCTTAAGCCAGAATGCCCGGGCCCACAATAAATTCCTAAATATGGTTAGGCTAGAAGGCATGAAGGCGCAATTTCCCGTAGTCCGGATGAGCTCTCCCATGGCTACGCCCGAATTGGATGAAGAACTCGAAGTAGACGTGGCCACGAGCGAAAACCTGCCGTGGATGTGCATCGTGTGGGATGACCCCGTCAACCTAATGAGCTACGTGTCCTATGTATTTCAAACCGTTTTGGGATACGACAAAAAGCGGGCCAATGAACTCATGATGCAGGTCCATACTGAGGGCAAGGCGGCCGTATCCAGCGGCGAGCGTGACAAGATTGAAGCGGACGTGAAAAAGCTCCAGATCGCGGGGCTGTGGGCAACGATGCAGCAGGCAGGTTAACTAGATGCAACCGTGGAAGAAAAAGAAGTCCCTCATGCGTGCGCCGAAGATTACGGCAGTATTCGAGCCGATGGAGCGCGAAGTATTGGGAGATCTCACCGCTACCGTCTCCGAGGCGATCATTAAGCGTGCCCAGTCCGCGCCGAAGGACGAGCTGGCGGAGATGCTGGACATGCCGACCGGCCACACCGAGGCCCCAGAGGACCCCTCGCTGGCTCGCCTCTTCCCGGATTTCGAAATGCCCGGCGATGAGGAGTACGAAGGCGATGCCTCATTGCTGCGCTCGCTGCACGAAAATGACATTGCCCGTGCCAAGTTGGAAAACCTTCAGGTGATCGGCACTGCCCTCGGCCCTACCGGCGGGGTAGAGGTTGCCATTAGTGAGCAGGAGGCTCATGCCTTCGTTGCCGGCCTAAACGATCTGCGCCTCTACGTTGCGGCGGGCGATGTTTCTGATGACAACCTGATGTTTGACCGCGATAGCCTCGTGGAGTGGCTGGCCTTTTGCCAGGATTCGCTACTTCAGGTGCTGATGGATTAATGCTGGGCGGTATTAGCATCGGGCATTTTAGCGGCACCGATACCGGCGTCACGGTGCTCTATTGCGGGCCGGACGGAGCGCTCGGCAGCGTCGACGTGCGCGGCGGCGGCCCAGGCACCCGCGAAACGGACCTCTTGCAGCCGCATAATACGGTCGAGCGGGTCCACGCAGTGGTGTTGGCGGGCGGATCTGCCTTTGGCTTAGCGGCTGCCGACGGCGTGATGAATGAGCTGGCAGAGCAGGGGATTGGCTTCCCCGTCTTTGGCGAGGGGAAACCCGGCCCGCGTGTGCCCATCGTCCCCGGGGCCGTCATCTTCGACCTTTTGGTTGGACCTGCCCGCCCCGGGCCAGAAGAAGGCGCAGCCGCGCTTCGGGCTGCGCTGGCGGGCAATGATGAATCTATGGGCTCGGTGGGTGCCGGAGTGGGAGCTACCGCCGGCAAGTTGCGGGGTGGTTTCGGCCTAGCCACGCGCCGGGTACAAAACTATAAGGTGAGCGCCGCAATGGTCGCCAACCCTGTGGGTGAGGTCATCGATCCGCAGTCCGGCCGGCTCTACGGCGCGCCGGTGCGCACCCCGGTCAATGCCGCCGCCTACCGCGCCTTGCCACACCCTGCAGAGGCCAAGCTCAATACCACCATCGGCGCCGTGCTAACCGACGCCCCCGTCACCACCGCCCAAGCCCAGCGGGTGGCCATGACCGCGCACGATGGCATCGCCCGCGCGGTGCGTCCTGCTCACTCGCCGCTGGACGGGGACACCATTTTTGCCTTGTCCACCGCGCAGCGCCCGGCTGACCTCAGTACGCAGTTGATGGCCCAACTTTGCACCGCGGCCGCCGATGCCGTGGAAGAAGCCATTGCCAACGCGGTTGCCGCCGCCGAGCCGGGCCTGGGCTTGAGCGCGTACCGCGATCTGCTTGACTAAGATGAGTCGCATTATGACTTCAGGTGGAATATCTAACTACCGGCCCGCGCCCGCCGGCCAGGTCAACCGCGGCGATTCTAAGAATTACACCCGCAGCGGCCGCATCACCACCGGCTTTTCTATAGCCTTTGGTTTCCTTGCAGTGGAGTGGGCGGTCCACTTTATTAACGCCTTCATTTTTGGCGGCCAGCTATCTGATTACGGCATCCGTCCGCTGGATTTCAACGGCATCTGGGGAATTTTTACCGCCCCACTGCTGCACGCAAATTTTGAGCACCTCATGTCCAACTCGGTGCCCGGTGCCATTTTCTGCTTCCTCATTGGCCTGTCCGGCCGCAAGGCTTGGTGGGAAGTTACCCTGATTACCACGCTGGTCGCAGGCCTTGGCACCTGGTTCATCGGTGGCCCCGGTACCTCCCATATCGGGGCTTCCAGCTTGGTCTATGGCTGGCTAGCGTATCTAATTGTGCGCGGTGTTTTTAATCGCTCGCTCATTCAGACCATCTTGGGCATCATGCTTGGCTTCGCTTACTCCGGCCTAGTGTGGGGCGTGTTGCCCGTATATGAGGGCGTGAGCTGGCAGGGGCACCTCTTTGGCGCCATTGGCGGCATATTGGCCGGCATGACCATCACTTCGGATGATCCGGTAAAGGCAGTGAAGCGTTAATGCCTTCTGCAACCTCTCCCATCGGCATCTTTGATTCCGGAGTGGGCGGGCTCACCGTGGCGCGCGCGGTTATGGAACAGCTGCCGCACGAATCCGTCATCTATACCGGCGATACCGCTCATAGCCCCTACGGCCCGCGGCCTATCTCTGAAGTCCGTGCCTTTTCTCAGGATGTGGCCGACAGGCTCGTGGAGCGCGGCTGCAAGATGCTAGTTATCGCGTGCAATACCGCCACCGCTGCTTTCTTGCACGATGCGCGCGAGCGCTACGATATCCCCATCGTGGAAGTCATTCGCCCCGCGGTACGGCGTGCCATGTCTACCACGCGCAATGGAAAAATCGGCGTCATCGGTACCGAAGGCACCATTAAGTCCGGCGCTTACCAAGATCTTTTCGCGCTTAACCCCAAGGTGCAGGCCTTTGCTACCGCTTGCCCGGACTTTGTTCCTTTTGTCGAGCGCGGCATTACCGCCGGCCGCCAAATCCTCGGCGTCGCTGAGGGCTATCTGGCCCCGCTGCAGGCCCAGGGAGTAGACACGCTGGTTTTGGGCTGTACACACTATCCGCTGTTGACCGGCATTATCCAACTAGCTATGGGAGATAACGTCGCGTTGGTGACCTCCTCAGAGGAGACCACCAAGGACGTCATGCGGATTCTCACGGAAACGGATATGTTGGCCCCTGCAGATACTCAGCCGGTTCACACCTTTGAATCGACCGGCGATCCGGAAGCCTTTGCCCGCCTTGCCGCGCGCTTTCTCGGCCCACAGATTGCTTGAGTTAGCGCAATTTCTCCCCCGTTTTGCACGTTGAGTACGCATGCGGGGCGATTTCATGGAACTATTGAGCCCATGAAGCTGACCATCTTAGGCTGCTCCGGTAGCGTCCCCACCGCCCAAAATCCCGCCTCCGGATACTTGCTGTCCTTTGATAATGCGCCGTCCATCGTGCTCGATATGGGCCCTGGTACCTTGGCGCAGCTGGAACAGCAGCAGGATCCTTGCGATGCCCACGTGGCTTTTAGCCACCTGCACGCCGATCACTGCCTGGATTTTCCCTCCCTAATGGTGTGGCGCCGCTTCCATCCCACTGCACCTGCGGCGTCGCGCAATATGTGCTTCGGGCCGAAGGCTACGCCTACCCATTTGGGCCGCCTGTCTTCCGATGAAGTCGATGGCATCGATGATATGTCCGATACCTTCGCCTTTAGCGCGTGGGAGCCGGGCGAGCGTCAGCTTGTCGACGATGTCTATATCACTCCGTTCCCGGTCAACCACCCGGTCGAGGCCTACGCTTTGCGCGTGGAGCATACCAAGACGGGCCAGACCATCACTTACTCCGGAGATTCTTCTTATACGCCCGCGCTTATCGACGCCGCACGGGGCGCCGACATTTTCCTCTGCGAGGCAGCCTGGGGCGAGACTTCGCAGGATAAAGCACCGGATATGCATATGTCGGGCGCGGAAGCAGGTAGGGCAGCGCGCGAAGCGGGTGTGGGCAAGCTCGTGCTCATCCACATTCAGCCATGGGGTGATGCCCAAGCTACTTTGGAGGCTGCCCGCTCTGAATTCGATGGCGAGATTGTCCTCGGCGCCGCGGGCATGGAGTTCTAAGATACGCTGGACGGCATGACTGAATTTACTCGTGCCGATGGGCGTGCGCTGGACCAGATGCGCAGCGTCCGCATTACCCGCAATTTCACCACCAACCCGGCCGGCTCTGTGCTGGTGGAGTTCGGCAATACCCGCGTTATGTGTACCGCATCCGTGGAATATGGTGTGCCGCGCTTCAAGCGAGATTCCGGTGAAGGCTGGCTTACCGCCGAGTATGCCATGCTGCCTTCTGCCACCCACGACCGCATGCCGCGCGAATCCATGAAGGGCAAGGTCAAGGGCCGCACTCATGAGATTTCCCGCCTCGTCGGCCGCTCCCTACGCGCCGCGGTGGACCTGGAGGAGCTAGGGGAGAACACCATCCAGCTTGATTGCGATGTACTCCAAGCTGATGGCGGTACCCGCACCGCCTCTATCACCGGCGCCTACGTAGCGCTTGCTGACGCTATCGCGCACCTCAAGGCCGAGGGCGTCGTCCCCGGTGAGCCGCTGCTCGATCCCATCGCTGCGGTCTCGGTAGGCATTATTGATGGCGAAATTTGCCTCGACCTGCCTTATGAGGAAGATTCTCGCGCCGAGGTTGACCTGAATGTGGTGATGCAGGAATCAGGCGACTTCGTGGAAATCCAGGGCACTGGCGAGCACGGCCTCTTTGGCCGCGAGGAACTCAATGAGATGCTTGACGTAGCCCAGAAGGGCTGCCGCGAGCTCATCGCTGCACAGAAGGCGGCGCTGGGGTGGTAATTCTCGTCGCGTCCAATAATCCGAAGAAGCTCGCGGAGCTGGAGCGCATTCTAGCCGATGCCGGCATCGAGGGCGTCGAGCTGCGGCCATTATCTGCCGTGGAACCTTATCCCGAACCGGTAGAAGATGGTCGAACCTTTGCCGATAACGCGCTCATCAAGGCCCGCGCCGGCGCGGCAGCTACCGGCTTTGCCACCGTCGCGGATGATTCTGGCCTCGCTATCGAAGAACTCAACGGCATGCCCGGCGTTCTGTCTGCCCGTTGGTCCGGCCAACACGGAAATGACCAAGCCAATAATGACCTGGTCCTCGCACAGATGGCGGATGTCCCTGATGAGCGCCGCGCCGCAGCCTTTGTCTCCGTCTGCGCGCTCGTCACGCCCGAAGGCACAGAGCACGTGGCCGAGGGCCGCTGGGAAGGCCGCTTCTTGCGCGAGCCGCGCGGGGAAAACGGCTTCGGTTATGACCCGCTCTTCCAGCCGGAGGGCGAATCCCGGTCGGCTGCGGAGATGTCCCCACAAGAAAAGAACGCGGTCTCGCATCGCGGCCGCGCTCTTAGTCAACTAGTCCCCGCCATCGCGGAGTTGGTTCGCAACTCTTAGAGTTGGAATTCTTCCGTGATTTCCTTGCGGCGCTTGTGCTCCATCCAGAAGGACAAGAAGGGCACCACGCCGGCAAGGGCGGTGGTAAAGAGCTTGCCCACCGGCCACAGCGCGCGCGGGCCGAGGATGAGGATGGACAGCAAGTAGGTCATGTACGCGATGCCGTGCACGATCGCGATATAGGTGGCCCACTCCGGGATTTCCATGCCGATGAGGTATTGGCAGACCATGCGGATGACCAGGATGATTAGGAAGATACCGGTCACGGTGGCCGCGATCGAGAAAAATTTCAAGGGTCCGCGGATGCGGGCCTGTCGGGCGGGGTGAACTTTATTGGTCATAATCAGCTTTCTTCATTCTCGCCGCGCCGGCGGCGCGGGGTATTCATGGCGTTGAACGTTTCCACATCCATCTGGGGCCGCTGAGGCAGGAAATCCTCATCAATTTTGGTTTCCGCCTGCGGCTGTGCGGGAGCGTCGGCCGAGGAGTCGGTGTCCGTGTCATCCATGTCGCGAGCCTCTTCCTCGGCGGCGAGCCGCTCATTTTCATAGCGCAGCGTGGTGCGATAGGCATAAACCACGAACACGGCAAACAGCGGCCACTGGAAGGCATAGCCCAGGTTTTGGAAGGTGCCCGAGCCGGAGCGGAAGCGCGTCCACTGCCAATAGGCCAGGAATAGGAAGAGCACGACGAAAAACGCGATGAGGAGGATGTGCCACCATCGCACCTGCACGCGCCCATTTTTCTTTTCCTGTTGAGTGCTCACGCGTTCCACCCTACCCACCAGCGGCCAGAAAACAGAACACCCCTGGTTTCTTGTTTATTCGCGCGCCGTGTACACTATGTCAAGTCCCCCGCGCCCGTGGCGGAATTGGCAGACGCGCTAGATTTAGGTTCTAGTGTCTTAGGACGTGTGAGTTCAAGTCTCACCGGGCGCACAATCGGCGCCGTCGGCCCCCAAGGCCGGCGGCGCTTTCGCATATCGCCGTCCGCATATTCACCTTAAGAAGGGCATCATGAAAAAGCTGTTTTCCACCCTAATTGCTGTCATCCTCATTGCCTCCGTCGCCGTAGCCGGAGTGGTGGTCTGGCAGGTAAGGGAGCCGGTGGACGTGGAGACCGAATCGAGCAATACCAAGGTCATCAAGGCCGTGGAGCGCGAGGAACAAGTGGTGCTGGTTTCGCTGGGCATCGAAGGATTGTCGGAGGAGTCCGCCACCAGCAAGGTTTGGAATTGGCAGGTTCCGGGCAGCGAGCGCACCCAATACATCAAGTACTCCTACCGCGCAAAGCTCGGGATCGAGGGCTCCCAGGTGCGAGTAGAAGAGGAATCCCCGCATCATTTCCGCGTGCAGATCCCAGAGTTCATTTTCATCGGTCATTCGGATGAGGACTTCGAAACCGCGGTGGAGGATAATGGCGCGCTGAGTTGGATTACCCCGGATATCGATAAGGCGGAAACCATCACCAAGATCCTCAATGAGGACAAAAAGAAAGAGGACATCGCGGATAATCGCGATATCCTCCAGTCCCAGGCCAAGCAGTTCTACACCGGCATTATCTCCGGCGTAGACCCTGAGGCAGTAGTGGAATTTTCCTTCCGCTAACTAGTCTACCTCGGTGAATTTGCGGTCCCACGAGGAGCGGACCGGGTTGGCATCGGCCAGCAGAATGTCGAAGCGGTCGTTGGCAATTTCTACGATCTCTCCCAGCGCGGTACGGAATTCCTGCTCCGGGGAGTTGGCCAAGCGGCGCACGCCGGCATCAATGACGCGGTCAACAGTGTCATTGGTATCCAGGTAGGCTACAAACGGCATATCGAAGCGCTCACGATAGGCGGCGGAAAGCTCGGTAATGCGCTCGGTCTGTACATCGTCCAGGTCGGTCAGCCCCAAAGAACCGCGATCGGCGGAGATGGTGGCGGCCTTATCGGCGTCGGCAAGCAGCAGCTCATCCATGGCCGGGTAATCGTGGATGAGGGCAGCGCGGCGGGAATCATCCGCGGTCAGCACTGCTACCTGAATGGCCGCGCGCAGCTCATTGACATCGCTGAAGGGGCGTGACTCCCACGCCAGCTCCAGCGGCCAGGTCTCGTTATTAAACAGCGGGCGCAGTGCGGAGACGAATTCCTTGCGGGAAGCGGCGTTGAGCTGCTGCAGGCTTACGCTCTTGCCGACGGCCCGAGACACCTGCGTTCCCTGCTTGCCCCCGGTGTGGAAGAACAGCAGGTTGAGCACGATGGCGGTAATCGCGCCGATGGACATTCCTGAGGAAACGAAGGTCTGCGCCCACTCCGGGAATGCGGTTGCGATATCCGGCTTGAAGGTCACCAGCATGGCCAACCCCAGTGCGGAGGTGACGATGACGGAGTTACGACCATCGGAAAGATCGGCCTTGGCAATGGTCTGCAGGCCTACCCATGCCACGTTGGCAAATAGCGCAAGGGACGCGCCGCCCAGCACGGGGGAGGGGATGGAGGCTACGACTGCACCGGCCTTGGGGAGAATGCCCAGCACCATCATGAACCCCGCAGCGGCGACGGCAACCCAGCGTGACTTCACGCTGGTCAGACGGACCAAGCCGACGTTTTGGGCAAAGCAGGTATAGGGGAAGGAGTTCATCACGCCGCCCACCAAGGTGGACAGGCCATCGGCGCGGATGGCGCGCACGACGTCATCGCGGCGTATGCGCTTTTTGACGATCTCACCGGTGGCGAAGACATCGCCGGTGGTCTCCACCATGGTGATGATCATGACGATGATGAGCGAGAAGATAGCTACCAAATCGAATTTCGGCATGCCGAAGTAAAACGGGGTAGTGATGCCGAGGGCGGGGGCGGAGGAGACCTCGTCAAAGGAGGCGTCGCCAAGCACGAGCGCCACTCCAGTGCCCAAGACTAGGCCGATAAGCACGGCTAGGGTGCCCAGGAAGCCGGAGGAAAAGCGTTGTACCAAAATGATGACCGCCAGCGTGCCAAAGCCATAAAGCAGATCGCGGGTGGCCGGTACCCCCTCGGCGTAATTGACAAAATCATTGGCCGAAACTCCCAAGAGAGAGGTACCCATAACCAGCAGGACCGAGCCAGTAACCACCGGCGGGAAGAAGCGCAGCACCTTGCCAAAGACCGGCGCCGCAAAGAAAGTAAATAGGCCGGCGACGATGATGGCGCCGTAAATGGTAGGCAGCGAGGCTACCCCGCCCGCGCCGTCGGTCGCTCCCAAGCCGATGGCGATGATCGGGGAGACGGCCGTAGTAGTAACACCCTGCACGATGGGCAGGCGCACGCCAATGCGCTTGCCGACGCCCATGGACTGAATGATCGTCGCTATGCCACAGGTCAACAGGTCCGCATTGATGAGGTGGATAGTGGTTTCCGCATCCAGATTGAGCGAACCGGCGATAAGTAGTGGGACGATGACCGCCCCGGCATAAAACGCCAGCACGTGCTGCAGGCCCAGGGCGGCTAGTTTGGGGGTCGGTGGGACGGTATCTACTGGATGCTTGGGCTGGGAAGCCACGAAGTCCTCCTTTGTACGGAAGCGAAGCTGAACGAGAATAACAGTAGAGGTTCGTGCAGGTAGCGGCCAAAATTTCGTGGTGATGCGGAACACGTTCGGGGCTAGTTCACCCCCGATAAAAGACGTACGTGCGTTCTGTATGAAATCACTTACCAGCGAAACAACACGACCGTTTTATAACTGGAGTTTCAAACGATTGCGAGAGTTGTTATTACCAGGGAAGTGGTCAACAATTGGGGACAGAGGGGCTTGGTGCTGTGGCTCGAAAAAGCGGCATTTATCCCCTGATAGAAATTCGCCCGAAAGAAGGGAATTATGACTACCGCAACGCAGCCTCAACAGTTTGAAGCGTGGAAGGGATTTGAGTCCGGTCCATGGACCGAGGGCATCAACGTCCGCGACTTCATTCAGCGTAACTACACGCCGTACGACGGCGATTCCAGCTTCCTGGCGGGCCCGACCGAAAAGACCAAGCGCGTCTGGGAGACCCTGGAGAAGAACTACCTGTCCGTCGAGCGCGAAAAGCGTGTCTACGATGTTGACACCCACACCCCGACCGACATTGACGCTTTCCCGGCCGGCTACATCTCAGACGACGATGACGTCATCGTCGGTCTGCAGACCGATACCCCGCTGAAGCGCGCCATGATGCCATTCGGTGGCTGGCGCATGGTCAAGCAGGCTATCGGTGAAGCAGGCAAGGAAGTCGACCCTGAGGTGGAGAAGATCTTCACCCGCTACCGCAAGACCCACAACGATGCGGTCTTCGATATCTACACCCCGCGCATCCGCGCTGCTCGTTCATCACACATCATTACCGGCCTGCCGGATGCTTATGGCCGTGGCCGCATCATCGGTGACTACCGCCGCGTGGCTCTCTACGGTGTGGACTACCTGATCGAGGAAAAGCAGGCTTCCCGCGATTCCGTCGCAGACGCTGGCTTCTCTGAGCACTGGGCACGCTTCCGCGAGGAGCACTCCGAGCAGATCAAGGCCCTGAAGAAGCTCAAGAAGATGGCTGAGTCCTACGGCTTCGACATCTCCAAGCCGGCTAAGACCGCTCACGAGGCAGTACAGTGGACCTACTTCGGCTACCTGGCATCCATTAAGTCCCAGGATGGCGCCGCAATGTCCATCGGCCGCCTGTCCGCCTTCTTCGATTGCTACTTCGAGCGCGACCTCGCTGCTGGCATCATCACCGAGGAAGACGCCCAGGAAATCATCGACTCCCTGGTTCTCAAGCTGCGCATCGTCCGCTTCCTGCGCACCATCGACTACGATCAGATCTTCTCCGGCGACCCGTACTGGGCAACCTGGTCTGATGCTGGCTTTGGCAACGACGGCCGCCACATGGTCACCAAGACCTCCTTCCGTCTGCTGCAGACCCTGGTAAACCTTGGCCCCTCACCGGAGCCAAATATCACCATCTTCTGGGATCCGAAGCTGCCAGAGGGCTACAAGGAATTCTGTGCCCACATCTCGATTGAGACCTCCTCCATCCAGTACGAGTCTGACCGCCAGATTCGTGAGCAGTGGGGCGACGACGCCGCAATTGCCTGCTGTGTTTCCCCGATGGAAGTGGGCAAGCAGATGCAGTTCTTCGGCGCTCGTGTGAACGCTGCAAAGGCTTTGCTCTACGCCATCAACGGTGGCCGTGACGAGGTATCCGGCAAGCAGGTTGTAGAAGGCTACGAGCCCATCAAGGGCGATGGCCCACTGGACTTCGATGAGGTCTGGCAGAAGTACGAAGAGATGCTGGACTGGGTTGTTGGCACCTACGTTGAGGCCCTCAACATCATCCACTACTCCCACGACAAGTACGCCTACGAGGCAGTCGAGATGGCGCTGCACGATTCCAATATCGTCCGCTCCATGGGCTGTGGCATCGCCGGCCTGTCCATCGTCGCCGATTCCCTGGCTGCTATCAAGTACGCCAAGGTCACCCCGGTTCGCGACGAGACCGGCCTGATTACGGACTACATCACCGAGGGTGAGTTCCCGTTCTATGGCAACGATGATGACCGCGCCGATGATATCGCCGCTACCATTGTCCACACCGTGATGGAAAAGATTAAGGCCATCCCGATGTACCGCAATGCCATCCCGACCCAGTCCGTGCTGACCATTACCTCGAACGTGGTCTACGGCAAGGCAACAGGTGCCTTCCCGTCGGGCCACAAGGCCGGCACGCCGTTCTCCCCAGGCGCTAACCCTGAAAACGGTGCTGACAGCCACGGCATGGTTGCGTCCATGCTGTCCGTCGGCAAGCTGGATTACAAGGACGCCTTGGACGGCATCTCGCTGACCAACACCATTACTCCTTCCGGATTGGGCCGCACCCCAGAAGAGCGCATCACTAACCTGGTGGGCGTTCTGGATGCCGGCTTCATCATGGAGAAGTAAAAACCACCAACCCTCAACCATCTCGAAAAGGAGAAAAACATGGCAACCCCAACTTTCGAAGACCGCATGTCAGCAATGAAGGCAAACCGCGATGCACACCAGATGAACTCTGGTCTGTACCACGCAAACATCAACGTGCTGGACAAGTCCACCCTCGAGGACGCCGTTGAGCACCCAGAGAAGTACCCGAACCTCACCGTTCGCGTCTCTGGCTACGCTGTTAACTTTGTCAAGCTGACCAAGGAGCAGCAGCTCGACGTTATCTCCCGCACCTTCCACCAGGGTTCTTAATCATGGCTGATGGCGTTACTGGTGTTGTCACCCTCTCTCCGGAAGAAGGAGAGCGTGTCCGCGGCGTAGCTGCGGGCCTGGGGGATAATGCACAACTCGATGACATTACCCGCCCGGAGCTCATGGAGGCGCGCCGTACCGGCGATATCGCCCTCGTGCACTCTTGGGAGCTCGTGACCGCCGTCGATGGCCCGGGAACCCGCATGACGATGTTCATGTCCGGATGCCCACTGCGCTGCCAGTACTGCCATAATCCAGACACCTGGGAGATGAAGACCGGCACACTGGAGCGGGTCGAGGATGTGGTCAAGCGCATCAAGCGTTATAAGCCCATCTTCCAAGCTTCCGGTGGCGGTCTGACCATCTCCGGTGGTGAACCCCTCTTCCAGATTTCCTTCACGCGTCGCGTGCTCAAGGAAGTCCACGATGCGGGTATTCATACCACCATCGATACGGCTGGGTACTTGGGCGCGCGCTTGCGAGACGAGGACCTGGACAATATCGACCTCGTGCTTCTCGACGTCAAGTCGGGCGACGAGGAGACTTACCGCAAGGTCACCCAACGCCAGCTCCAGCCAACGCTGGATTTCGGCGATAGGTTGAACAAAATAGGTAAGCCGGTGTGGATCCGCTTCGTAGTGGTGCCTGACCTCACAGACTCGCCAGAGAATGTGGAAAATGTGGCCAATATCGTGGCGCGTTGGAAGTCTAACGTCGAACGCGTCGAGGTCCTGCCCTTCCACAATATGGGCAAAGACAAGTGGGAAGGCCTGGACATGACCTACCAGTTGGCAGATACCAAGCCGCCAAAGCCGGAGGACGTGGAAAAAATCCGCGAGGTCTTCCGCTCGAAGGGTTTGGAAGTTTACTAACCTGGGAGGACATGACCTCCTATCGCCGCTTCGGCCACATAATTAAAGAGCATCACCTCGAAGTCCCGTGGGATTATTCCAATCCCCACGGGACTTTTGGGCTATATGCTCGCGAAATCATCCCGCCCGGTGGAGAGGACCTGCCCGCGTTGCTTTACCTCCAGGGCGGGCCTGGTTTCCCAGCACCCCGGCCACTGGGGCCCACGGGGTTGATTGGCAAGGCACTGGAGCGCTACCGCGTTATTCTCATGGACCAGCGCGGCACCGGCCGCTCGCACCGCATCGATGCGCTTAGCCCATCCGCCGAGCGCACCACAGAACACCTAGCGTTGTTGCGCCAAGACAATATCGTCCGCGATGCTGAGCGTCTGCGCGAGCACCTCGGCCTCGAAAAGTGGTCGCTATTCGGCCAGTCCTTCGGCGGCTTTTGCATTACCGCCTACCTATCTCAAGCACCCGAGCGCATCGAGCATGCCTTTTTCACCGGTGGCATCCCCACGCTAAAGGGCGCGGACGAGCTCTATCGTGCCACTTTCCGCAAGCTCAAGGCCCGCCAGGAGCGTTTTTACCGCGAATTCCCGTGGGCTGAGGAGCGCATCGCGGAGATCATTGCCCACTTGAACAATTCGGATGAGCGCCTTCCTACCGGCGAGCGTTTGTCCTCGCTGCGGTTTCGTACTATTGGCATCGAGCTCGGCCGCGGCACCGGTTTTGATTCGCTGGCTTATCTGCTGGAAGAGCCTTTCCGCACCGTGGCAGGCGAGAAGCGGCTGCGCGGCGATTTCCTAGCGGACGTCGGCCAGCGCGTGAGCTTTGCAGACGGCCCGCTTTATGCCGCTATTCATGAGTCCATCTATGGGGGCGTCGGTGGTCAGGCAGCTACCAACTGGGCGGCGCATCGCGTGCGCGAGGAATTCCCGGAGTTTGCGGAGTCCGGTACGTGGTTGACCGGCGAGCATATTTTCCCCTGGCAGTTCGCCGAGGACCCAGCCTTGCACGCGTTTGCCGACGCCGCCCACGGCCTCGCCCGCCATGAATTTTCCCCGCCCTACGCGCTCGGCGAGGTACCTACCACGGCCGCAGCCATTTATGTCGATGATATTTTTGTTCCGCTCGAGGAATCCTTGGCTACGGCCACCCACCTAAGGGATCTGCGGCCGTGGATTAGCAACGAGTTCCAGCACAACGGCATTCGCGAGGACGGCGCGACCATCTTGGGCAGGCTCTTTGCGCTTATCGACGATCACTAGCGTTTCGCTATTTCCTATGCGAAAATATTGGTGATTGTTACGACATTTAGGGAGATATTTTGATCGCCACCATAGTTATAGTCCTCATCTTGCTCATTATCTTGGGAACCCTCTTTGACGGCTATTTCATCGTTCGCACTCGCGAAGCTGCCATCTTGGAGCGCTTGGGCAAATTCCAAAAGGTGGCGCATGCTGGTCTGCACTTCAAGTTGCCGTGGGTAGACCGTGTGCGCGATAAAATTTCGCTGCAGGTGCGCCAGTTGGATGTGATGGTGGAGACCAAAACAAAGGATAATGTCTTCGTCCAGATCCCTGTCGCCGTGCAATACGAGGTGGTGCAAGGCCGCGAGCGCGAGGCGTACTATATGCTCTCCAACCACGAGCAGCAGATTGTGGCCTACGTGCAGGATAATGTCCGCTCCTCCGTGGCGAATATGGACTTGGATGATTCCTTCTCCTCCAAGGACACTATCGCCCGCAACGTCGCGGCCTCCCTGCGCGATAATATGGCCGAGTACGGCTGGAACTTCGTTAATACCCTGGTTACCGATATCCGCCCCGATTCCCGCGTTCGCGAGTCGATGAACTCCATTAACGCGGCCCAACGCGAGCGTGAGGCGGCCGTTGCCCAGGCAGAGGCTGAGAAGATTCGCGTGGTCAAGGAAGCCGAGGGCGCGGCTGAGGCGAAGAAGCTGCAGGGTCGCGGCGTTGCAGACCAGCGTAAGGAAATCGTCGAGGGCATTGCCCAGCAATACGAGATGCTTCGTGACGCCGGCGTGGAAGAATCCCCCGAGGCGCTCATGCTTGTCTCCCAGTACCTCGATGCGATGGTCGATGTCTCCCACAACGGCCAGGCCTCCGTGCTCTACATGCCCTCCAACCCGCAGGGCATGGGTGACCTCTTCAGCGGCATGCGCGACGTACTCATGGCTAATCGCGCCCTCGATTCCGCCGAGGAGCCGTCGCAGCGCCGCCGCCCGCAGCCGAAGAAACCATCCCGCGCCGAAGAAATCGAGCGCGAGTCTAAGCGTCAGGCCGAGCGTGCCAAGCGCGAAGCCATCGCTGCCGCCCAGCGTGCAGAGCAGCAGCCGCAGGAGGGTCCGGACTCGACTGCGCAGCCACAGGCTGCCCGCGAGTATTTCCAGCAGCTGCGTGACCAATTAAAGAATGAGGACTAGCCCTGAGCATCGATAACCTCTTTGATGCCTATACCGAGCAGCGCGGCATTACCCGCAGCGCGGAGGTGGTGCCGGATCACGAGTGTCAGATTTTCCCCGACACTCATACTTCCTTAGAAGCCGATGACTTAAACTCCGCGCGGAACCTCGTCCACGACATCCTTTCGGCCGACCAAGAGCAAGAAACCCAGTGCGACAGGGACAATACCGACAATAAGTAGATAGGTCCGTTCCGCACCCGCCGAGGAAGGGTCGTAGAACGTCGATAGCGTTCCTGCCAGCGAGGTGCCAATGGCCATGGTGAGAAAATAGAGCGCGGAAAAGCGCGTCGCGTAGGCTCGCGGCGCGTGCGCAGCCGATGCTGCCATGCCCACTGGGCCGATGAATAGCTCGCCGAGTGACATCAAGAAGATGGTTACGGCCAAAACCATAAACGGCGTTGAGTTTTCTCCGCCCCCGACGAACGGCAACAACACAAACATTCCGGAACCGGCAACCATGATGCCCACGGCCATGAGTAGACGCCGCGAGCGTGCCCACCGAGACATCGCTGCTGCCAGAGGTAGGGACAAGACCAAGACAAACAGCGGGTTGAGCGACTGTGTCCACGCGGCCGGAATCTCAAACTCGCCTACCATGCGATTTACCCGCTGATCCGAGTACACAGCTAGCACGCCGTAAATTTGCGGCTGGAGGGTCCAGTAGACCGTAGAGCAGAAAAAGAGCGGGATATATGCTACGACTCGTCGTCGCTCTGGCCCGCTGACACGTGGGGAACGCAGCATGCTGGCGAAGAGGGCGAGGGCGGCCGCGATCGTCGTAAAGAGCAGAAGCCTAGCCAGCTGGTCCGGGGAGACCGCCACCGCGACGATGACGCTGCCCACCACAGCCGCCAGTGCTACCGCTGCGGCCTTGCCCGGCGTGGAGGTGGGGTTGGGAGGCTGTGAATCGAATTCGGTGATTACTCGCCGGCGTAACACCCCGTAGCTAACGCACCCGCAACACATGAGGCCTGCGGCCGCGAGGAAGCCGGCATGGTAGCCGTACTCTTGTGCCAGCCAGCCGGTGAGCATCGGCCCGAGCAAAGCACCGATATTAATCCCTAGATAAAAAATCTGGAAGGCTCCGTCGCGCGCGCCAGCGGTGGGAGGGAAAGCCGCACCCAGGATGGTGATTGCCGCTGTTTTAAGGAGCCCTGATCCCAGCGCAAGCGGCAAAAGCCCAGACACTAGACCCGGCGGGCCGGGAACCAGCGACAGCGCAAAGTGTCCGCATATGAGCAGGCCTGCGCCGGCCAGCAACGTGCGTTCGGCGCCGAGCAACCGGTCGCTGACCCACCCGCCGACGAAGGTGCACAAGTAGAGCAGGCTGCCGTACGCGCCGACGAGCGCTGTGGCCTGCCCCTGGTCCATACCGAGTCCGCCGGAGGTGGAGTACAGGTAGTAAGCGAGGATGGCCTGCATGCCGTAGAAGCTAAAGCGCTCCCACATTTCCAATCCGGCGATCGCTGGCAAAGCCACCGGTAAGCGCCGAATTGAACGATGTTTAATAATTGTCATAAAAGCACTATAACGGCCGAAAGTCTGTGATAGACCTAAATTCATGGATATTGCTGCTCTCGACGCCCGCCACATTTGGCACCCCTATGCCGAGCCGGGCGAGCCAACGCTTGTGGTGGACTCGGCCGCCGGAGTTTATTTAACACTCGCGGATGGCACCACGCTTATCGACGCCATGTCTTCCTGGTGGGCCGCCGCCCATGGCCACGGCCACCCGCGGCTCAAGGCGGCAGCGGCCGAACAAATCGAGAAGATGAGCCACGTCATGTTTGGTGGACTTACCCACGAACCGGCCGCGCGGCTTACCCGCAACCTCATGGAATTGACGCGGGGTGATTTCGAGCAGGTCTTTTATTCCGATTCCGGATCCGTATCGGTAGAAGTAGCCATCAAAATGGCGCTACAGTATGCCCGCGGCCAAGGGCACCCGGAGCGCACCAAAATGTTGACGTGGAGGTCGGGGTATCACGGCGATACTTTCGCGGCGATGAGCGTGTGTGACCCTGAAGGCGGCATGCACTCGATGTGGACAGGCACCTTAGCGCGCCAGATTTTCGCCCCAGCCCCGCCTACCCGCGGAGCTAGCTCGGCCGAACGCGCACACTATCTGCGCGAGCTGGAAGCGTGCGTGACCGAGGAGGTTGCAGCTTTGGTCATAGAACCCGTAGTGCAAGGCGCGGGCGGGATGCGCTTTCACGACCATGAGCTGGTGCGTGGGGCCCGGGATATCTGTGACCGCCACGGTATCGTGCTCATCGCGGATGAGATCGCCACCGGCTTCGGCCGAACTGGCGACCTTTTCGCCACCCAAGCGGCCGACGTTGTGCCGGATATTATGTGCGTGGGCAAGGCGATGACCGGCGGGTTTATGACCATGGCTGCTACGCTCGCCACCGCGAAGGTCGCTGCGGGAATGCGCCCACGCGCGCTGATGCACGGACCGACGTTTATGGCTAATCCGCTCGCTTGCGCCGTTTCGGCCGAGGCAACTGCTCTCATTTTGGAGGGGCAGTGGCGCGAGCAGGTAGCGGGCATCGAAAAGCAGCTGCAACGTGGCTTTGACGGGCTGGCCCAAGAACCGGGAGTAGCGGATGTGCGCGTGCTTGGTGCCATTGGAGTGGTGGAAATGGAACGCGAAGTAAATATGGCCGCAGCGACAGCCGCGGCTGTGGGCCAGGGCGTGTGGTTGCGTCCGTTCGGCCGACTGATTTATATCATGCCGCCGTTTATTAGCACCGCGGAGGAAGTAGCGCAGATGTGCCGCGGCGTGCGCGCCGCGGTGGCGGGAGGACGACAGTGATAATTTACGTGACGGGGACGAATACTGACGTCGGTAAGACTGTGGCCACGGCCGCGCTTGCCAGCGCGTTTAAGCAGCGCGGCCGTGAGGTGGTCTACGCTAAGCCACTGCAGACGGGGGAGCCGGAGGGGAAGGGGGATGCAGCGACCGTCGGCAAGCTGGCGGGGGTGAAGGTAGCAGAGATGGTGCGCTTTCCAGAACCGCTGGCGCCAAATCTCTCCGCGCGCCGGGCTGGCTTGCCCCAACCCGGCCTACATGAACTCAAAGAGTGGATTGCTGCCCTTGACACGCCCGGCCGCGTGGTGCTGGTGGAAGGCGCCGGCGGGCTGCTTGTGCGCTTGACGGACGCCTATACGCTTGCCGACGTCGCCGATAGGCTCCTCATCGTCACCTCTCTGCGCCTGGGCAGCCTCAACGCGGCCGAGCTGACCGTGCGTGAGGCCCAACGCCGCGGAATTGAGGTGCTGGGGCTGGTTGGTGGTTCGCTGCCGGCCGACCCGGACCTGGCTACTCGCCTGAACCTGGAGGAGATGCCGGAGGTGACCGGCTGTCCGTTGTGGGGCAGCCTACCGGAGGGTATGGCGCGCATGACACCGGCCGAATTCGCGCGGGTAGCCGCGGAAGTCTATGCGGACTTTGTAGAGCACGCCGAGTAGCGCTACCTCGCAGAGGCAGCGCTAACGGACCCAGCGGACCTTGCCATTGACTCGGGCAAGGCGCCCGCGCAGCGGCGGAGCATTCGGGTCGTCTTGGTTCACCCCGTTGTGATAGGGGCAGCACACGGTGAGGTTGTCCATATTGGTCAATCCGCCGTGCTTCCATGCCTTGAGGTGATGGATCTGAGCCTTGTCCGCCGGGTGGTTGCATGGCGGCCACGGACAGGTGGGATTCTCGGCCGCGGCCATCCGCCGTTGTTTCTCGGTGGCGTAACGCGAAGTGCGATATAGGTTGACTGGGCCTTTGACAGGGTGGATAAGGGTGGCGAGGCCGTGCTCGGTGAAGGTGCGTTCGACCAGCTTGGCGCCGGTGATGGTGGCACCATTTGTCAGGCGCAGGGTGACTTCTTCACCGTCGCCGTCCAAGATGCGGTCCAGCGCGTTGAGCGGGATGATGACATTGGTCGTGGTGCGCGCCGAAGGCGCAGCCGTGTCGCGAAGGAGATCCCGCAGGGAATCGAGTGGGCGCGCGGGGTTAAGCGCGGCGTCGAGTTCTGCGAGGAAGGCCGAGGGAGCGGTTATTCGCATGGTCCACGGGCCGTTCGGCCGGCGAAGGAGTTGCACGCCCTCGCGGGGTGGCGTGCGGCGCGGGCGGAGGTCGCGGAGGCGCTGTTTGGCGCGGCGAGCGATTTCAGAGGCGGGGCCTCGCAGACGGCACAGCTCAATGCGAAGGTTCCAGGCATCGCGTTTTGTGCGCACTCGGGAGACGTACTTTTCAATCAGCTTGAGCGTTACGAGGTCGTGGTAGCGGGCGGCCGTGGTGGCGTGGCGTTGCTTCCGGCTGAAGTGGGTCGGGCCGAAATAGACCGCGGCAAGCGCGCGGAGGTCGTGGGCTTCTACATCCGGCAAGCCCAGATCGATGAGGGCGCGCTCAGACATGCCGTGGGCCTCGGCGAGAATATCCATCGCCGAGGCTATGTGGGTGGCATAGGCCTGCAGTGCACTCATGGCTGCAACCCTAAGCAAAGTTTGCGGGCGAGCCGAGGTGCAGATGGCCGTAGCTGTGGATAACTTGTTTAAGCGTCAACTGGCCCAGTGGGCCGCGATGACAAAAAGGTGCGAATCGAGCGCGCAGTTAATCTCTACGACCACGGCATCAAAGTCGTTCCAGTCGCCCGCAGTGGCGCAATTGCGCCGTACGGACAGGCTGTGGATAAAGAGGCCAGCCTGGTCAATGCATTCGTCATTGCGTTGGGCGACGCCGCGGTGGCGGAGGATTACACGCGCTAGCTAAGGCCCTTCATCACGCGGGCGACGTGGCCGGTGGCCTTGACATTGTAATGAGTCTGGCCGATGGTGCCATCCGGTTCGACCAAGAAGGTGGAGCGGATAACGCCCTGGACGACCTTGCCGTAGTTCTTCTTTTCCCCAAAGGCACCGTAGGCGGTCATGACGGACTTATCCGGATCAGACAGGAGAGGGAAGTTCAGCTCATGATCCGCGCGAAACTTCGCCAGTGCTTCCGGCTTATCGGGCGAGATTCCTACAACGGCAATATTTAGATCATTGAGCTGTTCTAGGGAATCGCGGAAATCGCAGGCTTCCTTGGTGCAGCCTGGGGTATTGGCGCGGGGGTAGAAGTAGACGAGTACGCGCTGGCCTGCGTAATCGGCGAGGGAAACGGTGTTTCCGGCGTCGTCGGCAAGCGCAAAGGCAGGGGCGGTATCTCCAACGTTCAATCGGTTTTCAGTCATGGTCCCCACCTTACTTACCGCCCAGGCTGCACGCTGCTGGGCCGGCGGGGTAGAATGAGCCCGTTAAGAGCGAACCTAAGTTAAGAGGAGAACTTCGTGGCACGCAATATTGAAGATATTCAGCGCGATATCGAGCGCACTCGCCGCCAGCTGGCCGGCACCCTAGACGAGCTGGCAGAGCGCAGCAAGCCGCAGAACTTTGCCAACGAGGCTAAGACCGCGGCCACCGATAAGCTGCAGGACCGCAACGTGCAGATGGTCCTCGGTGGCGTCGGTGCCGCTGTGGTTGGCCTGATTGCTTTCTCAGTCTTCCGCTCCCGCCGTCGCAAGAGCGACTTGAAGGAGCTGCAGCGTCTGCTGTCCGAGCGCCACTAATTAAGGAGGTCCCCGCACATTGCGGGGACTTTTTTCGTAGGCTGGGTTGGGATGAAAACACCAATCCCTTTTTATTTGCAGGAAATCCTCACTAAGGTGCGCGATAATCGCGACGGCGCCGTGGCGGATTATATTCCGGACCTGGCCAAGGCGGAGCCCGAGTACCTCGGTGCCGCGATGTGCACCACCACCGGCCACGTCTATTCCGCGGGCGATGATGAGGTGGAATTTACCCTCCAGTCCCTTTCCAAGCCGTTTGTCTACGCGTTGGCGCTCCAGGAGCTGGGCCTCTCCGCGGTGCGCAAGATCGTGGGTATGGAGCCTTCGGGAGAGGCCTTCAACGAACTTTCGCTCAACCGCGATGACCACCGGCCGGTCAACCCCATGATTAATGCGGGCGCGATTGCGGTCACACAATTAATTAATGGTGTGGATTCGGAGCCGGCCGCGCGCGTCGAACGACTGCGCAGCTACTTCTCCCGCCTGGCGGGCCGCGACTTGCATATCGACGACGCCATGCGCTCCTCCGAGCTCGATGTCAGCGAACGAAACCTTTCGCTGGCGCACATGCTGCGCAATTACGACATCATTCAAGACGAGGCCCATGATGCGGTCTCGACGTATATCGAGCAGTGCTCGATTGTGGTGACGGTGCGGGATTTGGCCGTGATGTCGGCAACTCTGGCCAATGGTGGCGTGCAGCCGGTAACGGGCGACAAAATTTTGGATGCGGATGTGTGCCGATTGACGCTGTCGGTGATGAGCTCGGCCGGCATGTACGACGGCGCCGGCCGATGGATGGCCGAGGTGGGTATCCCGGCGAAGTCGGGTGTTTCAGGCGGCCTCCTGGGTACTCTGCCTGGCCAGCTGGGTGTGGCGACGTTCTCGCCTCGGTTGAATAAGGAAGGCAACTCGGTGCGCGGGGTGGATGCGTTCAAGCTGATGTCGAAGGACATGGGCCTGCACCTGATGTCTACGGATGAGCGCTATGGCGTGAACCCGGTGCGCAAGGTAGAGCAGGATGCAGAGCTGACCGTCATTTATCTGCAGGGCTTGATTAACTTCAACGCGGCCGAGACCATTTTGTATGAGCTGATGGAGTCGGATTTTGGCGAAGGCACGGTGGTGCTCGAGCTATCGCATATCACCGGTACAAACCGCGTGGGCCGGCGGATGCTGAAGGAGGGGCTGCGCCGGATTCGCGAGTCTGGCTTCGATATCGCGATCGTGGATCCGGATGGAGAGCTCGAGGATCGCACCATGTCGGACGGCACGCAGGTGCCCAAGGGCGAGCCGGAGGACTACACGATCAACGGCGAGCCTGTTTAGCTTTGGGTTACCTTAGTTAATCAGGTTAGGATGTCCTATGTAAGGCTCATCGCGGCTGCCGCGAGGGCATCCAACGACCAAGGACTAAAAATGGCTCATACCCCCTTCAAAGTGATAGCAGTTGTGGCGGCGTCGGCAACCGCGCTCGTCGGCTGTGGTGCAGCTGAGGAAGTAACAGGCGGCGCCGACAGCGACGCTGAGTTTTCTTTCACCGATATCACCGGCCGTGACGTGGAACTGGATAAGGCCCCCGACCGGGTGATTTTGGGGGAGGGCAGATCGCTTTTTGCTACCGGCGTGCTCAATACCGAGAATCCGCTGGATAAGGTCGTCGGTATCGGCACGGACCTCAAGCAGAACGTGCCGGATTACTACAACGCGCTGGAAAAGGAATTGCCGGCCGTCAATGAGGTTCCGGAAATCGGCGGCTTTACCAAGGGCGATGTCACCGTGGAGAAGCTCGTGAGCTTGGACCCGGACCTCATTGTGCTCTCGCTAGATCAATACGACGCCTCCCGCGAAGCTGGCCTGACCGACAAGATGGACCAGGCTGGCCTGAAGTATGCGATCACCGACTTCCGCCGCGACCCGCTTGAGAATACGCCGAAGACCATGGATATTTTCGGCGAGATTTTTGGCCAAGAGGATCGCGCTGAGGAATTCAACGCGGACTGGCAAAAGACGGTGGATCTGGTTGAGGACCGTGCAGAGAAGGTAAAGGATAAGCCAAAGACCTTCGTCTGGCGCGCGGCCGGTGTGTCCGATTGCTGTGGTTCCTGGAACGATTCCAATATCTCCCAGCTGGTCAACGCGGCCGGCGGCGAGAATATTGCCGATGAAATCATCCCAGGCGAATCCGGCACAATCACCCCGGAGAAGGTTCTAGAATCTGACCCAGACATGATTATTGCCACCGGCGGCGATTGGTCTGAGATGAAGGACGATGAAGGCCACCCTGTTGGCTATGCGGCAGTGGGCTATGGCATTGATGAAAAGGAAGCCAAGGGCAGCGTCGCCAAGCTGCCGAGCAAGCAGGCCGGCTTCGATAAACTGCGTGCGGTCAAGGATCACAACCTGCACAGTATGTGGCACCAGTTCTATGATTCGCCGTTTAATTACCTGGCGCTGCTGCAGGTGGCGGAATGGATTAACCCGGAGGCGTATGCCGATATGGACGTCGCCAAGCAGTGGATGGACGCGCAAGAAAAGTACTCGCCGGTCTCTGGCGAGGGAACCTTCTTTAGCACCAACTAATGGAGGGCGCAGAGGTAGCCGCCCTGGCGCGGCAGCACAAGAAGTTAACGTGGCAACGCATCGGCATTGTTGCGGGCCTGACCCTGATCGCGGCCGTGGCTTTTATTATCAGCAACTTCGTGGGCGCGATCGATATCAGCCCGGGCGAGGTCATTAAGGGCATAGTCAATCCCGCGGGGCTCGATGACCAAACGCGCACGGTGCTGTGGCAGTTGCGCCTGCCTATGGCCGTGATGGCCGTGCTCATCGGCATGGCCTTGTCTTTGGCCGGCGCGGAGATGCAGACCATCCTTAATAACCCGCTGGCCGAGCCGTTCACGCTGGGCATTTCAGCGGCTGCCGCGTTCGGCGGTGCATCCTCCATCGTGCTCAAATGGCAGCTGATTACGCAGCCGCAGTTTAACCTCGCTTTGGTGGCGTGGCTCTCGGCCGCGGTGGCCACCGCGATCATCGTGATTGCGGCCGTTATCCGCGGCGCAAAGGCGGAGACAATGGTGCTGCTGGGCATCGGCTTGGTGTTCTTCTTCCAAGCTATGCTGGCGCTTATCCAGTACCAGTCCTCGGCCGAGGCGCTGCAGCAGATCGTCTTTTGGTCCATGGGCTCTCTTACCCGCGCCAACTGGGCAGCCAATGGTGTGCTGGCGGCCGTGCTCATTATCGCCTTGCCTATCCTATGGGCGCTGGGCTGGCGGCTGACGGCCTTGCGGCTTGGCGATGCCCGCGCTACCGCCATGGGCATCAATACCTCGCGCCTGCGCGTTGTGGTGCTCATTGTGGTCTCGCTGGTCGCGGCGACGACCGTGGCTTTTGCCGGCATCATTGGCTTCATTGGCTTAGTGGGCCCGCACATCGCTCGCATGCTGGTAGGCGAGGACCAGCGTTACTTCCTGCCGGCCTCCATGGCGGCGGGCGCGGCCGTGATGTGTGCAGCGCATGCCGTGAGCCTGATGATTAAACCCGGCTTGGCTATTCCTATCGGCATCGTTACTTCGCTGCTGGGCGTGCCATTCTTTATCGCCATCGTCATGACCCGAAGGAGGGCACTGTGGACGTAGAACTGACAATTTCAGGGCTAAGTGCGGCCTACGGAAAGCACCGCGTGCTGGAATCTGTAGATGTGGAAAAGCTCCATGGCGGGCAGCTAGTTGGTCTATTAGGGCCGAATGCCTCCGGTAAGACAACGCTTATTAAGTCCCTGGCCGGCGTGCACCGCGGCTGCGACGGCGAGGTGGATTTCCGCGTCGACGCTACGGCGCCGCGCGGCAAGCGACGCCGCCAGCTTATCGGCTACGTGCCGCAGGACCTCACCAGCACGGCCGCGCTGCGGGCCTTTGAAGCCGTGCTGATTTCCGCACGCCGGGAGGCCTGCGAAGACCCGATTACACGCACGGGAGAGGTGCTGCACTCCTTGGGGCTGGACGCGATTGCCTCGCGCTACCTCAATGAGCTTTCTGGTGGCCAGCGCCAGCTTGTCGCCGTGGCACAGATGCTGGTGGGCAATCCGGGCCTCATGCTTCTCGACGAACCCACCTCCGCCCTCGACCTCCATCACCAGATTTTTGTATTGGATGAGGTGCGGGCCAAAGCACAGCGCGACGGCAGCCTAGGCCTTGTAGCCATCCATGACATCAACCTAGCCGCGCGCATGTGTGACCAGTTGGTGGTGCTCAAACAGGGCCACATACGCGCCCAAGGTAGGCCTGCGGACGTCCTTACGGGGGAGCTCGTGGAAGGTGTGTATGGGGTAGAGGCGGACGTCGTCCAGCATGGCGGTGCTCCGCTTATCGCCCCGCTGCGGGTGCGGTAGCACAAGACCGGGCAAGTGCCCGGCCTATTTTTTTAAATGGTGCGCCATCGGGCGGTTGATGTCCAGGGCATCGCTAGCAAATAAGTCATGCGCATCTGCGGTGACGGTAACTGGCTTCCAAAACGAAAAATCTCGAGGCGCCGTTCCAAGAACAATGCCTCGAGATTTAAGTTGTGCGCCATCAGGGAATCGAACCCCGAACCCACTGATTAAGAGTCAGTTGCTCTGCCAATTGAGCTAATGGCGCATTGTTGACTTCCTGCCGTGTGGCTCTCTGTGCAACGAGTAGATACTCTAGCAGTCATTCTTTAAAAGTGTAAAATCGCCAGGTCAGAGCGGTTCTGGGGGGTATATAACAAATTGGTTAATGCCTGAAGTTGCTTCTGGTAATTGGCAGAGGGAGACGCTAATCTAGGTTGGTCTTTGAAAGCAGCAATTACGTGTTTAAGGGCAACTCAGTGAAAAATTCCCTCCCTATTGCGCGCCGCCTCGTAGCGGCCGCGGGCGTTGCGTGCATTTCCCTAGCCGCCGCCTCCTGCTCTTCTGATTCCTCAGCCGAGAATCAATCTGCCGATCAAGAATCCACCGCCGCCGCAGGTGCAGGTGCGGAGAAGGATAGCGGCACAGAGTCCGAAAAGAAGAGCGGCCTTTCGGTCTCCGTGAAAGACGGAGCACAGAATGTGGATCCGTCCAAGCCTGTCACCGTGGAGACCACGGGCAAGCTCAAGAGCGTCACCATGACCAATGAAATGGGCGTGGAAGTCAAAGAAAAGCTCTCTAAAGACGCCAAGACGTGGTCTACCGCGGAGGACTTGGGCTATAACCACACTTATTCCATCGTGGCCTCCGATGTAGATGGCAATAAGAAGAACCTCAGTTTTTCCACTCCGCAAGCAGCGGGTGTCGCCGAGGTCTCGCTTACTCCTATCCCGGATTCGGAGGTCGGCGTTGGTCAGGTTATTGGGGTGAATTTCGGTGTGCCAATTACGGACCGCAAGGCGGCCGAAAAGACCATTACTGTCACTACCAATCCTGAGGTGAAGGGGGCCTTCTACTGGGTCAATAACCAGGAAGTGCGCTGGCGCCCGAAGGATTACTGGGAGCCTGGCACCAAGGTTGAGGTGAAGGTCGACCAGTACGGCCAGGACCTAGGCGGCGGCATCTATGGCGGTGAGAATGCCAAGACCAATTTCACCATTGGTGACCGCACGGTGGCGATTATCGATAACGCCACCAAGACGATGAAGGTCTTTAAGAATAAGAAATTCTTGCGTGCCATCCCGGTCTCGCTGGGCCGCGATTATCAGTACGATACGCCGAATGGCCGCTATGTTATTGGCGATGAGCACCAGCAGCTGCTCATGGACTCGGAAACCTTTGGCTTAGCCCATGACGCGGGCGGCTATCGCACGACCGTGGACTGGGCTACGCAGATGTCTTATTCCGGCATCTATGTTCACTCCGCTCCGTGGTCCGTGTGGGCGCAGGGTAATACCAATACCTCGCACGGCTGCATCAACGTGACACCAGAAGCTGCACAGTGGTTTCAGGAGACGATGAAACGTGGCGATGTGGTGCGCGTATTCAATACCTACGGCGAGACGCTTAATGCGATGGATGGCCTCGGTGACTGGAATATGTCCTGGGATGAGTGGTCCAAGGGCAACGCGGACGCTAATCAGTAGCGCCTAACGGCCGCACAAGGCAGAAGCGCATGGCTACAGTGGTGGCCATGCGCTTTTCTGTTTTAGACCGCGGGGCAGCCGGCCCACTGGATCAGGTGGCTGAGCATGCCCGGCACGTAGAGAAGTTGGGTTTTCGGCGCTTTCTGGTGGCCGAGCATCACGGTGTGCCGGGAATACCAGCGGGTCAGCCAGGGATGCTCGCGGCACACGTTGCGGCACACACGCAGCGCATTCGGGTGGGTACGGCCGGCATTATGTTGTTAAATCACCCGCCGTTTCTAGTGGCCGAGCAGATTAATCTCCTCGAGGCGCTGTATCCCGGTCGCATTGATATAGGGATTGGCTCCTCCGTCGGGTTTACTGCACCGGTGCGAAAGGCGCTGCGCCAGGGGGAGCCGGACGAGGTGAAGCAGCGCTTCGAAGCGGAGCTGACCACACTCTTGCGCTACCTGCGTGGCGAAGAGGTGGTGACGGTTCGGCCTGAGTATGGGGGCACCCCGCTCTATGTCTTGGCGGGCTTTCGCTCGGCGATGGTTGCGGCCAAGATGGGGCTTGGTGTCATCCTTGGCGGGCCTGTGGCCACGCAGGAGGCCGCCGCGCGAGTGTATCGGGAGCATGCGCTTGCCGACGCCCCACCTATTATCTCTTCGCTCAATATCGCCGTCGCCGAGACATCCGCGGCCGCCCGCGATCTTTTGTTGCCGGAGGCCTATGCGAAGGCGCGAGCGCAATCGACCGGAGAATTCGCGGCCTTGCGGCCAGCGAGCGAGCTGGACGTGGATGCCCTCACAGGGCAGCAGCGCCGCCGCATCGAGGAGACGTTGGCCCATGACGTATGGGGGACGGTGCAGGAAGTGAGGGAGGAGCTAAGGGGCGTCGGCAAGAGCCTAGGTGTTAGTGAATTTGTGGTCACCGGAGATATGCCAGATATCGCCGGCCGGGCCCGTTCAGAGGAGCTGCTGGCGAGCATGCAGGCGGAAAACTGAAAAAGCCCGAGCGCAAGGCTCGGGCACTTGGGGTGGCTGACGGGGCTCGAACCCGCGACACCCAGGATCACAACCTGGTGCTCTACCAGCTGAACTACAGCCACCATCGCTGCGTGAAAGCAACGAGATATAGGTTAACTCACGCCGCCTAAATTACAAAAACGCCTGGTAGTCTGCGGTGGTTTCTGCCTTAATCTGCTCCGCCTCGGGGGAGGTGGGGCCCTCGTCGGTGCGGAAGACGCTGCGGCGGTAGAAGTCCAACTCGCGGATGGATTCGATGATGTCCTGCAATGCGCGGTGGGTCATACCTTTATCGGGCTGGTTGAAATAGGCGCGTGGGTGCCAGCGGCGGGCGAGCTCTTTGATGGTGGACACGTCGATCATGCGATAGTGCAGGGCGCTATCGAGCCGGGGCATATAGGTGCGGATGAAGGTGCGATCGGTGGCGATGGAATTGCCGGCCAGGGGAGCGGGGTGCTCCGGATCGCAGTGCTCGTTGATGAGCGCGAGTACGGCGTCCTCGGCTTCGCCTATCGAGGTGGTGGACTCGCGGATTTCCTTATCTAGCCCGGACTTGGCGTGCATCTGCGTGACGAAAGCATCCATCTGCGCCAGATCTTCCTCGGTGGCATGGACGACGAGGTCGATGCCTTCGCCCAGGATATTGAGGTTGCCATCGGTAATAACGGCAGCGACCTCGACGATGACGTGGCGCTCGGGGTCCAGGCCGGTCATCTCCAAATCGATCCAGACGAGGCGGTCGTGCTTTGCGGCGATGTCGGAATGTGGCATGCGGCCCATTCTACTCCCGCAGCTTTTTACCCCTAGATGGGGTGCGGGTGGGGTTGTTCTGGGGAGGTGATTGCCACTGGGTAGAGCAGCGTTCCAGCAAGTGTGTTTCCATCCTGCATAAAATTAGTGGGTGATTTGCCTTACCTTCGTGTGTGAGTTAGGGCATACTCCGGATTATCGCTCTTCATTCGAGAGGTGCGACAGACTTAGGAGAGACCAGATGGCAAACTTCCTTGATGCCCTCAATACCGTAATTTGGTCCCCCGTCTTGGTGTTTTTATGCCTCGGCGCGGGTATTTATTTCACCGTGGTGACACGCGCTTTGCAGGTGCGCTGCATTCCGGACATGCTCAAGCAAATCGTCAACGGAGAAAAGTCCGCAGATGGCGTTTCTTCCTTCCAGTCTCTGATGGTTTCGCTTTCTGGCCGCGTAGGCGTAGGCAATATCGCCGGCGTGGCCACGGCCATCGCCTTCGGTGGACCTGGTGCCGTGTTCTGGATGTGGGCCGTAGCGCTTTTAGGCTCATCCACCTCATTCATTGAATGTACGTTGGCCCAGATTTACAAGGAAAAGGATCAGGACACCGGTGAGTACCGCGGAGGGCCTGCGTACTACATCGAGAAGGTCTACAAGCACACTAAAGCTGCACCCTTCATGGTGGTCTACGGAATCGTCTTTGCTGTCGCCATGATCCTGGCAACCAGCTACTTCCTACCCGCTATTCAGGCCAACGCGGTAGCTGCCGCGGCCGATACCGCGTGGGGTGTGAACTCCACCTGGGCGGCCGTTGTCCTAGCGGGTATTTTGGCCATCATCATTATCGGTGGCGTGAAGCGCATTGCGAACTTCGCCACCATCGTCGTGCCGTTCATGGCGGTCATCTACATTGTGATTTCTGTGGTGGTCATGTGCATGAACTTTTCCCAGATCCCGGAGGTATTCGGGCTCATCTTCAAGTCTGCCTTCAATATGGAAGCCGGATTCTCCGGCATGCTCGGCGCGGCCATTATGTGGGGTGTAAAGCGCGGTATCTACTCCAATGAGGCCGGCCAGGGCACCGGCCCGCAGTCCGCTGCAGCCGCCGAGGTCTCCCATCCTGCTAAGCAGGGCTTTGTGCAGTCCTTTGCGGTTTACGTCGATACGCTCTTTGTCTGCTCGGCTACCGCGTTCATGATCATTTCTACGGATATGTACACCGTCTTCCGCGGCAGCTCCGAGGACGGTGAAGTGGTCTACAACGGTTCGCTGCCAGAGGGCGTTGAGGTTGGGCCTGGCTACGTGCAGTCCGGTCTTGATAGCGTCTTTGCAGGATGGGGCCCGACCTTCATCGCGGTCTCCATTGCCTTTTTCGCCTTTACGACGGTCCTGGCGTACTACTACATGTCCGAGGTCAACCTGACCTATTTCAACCGGTGGGTACGCTCCCGCGCTGCCCGCCGTGGCCTGATTTGGGTGCTGCGCGTGCTGATTATTGTCTCCGTTATCGTCGGCGCAACCACCAGCCCGGGGGCGGCGTGGGCGCTCGGTGATATCGGCGTTGGCACGACGGCATGGCTCAATATCATTGCCGTCCTCTTCCTTCAGGTTCCTGCCCTCAAGGTGCTCAAAGACTATGAGAAGCAGAAGAAGGCCGGCAAGGATCCGCAGTTCGACCCAGAAGCTTTGGGTATCAAAAACGCGGACTTTTGGGTAGAGCGCAAACGAGCACGCGGCGAAGGAAGCGTGCTCAAGGATAAAGGCAAAGATTTAAAGGGCGCTGGGGCCTAGCCCATCTTGGCGTAGAAGCTGCCCACTAGCGGTGCAATCACCGGGGTGGGTAGCACCTGGCTGAGGGTGTTCATGGCTTTAGAAAGCGGGCCTGGTACCACGCGGCGCTGGTTGCGGCGCATGGCCTCAATGGTTTCTTGGGAGCACGACTCGTAGGTGGTCCACAAGAAGTCTGGGACCACCTTATCCACGATCGACTGGTCTTCTTCAGCGATGGTGGCCTCGCGCACGGGGCCGGGGGCAAGCAGAGTGCAAGAGACCCCGGTGCCCTTCAACTCGTAGTGCAGGGCCTCTGTAAACGCATTGACGCCGGCCTTGGTGAAGACGTAGGTGGCATTATTGGGGATCGGGATATTTCCCGCGGCAGAGCCAACATTGCAGATCGCCCCACTGCGGCGCGGCAGCATGTGCTCCAGGGCGGCCCGCGTGAGGTGATGGACCGCAGTGCCATTGAGTTCAAACTGGGTAGTCTCGTACGACCAATCCTGGTCCATGAAAGGGCCGAAGCTAGCGATGCCGGCGGAATTGACCAAGATTGACACCTCGCGGGTGGCAATGGTCTCTGTTACGCGGGCGACGTCGTCAGCCAACGCAAGGTCCGCTGGAAGGGCAATGGCCTCGATATTGTGGCGCTGTTCGAGCTCGATGGCGAGGGACTCGAGAACCTCGCGGCGGCGGGCGACGAGGATGACGTTATAGCCCAATGCTGCAAAATCCTGCGCCATGGCCTTGCCAATGCCTTGGCTGGCACCTGTGACGAGGGCAAAGGACGTGCGGGAGGGGGTGGGAAGTGACATGGTTAAGCCTTTCCAAAGTGGGGCATGGTGAGTCCTAGCGTAAACAAAAAGCCTTGAGGCGGCGAGAAACTCGACGCCTCAAGGCTTTCGCGCGGTGCCCCCAGCAGGATTCGAACCCGCGACACATGGGGTAGAAACCCACTGCTCTAATCCACTGAGCTATGGGGGCTTGCAACGCACTCATAGTAGCCCACTAAGGCGGGGAAACCTAAGCCAGGGTGCGTTGCGGGGAGCGCAGGATGTCCACCAGGTCTTGGGCGGCAGCGGTCAGCTCGCGATCCGCGCGGTAGGCCACGATGGCGTAATAGTGCGGCAGGTCATCGGCAATCGGACGGCTAAAAATGCCTTGCGGCTGCACAGCGGGTGCGCAATTGGGCACAATGCTTACGCCCAGCCCACTGGAGACCATAGGAATTGCGCTATTGAGGCTGGCCACATCCTGAGTCTTTTCGGGCTTGAGGCTAGGCCGGCTATCCCACAGTTCGGCATAGAACTCGGCTAACTCAGGAAGTTCGCGGCTGCGCGGTGGAATAAGCCACGTTTCCCCGCGTAGGTCAGCGAGGGAGACGGGGGACTCTAGCTCGGCGAGACGCTGGGGCAGCGCGACAGAGTAATCAAACGTGGCTACCTGATGGACGGTGAGCTCGGGAGAGTAGCGGCGGATAAAGGCCTTCGGGTCGGACGTCGGCAAAAGCGCTAAATCCACTTGGCCGTCAAGAAGATGCTTGATGGCGGTGGTCGGTTCGGCGTCATCCAGCGCGATATTGGCGGTGGGGTAAATCTGCTTGAGTTCGGCTAGGGCGGACGGGGTAAATTCCCAGTTCAAAATGGCACCGGAGGCAAGGGATACGGTGCTGGCCTTGTCGCCGGTGATTTCGCTGATATGGCGCTGGGTTTCGTTCAGTAGCGCATCAACCTTCACGGCCGTTTCATAGACATAATCGCCAGCCTCCGTGGTGGAGACGCCGGAACGCCCGCGCGAGAGTAGCTGAGCGTTCAGCTCTTTTTCTAGCTTCCGGATGGAAAGGCTCAGAGACGGCTGGGTCATGTCGAGGGCTTCGGCAGCATGCGTGAAGGAGCCATTGTCTACAACGGCCCGAAAATAAAGAAGTTGACGGGTGTCCATAAACCCCATAATGACACATGTAAAGACAAAATGTGTGTTATGTAGGAAACTAGGTCGCGCTATACAATGCGCACTATGGCAAATAAGCAGGTTAACAGTGTGAACGCAGCGGGTAAGAAGCCCCGCTCTTCGTGGGGAATTTATATCGCAGCGATGCTTATTGCCGGTCTTATCGCCGGCTTTATTTCCCTGTTCCTTTTAGCTGATTCCCTAGCCGCCCTGGGCATTCCGGATCCGGGCCGCATAACCACCTTTGGCCTGCCACTCTTCCGCGGTATGGCGTGGATTCTCATGGCTTTATCCGTGGGTTCCTTTTTAGCCTCGTCATTCCTCATTGCTCCGCGCGGGGACAATGCCGCGCTTATCGGAGCCCCCTTATCTGTAGACGGCCACATCGCCGCGCGCACCGGTACCTGGGCTTCCTTTGGCATGGCGGCCATAGGGCTCGTGGAAGTCCCGCTCATTATGTCTGATCTGACTGGCGCGCCCTTTTTCCAGGTATTCGAACCTTCCATTATGAAGATGGCGCTGACGGAGATTTCCACCACTATTGTGTGGGCAATCTCCGTACTCATTGCCCTTGTAGTGGGCATTCTCGGTCTGCTCGGCCGCGGCTGGGCCATGCAGCCGGTACTGCTTTTCCTGTCCATCATGCAGGTCGTTCCCATTGGTATGGAAGGCCACTCCGCGGCTGGCGGCGACCACGATTACGGCACCAATTCGCTCCTGTGGCACCTAGTCTTTGTCATGCTCTGGGTGGGCGGGCTTATGGCGCTTATCGCACACGGACGTCGCCTTGGACCCAACCTCGCTTTTGCGGTGAAGCGCTACTCCGGTATCGCCTTTATGGCCATTGTGGTGTTGGCGGTATCCGGTCTGATTAACACCCTCATCCGCATGAATATCTCAGATCTGGTGGATTCCGCGTACGGCATCATCCTGATTACAAAGTTTGTGCTGACAATTTTGCTTGGTGTCTTCGGCCTTGCGCACCGCGAGCTCACTATCCCGCAGCTGGGGAAGAATCCGCGCCTATTCATCCGCATCGCCATCGTGGAGGTAGCGGTCATGGCCGGCACCATTGGCGTAGCCATTACGCTCGGCCGCACCGTGCCGCCCGCGCCGCGCGACCCCAATCTCAATTCGATGCAAATATTGATGGGCTATGAGCTTTTTGAAAAGCCCACGGTATTCAATGTGTGGACCATGTTCCGCTTTGACATTATGTTTGGCACCATCGGCCTGCTCCTGGCGGCGGCCTATGGCTACTGTGTCTACCGCGTGCACAAGCGCGGCCTAACTTGGAGCAAGGGGCGCACTGCATGGTTCATGTGCGGCGCGTTGGGCCTGACCCTCGTGATGTCCACCGGACTGGGCCTATATATGCCCGCGATGTATTCCATGCACATGCTGGTGCACATGATTTTGTCAATGGCGGTACCACTGCTGCTCGTCTTGGGCGCGCCACTGACCTTGCTCATGGAGGCCTTTGAACCAGGACCGAAGGGAAAGCCCAGTCTGCATGATTATGCGCTGGCAGCCACCCAGTCCAAGATTGTCGGATTCATTACCAATCCGTTTGTCAATCTTGTGCAGTACCTATTTTTCCTCTACGTGCTGTACTTGTTCCCGAGCCTGTATCAATTCGCTATCTCGGAACATGCTGGTCACCTCATCATGAACTTCGCGTTTATCGTTTCTGGCTGCTTCTACTTCTGGGAAATCATCGGACCGGATCCCCTTCCCAAGCGGCACTCCACCCCATTCCGATTGGCTGTGCTTTTCCTTTCCATGCCGTTCCACCTGTTTGCTGGGGTGTACCTAATGCAGCTGCAAAGCGTATTGGGTGCAGACTTCTACCAGTATTTGGAGCTGCCCTGGGACCAGGATCTCCTCCAAGATCAACGAGTGGGTGGCGGCATTGCGTGGGGCTTTGGCCAGTTCCCACTGGTCATCGTTTTTGGCAAGCTTTTCTTGGATTGGCTCAGTGATGACCGCGCTACCGCCCGCCGTCACGATATGCAGGCGGCTGCGGACGATGATGCCGAGCTGGAGCGCTATAACGCCATGCTGCAGGATATGGGGCACGGCGATGAATCGAGCTTCCGCGGGCGCTAGCCTGTGGATAACCGGCTAAAAACTGTTCCGTAACCCGGTTCTTGTTGACGGATACAACAAGTTATCCACAGGGTAGGGCAGGGTGGCATGGTGCGACTGGCGTGCCGGCATCAGGATGTGGAAGCGAGCGAGGAAAACCGAACTCGCCTATCCAACTATCCAGCAAAGGATTTTCTAGCACCATGTCCCAATACCCAATCACCTTGACCGGTCGTCTCACCCGCGATCCAATCCTGACTAAAACCTCCACTGGGGCCTATAAGACTAAGCTGCGCGTTGCTTCCTCGCGCCGAATTCCAGAGCGCCAGGCCGATACTGGTGTTACTGGTTCGGAAGGGCAAAACACCCAGTCGCCGCAGTGGCGCGACGTGGACCACCTGTATATTGACGTCGAGATGTGGAATCAATTTGCCATTAACGTGCGTAAATCTTTAGCCAAAGGCATGCCGTTGGTCATCGTGGGCTCCCTGGTTACAGAACAATGGCGCGATGACCATGGCACTGATCACTTCCGCACGTTTATTAAGGCACAGTATGTAGGTCTGGACTTGAACCGCCACGTTATTGGCACAAAGCGTTTGGCCCCGCAGTATAATCAGGAAAATATTGCGGTTCCAGAGTTGGGGGACAATGCCATCGAACCGGACGTGGACCACAGTCTGCCGCAACAGCAGGCGAGCCAGGGAGATACCGCTGCCGATACCGTGGCCGACCGCTATCTAGCCGAGCGAGCCGCAGCTGCACGCGGTGGGGAAGAAGACACTTTTGACACCGAAATGGAAGAGGAGGCTGCCGAGGCGGATTCCGCCACCGTGAACGCTTAAGCTCTTCCAGCCCTTGGCCTGATTTGCCTCGGGTGTACCTGACCCGAGGCACTTGGGCGGTGGTTCTGATGTAGTGTTTGTGTAGATAAATACGTCTCCCAAATTTCTGCAAAGGGGTAAAAGTGGGCGAATTCATCTACACGATGAAAAACGTGCGCAAGGCAATTGGCGATAAAGTCATCCTTGACGATGTAACAATGGCGTTCTACCCAGGGGCCAAGATTGGTGTGGTCGGCCCTAACGGTGCCGGTAAGTCCTCCATTCTGAAGATTATGGCCGGCCTGGATCAGCCTTCCAACGGTGAGGCTTTCCTTGATCCGGGTGCCACCGTGGGCATCCTGCAGCAGGAGCCGCCGCTCAATGACGAAAAGACCGTGCGCGGCAACGTCGAAGAAGGCTTGGGCGAAATCTTCGAAAAGAAGCAGCGCTTCGAGCAGATCGCCGAGGAAATGGCCACCAACTACAGCGATGAGCTCATGGAAGAAATGGGCAAGCTGCAAGAAGAGCTGGATGCTGCTGATGCATGGGAGGTTGATTCCAAGATCGAGCAGGCAATGGAAGCTTTGCGCTGCCCGCCTTCCGATGCCCCGGTGACCAACCTTTCTGGTGGTGAGCGCCGTCGCGTAGCGCTGGCTAAGCTCCTGCTCACCGAGCCGGACCTGCTGCTGCTCGATGAGCCTACAAACCACCTGGACGCTGAGTCTGTGCAGTGGCTGGAGAAGCACTTGGCCGATTACCCAGGCGCGGTTTTGGCTGTGACCCACGACCGCTACTTCCTCGACCACGTCGCGGGCTGGATCTGTGAGGTGGACCGCGGCAAGCTTTACCCGTACGAGGGCAACTACTCCACCTACCTGGATAAGAAGCAGGAGCGCCTGGAAGTTGCTGGCAAGAAGGACGCGAAGCTGCGCAAGCGTCTGAAGGACGAGCTGGAGTGGGTACGCTCCGGTGCAAAGGCTCGCCAAGCCAAAAACAAGGCTCGTCTGGAACGCTACGAGGAAATGGCTGCAGAGGCCGAGAAGTACAAGAAGCTCGACTTCGAAGAGATCCAGATTCCTACCCCGCCGCGCTTGGGCAATAAGGTTGTGGAGGTCAAGGATCTGCAGAAGGGCTTTGATGACCGCGTTCTGATTAAGGATCTCTCCTTCACCCTGCCGCGCAACGGCATCGTGGGCGTTATCGGCCCGAACGGCGTAGGTAAGACCACCCTGTTTAAGACCATCGTTGGCCTGGAGCAGCCGGACGCCGGTTCCGTCGAGGTGGGCGATACCGTCAAGCTGTCCTACGTGGACCAGAACCGTGAGAATATTGACCCTGAAGCAACCGTCTGGGAGGTCGTCTCCGGCGGCCTAGACTACATCCACGTGGGCCAGAACGAGATGCCTTCGCGTGCCTATCTGTCCGCTTTCGGCTTCAAGGGCCCGGATCAGCAAAAGCCGTCCAAGGTGCTCTCCGGTGGTGAGCGCAACCGCTTGAATCTGGCTCTGACCCTGAAGGAAGGCGGCAACCTGATCCTCCTTGACGAGCCGACCAACGACTTGGATGTGGAAACCCTCGGTTCGCTGGAAAACGCGTTGGAGAAGTTCCCGGGCTGTGCCGTGGTCATTTCCCACGATCGCTGGTTCCTGGACCGCACCTGTACCCACATCCTGGCCTGGGAGGGCAATGTGGAAGAAGGTCAGTGGTTCTGGTTTGAGGGTAACTTCGGCGATTACGAGAAGAATAAGGTCGACCGCCTTGGCGAAGAGGCGGCCCGTCCTTCTCGCGTGACCCACCGCAAGCTAACCCGCTAAGTAGCTGACGCTCTAACTGAGGAGAATGATGGCAACCCCAAGCGTGCACACATACCGTATTCAAACCCGCTGGTCGGACTTTGATATGTACGGCCACATGAGGAACGCAAACTACATCGAGCTCGCTCAGGAAGCGCGCTTGGCCTTTGCGAAGGAACATATCTATTCCAAGGGCCTTGACTTCATTGCTTTCGTGCGCCACCTCGATGTGGACTTCTTGCGCCCGATGGAATTCAAAGACACCACTACGGTGGAGGTGGAAACTTCCATCTCGCAGATTGGCACCACCTCGTTTACCACCACTCAGCAGGTTAAGAACGCCCAAGGTGAGGTCGCGGCAACTGTGGACTGCGTGCAGGTAGTTATTGACCGTGAGCAACAGACCCCGCGTCCATTGACGGATCAGGAAAAGGATATTCTGCAAAATACCGCAGCCAACTAACTGCGGCGCAGAGCAAGTAAAGAAAGGCAGGGCCCGAAGGCATGGTCACCGAGACTCTAGAAATTGGAAGCGGTGGACCCGGCCTTCGGGCCCTTGTCACGCGCGCAGTTGGCTTGGATGCGGGTGCCTCGGTCCGCCTGCGCCAGCTGACTGACGACGTCGTCGATGTCTTTGTCACCACACCCTTCGAGGTGGTTGCCTCCCGCCGTGTGCAGGGCGTCGCGTCCCGCGATGGGGCAGTGGTTTCTGCGGCTACGCTGGCTGAGCAGCTCGACGAGCACGAATCGAGCGGAAAGTTAGATTTGGGACCTGCCCGCGATCCGTCGTGGCCTGGGGCACTTCCGCCGGCCACCGGCTACAGTGTGGTTGATACCTTGCCGGTTACAGTGGTGCGCGAGCTATCCGATAAAGGACAGCAGCTGACCCGGCAGTTTTCTGGCCCCATGGGCCCGCCGTCCAGTCTTTTGAATCAAACCGTCGTTACCGTAGAGGGCGATGGTGCCACGGTGGAAATTCCCATGCGCATGATTTTTGCTTGCACCAACTTGGGCCTTATCCCCGGATTTTCCGCCCCAATGGACGTGCCGCGGCACCTGCGGGTGGCTCAACTAAGCCGTTGGGTGCGTCTCGACGCCCCCTTTGGCAGCATCTACCGTTCTACTCGTCTGTCGCTGTTCTAGCTTCGCTGGCCTGCGAGATATCGGGCAGCCACGCGTCGGTTCTGTTTAATAGGACCGGTGCGCGCGTCTTGTTTGGCGAGATTGCCCGAAAGTGGTCCACATTAGGGGGAGGGGGCTTCTGACCAAATGGGGAAATACTCCTTTGAGCAGCACATTTACCTTATGGCTCGCTGCGTTGATACCCCCGCTTTGTGATTTTATGAACATAGCGCCGCACGCAAACGTGTCCTGCGTTACCCTTACGTGGTCGATGTAATTTACTCCACCCGCAAGGAGATTGTGTAATGCGTATTGCTGTGCCTAAAGAAATCATGAATAACGAGAACCGCGTGGCTCTTACCCCGAGCGGCGCTCAGACTCTCGTTCACGACGGCCACGAGGTCCTCATCGAGACCGGTGCGGGTGAAGGTGCGTCCTTCCCAGACTCCGAGTATGAGGCTGCCGGTGCCAGCATCGTTGGCACTGCGGAAGATACCTGGGCGCAGGCGGAACTGCTGCTGAAGGTCAAGGAGCCGCTCGAGTCTGAGTACCAGTACCTGCGTCCGGACCTTACCGTCTTTACTTACCTGCACCTTGCGGCGGACCGACCGCTGACTGAGGCGCTTGTTGAGGCCAATACCACCGCTATTGCTTATGAGACGGTCACCGACCGGCACGGCACGTTGCCACTTCTTACCCCGATGTCCCAGGTAGCAGGCCGTCTTGCTGCTATCGAGGGCACCCACCACCTGCTGTCCACCCAGGGTGGCCGCGGACTCTTGGTCTCCGGTGTTCCGGGCACCCAGCCGGCACGCGTCGTGGTCATTGGCGGTGGCCAGGTTGGCGCGTCCGCCGTTGCTATGGCCCACGGTCTGCGCGCCGAGGTGACAGTGCTCGACCTTGACCCGCACGTGCTGCAGCGCTTCGATGATCAATACGCTGGCGGTGTGCGCACCCTGATCTCTGATCCAGCCACCATTGACAAGGAACTGCAGGAAGCCGACCTCGTTATCGGCGCCGTACTTATTCCAGGCGCTGCCGCACCGAAGCTGGTGCGTGAGGAAACCGTAAAGAAGATGAAGAAGGGTGCAGTTCTCGTCGATGTGGCTATCGACCAGGGTGGTTGCTTCGAGAACTCCAAGAAGACCTCCCACGATGAGCCGACCTTCAAGGTGCATGACACCTTGTTCTACTGCGTGGCAAATATGCCGGGTGCAGTGGCCAATACTTCGACCCGTGCGCTGTCTTCTGCGACCCTGCCGTACATCCGTGCTGTGGCTAACGACAGCCTAGACGTCGCCATCAAGCGCTACCCAGGCCTGGAGGGTGGCGTAATGACTCGCGGTGGCCGTTTGGTCTCCGAGCCTGTGCGTAAGGCTTTTGACTGGGAAGACTAAGCATTGCGTTCGTAGTGCGCGCTAGATAAACCACAAGCCCGGTTCCTCGCTAAATAGCGGGAGCCGGGCTTGTCTCGTGCGCGGGGAAGACAGTGCGGTTATGGTGCTTTGTTGATCATCATGGCGGCCACGCGCTGCATATGATCCCAGATCATCTCGCGGTAGGCCGGTGGGATGGTTTCCGCGTCGATCGCTGCGAGGGAGTTACCCATGAGTTCCAGCCACCGATCGTGGGCGGTGATGTCGATGGGGTAGGGGGCGTGGCGCATGCGCAGCCGCGGGTGCCCGCGGTTCTCGGAAAATAGCTGGGGGCCGCCCCAGTATTGCGCCAGGAACCAAGTAAGTCGCTGTTCGGCACCTTCCCAGTCATTATCGGGATACATCGGGCCGATGACATCGTCCCCTTTGACTTGGGAATAAAAGCCGTGGACGAGGCGCTCAAAGGTTTCCATGCCGCCGATGGCCTCATAGACTGAATCCATTTACTCTTCTTCTTCCTTGCGGGGATCGGCAATGCCGATACCGTGCGGGTAGGGGGTAGTAATACCTTTAGCATGCATGACATTGAGCACGCGGGATTGGAGGAAACGCTGAACGTCCCACTGCTTGCCCGGCAGGGTCTTGGTGGAAACGCGGAAGGAAACATAATCCGGCTCGAAGCCGGACATGCCATCCACCCGGGGCGTGCTGAGGATGAGCTTGCGCACCTTATCGTCCTGTGCCGCTTCTTTCACAGCGTCCTCGATGACTTCGCCGGCAACCTCTGGGTCATTGGAAAGGCCCACAGGAATCTGGATGCGGGCAACGGAGTACTCATCGGAGTGGTTGGCTACTTGGAGGATTTCGCCATTGCGCACGTACCACAGGGCGCCGTCGATATCGCGAACCGTGGTGATGCGCAGGGAGATGGACTCGACATCGCCGAAGACGCCATTGCCTAGGTCAACCACGTCGCCGATGCCGTATTGATCCTCAATGAGCATGAAAATTCCGGATAGGAAGTCTTTCACCAGCGCCTGGGCGCCAAAACCAAGGGCAACACCGATAACACCGGCAGAGGCGATAAGCGGTGCCACGTTAACGTCTAATTCATCCAAGATGGCAATAACGGCCCATACCCACACGAAAATGGCGGCGGCGGAGCGGGCCACTCCAGCTAGCGTCTTAATTCGGGAAGCGCGCCGGGTTTCGCGGGTATGGCGCATGGCCTCTTCTTGCTGGGTGGGCTCGGGGCGGTTGGCCCGACTCTTGAATTTTCCGCGGAAGCGCTGCTTATCCAGCCCAGAAGATTTGATGCTGTTATCAGCCACCTTGTTGATAATGCGGTGGAGGAGCCAGTGGGCAACTACGGCCAGGATAAGGATGACGGCGATGCGAATGGGGCGCTCGATAAGCCAGCTTTGCACCGTCTCATCGTTCCAAAAGTTGGAGACGGACTCGACGGCCGAGTCCTTGGTGGAAGCGGCTGAGGCTAAGAATTGCGTAGTCATTGTTCTTTCTAAGTCGAGTACAAAAGGAACCGCGCCCATTGTAAGGGGCGAACCTGAAAGTGTGATGAATTGTGGCGTCCGAGAGTGTGAAAATAAATGCTCATCTCTCCGTTAGAAATGAACAGCTTAGTCTAGACTGTGGTGCTATGACTGAACGCAGCACGCAGAACCTCGCTCAAGGCTTTACGTCCCGTTCCATCCATGGCGGCTACCACCCCGACCCCCACATGGGCTCAATTAATGTGCCGATCTATGCCTCAACCACATTTGCGCAAGACGGCTTAGCGCAGCTGCGCGGCGGGTTCGAATACGGACGCGTGGCAAACCCCACCGTGCGCTCGCTCGAACGCACTCTAGCGGCGCTAGAGGGCGCTGAGTATGCCCGCGTGTTTTCTTCCGGTATGGCTGCCGCCGATACGCTGATTCGGATCTTGGTGCGCCCTGGCGATCACGTCATTTTGGGCAATGACGCCTACGGCGGTTCCTACCGCCTGCTCAATGATTTCACCGAGTGGGGCGTGGAGATGTCCATCGTAAATACCAGTGACACCGCAGCCGTTGCGGCCGCGGTGCAGGATAATACCAAGCTCATTTGGTTGGAAACGCCTACTAATCCGGCGCTGAATATTACCGATATCGCTGCGGTGGCCAAGATTAAGGGCAGCGCGCAGGTGCTGGTGGACAATACTTTTGCTACGCCTTACCTGCAGAACCCGTTGGAGCTGGGCGCGGATCATGTGCTGCACTCGACCACCAAATACCTAGGTGGGCACTCCGATGTGTTGGGCGGTGCGGTGGTGACTAATGACGCCCACGTGGACGAGCGCCTTCTCTATTTCCAGGGCAATGTGGGTGCAGTGAGCTCGCCTTTCGACGCCTACCTCACCGCTCGCGGCATCAAGACCCTATCCGTGCGTATGGATCGCCACTGCGCCAATGCGCAGAAGGTAGCGGAATTCTTGCAGGATCGTCCCGAGGTCAAACAGGTGCTCTACCCAGGGCTCAAGGAGCACCCAGGCCACGAGTTGGCGGCACAGCAGATGCGTGGCTTTGGCGGCATGATGTCCGTGCGCTTCCATAGTGCGGAGCATGCCAAGCAGATCTGTCTCAATACGCGGCTTATCTGCTTAGCGGAATCGCTGGGTGGGGTGGAGTCGCTCATCGAACACCCGAAGAATATGACGCACGTATCCGCAGAAGGGTCGGAGCTGGTGCCGCCGGAGGATCTGGTGCGCATTTCCATTGGCATTGAGGACATCGATGACCTGCTCGCGGATTTGGAGCAGGCCCTCGACGCGCTATAGGCCGCGGTGGCGGGACCGGGACCGGCCTGGCCCGGGCCATTAGCGCGGTGGTGGCTAGGAACGCACCATGGCCAGGAGGGAACCGGCGGCCTTGTCGGTTTCCTGCAGCATGAGTGGGTCGGTTCCTGGCATGGGGGAAATGGTGGTATCCGGCCACTGGGAATAGGTGGGGATGCCTACAATGTGCAAGCGCGCATCCAGCTCGCCGTCCGAGTGAACGGTGCGGCGGGTAGGGCCATCGGTCTCCGGTGAACCGGTGGGCTGGCCGTGGTCGGGGAAAGGTCGCACGCGGCCTGAGTCCACCAAGCAACGAGTCATTGCGTCGCCAGCGGAGCGGATATCGGGGCGGTGCATAAAGGCGTCGACAAGCGTGGGCGCAGAAGCCGAGCGTGGGCCGGAGGTTAGGGTGAAATGATCTGCCTCGATGGCCAGGGTGGGGTGATCGCCGAGGAAGTGGGCCAGGCCGGCGTCGACAAGCGCGAGCAGCTGGCGCACGCGGAAGAGCGGCGGGCCGGAGCCGATCATCTGGCCGAAGGACATAACTTGGGCATAACGGCCGGTGCGGGACTCGCGGGTGTAGCGTCCCTCCGAGCCGAGGATGGAGGCCGGCTTGCGCGATTGCGATAGTGACCACAGCGCGGCCTTGATGGGGGAGTCATGGCCGGCGGCGGCCTCCCGGATATCGCTTTCCATGGACTGGGCAATGTGCTCGGTGAGTTCAGTGATGTCCCCGGTAAACCCAGCGATCTGGTACATGAGATCATTCATATCCCATGGCTCGGTAACCATGGGCGCAATAGCCGCGCCTAGCTCATCCGGGGCGGTGGCATCGATAACATCGAGAATCTCCGTGCGCGGGCGCAGGAGGGAATCCGGACGTACGCGCTCCAAGGTGGTGATATAAGCCTCGTAGCTATCGCGCGCGATGGCAGGCCAGACCTGGGCGTCAAAGTCGATGTCTTGAGTGCCGCTGAGTTCCGCAATGACATTCTTCAGGCGGCGGCGCGGCATGGTAGGCGGCAGCTCACCGTACTCGGACTTGGGGTGGTAGGGGTAGCCGCGGCCGGAGGAAATGATGAAGTTGGGCTCTTTGCCGCAGGGCTCGTAGCGCAGGCCGGAGCGCGCGGAAGAATCTTCGACGAAGGTGCCGCCGCGTTCGATGGTGGTTAGTGCCATGATGTCATAAAAGCCCATGCCTAGCCCGCGCACCAGCACGTCCTCGCCGCTAGGGATGGCGGCATAGTCTTGCTCTACCGGGTTATCGGGAGCGATCCAGTTCAGGCCGGAAGCCGCCAGCTGCTTTTCCTGCTCGTTGTATTCCGGAACCATCCAGCCATAGGCCAGCACTGTGGCATCGGCGCGCATCTCGGAGCCATCCGCCAAGCGGAGGACATCCACGTGGTCGTCCTCAGCGATGGTCTCTAGCCGGCTGAAGTGGCTCACGGTGGAAATGCTCTTGGGCAGGCGCGCGATGACGACGTCATAGACCCAGCGCAGGTATTCGCCATAAAGGGCGCGGGAAGGATTCGATTCTGGGCGGGTAGCGGCAAGCTCTTCGCGGTAGTCTTCCGCAATATGTGCGGCTGGGGGATGCTGTTCAAAAAGCTCGCGCTTGGCGGCGGAAATGTCGTCCCCCTCGCCGCGCAGAAGCTTAATCCACTCGTACTGAATGGGGCCTTCGAGCACAGGGGCGTCTACGGTGGCGCCGGGCTCGGTGAAAAGGGTGACGGCGCCGGCGCGGGTATTCATGCACAAGGTTTTGGTTTGATCCGTTTCCCAAATACGGCCGGCACCATGCTGGGCATCATCAATGAGGTGGACGGTAATAGGGTCGCTGGAATCGTCCATGCGGGCAGACAGGCGTTCCAAGATGGAAATGCCGCGCGGGCCCATGCCGACGATCGCGATTGCTGGAGTAGACATACCTCTATCGTGCCACATTCAGCTTCTTCCAGGAACATCGCACCCGGCAGTAAGAATAAAATAGACCGTTTTGTCTATGGTATGGCTTCATTTCCCCTGTTTCGGCAGGTGATAAAGTAGACCGCCCGGTCTTGTATTTGTAGGTGTGAGTGTGGTCTAATGGGCGAGTACTACTTAAGACTTAAAGGAAATCGAGCTTTTATGAAGCAACTTTCTCGGCTCCTGCGGCCGGTGGCCGCGGTCCTGGCCAGCGGCGCGCTTGCTCTCTCGCTAACCTCGTGCGCCTCTACTTCCCACGCCGCGGAAGATGGCATGGTCACCTATGTCGAGCCCAATATGTTCAATAACCTTTATCCACCCTCCGGCGGCTATTACCCCAACGGTGGTGTGCTCAATAACATCACTGATCGCCTGCTCTGGCAGGATCCAAATACTCTTGAGCTGCACCCGTGGATTGCGGAGGAGATGCCTAAGGTAAATAAAGACAACACCGAGTTCACCTTCAAGATCCGCAAGGGCGTGACCTACTCTGATGGCTCCCGCCTAGATGCCGCGAACGTGAAGAAGAACTATGACCTTTATGCCCTAGGGGATGAAAACCGCATGCTCACCCCTTCGGAGCAGCTGCCTAACTATGAAAAATCCGAGGTCATCGATGACTACACGGTGAAGTTCTACTTCAGCGAGCCCTCCCCAGGCTTCTCACAGTCCACCTCCGTGATGAACCAGGGGCTGCTTTCTAATGCCACCCTGGATCTGGATGACACCGGCTTCGCGCCGGGCAACGCTACTGCGATCTCCGGCTCTGGTCCCTTCGTCATCGAGGAAGAGGAGCTGGGCACCAAGCTGGTGCTCAAGAAGCGGGAGGACTATAACTGGGCACCACCGGCTCGCAAGGACCACCAAGGGCCGGCCGATATTGAGGGCATCAATATCGTTCTGGCAGCCGAGGACTCCGTACGCGTGGGTTCGCTCGTGGCCGGACAGTCCGATATCGCTCGCCAGATCGAAGCCCCCGATGAGAAGCACCTCAAGGATCAAAACCTGGAGATTTTCGCCGCGCCTACCCGTGGCGTGAATAATAGCTTCCACTTCCACTTCCGCCACCCACTCTTGGCGGATAAACGCGTGCGCCAGGCCATCATCCACGCCATCGACCGCGACAATATCCTGAACACCCTCTTTTCCGATTCCTATCCCAAGGGCACGTCCATCCTGGCCAAGACGGCCATTGGCTATAAGGATCAATCCGCGAACTATGCCTTCGACCCAGAGGAATCTAAGCGCTTGCTCGATGCAGCCGGCTGGCGTGAAGGAGAAGATGGTATCCGCGAGAAGGATGGCAAGCGCCTATCCGTGACCTTCAATGAGGCCGTCCCGCAGCCGCGCTCCAAAGAGATGTTTACCAAGGCCCAAGAGATGCTCAAAAACGTTGGCATCGAGGCCAACCTCAACCCGGGTGACCGATCCGCGCAGCAAAAGGCCATGAAGGACCAAGACACCGTGCAGGTACGCCACACCATGACCGGCCGCGCTAATGTAGATACCTTGGCCACCTGGCTGGATGGCACGGGGCGCAATTCCTTCCTTAACTATGACGAAAAGACCGAAAGCTTCGGCGATGAGAAGCTGCAGAAACTGGTGGAAGACTACTTCGACCTCAGCAGCGAAAAAGATCGCCTGGCCGTGACCGGACGCATGCAGGACTACCTATCCGAGCAGGCCTATATTCTGCCCATGTTTGAAGAGCCGCAGGTATATGGGTTTCAGCCTTATATCGAGGGCTTTAGCACTGAGGCCATCGGCCGTCCATCGTTTTATGCGGTAGACATCAATGCCGCGGAAGGGGAGGACTAACCCATGAGCCTGAAATCGATTGCCCTACGCATCGGCCAAGCCGTGCTGGTTATCTGGGCAACCTTCACCCTCTCATTCATCCTTTTAGCGGCGCTGCCTGGTGACGCCGTCGCGACCCGCTATGACAACCCGACCTTGGGGCTCAACGCCGAGCAGTTGGCCGCTATCCGCGAGGTTTATGGCGCCGATGAACCGATCTTGAGCCGCTACTTCAGCGCGCTCGGTGGATTCCTCACCGGTGACTTCGGCTTTTCCGTCGCCACCGGCACTGCGGTATCGGAGATGCTGGCGGATGCTCTTCCCTCCACATTGGCGCTGGCTATCCTCGCCTTCCTCCTCGGAGTGGCCTTAGCCTTCCTCGTGGCCATCGTCTCCACCTTCGGTCCATTCTCTTGGCTGCGCAGTTTCTTCCGCAGCCTGCCTTCCGTGATGGTCTCCCTGCCGACCTTTTGGATTGGCATCATCCTGATCCAAATATTTTCCTTTGGTTTGGGCTGGGTGCCGGTCATCGGCGCGAGTGACGCCCAAAACCTAATCCTGCCGGTGATTACCCTGGCCATCTTCGTGGCGGCACCGCTGGCGCAGGTGCTACTGCGCTCCATCGATGAAGTAATGGATATGTCCTTCGTGCAGGTAGTGCGCGCCAAGGGTGCTAGCGGTGCCTGGTTGCTGTGGCGCAATGTCCTGCGCAATGCGTTGCTGCCAGCTCTGACCATGGCCGGCCTTACCTTTGGTGAGCTCGTTGGCGGCTCCGTAGTAACGGAAGCAGTTTTTGCCCGCCACGGCATTGGCGCGTTGACCGTGGATGCGGTGGCCAACCGCGATACCTCCGTATTGCTAGCCATCGTGGTGCTGGCCGCGGCCGTCTTTGTCCTCATCAATCTCATTGTGGACCTGCTCTACCCAGTGCTTGACGTGCGCCTGCGCGAGGGTAGCCACGATAGCGCACGCAGCAACACCACCAACACCGCCGATACTCCCGCAAAGAACGAGAAGAAGGTCCAAGCATGAAGCTTAAATCCACACAGCTGAAGCTCACCCCGGGCACCATTATCTCGCTTATTGTGCTGGGCCTAGCGGTGCTCTGCGCGCTGTTCCCCCAACTATTTACCTCCCAAGACCCTAACCAGGGCGGTGACACCATGGCGCTGCTGCAGCCTAGTTTCCAACACTGGTTCGGCACCGATGCCGTCGGTCGTGACCTGTATACCCGCGTGGTCTATGGTGCGCGCCAATCTCTGCTGGGTGCGCTGCTAGCGGTAGTGTTTGGCCTCATTGTCGGCACCATCTTGGGCATTATCGCCGGAGTGCGCCGCGGCTGGGTCGATGCTGTCATCATGCGCATCGTGGATGTGCTGCTGTCCATACCCGGGCTCTTGCTCTCCCTGTCCGTCATCATCGTGCTCGGACACGGCATCTTTAATGCTGCCATCGCCGTGGGCATTACCTCCGTGGCAACCTTTGCGCGCCTCGCGCGCTCTCAGGTTCTTAGTGTTGCCGGCTCCGATTTCGTCGAGGCCGCCTACGGTTCCGGCGGCTCGGCCTTCCAGGTGCTCGTGCGCCATATTCTTCCCAATTCACTCACCGCAGTCTTCGCCGTAGCCGCCTTGCAATTCGGCCTGGCCATTTTGCAGCTAGCTACCCTTGGCTTCCTTGGTTACGGCGCCCCGCCCCCAACACCGGAATGGGGCCTGCTCATTTCTGAATCACGCGACTATATTGCCACCGCCGGCTGGCTGACCATCGCCCCCGGCATCGTTATCGTCGCCGTGGTTCTTGCGGCCAACCACCTCAGCCAGACACTGCGAAAGGCGGCCTAATGTCCCTGCTTAGCATTAGTGATTTATCCATTACGTACCGCACCGCCCAAGGTGAGATGGAAGCGGTCAGCGGCATTGAGCTCGAAGTGAACCCTGGGGAAATGACCGCCATCGTGGGCGAGTCCGGCTCCGGCAAGTCCACCTCCGCCATGGCCGCCATTGGCCTGCTGCCAGACAATGCTTCGATTGTCTCCGGCACCATTACTTTCGACGGCCACGATGTCACCCATTTCTCCCAAAAACAATGGCGTACCCTGCGTGGCCGCCGCATTGGGTTGATTCCGCAGGATCCCAATAACTCGCTCAACCCGCTCAAGACCATCGGAGCCTCGGTGGAAGAGGGCATGGCCATCCACCGGCAGGGTGATAAGGAGTCCCGGAAGAAGCGTGCTCTGGAGTTATTGGAGCGCGTGGGCATTGATGATCCACAGCGTCGTTATCATCAGTACCCGCATGAGCTTTCCGGCGGCATGAAGCAACGCGTGCTCATCGCTGCCGCTGTGGCACTGGAGCCAGAGCTCATCATCGCCGATGAGCCTACGTCCGCACTGGATGTCACCGTGCAGAAAATCATCCTGGATCTCCTTGATGAAATGCGCGAAGAGCTCACCATGGGCATCCTTTTTATTACCCATGATCTGGCCGTGGCGGGTGACCGCGCCAATAATATTGTGGTGATGGAAAAGGGCACCGTCCGCGAGTCGGGCGTAGCCGCCCGTGTCCTCACCGAGCCCCAGCATGCCTACTCCAAGCGCCTGCTTGCTGACGCCCCCTCGCTCACCGCCCCTACTTCCTCCCAGAGTGCATCTCCGGTGCGGAATAGTACGCCCGCCCAACAGGAGACGTTGCTCGAAGTCGAGGGGTTCACCCAGCGCTTCGGGGATTTCACCGCGGTAGATGACATCAACTTTTCCGTAGCCCGGGGTACTACCCATGCCTTGGTGGGGGAGTCCGGCTCTGGCAAGACAACCACCGGCCGTGCCATCTCCTTGCTGAGCACGCCTACCTCCGGCAGCATTCGCTTGGCGGGGGAAGATATCAGCACCGCCCGTGGCAAGCGCCGCCGGGAGCTGCGCCGCTCTGTTCAGATGGTTTACCAAAATCCTTTTGGTTCGCTCGATCCGCGAGTGAGCATCGGCGATACCGTAGCCGAACCGGTGCGCAACTTTACCGGGGCCTCTAAGCGGGATGCTCGCGCAAAGGCACGGGAGTATCTTGATTTGGTTGCTTTGGATTCTTCCATGGCGTCTCGTCGTCCCCGCGAGCTTTCTGGAGGCCAGCGCCAGCGCGTGGCCATTGCCCGTGCCATGATCATTGAACCCGATCTCCTGGTGCTTGATGAGGCCGTTTCCGCGCTCGACGTCACCGTCCAGGCACAGATCCTGCGCCTGCTAGATGAGCTGCAGCGCGAGCTGGAGCTTACCTATATCTTCATCTCCCACGACCTCGCGGTGGTAAACCAGATTTCCGATACCGTTTCCGTGCTCTCGCACGGTACGCAAGTGGAATCAGGGCCTACGGCGCAGGTTTTTGCTCACCCGGAAACCGAGTACACGCGCCAACTCATTGACGCCATTCCAGGCTCCCGCTATCGTGCCGGAGACCTAAACTTGGGGCTATAAACCGATCCCCAGAAAGGTTGGACTGAAAAATGACCGACATCATTAACGAGCTTTCCCATGCCAGTGCCGAGGTGCAGCAGCTGCGCCGTGCACGCCAAGATGCACAAGATAATGCGCAGCTGAGCTTTAGTGCGTTGCTTGAGCCCGCAGAGCCGGGTGAGTTCTCCTATGCGGAGCGCTATGCCGTTGCGGCTTTTACCGCCGCCATCTACCAGGCGAGCGAGGCTGCGGATTTCTACTTCGACCTCTTGGGCGACGAGGCCGATGAGGGCCTTGTCACCGCCGTGCGCGCAGCCGCCCAGCGCGGTGTGTCCACCGGTCCATACCACCAAGGTGAATTCCTAATCTTTGGCGATACCGACGCGGAAGCCGCGTTGGGCAAGCGCCTAGCCGCCGCCTTCGACTGGGCACATCTTTTGGCCTTCCACCCCAAAGATGCCTCCCCGCAGGCCATCGGGCACCTCGATGCTGCCGGGTGGCCTGCCACCGAAATTGTCAGCTTGTCTCAGCTGGTGGCCTTTTTGTCCTTTCAGCTGCGTGTGGTCCACGGCCTGCACGTGCTTGCTGGGGAGGATTCCGCGTCTCGTCCCACGGCTGAGCGCGCCGCCGGCGTGACTAACCCGGGATGGCAGGCTACCGCGAATACACTGCAGCCCGATACCGTGCTCCCAGACCACTTTGTCAACCACTCCCTAGGCTGGAAGCCTTGGGTAGAGGCACTGGCAAAGGAAGACTTTACTGCGGAGCATACCGAAGCCCTCATCAAACCAGAGCGCATTGATTCTGAGTATTTCCGCTTACTCGCCCGCGATCCTGCAGCATTGAAGGCGCGCACGCTGACTGACCTGGACATTTTCTATAACACCGAAGGCGGCCTCTCCCGCGCGGATCGGGAGCTCGCCGCAACTGTGGCCTCGCGTTATAACGGCTGCGAGTACTGTGCCGCCGTGCACCAGGCGCGGTGCGTCCAAGAGGGCGGTGACCGCGACATCGTAGACCGCCTCTTGGACGAAGGCATCGAAGCAGACCTTGGTTCTCAGGAGTGGGACCTTATTCGTCGCGCCGCCGTGGCGCTGACCGAAACCCCCTTTGCTTTTGATGCGCAACTTTGCGCGGACCTGCGCGCAGCCGGATTCGATGATCAGTCCATCCTGGATCTGATCTACGCTTCCTCCTTCTTCAACTGGGCCAATCGCTTGATGCTCACATTGGGACAACCGGACGTCCCTAAGCGTTTCCGCTAACCGGCGACCGGCGCTGACTGGGGTGGCGCGGCAGCAGGGGCGAAGGATCCCTATGATGGGGCGGCATGACTGATATTAAAAATGACTCCGCACCAGCACACTCGGATGACCAAGCCTTGCAGAAAGTTGCCGTTGTCACCGGCGCTACCGGCGGCATGGGCCGCGAAATTATCGCGGACTTGGCCGGTGATTATCACGTTTACGCACTGGGCCGCAGCGCAGCGGATCTGCCCGAATCGGACTCCATCACACCGGTAACCATCGACCTAGTAGCCGGCCTAGATGAGGACATGGCGCTGCCGGAGCTGGATCGTGTAGACGTGCTTGTGCACGCCGCTGCGCAGGCCACCAAATACTCCGTAGAAGAAGCCACTCCGGAAAACTGGCGGGCGCACATGGATCTTAATGTGCACGCTCCTGCAGAGGTGACCCGCATACTGCTGCCGCAGCTGCGTAAAGCCGAGGGCACAGTGGTCTTTATTAACTCTGGTGCCGGCCGCCACAGTTATGGCGATAACGTCGTCTACGCGGCCACGAAGCACGCTTTGTATGCACTCGCAGACGGACTGCGTATCTCCGAGCCGGGGATTCGCGTATCCACCGTGGCGCCAGGCCCTACCGATACTCCGATGCTGCAGGGGCTGCAGGACTATGACCCCTCACAGGTCATTGCCCCGGCTGAGGTAGCTCGCGCCATCCGTACTGTGGTGGAGGCAGGGCCCACCACCCAACTCACGGAAATCCAGGTTAGGCCGCGAATCGAACTATCTCTGCGCAAGTAGTAAATAGGTTTTAGTAAGGTACATCATACATTAATGGGGTTGGTTTTCGGCCTGCCCGTTACACTCGAGGACTGTGACTTCCCAAAGCCGAAAACGGCCTGCCTATCTCCTTATTTCCGATGCCCTACGCGACAAGATCGAGCGCAATGAATTAGAACCTGGTCAGCGTTTTCCCACCGAACGCGAGTTGGTCCGAGAATTTCAGGTTGCGCGCATGACCGTGCGCCATGCCTTAGACATTTTAGAAGTAGAAGGCCTTCTTGATCGCCGCCGTGGGCGCAACGGCGGCACCTACGTGCGTAGGGTCCCCCCTACGCTGAGCCTGACCAATAAGAACAGCATCGTCACGCAATTGCGCGAGCGCGGGCATGACACCGCCGTGCGGGTGGTTTCCATCAATAAAGCGCACGTGCCTAAGCATGTAGCAGCGATACTGGGCGTGAATGAATCCACCTTTGCATGGGAAATCAAGCGCCTCTATTCCGTCGACGGCAAGCCGGTCGTCCTCTCGCGCTATACCATCCCGGTAAATATGGCTCCTGATCTCAATCAGCACGACCTGCGCGAGCCGATTATGGACATACTGGCTGGCTATAACCTCAAGCCGGTTTTTAAACGCGAGAGTATGAGTGCCGCTACCGCGCGCACCGAAGAACAGAAACTCTTGGAGGTGAGCCGATCGCACCCGCTTCTTCGGTTCGTGCGATTGTTGAAGAATGAGACCGGCGCGGTCTTTGCTTATATCGAAGAGTCACTGCGCTCTGATATCGCCAATGTAGAAGTAGTCTTGGGCGAGGATCCCGCGCCATAACCCGTACGAACCGAGGATGGAGGCGCGGGAAAGCTGGCTTAGCTAGCGTCCACCTGGCGATTGCGCAGCGCACGAGCTACGCGGTCACGCTGCTCGGTTATCGTACGGCGCAGACCACCGGGCAGGTCTTTCTCCAGGAAAGCGTCGGCGCGGTCCAAGCCCTTTTGCGTAATATCCCAGGAAGGAAAGAGACCCGTCACGGTGGTCAGAGCGACCTCGGAGGACTGGGAAGACCACACCTTTTCCGCAATATCGAAAAACTCCGTGGTGGGAAGGAACTCCTCGCCATGCGGATAGAGCAAACCTTCAAGTTTGGAGGTGAGCTCGCGGTTGGTGAGGTTGCCCGCCACGATGTCCTCCCATACCGTGCGCTTGTTTTCGGCGGTTGCTTCGGCGGCGCGGGCGCGCAGGGAGGAGTAGTAGCCGGTGGCGGAATTATCGCGCTCTAACTGCGCATTAGCGGCAGTGGGGACATCATTTATCGCCCCATCGGCGGCGAGTGCCGCCAGTGCATACCAACGCAGCCCCGCATCTTCGGAGGAGTCGAGCACGCTACGCAGGTAGTCACTTGCGCTATCGTGCAGGCGAATCTTGGCCAGCGCCTGGGTACAGATGATGGAGCGCTGGGCGTCGGTGCTGTGGGCGCCGTCGAGGAGGGCGTCGGCAAGCAGGGTGCTCTGGGCCGCCCACTGTGGATCGGCGTAGTTCTTCAGTGCGCTGGAGGCCTGCAAAACAATGCGTTCGAGGACGGCAAGCTCGGTCTCAGCCTGCATACCGCGGGCCACTAGCTGGATGAAATCGCGGGCGCGCATAGTGCCAGCGCGGGTCATCTCCCAGGCAGTGGACCAGCACAGGGTGCGGGCCATAGGATCGGCAAACTTATCGATATTATCCAGCAGGAATTGCAGCGAACCCGCGTCCAATTCGATAAGGCAGTAGGTCAGGTCATCGTCATTGGGCAGCAGGAAGTCGATGTCTGCTAGCTGCCGGCCGATGAGTTCTGGAATCTCGGTGGAGGCGCCGTCGATATCCATTTCGATACGGTCGGTGCGCACTACCTGACCCTCCTGCAGGTTATATAGGCCCACCGCCACGCGGTGGGTGCGTAAGGTATCGCCAGTCTGGGTGAGATAGGCATGGGTAATCGTGCCGGACTCATCCGCATTGAGCGCTATGCTCAGAGTGTTGATGCCGGAGGTCTTAAGCCACTGCTGCGCCCAGAAAGAAAGGTCGCGGCCGGAGGCTTCCGTAAGGTGTCCTAAGAGATCATTGAAGGTGGCATTGCCCCATGCATGGGCGGCGAAGTGACGGCGCACGCCGGCTAGGAAGTTTTCGCGGCCAACATAAGCTTGGAGCTGCTTGAGTACCGAAGCACCCTTGGCGTAGGTGATGCCATCGAAGTTTTGCTCTACGGTTTCGATATCGCTGGCATCGGTAGAAATCGGGTGGGTGGTAGGCAGCTGATCTTGCTGGTAGGCCCAGGACTTTTCTACGTTGGCAAAGGTTACCCACGCGGTATCGTATTCGGTTTCTTCCGCCTGAGAAATGGCCGCAGACCAAGTGGCGAAGGACTCATTGAGCCACAAATCGTCCCACCACTGCATGGTGACGAGATCGCCGAACCACATATGGGCCAATTCGTGCAAAATAGTATCGGCACGGCGCTCATACTTATAGTGCGTGGCCTGGGAGGTAAAGACGTATTCATCGCGGATGGTGACGCACCCGGCATTTTCCATCGCACCCGCGTTGAACTCCGGCACGAAAATCTGGTCATACTTGCCAAAGGGGTAGGGGAAGCCGAAGTTGCGGTGATAGAAATCAAAGCCCTGCTTGGTCTCTGTAAACAAGCGCTCAGCATCCAGAGCATGGGCGAGCGAAGCGCGGCAGTAAATGCCGAGTGGTACCTCGAGTTTTTGGGCCGGCTTGCCCTCGGGATGTGCGGTCAGCTCGCCACGCCAGGTATCGGTGACCTCGTGGTAAGGGCCGGCGCACAGGGCTACCAGGTAGGTAGACAGCGGGTAGTCGATATCCGTGCTGGCTACGTCTCCTTCCCAGCTCACTGGGCCGTTGCTAATGACGGTCCAGTCCTCCGGAGCCTTGAAATGCAGCGCGTAGGTGGCCTTCATATCCGGCTGGTCAAAACAGGCGAAAACCCGCTTGGCATCGGCGGTTTCAAATTGGGTATAGAGGTAGACCTTGTCATCGGCGGGGTCGATAAAGCGGTGCAGGCCCTCACCGGTGCGGGAATACGGGATCTTCGCGGTGACTTCTAGCGTGTAGTCAGCTACTTGGAGGCCGGAGAGTGGAATGCCGTAGGTGGGGTTATAGGAATCCGTAGGCAGCGGATTGCCGTTGAGGCGAACCTCATGGACTTCCTCGGCGCGCAGATCAATGAAGGTCGCTCCGATTTCCCGGGACTTAAACTCCACCTTCGTAGTGGACAGGAAGTGGGTATCGGAATACTTGAGGTCTAAAGTGACATCATAATGGTCCACCTCAATCATCTGGGAGCGTTTTTGTGCTTCCTCGCGGGTGAGGTTTACGGAGGTCATAGCCTATATTCTCCTTCGGTTCCGAAAATAGTTCTGCATCTACAGTAGTCGCGCGCCTAGGCTGGTGGGGCAAACTTTTATCAATCAAAGGAGTAATCATGGCTGACGCAGTAAAGTTCTGGTTCGACGTATCTTGCCCCTTCGCTTGGGCCACCTCGCGGTGGATCAAGGAAGTAGAAAAGGTTCGCGATATTGAGGTCGAGTTCGAGCCGATGTCCCTGTCCGTGCTGAACGATGGCCGTGATCTAGACGCCACTTACATGGATATGATGAAGGCTAACTGGGGCCCGGCACGTGTCTTTGCCAAGGTTAAGGCCGAGCGTCCAGAGAAGGTAGACGAGCTGTACACCGCGATGGGCACCCTGGTCCACACCAAGGGCAACGGCGGGCGCACCGGATTTGGCGCTTATGATGACATCATCGCGCAGGCTCTGGCTGAGGTAGAACTTCCGGCCGAGTTCGCCGAGGTAGCCAATACCGAAGAGTATGACGAGAAGCTGCGCGAGTACCACCACAACGGGATTTCTTCCGTGGGGGATGAGGTAGGCACCCCGGTTATCAAGCTAGGCGAGACCGCTTTCTTCGGCCCGGTGATTACCCGCATTCCTACCGGGGAAGAAGCAGGCGAGCTTTTCGACGCCTCCTTGCGCCTTGCCCAGTACCCCTACTTCTTCGAACTCAAGCGCTCCCGCACCGAGATGCCGCAGGTGGAGGAGAACTAAGCGCTCTTTTCCCGTCGGCGCAGCTGAATTGCGGCGCCGACGCACAGCGCGATGGTCAGCGGGGTCAAGATTAAGGCCGGCAGACCTGCGATATTGATGGAGGGAAGTTCCATACCGGCCTCAAAGTTGTCCCACGCCACAACCGCCCAGGATGCCCATGAGGCGCCGGCGAGAAGCGCGATAATGCCGGCCGCAACGGCGCCCCCGTTGGCCCGCGGATTTCCACGTACCTTTTGCGCAATCCACCAAACACCCAAGCTCACGTGGGCCAATGTCGCAAGGGTGCTGTTAATAAGCGGCAGGAGGAAGCCTCCGCCTCCGGAAACCTGAACGCCGAGCAAGATGATGCATGCTAGAACGGCCCCGCCGTATAGCGTGAGGACCGGTTTGGTTATAGGCATGGCTTTCCTCCTTTATAGTGATAGCGACCGGCCGCGAGCCTATCAGGAATTTGTAATGCGAGACAGGGTGGGCGCTAAGCCTCCTTAAGGCGGGCCGGGCCGGTAGGATGTGGGCCATGCGCGTATATCTAGGAGCAGACCACGCAGGTTTCGAAACCAAGAACCTGATCGCTGAACACCTCACCAAACAGGGCCACGAAGTCATTGACTGCGGCGCCCATACCTATGATGCTGATGACGATTACCCGGCATTTTGCATCGAAGCGGCACAACGCACCGTCAATGATCCAGGCTCTTTGGGCATTGTGCTTGGCGGCTCCGGCAATGGCGAGCAGATTGCCGCCAATAAGGTCAAGGGTGCCCGCTGTGCACTGGCTTGGTCCACCGAGACCGCCCGCCTTGCCCGCGAGCACAACAACGCCCAGCTTATCGGTATCGGTGGCCGCATGCACACCGAGGAGCAAGCCTTGGAAATCGTCGATGCCTTCCTGGACCAAGAATGGTCCCGCGCGGAACGCCACCAGCGCCGCATCGACATCTTGGCAGAATATGAGCGCACCGGCATCGCCCCCGAGCTGCCGGAAGCTTAAGCCACATAGAATAAACGCCGCGGAACCTCCTTTGGTCCACGGCGTTTCTTTGTGTGCTTCGGCCGGCTCAGCCGGGGTTTAAGGTTTAGGCGTCATTCATGTCATTCGGGTGCGGACCGCCGCGGCCCTCTTCGCCCTCATCCAAGGCAGTGATGGCAGCCATCTCATCCTCGCTGAGTTCAAAGCCGTAGACATCGAAATTCTCCGCGATGCGCGATGGTGTGGCGGACTTAGGGAAGAGGATTACTCCATTTTGTAGATGCCAGCGGATAATGACCTGCGCTGAGCTGACATTGTGTGCAGCAGCAGCCTCGGTGACCTCGGGTGCCTCCAAGATATCGCTTTTGCCCTGGCCCAGCGGACCCCATGCCTCAATGGCTATGGTGTGGGCGCGGAAGGCATCCAGCTCCCGCCAGCGCTGCAGGTAAGGGTGAAGTTCGACCTGATTGACCGCCGGCTTGACGTCGGTCTTAAGTTCCAACTGCTCTAGGTGCTCCAACTCGAAGTTGGAGACGCCGATGGACTTTGCCTTGCCCTGCTTTTGTAGCTCGATAAGCTGCTGCCAAGCCTCGACATACGTACCCTTTGCCGGGGTCGGCCAGTGGATGAGGTAGAGGTCTACATAATCCAACCCCAGTTTTTCCAAGGATTCTTCGAGCGCCGCGGCGGCATCAGTCTGGCGGTCATTCCATAGCTTGGTGGTGACAAAAAGCTCTTCGCGGGGAATGCCGGACTTGGCAATAGCCCGGCCCACGCCTTCTTCGTTGCCGTAGATGGCGGCGGTATCGATGTGGCGATAGCCCACGCGCAGGGCTTCAGCTACCAGTTCCTCGGTCTTGTCTGGGTCCATCTGAAATACGCCGAAGCCCAGCTGTGGGATGGTATTGCCGTCATTAAGGGTGATGTTAGGTACGCTCATGCGCCCCAGACTACCTATCTATTGCAACGGGCCGAGCGTGATGAATTTATTCCACGTCTCCCACTCATCCTGCAGGCGGGCACGCTCATGGGGTGGGGTAGCGGTGTCGTCGATAAGCGTGGCATCAATCATGCGCACGCCATTGTCAAAGAACAAAGCGGCGTGCCCCGAGGCACCGTGGCGCAGTACCGGTACTAGGTTCAACCCATCGAAGGACAGGCGTGCATTGGGGCGCACGTCCAGCCCGGCAATGGCGGCGAGGGTAGGCGCCAAGTCAATAGGGGAGACTAGCTCGTTATTCTCCCCGCTTTCCGCCACACCCGGCCACAGCACCGACATCGGGGCATTTCCACCTAGCAGGGAGCAGACCGCAATGACGCCTTCTATCTGGTCGAGCTCTTCCAAGCTGGGCTGTTCAAGTAGGCGGAAGACATCTTCACCGGCAGGCTGCGTGTCTTCACGCACCTCATAGCCCACCCCAGCAAAAACCTCACTGATGCGCGTGGTGGCTTGGCGCTGGGGGTACTGTCCGGTCAGGGTACCGCGGCGGGAGTCCGCATAGTTTTCCGAAGGCACCCACGTGTTTTTAAAACGAACGCCGCGCAGTGCGGTCTCCGGCGCATGGTCAAAGGTCGCAAGAGTGATATCCATGGGCTCAATTCTAGGCTTGCCGACGCCCCCTCCGACGAACTTCGCTTAGTGATATTGGTGAGAGGACGCTCGCCGAGACGATTCAACGATTTCGTCCCTATAAATCGCCTATTTCGTCGACGGTCGCGGTGGTTTAGATGGACGAAATCGTTGAACTAGCCTGCTGATGGGGAGCTGGCGCTAATCGAGCTCCAGCCCCTCGATACCGTGCACCGTCACGGTCTCTGAGAGCGGCGCGCGGCCCGGAGCCGTATTAAAGACTGGGCTAGAGTCATCGGCCGTACCAAAGGTGATGGCGGTGACCAGCTTGTAGTCCTCGTCCACGCCGAGGAATTCGCGTGCGGTTGGCGCAATTAGGGAAATCATGCCCTGTGGGATGCCGTGATAGCCGTGTGCCTCCAGGGAAAGCAGGAAGTTTTCGGTGTAGGTTCCCTGGTCAAAGGCGGCACGGATGCGGTCGCCCATCGGTGGGATAAAAAGAAGTACCGCATGCGGCGCGCCGAAGAAGCGCAGGTTTTCGCGGACGAACTCCACGCGGCCTTCTTTATCCTCGCGCTTAATGCCCAGCAGACCGTACATTTTGGCGGCCAGTTCTTGGGAACGCTGGGGATGGATGCCCTCACCATAATCGGTGGTGGAGTCCGGGCTGAGGCCGTTGGTGTCGAATTCCTTAATCAGCGCGGCGCTGAGCTCCTTGAGCTTTTCTCCGCCTACCACGTGGACGTTCCACGGCTGGGTATTGGAGTTGGACGGTGCGGATTGAGCGTCCTCCAAGACCTGCTTGATGTCTTCTACCGGCATGGGCTCCGGCAGGAATGCGCGGGGAGAGTGGCGATTGCGGATAAATTCGGAATACTTATTGGTTGAAGTCATGCGCGCCACTGTACACTTCGCCGCATGCGTCCGCCTTAAACCAAGTGTGGCTAGCGCAGATGAGCAAGGCCGGGGAGGAAAACGAAAAATCGCCCACCTGAAAGATGGGCGAGACGTGGAGGGAATGACGGGAATCGAACCCGCGTCTTCAGCTTGGAAGGCTGAGGTATTAGCCACTATACGACATTCCCACAGCGCGCTATTGAAACGCTGCGCCATACTTTAGCGCACGTGGGGGCAAAAATGAAAATAGGGAACTAGGGTAGCGCTTGAGTCGTTGTTATAAGCAGAACGGCCCTACCAATAGAAGGCGATGATCATAGTGGAAATTTTGCTCCTTGTGCTGGCAGTGGGCGGAGGTGCGTGGTTTATGTCCTCGCGCAACTCTCAAAAGCGCCGCGAGGAACGAGAAGCACAGCAATTGGCCGATGCACAAGCCGATGCTCGCCGGTGGATTGAGCGCCTGGGTGGCCAAGTAATGCAGATTTCAGGCACAGACTCTGCCTCCCAGCAGGCAATGGCCGATGCGTCCGAGCGTTTTACAGCAGCTAACTCGGCGATTTCGCGCGCCACTACTGCAAAGCAGGCGAACCTCGCGCGTGAGTCCGCTCTGGAAGGCATGCATTATGTGAATGCTGCGCGCGAGATTATGGGCATGAACCCGGGCCCAGAGCTACCGCCGCTCGAGGGACAGCGCGCCGCGGGCAAGGTAACGGAAAAGCGCACGGTGGAAGCGAATGGTCAGCAGATTACGGCCTCGCCGTATGCCTCCGCGGATACCCCGAACTACTACCCAGGCGGAATTGTCGCAGGGCGCCCAGTTCCGGCGGGTTGGTACTCACGTCCGTGGTGGGCCGAGGCATTGCAGACCGGCGTGTGGATGGTTGGCTACTCCATGATGTTTAATGCCCTGTTCTCCGGTATGTCTGGCATTGGTTATTCCGCGACCGCTGCCGAAAGCGGTGACTGGGGCGGTGGTGACGGCATGGGCGATGCTGGCGACATGGGCGGTGGCGATGACGGCGGCGGCCTGTTTGATGGCCTTGGCGATGGCGATGGCGGCGGCGGCCTGTTTGATGGCCTTGGCGATGGCGATGGCGGCGGATTCTTTGACGGAATGTTTGATTTCGATTTCGATTTCTAGCCGCTAGTCTGTCAAAATCGTCTTCTGTGCTGCGTTGATTCCATTAAGTGGGGGTCCGTTTAGGAGATTTAAAACGGACACGGTACACTGTCTCAGGTATGCAACGCAGCCAAGGTAACTTGGTGGCCTACATACGGGGCGTGGCGCAGTTTGGTAGCGCACCTGCTTTGGGAGCAGGGGGTCGCAGGTTCAAATCCTGTCGCCCCGACGTATGGGGGTCTGGAAATGCCCTAATAAGGATTTCCGGACCCCCTTTAAGTTTATGTACGTAAAACAATGAAGCCAGGGAGATTCACTCGTGAAGACCACCGTAGACAAGCTGAGCGATACCCGCGTTAAGCTCACCGTCAACGTTCCGTTTGCGGAGCTGGACCAGGAAATCGATCAAGCTTACGCGGCAATCGCGCAGCAGGTTTCTATTCCAGGTTTCCGTAAGGGCAAGGCACCGCGCCAGCTTATTGACGCTCGCTTCGGCCGCGGCCCCATCCTGGAGCAGGTTGTCAATGACATGCTGCCTTCCCGCTACGAGCAGGCAGTCAAGGAAAACGATCTGAAGGTCATCGGCCAGCCGGACGTTGACATTTCCAAGATTGAGGACAAGGACTTCGTGGAGTTCACCGCAGAGGTTGATATCCGTCCTGAGTTCGAGATTCCGGACTTCTCCAAGATCTCCGTTACCGTCCCAGCCCTAAAGGCTGACGAAGAGGACGTCGACAAGGCTCTGGAGGAGCTGGCAGAGCGCTTCGGTGAGCTCAAGGACACCAAGCGCAAGATGAAGACCGGCGACTACGCCATCATCGACATCACCGCCGAGATTGATGGCGAGAAGATCGAGGACGCTTCCACCGAAGGCCTGTCCTACCGTATCGGCGACGATGACCTTATCAAGGGCCTGGATACCGCCCTGCGCGGCATGAAGACCGGTGAGGATAACGAGTTCACCTCCACCATCCAGTCCGGTGAGCACAAGGACGAAGAGGCCACCATCAAGGTGCATGTCCAGCAGTCGAAGGAGCGCAAGCTGCCGGCTATGGACGATGAGTTTGCGCAGATGGCTTCTGAGTTCGACACCATGGACGAGCTGCGTGAATCCACCAAGACCCAGGTGGAGGAGACCAAGAAGGCTGAGCAGGCTGCACAGATCCGCGATGAGGTTCTGAAGTCCGCACTGTCCGAGGTTGAATTCGAACTGCCGCAGTCCGTAGTGGACGAGCAGGCTCACTCCCAGCTGCACCAGATCCTGGGCCAGCTGGCTCACGATGAGAAGGCCCTGGCTCAGCTGCTTGAGGCACAGGGCACCTCCCGCGAGGAGTTTGATAAGCAGACTCGCGAGCAGGCAGAAGAGTCCGTGCGCACCCAGCTGTTCCTTGACGCTGTAGCAGAGAAGGAAGAGCCGGAAGTTTCCCAGCAGGAGCTGACCGACCACATCCTGTTCACCGCTCAGTCCTACGGCATGGACCCGAACCAGTTCATCCAGCAGCTGCAGTCCAACGGCCAGATCGCAAATCTTTTCTCTGACGTGCGCCGTGGTAAGGCACTGGCTGCCGCTATCTGCCGCACCACCGTCAAGGATGAAGAGGGCAACGATGTAGACGTTGACCAGTACTTCGGTGAAATCGAAGAAGAGGACGCTGCAGAAGCTTCCGAGGAGAAGTAATCTCCCGCTTGTAACGCGCTGCTGCCACATGTGTGGTGGCGAGCGCGCATGAAACCCCGGATTCAGGTAACTCAAGGATGAGCCTGAATCCGGGGTTTGTGCCATTGTGAACGCCCCCTAGGAGTCTTTGAGTACTTCGAAGAGGGCGTGATGTGTGTTGGCTGGGGATACCGCTAGCCGTTCTTGGCTCTAAAGGCCTCGTCGGTCAACTGCAGGAAGCGCATAACGTAATCCTTGACAAAGTCTGCGGTACGTTGATTGAGATGTCCGGACTCTTCGAAAAGGGTGGGGGATTGGCCCAGAAATACTTCGGGCTGACCAGGGAGCGGCATGTCGAAGTAGGACAGAGCGAGGCGAAGGTTCTTCTGTGAACTGTAGCCGCCCATGCGGCCTACAGAGTGGCTAATGATACCTGCGGGAAGGTTCTTCCACGCCACATCTGAGTTGGGTTTAGAGCCGATGTCCACTGCGTTTTTGAGGCAGGCAGGGATAGTGCGGTTGTTCTCTGGCGTAATGAAGAGGATCCCGCTCGAGTTCTTGATGGTCTCGCGAAAGGTGGTGTACTCAGCCGGAGTGGGCTTGTCCGTGACGGCGGGGTCATCGTAGTCGAAGTCATAGAGCGGCAAGTCACGGATTTCCACGATGTTTGCCTCGTAGCCTTCAGGGATCATCGTGAGCACCTCGTGTGCAATCTTGCGTGCAAATGACTCTCGGCGCAGGCTGCCGACGATAACGCTGATACGTGGGGTGGTCATGGTAAACCTTCTTTCTTAGTTGGGTGTAGGGAGACGTGGTCAAGGGAGAAAAGGCTTGCAGCCAAAGGCCGGTGGTGGGCCGGCAGCGTGGGCGGCGGTGAGGAAGCCATCTACTTTGTCTCCTTCTTCATGGTGGAAGTACAGTTCGATGAGTCCTAGAAGCCCCCCCCCGAGGACGGCCTCTCGTGCGGCGGATGTATTCAACAGCCGCATGGCTGCGGGTTGGTTTCCTTCGCGGATGGCTTCAAACAGCGCGATGGTCTCAAGCCAGCTTCCTTGGTCCGGTCGCGGAAAAGGTTTAGAAATCCCAGTCATCATCACTCGTTTCTTCAGCAGTGCCAATGACATAGGAGGAACCAGATCCGGAGAAGAAGTCATGGTTCTCATCTGCTCCGGGGGCTAAGGCCGCGAGGATTTCTGGGTTCACTTCCGTTTCTTCGGGCGGGAAATAATCCGGGTAGCCCAAATTCATGAGTGCCTTATTGGCGTTATAGCGAACGAACACGGCTACATCATCCATGAGTCCCAAAGGCTCATATAGCTCGCCGGAATAGTCCAGCTCTAGTGCATAAAGCTCTTCGAGCAAAGAAATGGTGAAATCATGCATCTCCTTCTGCCGTAGCGGGGTCGTGGATTCCAGACCGCGCTGATATTTGTAACCCGAGTAGTAGCCGTGCACTGCCTTGTCACGCAGAATGAGGCGGATCATGTCTGCCGTATTTGTCAGGGTGGCGTGGACAGAAAAGTGCAAGGGAAGATAGAAACCCGCGTAGAGAAGCAGCGAGGAAAGCAACGTCGATGACACCTTGCGTTTGAGTGGATCCGGCCCAAAATAGTGCGCGAGAACTTTCTTGGCGCGTGCCTGGAGAAGGTCGTTATTCACCGCCCAGCGGTATGCTTCATCAATTTCCTTTGTACTGCTCAGGGTAGAAAACACTGAAGAGTATGAACGGGCATGGACTGACTGCATGAAGGCGATGTTGGTATACACGGCCTCCTCGTGTTCGGTGCGGGCATCTTGAATCTGACAGATTTCACCCACGGTGGCCTGGACAGTATCCAGGGTGGTGAGTCCCGTGAACACCCGCATGGTGAGGTTGCGTTCCTCGGGTGTCATCTTCTGCCACGCCGGGAGATCATTAGAAAGCGGGACCTTCTCTGGCAACCAAAAGTTGGCGGTTAGACGGTTCCACACTTCAAGATCCTTGTCATCGCTCACCCGGTTCCAATTGATGGCGCGGATGCGGGCTGAAGGATCATGCCGGTAGCTCGGCGGAGTAACTGAAATGCTGGTTAGTTCAGCACTATTCGATGTTGACGACATAGCTTCTTTCTTTCTGAGTGAATGGTTGTGGACAAGGGGGAGGACCGTGCTCCTACAAAGCACAGGAGACGCAGCCTTCGACCTCGGTTCCTTGGAGCGCGGATTGGCGTAAACGGATGTAGTAGAGGGTCTTGATTCCGGCTTTCCAGGCATAGATTTGTGCCTTGTTGATGTCCCGCGTGGTGGTATCAGCGGTAAAGAACAAGGTCAGGGAAAGCCCTTGGTCCACGTGTTGGGTGGCCATGGCGTAGGTGTCGATGATTTTTTCGTATCCCACGGCGTAGGAGTCATCGAAATACTCCAGGTTGTCGTTGGTCATTTCCGGCGCGGGGTAGTACACGCGCCCCAAGCGGCCTTCCTTGCGTATTTCAATTTTGGAGGCAATTGGGTGGATGGACGCGGTGGAGTCATTGATGTAGGAAATTGATCCAGTGGGTGGAACTGCCTGCAAGTAGGCGTTGTAGATGCCGTCTTGCATCACTTGATTCTTGAGCCGTAGCCAATCCTCGCGTTGAGGGATCTGCACGCCTGCTTCGTGGAAGAGCTGTTTTACGTGTTCAGTGGCTGGCGCCCAGTCTTGGTCGATGTATTTGTCAAAGTAGGCGCCAGTGGCATAGGTGGATTCTTCGAAGCCTGTGAATCGTTGACCTTTTTCAACCGCGAGTGCATGGGATGCGCGGAGCGCATGGTAGGTCACCGTGAGGAAATAGATATTTGTAAAGTCCAGTGCCTCGGCGCAGCCATAAGGAATACGCTGTGAAGCAAGGAAGCCGTGGAGATTCATTTGGCCCAGACCAATGGCATGCATGGAAGCATTTCCGTGAGCGATGGAGGGAACAGCTTCGATATTCGTCAGGTCTGAAACCTTCGTGAGGGCACGCACTGCGGTTTCGACGGTCTCCCCGAAGTCCGGCGATTCAAAAGCCTTCGCAATGTTGAGCGAACCTAGATTGCAGGAAATATCCTGGCCAACGGTGGTGTAGTCACCCGAAGCTCCGTAGGTCGATGGCGTGTTGACCTGGAGGATTTCGCTACACAGGTTGGACATATTGATATGTCCTTTGAGGGGATTAGCGCGGTTGACCGTATCTTCAAAGAGGATGTAGGGGTATCCGGATTCAAACTGAAGCTCAGCCAGCGTGGTGAAAAACTCGCGGGCCTTAATGGTCGTGTGAGAGATTCGCGGATTGGCAACCAGCTCGTCGTAGTACTCGGTGATGGACATGTCAGACATGGCTACGCCGTACTCGCGAGCGATGTCATACGGGCTAAAAAGATGCATATCCTTGTTCTCTTTGGCCAGACGGAAGGTTATATCTGGAATAACAACCCCCAGCGAAAGAGTCTTGATGCGGACTTTCTCATCGGCATTTTCCCGCTTGGTATCCAGGAAGCGAAGAATATCTGGATGGTGCGCATGCAGGTAGACGGCTCCAGCGCCCTGCCGGGAGCCCAATTGGTTGGCATAGCTGAAGCTATCTTCGAGAATCTTCATGACTGGGACTACGCCGGAAGCCTGGTTCTCAATCTTTTTGATCGGGGCTCCGGATTCGCGCAGATTGCTCAGCAACAGGGCCACTCCACCACCGCGCTTTGATAGTTGCAGTGCAGAGTTCACGCAGCGGCCAATGCTCTCCAAATTGTCTTCGATTCGCAGGAGGAAGCAGGAGACCATTTCGCCGCGCTGGGCTTTGCCTGCGTTGAGAAAAGTAGGGGTGGCGGGCTGGAAGCGTCCGGTCATGATGTCATCCACCAGCTTTTCTGCGAGCTCTTCGTCGCCCTGTGCAAGGTATAAAGCTGTGGTGGCGACGCGTTCTTCGTAGCCTTCTAGGAATCGGGAGCCATCAAAGGTTTTCAGTGCATATGAAGTGAAGAACTTAAATGCGCCGAGGAAGGTGCGGAACTGATGCTTAACTCGATGTGCTCTGTCGTACATGGCGCACAGAAAGGCGTCATCATAAAGCTCAAGGAAATCCCGCTCGTAGTACTCGTTATCAACCAACCATTCCAAGCGTTGCTTGGTGGAATCGAACTGATGCATGCGGGGAGCGACATGGTGCGTGACATAGTCTTGTGCTGCCTGAATGTCCTTGTCAAACTGGATTTTTCCAGAAGCGTCGAACAAGTTCAGCTGCGCGTTGAGTGCGTGGTAGCTCTTGCGCTTGCCGACACCGCCGGCATTGTCTGCTGAAGCGGTGCGGGGCGTAGCGCCAATAGTCTGTGTGGGGGTGGCATCAAGAGGCCACATTGTGTTTTCCAATCTGTGTGATGCGGATGTGTTCTTCATCTTGTGGGGGATTAATGGGGTGTCATCGTTAGCTGCTTTTGCTGCTCCCAAAACTTCTGAAGGCCCTGCTTTACGGCGGCGATGTCCTTCTGGGTGCCGAGAAGCTCGAAGTGATACAGCTCCGGTACGTGGCACTTGGCGGAAATGATGCGTCCGGCGACGCAGTAAGCACTTCCGAAGTTGGTATTCCCTGAGGTAATAACGCCCCGGATAAAGGAGCGGTTGATTGGGTCATTGAGGAAGTCGATGACCTGTTTGGGGACTGCGCGCTTGAGCGAGCCGCCGCCGTAGGTGGGAACGATGAGTACGTACGGGTGTGAAACCTGGATCATCCCGGTTTTCTTGGGGCGCAGTGGAATGCGCACCGCGGGTCTATCTAAGCGTTCGACGAATCTTTTCGTGTTCTCTGAAACGCTGGAAAAGTACACCAAATCTGGTGAGTCTGACATGGCAATCCTGCTCATTCTGGCCTTAGCCATAAGTGGGATAGGTGATATTCGAAAATACTAACTACGCAATGCCGTAGTTGCAACTACGGTCTAACGTAGTTTTGAAAAGGGCAGGTGAGAGCAGGATTAATGCAAAGGGGAATGTCTAAAGGTTGTGGTGTGCTACAAACACTGCGTCGGTAGCTGGGCGTCCAAGTACTACCCACTGAGTGCCGCCGGCCACCTGTATTTCGAGAGAATCTGAAAAGGGCGCTCCCTCGCGCGTGCTAAGAACAGCCCCAGTGACAATGCCGCGCTCTTCAAGGAACTTCAGCAGTTGTGGGTCGGAATCAGAAATGCGTTCCACGGTCACCTGCGATTGTGCACCGCTGTCGGTGAGGCGATGCGCACTGGGGATAGTGATCTGTCCATCAACCGTAGGGATAGGATCGCCGTGCGGATCCCTAGTGGGGTAATCAAGGAACTTATCCACACGTTCTATGAGCATGTCAGACACCGCGTGTTCGAGATTTTCGGCTTCATTATGGACTTCGTCCCAGGTGTAGCCCAATGCTTGAACCAAAAAAGACTCAAGCAATCGGTGACGGCGCACCATGACCAATGCGTACTGCCTGCCAAGTTCGGTTAACTCCACAGAGCCATAGGGCGTGTGTGACACGAGCCCTTGCTTCGCCATTTTGCGCACTGCATCGGAAACCGAGGAGAGCTTGAGTCCCAGCTGTTTCGCTATAAGCGTGGCGGTAACGGGCTCGGATGACCATTCCTTTAGCCCCCAGATAGCTTTCAAATAGTTCTGGGTACTGGTGGACAGCTCGGAAATAGACATGAGTAAATGTTAACCCAGCTTCCGTGTGCGCCTTTGGCGCTGTGGCCCAACGCTCATAGCGAACAGAGGCCAAGTTTGAGAGAAATGCCGGTAAGGTGGGGCCAGTTAAAGCATTCTTCACTTGAAGGAGAACCACTAATGTCTGAGAAGATTTCAATGAACTCGTCGTCTACGGGTATGAATCTGAGCGATAGCGTGTACGAGCGCCTGTTGCGCGAGCGCATTATCTTCCTGGGAACCCAGGTCGATGATGAGATTGCGAACAAGCTGTGCGCCCAGATCCTCCTGCTGTCCGCCGAGGACCCCACTCGCGACATTTCGCTCTACATCAACTCCCCGGGTGGCTCTGTCACTGCGGGCATGGCCATCTACGACACCATGAAGTACTCGCCGTGCGATATCGCCACCTACGGTATGGGTCTGGCAGCTTCCATGGGCCAGTTCCTGCTTTCCGGCGGTACCAAGGGCAAGCGCTTTGCCCTGCCGCACGCACGCATCATGATGCACCAGCCTTCCGCAGGCGTGGGCGGTACTGCCGCAGATATCGCTATCCAGGCTGAACAGTTTGCGCAAACCAAGCGCGAGATGGCTGAGCTCATTGCCGAGCACACCGGCCAAACCTTTGAGCAGATCACCAAGGACTCTGATCGTGACCGTTGGATGACCGCACAGCAGGCCAAGGATTACGGCATTGTTGACCACGTCATCGAGTCCGTCAACGGCCCGCTGAGCAACTAGGGAATAAGGAGAAATCACTATGAATCAGTCCCAGATGCCAAGTTCCCGTTACGTTCTGCCATCCTTCATTGAGCAGTCCGCACAGGGCACTAAGGAAACAAACCCATACTCCAAGCTTTTTGAAGAGCGTATTATCTTCTTGGGTACCCAGGTAGATGACACTTCCGCCAATGACATCATGGCGCAGCTGCTGGTCTTGGAGAGCCAGGATCCGGACCGCGATATCACCATGTACATCAACTCGCCTGGTGGATCCTTCACCGCGTTGATGGCTATCTATGACACCATGCGCTACGTGCGACCCGATGTGCAGACCGTGTGCCTGGGCCAGGCTGCTTCCGCAGCGGCTGTGCTCTTGGCGGCGGGTGCACCAGGCAAGCGTGCTGCGCTGCCAAACTCCCGCGTTTTGATCCACCAGCCGGCAACGCAGGGTACCCAGGGCCAGGTTTCTGACCTGGAGATCCAAGCCGCTGAGATTGAGCGCATGCGTAAGCTGATGGAAACTACCCTGTCTGAGCACACTGGTCGTACCGCTGAGCAGATCCGCATTGATACTGACCGCGACAAGATCCTGACCGCTCAGGAAGCCGTTGAGTACGGCATCATCGATACGGTCTTTGATTACCGCAAGCTCAATGCATAATTTGGAATAACGCATTTCACGTGGCCCCTGCTATGCAACCTGCATTCCAGTTGTATGGCAGGGGTTTTCTGCTTTTAATGCAGGGAAGGGGGTGTGCTGCTGACTCGTGCTGCACCCGAATGGGGTACCTCTCTTCATGCAATTCCTGCAGGCCGTTAGGTACATTTCTGTCATGCGACACTAAACCTATAACGACCGATTTGTGATTTAGGCCTCTAAGTGGTCATATGTTTTTATGGAGAAACACACATCTGACGCGGCGGCCCAGGCTGCTGCGCCCGTGCCGCAGAGCGGCGAGCGCACATTCTTTGGCCACCCTTGGGGCTTGGCCAACCTTTTTGGCGTGGAAATGTGGGAGCGCTTTAGCTTCTACGGCATGCAGGCCCTAGTCCTGCTGTACATGTATTACGCCACTACCGATGGTGGCCTAGGTCTAGATCGAGCGGACGCGACGTCCATCGTCGGCGCCTATGGCGGCTTAGTATATATGGCCTGCTTGTTGGCTTCTCTTGTCGCTGACCGTGTGCTGGGTGCAGAGCGCACACTGTTTTACTCAGCCGTCATGGTGATGGCTGGCCACCTCGCGTTGGCGTTTATCCCTGCGGTTACGGGGTTGGCGATTGGCTTGGTTCTTATTGCGGTTGGGTCTGGTGGCGTTAAGACCACTGCACAGGTCGTGCTTGGTTCCATGTACAGCCGGGACGACCCGCGCCGTGATGGTGGCTTCTCCATCTTCTATATGGGTGTCAATATCGGTGCTCTTGTTGGTCCGCTGCTTACCACCGCTCTGTGGGGCTGGCAGGGCTTCCATTGGGGCTTCGGTATCGCGGCAGTCGGCATGGCGCTCGGCCTGATTCAGTACTCCCTGATGCGCAAGACCACTATTAAGGACGCGGGGCACGAGGTTCCAAACCCGGCTAGCTCCAAGCAGCTACTTATGGGGGTGGTGGCAGTTGCCGCCGTGGTCGTGGTCATGGTGGTGGCATTGGCTACCGGCGCTATTCAGGTTGATTGGCTGTCCAATATTGTCACCGCGGTGGCTCTTGTAGCTGCAATCTATTTGTGGGGCCAAATGTATACCTCGAAGTTGGTGACCCGCGAGGAAAAGAACCGCCTGCTCGGCTTTATCCCGCTGTTCGTTTCCGGCGTTTTGTTCTTCGGCATCTTCCAGCAGCAGTTCACCGTGATGACGATTTATTCGGATGTGCGCTTGGACCGCCACATGTTTGGTTGGGAAATCCCGCCATCACTGGTGCAGTCCATTAACCCAATTTTTATCGTTATTTTCTCCGCAGTCTTTGCAACGATGTGGACGAAGCTAGGGGATAGGCAGTGGTCCACCCCAGTAAAGTTCGGCGTAGCCAATATCGTCATCGGCATCTCCTTGTTCTTCTTCCTTCCTTTCTCGGGTGCGGAAGCGAACTCCACCCCGATGTTTGTCATCGTTTTCATCCTCTTCCTTTTCACCATGGCGGAACTTCTACTGTCGCCGGTGGGCAATGCCCTAGCTACTAAGGTGGCGCCGGTGGCGTTCCCGTCCCGCATGATGGCGGTGTGGATGATGGCGGTGGCTATGGGTACCTCGCTGGCCGGCTCCTTGGCTAGCTTCTATAACCCGGATGATGCAGGCGCGGAGAATACCTTCTTCATCTCCCTTGGTGTTGTATCCATCGTGTTGGGTGCCATCCTGCTTGTTCTAAGCCGCTGGGTGGTAAAGAAATTTTCCACCTTCCGCTAGATGCTGTAAAACACCCTTAAATGGGAGGTATGTCGGCGTGATGTTGGCATAACTCCCTAAGTGGTTTTTATCACTCGGGTTAAGCAGGGGAGGTGGGGGCATTTAATTGGCATTAGCTGGGGAAATTTTATCCCTTTGGAATTCTCTTGGGCTCGATTCTGAGCCCCAGCAGGTTAACAAAAGGTTAACCAAAGGAAATGTTAAAGAAAAGCAATTGTCTGCGGATAGGTGCAGGAGTAATCTGCATTTCGTCCGCGACGTGTGAAGGCGCCGCAGATGCGTACCGTGTTCATCTTTTCTTTCCAAGGGGCCAACGCTGTGACAGCGACTCTGATTATCCTCGGCATTGTGGTGGTGACCGCCCTTGCCTTTGACTTTACGAACGGATTTCATGACACTGCCAACGCGATGGCTACGTCCATTGCCACTGGTGCTTTGAAGCCTTTTACCGCGGTAGCCATCTCCGCAGCGCTTAACCTTGTGGGTGCCTTCCTTTCGGTCAATGTTGCTGCGACCGTGGCAAAGGGCATTGTTAACCTTGATTCCTACGACCTGTCTGGCGCCGCCGCTGATACCGACGGCCAGGCACTGTTGATGGTCGTCTTCACTGGCCTTATCGGCGGCATCATCTGGAACCTGTTCACCTGGTTGCTGGGTATGCCGTCCAGTTCCTCCCACGCCTTGTTCGGTGGCCTTATTGGTGCCGCCTTCGCTGCGATGGGCTCGGCTGGCGTGGAGTGGTCCTCCATTGCCGGCAAGATCATTATCCCGGCCGTTGCCTCGCCTATCATCGCGGCGCTGGTTTCGGCGTGTGCCACGTTCCTTATCTACTGGGTAACCAACACCATCCCGAATAAGGCTAAGAACGAGCACTTCCGCCACGGTCAGATCGTCACTGCGTGCCTGGTGTCCCTGGCGCACGGCGCTGGCGATGCACAGAAGACCATGGGCGTTATCTTCCTGGCGCTGGTTGCCTCTGGGCATGCGGTTGCAGGCGCCCGCATTCCAACCTGGGTTATCGTTTCTTGTGCTGTGGCTATCGCGGCCGGCACTCTGTCCGGCGGCTGGCGCGTTATCCGCACCCTGGGCAAGGGTCTGGTGGAGATTGAGTCCCCACAGGGCATGGCCGCTGAAGCTACTTCTGCAGCCATCATCCTCACCTCTGCTACCGGTGGTATGGCACTGTCCACCACCCACGTGTCCACCGGTTCCATTCTGGGTACCGGCCTGGGGCGCCGCGGTGCTGAGGTTCGCTGGGGTGTTGCCATGCGCATGGTGTCCGCATGGCTCATCACCTTGCCGTGCGCTGCGTTCGTGGGCTTTGCTACCTGGTGGTTGGCACACGGCGTCTCCTCCTTCACCAACGTCGCAACCGGTGCCATCGTGGACTTCGTCTTGCTGCTGGCAATGGCCGCGCTCATTGTCATCCGTTCCCGCATGAGCCCGGTGGATGCTTCCAACGTCAACAACGACTGGGAACCAAACTCCGAGTCCGTGGATTCTTCCATGGGTGCGGGCTCTGACCGCAAGGAGCCAGTTGCTGCCGGCGCCGCACCAGTGTCCGCTACCAATGCGGAGGATGCCTCCGCGCCGTCTACTGTTCAAGAGGAGCGCTAAACCATGACTGCTGCAGAAATCTTCCAGTCCCTCATTCACGTTGCAGGCTTGGCGTTGGTCTTCGGTGCTGGCATTCCGCTACTTTTCTCCTTGGGCATGCGGTGTATGACCGGTGACCCCATTCGCGACGACAACGGCGTCGTTGTTGGCGATACCCCTGCAAGCCCTCAGATGAAGGTGCTTGGCTGGACTGTCTATGCGGTGCTGGCCGTAGTTATCCTGGTGGCCATCATGTGGATTGCCCGCGATACGCTGGACCACTACTTTGGCTTCACGCCGTTTGGTGACCTCTAAGTCATTGTCCTCCCTTGGGGGTAAACCTCTAATGTGGCGTGCGACACACTTTCTTTAAGTTAACAAAAAGTTAACTTAAAGCGACCAAAGGGTTGCCTAACGAGGGTATGTCGCGTATATTCCTCTGTATCAAACAGAGAGAAAGCCACATGGAGGTGTGAGAAATGAACATGATGCGTTCTTTGATGGACGGCATCGCTGATGCGTTCAAGAGCTCCACCACTGGTACCGGCCTGGACACCATTTCGGAAGCTCCAGTTCGTGCTTTGGTGGCAGAAACCCTGCTTGACGCTGATAAGACTCCTGCTACGACCAAAGACGTTGCAGAGGCACTAGAAACCGTTACCGGTCATGCACCGGATGAACTTGAGATGCTCGATGCAGAACTTTTCCTGCTCGACTTCGACTGGCTGCAATAGGCAGCTACTGAATGAAATCCCCATGAGGCCCCTTGTTACACGCGCTGTGTAGCAAGGGGCCTCGTGCTATGTGGGGCACGGTGGACGTCGGCAAGCGCGGCTAATTACGGGGTGGCAGGATGGCCTCGGGGGTTTCGGGTAGGAGTTGTCCGCCGTCGATAATGAGGGTTTGGCCGGTGATGTAGCCCGCCTCTTCTGAAGCAAGGAAGGCCGCGGCATTGCCAATATCGCGTGGAGTACCAAGACGGTTAAGGGGCACCGACCGCGTCATCTGATCGAGGTACTCTTGGCCTTGGGCCTCGAGCCCTTCGGTGAGGATATTGCCGGGCAGGACGCCGTTGATGGTGATGCCATCGCCGGCTACTTCGAGCGCGGCCGAACGCATAAATCCCTGCTGGGCAGCCTTGGAGGCGCCGTAATGTGCCCAGCCTGGAAAGCCCGTGTGCGAGCCGGTGATAGAAGTAGTAATCACGATGCGCCCATACCGGCGTTCTTTGAGGTAGGGGAGTGCTTCTTGGACCACCTTGAAGGTGCCGTGGGTATTGATGGCAAACATGGCTTCCCATTGTTCATCGCTCATCTCTGCCAGTGGGCAATTAGGGAAGACGCCGGCATTAGAACAGACGATGTCGAAGCCGCCATGTTCGGCGCTGACCTGGCGGTACATTTCTTGGACTGAAGCGCGGTCGGTGACGTCCACGCGCAGGGGACTGGCGCCTAGCTCCGCGGCTGTTGCAGTGGCGCGGTCTAGATCAATATCGGCGATAATGACGGTGGCACCGGCCTCTCGTAGTGAGGCGACGATGCCGCGGCCAATACCGGAAGCACCGCCGGTGACAATGGCTACGCGGCCCATGAGATCGAACATGCTGCTCCTAATCCTAAAAGGGGTGGAACGAGGGTGATTTCGCCTTCTAGTTTAGGCCGCAAGAGCAGGAAAAGTCTGGGAAATTCGCCACGCGGAAGGGAATGAATGAAGGGCCTGTCGGGTTGATTTACTAAGGTAGAAATAGATGAAGATGAAGCCGCGCGGAGGGGTAAAATTGTCCTTCCAACTGTGGATAGCGGTACGAAAAGCGAGTGTGAAAGAACTTAATGGCACGTATGCAAGAAAGCGCTGACCTGCTCAAGTGTTCCTTTTGTGGCAAGAGTCAGAAGCAGGTGAAAAAGCTCATCGCCGGCGGCGGTGTCTACATCTGTGATGAGTGCATCGAGCTATGCAATGAGATTATCGAAGAGGAACTGGGCCAGGAGCAGGCACAGGAATCATCCGACGCAGAGGTCCGCCTGCCTCGGCCCTCGCAGATTTCCGCCTTCCTGGATAAATACGTCATTGGTCAGGACAAGGCTAAGCGCGTCCTCTCGGTTGCGGTCTATAACCACTACAAGCGCATCAAGGCAGAGGAGTCGGCGGCGTTGGAAGCTCGCCGCAAAAAGGCCGAGGGCGATGAGGTGGAGATCTCTAAGTCCAATATTTTGATGCTGGGTCCTACCGGTTCCGGTAAGACCTACTTGGCGCAGACCTTGGCCCGGCTTCTCGATGTCCCCTTTGCCATCGCTGATGCCACCAGCCTCACCGAGGCCGGCTACGTGGGCGAAGATGTGGAAAATATCCTGCTGAAACTGCTGCAAGCGGCCGATTTTGACGTGGAGCGCGCCCAGCGCGGCATTATCTACGTCGACGAGGTGGACAAGATTTCCCGCAAGTCTGAAAATCCGTCCATTACCCGTGACGTCTCCGGTGAGGGTGTACAGCAGGCCCTGCTAAAGATCTTGGAAGGCACCGTGGCGGCCATTCCCCCGCAGGGTGGACGCAAACACCCGAATCAGGAGTTTATCCAGCTGGATACCTCCAATATCTTGTTCATCGTCGCCGGCGCATTCGCGGGGCTAGACCAGGTCATTGCGGATCGAGTGGGAAAGAAGGGCGTGGGCTTTGGCGCCAACTTGGATACCAAGGACGAGCGCGAGAAGGTCGATCTCTTCGCCCAGGTGCGGCCTGAGGACCTAGTGAAGTTTGGCCTTATTCCAGAGTTCATCGGCCGCCTGCCCGTCGTGGCCACTGTGGATAACCTGGACCGTGAATCCTTGGTCAAGGTGCTTACCGAGCCGAAGAACTCCTTGGTCAAGCAGTATAGCCGCCTGTTTGAGATGGATGATTGTGAATTGGACATCGAGCCGGCGGCGTTGGGCGCCATCGCGGAGCTCGCCTTGGAGCGCAAGACGGGTGCGCGTGGCCTACGCGCCATCATGGAAGAGCTGCTGGTACCAGTGATGTATGACCTGCCGGACCGCGAAGATATCGCGACGGTACATATCACCCCAGAGTGTGTCACCGAAGGCGCGGAGCCGCAGTTTAGCTATAAGGATGAGGCGAAGGAGTCTGCCTAAGCGGCAGCTGCCTAGGCACCGGCCTTCAAAGTGCCTGTCGGCGGGCCTTGGCAAAGTAAGGTGCGGGCCTTGTAGCCGGGGCCCGCGCTAGTTCTCCTCGTTATAGATATCCTGCGGCGAGGCCTCGTCGCCCTCCTTGGTATCGAACGAGGAGGAGGTGAGGTAGGACTCGTGGCCCGAGTCAGGGATATTGGCGGTCAAAAACGCCAGCACAGCATCGACGGTAAGCCTATGCATACCGTCGATATTTTCTTGGGAATTGAAATTTACGCCCAGCATGTTTTCCACCATTACCTGGTTGGTCACGCGGTACACAGTCAATGAGGAAATCAGGGTGAAGATGTCATTGGCGGAAATGCCTGGGCGGAAGGCTCCGGCGTCTTGGCCCAAAAGCAGCAGGCGGTCGAGGTGAAGGGCGACCCCGGCGACGTCGGCAATAGCCTGTTGAGCTGGGTCCACAATCTGCTGGTTGGATTCCCATACCAGCATGCGGATGGCCTCAGGGTTGGCAACGCGCTCGCGGAAGAGCCAATCCACCAACTTGCGCACGCCCTCGACGGGAACTGCGGTATCGATTTCCAGGTCATCCTCGAGCGGGTTGAGGCGCTGCGCAGCGGTACTCAACGCCCGCAAATACAGGCCCTTCTTATCACCAAAGTGATAGTGAATCATGCGCTTAGACATGCCGGATTCCTGAGCGATGGTCTCCAGCTTGGTCTCTGCAAAACCAAGGCTGGAAAAATGCTTAATCGCAACGTCGACCACGGAATCAATGCTGACGGATTCCGCGTGGGCAGCATGGGGAGAATCCGCCTGGTCTGCAGCTTGCAGTGGGTCAGTATTCTCAGTGCTCATTGCGTAAATCCTCAATTCTTGCGGCGCGCGAGTGGCGCGGTGAACTGTTATCTATCGGTGCGGGAGTAAGCAAACCCGATGCCACCAGGGTGTGCAGCGCGGGGTAGTACCCCGCTTTTCCTTTTCCTATCATGCCCGATTGATCACCCCGTGCGGGAGTTTCTGGCCCATTGGGGGCGTTAATTCGTAGGTAAACGGGGGTAATTTAACGCGAGTTCGCTGCATTATCCCTCTAAAAGAGGGGGACTAGAATCACAGCGCTGAAGGCGGTGGTGGGGCTAAGCTCGGGGATGGATACATTCCGTGGCGGTGCGAGCAGGCTGGCTCGCGAGTGCCGCCCTTGTCACAGCCACCAAGGAGGCTTTACACCATGACTCAGCCCGTCAAGATCACCGTCACCGGCGCTGCCGGCAATATTGCATATTCGCTGTTGTGGCGCATCGCTGCCGGCGATGTATACGGCAAGGACACCCCGGTTGACCTAGCGCTGCTAGAAATCCCCGCTGCAGTAGGCAAGGCCCAGGGTGTAGCCATGGAGCTCAATGACTCCGCTTTGCCATTGGTTAACTCCATTACGGTGACCGATGATGTGCGAGAAGCTTTTGAGAACACCTCCGCCGCTTTCCTGGTGGGCGCCCGTCCGCGCAGCAAAGGCATGGAGCGCGCCGACCTGCTGGAGGCCAATGGTGCCATCTTCACTACGCAGGGCAAGGCCATTAATGACTATGCAGCGCGCGATGTCCGCGTACTCGTGGTGGGCAACCCGGCTAATACGAACGCGCTTATCGCCGCGAATAACGCCCCGGATCTGGATGACTCCCAGTTCAATGCCCTTATGCGCTTGGACCATAACCGCACCCTGAGCCAGCTGGCGTTGAAAACCGGAAAATCAACCACCGATTTCACCAAGGTGGCGGTTTGGGGCAACCACTCCGCCAGCCAGTTCCCGGATATCACTTTCTCCAATGCCGAGGTGGACCAAGAGTGGTACCGCGAAGAAATGATCCCCAAGGTAGCCAAGCGCGGTGCCGAGATTATTGAGGTGCGTGGCAGCTCTTCGGCCGCCTCGGCGGCCTCGGCAGCCGTGGACCATATGCATGACTGGATTCATGGCACTCAGGATTGGCGCACTGCGGCGGTGCCATCGGATGGATCCTACGGCGTCGATAAGGGCCTCATCTGTGGATTCCCCACCATCTGCCGCGATGGGAAGTGGGAAATTGTGCAGGGACTTGAGCTCAATGAGTTCCAAAAGGAACGCATTGAGGCCTCCGTAGCTGAGCTGCGTGAAGAGCGCGAGGCCGTAGCAGACCTGCTCTAAAACAAACTCGGTGCGCGCTCTAGCCACGGCGCGCACCCTGCCTGGCTGAGCCGGTTGACGTGCAAGGTAGAATCGGCCAGGTGACTGAGCAAAATAATGAGCAATTAGTTGGTACCAACCGCGCCGATGCGCTGCCCAAGTCTTGGGAGCCGCAGGCCGTAGAGAAGGACCTCTATGAGGGCTGGGTAGAAAAGGGCTACTTCACCCCGGATGCGAATTCGGAGGCCGAGCCTTATTCCATCGTGCTGCCGCCGCCGAATGTGACCGGCCAGCTGCACATGGGCCACGCCTTGGACCACACGCTGATTGATTCCATTATCCGCCGCAAGCGCATGCAGGGCTACGCCACTCTGTGGCTGCCCGGCGCCGATCACGCCGGCATCGCTACCCAGACCAAGGTCGAGGCCAAGCTCAAGGAGACCGAGGGCAAGAAGCGCTGGGACTATGAGCGCGAAGAATTCATTGGCAAGGTCTGGGAATGGAAGAAGCAGTACGGCGGCACCATCCAGAACCAGATGCGCGCCATTGGTGACTCCGTGGACTGGTCCCGCGAGCGCTTCACCTTGGATGATGGCCTCTCGCGCGCCGTACAGACCATCTTTAAGAACCTCTACGATGAGGGCATGATCTACCAGGCCAACCGCCTGGTGAACTGGTCGCCGGTGCTAGAGACCGCCGTCTCCGATATCGAGGTCGTGTACAAAGACGTCGAGGGCGAGCTGGTCTCCATCCGCTATGGCTCGCTGAACGACGATGAACCGCACCTCATCGTGGCCACCACCCGTGTGGAAACCATGCTGGGCGACGTCGCTATTGCCGTACACCCAGACGACGAGCGCTACGCCGACTTGGTGGGCAAGGAGCTGCCGCACCCATTCCGCGATGACCTGACACTCAAGATCATCGCCGACGATTACGTCGATATGGAATTTGGTACCGGTGCGGTGAAAATTACCCCAGCACACGATCCGAATGACTACGCAATGGGCACCCGCCACAACCTGGACATGCCCACGGTCATGGATACCACCGGCCACATTGCCAATACTGGCACCCGCTTCGACGGCCTGACCCGCGAGGAAGCCCGTGTGGAGATTCGCGAGGCACTGCGCGAGCAAGGCCGCATTGTCAAGGAAATTCGCCCGTACGTCCACTCTGTGGGCCACTCGGAGCGCTCCGGGGAACCCATCGAGCCGCGCTTGTCCCTGCAGTGGTTTGTGGACGTGGCCAAGATGGCTAAGGCTTCTGGTGACGCTGTGCGCGAAGACGATACCACCTTGCACCCACAGTCGTTGGAGCCGCGCTACTTTGAATGGGTCGATGATATGCACGATTGGTGCATCTCCCGCCAGTTGTGGTGGGGTCACCGCATTCCTATTTGGTACGGGCCGGAGGGCGAGGACGGCCAGCGCGACATCGTCTGCGTCGGCCCCGATGAGGAGCCACCGGCAGGATACGAGCAGGACCCAGACGTATTGGATACCTGGTTCTCCTCCGCGCTGTGGCCATTTTCCACCCTGGGTTGGCCGGAAAAGACCCCGGATCTGGAGAAGTTTTACCCCACCAACGTGCTGGTCACTGCCTATGACATCTTGTTCTTCTGGGTAGCCCGCATGATGATGTTCGGTACTTTCGCTGGCTCTCATACCCCAGAGCTTTTGGGGGAGGGCACCGATGGTCGCCCGCAGGTTCCATTTAAGGATCTGTATCTACACGGCTTGGTCCGCGATGAGCAGGGCCGCAAGATGTCTAAGTCTTTGGGCAATGGCATTGATCCGATGGATTGGGTGCGCGACTATGGCGCAGACGCCCTGCGCTTTACCCTTGCGCGTGGGGCCAACCCGGGTGTGGACCTGCCATTGGGCTCTGATGCTGCCGCGGCTGCCCGCAACTTTGCCACCAAGCTCTTCAACGCCACCAAGTTTGCGCTCATGAATGGCGCCGGTGTAGCTACGCTGCCGAACCGCGCGGAGCTTAGCGACGCCGACCGGTGGATCCTCGACCGCGCCGAAGAGGTACGCGCCAAGGTGGATGCGTACCTGGATGATTACCAGTTTGCTAAGGCCAATGAGCTGCTCTACCACTTCACCTGGGACGAGCTATGTGACTGGTACTTGGAAATTGCCAAAACCCAAATCCCGCGTGATGGTGTCAGCGAGCAGGGCCGCAATACCCAGATTGTTCTGGGCCGCGTGCTAGACGTCGTCCTACGCCTGCTGCACCCGACCATGCCTTTCGTGACCGAGGTGCTCTGGAAGGCCTTGACCGGCGGCGAGTCCATCGTTGTGGCGCCGTGGCCTACCGTTGCCGATACCAATGGTGGCGCCACCAAGGATGAGGTGGCCGCCCGCCGCATTGAGGATGCCGATAAGCTCATTACTGAGCTGCGCCGCTTCCGTTCTGACCAAGGGGTAAAGCCTTCTCAGAAGGTTCCCGGTCGCCTTGACTTCGCCGCGGCCGACCTGGCCGGCCAGGAAGAACTGGTGCGCAACTTGGCTAATACCACCGCACCAGGCGAGGACTTCGATCCTTCCGCCTCTATCGAGGTACGCCTTTCCCAGGCCACCGTGGAGGTCACCCTAGATACCCACGGTGCTGTAGACGTAGAAGCTGAGCGCAAGCGCCTAGAAAAGGATCTGGCCAAGGCCAATAAGGAACTGGAGCAAACCGGCAAGAAGCTCGGCAATGAGAACTTCCTGTCCAAGGCGCCGGAAGAAGTGGTCAATAAGATTAAGCAGCGCCAGCAGATCGCCCGCGAAGAGGTCGAGCGCATCACCAGCCGTTTGGAAGGCCTGAAGTAGTGGCGGAGAAGGACAAGGATACAGAGGACTTTGAAATCGTCGATGCCCTCAAAGAAGGCACCGATGGTGGCCCAGTGGAAATCACTGAGTCGGGCCTGACGCTCAACTTGGGCATGGGCAGCGAGGACGAGTACAACGAGGCCGCTCCGCAGGAGGTCTCCGCTGCGGAGCTACGCGCCCTTGCGGAGGTCGAGGAAGAACTCAACGAGCGTTGGCCCGAAACCAAGATTGAGCCTTCCCTCGACCGCATCGAGATGCTCATGGATCTGCTCGGTCACCCCGAGCGTTCTTTCGACGTCATCCACATTGCCGGCACCAACGGAAAGTCCTCTACCGCGCGCATGGTCGATTCGCTTTTGCGTGCCTTCCACCGCCGAGTGGGTTTGGTAACCAGCCCACACCTGCAGCGCGTTACTGAGCGCATCGGCATTGATGGCCAGCCCATTCACCCGCGCGATTATGTACGCATCTGGCACGAGATTAAGCCATTTGTGGAAATGGTCGATGCCGAATCGGACGTGCCTATGTCTAAGTTCGAGGTCCTCGTCGGCCTGTCCTATGCTGCGTTTGCCGACGCCCCCGTGGACGTCGCTGTCGTCGAAGTCGGCCTTGGCGGACGTTGGGACGCTACCAATGTGGTCAACGCGGATGTCTCTGTCATTACCCCGGTGGGCATGGACCACACGGATTACCTGGGGGAGACGATCACTGAAATCGCAGGCGAGAAAGCTGGCATTATTAAGCCACGCGAAGACGCCGACGATCCATTGACCCCGAACGAAAACATTGTCGTCATTGCTGAACAGGACCCGGAGGCTATGCGCGTCATCCTGCAGCAGGCAGTGGACGTCGAGGCAGGCGTGGCTCGATCCGGTTCCGAGTTTGCCGCCCTCGAATCGCGCATTGCCGTTGGCGGCCAGCAGGTGAATATTCAAGGCCTCGGCGGCCTGTATGAGGATATATTCATGCCCCTACATGGCGAGCACCAAGCCAAGAACGCCGCCGTGGCCCTTGCAGCGGTGGAGGCTTTCTTCGGCGCATCTGCCGGCCACTCGCTGGATATCGCGACTGTGCGTAATGGCTTTGCCCAGGCAATTTCGCCCGGCCGCTTGGAGCGCGTGCGTACCTCGCCCACGACGTTTATTGACGCCGCTCATAATCCCCACGGCGCCAAGGCTTTAGGCGCAGCGTTGGACCGCGATTTCGACTTCGCCCGCCTCATCGGTGTGCTGTCCATCTTTGCGGATAAGGATGCGACCGGAGTTCTCACCGCGTTGGAGCCGTATCTGACCGAGGTTGTCATTACCCAAAACTCCTCGCCGCGTGCCTTCGACGCCTATGAGTTGGCCGAAACTGCCCGCGATATATACGGCGAAGAGCGCGTGCACGTTGCCGACGATCTCCCCGGCGCCTATGCCCAGGCCGTGGAACTTGCCGAAGACGCGGAGGTCCAGTCCGGCTCCGGCATTATCATCACCGGCTCGGTCGTCACCGCTGGTGATGCCCGCGCGATGTTTGGAAAGGAACCTGCATGAGCCGCGACAATCACCACCCAGGCGGAGAGCGCCAACCCCGCCCGCCCCGCAGCAGCCGTGCCCGCGGCCGCGAGGAACATATCCCTGAAAGCGAGATCGGGCCCCTAGGCATGGGCCAAGCCCCAGTCAAGGACCCACTTAAAAGCTTCAACGGGATGGTCATTGCCAGCTCCCTGACCATGGAGGCGCTCGCCCTATCCTTCGCACTGCCGATGCTGTACAAGCTGTATGACGGTACCTTGTGGACCCCCTTCAATTACGGCTTTGTCATCGCCGCAGTGGTATTCCACCTCGTGATGATCGCGTTCATGAATAAGAAGTGGGCGCTGTCTGTCATCGTATGGGCGCAGCTGTTGTGCGTCATTGTGGGCTTTATGGTCCACTGGGCTGTGGCCGCCATCTTCATCATCTTTGGCATGGAGTGGCTGCTAGCCGTATACCTGCGCAGCAACCTCATCGCCCGTATGAAGCGCGGATACCTCACCACGCAGCACCTCAACGAGAAATAGCACGGTAGCCTTGACGGCCTTCGGCGAGTGGCCAAGACGCGATAGACTGGCGGCCATGCGCACTCTCTATCTCGTCCTTGCCGCACTCGCTTGTGTTGCCGCGGTGGTAGCCCGCGCCGCTACGGGAACGCCGTGGCTACCGCTAGTCGCCCTCATTATTGGCGGCGTTTTTCTGGTTTTGGCCCTGCGGAGCAACTTCGAACCGGCCAAAGAAGCCACCTTCGAGGATTTGGATAAGGAACAGCGAGCGGAGCTGCAACGCCTGTTGGCTAATGGACAGTTTGGCGCCGCAGTAGGCCAGGTACGCCTGTGGTTCAGAGGGACTTCGCAGGGGCGCGCCGAAGAGATAGTTAAACAACTCGCATAGCCCTGGACCCCACACTTTTACCCCAAAGGAATACCCCAGCGCGCGACGCATGTGTGCGGTTTCGGTACAGTGTGGGGCATGACTGAACGTACACTGATTCTCATCAAGCCGGACGGCGTAAAGAACGGCCACGTAGGCGAAATCATCTCCCGCATCGAGCGTAAGGGCCTGAAGCTGGCCGAGCTCGATCTGCGCGTTGCTGACCGCGAGACCGCGGAGAAGCACTACGAGGAGCACAAGGATAAGCCATTCTTCGGTGACCTCGTCGAGTTCATCACCTCCGCACCGCTTATCGCTGGTGTTGTCGAGGGCGAGCGTGCCATCGAGGCATGGCGTCAGCTGGCCGGTGGCACCGACCCAGTTTCCAAGGCCACCCCGGGCACCATCCGCGGCGACTTCGCTCTGACCGTTGGCGAGAACATCGTGCACGGCTCTGACTCACCAGAGTCCGCAGAGCGCGAAATCGCTATCTGGTTCCCGAACCTTTAAAGCCTTTATAGCGTTTCGTACGCACTTAAGCCCGAGCCACCGGCTCGGGCTTTATTCATAGCGTCACCTGGTCCCTCGTTATATGGGCAGCGAGCAGGAGCACAACACGGCTACACTGGTGCGGCTAAGAACTATTTTCAACAAGACGTAGGGAGGCGCATATGCGCGGCTACGCGGTCGTAGACATTGAGACCACCGGATTTTCCTATAAGCACGGGCACCGCATCGTTGAAATTGGCGTCGTGGAGCTCTCGCCGGAAGGAGCAGTGCAGGATTCCTGGGAAACGCTCATTAACCCGCAACGCCATATCGCGGCCACGGAAATTCATGGCATTTCCGCCTCTGATGTTCTAGGCGCGCCCACCTTTGCGCAAGTAGCGGACAAGCTGGCTAATTCTCTCGAAGACCGCATATTCGTTGCTCACAATGCGGGATTCGATCGGACCTTTATTCAGTCCGAGCTGCTGGCTTGTCGCGCCTGTTCTGAAGAGGCCTTGCCGGCGATCGATACGGCCGTATTGGCACGCAGGTATCTTGGTCTTCCCAAGGTGAAGCTGGGGGATTGCTGCGCCCATCTGGGAATTCATAATGAGTTGGCACACTCCGCATTGGCGGATGCGATGGCCACGGCGCAACTATTCCAGCATTTCCTGGCCAATACCCCGGCAGCCCAAGAGAACTATATGAGTGAGCGCTTGGCTGAGCAACAGCTGTATCGCAGCCTGGCACCCCACCCGGGTTGGGTGGAGCCGGCACTTCTCAGCCGCGCAGCTGCGGAATCCGCCAAGCAAGCGGCACAGTACGGCGGCTGGTTCGCCGGGCTCGTCGCACAACGTGAGACGCCATCGAATACGGCTGCGGAAGACTATTTCAAGCTTCTCGATGCCGCCTTGCTCGACCGCCGCCTCTCCGCCACCGAGCAAACCCAATTGCTGGCCTTTGCTCAAGCACATGGGCTCGATGAACATGGTCTGCGCGAGCTGCATGAAGCCTATATCACGCTGCTGATTGAAGAAGCCTGGGCTGATGGTGTTGTCACGGCTGAGGAACGCGCCATCCTGGCTTCTGCCGGCCGCGCCTTGGGGATCCCGGCTTCTGATATCGAGGCTGCCGTAGACCCCGACACCGCTCCACAGGCAGAAGGTCGGCATGGTGCCCCTAGTGAAGAGGCGCCGCAAGGTTCTGATGAGGACGGCAGTATTGGCGGACTCGCCAGCATGGGCGGCATTGTGGTGAGCGCTGGCGAGCGAGTAACCATTACCGGCGCTAAGGCCTACTCAACTGCGGAATGGGAAGAGTATTTTGCCGCGCACGGCGTGGAAATTGGCGGCCTAGCCAAAAAGACCAAGGTGCTCATCGCCGGTGACCCGGACTCGCAATCGGGCAAAGCCAAGAAAGCGAAGCAGTATGGCATTCCCATCGTTGCGGAAGACGTCGCCCGTGAGGTCATTCACTTCGCAGACTAAGACTGGAACTCTCCTAATCGAAGGAGAGTAATTGGCGCAGTGTGCTGAAGGCTTCCTTTTGCACTCGATGGGTAACGGTACGGCCCGATTGCTGCTTGATTAAAAGGCCAGATTCCCTCAACTTGCCGAGGTGATGAGATACCGTCGGTTGGCTAAGCCCAGAGAGCTCGGTCAACTGCGTAACACTCATCGGGCCGCAGCCCTCATCGCACAATATGGACAGCAGGCGCAGGCGGGCAGGGTCAGCAAGTACTTTAAATTGCTGGGAAAAGCGCAGGGAATCGCTCTGGCTGAGCGGACCACTGCTCAGGGAGCAGCACTGCCCGTCGGGGGTGTTATCGGCATTGCTAGGGGAGGAGTCCATGCACACAGTATAAAGAGGCTGCTTCGCACTCTGTTATATTGACGAGTATCAATATGGGTGATTAAAGTACTGCCTTGAAATGTGAATTCCTCGTCGCGCAAGGAGAGTCATGGCCGTTCCGCAACGCCCAAAATTGTCATTTCTCGATAGATTCCTTCCCGTCTGGATCATCATGGCCATGGCCGCGGGGCTATTGATCGGACACTTCCTGCCAGGTATTGGAGAAGCCCTATCTGCTCTAGAGGTGGGCGGTATTTCTCTTCCGATTGCACTAGGACTGCTAGTTATGATGTATCCGCCCCTGGCGAAAGTCCGCTATGAAAAGACTCGGGACATCGCCGCAGATGGCCGCTTGATGGTGGTGTCAATCGTGTTGAACTGGCTGGTGGGGCCTGCATTGATGTTCACCCTGGCGTGGATATTTCTTGCCGACCAGCCCGAGCTGCGAACCGGCCTGATTATTGTTGGGTTAGCCCGCTGTATCGCAATGGTCCTAGTGTGGTCCGATCTCTCCTGTGCCGACCGAGAGGCCACCGCTGTTCTCGTGGCTATTAATTCCGTTTTCCAAGTAGCTATGTTTGGCGTTATGGGCTGGTTTTACCTGCAGGTTCTTCCTGGTTGGCTAGGCCTGGATACCACCTCTGCGGATTTCTCTTTCTGGTCTATCGTCACCGCGGTCCTAGTATTTTTGGGAGTTCCCTTGTTACTTGGTGTGCTCTCGCGGGCTTGGGGTGAGAAAGCCAAAGGTCGCGAATGGTTTGAAAACCGCTTCCTTCCGGCAATTGCTCCCTTGGCGATGATTGGTCTGCTTTATACCATTGTGTTGCTATTTTCCCTGCAGGGAGAGCAGCTGGTAGCGCAGCCCACGGCGGTGGTCAAGGTCGCGATCCCGTTGGTTATCTACTTCGTAGGGATGTTTTTCTTAGCTCTGGGCGTAGCGAAGTTAGTGGGAATGAACTACGCGCAATCCGCTTCCGTGGCCTTTACCGCAGCAGGCAATAATTTCGAATTAGCCATCGCGGTTTCCATTGGCACTTTTGGCGTTGCTTCCGCGCAGGCTCTAGCCGGCACCATCGGACCTCTCATTGAGATTCCGGTGCTCGTCGGACTCGTCTACGTAATGCTCTGGATAGGGCCGAAGCTATTTCCGGGAGATACAAGCTTGCCGCGTTAACGCCTGCCCAATTGATAGAGGCAACGAACCCCGGTAGGTGTGACGGTGTTTTTCCAGTCTTTGGGCGCAGAGCGCAAGGCGATGCGGTCAAGTTTCACTAGGCCCGCCTGTGCCAATTCATCAAGGTGCTTGCACACTAGGTCGAGATCGACCTGCATGAATTTGGACAGGGCCCTAGCGGAGACCGTATTTCCTTGCACCGCGCCGGCGGCTATGAGGGCGGTGAGGGTGTCTACGTGGGCGTCGGCAAGCTCTAGGCGAGCCTCGGTTACTCCTTCGAGCGGATCTTTTTCCAGAATCTTATTAATGCGCCGCCGGCCAATCCGAAAGGATTGGGAAAACATCGCCCACAGTCCCAAAGGCAAGCCGCATGCCCACCACGCCCCCGACAGGACACCGGCAATGGGCGGGGCAAGTTCTACCTCCGGCACCAGCCCGGCTGCACTCAGCGGGGCCATGGCCAGCGGCGCGGCGATGGGGATAAGCGGGGCGATATAGGCAATGGTGGGATAGTCGCCCTCGCGATACTCCTCCCGCGCGGCGTTGATGCCGCGCGGGTAATTGCGGATGAGGTGCACTAACCCCAGCACCGCAAAGATGGCAAAAATACCGGCTCCCACCAGCATATAATCCACGCCGGTGTTGGCGAATCCAATGGCAAATCCAGCAGGAACGCCGAAATAAAGCGCCGAGCGTACAGGGATTTCATTGCGCTGCCGGTACTGCGCAAGCTCGCGGGCGGGGATTCGTGCTAGTTCTGCCACCCTGTCAACATAACACCGCCTGCCAGCTTGACCGCGTTTCTGTGACACAATGGTCATTAGCGCGTACGAGACGCGTAATAACTTAATACCCACAAACTTTTACAGCGCGCAAAATACCTCGCGCGGCGGCGGTACAGTCCATGCTGTGCCTGCGCCCGAGGTAGCGCCAGATACGGACGATGTACAGGAGTAAGCCCGAACATGGTGGCACAGAACTCTCAAGAAACAACTGAAAACCTCAAGGCGGCGGCGTCTTTAGCGCAGAACTTGGATCGCAGTCAGCTGAAAGATAAAACGCGCGTATATGCCCTAGCCAAGCAGCTGGGGCTATCCTCGCGTGAGCTGGTGGCGCAGCTCAAAGACACGGGCCTGAAAAAGAGCGCGCAAAGCTCTCTTACCCGCGCGGAAGCGAGCCAGGTGCTCGATACTGTGGCCAGCGCCGCCGCGCTTGCCGACGTCGCCTCTGGCGACACCAGCGACGCCTCAACCACCGCAGCGGACAGGGAGTCCGAAGACAAGGCTGCTGGACAACCGGAAGATAATTCGGGCGAGGAGCTCGAGAAGAAACCGGCGAAGAAACGTGCCAAGCGCGCCCGCAAGGCCACTCGCAAATCCGCTGCAACAGCACCCGAAGAGCCGGCCCATACCGACTCAACAGGGGAGCAGTCCTCGGAAGACGAGGAACACCTGCGCCACCGCGTGCGCAAGAACGTGGACAATGAGATCTCCCAGATCGAAGACAAGGTAGAAGCATCCCTCGCCCAGGCTGCAAACGAAGCTGGCGCCGCCGCCGAGGACTCCGAGGCGGCAGATTCCCCGGACGAGACGGAAGAAGCACCGGCTAGCGCACTCGATACCGGTACCGTTGATGCGGCAAAGCTGCACGAGGCACTTGCCGAGGCCGGCGAGGATTTCGAGGATGACTACTACGCCCCGCACATCGTCCCGCGTGCCGAATCTGAGGAAGATTCTGGGCACTATGACTTTGCGCCCATATTTATGGCCCCGCAGCAAGATGATGCAGCGGTATTCGCACAGGCTGCAGAGACCGAAGAGGATTACTCCAGCGACGGCTCCGGAAGTGATGACAACGAAGGCGCTGCCGATTTTGCGGAAGACGATAGCGAGCAATTCGGATCGAACCGCGGTTCCGGAAAGTCTGAGGGCCGCCGCCGTGGTCGTCGCGGCGCATCCCGCGGGCGCGGCGCCAGCGCGAACCGCGAAGCACCGGCCGACGAACCCGAGCACATTGAAGAGCCGAAGGCCATCCGCGGTTCCACGCGCATCGAGGCCCAGAAGCGCCGCCGCGCAGAACTGCGCGAGAAAGGCCGCAACCGTCAGCACATCGTTTCTCAAGCTGAGTTCCTAGCCCGCCGCGAAGCCGTTGAGCGCACCATGGTGGTGCGCGATAAGGAGCGCGAGGACGGTGCCGGCATTATCACCCAGGTGGGCGTGCTGGAAGATGACTTGTTGGTCGAGCACTTTGTGACTACCGAGTCCCAGGCTTCGCTCATTGGCAATATTTACCTAGGCCGTGTTCAAAATGTGCTGCCGTCTATGGAGGCGGCCTTCGTGGATATCGGACAGGGCCGAAACGGCGTGCTTTACGCCGGTGAAATCGATTGGCGCAAGACCAAGCTGCACGGGCGCGCCCGCAAGGTAGAAAACGCCTTGAAGTCCGGTGATCAGGTATTGGTACAGGTGGCCAAGGATCCCATCGGCCACAAGGGCGCGCGCCTGACCACCCAGATTTCCCTCGCCGGCCGCTACCTGGTCTACGTCCCCGGCGGCCGCAGCGCCGGCATTTCCCGCAAGCTGCCTGCCCCAGAGCGCAAGCGCTTGAAGGATATCCTCGGCCGCGTGGTGCCGGGCGATGGTGGCGCGATCATCCGCACCGCTGCTGAAAATGTCCCGGAAGAGGCAATCGCGACCGACGTCAACCGCCTGCACAACCGGTGGGAGGACATCATTGCCCACGCCAAGAAGGAAAAGTCCTCTAAGGGTGCCAAGCCGGTGACCATGTATGAAGAGCCAAACATGCTCATCAAGGTGGTGCGCGATCTCTTCAATGAAGATTTCACCGAGCTCATCGTCGATGGCAAGCGTTCTTTCAATACCGTGCGCGCCTATGTCGATTCCATGGCACCCGACCTTGCGGACCGTGTGGTGCGCTACCGTGCCAAGGACCACGGCGGGCAGGACGCCTTCGAGGCCTACCGCATTGATGAGCAGCTGCATAAGGCGCTCTCGCGCAAGGTATGGCTGCCATCCGGCGGTACGCTGGTTATTGACCGCACCGAGGCTATGACTGTCATCGACGTCAATACCGGCAAGTTCACCGGTTCTGGAGGCAACCTGGAGGAAACGGTTACCCGCAATAACCTCGAAGCGGCAGAAGAAATCGTGCGCCAGATGCGCCTGCGCGATCTGGGCGGCATGATCGTTGTGGACTTTATCGACATGGTCCTGCCGGAAAACCAGGACCTAGTCCTGCGCCGCTTGAAGGAGGCTTTGGGTCGCGATCGCACCCGCCACCAAGTATCTGAGGTTACCTCGCTGGGCTTGGTGCAGATGACCCGCAAGCGTCTGGGCACCGGGCTGGTGGAGACTTTCTCCACCGAGTGTGAGTGCTGCAATGGCCGCGGCATCATCATTCACCAGTACCCGGTGGATGAGGCCGAGGAGGATCAGCGTTCTAAGCACTCTGGCCGGAAGTCGAAGCAACACAAGAAGCCGCACCACGATCCCCAGCAGCACCCGGCTGCGGTGGCGATGCATAAGCATGAGCTTGACGATGCCCCCGACAAGGCCTCCACGTCCAAACGCTTCAAAAAGACGCAGGCTCCTGTCTACGGCACCGAGCGCGAGGACACCGTACAGGAATCTGCAAAGACTTCGTTGGAAGATCTCGTTGCCAACGTAGTCGTGGATGAGCGCGGCTCGGACGAGCCGCACGCTGATCAGAGCATGCAAAGCGAAGACCGAGACCGTGTTAAGGAGCGTGGAGGCGGACGTGGGCGCCGTCGCGCTCGCAAGCGCGCCCGGGCTGAAGTATCCGATATCGAGGCTATCGCGTATGCTGCGGCGGATAATGCCGCTGAAAACGATGAGGTCCAAGAGTTCAATTCTTACATCCCCGACGCGGATACGGACGCAGATTCGGGAGCCGTTGCTAAGGCTCACCCTGGTGCTGGGTCGGGCTCCAGGCGTGGCAAGAAGCCTCGCCGAGCCACGCGCCGTTCCAAGGCCTCTCCCGCTGCCGAAGGCGCGGAGCGCAAGTTATCTGAGCAGAGCGAGCAGAAGGCTGCGGAGAAAACCTACGAAGAGGCAGTAGCCGAGTTTGAATCCTCGCCGCGCCGCAAGCGCCGCACGCGTGGCAATTCGCGCTCCGATAAGCGCCCGCAGCCGCAGGACTTCGCAGTCTCCGGCGAAAAGGGCTCCAACGCGCACGCCGTGTCTGGTGCTGCTACCGACGCGGACTCGGTCGAAGCGCCAAAGGCGGAAAAAGAGCGCAAGGGCCGCGGTCGCGGACGCGGCCGTCGTCGTTCGGTGCGCACCCAGCCGAGCAAGCGCCGTGCCACCTCGCGCGTGCCGCACGGGGTGAAGGCGAAGACCGAGGAACATGAGCGTGAGCAGGTGGGTGGTTCCGCTGAGCAACGCCATGAAAAGGCCGCTAGCACCGCGCGTGCAGGGCGCACGGGCGGCAATGGGCGAGGCCGTGGGCGTCGCCGTGCCGTGCGACAGACCGCGCCCAAGAAAGCGGTAGCAGATAACCCGAAGGCGGCAAAGCGCGCAGAAGACCGCTCGCCGGAACGGGCAGCAAGTGGCAAACCGGCAGCTTCTGGCGACGTCAAGGTGCTGCGCCGTGGAAAGAAGCGGGCAGTGCGTAAAAAGGGGGCGCCGGCAAGAGCGAGGGCCCCAAAGATGCAGGATAACGGCGCTCAAAAGCAGCCTGCAGCAACCGGGACCAACCAGGATAAGGCGCACACCAAGGCTGGGCGCGGCCGACGCCGCGTAGCACGACGAAGCAAGTCTTAGGGCTACGCCACGCGGGGCACAAAAAGCGTGGTTTGTATTTTGTGCCCGCTACGGGGTAGTCTTTGACAGTCGCTGTTTAGTACTTACGGCGCTGGATCAGTCCGACACTCACTTAGTGAGCTGTGCGGGCATGTTCGCGCGGGAACTAAACGCAATGTGTAAGTGTCCATTCGGAACGCGGCCTCCCCGGTTGCTTCCGAGCGAGTTTAGATAAGGGGTAACCCTCTATGTACGCGATCGTCAAGACCGGCGGCAAGCAGTACAAGGTTGCTGAAGGTGACCTCGTCAAGGTCGAGAAGATCGAGGGTGAGCCAGGCTCTGCCGTAGCTCTCACCCCGGTTCTGCTCGTCGATGGCGCCGATGTTAAGTCCAAGGCATCCGACTTGGAGAAGGTTTCTGTTTCTGCAGAGATCGTTGAGCAGGGTAAGGGCCCGAAGGTCGATATCCTGAAGTACAAGAACAAGACTGGTTACAAGAGGCGTCTGGGCCACCGTCAGCCTGTGACCACCTTGAAGATCACCGGTATCAAGTAAGCCTTAACCGGCTGTAATTATCCCTAAAGGAGGGAAAACCACATGGCACACAAGAAGGGTGCTTCCAGCTCCAGCAACGGCCGCGATTCCGAGTCCAAGCGTCTCGGCGTCAAGCGCTTCGGTGGTCAGCAGGTTAATGCCGGCGAGATCATCGTGCGTCAGCGCGGTACCAAGTTCCACCCAGGTGAGAACGTAGGCCGCGGCGGCGACGATACCCTATTCGCGCTTGCAGCTGGCTCCGTCGAGTTCGGTATCAAGCGTGGCCGTCGTATGGTCAACATCGTTCCGGCTGAAGAGGTTGCTGCAGAAGCGACTGCTTAACTTCAGTCCGATTAGGCTAATCCTCGAGTCCGTCCCACAGCAGTGTGAAGGGCTTGGGGATTTTTCTGTTGTAAAAGGGTCCTTGGATGCTGCTTCTCCGGGGGAACACCTGTTGTCGGTGAGGTGATTGTATGGAGTCGAATTAGGTCCAGTTTCTCCTATTATGTCGCCGTTTGCGGCGTTGATCAGGGTGGTGGTTCATTCTGAGTGGCTGCTGGTGTGGATGGTTTGGCAAAGTCTGTGGCTTATAGGCCTGCTGGTGAGTTGGACTTGCCGCGCAATCATCGCAGGCGTACTAGCTGTGTGACAGTCAGGCGATAACCCGACTGTGGCTTGAAGGTGTGGTACCGATGCATCTTGCGCGTCCGCTTTCCATAAGCTCTAGTCCGGTTTATCGGTTGCGTCCCCTAACGTGGTGTATCTGTAGCCCGCGGTAAGTCTTGTGCCGGTGTGCATGAAGGCGACCATCGCGG
>NZ_JAKOPM010000057.1 GCF_022288805.1 Corynebacterium yonathiae
CGGCCGGCATGGCACGCTCGACATTCTTCTACCACCAAAAACGACTCACCGCACCGGATAAACATGCCGAGCTCAAAGACGCGATCCGGGACAGTTTTCAGCGCAACAAACACCGCTACGGCTACCGGCGGGTACTGCTCGACCTGCGTAACCAGGGCTGGGTGGTCAACCACAAGCTTGTCTACAAGCTCATGCGCGCCATGGGCTTGAAAGCCAAGATTCGCCAGCGCAGGCCCTACATCTCTTACACTGGCACAATCAGCTACATCGCTGAGAACACACTCGAGCGCAACTTCAT
>NZ_JAKOPM010000058.1 GCF_022288805.1 Corynebacterium yonathiae
GTCCAGTTCTTCCGCCGCGCGATTGAGGGCCTCGGCCTCAGACTCGCCGGGGACGATCCTGGCGGTGGCGCGGATATCACTGGGGACTTCGCCCAGCGCCTCCTGCAACCAACCTGCAATCTGTTCTTCCAGGATGGAGCTGTATCCGCGGTCGTGCGGGTAGACACCGGAGAAGGAATTATTGGCCGGGGCCGCCATGACGATCTCAAGGTTGACGTTGCGGGTTTTGGCAAGGGCGATGCCCAAGCGGAGCGCGTCCTTGCCATAGTCCGTAGC
>NZ_JAKOPM010000059.1 GCF_022288805.1 Corynebacterium yonathiae
GACATCGATTGGACTCCCTGGTGCTGGCTAATCAGGGTGCGCCATGATGAGTGCTTGTATTGGAATCCTTGATCGGTATGGATCATCCAGCCCGGCTCTGGAGCACACGCTTTGATCGCCTGCGCCAACGAAGCCGAGGTAAACGCCGTAGACGGCGATGTAGCCACGGTGTGGGCAACGATTGAACGGTCGAACAGATCCATCACCGGTGAGAGATACACCTTGCGGCCAGCGACTTTGAACTCGGTGACGTCGCTGACGAAGACAGTGTTGAG
>NZ_JAKOPM010000060.1 GCF_022288805.1 Corynebacterium yonathiae
TTGTGTTCGAATAGGATGGCCTAAACCCGCAGGGATCCCCAGACTCGAGTATCAATGGTCAACGGGGGTAAAAGGAAAGGTTGAGGGTTGGCTCCCTACTTCCAATGAGGTGCTTTCCCAATCGTTGTGATGAGTGGTCAGCGTGCTGGACTCGGGATAATGTGTGTAAAACGCAAAAGAAGAAGCCGTAGGGCTACACGGACGTGTAAACCTACGGCTTCTGTAATATTTTGTTTTGTTGTTTGGTGTCGGCGGTGACTTA
>NZ_JAKOPM010000061.1 GCF_022288805.1 Corynebacterium yonathiae
GCCGCAGCTGCCGTACCTGCTACCCCTGCCGTACCGGCAGCCGTTGCCTCCGCAGCTCCATCGCCCGTACAAGGGGTCTGTTCGGATTTATCTGGGATAGAGTCGGACCGCTGTTCTTTCGCATTAGCCGACTCATTGGTCTCAGTAACTTTATTGGTTTCTGCCTGCTTCGCCTGCTGTGGTTCCTGCTTATTTACCTCTGGTCGCCCCACTGCGGGCTTGTCGGCCGCAGCATCGGTCTTCGGCTTTACAGACTGT
>NZ_JAKOPM010000062.1 GCF_022288805.1 Corynebacterium yonathiae
GGTTTGCACCATAGAATTCGGCCAGGTTGCCTCTACTGCCTCTGGTAGGCCTTTGAGCCCGTCACAGCAGACAATAAAGACGTCTTTCACCCCACGATTAGCCAGGTTAGAGCACACCAGTGCCCAGAATGAGGCGCCTTCTTCCTTGGCAATCCACAGACCCAAAATGTGCTTGATACCGTCAAGGTCCACCCAGATTGCCATGTACGCACTCTTGTTGACGACCCGGCCACCATCGCGAACTTTAATGC
>NZ_JAKOPM010000063.1 GCF_022288805.1 Corynebacterium yonathiae
ACTACTGTGGCGAGACGAGATCCGGCTGATAAGGCCAAGATTGATGCGATTGAAAAGAAGCTTCTTGCTAACCCTGACATCACGAAACTGATTGATGACCTAGGCACATCTACGACGGATGCCAACGACCTAGTTCGGGGCATGTTGCAAGCTTCGATTACCGGAGGCTGAAGTGCCCCGGGTTTTGTTCCTAGGCGTTTGCCTTGATTTCTATTATTGCTTGCGGCGGGTGCTGGTCCCAAAA
>NZ_JAKOPM010000064.1 GCF_022288805.1 Corynebacterium yonathiae
CAGTTGCATCATCGTCGAACGGGTGTGGCTGATCAGTCAGCATCGCACCGACGGTACGCCCGCTGCGTTGCTCGTCGTTGTGTAAAGCGAATTGCCATGCAAAGACACCAGCGACGACGGTCACTAGACCGATTACACCCCAGACCCACCGTGTGCTGGTTTTGGGCTTCTGTGTAGGTGCTTGTTGTTGTGGCATTTGGGTAATCTTCCTTGATGCATTTTCACCAATAACGACTCGACAT
>NZ_JAKOPM010000065.1 GCF_022288805.1 Corynebacterium yonathiae
CAATTGATGATTCAAAGTGCGTTGGAAAGCTAGCTCACAGGGTTACAACTTTTCTAGAAGTAGAATTTTTCCAATTCGAAATGTTTACTGTGCCAAAAATGGGTCTCAATATTCGGCTAAAAATCTGGAATATAATTTGTGCGATTGAAAATTAATTTTGATAATAATTTGATCATATTTCATTCTTTTTTGAGTTCTAATTCCATCCAATTGTCTCCTAACAATATTTGAAGTATCGTCT
>NZ_JAKOPM010000006.1 GCF_022288805.1 Corynebacterium yonathiae
GGCGCAGAGCCTCGTCGCCGCCTCTGCGCCACTTAGCCACCCAGTCCTTGACGAGGTGGTCGGATGAAAGATTGAACTCTCGGGCAAGATCCATCATCGACTCACCCGCAAGATGACGTTCTACAACCTCCTTCTTCGCCTCGAAGGAGTAGTGCTGCTTGTTTGGTTTCTCCACGAGACATAGTCTGCCACGCAGTTGGAAACGGCGATAAAGTCTACGCGTTGCGTCTCTCGAGACACCGACAACACGAGCAGCGGCTCGGCAACCCATTCCCTGCTCGAAAAGCTCCACTAACTGCTCACGCTGAACTTCACTCAGCGAACTACGTGCTCTCAAAGAAAATGCCCCCCCCACTAGTTGTTGGCAACTGATTTCTCAGTCCAACTAATGGGGAGCAGTTCACAATAAACGCTGCGGGGCGGCTTTTGCCTAGGAAGAATTACTTCTTCAGGCCGTCGATGATCTCGTTGAACTGAGCAACTGGGCGCATGACGGCAGAGGTCTTCTCGTCATTTGGCCAGTAGTAGCCGCCGAGGTCGGCGGGGTTGCCCTGGGCGTCGACAAGCGCCTGGGCAATCTCGTCTGCCTGGGAGGACAGCTGGGAAGCCACGTCTTTGAACGCAGCGGCGAGATCGGCATCGTCGGTCTGGTTAGCCAGCTCCTCGGCCCAGAAGGTGGCCAGGAAGAAGTGGGAACCGCGGTTGTCGATTTCGCCAGCCTTGCGGGACGGGGACTTGCCCTCATTGAGCAGGCGCTCGGTGGCCTTGTCCAAGGTGGCGGCCAGGACGCCGGCCTTCTCGTTGCCATTGGTCTGCTTCTCGTGGCGGAAGGACTCAGCCAGGGCCAGGAACTCGCCGAGGGAATCCCAGCGCAGGTGGTTTTCTTCTTCTACCTGCTGGACGTGCTTCGGGGCGGAGCCGCCCGCACCGGTCTCGAAGAGGCCGCCGCCGGCCATGAGTGGAACTACAGACAGCATCTTGGCGGAGGTACCCAGCTCGAGGATGGGGAAGAGGTCCGTGTTGTAGTCACGTAGCACGTTGCCGGTCACGGAGATGGTGTCCTCGCCGCGGCGGATGCGCTCGATGGAGGTCTTGGTAGCGGTGACTGGATCCTCGATGGAGATATCCAGACCCTCGGTGTCGTGGTCCTTAAGGTACTTCTCCACCAGGGACTTGATGTTGCGGTCGTGGCCGCGCTCTGGGTCGAGCCAGAAGATGGTCTTCATGCCGGACAGGCGAGCGCGGTTGACGGCGAGCTTGACCCAGTCCTGGATCGGGGCGTCCTTGGTCTGGCAAGCGCGCCAGATATCGCCTTCCTCTACGTCGTGGGAGATGAGGACCTCGCCCTGGGAGTTGCGAACCTCAACGGTGCCCGCAGCCGGGATCTTGAAGGTCTTATTGTGGGAGCCGTACTCCTCGGCCTTCTGCGCCATAAGGCCCACGTTCGGCACGGTGCCCATGGTGGTCGGGTCGAAGGCGCCGTTTTCCTTGCAGTCCTCGATAACGGCCTGGTAGACGCCGGCGTAGGAAGAATCCGGGATAACGGCGAGGGTGTCCTGCTCCTCGTCGTTCTTATTCCACATGTGGCCAGAGGTGCGGATCATGGCAGGCATGGAGGCGTCAATAATGACGTCGGAAGGCACGTGCAGGTTGGTGATGCCCTTGTGGGAGTTGACCATGGCGAGGTCGGGGCCGTCGGAAAGCGCGGCGTCGAAAGCAGCCTTGATTTCCTCGCCCTTGTCCAGGTTCTTCAGACCCTCGTAAATAGCGCCCAGGCCGTTCTCGCCGTTGAGGCCGGCAGCCAGCAGCTCCTCGCCGTACTTGTCATATACATCGGCGAAGAAGGCGCGGACGACGTGGCCGAAGAGGATGGGGTCAGAGACCTTCATCATGGTGGCCTTCAGGTGGGTGGAGAAGAGTACGCCCTCTTCCTTAGCGCGCTTGACCTGTGCGAGGAGGAACTCATCCAGGGCCTTGGCGGACATGAAGGTACCGTCGATGACCTCGCCCTTGAGAACCGGCAGCTCCGGCAGCAGGGTCTGCTCGCCATCGGCGGTCTTGAGGACGATGGACAGGGTGTCCTCGTTTTCCAGAATGACGGACTTCTCATTGTGGCGGAAGTCGTTGTCCGCCATGGTGGCAACGTTGGTCTTGGAGTCCTTGGACCACTCGCCCATGCGGTGCGGGTGCTTCTTCACAAAGTTCTTCACGGCCTCCGGTGCGCGGCGGTCGGAGTTGCCCTCGCGCAGCACCGGGTTAACAGCGGAGCCCTTGACGGAGTCATAGCGGGCGGCGATGTCCTTTTCTTCCTCGGTGGAAGGATTATCCGGGTAATCAGGCAGATCGTAGCCGGCGGCCTGCAGCTCGGCGATGGCCTTCTTCAGCTGCACCAGGGAAGCGGAAATATTCGGCAGTTTGATGATATTTGCTTCCGGGGTCTTGGCCATCTTGCCCAGCTCCGCCAAGGCGTCCTCGACCTTCTGCTCCTCGGTGAGGCGCTCTGGGAACTGCGCGGCGATGCGGGCGGCCAGCGAGATATCGCGGGTTTCCACGTCGATGCCAGCGGTGGAAGCGAAGGCCTCCACGATGGGCTTGAGGGAGTAGGTCGCCAGCAGCGGCGCCTCATCGGTACGAGTCCACGTAATCTTTGCCATGATTCTCCTATATAACGTTGGAAAATTGTTCAAGTGCCCAGATTACCGATTTTGTGGGCGGCATGTGGGCCAGTTTGCTGATAGTGATCCCCCATTTGCCGCCCCTTGAAAAGGGTTGCGTGGTAATTATCACCCATGCGCAGGCGGGGTGGAGATATTCACGACCACCCGCTGCGGGCATGCTACAGCTAAACGTGGGGTGTACCCTCACTCTTCATGAAAATCATCGACGAGCTCAGCCCGCGCAGCGCACACGAACACCGCGTTCGCCGCCGTCCACTGCCTTTGCAAACGGAGATTACCGCCCGCCGCCGCGCCATCGTCATGGTGGCCATGGCCCTAGGCGCGTTTGCCATCGGCACGACGGAGTTCGTGTCCATGGGCCTGCTGCCGCTTATTGCAGATGATTTTGGCATTTCGGAAGAAAACGCCTCCACGCTCATCACCATCTATGCCATGGGCGTGGTGGTCGGCGCCCCGCTGATTGCGGCATTTACCGGCAAGCTGCCGCGCCGCCGGCTCATCCTGCTGCTCATCGGCTTCCTCGTGGTGGGTAACCTCCTCTCGGTCTTGGCACCGAATTACGCCATCCTCATGATTGCACGCTTCATTGCGGGCATGCCGCACGGCGCTTATTTCTCCGTGGCTAACCTTTCTGCCGCATCCATGGCTCCTCCAGGAGGCCGAGGCAAGGCCATGGCTTATGTGGGCATGGGCCTGGCCATCGCCACGGTTATTGGTGTGCCGGCCGCCCAAGCCCTCGGCTCCGCGCTGGGCTGGCAGGCGGCCTACTTGGTGGTCGTGGCCTTGGGTATTGTCACCGCCATTGCGTTGTTCTTCCTGATGCCGCACATGACGGAGATGAAGCAGACCGATATCCGCACCGAATTCGGTGCGTTCAAAAACAGCCAGGTGTGGTTCACCGTCATCATGGGTGTGGTCGGCTTTGGTGGCATGTTCTCCGTCTATACCTATATTTCGTGGACCATGACCGAGGTCGCTGGCATGGATCAGAGCCTCATCTGGGTGGTACTCATGGCCTATGGCATCGGCATGACCATCGGCAATGCCTTTGGCGGCTGGCTGGCTGACCGCAACCTGGAGTTTGGCATCATCTTTGCCTTGGCCTGCCTCATCGTTATCCTGACGGCCTTCTACTTCCTTTCCAGCCATGCCATCCCCGCTACCTTATGTTTTGGCTGCGTGGCGTTTATGGGCTCTACCCTGGTGCCTTCGCTGCAGCTGCGCTTGGTGCATGTGGCTGGCGACGCCCAGACTTTGGCCGCAGCCCTTAACCAGTCCGCGCTGAACATCGCAAACGCGGCCGGTGCGACCATTGGCGGCGCCGTCGTGGGCGCCGGCTTGGGCTACTCCGCCCCGGCGCTGGCGGGTGCCGGCCTGGCGGCTGCGGGTTGCCTGGTATGGGCTGCGACGATGTGGGATAAAAAGCGCCTTTCTCGCCGCGCCTAGGCATACCGATATGCTGTTGGCATGACCCTTACCATCGCGAGCGTTAATGTCAACGGAATCCGCGCTGCGTGCAAGCAGCGCAATGAAAATAACCCCGGTATGAACGCCTGGCTGGAGGAGACTCCGGCCGATATCGTGCTCATGCAGGAGGTGCGCGCAACCCCGGAGCAGGCCGAAAAAGCCCTGGCCCCAGCCCTAGAGGCGGGCTGGCACTTAGCTCTTGCCGACGCCGCCGCAAAGGGCCGCGCCGGCGTAGGCATCCTGTCTCGCACCCCGCTTGCCGACGTCGAAGTGGGTTTCGGCTCCTTTACCGACGCCGGCCGCTGGATCGCTGCGACCACCCGCGATATCCGCGTCGCTTCCTTGTACCTGCCCTCCGGCGATACCGGTTCGCCGAAGTTGGATGAAAAGTACCGCTTTTTGGATGAGTTCCAGGATGTGCTAGCGGAGAACGCGGCGCGCACGAATTCTGATGGCAGCCCGGCCGACATGGTCATCGGCGGCGACTGGAATATCTGCCACCGCGCCCAGGACCTGAAAAATAATAAGGCGAACGAAAAGAAGGCCGGCCACCTGCCGGAGGAGCGCGCCTTCATGGATCACGTCTTTGGCGTGTTTCCGGATGACAAGCCACAGGAGAAGAAGAACCTGGGGCAGTGGCAGGGCGTGGTCGAATACGCTGGCGGCGAGCCGTGGGCTCCGGCCGCAGAACCGCAGTGGTTCGACGTCGCCCGCCGCCTGCACCCAGAAGAAGACGGTCCTTATACCTGGTGGACCTATCGCGGCCAGGCGTTTAATAACAACGCCGGGTGGCGCATCGATTACCAGGCGGCCACCCGCCCGATGCTGGAGCGCGCGCAGCGCACCTGGGTGGATAAGGCCCCTACCGTGGAGCAGCGTTGGTCCGACCATTCCCCACTGCTGGTGGAGTACCGCTGATGACGCCACTATTTAGCGTCCTGTATGTAGTTGGTATTACGGCCGAGTCCATGACCGCCGCATTGTCCGCCGGCCGCCAAAAGCTCGATCTTTTTGGCGTCACGATGATCGCCTCCATGACGGCGCTGGGCGGCGGCACAGTGCGCGATATGATCCTCGATGATCCTCCCTTTACCTGGGTTGAGCACCCTATCTATTTGGTGATCGTCATCGTGGCGGCCGTGGTGACGGTGGGCATGTCCTTCCTCATGCACTACTTCCGCCACCTCTTCCTCATCTTGGATGCCCTGGGTCTTGCGGTCTTTTCGGTGCTCGGCACCCAAATTGCAGTCCATTTAGGTCACGGGTTCATCATTGCCTCGGTCTCCGCGGTGATTTCTGGCGTCTTTGGCGGCGTGCTGCGCGACCTGCTTTCAGACCGCATCCCGTTGGTCTTTTCCGGCGAGTTCTACGCCGCAATCTCGGTGCTCGCCGCGGCGCTATTTATGGCGCTGTACCACAGTGGCCTGGCCGAGGAACCGACCGCGATTATCACCGCCGCAGTGTGCTTTATCGCCCGCTTGGCCGCGATTTACTTCAAGAAGGGATTGCCCGTCTTTGAATATCGCGACGCCGAGCAGCAGATGGACCCGCGCCTGCGGTTGTCCGCGCGCATCGTGCGCGATGGCGCCCGCAAGGCCAAGCGCAAGGCGGGTGCGGCCACGCGCTATGCCAGCCCGATCACGCGCCCGCTGACTCGGCCGCTAAGCCGCCCCTTGAGCCGGACGTTTAGGAAAAAGTCTCGAGCGTTTTCTACGGCGGCTGAAGGAACGGACTACAGCGATATGTCGAGCAACCGCATCGCGCGCCGGCCGAAGCAGCAGTCGATTACGCGGCCGAGCGGCCGGCACTCGCCAGGGGCGAGGGGAGTAGACGTGGAGCAGCAGTGGAGCTTTAATAAGGGGGACGTCGGCAAGCGCAAGGCACCCAAACACAAGCAGTAGTGCTAGTATAGGTAAGTCAAAAAATTCAGTAATCTGCAACGGAGAAAGTTCATGGCTCGCGCAATTATTTCTTTCGTCCTCGGCGCTGTAATCCTCGGCCTGAGCATCTGGTGGTGGACCGTTGTTGGTCCGTCCTTCGCTTTCCTCGGCCCCATCGTGCTGATGGGCGTGGGCGGCGCGCTGATGGTTGCGGGCTTTGCCATCTTTATGGATGTTGTCAGCCCCACCTCCCGCAAGATTTAAGTTCTTGCGCCGCTTCCCCTGCCCTACGGGTAGGGGATTTTTTCGATCCCTCGCTCAGGCGGCGCCGGGGAAGGATGTGAACCGCGCGGCGAGGCTAGGGGGTAGGATAAGGCACCATGACTGCAGACAATTCCACCGTTTCCCGCGTCCTGTCCGGTATCCAACCCACCGCTGATTCCTATCACCTGGGTAATTACCTGGGAGCGCTCAAGCAGTGGATTAACCTGCAGGACGGCTATGACGCCTTCTACTTCATCCCTGACCTGCACGCGATCACCGTGGAGCAAAATCCGGAGGAGCTGCGCAACCGCACCATCGCGGGTGCCGCACAGCTCATTGCCTTGGGCATTGATCCGGAAAAGTCCACGCTCTTCGTGCAGTCGCACGTGCCCGCCCACGCGGAGCTGACCTGGGTATTGCAGTGCCTCACCGGTTTTGGCGAGGCCTCCCGCATGACCCAGTTCAAGGATAAGTCCGCCAAGCAGGGCTCGGATCGCACCTCGGTGGGTCTATTTACCTACCCGATCCTCATGGCCGCAGATATTTTGCTGTACTCGCCGGATTATGTGCCGGTAGGCGAGGACCAGCGCCAGCACCTGGAGTTGACCCGCAACCTAGCCGAGCGTTTCAACAATAAGTACGGCGATACCTTCAAGGTGCCCGAGCCGTTTATCCCAGAGGGGGCGGCCAAGATTTATGACCTGCAGGAGCCGACTTCCAAGATGTCTAAGTCCGGTGCCAACCCCAAGGGCTTGGTCAATCTCTTGGACCCGCCGAAGACCTCGGCCAAGCGCATCAAATCTGCGGTAACGGATGACTTGGGTTCGGTAGCCTTTGACCGCGAAAATCAGCCGGGCGTATCTAACCTGTTGGTCATCCAGTCCGCGCTGACCGGTGAATCCATCGATTCCTTGGTGGAGAAGTACGCCGGCCAGGGCTATGGCCACCTCAAAGTCGATACCGCAGATGCGCTGCAGGAATTTACCACCCCGCTCAAGGCACGCTTTGATGAGCTGATGGCTGACCGCGGCGAGCTCGAGCGCATCTTGGCCAAGGGCGCAGAGACGGCGCAAGAGATTGCCCAGCCGCTTGTCGACGACGTCTATAAGAAGGTCGGCTTCCTTCCTCGCCTGCGCAAGTAGTCGGCGGCTGCTTCCCCCGTGCACCACCCCACAAAGGGACAAGTGGGCATTTGCCAGTTACTCTAGTTGAGATAAAAACTGTGCGAGCAAGAAGGGAAGCACGTGCCTACCACCACGCAATCCTCCTCGAAGAAGACGGACCACTACGGCATCGAACGCGCCAATGCCGATGATCCTGGTGCGGTAGATAAGATCCGCGCCAAGTCAGGATTCGTTGATCACCTGATGCGCATGAACGAGCGCTATGGTGCAGAAGGCGGCAATCAATTTGCCGCCGGCATCACCTATTACTCGGTGCTGTCTATCTTCCCGCTCGCGATGCTGATCGTGGCTACCGTCGCCGCGGTCTTGGCTAATCGCGAGGACTTGCTCAATGACTTGCAGTCCCAAATCACCAGCTCCCTAGATGGCGATATGGGCGATACGGTCAACGAGATTCTTGATACCGCCATTGAGCAGCGCGGCGCCATGTTTGGCATTGGTGGTTTGACCACCCTGTGGTCCGGACTGGGCTGGATGAATAACCTGCGCATTGGTATTTCGGCCATGTGGGGTATCGATGCCAACGAAGGCGGTTCCTTTCTAAAGAAGAAGCTCTCTGACCTGGTAGGCCTCATCGGTCTTATCGTGGCGTTCCTCATCGCCTTTGGCGTGACTGCCGCCGGTTCTTCTGGTCTCACCCAGAAGATTTTCGAGTGGGTCGGCATCGAGTCTTTCCCGGGTATGAACTTTGTGATTTTCTTTGTTGGCTTGGCAGTGGGCTTGTTGGCCAACTTCATCGTCATGTGGTGGATGATTATGATCCTGCCGCGCACCAAGGTGCCGAAGAAGTCTGGTCTTATCGGCGCGGCCATCGGTGCGGTGGCTTTCGAGCTGCTCAAGCAACTGTCTACGGTCATCATGTCCTCTGCTACCGGCAGCCCGGCCGGCGCGGTCTTCGGCCCAGTCATCGTGCTCATGGTGGTCATGTACCTGATTTGGCGCGTGGTGCTGTATATCTCCGCGTGGACCGCCACCACCGCCGAGTCCCTGAAGTTTGCGCACCCGCCCGTCCCTGAGCCAGCTGTTATTCGCGTGCGCAACGAGGTCAAGGAAGGCGCACCGGCGGGCGCGACCTTCGGCATTGGTGCTGCTTTGGGTGCTGCGGCCGTGGGTGCGATTAGCTTGCTGCGCCGTAAGTAAATCTCCTCCTAAGGGGTGAGGACGCCGCAGCCATTCGGCTTTAAGGTAGAACACTATGAACGCCAATGACATCGCACCGAATCTTTATGAAGAATGGGGACTAGACCGCCGCGATAGCGAGCGGGAACTTTTAGTCTTATTGGAGTCCAAGGATTTGTTGCTAGAGCAGCAGGGCCGAGACGTTGAGGATTCGCGGCGTGCGCAGCTGCGCATCGCCGCAAGTGTTTTGGGGTCTGCTGCAAAGCGTGCGGAATACGATAAGGCGTGTGGGGCAGGGCTTCGCCCCACATGGGGTGATTTAGGTCAGCTGAGCGCGGTTGGCCAGTGGAGCCCGCGGCCCCAGCAGCCGCAGCAGGCTCAGTCTTTCCAACCCGGTCAGGCGGCAGGACCGGGGCGCCACGCTAACCAAGAGCCACGATTTGCGCAGACTGCTAGCCCTTATGGGTCGCCATATTCACGCAATCCCTTCGCACCACAGCACAATGCTTTCCCACCGGCGACGGCGAACGCGTTCGTGCCCGCACCCCTGATTCAACCCCCAGCGCCTGAAATTAGTCAGCGCGCCGGTCAAGATGCGCGCATTGGAATGGCCATTTTGGACCTATTCTTTTTCTCGCTCATCAGCGGTAGCTTCGGCGGCGCGCTGCTCTCCGGCGGTGTGGATGAGCTGTCGACGTTTATCGGCGGTGTCATCATCTTGCTGCTCTACGTTTTGGGCACCGAGTGTTGGCTCGGCGCCAGCCCGGCCAAGCTGCTGATGGGCTACACAGTGCGCGATGTCGATACCAAAGAGCGGCTTAGCCTCACCCAGTCCGCAAAGCGTCAGTGGTGGCGCCTCATCAATATCGTGCCGGGCCCCGGTACCTTCGCCAGTTGGGTGGGCGCCGGCGTACACACCTTCACCATTACGGAGAATAATAACCGCCGCGGCTCCCACGATGAGTGGGCTAACGCCGAAGTAGTGAAAAAGCACCCACGCAAATAGCCAATAAAGCTACAGCGCCAGCGATTACCCAGCCGAGCCACCCCTGCACCCCAGCTAAAGAGGAGTTGGCAGATTGTACCTGGGCATCGGGTGCCGGCGTCGGTGCGGGGGAAGTGGGGGAGGCGGCGTCGGCAAGCAGCTGGCCTACGCCCTCACCAGGGGCAACCTTATAGGCCTCATGCAAGAGCTTTTGGGCCTGCTCCCAGGCACGCGGGCCATGCTCCACGGTGGTATCGAGCAGGACCGCCTGCAAGCGCCGGCCGTTGCGGTCCAGCGCGCCGACGAAGGTATGGTGCGCATCGTCGGTAAAGCCCGTCTTGCCGCCAATGCCATCAGGGTCGTTGAGGAAGAGACCATTATCGTTTCCTAATTGATAGCCATCAAAGTCGCCCCAACCGGGGAAATCGACAGACTCCGTATCAACGATGCGCGCAAAAATCGGGTTGCCGAAGGCCGCGCGGTAAATGCGGGAAATATCCTCGGCCGAGGTAGACATTCCCGGGGCATCGAGCCCGGAGTAGCTGGCCGCGTAGGTGGAATTCGTACCAATTTCAGCCGCTTTCTCATTGACCTTGCGCAACGTAGCCTCATCCCCGCCTAGTTCTTGAGCCAGCGCGTGGGCGGCATCGTTGCCAGAGGCCATCAGTAGCCCCTGCAGGAGCTGCTCCACCGTGTACTTGCCGCCGGGACCGATGCCCACCGCCGAACCATCGATCTGCGCAGATTCTTCGCCTACCTCGACCTTCTGGTGGAGATCCAGCTCGTCGATGACCACCAGCGCCAGCAGCGCCTTGATGATGGAGGCCGGCCGGTAGCGACCGTTAGGGTCCTTCATCGCGATGATTTCGCCGGTGTCGATATCGGAGACCATCCACGCCGCGGCCACCACATCCTTGTCCACCTTGAAGCCTTCGGGCAGGGTGGTGCCACAGGCCTCATCGCTCTCCACCGGCGGCAGCGGGGTGGGGGAGGCCTGCCCCGGAGCGAGGCGCTCCGAGGTGGTGGTGGCCTTTTCCGGGCGCTCGGCGTGCGGGCACTTATCGGTATCCGGGGCGGTGGTGCGCGTGGTGGTAGTAGTTTCCGGCTCTTCCGCCAGCGCGAGCGGTGCGCCGCTGAGCAGGACAGCAACGAGAGAACTAGCGATAATTCTTTTCATGACATGACACATCTTAGGCCCGTGCCTACGATGGGACGCATGCATGACGCGCCTTTGATTAGCCCTGAAAACAAGGACTCCGCCGCCGACGTGGTGGCCAAGCTTCCTAAGGTCTCCCTCTTTGAGACTATTTCCTCCACGGCCACCGCGCCGGAGGAACTTACCGCGACCATCCGCGAGCGCTACGAAGCCTTGGCCGCCGATGGTGTGGTCTATGCGGAACTGCACCTGGATCCAGCAGAGATCGGCCTAGACGCTGCCGCGGTTGTCGAAGCCGCCGGTGCAGCCCGCATTCCTTCCCTCGACTCCCGCCTCGTCCTCGCCGGCACGGCCCCTGAGGCAGTAGTGCCTGACGACGCCCCCGTGGTGGGCTACAACCTGCCTCAGGACCAAGCGGGCGCGGCCGCAGACTTCCGCGCCGCATACCTGCCCACCCAGATCCTGGTGGGAGAGGACTTCGCAGAGGTGGAGCGCGCCGCCCAGGCCGGCGTGAACCGCCTTATCCACCCGGTGAATATGATCGATGACTTCACTGCGAATATTGAAGGCATCGTGCCGGGCAAGGCATCTGGCTACATCCGTGACCGCCATATTCCCCTGGTCTTTACCCCACTGGAGGAGGCCGAGGAGCTGACCGACCACCCACTGCCGCTGCTGCAACAGCTGGGTTTTACCTGCACCATTTCCTCGGGCGAGTCTACCTTGACCAAGCAGTTCCTCGCGCTGAGTGAGACCTTTGGCTACGGGCTGGAGGAATTTTTCGATCTTACCGTCAAAGCGGTGGAGAGTTCCTTCGCTGACCAGGAATTACGGCAGCATCTGCTGGAAACGGTTATCTTGCCAGCATACGAGGAATTATCTGATCCGGAGCTTGCTGGCCCGGACACGGAAGAGTCCCTCGCAGATGCTGCAGACGCCGCTGAAGAATAGAACGATTAAAGGAGAATTACATGCCTTCCGTACTTTTTGTTGTTACCGCCGCTGAGGAATGGACACTGGCCGATGGCACCAAGCGCCCAACCGGCTATTGGGCCGAGGAGCTTATTGCCCCGCACCGCGTCTTCCAGGGCGCAGGCTGGGATATCCACTTCGCCACCCCGGGGGCGAAGGCTCCCGTCGTAGATGAGTACAGCCTTGAGGTACTGCCCGATAACGTGCGCATGGCGCAGGAAAATTACTTGGCAGAGTTGGGCGTGGCGCTAGAGAACCCGATGAACCTGGCCGATGTCAATGAGGAGGACTATGACCTCATTTTCTACCCGGGAGGCCACGGGCCGATGGAGGATCTTGCCTACGATCAGGATTCTGCCCAGCTTATTCAGGCGCGTATGGATTCCGGCCGCGCGCTCGGCCTCGTTTGCCACGCCCCGGCCGCGCTATTGGCAGTGGATAATGAGAATTGGCCGTTCAAGGGCTACAAGATGACCGCCTTTAGCAATGCCGAGGAAGGCGAGAAGATGGTCGCTGCCGCTAAGTGGGCATTGGAGACTCGCCTGCGCGAGCTGGGCGCGGATTACCAGGAGACCGATCCGATGTCCCCGAATGTCATCGTGGATCGCAACCTGTACACCGGCCAGAACCCGGCTTCCTCTGAGCCGCTGGCACAGCGCATTCTGCGCGATTTCTAAATGCGCGTTTCGCGAGTCCTCAAGGCCGAGGCTGCCCTGATTGGAGTGGCCGGGGCTGCGGGCATGGCGGCGTATGCGCTCAGCCGCCGGCCGTACCTGCGTGAGGTGGCACCGGAGCTGCGCAGCCCGGTTCTGTACCTGCCGATGCATTTGCTTGCCGACGCCACCTTTGCCCGCGCCAGCCGCTTCTTTGCCAGCATCGATTTCTCCCGTCCGATGCGGCATGCGGTGGATATTACGGAGTTCTCCGCTTCCTTCGATGGCCACGCCTTTAGCGCCCGCGTGCTTACCCCACGCGGCGATGCCCAGGGCGCAGCCACCGCTGGGCCGCGCCCCGTGGTGGTGTGGACGCATGGCGGCGGCCATCTTATCGGTGGGCCTGCCATGTACGATCCGCAAAATGCTCGCATGGCGGCTGAGCTCGGCGCCATCGTGGTGGCCCCGCGCTACCACAAATCCACCCAGGAGCCGTTCCCAGCGGACCATGATGAGTGCTACGCCGCGCTGCGCTGGGTGCAAGAACACGGCGATAAGCTGGGCGGGGATACCTCGCGCATCGCGGTCGCTGGCGATAGCGCCGGCGGCGGCCTCGCCGCGGGTCTGGTGCAGCGTGCCTTTGATGAGGGCCATCCGGTCCGCGCGCTCGGCTTGGTCTATCCCATGCTGGATCACCGCACCACGGATAAGTCCGGTGCGGTGGGTCAATTCATCTGGACGGCGGGCCCGAACCGCGGCGCGTGGTCCATGTACCTGGGAGATGACCACCTGGATGTTGACCTGCCGCCCTATGCTTCGCCGGCCACGCGCAGTGATCTTTCCGGCTTGCCGCCGACGTGGATCGGGGTTGGTGGCATCGACCTCTTCTGTGATGAATCCGTGGCCTTTGCCCAAGCCCTCGACGCGGCCGGCGTGGACACCACCCTGGATGTGTGGGCCGGCGCCTATCACGGCTTCGACCAGATTAAACCCAAGGCGCCGCAATCGCGCGAGCTTATCGACGCCCTCATTGACCACCTTCGCCGCCACCTCTAAGGTCACGTACTAAGGGAGCACGAGCGATGAAATACAACACGCACGTGTCGTGGGTCGTAACTTTCGCCAGCGTGATTGTTCTCGGTCTGATTCTGGGCGGAGTCTTTGGAATAGGGACTCTAGGCCGCTCCATTATTGGACTCAGTTTGGGGATAGTGTGGCTGATTTTCGATAAATACATGCGCGACCGGACCCGACGCCAAGAGGAAGAAGCGCCGGGCCGCTAGACGCAAAAAGCCGCCCCTCACCGTCCAGCTGCTGTGCAGTGGGACAAAGGCGGGGCGGCTGATGTGCTACGCGCGGCCGGGACCGTACGAACCGTGTGGGTTTAGAACTTAGAGAAGCGCTTGATGAGCATATCCTCCAAGCCCTTCCAAGACTCGGCGTGCTCGTTATATGGCTTGGACGGTACGTAGCCGGCGTGCTCGGTGGAGCCGAGCATGTAGCCCAAGTAGTCCTGCAGGCGCGGGTTGGCCAGCATATAGGAGTTAATGGAATCGTCGCCGGCCCAGTCGGCGGCATCGGCGCATACCTCATAGCAGCGCGCCATCTGATCGGAATCGACGGCCTCGGGACCCTTTTCGATATCACGCACGATGCCATTGAAGGAGTACTGGTTATCCGGGTGGACCTGAACTTCTAGCTCGCCGGCATTAGCGGCGGCGACAACCTCTTCCCAGGTGGATACGCGTGCCAGGTCGTGGTCATCGTTGTCCATGATCCAGCGCACGAGGGTCTTCGGGGAGTCGAAGGTGAAGATTTCGCCCCACTTGCCCAAGAAGATGGGCTTGCCGTCCAGGTAGGTGCGCAGGGTGTAGACGGACTTGGACTGCGCGGTTATCTTGATGGGATCGATGCCGGCGGCGGCCCACGGGGAGTTATCGTACGGGTCAGCGGCCTCGGCGGCGGCCTTGCGCTTCTCCTCGGCTTCCTTGGCCGCTGCAGCGGAGGCGGCAGCAGCAGAAGAGATGCGCTCCTTGGCATCGGAAACCTTGGCCGCATCAAAGTCATCGCTGGAGACCACGCGGACGTGCTCATCCAGGTCCTCGATGACCTTCTTCCAGTTGCCGGCGATGACGTGGCCCACGCCGGACCACTCGCTCATGCCCTGTTCGCCGGAGTAGTGGTCGGCGCCGCGGGAGACATTGCGCAAGATGGAGTGGGAGGCGAAGAAGATGGTGGTGTGCTCTGCACCGGCGACGTCGGCAAGCGCGGAGGCTATCTCCAGGTTGCGGGCCACCGTGGATACGTTCTGGTGGCTCGGGCGACCAGCCAGCGCCTCTGGCATGCCGATGAGATCATATTCATTCCGCTCAGTCGGGGTAACGCGGTCCGCATCGCGGCCGGCAAACTGGTCCCACTGCGGGTGGTCCAGCAAATCGTGCTTGGTGCCAGACTCCACGAAGCACAGCAGCTCGGCGGGTGAGTTAAAGGCTAGGACGGCCTCGTCATCGCCCAAAAAGGCCTGCCACTCGGAGCCATTTTGGCGCCACTTGGGTGCCCAGAGGGTATAAAAATCGCCCTCGGTCAGCGAGAGCTTTACAGGTACAATTGCGCGGGTGCTCATGGCGTTTTAGTCTACCCAACGCCCTAAGCAGCGCGCGAGAGCGCACCGGCCTTAGGCCGTGGGGCGCCAAAATCCTTTGAATTGCATGCCCATATTCGTGGTGCGCAGCGGGTTGGTTTGCACCGGATCACCGGCCTCCACGATTTCGCCGTTGCCGGAATACATTGCCACGTGCCCATCCCATACCACCAGGTCACCAGGCTGGAGTTGGTCTGCGCTGACTTGCTGGCCCACCGCTTGTTGATCCGCGGTGCGGGGTAAGTCCACCCCGGCCTGCGAATAGGCCCATTGGGTAAGTCCCGAACAATCAAACCCGCCATTTCCGGTACCGCCCCATACATAGGGCTGGCCCACTTGGCTCTTCGCGGCGGCGACGGCAGCCTGACCGGCGGCCGAACCCCCTTCGGCCGAGAGCTCTGGTGTGGGCGAGGCAGAGTGAGCCTCATTCGCCGTGGCATCGGCTCCAGCGCCTACCGCGGGTTGTTCCGTAAGGGTAGTGGAATGGGAGCTGGTGGGGTGTACGGGGGCGTCGGCAAGCGCGGAGCGCACCGGCCGCTGCGCTACCGGATGCAAAGACTGAGCTGCCGCGCTGAGATCACCCATCAAGCGATGCACGCGAGCAGTAGCCATGCCCAGGTGCTGGGAGACAAGCGCACGCAGCTTGGCCATAGCCTCGGCGCGCGCGGACGGGTCCAAGGAGAGGAAGCCCAGCGCGGTGGGCAGGGCCCGGCGCACTAGCTGCGTGGCGATACCCACCAGGTCCCGGATGGTGCCCGCCACTAAGGTGCGGGCCTGGCCGAGCGCAGCAGAGATGGTCTCAGTATCAAGGTCGATATTCTTTGCCGATTTGAGTAGAGGAGCGGGATTGCCGTGGGCGATGGCGGCTAAAGGCTCGGCGGCGGAAAGATCCGGCACGCGGGGAAGCTCTACCTCCGGAAGCTGTGCCGGCTGCATGGTGGCAATCTGTTTGAGCGCGGTATCGAGCATCTACATCGCCGCCCCAAGGCGTTGGCCTACTGAAGCATCGGTATCTTCTGCCTCGCGCGACATCTGGAAACCGGAGTGGGCTACCTGACCCATATCGTTGCGCAGCACGCTCATGCGCGCGCCCACGTTATCGAGCGCGGCATGTACGGCCTCATTGAAAGCAGTGAAGGCGGAATCTTCAGGCAAAACAGGGTGGGGCGGATTCTCCCCTTGGGACTGGGCATGCAGGTCGCGGGCGAGGTGGCGGGCATAGTCGGTATCAAGCGTGAAAGGTCTCATGTCCTATTGGACTGCCCAATGGCCCATTTGGTTCCCAAAAAGTTTAAAGTGGGGGTCATGGACATCCACGTAGTAGACCACCCGCTTGCCGCCTCCCGCCTGACGCTTATGCGCGATGCGCGCAGCGATAACTCCGCCTTCCGCGCCGCTTTAAAAGACTTGGGCGCCATGCTGGTATATGAAGCATCCCGCGACCTTGCCGTGGAGAACTTCGACTGCGCCACCCCGGTTTCTACCGCACAAGGCACCCGCCTGCAGGACCCGCCCATTATCGTGCCGATCATCCGCGCCGGGCTCGGCATGGTGGATCCGGCGCTGTCCATGATTCCGGATGCGCAGGTCGGCTTTATTGGAATGGCCCGCGATGAAGAGACCCACGAACCGGTGCCGTACCTGGAGGCATTGCCGGAAGACCTCACCGGCCGCACTGTGTTTGTGGTGGATCCCATGTTGGCCACCGGTGGTTCCCTGCTGCACGCTTTGCGCCTGCTCGCCGGCCGCGGTGCCACCGATATCACCGCGATCTGCATGGTCTCGGCTCAGCCGGGCGCGGATGCGCTGGCCGAATCCGACCTGCCGGTGCGCCTGGTTACCGCAGCTATTGATCCTTCCCTGAACGAGGATGCATATATCGTTCCGGGCTTGGGCGATGCTGGCGACCGCCTCTACGGACCGCGCAATATCGACCTTTAAGGTAGTGTTCTCCCTGGAAAGGCGACCGCACTTTCCGGGGGAGAGAATATGAGTTTCATTCATTTAATGTGGTCGAGTTATGGCCACGGATTTTCGCAACAATTGCGGCGCGTGCGGAAGCGCCGGGGGATTTCGCAACAGGCGCTAGCAGAGATTTCTGGGGTCTCCCGCAGCCAAATATCCAATCTAGAGCGCAATGAAAATGGCGTGCACGCTATGGCCGATCCGCAGCTTTCTACGGTATATAAGCTGGCCTTAGCCCTAGAGATCCCGCCGGCGGTACTGCTGCCGGCCGGTGGGGACGTAGTGGAGGGGCACTTGGCGGATTCCGCAGTGGCCGTCGCCGAAGACGTTGCGCCCTTCCCGCAAGGCTATGTGGACCGTCGGCGGTTTGCCGCTACGTGGAACGGGGCCTCGGCCTAGCACGAGCCGTATCACCACCTGAGTTACTGAACCGCATGGTCTAGTTGTAGACTTTGCACCCAGACGTATTTCAACGACAGGGAAGGCACGCGGATGATCTCAGAATTCATCAACGAGTGGTTCAATGCCCACCGTGCGGAGGTCATCGCGTGGCGGCGCCATATCCACCGCCACCCGGAAACCGCGAATCAAGAGGTAGAAACCACCAACTTCCTAGCTTCTATCCTGCAGGACTACGGTCTGGAGCCCCAGCGCTTCCCACAGACCGGTCTGATGGTAGACATCGGCCCCGATACGGAACTGGGCCGATTAGCCTTTCGTGCGGATATTGATGCTCTGCCAGTCACCGAGGTTACCGGCCTGGAATATACCTCTGAGGTGCCCGGCAAGATGCATGCTTGTGGCCACGATGTGCACACGACCGTGGCGCTCGGCCTGGCCTGCGCGTTGGCGGATTTTCAGCGTGTCCACGACCTGCCGTTGGGTATTCGAGTCATCTTCCAACCGGCTGAAGAAGTGTGGGTCGGCGGTGCGACCGACGTTATTGAATGGGGCGCGCTGGAAGGGGTGCATTCCATTTTTGCCATCCACGCCGAGCCCAAGCTGCGCGTGGGGCGAATTGGCATTCGTGCTGGCGCGATTACCTCCGCTACTGACGTTGTGGAGCTTAAAATCAAGGGTCCGGGCGGGCATACCTCCCGTCCGCATCTTTCCGCCGACGTCGTCTATGCCCTGGGTAAGGTCATCACCGAACTGCCCGCGCTGCTCTCGCGTCGCGTTGATCCGCGCACCGGCACCGTTTTGGTCTTTGGCCAGGTCAACTCGGGGTATGCACCCAACGCTATTCCGGAGACCGGCAGCTTGACCGGCACCATGCGCACGGCCGATATTGGCATCTGGCGCGATATGCAAAGCCTCTTTAGCGAGCTGGTGGACCAAATCCTTGCGCCGGTAGGCGTAGAGCATGAGCTGACCTATCACCGCGGCGTTCCGCCGGTGCTTAACGACGACGTCGCAACCGCCCTGCTTGCCTCCGCCGCCCAATCCATCGACCCGCAGGCCGTGGTCCAAGCCCCGCAGTCCTCCGGTGGCGAGGACTTTTCCTGGTATCTGGAAAAGGTTCCTGGTTCCATGGCGCGGCTGGGCTGCTGGTCCGGCGAAGGCGAGCAGCATGACCTGCACATGGGCGATCTTATTGTGGACGAGCGGGCCATCGGCGTGGGTATCAAACTCTTCGGCGCCGTGGTTGAGCAGTTCATAGGGGAGAATGCGGAGACAGACTAACGCGCTTTAAGGGCCTACACGTTAGACTCGTAAGCGACTTTTAAAGTGGAGCCGATAAAGGAGCAAGTGCGTGTTGAACCAGACCAAGCGAATCGTCATCATCGGCGGCGGCCCGGCCGGCTATGAGGCTGCGTTGGCAGGTGCGAAATATGGTGCAGAAATCACCATTATTGAAGACCAAGGCATGGGCGGCAACAGCGTTATCTTGGACTGTGTTCCTTCCAAGTCCTTCATCGCTGGTGCCAATATCAAGACCGACCTGCGCCGTGCCGAGGATATGGAACTTAACCAGGGCATTGGCCAAGCCCATCTTTCCTTGACCGCACTGAATAAGCGCGTGCAGGACTTGGCAAGCAAGCAGTCCGCCGATATCCGCGCCACCGTGGAATCCTTGGGCGCACGCGTTATCGATGGCCGCGGCTACTTCCCAGAGGACCAGGAAGCCGATGCCTTTGGCGGTCACAAGGTCACCGCCGTCTTCAACGAGGATGGCCACGAAGAAACCATTAACGCAGACCTCGTCTTGGTAGCTACCGGCGCCACCCCGCGCGTGCTACCTGGTGCGCAGCCGGATGGTGAGCGCATCCTTACCTGGCAGCAGGTCTATAACCTCACCGAGCTGCCGGAGCACCTCATCGTCGTCGGTTCCGGTGTCACCGGTGCCGAGTTTGTCTCTGCCTTTGCGGAGCTAGGCGTCAAGGTCACTATGGTTGCCTCCCGCGACCGTATTTTGCCGCATGACGACGCCGACGCGGCCGACGTCCTCGAGACTGTGCTTAGCGAGCGCGGCGTTGAGCTGGAAAAGAACTGCCGCGTTGAAACCGTTAACCGTACCGAGGATGGCAATGTGCTGGTGACCACTCAGGACGGCCGCGAAATTACCGGTTCCCATGTCATCATGTCTATCGGCTCCATCCCGAATACCCAGGACTTGAAGCTGGAGAACGTTGGCGTGGAAACCGCCAAGTCTGGCCACATTCAGGTTGACCGCGTCTCCCGCACCAATATCGCCGGCATCTACGCCGCTGGCGACTGCTCTGACCTTTTCCCGTTGGCTTCCGTCGCCGCAATGCAGGGCCGCGTGGCCATGTACCACGCTCTCGGTGAGGGCGTTTCTCCGCTGCGCCTGAAGACCGTGGCCAACGCCGTCTTCACCCGCCCGGAAATCGCCGCCGTCGGTTTCACCCAGGCAGAGATTGAGGCCGGCGAAGTCGCCGCCCGCACCATCACCATGCCGCTCAATACCAACCCGCGAGCCAAGATGCGTTCCCTGCAGCACGGCTTTGTCAAGCTCTTCTGCCGCGCCACCTCTGGCCGCGTTATCGGCGGCGTCATCGTTGCGCCGACCGCCTCCGAGCTCATCCTGCCCATTGCCATGGCCGTGACGAACCAGCTCACCGTGAACCAGCTGGCCGATTCCTTCGCCGTATACCCGTCCCTGTCGGGCACCATCACCGAGGCTGCGCGACGCCTCGTTGCCCACGACGATCTGGAGTAAACGAAACCAATTCCTCTCTTCGCGCCCGCACTCGATAATCAGTCGAGATCGGGCGCTTTTTCATGCGCCGCTAAAAGGTGGAGTAAGAATGCTCGGCGGTGCGATTGAGTGAAACCTGGATGGCGCGATCCGCTTGAGGAAGAGCACGCTGGGGGCAATGCTCGCGCGGGCAAGCGGTACAACCAGGGCCGATAGGGGTGGCGGCGGATACGTCTAAATTAAGCGCATCGGCGTAGACAATGCGGTCGGCCTCAGAGATATCGCAGCCTAAGCCCACGGCGAACTCTTTGCGAGGGGTTCCCCAAGATTGTGCGGTTCCTTGCACAAAGCGGCCTATCCACAGGTAGGCGTGGCCATCTGGCATGGCGGCTACCTGGCGGGTGATGCGATTGGGCGTCTCAAAGGCGCGGTGGACTACCCATAATGGGCATGACCCGCCCGAGCGGGCGAAGTGGAAGGCGGTGGAGGATTGGCGCTTGGAGATATTCCCAGCGCGGTCGGTGCGGATGAAGGAAAAGGGCACGCCGGTAAGGCCTGGGCGCTGGAGGGTGGCCAGGCGTTGTGCGGTGGTTTCGAAACCGGTGCCAAAGTAGTTGCACAAAAGGTCGATATCGTAGCGGGTCTCCTCAGCCATCGACAGGAACAGTTGGTAGGGCGTGGTGACAGCGGCCGCGAAGTACTGTGCAAGCCCTAAGGTAGCTAGTTCTTGCGCCTCGCCGGCAGGAAGCTCGGAGACGAGGTTATCGCAGACATCGCGGTAGGCGAGCAGGCAGTATTGGAGCGCCATTTCAAAGACCAATTGGGCTTCGGAAAGGCCGTCACGAAGCGCAAGCTCCCGGGTGTCTGGATCGAAGTCGCGGCGTGGTCCCGGCCGGGAAAAGCGGACGGTAACGCCGAGATCCTCGTGCATGCGGGACGCTAAACGTCCGCGGCGTAGCACCCGGTCACCGAGCTGGCCGGCGAGCTCTTCAGCTAGGACATCGAGCTCGTGGATGTAGTTATGGGCGTCGTAGAAAAAATCACGGACGAGCTCAAAAGGGGAGCGCTCCCGCGCTGGGGCGCGGGTGGCGACATCGACGAAACGGGGCATGAGCTCCGGAAAGCGCGAGGCTAGGTCGGCCAAGGAGTCTTCGGCAGCGTCGGGAAAGATGCGGCGCAGGTCGGTGATGGTGCGCGTATCGCGGTCGTCGGCGAAGTATCCGGGATCCACGTCGAAGCGCTGTGACAGCTGCATGAGCACGGTGACGGTGAGCGGGCGTTGATCGTTTTCGAGCTGGTTGAGGTAGCTGGTTGATAGTCCCAACTGTTTGGCCATCGCTACCTGTGTTAGCCCCCGCTGCTTGCGCAGTGCATGGATTCGTGCCCCCGCATAATGCTTGGTCATCGGTTGCTGTGCCGCCTTTCGCCGCCATGAGCAGTTGAAATCACAAACTTTGCAGATTTCACTGACTCATTCCGCTAGATTACACACACCATACTTATAGCGCGTGACACATTCAAGCATTTAGTGTGATCCACAACGCATTTACAGAGTGGAGGAGGACCCATCTAGTGAAGAACCACGAGGTAAGAACCCATAAATCCGCCGAGGATTTCCCCTATGAGGAGCACCTGGCGTACAAGGTGGCAGAAGTAGCCGCGGATCCCGTAGAGGTTCCCGCCGAGACCACCGACATGATCATCAACCGCATCATTGATAATGCGGCCGTGGCCATGGCGTCCGTAGCGCGTGGCTCGGTAACCTCTGCCCGCGTTATGGCTCAGGCGCACCCGGTAAGTACGGGAGGGGCCACGGTATTTGGCGTGGACGGTACCTACTCGGCCGAATGGGCCGCGCTTGCCAACGGCACTGCTGTCCGCGAGCTGGATTATCACGATACTTTCCTGGCTGCCGAATACTCGCACCCCGGGGATAATATCCCGCCGTTGCTCGCTACTGCTCAGCATAAGGGGCTGAGCGGGCGAGACCTTATTCGAGGTATCGCTACCGGCTATGAAATCCAGGTCAACCTGGTGAAAGGCATGTGCCTGCACGAGTACAAGATTGACCATGTGGCACACCTCGGTCCCTCCGTGGCCGCCGGTATCGGCACCATGCTCGGACTAGATAAGGACACCATCTACCAGGCGGTGGGTCAGGCGCTGCACACCACTACCGCCACCCGGCAATCCCGTAAGGGTCTGATTTCCTCTTGGAAGGCCTATGCCCCAGCTTTCGCGGGAAAGATGGCCATTGAAGCCGTTGACCGGACTATGCGCGGCGAAGGTGCGCCGGCGCCCATCTGGGAAGGCGAGGATGGATTCATCGCGTGGATGCTGCATTCACCGGAGCGCACCTACACGGTCCCCTTGCCAGAGCTTGGCGAGGAAAAGCGCGCCATCTTGGATACCTATACCAAGGAGCACTCCGCTGAATACCAGGCCCAAGCGCCCATCGATATGGCCTTTGCGCTAAAGAAAACCTTGGCAGAAAAGGGCCTGCAGACTGCGGATATCGAGTCCATTGTTCTGCACACTTCGCATCATACGCACTATGTCATCGGTACCGGTGCCAATGATCCACAAAAGATGGATCCCTCCGCCTCCCGCGAAACGCTGGATCACTCCATCATGTACATCTTTGCCGTAGCCCTCGAGGATGGCGAGTGGGATCACGAGGCTTCCTATGCGCCTGAGCGAGCCAACCGCCCGGAGACCATCGAGCTGTGGCACAAGATTTCCACTGTCGAAGACCCCGAGTGGACCCGCCGCTATCACTCCAATGACCTGTCTGAAAAGGCCTTTGGCGGCAAGGCTGTGATCACTTTCAAAGACGGCACGGTGGTAGAAGATGAGCGCGCCGTTGCTGACGCCCACCCGCTTGGTGCCCGACCCTTTGCGCGCGAGCAATACATAGAGAAGTTCAGAAAACTCGCAAACGGCATCGTGGACGAGGCCGAACAAGAGCGCTTCCTCAACGCCGTCCAAAACTTGGAAAATCTCACTGACCTTACCGAGTTAAACGTGCGGGTGACCGATGCTCACCTCGCCGCCGCGCCCCAGAAACCGGAAGGACTCTTCTAATGGCTGGACTATTTGGCTCTTTGAAAACTCCGGCGGAAAAGCGCCAGCAATTCCGCGCCGACCTTGAATCCGGCACCATTACCCGATTGCCGGGCGCGTTCAATCCCCTGACCGCGCGCCTTATTCAGGATATCGGTGGTTTCGGCGGAGTTTATGTCTCCGGCGCGGTGCTGGCCAATGATTTGGGCCTTCCCGATATTGGCCTGACCACTTTGACTGAGGTGGCGCAGCGTTCGGGCCAGATTGGCCGCGCGACGGACCTGCCCGTGCTTGTCGACGCCGATACTGGCTTCGGCGAACCCATGTCCGCCGCCCGCACCATAGCCGCACTCGAAGACGCAGGCCTGGCCGGATGCCACCTGGAAGACCAAGTCAACCCGAAGCGCTGCGGCCACCTCGACGGCAAAGAAGTGGTGGACACAGATATTATGTTCCGCCGTATTAGCGCCGCGGTCAACGAGCGGCGCGACCCGAACTTCATTATCTGTGCCCGCACCGATGCCGCAGGAGTCAACGGCATCGATGACGCCATCGACCGTGCAAAGGCTTACGCCGATGCCGGTGCGGACCTTATCTTCACTGAGGCGTTGTATCAGCCAGCAGACTTTGAAAAATTCCGCGCCGCTGTCGACACCCCGTTGCTGGCAAATATGACCGAATTCGGCAAAACCGAGTTGCTTTCGGCGCAACAGCTAGAAGACCTCGGCTATAACGCAGTCATCTGGCCCGTCTCCACCTTCCGTGTGGCTATGGGCGCTACCGAAGATTTCCTGCGGGATATGCATGAAACCGGCTTGCAAACCGACTGGCTCGAGCGCATGCAACACCGTTCCCGCCTTTATGAGCTGGTGCGTTACGAGGAATACAACGACTTCGACAAATCCGTATTCACCTATTCCAAAGACACCTACCGTCCCACCTTCGAAAGCTAAGGAGAACTTACACCATGTCCGATAAGAACCAGACCCCCGAAATCCGTAAGGGCCTGTATGGCGTCGTCGTCGATGAGACTGCCGTGTCCAAGGTCGTTCCTGAGACCAACTCACTGACCTACCGCGGCTATCCCGTCCAAGAGCTTGCCCGCTATTGCTCCTTCGAGGAAGTGGCCTATCTGCTGTGGAACGGCAAGCTGCCGGGACAGGAATCCCTCATCCGCTTCTCTGCCCGCGAGAAAGCCCTGCGCCACTTGGAGCGCCATGTCATTGACCTCATTATGTCCATGCCGCTGTCGTGCCACCCAATGGACGTCCTGCGTACCGCCATTTCCTATATCGGTTCCCAAGACCCAGAGGAATACACCAAAGACTCTGAACATATCCGTCGCACCGCGCTTGAGCTAATGGCCAAGATTCCGACCATCATTGCTCTTGATATCCGACGCCGCCGCGGTGAAGGCTACATCCAACCTTCTCGCAAGAAGGGCTTTGCGGAGAACTTCCTGTGGATGGTCTTCGGTGATGAGGAAGGCTCCCCAGCTACCAACCGCGCCGATATCGAGGCCTTTGATAAGTCCCTCATCCTCTACGCTGAGCACTCTTTTAACGCCTCCACCTTCGCTGCCCGCGTGGTGACCTCCACTATGTCCGATACGTACTCCGCCATTGTTGCGGCCATCGGCGCTCTCAAGGGGCCATTGCATGGCGGTGCCAACGAGGCAGTTATGAAGAACTTCCTGGAGGTTGGCGATCCTGCCAAGGCCGAAGAATGGACCAAGAAGAAGCTGGCCAACAAGGAACTGGTCATGGGCTTTGGCCACCGCGTTTACAAAAACGGCGATTCCCGAGTTCCCACCATGGAGGCCGCCTTTAAGGAGCTGGCCGAACAACACGACCAGACCCAATGGATTGAAATGTACGACATAATGGCCAAGACGATGGAGGATAATACCTCCATCAAGATCAAGCCTAACCTCGATTTTCCCGCTGGCCCTGCCTATCACATCTTGGGTTTCGACATTGAATTCTTCACGCCAATCTTTGTCATGGCCCGCATTACCGGTTGGACCGCGCACATTGTGGAGCAGAACGAGAATAACTCACTTATTCGTCCGCTATCCGCGTATAACGGCGAGGAGCAGCGTTCGGTCCCGCCGAAGTCCTTCTAAAACGTGTCAGCTCCCTCACATTCCGGCACCGTCACGTTGGCCGGAGTGGGGGGCTGACATACTTGTCGGGGCTTTTCTGCGGTCGGGTTATGGCTGGATACGCCGCGCCAGGAGGTGAATTGCTGCGGTGCAGATAAGGACCGCTAAACCAGCGAAGAAAAACATGCCGGGCCATGGGGCGCCGATTTCTACAGCTCCAAATGATTCAGCGAGAGTAATCACGATGCCATCCGCTAGGAATAGGCCGACGATGATGCCGGCGATTAGTAGGAGCCGAACGAATAGGGAGCTTTGGTTTGCGCTACTTACTACCACACCGATGAGTGCGCCAATGTATCCGGTTATGAGGTGGCCACAGGCAAAGCTACCGAAGGTTGCCGCGTAGCAAAACGGAAGGCTGGCTTCTACAGCGCCGGGGGTGATTGCCCACGAAGAATTCGCGTACGCACCCGACTGCAGCGCGATGTAGTAAGCGGCCCAGGCGACGGCTCCAAAAATGAGCGCGGCTAGCCACAGCGTCGCGTGCATGCTGGTAAGCCATTGCCGGGGCCGCATCCCTAGACTGCGCAAGGAACGGTATTCGGTTGCGGCGAAGGCACAGTAGAGTCCCCACATAAAGACTGCGAAGATTCCCCAGCCGGTTGGATTGGCGCCGATGGCAGAGGGATCGCTGGGGACAGCATACGGGAGGACCCACAGCAAAACGACGATGATGCTTATCACGATGAGCGCTTTGGCGGCATTGAGGTTGAAGGTCTTCAGTAGCTTCATGACTAGGACTCCTCTTGTGGGGTGCGGGTGGATTCGTGGGCGCGGGAGACAAGGGAATCGATGAGCTGGCCGTCGTCAAGGTAGGAGACGGTGATTTGAGCGGCGGCTGCGGTATCGGCCGGGAACGGGGCCGGGCACCACGCGTGCACCTTGGAGGTGGAGCCAAGGGAGGAGTGGTGGAGGGGGAGGGCGTCGGCAAGTGCGAGTGCTTGCTCCACGTCCTTGGTGCTGCCGCTAATGACGGGGTAGTGCGGCCGTTGGGATTCCAGGTCGGTGGGTTTATTGACCGTGCCGTCGTGCACGGTAATGACGTGGTCAACCAGGCCGACGAGGTCTTCGGCGCGGTGGGAAGAAAGCACCAGCAGCCAGTCCGGGGTGCCGGAGGCGTGGGCGATGATGAGCTCGCGCAGGCGCGTGCGCGTTGGCGCGTCCAGGCCATTGAAAGGCTCATCGAGGAGGGTGATCGGCGTGCGCGCAGCCAGGGCAGTGGCACAGGCAACTAGTTGGCGCTGGCCGGTGCTTAAAGAGCGGTTCTTGCTGCGCTTGTCGACACCCACCTTATCCAACAGCTCCTCCGCATACCCCACGTCGAAACCCTCGCGCACATGCTGTGCGGCGCGCAGGTGCTGGGCCACGGTGGAACCGGAGAGCGAAATATCGGCGCCGGTGCGCGCAATCGCTACCTGTGGGGTATCGATGCTGCCCTTGGTAGGGAGGAATCCCGCTATCGTGCGCAGGAGCGTGGTCTTGCCAGCGCCATTGGGGCCGATAAGCCCATACATGCCGGCGGTGAGATCCAGGTGTGGCACGTGCAGGCGGCGCTTGCAGCTGACATTGTGCATATTAAGGTGCGTCATGATGGTCTCCTTCGGCTTCGATGAGGTCGGCGATATCGCTGGCGCTTAAGCCCAGCGCGGCTCCTTCCTTGAGGAGAGGCACGATGAAGTCTTCCCTGAGCGCCTCTTGGCGTTGGTGGCGTACCTTGTCGCGCGCGCCTTCGCGCACAAACATGCCCAGGCCGCGTCGCTTTTCCAGCAGGCCTTCCTCGAAGAGGACGGTTAGTGCCTTTGCGGAGGTAGTGGGGTTGACGGAATGGAAAGCTGAAAGCTCATTGGTACTGGGGGCGCGTTCTCCCTCGGGGAGTTCGCCGGAAATAATCATGTCTCTGATTCCTCCTGCCAGCTGTTGATAAATAGGCCGAGTATCGCTCATGGTGCGGCCTCTCGTGCATGCGACATGTGATTCCTTCCCTGGTGTATGGGTTTACCACCTATGTGGGTAACCATATAGCCGGGGAGGCGTTTGGTCAACAACGGTTTACTTGGGTACGCAGGTGTCCCCGCTGCATATTTTGTTGAGGTAAAAATTTGCAAGATTTACAGAATAGCTAACCCTGTTATTACTGGTCGGACTGCAGAAACCACCCGTTCAACGGTTTAAGCGCTGGATAGTGTGGCAAACTCCGCTTGAAAATGGGCAGACAAGGAAGGTTTCGATCTCTAAACTGAGATACGGATCACCCAAGAGGAGGTGCTGTATCGCAGTACCTTCCGAGTTGAAAGGAACACAGAAGTGGCTAATCCCGCGCTTCCATCGTTCAAAAAGATTCTGGTAGCCAACCGTGGCGAAATCGCCGTGCGTGCATTCCGTGCTGCCTTCGAGACCGGGGCAAAGACCGTCGCGGTCTATCCTCGCGAAGACCGAAACTCCTTCCACCGCGCCTTCGCGGATGAGGCCGTCCGCATCGGCGCCGAGGGGCAGCCGGTCAAGGCATACTTGGACATTGATGAGATTATCCGCGCCGCCAAGAAGGCCGAAGCGGATGCCATTTACCCCGGCTACGGATTCCTTTCGGAGCGCGCAGATTTAGCCCGTGCGTGTGAGGACAATGGCATTAAGTTCATTGGTCCGACCCCAAGCACGTTGGACCTCACCGGTGATAAGGCTGCTGCAGTTAGTGCGGCGAAGGAAGCTGGGTTGCCGACGTTGCAGGACTCGGAGCCATCGACGGACGTCGATAAGCTGGTCGAATATTCCAAGGACTTTAACTTCCCTGTCTTCGTTAAGGCTGTCGCCGGTGGCGGCGGGCGCGGCATGCGCTTCGTGGAATCTGAGGATCAGCTGCGCGAAAAGGCGGCCGAGGCTTCGCGCGAGGCGGAGGCGGCGTTCGGTGACGGCAGCGTGTACCTAGAGACCGCGGTCATCAAACCACAGCACATCGAGGTGCAGATTCTGGCCGATAGCCAGGGCAATGTGGTGCACCTCTTCGAGCGTGACTGCTCGGTGCAGCGCCGCCACCAGAAGGTGGTCGAGATTGCGCCGGCGCCGTCGCTGGATTCCGAGCTGCGTGACCGCATCTGCCAGGATGCGGTGAAGTTCTGTGAGCACATTAATTACGAGGGCGCGGGCACCGTGGAATTCCTCGTCGATGAGCGCGGCAATCACGTCTTCATTGAGATGAACCCGCGTGTGCAGGTGGAGCACACCGTGACCGAGGAAATTACCGGCGTAGATATCGTCAAGGCCCAGATGAATATCGCGGCCGGCGCTTCGCTGGAAGATATTCACCTCGCTCAGGACAAGATTTCCATTACCGGGTCTGCTCTGCAGTGCCGCATTACCACCGAGGACCCTAATAACGGTTTCCGTCCGGATACCGGCACGCTGACTGCGTATCGTTCGCCGGGCGGCGCTGGCGTGCGCTTGGATGGTGCAACCTCCGTGGGCGCAGAAGTATCGCCGAACTTCGACTCCCTGCTGGTGAAGATGACCTGCCGCGGCGTCACTTTCGAGCAGGCCGTGCAGCGCGCCCAGCGTGCGCTCAACGAGTTCACCGTCTCCGGCGTGGCCACCAATATCGGATTCTTGCGCGCCCTGCTGCGCGAGCCGGACTTCACTCAGACCCGCGTGGACACCGGATTCATCAATGCACACCCGCACCTGCTCAAGGCTCCGCCGGCAGTCGATGAGTCTGGTCGAATTCTCGAGTACATCGCGGAGACCACAGTTAATAAGCCCAACGGTAAGCGCCCGACGGCGCTGCGCCCCTTTGATAAGCTCCCCGAGCTAGACCTTTCCGAGCCGCTGCCGCGCGGTTCCCGAGATGACCTGCTCGAGTTTGGTCCGCAAAAGTGGGCGGAGAAGATCCGTCAGCAGAATGCGCTGATGGTTACGGATACCACCTTCCGCGACGCCCACCAGTCCCTGCTGGCTACCCGCGTGCGTAGTACCGCCCTGGTTTCTGCAGCCGAAGCCGTAGCCCGCATGACCCCGAACCTGTTCTCGGTCGAGGCATGGGGTGGTGCGACTTATGACGTCGCCATGCGCTTCCTCCACGAGGACCCTTGGGTCCGCCTGGACATGCTGCGCGAGGCTATGCCAAACCAGAACATCCAGATGCTCCTGCGCGGACGCAATACTGTGGGCTATACCCCGTACCCGGATTCGGTCTGCCGCGGCTTTGTCCAGGAAGCAGCCAAGTCCGGCGTGGACGTTTTCCGCATCTTTGATGCTCTTAACGACGTCTCCCAGATGCGCCCTGCCATCGATGCCGTCCTCGAGACCAATACCACCGTTGCTGAGGTGGCCATGGCGTACTCCGGTGACCTTTCGTCGCCGAAGGAGAACCTGTACACGCTGGATTACTACCTCAAGCTGGCCGAGCAGATTGTAGAGTCCGGAGCCCATATCCTTGCCATCAAGGATATGGCCGGTCTGCTGCGCCCTGAGGCCGCTTCCAAGCTGGTTATGGCGCTGCGCAAGGAATTCGACCTGCCGGTGCACGTGCACACGCACGATACCGCGGGCGGCCAGATGGCTACCTACTATGCGGCCGCCTTGTCCGGTGCCGACATCGTCGACGGCGCCTCCGCGCCGCTGGCCGGTACCACCTCGCAACCGTCGCTGTCCGCCCTTATCGCAGCGTTCTCCCAGTCCAAGCGCGATACCGGTATCGACCTGCAGGCCGTATCGGATCTCGAGCCCTACTGGGAAGCCGTGCGCCAGCTCTACGCCCCGTTTGAAAACGGCATCCCTGGCCCGACTGGTCGCGTGTACAAGCACGAAATTCCGGGCGGCCAGCTGTCCAACCTGCGTGCGCAGGCCGTTGCCCTCGGCTTGGCAGACCGCTTCGAGGTCATCGAGGATACCTACGCTGCAGTCAACGAGATGCTGGGCCGTCCGACCAAGGTCACCCCGTCCTCCAAGGTTGTGGGCGATCTTGCCCTTCACCTTGTCGGTGCAGGCGTAGACCCGAAGGACTTCGCTGCCAACCCCACCAAGTTCGATATTCCGGACTCCGTCAACCAGTTCCTCCGCGGCCAGCTCGGTACCCCTCCGGGCGGTTGGCCGGAGCTGCGCGATAAGGTACTCGATGGCCGCGAGGAAACCGGCGCCAAGGTGAGCGAGGTTCCTGCGGAAGAGCAACCGCATCTGGAATCCGATAACTCGGATGAGCGCCGCGCCAGCCTGAATCGCCTGCTATTCCCGAAGCAGTTCGAGGAATTCAACGAGTTCCGCCGCAAGTACGGCAACACCGAGGCACTGACGGATACCACCTTCTTCTATGGTCTTACCGAAGGCGAAGAAAAGGTCGTCCACTACTTCCCAGAGGACTCCACCGATCGCGCTGACCTCAAGCAGGTCGTAGTGCGTCTCGACGCCGTGGGTGAGCCGGACGAAAAGGGCATGCGTAACGTGGTTCTCAACGTCAACGGCCAGATCCGCCCGATGAAGGTGCGCGACGAGAACGCCGAATCCACGGTCGCTACCGTCGAAAAGGCCGACCCCTCCAACGAGGGCCACGTCGCCGCACCATTCGCCGGCGTGGTCAACCCCACCGCCAAGCCCGGCGACGAGGTGAAGGCCGGCGATCAAATCGCCGTCATCGAGGCGATGAAGATGGAAGCATCCATCTCCGCCACCAAGGATGGTGTGGTCGAGCGCGTGGCCATCGGCCAGGCCACCAAGGTGGAAGGCGGCGACCTCATCGCCGTCATCAACTAACTGACGCACGCCAGCGCCCCGCTTCCTTCGCGCAATCCTCTAGGAAGCGGGGCGCAGTGCTGTCTGCAGGCGGCTTTTCGCGAGTTTCGTCCATATAAACCACCAAAACCGTCGACGAAATCGGTGGTTTGTATGGACGAAAATCGTGATCTAGCCTGAATGCCAAAATTTTTAGCTGAGTATTAAAGGCAGCGCTATTGAGCCGACTAGAACCAGAAGTGTGATGGCGAGGAATGCCTTGGCCTGCCAGCGGGCGAAGTTGAACGACACGCCTGTGCCGAAGCGCTTATCCACTAGTACCGCCGGATCCTCTGGGTTGTAGTACATCACTCCCCATTTATAGAGATGGTCATTGTCCGGTGATTCTTTGCCTTCATCGGGAAAGCGGATTCCACGCAGTTGTTCAGATAATTGAGATTGTTTGTAGAGAAGAAATGCAACCAGTCCGATGCTGCCACCGATGGTAAGAACCAACATCGTGATAACGGCGGCGCCATTAAACCGCTGAAATTGCGGTACAGGGCCGGTTACTTGCATGAAGGCCATGCCGGCACACAAGAGCAGGGTGAGAACTCCCATTCCGGTATTCGTGAAGGCGAGGTTGGCCTCGTTGCGCAGTCGAGCTTTAATGCTGCGTTCTGAACGTGGGGATACCTCACTATGTGCGATAAAAGAGCAGATGATGGCGAAAAGCAAGAGCGTTCCTAAGGCGATGAAGGAGAGAGAAAATACGCTGCCGATATTCTTTTCGCTCCAATTATCCGCCTCCATGGAAGAATTCCAGTGCACAGGAACGGGGTCAGGAATATCGGACCAGTGGGAAGCGACGATGATGGCACCGGCCGCGATGCACAACAGGGAGGCGAGCATTGTTACCCACGGAAAAGTCGGCGTGGGGATGCCTTCGAATTCGGGTGTGCCATTGGCGTTGGTGGACACACGAGCAGCGATGGTGGTTTCAACCTCGTCGAACCAACCGCCGACCTTTTTCGCGGCGATGATGCGGCGGCGTTGAGAGATGTAGGCCCACAAGCCGCCGAGCGTTACCAAGAGGGACGGTACGGCGGCGAGGAGTGGCAATTTCCAGGCAAAGAGGGACAGAATTGTTGCCGTGATGCCGCAGCCCCAAGTACGGACCTTGTATCCAGCAAGAGCAGAGGTAACTGCACTATCGGAAAGGTAGTCCTTTGGCACGCGCACACCGAGCGGTGTGCCGGGCGAGGCGAGGGAGGGCGTTTGGGCCATAATCCAGGTAATAGCGAGAGTTGTGACGGCCATTAAAAGTGCGAAAATCATGACGATACTTCCAAGTGTTTAAGAGTGGAGCTGAGGTGGGTGTGGAGCTCATCTGGGCTAAAGCCTTGGGCACGGGCGAGCGCAACTACTCGGCCTAATTGCTCAGCTAGTTGTCTTTCTTGAGTCTCGGTGTGAGCGCCGGGTCTGACGATGGAGCCGGAGCGGCCGGCGGTTTCAATGAGGCCGTCAGAGACCAAGAGGTCGTACGCCTTCTTCACGGTGGCCGGGTTGATGCCTATGTCTTTGGCGACGCGGCGGACGGGGTCTAGCTTGTCACCATCAGAGAGCTGGCCGCGAGCTATGGCCAGTACTAATTCATCGTGAATTTGTTGGAAGACAGGGACATCCGAATCGGGGTTGAGGCTAATAAACATCTGTCACCTCCAATCTTTTTTCTGTATTACTTATAGTAACACAAACTGTATTATGTGGAGTAATACAGAATAATGCCAAAAAGAAATCCCCAGGTATGTGCATGTAATGCAGTGATGTACCTGGGGAAAGCGCAGGGCGACTAAAAGAAGAGGACCACGGTTATGGCCGCAATGCCGTAGCCACCGCGCAGGAAGTAACCGAAGACTTCGGGGGAGAATGAAGCGCCGAAGCCACCGGTGTCGATGATGTTCATGGTGGTCACTCGCGCGGGGCGGGAGCGCTTGAAGGAGGCATAGGTAAGTCCTAAACAGCACGCGGCGAGTACGAGTATCGGCAGCTTCCACACGGCGGCGATGAAGGCGGTACCGAGAACGGCGGCACCTGCTGTCGCGGTCAAGGGAAGTCCCCAGTCGGGCCAAGCACCGTCGATGATGCGGCCAAAGGATGCGGCGCGGCCGGTGGCGGCGCCGACGATGGTCCATGCGCCAGAGAATCCAATGAGGGCAAGGCTGCCAAGCTGTGGTGCTAGTCCTAGGGTTAGGCCCATGACGGCGACCGCGCCGAGCGGGATGTACCAGCGGCGGTATAGGCGCCGGAAAAAGAGGCGGCTGGGCGACGCCGTGGCGCGCGAGCTGGGGCGCAGGCGGGCCGACTGGGAGGCGATGGCATCGGCAGAAACCTCAGAATCCAAAAGCCCAAAGGAGGACGAGCCGACGGCACGGGTGCGGCCCGCACGAAGAAGCGAGGCGAGATTAAAGGAACGCCAGCCGATCGCAATGCGCAGCAAGGGCAGGGCCATCGCCGCATAGAACGGAAGGTGCAGCGACGTGCACAGGGCTAGGCCGAGGAGACTTACGCCGGCGAGCTGGGCAATGGACAGCTTATCGACGCCCCGCATACGCCCCCGCGGCCTATCCACATAGACCCACCGGCCCAGGGAAAGGCTGCGCAGCGGATAGAGCGCCTCGAGGAGAACGATGAGGGCGAGGGAGCCGAACGCAGCGCCGATGGTCGCAGTGGCGGGCAGGGACGCGGCGGTGCGCTGCGCGAGCGAGGGCAAAACCTCGGCGGCATTCTGCCAAGCGTAGACACTGACGCTCGCGATGAGCGCCGCGATGAAGGCGTAATAGATAGCTGAAGAGGCGTGGGATAAAAGCTTCATGAAATCTCCACCACTTCATCACAGGCATCGAAGATGGCCGGGGAGTGGGAGGCCAGCACTACACAACGGCCGTCGTCGGCGAGGTGGCGCAGCTCCTCGGCCAAGAAGGCGGTCCAGGTGTGGTCAAGGTGGCGCTCGGGTTCGTCGATAAGCAGAGCCTTGGCAGGCTGATAGAGCTGGGCGGCGAGGTAAACGCGCTGGCGCTGGCCAGAAGAAAGGTCGCTGACCGCGGAGTTTAGGATGGCGTCGTCGATGGCCCAAAGTTCATGAACCTCGGCAAAGTCCACGCCGGAGCGGCGCGAAAGCAGGGTGAAGTGCTCGCCGACGGTGAGGTCAGGCAAGAAGACCGGATCCGCAACTGCGATGACGGAGCCGGCGGCCTCTGCGTTGCCGGGTGCGGCACCGTCGATGGTAACGGTGCCCTCGAGTGGGGCAATTTCGCCGCTCAAGGTCTGCAGCAGCGTAGATTTACCCGCACCATTGGGGCCCTTCAAGCCGTATACGCGCCCGGTGTCGAAGGTGCGATTCAGGCGCCCTAAAGCGGTGGAATGTCCATAAGTTGCATCTATTTTCAGCATCGTAGCTAGGTTAGCAGGAGGGCGGCCGGACCTAGGGGCGAGCTAGAAGCGGCGGAAGAACTTGCCGGGTGCGAGTTCCTCGAATCCGGGCAGGGCCGTGGCAGAAGAGATGCCGGGGGCAGTCTGCTCGGCCGCGAGGTCGATGGCGTTGGTAATAAGCAACTCGCGGGCGGCGGGGTCATCGCTGGAGACGATGAGCTCGGGAATGTCCTCGGGGTCGAAGGGGGTGAGCCAGGTGGCGTCGTCAAGCGGGTGCGCCGAGGGATCGCCCAAGAAAGCTGGGCCTTTGTCGGCGGCGGGGTAGTAGCGCAGGAGTGCGGCGCCGCGGGGAGCAACGGTGGGGTCCTCGTTGGCGGCCATGGGTAGGGCGATGACCCCGCCGTCCACAATGGGGGACCAGTCCGCAATATAAGAAGGGAAGAGGCCCGTAAGATAGTCGCGGTCCTCTTCCTTGGCCAAGCGCACGCCGAGGGAAGAATCAGTCATTCTTCCAAGGCTAGCGGGGCAGGCTACTTGATTTCCAGCAGTACGCTGCCCTTGGTGGTAGAAGCGCCAGCTTCTACGGCCAAGCCGGTAACGGTGCCGGCTTTATGTGCCTTGACGGGGTTTTCCATCTTCATGGCCTCGAGCACGAGGAGGACTTCGCCTTCGGCGACCTCTTGGCCTTCTTCGACGTTGACCTTGATGACCGTGCCCTGCATTGGGGAGGCAACGGCGTCGCCGGATACGGCGGCCTTGGCGCCAGAGCCCTTACGCTTCTTCTTTTTGCGTGGGGTGCCGTTGGCGCCGAAGGAGGCAGGGAGGGCAACCTCGATGCGGCGGCCGTCGATTTCCACGGTGTGCACCTGGGAAGGCTCTGCGTCGGCTGCCTCGGCATCGGTGGACTCATCGTGGGCGGGCAGCTGGTTATCCCATTCCTCTTCGATCCACTTGGTGTAGACGCCGAAGTTGCCGTCTTCTGCAGCGAAGGCGGGGTCAGCAACGACAGCCTGGTCAAACGGGATAACGGTGGGGAGGCCCTCCACCGTGTACTCGGATAGGGCGCGGGCGGAGCGGCGCAGCGCGGTCTCGCGGTCTGGCCCCCAGACGATGAGCTTGGCCAGCATGGAATCGAACTGGCCACCAATGACGGAGCCCTGGATGACGCCAGAATCTACGCGCACGCCCGGACCAGCTGGTTCGGAGTATTTCACGATGGTGCCAGGAGCCGGCATGAAGTTTGCCGCGGCATCCTCACCATTGATGCGGAACTCGAAGGCATGACCACGTGGGGTGGGGTCTTCCTGCAGGGAGAGCTCGTGGCCCTCAGCGATGCGGAATTGTTCGCGTACGAGGTCGAGGCCGGTGGTTTCTTCGGAGACTGGGTGCTCCACCTGCAGGCGAGTATTGACCTCAAGGAAGGAAATGAGGCCATCGGCGCCCACCAGATACTCAACGGTGCCGGCGCCGTAGTAGCCGGCCTCGCGGCAGATGCGCTTGGCAGACTCGTGGATGGAAGCGCGCTGCTCATCGGTAAGGAAGGGGGCTGGCGCTTCTTCTACTAGCTTCTGGAAGCGGCGCTGCAGGGAGCAATCGCGCGTGCCGACGACAACTACGTTGCCGTGCTTATCCGCCAGCACCTGGGCCTCGACGTGGCGGGCGCGGTCCAGGTAGCGCTCCACGAAGCACTCACCACGACCGAAGGCGGAGGTAGCCTCGCGGGTAGCGGATTCAAAGAGCTCGGGGATTTCCTCTGCGGAGTAGGCCACCTTCATGCCGCGGCCGCCGCCGCCAAAGGCAGCCTTGATGGCAACGGGAAGGCCGTATTCCATGGCGAAGGACTGCACCTCATCGGCGCCAGCCACCGGATCCTTAGTACCCGGGGCCATAGGGGCCTCGGCGCGCTCGGCGATGTGCCGCGCGGTGACCTTATCGCCCAAGTTGCGGATGGACTCAGGAGAGGGGCCAATCCAGGTCAATCCGGCGTCGATGACGGCCTGGGCAAAGTCGGCGTTTTCAGATAAGAAGCCGTAGCCGGGGTGAATGGCATCCGCGCCGGATTTTTCTGCGGCATCTAGGATCTTGTCAAAGACGAGGTAGGACTCGGCAGAAGTGGTGCCGCCGAGGGCAAAGGCTTCGTCGGCAAGCGAGGCAAAGGGCGCCTGGGCATCTGGCTCGGCGTAGACGGCGACGGAGGCAATGCCAGCGTCGCGGGCCGCGCGGATCACGCGAACGGCGATCTCACCGCGGTTCGCCACGAGAACCTTAGAGATCTTTTTGGTTTCTACTGCCACGGCAGCAACCTCCTGAACACATTAGGTTGAATACGCAATCTATTCTTGCACACAAAAGCATGAGTTAATTTTCACGCACGCAAGGGGGACATTTTTGAACAAAAATAAACCCACATCCAGTGTGGACATGGGCTTATACGGCTAAACCGAAAAACTAACGCTCAATCGGCATTTTCACCATATTGCCCCACTCAGACCACGAACCATCGTAGACCTGCGCCTTTGTGAATCCCAAAAGATGCGTCAGCACAAACCACGTATGCGCGGCTTGGGCGCCCACGTGGGAATAGAGGATTGTGGCAGACTCAGGCTCCAACATTCCGTAGTTGACCCTGAGTTCCTCGGCCGAGCGGAAGCAGGAGTTGGGGTAGGTGGAACGATCCCACTCGAGGTTGATCGCGCTAGGGATATGGCCGTGGCGCATGGTAGTGCCGTAGGCGGAATCACCATTGGGATCGTGTTCGGTGGCCTCGCCCGCAAACTCTTCTGGGCTGCGGGTGTCTACGAGCGTGCCTTCGGTCTCGCGCACCTGATCTACGAAGGTACGCAGCATGGAGTCATCGCGGCTTACCTCGGGATATTCGGATGCGGGGAAGTCTGGAACCATGAAGGAAGTATCGCGTTCCTCGGCCATCCAGGCATTGCGGCCGCCATCGAGCAGGCGAACGTCCTTGTGCCCGAAGAGGGTAAATACCCACAGGGCGTAGGCAGCCCACCAATTGGACTTGTCGCCGTAAAGAACAATCGTATCGTCGGCGTTAATGCCCTTCTCCCGCATTAGGGAAGTGAATTCTTCTCCGTCGATGAAATCACGGGTAAGTGGGCTAAGTAGTTCCGTGCGGAAGTTAATGCGGGTAGCAGTAGGGATATGGCCAATGTCATAGAGGAGCGAGTCTTCATCCACCTCAATAACGCGCAGGCCTTTGATGCCTAGGCGTGCGGACAGCCACGGTGCAGACACGAGGCGTTCGGGATGTGCGTATTCCTGGAATGGGGGATAGGGATCAACGTCAGCCACTGTCCGCCTGCCTTTCCTATAAGGGTCAATAATTCGCTCCCACCACTTTAACCCGATTTTTCCCGTGGTGATCACTCGGGGACCATTCCTGTGGGGTGGGAGACAGGCTTCGGCCGGGGACGGCGAGTGGCGGCCGGCGGGGTTGAAAAGAGGGGGCAGTAGGGTGCGCGGAGTAAGAAAGCCTGGGATAAACTCGGGATATGGTGCGACAACGTGCTATGAACACCACCTAAGAAGGGAACTGCAAGTGCAGAAAGCAATCGTTGTATTCGAGGTAGAGGGCGGCTCCGATAAGGGCGCAGATGGTCACCGCAAGGACACCATGCCGATCGTCAATGCGATCAAGGAACAAGGCTGGGAAGCCGAGGTTATCTACTTCCATCCAGATAAGACTGAGGAGATCTATGCCCAGGTCTCTAGCAACTTTGACGCTTATATCTCCCGCGTCAACCCAGGGAATATCCCCGGCGGAGAAAAGGGCTACTTCGAATTGCTCACCAAGCTGGCAGACGCTGGCCTGGTAGGTATGTCCACTCCGGCGGACATGATGGCCTATGGTGCCAAGGACGCACTGGTCAAGCTCAAAGACACCCCGCTAGTGCCGGACGATACTGCCGCGTACTACGAGGTGGAAGAGCTGCATAATACCTTCCCTACCTCCTTGTCCTATGGCGAGCGCGTGCTCAAGCAAAACCGCGGCTCTACTGGTGAGGGAATCTGGCGCGTACGCCTGGCGGATCAGGAGCTTGCCCAGTCCGTGGAACCGGGCACTGCGCTTCCGCTCGATACCGCTTTGAAGTGCACCGAGGCAGTGGATAACCAGACCCATGACTACCAGCTGGGCGCTTTCATGGACTTCTGTGACCAGTACATTGTGGGCGATAACGGCATGCTGGTGGATATGCGCTTTATGCCGCGCATTGTAGAGGGCGAAATCCGCATCCTGCTCGTGGGCAATGAGCCGGTATTCATTGTGCACAAGAAGCCAGCGGAAGGCGGCGATAACTTCTCCGCAACGCTCTTCTCCGGTGCGAAGTACACCTACGATAAGCCGGAATCCTGGCCGGAGCTGCTGGAGATGTTCGACAAAGCTCGCCCCGTTATCGCTGAAAAGCTCGGCGATACCAAAGATGTTCCGCTGATCTGGACTGCGGACTTCATGCTTGACGACGCCCCCGATGGCACCGATACCTACGTTCTCGGCGAAATCAACTGCTCCTGCGTTGGCTTCACTTCCGAGCTGGATATGGGCATCCAAGAAAAGGTTGCCGCCGAAGCAATTCGTCGCGTTCAGGACGCGAACGCCTAACGTTCGCTGTATCCTGCCAGATAGCCCCACGGGTGACCGTGGGGCATTTCCTACGATCCCCTAAAACCATTTTTAAGGACCAGATTATGGCTGATAATGACTTCAACTCCGACGGTTTCCGCAAGGGTTTCTCGCCGCGCGATTTTTCCGAAGCTCCGCGTCATCGCGCCCAGGATGCTGCGAAAAACGCTGAGGGTACCAACACCGCAGAGGTGAATGAGACCAAGGAGTTAGGTTCTTTCGATATAGGTGAAACGAAGTCATTTGGTCACACTGATCAGTCTGGCGATTCTGGAAACCCGCAGGATCTTTCTTCTCAGAAGCCAGCCGAGGGGGATAGTTCGGCTGCTACTGCGGCATCTTCAAGTACCGGCAACTCCGATTTCTGGGCCACGCAGTCTTCCACCGCAGGTCAGGGTGCTGCCTCCCGTGCACACAACCCATTCACGGATTCGGTATCAACGGACGCTGCTGCGGACGGAAACCAATTCGGTTCCGCCCAGACCACGAACGAGCAACCGGCTTTTGGTGGCTACGCCCAACAGCAGAGCACGAGCCAAGGATTCGGAGAGTTCCCTTCGGGCAGCGATGCGACTACCGGTTCTGGCCAGGTTCTTGGTAGTAAGAACAGCCGGATGAGCGGTGCTCTCAAGAGCTTGGGCAAAAAAGACGGGCTCTTGGGTGGACTTTTTGAATTCGAGTTCAAGCACTTCCTGACCATCACCCACGTGAAGGAAATCTATAAGGTCGCCATGATTCTTGGTGGAATCATGTGGATTCTTCACCTTCTCGGCGCCTTCTTATTCGCTACCGCTATGGGCATTTATGGCATCAGTGAAGACTCCGTGTCCGCCATCTTCGGAAGCATCTTTGCTTTCATCTTCCTAGCAGTCCTGTGCACCATTATCTACTACGCCTTTATGGTGGCTATCAGGCTGTTCCTAGAGGCCATGGTGGCAAACGTGCGGATTGCCCAAAACACTGGTGATATTCTCGACAAAATGGACTAAACTTTTGCGATGAGTGGCTCGCTGAACAAGGCGAGTAGCACAGCAAGAAACGACACACGCCCCGGCAGATTGAGCTGGGGCGTGTGTCGTACAGCCCTAGGCCTTATGTGGGCTGGCTAAAGGCTAATCGTAGGTTCCGAGCTGGTAACTGGGAAGATCAACCCACATCTTGTTGAATTCCTCGACTTCACCAGAAATTGGTGCAATGGTGTCGCCTTGTGCCTGCAAGCGCACGGTGTGGTGCGCGGTAATGCCCTCCGCGGTTGAGCGGCTGCGCTCTCCCCAGGTGAAGTCGACTTGGTCGTCTGAGACTGGGGTGACGGTTTCTACCTTTTCGAAGACGGACATGTCCTTGGCCGGAGCGCCGTTGACATAGAGGGCGAGCCCATCAACCATTGAGGCGCCGGTGCCTGCCGGACCTTCCACATCGCCCAATGAGCCGCGGAAAATGATCCAGCTAATCGTGGCGCAGGGGTCGTAGCCGTTCTCTATATTGCCGATCCAAAAGTTGAAATCGCTGCCATCGTCAGCGGGCATGCGCCCAGGTGCGGTGCCAGAGGCATAAACCTGGCGGGGATCGTTGGGCAGTTCCGTGCATTCGCGGTCTTTGCCTTTTTCCTGCTGTTGCGTGGTTGTCTCATCGGCCTCGTCGGTGGAGTCTGCCGGGGCCGGCGCCTTCGTAGAAGCGGCACCATCCCCGTCGGACGCTTCAGACTCGGCCGGCGCTTGGCTGGAAAAGACCGGCTGCTCGGAGGAAGAAGAATCCTCTTGGGAACGGCAGGCGCTAAGCGTTAGTGGCAGGGAGGTGGCAAGTAGTAGGGCAGCAGAGAATCGCCGCAAGCGGCGAGGTGGCACGGCAGGCATGGCGGCTCTCCAGGTCTAGTCGAGGAGGGTGGCAACGCTGTCTGGGTCGGCGTCGGAAAGCATTTGGCGAATGCGGTCATACTCGTCGTCCTCGCCGATGGCCTTGGCAGCGTGGCCGAGTGCAGCGATGGCGCGCAGAACGCCCTGGTTCGGCTTGTGGGAGAAGGGGACAGGACCCCAGCCCTTCCAACCATTGCCGCGCAAGCGATCCAGGCTGCGGTGGTAGCCCGTGCGCGCGTAGGCGTAGGCGGTGATGAAAGCAGAAGGCTCGGAGCCTTCCTGCTGCTTGAGCTCCTGCTCCGCCAGCAGTGCCCACAGCAGCGGGGAATCGGGGTGGGCAGCGATGCCGGCGGCAAGATCCGAAGTGGAATCCGCGCCGGGATCGGCCGGCAACTCAATGGGTTTCGGGGCAAGCATATCTTTCATTTCCATGCCACCCCACTGTAGCGGTGTGGGCGCGCAGCTACCAGAAATCGGAGACGTTAAGGTCAAAAGAATACAGCGCGCGGCGCACCACCGGCAGGGACAGCCCGATTACGGAGGAAGGATCACCTTCGATGCGGTCAATGAACCAGCCGCCCATGGCCTCTAAGGTGAAGGCGCCGGCGCAGTGGAGTGGCTCCCCGGAGCGGGCATAAGCTGCGATATCAGCCTTGCTGGCGTGGGCAAAGTGGACCGTGGTGGTAGATGTTTCCACATGGCGCTCATCGCCAAAGACGAGGCAGTGGCCGGTAAGCAGTTCGGCCGTGCGGCCAGCCTGTTGGTGCCAGCGCTCGATGGTGGCTTCCTCAGTGTGCGGCTTGCCCTGCAGCTCGCCGTCGAGAAGCAGCATGGAATCGCCACCGATGACGGGCTCGGTGGGGAAGCGCTTGGCCACCTTTTCGGCCTTGGCTGTCGCCAGGGCCGCCACGATGTCGGCCGGTGGGCGGCCGGCGAGCGAGGCTTCGAGGGAACGCTCGTCAATATCGGCTGGTTCCAAAACGGGCTCCACGCCCGCGCTGCGCAGAATGGACGCGCGCGAGGGCGATTGGGAGGCGAGGATGAGCCGCATTAGAAGTACCGCACTGTATGGAAAGCGGAGGGGTTATAGACGCGCTGGGTCCCAAAGCGTTCGAAACGTTCGGCCGGGTTGCCCCACTCATTGCGCTCGCCGGTAGCGCCCGAATTCTTTGCGCTCATCTGCGCTAGTACCGTGCGCAGGGCCGCGAGCTCATCCTCGGTAGGATTGCCCTTTACTACCTTGATTTCAGGCGTAGACATCTTGCCTCCTAAACGGTTCCGTGCTTCTTTGGTACCTGGGCCACGGCCTTGCGCTCTAGTAGGCGCAGGCCTTCTACCAGGTAGTGGCGGGTGGCGGAAGGCTCGATGACATTATCGGCCAACCCGCGCTCCGCTGCGGCATACGGGTGCAAGAAGAGCTCGTCCATCTCTTCTTCCTTTTCCTCCGACCCATAGATGGCCAGGGAAGCCTGGGAGGCTTGGGTGACGGAAATTTCTGCGGTGGGCCACGCGTAGACTAGGTCGGCACCTAGGTCCTTTGCACCCATAAATACGTAGGCCGGGCCAATAGCCTTGCGGGTAATCACAGTGAGCTTGCCGACGCTTGCTTCAGCCTGCGCATAAGCAAACTTCGACGCCCGCCGTAGCAGGCCGGCCTTTTCTTCCTCCGGGGTAGGCACAAAGCCCGGGGAGTCCACGAATTCCACGATGGGGGTGTTGAAGGCATCGCACGTGCGCACGAAGCGCGCGGCCTTTTCTGCGGCGGCGGAATCCAGCGCACCAGCCAGCGCTAGCGGCTGGTTGGCAACGATGCCGACGGCTCGGCCATCGATGTAGGCAAAGCCGGTGACGATATTTGGTGCCGCTTCTGCAGAGAGTTCGAAGAACGACCCCTCATCGACTACAGCCTTGATGACATCGTTGATGTCATAGGCCTGCGCGGCAGAATCCGGGATAACGCTATTTAAATCAAAGTCCTTAACCGTGCCGGCCTCAACACGCGGCGCTTCGGCGCGGTTATTGGCTGGCAGGTAAGCCAGAACGTCGCGCACGAGGGACAGGGCCTGCTTGTCGTCGCTGGCCACTAGGTGAGCAGTACCGGACTCCGCGTGGGCTGCGGCACCACCGAAGGTTTCTGGCTCGGCGCCGGCGACGTGGCTGGCGGCCTGATGGAGGGCGGTGCCTTGGGTGACTACGAGGACATCGGCAAACGTCGGCGCGAAAGCCGCAATGCCGCTGGTATTGCCTGCGACTACAGAAATCTGCGGGATGAGGCCCGAGGCCTGGGAGACGCGCGCCATAAGGCGGGCGTATCCGGCCATTGTGACAATGCCTTCTTGTACACGCGGGCCGGTGGACTCATAGATGCCGATAATGGGCACGCCGGTCTTGATGGCGAGGTCATAAATCTTGGTGAGCTTTTCGGCATAAACCTCACCCATCGTGCCATCGAAGATCTCTCCGTCTTGGCTAAAGACACACACACGGCGGCCATCGATAGTGCCGTAGCCGGTAACCACGCCATCGGTATACGGGCGGTCATGCTCGCGGCCGAAATCGGTGGAGCGGTGGCGGGCCAGTGCGTCCGTTTCCACGAAGGAGCCCTCATCGAGCAGCTGCGTCAAGCGGGTGCGGGCGGCCGGCTCGCTTTCTCCCAGCGGCGCGCGGGACTCGGCAAGCTTGGCGTCCAGGTCCTCAATCTTGCCGGCGGTGGTTTTCAGGTCAGTCATAGGCCCCCACACTACTAGCGCAGCCCGGTCAATGCGGAATGGGACGCTGCAGGGGCGCAGTGTGGAAATCGATTGTGTGGCAAATGCCACCAAACGTGGGGTGAGCAGTAAACCTGGGAATTCCTTGAGTGGCGACAGAATAAGGGGCCCTAATACGGGGGTGGTGCCTCTCGTGAACATTTAGTGATGCTGGGCAGGTGAGCGGTCATTATCGCACCTCAAAGGAGGTAAAACCGTTAGAAATATTTTCATTCAACTGTTGATGTGTTTTCTGTAAGCCCTTATGATTAGCTGAGTCTTCATGAATGTTTTCCCCTGGTTTTTAACGATCTATTAAGGACGGTCTTCTGGTGATTAAAAAGGGACTGCGTTTGCTCGCACCGCTCGCCGTAGCGGCTCTCTTCACGCCAGTGGCACATGCGGGAGATATTCCCCCGATGCCGCAGGCATATCCCATTTCCAACCTCTACAAGAGCTGCAGTGCTGCCGGTGATAATGCTGAGCGTGAATGGCGCTTTGCAGAAACCGGCCGCCGCTACATGAGCGACGGTACCCTGCAGTTCAAAAACACCACCAACCAAGAAGTGCCCTACACCGCCGAGGTAGAAACTGGTACCAATCACGAGATTGAAGCCAATTCTAAGGCCAAGCTGCCTTCCGGTTGGGACACCACCGCCAAGTCCGATATTGGCCTGAAGATGACCAATGGTTGGCGCGATAAAGAAACCTTCGGCCCAGTGAAGCTGAAACCGGGTGAGTCCTTCCGCGTCGAGTATGGCGTCATCGAAAAGGACTTCATCTCCATGTTTGTCGGCTGCAACGATGACCGCTTGGAAAACATCCCAGGCTCCAACGTCATCCGCGGCAAGGGTCCGGCCGAGCGCTACGCTTTTGCCTACATCATCAAGGCGGACGGCTCAGTGTCCGATCTGGCCATGGAAATTCCCTCCCGGTCTCCGGGGGCAAACTCCAAGCCGATCGAAGGCAACTACACCTCCGTATCCGGTCCGAGCCTAGAGAAGATCGCCGATCCGAAGAAGGATGAGATCATGCAGCCGGCCGCGGATATGCAGCGCGATCCATCCTGGCCTAAGGAAGGCGATAAGTGTGAGGCCGACGATAGCTCTTGGTACCCGCTGGATATCACCGCTGTAAAGCCGACCTACCGCAAGGCTGGCTACTCCACTGACTTCCTGAACTGGTCTGAGGGTAATTATGAATTCGCCCCAGTAACTGACTTCGTCGTTGGTGCCGAGCATGCCCCGTACACCAACTGGCGTGGTAACCGCGGCGATATTCCGAAGGGCTGGCTGGAGTCCGTCGGTGCCGTAAAGCGCGCTTATATGCCGGTCGGCACTGAGCTCAAGCACGTCGACCTCAAGCCAGGCGAGCGCGTGCGCGTGGAGTACGGCACTACCATGACCCGCATTAACTACCGTGAGATTCACTGCGGTAAGAGCGGAAACTACGACCTCACCTCTAACTACAAGCAGACTTCCGCCCCGAGCGGGTTCTGGGCAGAGGCCAAGATCACTGATAAGGCCGGCAATACCCGCACCGAGGACGTCACTCCGGACGAATTCCGCGACCTGCCGGTTCCCACCCAAACCATCTACTAAACTCCCACTACACCTACGCAAGGAGAAAATCCCATGTTCAAGTCCAAGATTGCTTCTACCACCGCGGCTCTGGCCGTTGCTTCCGGCCTGATCTTCGCTCCGGCCGCTAACGCCCTACCACAGCGCGAGCTCGGGCCCGCTAACCCGACCACCATCGGTGAGCGCTGCTCCAACCCGGGCGACACCGGCCAGACCGTTGACATCAAGCGCACCTACTTCGACGGCTCCGCTGGCTCCTGGACCGTGTCCAACTACAACGATGAGCCATTGCCTGTCACCCGTTCAATCAAGGAGACCAAGACAAAGACTTGGAACGTGTCTGCTGGCGTCGATTTCAAGCTGTTGGATCTCATTAATTTCACCTTCTCTTCCAGCTACACCGATAGCCAGTCCTACGAGGTAGGCGAGCAGGTTGGTCCGTACGACATTGCTCCGGGCAAGACTGCCGTGCTGCGCGCCGGTTGGGTTGTTTCTGATTTCGAAGGCCAGAAGACCGTGTGTGGCTCCGACCACAAGTGGCAGGCTAATGGCGGCACCTTCACAGCTTCTCTCCCGAAGGAACGCCACGTCGAGGTTTCCACTCGTGACAACAACGATTGGGGCTAATCGTGAGCAAGACGTCCATCGCTAGCGCCCTCGCGGCGCTGAGCCTGGTGGCCGCTCCTGTTGCCCACGCCGCTGATTTCGGTGGGGACTTCGAGCTGCCCCAGCGCTGGAACGAAGATTATAAGCCGGGCACGCATTGCTCGACGCCGGGTGAAAACGGCACCTACGTCACTGCAAAGCGCCGCTGGTTCAAGCAGACCGACGCCACGAGCGTGGCTAATCGCAATGCCGAGGAAGTGCCGGTCAAGCACACCGTCACCAAGGCCCGCACCCAGACCATCGAGGTCTCCGGCTCCGTTGAGGGTACCGGTGATTTGGCCAAGGTGTTGACCAAGACCTATGGCTTCAACTACGTCAGTGAGCAGCACTGGAAGCTAAACCAGGTGGTTGGTCCGTACACCCTGCCAGCGAATTCGCAGGGCAAGCTGGTGTGGGGCTTTACCATGCTCGATACTGACGGTCAGGACGTGCGTTGCAACTCTGACCAGCAGTGGGAAGCCCAGGGCAAGCCGTACTCGGCCTCCGTGCCAGAAGCGCGCTACTCTGAGCTGCGCTTGGAAGACGCCCCTGAGTGGGAATAAAACGACTGAACTCATCTCGCCTCTAGATAGTTGCTCCCCCTAAGCACGAACAATCTCTTGTTCTGTCTAGGGGGAGCATTTTGTCGTTCGCGTCAGTGGACCAGTCGTGGACTCCAGACGTGTAAATAGTGGGCTGGCACTCGTGAAAGGAGAGGAGAATGGCAGGCAGAAAACCGGTCCCCGCTCCTTTAGAGTGGCGCGGGGACCGGTTTTCGTGTGTAGGCCTATGTACTAGGGACGATTAGCCGATAGCATCAACGATGTTGTAAATGCCCTTTGCTGCTTCGGAGGAGCCTTCCAGCTTCTGAGAGGACCCCTCAGAGGAAACAGCGGCAGCGTCAAAAACGCTAGTTACATTCTCGAAAACCTCGAGGGCGAGGTCGCGGGCTGTTTCGAGGGATGCCAGAATGCCTTCTACCAAGATGTCTTCCATGATGTATTCCTTTCGAGTTGGAATGATGAAGTGAGTTTAGAATGTGCTCAGGGGAGATGTGGAAATACCTGAACATTAATAAATTCTAAGACAGACTGGAATTCTCGCAACTCGAGAAAGAAAATAACCTGAATTATTTTCATTATAATTTAGTAGAGGTTTAGTTTCTCGGGGTGTGAAAGGTTATGCCAGCACTTAGAGAAGGGTTTGCTAGGAAAAAGGGGCAGAATGGCGTTCCAATTGCCAAGCTACGCAATTTGTACAACTGACTGCGACACACTCTCAACTGCGAGCGGGGCAGCTAGGTAGCTGCGGGTGGGGGAGGCTGAGATCTTAGGCCGGTAGCCAAGCGTAGCCATAAGGGCCGAGCTCCACCGGTCCGAGATCGATGGAACGATCACTGAAGTTGTGCAGGCACAGCAGATCACCACGTTGGTAGCCAAGGACAGCCTCTTCGCCGGTCTCGACCGGCTCGCACGGCGCGGTACCGAGTTCAGGGTGGGCATGGCGCTGGGCGATCATGGAGCGGACGGTGTTGAGCAACGAGGCGGCATCCTCAACTTGGGCGGCCACAGAGGTCCCGCCTACAACCGGCAGCCGGGATGGTGCGTTGTTGCTGAAACCGGCGTATTCGGAATCGTCCCACTGCATGGGGGTGCGAACCGCATAGCGGTCCGGAAGTGTCGTGTCATCGAGCATGCCAATCTCATCGCCGTAGTAGATAAACGGCGCGCCCGGCAGGGTCATCAAAAGGGAGAACATCAGCTCCACCTTGCGACGGTCGCCGTTCATCAGCGGCATGAGCCGGCGAGCGATGCCTACGTGGGCGCGCATTTCATCATCGGGAAGGAAGGCTTCATACATGAGCTCGCGCACGGTATCGTCCACCATTTCCAAGGTGAGCTCATCGTGGTTGCGCAGGAAGGTACCCCACTGGCAGACTTCCGGCAGGGAAGGCAGTTCGTCGAGGATGGAGTAGACCGGGGTGGCGTCGCCAAGCGCCAAAGCTTGATACAACCGCGGCATAACCGGGAAGTTGAAGACCATGTGGAAGCGCTCGCCTTGGCCGTAGAATTGCATGGTTTCGGCCGGCGGCTGGTTGGCCTCCGCGATGAGCACGGCATCCGGGTAGTGCGCGTCCATGAAAGAGCGAATCTTTTCCACAAACTCGATGGTCTCCGGCAGGGATTCTCCGCCTAAACCATCGCGCTCAAAAAGATAAGCAATCGCGTCCAAGCGCAGGCCGTCCAAGCCTTTGTCCATCCAGAAGGACAAAATTTTGAAGACTTCCTCCTGCACGGCCTGGTTATCGTAGTTCAGGTCCGGCTGGTGGGAGTAAAAGCGGTGGAAGTAGTACTGGCCGCGCTTGTCGTCCCAGGTCCAGTTGGAAGTCTCCACGTCAGTGAAAATGACGCGGATTTCGGGGTAGCGCTCCGGATCATCGCCCCAGACATAGAAATCGCCATAAGGGCCCGTGGGATCCGTGCGGGAGGCCTGGAACCATGGGTGATCGGAGCTGGTGTGGTTGAGAGCCAGGTCCGTCATGATGCGCATATCACGGCGGTGCAGCTCCGCAATGAGCTCTTCAAAATCCTCCATCGTGCCATAATCTGGGTGGATGGAGTAGTAGTCCGCGATATCGTAGCCATCATCGCGCAGGGGGCTGGCATAAAACGGCGAAAGCCACAGGCAGTCCACGCCGAGCCACTGGAGGTAGTCCAGCTTTTCGATGACCCCGCGCAGCGTTCCTACCTCCTTATCGCCATCGGCCTTAAACGAGCCGACGAGGGCCTGGTAGAAGACGGCATTGTGGTACCAGCTCATGAAAGGTCCTTCCTTTTGGCCCGCCAGGTTAGGTAGGTAAGAAGGCATAGTACTCCGGCTACGAGACCAGGCCAGATGGCGGGGGAGTCGTGAAAGAGGTTGATAATGGCCTGGATAACCGCAAGGACGCTGAAGAAACCAAGAAAGCCCAGCGCGGTATCCCACAGCATGGCCCGGCGCATTAGGTCTTAACACCACCTGCGGTCAGGCCAGCGACGATGCGGTGCTGGAAGATGAGCACCATGATGACCAGTGGGATGGTCACCAAAGCGCCAGCGGCCATGGTGGCGGCATACGGGTACTCAAAGGCCGAGGGGCCAGAGAAGCGCGCGATAGCCACGGTTACTGGCTCGGTATCGGTGGTTGAGAGCTGCTTGGCCAGCATAAACTCATTCCAGGTAGTGATAAAGGCGATAATTGCGGTGGTAAATAGTGCTGGGGCGGCTAGCGGCAATAGCACCAGGCGGAAGGCCTGGGAGCGTGTGGCGCCATCCACACGGGCTGCTTCTTCCAGTTCCCAGGGAAGCTGGCGGAAGAAACTCAGCAGCGTATAGACCGTCAAAGGAAGCGCGAAGGAAATATTAGGGATGATCATCGCGCGGTAGGTACCAATCCATTCCAGGTTGCCAAAGAGCTGGAACAGTGGCGTGACCAAGGCAATGGCCGGGAACATGGAGGCAGCCAGGATGATGCCGGTCACGATTCCCTTGCCGGGAAAGTCATAACGGGAGAGCGCATAGGCGGTAAAGACGCCGATGAGCACGGCCACTGCGGTGGTAACTAGGGAAATGAGCAGCGAGTTTCCAAGGGCGGCCAGGAAGTCATTTCCCTTATCGGTAGCCAGGGCGTCGCGGAAATTATCCAGCGTGACATGGGTAGGCCATGGCGTGGTATCGAAGGTGAAGCGTTGATCCCGCAGTGCGGTTACCAGCATCCAATAAAAGGGCGCGAGACCCCAGAACATGATAAAGATGATGCCGGCATAGTGTCCGAATTTACGCATTATTTAGTTGCCTTCCTGCCGGAGACATCCGCACCGAGGAAGCGGATGAGGATAAAGGCGACGACGAAGATAAGAAGGAAAATTAGGGTGGAGAGCGCGGAGGCGGAATTGAAGTTGCCCTGGCGCATATCCTCCACCACCAGCTGCGAGATAGTCGCGGTGGGGGAGTTGGAGGAGCTAGAAATCATAATGACCGGAAGGTCATACATGCGCAGCGCGTCCAAGGTGCGGAAGAGCACGGCCACCATGAGCGCGGGGCGCACTAGCGGGAGGGTGATCCGGAAGAACGTTTGGATGCGATTAGCGCCATCCACGCGGGCAGCATCGTAGACATCCTTGGGGATCATTTGCAGGCCGGCCAGGATGAGTAGCGCCATAAACGGGGCGGTCTTCCACACATCCGCGATGATGACGGCTAGGCGGGCGTAGAACGGATCCGTGGTCCAGGCGATCTGTGCACCAAGCAGCGAGTTGACGATGCCATCCGGGGCAAACATGAACTGCCATAGCTTGGCCGTGACGGCCGTTGGAATGGCCCAGGGGATAAGTACCGCCGCACGCACGAGGCCGCGGCCGCGGTACTCACCGTTCATGATGAGAGCCATCAGCATACCCAGGATGGTCTCCAGCAGCACGGTAACGATAGTGAAAAAGAGCGTGATCTTGACCGCCGGCCAAAAGTCCGTGGCAATTACTCCCGGCGGGCAGGTAGAAATCTGACCAGTGCCGGATACGCACTGGTTGTTAATCCAGTACAGGTAGTTTTCCAGCCCGGCAAAACCACCCTCCTCAAAAAGCCCCGTCTGCGGGTTGAGGTGCCTATTTCCCTGAAAGGACAGGAAAATGGCGCGGATGATGGGGTAGCCGATGATGACAGCGAGCACGAGGAGCGCCGGAGCAATTAGCCCGGCCACGCGCCCGTAATTCTTGCGCTGGGGTTTCGGCGCTCTTGCCGACGCCCCTTTCGGCGCCCCCTTGGACGCAGTCGGCGAAGCTATAGCCACGCTGGTCCGCCTTTCTGTTCAAGAGATGCTGTTTATGGGCTAGATTCTATCCCCATTAGGGGAGTAAAAACCACAAAGGGTGAGGCGGCGGTGTGTCCGCCTACCTCACCCGGATTGGGCGTTTAGCCCTGGGAAGCTGATTCGATAGCCGCCTTCATATCAGCAGTGGCATCATCAACTGACTTGCCGTCTGTCAATGCGGCATAGGCATTGTCTTGGATAGCCTTGGAAATCGCCGAGTAGAACGGGGAAACTGGGCGCGGTGCTGCGTTCTCCAGGGATTCCTTGAGTGCCGGCAGGTACGGGAATTCTTGCTGCAGCTGCGGGTCATCGTAGATGGAGGCCAAGACTGGTGGGAAGGACTGCTCCGCAAAGGACTTCTGGTTGTCCTCGTTGATGATGAACTTCATGAAGTCGAGCGCAGTGCCCTTATTCTTGGAGTTAATATTGATGCCGTTGTTATAGCCGCCCAGCGTGGAAACGCCTACGCCGTCTTTGCCCAGCGGGGCCTGGACCTCGACGTCGACGCCGGCATCGACCGCATTGGAGTACATATACGGCCAGTTCATAGCAAAGGCGGTCTTGCCCTCAGTAAAGGCCATATTGGTTTCTTCTTCGGTAGCGGCGGTGGAGTCCTTGGAGATGGTCTCTTCCTTGTACGCATCCACCATGGCCTGCAGGCCATCCTTGGCCTCCTCGGAATCGACGGTGACGTTGCCGTCTTTATCCAGAACGGAACCGCCCCAGCCTTCCATGAAGTCAGCGGTATTGAGCGCTAGGCCTTCATATTGCTTGAGCTGGGTGGTCAGGCAGTCTTTGCCCTTGTCCAGCGCCTTACATGCGGACTTCAGATCTGCGAACTTCTCCGGGGTTTCATCCGCGAGCTCGGTATTGCGGAAAAGGAGCTGCCCGTTGGTATTTTGCGGCAGTGCATAGAGGACATCGTTATAGGTGGCAGACTCCACGGTAGCTGGCAGCAATTCATCCGTATTGGTCTCAAAGTCTCCCTTGAGCGGCTGGAGCCACTGGTTGGCGGCGAATTCCGCGGTCCACACCACGTCGAGTGCCATGACATCGTAGTCATCGCTGCCCGCCTGCAGGGACTGCACTAGGGTTTCGCGCTGGGCGTCGGCCTCGCCGGCTAGTTCCTTGAGGGTGACCTTTTCGTCTGGGTGCTGCTCGTTCCACTTTTCGATGATGGGGGTCACCTTGTCCGTGTCATTTTTGCCCATGGCAAAGGTGATGGGGCCGCGCGCATCCGCGCCGCCTTCAGCGGAACCGTCTGCAGCGGAATCGGAGGAGGAAGAAGAGCAGCCGGCCAGTGCCAGAACTGCGGTGGCCGCAACGGTAGTGCGAAGCAGGAATTTCTGCATGGAAATCACCTTTCGGAAAACTTTCGTTTCTTTAAACCTAAAATACGGAAACCAAAAGGTGGATAGTTTTGGCCTATTTAACTCTAAATGGGGGTAGTAAGGGTGATGCGGCTGGCTCGGCCGTGTACCTGTTCTACGACGGCCTAGCTGCCTTTGCGGATAAGTCTCCTCCGTGGGAATTCGTGGGTGCTAGCCCCGGGCGATGCGAAGGCCCGTTTCCGGATCGAAGCGGTGCGCCTCGCGTGGGTTGAAGGTCAGCACCGCCTCTTCACCGCGCTGCGGTGGGGTACCCTCGGCGCGGGCGACCAACCTATTCTCGCCCACGGTGACATAGACATAAGACTCTGCGCCCAGCTCTTCCACAATGTCCACCACGCCCTGGAAGCCTACCGGGCCTTTATTGATAAACATCTTTTCCGGCCGCACACCCACGCGGGAACCGTTGTAGTCAAAGATGTTCATCGCCGGCGAACCGATGAAGCCGGCGACGAATTCGTTTGCGGGGGCGTCATAAAGCTCGCGCGGCGGGGCAACCTGCTGCAGCTCGCCGTCCTTGAGCACCGCCACGCGGTCACCCATGGTCATAGCCTCAACCTGGTCGTGGGTGACGTAAACCGTCGTCGTGCCCAGGCGCTGCTGCAGGCTGGCCAACTCCGCACGGGTCTGCACGCGCAGCTTGGCATCCAAGTTAGAGAGCGGCTCATCCATGAGGAATGCCTTCGGCTCGCGCACAATGGCGCGGCCCATAGCCACCCGCTGGCGCTGGCCACCGGATAGATCCTTGGGCTTGCGCTTGAGATACTCGGTCAGGCCGAGCGTTTCCGCCGCTTCGTGCACCTTGGCCTTGATTTCGGCCTTCGGTAGTTTCGCCAACTTCAAGGCAAAGCCCATGTTTTCCTCCACCGTCAGGTGCGGGTAGAGGGCATAGTTCTGGAAGACCATGGCGATATCGCGATCGCCTGGCTCTAGGTCGGTCACATCCTTGCCATCGATGGTGATGCGGCCGCTGGAGGTAGGTTCCAGCCCCGCCAGCGCACGCAGCGTCGTGGACTTGCCGCAACCTGAAGGGCCAACGAGGACCAAAAACTCGCCGTCCGCGATATCGAGATCCAAGTCCTTAACCGTGGGAGCGCTCGCGCCGGGGTAGGTGATGTTGACCTTTTCAAAAGTGACCTTTGCCATGCGCAACACACTAGCACCATTGATGGCCGGTATCCTTAAGGCTTATGACTGCACTTGATTTGGAACGCATTCGCACCGCGCTGGCAGACGATTTCACCACCATCCATTTCGTGGAAAAGACCGGCTCCACTAATACCGATTTGATGCAGGCCAACAATGTTGCGGGTGGCACTGTGCTGCTTGCCGACGAACAACTTTCCGGCAAGGGTCGCCTCGGCCGCTCCTGGACCGCACCGGCCGGCTCCCAGGTTATTCTCTCCGTGCTCTTGCTGCCGGAATCTCTCGATCGCCTCGGCACCCTACCTCTGGCAGCGGGCCTCGCGGTGACCGATTCCATTGAGGGCACCGTGCTGAAGTGGCCGAATGATGTGCATATCGACGGCAATAAGCTGTGCGGCATCCTTGCTGAGGCCGGCCCTGTGGGCCAGGCTTTCAAGGCCACGCCAAAGACAGAATTCACCAAGGTGGAAGTGGGCAAGGCTGAACTTAATAAGGCTGAGGTCAACAAGGCCGAAGTTAACAAGGCCGAGGTCAATAAGGCGGAGCTCAATAAAACCGTAAGCGGTGCCGCACCGTCTGCGCGCGTCGTCGTGGGCATGGGCATCAATGTCACCCTGACTCGTGAGGACCTACCGATTGAAAAGGCCACCTCGCTCGCGCTCGAGGGCCGCGATACGGACCGCACCGAGCTGGCCATTACCGTGCTGAAGAACCTGCGCCGCCGCATCGTGCAATGGGAGAACCAAGATCCGCAGCTCCTGCTCGACTACCGTGCGGTCTGCTCCTCGCTCGGCCAGGAGGTGCGCCTAGAAACCCCGTCCGGCGATGTCACCGGGCACGTCGATGAAATCGGCGAGGACGGACGCATCATGGTCGCCGGCGAGTACTACTCCGCGGGCGATGTCACGCACCTGCGCCCACAGCAGTAAACCACCACAGTAGACACGCGAGGTAGCATCCATAGCTATGGGACTAATGAAGATGGGCCAAGGTGAGGTCAAACGCGCGGATGTCTCCGCGCCGTTTCGCGCGCTGATTTTCCCCTTCCTCGAGCTCATCCTCATCACCGGCCTGCTGTGGATTGCCATCGGCTGGTGCGATGTCCAAGCAGTAGACCCGATGCTGCGCAACGGCCTCGTCGCGGTATGGGCCCTGCTAGGAATCTGGCGCTTTGTCATTCCTCTTTTTAAGGCCCGCCGCAAGCGCTTCATCGTGACTAATAGGCGCGTCATCGCGCGCGAGGGCCGCAATATCGATTCGATTCCGCTGCAGGATATCCGCGGCGCCCGCAAGCGCCGGGGCGGGGTATCCCTAGCGATTAACGGCTGGGATCGGGCCATGTATTTTCCCAACGTGGCCAAGCCCAAGCGCGTGGCCGAGATTATTAATGATCGCCCTTGGTTTTAACCTCGGTGGTGTGCAGCTGGCTATCCAGATCCTCGGGGGAGAGGTTGGCTCGGCTGAATTCTTGCGTCAGCGGCAGGCGCAGCTCTAGATCGGAAGCGGGGCAGAGCTCAACCGTTGCCTTATCCACTACGTAGTCCAGCACGTGGCCACCGGAAGTGCGGGCGGCGTCGATAAAGTGCACGTGGCAGCCCGGTACCGAGATTCCCTTTTCATAGACAGGGGTGCGGAAGCCGCCGATAACGCCCTCGACGTCCTTAAAGTGCAGCTCCTTATCGCCACCAACGGCCTCAGACATTGGTGGGTAGGGCTTTTCTTGTTTGACCACCGTGCGGGTGGTCACCTCCTTGAACGTGCCCACGATGCGCACCGCGTACATGTAGTTAGCGGAAGGCTCGAGCTTATCGATGAACGCGGAGAGCTGATCGCGGCGCAGGCCCGCGGGGGCGTCGGCAGTAATGCGCGGGACAAAGTTCGTGGCCACCGCGTAGGGGGTCCGTTGTTCTAGGTCTGCAATCTGCGCGGAGCCATCGCCGCGCAGCTGGTAGCAGGTGCCATCCAAAATGATCATCTCTCCGTCGAGGCCATCAAAGGTGCCGAGGCCAAAATTGCCCTTACCAAGCAGTTCCGAAATGGTCATTTCGCCGTCATAAATGCCGTCCAGCAAAGCGCTCATGAGGGAATTTTGGAAGATGGTATGACGAGTGAACATAGTATCCAGGCTAGTATTGGGGGACGTGAGTGACTTAAAGCCTATTGTAACTGTTTGTGGCGACGGCCAGCTGGCTCGCATGATGCAGCCGGCCGCCGCGGAACTCGATATTCACCTGCGGATTCTGGCTAGCAAGCCGGACTCCTCCGCCGCGCAGGTCACCCCGGACGTGGTGTTGGGGGATTACACCTCCTTGGAGGAGCTGCGCGGCGTGGCAGAGGGCGCGGATGCCATTACCTTCGAGCATGAGCATGTGCCCAACGAGCACTCCGCCGCGCTTATCGACGCCGGATTTAACGTCCAGCCACAGCCCACCGCCCTTATCTATGCGCAGGATAAGCTCAAGATGCGCGAAAAGCTCGCCGCGCTGGGCGCTCCTGTGCCGCGCTTTGCCGCCATCGACTCGGTGGCCGATGCCCGCGCCTTTTTCGACGCCGTCGATGGCCGAGTATGCCTCAAGGCCCGCCGCGGTGGTTATGACGGCAAAGGCGTATGGTTCCCCACCGCCGATAATTGCTTTGAGCTGGTCTCCGAGCTGCTCGAGGCCGGAACCCCGCTGATGGCCGAGGAAAAGGTGGAACTTACCCGCGAGCTTTCCATCTTGGTCGCCCGCCGTCCTTCCGGCGAGGCCAAGGTATGGCCGATTACCCAATCCCGCCAGGAAAACGGCATTTGCGCCGAGGCCATTGCCCCCGCCCCTGGCCTTACACCGGAACTTTCCCAGCGCGCGTCCGAGCTGGGCCTGTCCATCGCCGAGTCCCTCGGCGTGACCGGCGTGCTGGCCGTCGAACTCTTTGCTTTCGACGGCCCTGAGGGCGAGGATATCTCCGTCAACGAACTGGCCATGCGCCCGCATAACACCGGCCACTGGACCCAGGACGGCAGCGTGACCTCCCAATTTGAGCAGCACCTGCGCGCCGTACTCGACCTCTCCTTGGGCGCAGTCGACGCGCTCGCACCCGTTACCGTGATGGCCAATGTTTTGGGCGCCGACGAAGATCCCGCCATGCCTATGCCGGAGCGCGTCCGCGAGGTCATGCAGCGCTACCCGCAGGCCAAGATTCACCTTTACGGCAAGGACCATCGCCCCGGCCGCAAGATTGGCCACGTCAACGTCACTGGTGAAGATACCGACGAGACCCTGACCATCGCCCGCCAGGCCGCGCACTTCCTCGTGCACGCCACATGGGCTTAAAATCCTGCCTGTAGAAAGGACACTATGCAACCGCATGTAGGCATCATCATGGGCTCCGATTCCGATTGGCCCACCGTTGAACCCGCCGCTCAGGTCCTCGCGGACTTCGGCATCCCCTTCGAAGTCGGCGTGGTCAGTGCCCACCGCACCCCGGAAAAGATGCTGGCCTATGCAAAGGAAGCCCATACCCGCGGGTTGAAGGCAATTATCGCCTGCGCCGGCGGTGCCGCGCACCTTCCCGGCATGGTCGCTGCGGCCACGCCGCTGCCGGTCATCGGCATCCCGCGCGCACTGAAGGATCTCGATGGCCTCGACTCCCTCCTGTCCATCGTGCAGATGCCCAGCGGCGTGCCGGTAGCCACCGTCTCCATCGGCGGTGCGAAGAACGCCGGCCTGCTTGCCGCCCGCATCCTCGGCGCTGGCGACCCCGCCATCCAAGACAAAATGGTGGATTACCAGAAGCAGATGGCCGAGGAAGTAGAGCAGAAGGATAAGAACCTGCGCGACAAGCTGCTAGGGGAGTAGCTCTCCGGTCTAAGGCCAAACAAAACAAGCACGTTTTAGCCAAAACAACGTAGTTTTTCGGCAAAACGTGCTTGTTTTGTCTCCTAGTCTCTAGCGAAGTTCTCGTCGCCCCTTGCCAACATGCCAAACAAGCACGATTGGGCAAAATTCGCGGAGGAAAAGGGTAAAACGTGCTTGCTTTGCATCGTTGTAGCCTGCGGGGTGAGGAAGCGTGCTTTAAGCTTTCGGGCAGGGGAATAATGCTCAAAGGGGGAAGCATGGAAGAAGTACTGGTTTCAGGCTTAAGCAGGGGCGAGCTTAAAACTCATGTAGCGAATGGAAAGATAATCCGAATCGGCCGCGGGATCTATACGTGGCGGGAACCGACTCCTATGGAGGTAGCTCGCATCCTGCAAAAGCGGTGGCCTGGAATCATGATTGCAGGAAACTCTGCGGTGCAGCTGTACTCCAAGAAGGAGATGACCTTTCCTCTGAAATTTGCCTACAGGCACATCCTGAGCGGTTCACAGTGGTTTGAAGTCGAGCGAACCCGGCAGAAGACGAGATTTACTTTTGAAGGTATCCCCGTGCAAAATCCCCTGCTAGCTGCGGCTGCGGTGGATGACGACCTAGCAGTAACGATGCTTGAAACGCGGTATCAAAACAGACGCGGTAAGCAAGCCATAGAAAAAGACCTCGGATGTATCGCGCGGGTACCAGCTCGGGTTCGGGAATTAGTGAACAAATCTGCGGTAGGTGCCGATAGCGAAGCAGAAAGGAAAGTAGTCCGCGAGCTTCAGCGTCGTGGGAAGAAGGTTCAGGTAAACCACCGGATAGGACCCTATTTATGGGACATCGTTGTAGGGAAGGTCGCCGTTGAAATCGATGGCTATGACTTCCATAAAGCGGAGGATTTGGGGACCTTCGTTAAAGACCGGTGGAAGGGAAATGATGCGGCGCTAAGAGGGTATACCGTTCTTCGCTATTCAGGCAGCTGCGTTAAGCATCACTTGGTGGATGTGGTTCAGCAGATTTCTGAGGCTCACAAGGGACGAACGAATTTCGGCTCTCTTGCTCACGAATCCGTGTGGCGTTGGCATTGGCTCTTAGCCAGGTGTGAAGCCGAGCCAATTTACGGCTAGCGCCCTTCAATTTCTTCCGTGACCTCCTCAAAAGAGAAGCGTTCGCCGGTATCGGCGGCGCGGGCTTGGCGGAGGGCTTCAGCATCTGCGGCGGCTTCGAGATGGTCAAGGAAAGCTAGTTCCTGAGGCGAAATGATAACTGCGGCTTCCTTACCGTTGCGGGTGACAACGGTGCGGGTGCCTGCGTAGTGGGCTTGGTCAATGACCTGGCCTAAGCGGGTGCGGAGTTCGGAAAGTGGCAAAGACAATGAAAGCTCCTGAAACATCAAAGTACTACTAGTACTAAGTTAGCAAAGAGTACAACTTTCTAAGAGGTCATGGAATACAAAATCGCGTTTACACGGCAGGCCAAGCGAGAGTTACACAAAATCCATCAGGGAAACCGAAAGCAATATCAACGGATTAAGCGCGCGATCGGTGGACTGGCTCAAGACCCATACCCACAAGGGTCTATCACTTTATCCGGCAGGAGTGGCCGAAGAATAAGGGTGGGAAATTACCGCGTGCTGTACTCCGTAGAGGAGCAAGAAGTTCTGGTGGAAGTGTTTACGATAGGGGCACGCGGAAACGTCTATAAGCGCTAAAAGGGAACACCGGAGTGCAAGATGACATTGGCAAACGGCGTAGTGGAACCAGTCCGCACGACAAAGGAGGCACGGGCGACCTCGCGCTTGAGGTCTTCATGGGAGACCTCGGTGAGGGGGACTGCGGGAAGCAAGGAACGTACCTCGGGCGGGGTGGAATCGGCGATGGTGGCGGCTTCGACTACGACTTCGTCGAGGAGTGCGGCCAGCGTATCGGCAAAGGTGGGGATGCCGAAGGTAAGCGTGAGGTCGATGACGGGCACATCGTGAGGGATTGGCAGGCCGCAATCGGCGATAACGAAAGTATCAGTGTGGCCCAGGCGCGCGACGGCACTGGTGAGCGCGGGATTGAGGAGGCCGGACTTACGCATTGGTGACCTCCGGCAAAACGGATTCGGCGGTGGGATAAGACGGTTGGGCGCCGTTACCGGTGGCGGCAAAGGCGCCGACGCGGGCGGCGACAGTGGCGGCATCGACAAGCGAGGCTCCACCGAGAAGCTGGGCGCAAAAGGCACCCGCGAAGGCATCGCCGGCGCCGGTGGTATCCACGGCGGTCACGCGCGGGGTGGGGATATCCGTGCCGCCATCCGGGGTGGCTACGTAGGCGCCGTGGGCGCCGAGGGTGAGCACAACGGAGCGGAAGCCAGCCTCTACCAGGCGGTGGGCGAGCTCGCGCGGGGCGCCTTCAGCTGGCAGGCCGAGCTGGTTCAAGATAAGCCCGGCTTCGTGTTCGTTGGCCAGCAGGGGATCGGCCTGCAGAAGCGAGTCACGGTCGACCTTGACCACGGGCGCGAGGTTGACCACCACGCGACCTTGCGCAGCGTCGACTGCCGCCTGGAAACCGGAGGCGGGGATTTCGCCCTGCAGGAGGACCACATCGGCATCGGCGATGGTGGAGGCGCGGGCGGTGACAAAGGGGGCATCGACAAGCGCATTGGCGCCGGGGGAGATGACGATGGTGTTCTCTCCATCGGCCGAGACGGTAATGACGGCGAGGCCGGTATTAGTATCGGCCTGCTCCACCGCGCCGAGATCGATGCCGGAGGTGCGCATGTAGTGCATGGCCGGTTCGGCATAGGGATCGGAGCCCACCGCGCCCACAAAGGCCACGTTGGCACCCAGCTGCGCCGCCGCAACTGCCTGGTTAGCGCCCTTTCCGCCAGCTAAAATCTCGCCGCCAGAGCCCAGCAGGGTCTCGCCGGGCTGCGGGTGGCGCTCGGCGTGGACGATGAGATCGGCATTGATGGATCCGACGACGGTTAGCTTGCTCATTGGAAATCCTCTACATTGTCGCGGGTGACGGTGATGACCTCGACGGGGACGTTTTTCTCCGCCGTGCCACCGTGCAGGAGCGCTGCGGCTTGTTCGATGGCGTGGGCACCGAGCTCTGCGGGCTGCTGGGCGATGGTAGCTTCCAGCTTGCCATCTTTGACTGCTTTGAGGCCATCGAAGGTGCCGTCAAAAGCCACGACCTTGACCTCAGTACCGGCGCGCGAGCCCAGGGCTTCGACCGCGCCGAGTGCCATTTCATCGTTCTCGGCAAAGATAGCCTTAATATTCGGATTGGCCTGCAATAGGTTGGTGGCAACGTTGAGGCCCTCCGTGCGGTCGAAATTCGCCGATTGCTTGCCGACGACCCGAATATCCCCGTACTTCGCAATCTGCTCTGCAAAGCCTTTGCCGCGCTCGCGCGAGGCGGAGGTACCGGCGGTTCCCTGCAGGATGAGGATGTCGCCCTTTTCTCCGATGGATTCGGCGAGTGTATCCGCCGCCTGTGCGCCGCCGGCGACATTATCGGAGGCCACCATGGAGTCCAGCTCCACGCCGTTGACGTCTCGGTCCACACCGATGACGGGCACGCCGTCATTCTTAATGCCGCGCACGGCCGGGGCGACGGCATCGGAATCGGTGGGGTTTACCACGACGACCTTGGCGCCCATCGACGTGGCATTGCCCAGTTGATTTACCTGCTGGGCGGGGTCATCGGAGGCGTCTTGGATATCCAGCGGAACGCCTAATTCCTTTGCCTTATCCTGTGCGCCGTGGCGAAGTTCAACGAAGAAGGGGTTGGTCTGCGTCGATAGCGCGAGAGTAATGCGGTTGCGGTCTTCTTCCGAACGGTTGCAAGAGGCAAGACCTAGTGCGAGAGCCGGCACGAGAAGGGCGGCGATGAGCTTCTTCATGGTGGGACGCTCCTTAGTTAGCCGTCTTATTTCGGATGACGTCGAAGCCGACGGCCAGCGCGATAACCAGGCCGATGACGATTTGTTGCCAGAACGAGGAGACATTGAGCAGATTCAGGCCGTTGCGGATAACGGCCAAAAGAACTGCACCGACTAGCGTGCCGGTGGCCTTTCCCTGACCGCCGGAGAGCGAGGCGCCGCCGATGACGACGGCCGCGATGGCATCCAGCTCGTAGCCGGTGCCAGCCTGCGGCTGTGCAGATTCGAGGCGGCCTGCCATCACCATGCCGGCCCAGGCAGCGAAGAAACCGGAGAGCGCGAAGACGGCGATCTGGATGCGTTTGACCGGCAGGCCCGAGAGGCGGGCGGCCTCCAAGTTGCCGCCGATGGCATACATGGAACGGCCAAGTACCGTGCGCTCTAGGATAAACCAGCAGATGAGTCCGGCGATGACCATCATGATGATTGGCACAGGGAAGCCCGCGATATCGCCGCCAAAGGCGTTGACTGCTGGGGCGGTTTCAATGGGCGAGCCTTGGGAAATGACCAGTGTAAGGCCGCGGGCGATGGACATCATGGCCAGCGTCGCGATGAAGGAAGGGATCTTGCCCCACGCGGTGGCCATGCCGCAGATGGCGCCGGCCAGTGCACCCACGATGAGCCCGAGGATCAAGGTGAGCCAACCAGGTAGCCCAGCGGTGGAGAACATATACGCCGAGACCATGGCGCCGAGCGCGGCGACTGAGCCCACCGAGAGATCAATACCGGCGGTGACAATCACAAAGGTCATGCCGAAGGCCAAGATGGCCACCGTAGCGGCCTGGATGCCGATATTGAGCAGGTTCGCCACGGTAAGGAAATAGGGGGTGGCGATAAAAAGCGCGATGCACAGGGCAATGAGGCCGACGAGTGCGCCATTATTCATCGCCCAGTTAACTACTCGATTTTTGGTCATGCTTCATCCTTGGGGTTGGTGCCGGCAGACGCGGCAGTAGAGGTAGAGGTAGAGGAGGTCACATTGGATACGGCGAAGGCCATGACCTCGTCTTGGGTGGAGTCCTTAGGCAGCTGGCCGGCGAGTTGCCCGCCAGACATGACGAGGATGCGGTCTGACATACCGAGTACCTCGGGTAGATCGGAGGAGGCCATGAGCACGGCGCCGCCGGCCGCGGTGACCTCATTGATGATGTTGTAAATCTCCACCTTGGCGCCGACATCGACGCCGCGGGTGGGTTCATCGAGCAGAAGGACTTTGGAACCGGCCAGTACCCAGCGGCCGAAGACCGCCTTTTGCTGGTTGCCACCGGATAGGTTGCGGATGGGCTGGGAGAGATCCGCCATGCGGATGCGTAGCTTTTCTGCTACTTCTGTCGCGCGGCGGTGTTGGCCGCTGCGGTCTGCAAGCCCCGCCTTGGCGGTGGGGTAGAGGGTCGCAAATCCCAGGTTATCGCCTACAGAAGCGTCTAGGACTAGCGCTTGGGACTTGCGGTCTTCAGGGATATGACCCACCCCGGCGCGGATGGCGGCGCGAATATCGCCGCCGCGCAGCTGGGTTCCGCCGACGCGGATGGTGCCGGAATCATAGGGATCCGCGCCTGCAATGGCGCGAATGACCTCGGTGCGGCCCGCACCCACGAGCCCGGCCAGGCCGACGACTTCGCCGGCGTGGACGGTGAAGGTGACGTCATGAAAGGCGCCGTCGGAAGTCAGCTCGGAGACCTCCAGTAGTGCTTCGCCGCGCTCGGGAGGAATCTCGCGTGGATACTGATTTTGAATCTCGCGACCGACCATGAGCCGGACCAGCTCGTCTTCGTCCGTATCGGCTGGGACTTCGGCGATGAAGGAGCCATCGCGCAGCACGCTAATGGTCTCTGCAATGCGCGCCAGCTCCTCTAAATGGTGGCTAATAAACACCATGGCCACGCCCTTGGCCTTAAGGTCTTCGAGCACCGCAAAGAGCGCATCAACCTCCTTGCCGGTGAGCGCGGCAGTGGGCTCATCCAGGATAAGGATGCGCGCATTCATCGACAGCGCTTTGGCGATTTCTACGAGCTGCTGCTTGGCCACGCCCAGCTCACCTACGGGCATATCCAGGTCCACGTCCAAGCCGATAAGATGCAGCGCCGCTTGGGCCTGTGCCTTGAGGTGCTTGCGGTTGACTAACCCGAAGCGGCGCGGGGTGCGCCCGAGCATGATGTTCTCGGCCACCGACATGGTGGGAACCAAGTTTAACTCTTGATGAATGGTGGCGATACCCAGCGCTTCGGAGGCCTTGGTATCCGGGATTTTTACCTCTGTGCCATCTACCAGGATGCGGCCGGAATCTGGCTCGTGCACGCCGGCAATCATCTTGATGAGTGTGGACTTGCCCGCGCCGTTTTCACCCAGCAAGGCCTGGATCTGACCGCGGCGGACGGTGAGGTCCACACCTTTAATAACCTCTACCGGACCGAAGGACTTGGTGACATTGTCTAGGCGTAATACACAGTCACTCATAGCGTGTCCTTTTCCAGCTGGTGGGCGGTGGACATGCGCGGAATGTAGCGGGTGGCTAGTACCTCGCCTTCTGGCTGGTGCTTGTCATTGATGGCCGCGACGAGCTTGGTCGTGGCGGTCTCGCCCATCCGCGCAACATCCTGGTCCACTACCGAGATGGGGGAGGGCTGGAAGCGCAGGTAGATGAAATCGTCGAAGCCCACGAGCGCGATCTCTTCGCCGATCCGCTTTCCCGCATTATGGCAGGCCTCGAGAGCTCCGGCCGTCATCATGGAATCGCCGGCGATAAGAGCAGTGACGCCTTCTTGCAGGAGCGCGATAGCGCCCTTATAGCCCTCGCGGTGGCGGTAGCTGCCGTGGTGGATGTGGGTAGGCAATTCGCGAGTGGCGGCTTCGAATGCCTGGAGACGCTGGCGGCCAGTAGAGGTTTCCTGCGGCCCGGAAAGATAGCCGATATGCGTGTGGCCCTTTTCCTTGAGCTGTTGCACAGCCTGCTCCATCCCTGTGTGAGGATCCGATAGCACTGCGGGAATCTGGCCCAAGGCACGGTCAATGAGCACGAGCGGACGGTAGGCACGTGCCTGCTCGAGTGCTTCTTCGGCGCCTTCAAGCGGCACGGCGATAATGCCGTCTACCTGGCGTTCCATGAGGGCGTCGAGCGCCTTGACCAGCCGCTGTGGATCCTCGCCGCAACTGGTGATCATCGTGGCTAGGCCCTGCTTATCGGCGGCTTCTTCGATGGCTGCGGCCATCGCGGCGAAATAAGCATTGTCTAGGCTGGGGATAACCAGGCCGATGGCATTCGAGCGGGAGCTGCGTAAGGCGCGGGCTTGGGCATTGGGCCTGTAGTTGAGTTTGGCGGCTGTGTCCTTGACGCGTTGACGCGTGGCCTCTGAGATGGCCGGGTTGCCCGAGAGCGAGCGGGACGCGGTAGAAATGGATACTCCAGCAGCAGCGGCCACGTCCTTGAGGGTGGTTCCGGCCATGCTGACCTCCTTGGGGCTAGGCGTATGAGCCGGGTCTGGCTCTCCTGGGCGCAATCGATTGCATATTTGAGTTAAAGGTACGGCTTTTTCTATCTTTCTGTCAAGGGCCGGCAAGTCTATGCTGGTATCCATGTCTGACCCGCTCCTCGTTTTGGGCTCCCGCGTTACCCACGGCTATCCCGGCGCTATGTTGCGCTCTCGTTTGGATAAGGCGCTAGCTCTTTATTGCGGTCAGCAGATTATTGTTTCTGGCCGCGGCGAGGCAGGTCCTATGGCCACTTATCTTATTGAGCGCGGCGTACCAGCCGAGCGAGTAGTAGTGGAACCGGAGGCCACAAGCACCAATGAGAACCTGGAAAATGCTCACCGCTTGGCCCCGGATGCTGTCTTGCAGGTGGTGACCAATGATTTCCATGTCCTGCGCACAGCCCTGTGGGCGTGGCATCTCGGTATTGCGGTGCACCTTTATCCTGCGCCGACCCCATGGCGCTTGATGCCGCGCAATTACCTGCGCGAAGTTTTGGCCACCCCACACTCTGCGGCGCGAATAGCGTGGCGGCGGATTCGCGGATAGCGCTTCTCTTTGTAGGCTAGCTCCTTTCTGCCTGCAGGCTTCCAGCCCCGAAAGAGGTTAACAGGCGGTTAACTCTATGTCCGTAACCTGCTGAAACGGTGGGTATCTGCTGGTGGTTATGCAAACGATTGACCGGCGCTTTGCCGTGCTCCTAGGCTAAATCCAGCGAAAGTTATAGCCAGAAAGGTCTTTGTTATGACCAGTGGAAGAGCGGCTGGCTCTGACGCTGAATACCCCAGCGTCGCCATTTCTCATGGCGATTATGCGGCCGAGATTGCCCTCTTCGGCGGTGCAGTCAAGGCGCTGACCTATCGCGGTGCACCCTTGGTAGAAGGCTATGAGGGCAAGCCACCGCTGATGGCCGGTGTGGTGTTGGCACCGTGGCCCAATCGCACCGAAGATGGCTGGTTTGAATGGCAGGGGAGCGCCCACCAGCTGGATATTACGGAGCCGGAGCACAATAACGCCATCCACGGATTCGCGGTGGATTGGTGGCGAATGAAGGAACGCACGGAAAACCGGGTGGTTCTCACCTTCGATATCGAACCGCGCCACGGCTGGCCGTGGGCGATTCAGTTGGAGGTCACCTACTGCTTGGACGAGCACGGGCTGTACCACCAGCTCACCGCCCGCACCGCGGAGCCCGGGGAGGTTCCCTTCGCCTATGGGCTCCACCTCTACCTCTCCCCGCAGGGAGCTGGGGTGGGAGAGGCGGTGCTCAGTGTGGGCGTCGGCAAGCGTCACCTGCTAGACGGCCGCAACCTGCCCACGGGCCAGACGGAGCCGGTGTGTATTGTCAACCAACCCATCGCCGAGGTGGACTGGGATGATTGCTTCCAAGGTGAAGGGCCGCTGACGGCCATATATACAGCCGGCGGAAAAGGCGTGCGCCTGGAGATGGGCGAGGGCCTGAACTGGGTGCAGATGTTCACCCCGGCCGATTTCCCGCGGGTGGATGGCCCGGGCAAGGCGCTAGCAGTAGAGCCCATGAGCGCGCCGCCGAATGCGCTGCACAGCGGGGAAGACCTCGTGCGCTTGAGCGCTCAGAACCCACAGACTTTCACGCTGCGCCTCGCAGCAGAGAACACTAAATAGAAAGGTCAGCCATGGAGACCGCTGAATCCGTATTGAGGCTCGATGCCTCTTGGGTGGACTACTTCTTGGTAGCCATCTACTTCCTCTTCGTTCTAGGTATCGGCTGGGCCGCCAAGGCCAGGGTGTCTAGTTCCATCGACTTCTTCCTCTCCGGCCGTGGATTGCCCGCTTGGGTGACCGGACTGGCCTTCGTTTCGGCCAACCTAGGCGCGGTGGAAATCATCGGTATGTCCGCCAATGGTGTGGAGTATGGCTTCCAAACCATGCACTACTTCTGGATTGGTGCCATCCCGGCCATGGTCTTTTTGGGCATTGTGATGATGCCGTTCTACTACGGCTCCAAGGTGCGCTCGGTGCCGGAGTTTATGCGCAAGCGTTTTGGCAATGCCGCGCACTTGGTCAACGCGATTTCCTTTGCCGTGGCCCAGCTGCTCATTGCGGGCGTGAACCTGTACCTGCTGGCCACCATTGTAGAGGCCCTATTGGGCTGGCAGATGTGGGTATCGCTTCTGGTTGCTGGCCTCATCGTGCTGTCCTATATCACCCTGGGTGGCCTTTCGGCCGCCATCTATAACGAGGTGCTGCAGTTCTTCGTCATCATTGCCGCACTTGCCCCGCTAACCATTATTGGCTTGAACCGCGTGGGCGGCTGGAGCGGGCTGAAAGACGCCGTGGCCAATGACTCTCACTTCCACACCTGGCCGGGCACGGACATCTCTGGCTTCGATAACCCGGTGTGGTCCGTCATCGGCATCGTCCTGGGCCTAGGTTTTGTGCTCTCCTTCGGCTACTGGACCACCAACTTCGTGGAAGTCCAGCGCGCCATGGCCTCGGATTCCATTTCCGCCGCCCGCAAGACCCCGATCATCGGTGCCTTCCCCAAGATGTTCGTGCCCTTCCTGGTAGTCATTCCGGGCATGGTTGCTTCCGTATCCGTGGCTGACTTGATGGAGGAGCGCGCCGAGCCGAACGACGCCATCCTGTTGCTCATGCGCGACCTGCTGCCTAATGGCCTGTTGGGCGTGGCAATTGCCGGTCTCTTGGCCTCCTTCATGGCCGGCATGGCGGCTAATATCTCGGCCTTTAATACCGTCATTTCCTATGACATCTGGCAGACCTACGTAGTCAAGGACCGCGAGGATGACTACTACCTGAAGTTCGGCCGCATCGCCACGATTATCGCTACCGCTATTGCCATCTTTACCGCGCTTTTGGCACAGAACTTTGGCAATATCATGGACTACCTGCAGACCCTGTTTGGCTTCTTCAATGCGCCGCTCTTTGCCACCTTCATCTTGGGTATGTTCTGGAAGCGCATGACCCCGCACGCCGGCTGGTCCGGACTGGTAGCCGGTACTGGTTCCGCCATTGCCTTTTGGTACGTCGCCTCTTTCACGGATCTCATCAACCTGCCGGGTCAGGGCACTGCCTTCGTAGCGGCCGGTGTGGCCTTTGTAGTAGATATCCTCGTCTCCATCGTGGTCACCCTATTTACCCAACCCAAGCCGGATAGCGAGCTGGTTGGCTTCGTTTCCTCCGTAACCCCCAAGGACCACTTCGAGGACTACACCGAAAAGTCCTTGCCGTGGTACCAACAGACCGTCCCGCTGGGCATCATCTGCCTAGTTATCGCCGTAGCCCTCAACGTCATCTTCGCCTAAGGAGCCCAATATGTCTGAGAAAAAGCGCGCCGGCGCATTCGACCTGCGCAACGTCATCGCCGCACTCCTCGGCCTCTACGGCCTCATCTTGCTCGGCTGTTATTTCTTCCTTGACCCAGGCATCAACCCAGATACTGGGCAGGCGAAGAACGCCGGCGATAACCTATGGGCAAGCCTTGCTTTATTGGCCGTGGCCGCCGCCTTTGTGTTGTGGGCACGCCTAAAGCCCATCACCATCCCAGGAGAAAACTAATGGTTGAGATTACCTCCGCCACGCTTGCCGATGGCCGTGAGATCCTCTACTTCGATGACCAGCCCCACCCTGACCGCGTGCTTGTCGACGCCCGCGATATCCCCACCGTCGCCCCCGCTTCCGAAATGCGCCGGGATCCCCTGACCGGGGATTGGGTGGCCTTTGCCGCCCACCGCATGAACCGAACCTTCCTGCCACCGGCGAACGAGAACCCGCTAGCGCCCACCCGCGAAGGCCAACTGCCCACGGAGATCCCCAGCCCCAGCTATGACGTGGTGGTCTTTGAAAACCGCTTCCCGTCTTTTGCTACCGCTGCAGACATCGAGCACCCCGAGGAGGATAACCTGCTTGGCATGGTGCCGCGCCTTCCCGCGCGCGCCCGGTGCGAGGTGGTGTGCTTTACCGAGGATCCCGCGTTGTCCTTTAAGGACCTGCCCGAATCTCGGATTCGCACTGTTATTGAAGCCTGGGCTCACCGCACCGCCGCCCTGTCCCAGATTGACGGTGTGCAGCAGGTCTTCCCCTTTGAAAACCGCGGCGAAGAAATCGGTGTGACCCTCCAGCACCCGCACGGCCAGATCTACTCCTACCCATTCCTTTCACCGCGCTTGCGCAACATTGTGGATTCCGCCCACGCCTACGACGGCGACCTCTTTCAGGATCTCCTCGATCGCGAGCGCGCCGCCGGCACTCGCATCATTGCTGAGACCGAGCACTTCACCGTCTTCGTTCCCGCCGCCGCCAAATGGCCGCTGGAAGCCATGGTTCTGCCCAACTCTGAGGTGCCCGATTTCGCAGCGCTTACCGACGCCCAACGTGCCGACCTCGCGACCCTGCTTAAAAAGCTGTACTCCGCGGTGGACCGCTTCTTTGATGGCGTGGAAAAGACTCCCTATATCGCCGGCTGGACCCAGGCACCGGTGGACAAGGCACTGCGCCCCGGCATCCGCATGCACCTGCAGCTTTTCTCCCTCATGCGCTCGCCCGGCCGCATGAAATACCTCGCTGGCTCCGAATCCGCGCAGGCGGTGTGGATTAATGACACCACCCCGGAGCGCATCGCCGCCCGTTTCAAGGAGATTTGGGATGCTTAAGTGGATTGATACTCGCAGTGAGCAAGAGATTGCTACCGCTGCGCGCGCCCTCTACTCCTCTGCTTTCCCGGATGCGCCCGAGCCCGCCGGCGTGTGGGCCGCTCCCGGCCGCGTGAACCTCATCGGCGAGCATATCGATTACGCCGGCGGCGCCTCCATTCCCTTCGCACTGGAGCAAAATACCGCAGTTGCTGTCGCGCCCCGCAGCGATGGCCTTATCCGCATAGCTTCCGAGTATGACGGCTCCATCGCCCATGCGGAGGCTCCGCTCGCCGATGTTCGCTCGGGCTATCCTGCCGATTGGTCCGGTTACGTCGCCGGCACCATCTGGGCAGCCACCGCGGCGGGGGCGCTGCACTGCACCGGACTCGACATCGCCATCGTCTCCGATGTCCCGGTTGGCTCTGGTCTGTCCAGCTCCGCCGCTCTGGAGTGCTCTGTGGCCGTGGCCGCCTACGAGCTCTCCCACGGCCATGTTCCCGATGACGCTGCCCGCGCCCAACTGGCACAAGCCTGTATCCGCGCCGAAAACGAGGTGGTCGGCGCTTCTACCGGAGGCTTAGACCAAAATGCCAGCCTCCTCGGCCAGCGCGGCAAAGCCCTCTTCCTGGACTTTTCCACCGGCGCCGTGGAGCGCGTGCCCTTCAATATCGAGGCCCAAGACATGGTACTGCTCATCGCGGATACCAATGCCCCGCACACGCTTTCCGACGGCCAATATGCCTCCCGCCGCGGCATTATCGACGCCGTCCAATCTGCCGCTGGCTGCTCCATCCGCGAGATTCCGAATGCCGTGGACTTTGCCGCCACCGTCGATCCCGCCGAGGCGGAACTCTACCGGCACCGCGTGCGCCATGTGGTGGAAGAAACCAATCGCACCTTAGATGCCGCTACCGCGTTGGCATCTTCCGATCTAGATACATTCCGCCGCCTCATGCGCGAGAGCCATATCTCCCTGCGTGAGCTTTATGAGGTCACAACCCCGGAGCTCGACTCCGCTTTTACCGCGGCCGGCGAGCTGGGCGCTCGCATGACTGGAGGCGGCTTCGGCGGTGCCGTTATCGCGCTCATCCCGCAATCCTCCGTCGAGTCCACCGCCCAAGCCATTCATGATGCTGCGGTTTCCCGCAGCTTCCCGGAGCCCACCTTTTTGGTAGCGCGTCCGGGCGAAGGCGCTCGGCGCCTGTCCTGACTCCGCGGTCCGGCTCGGCTTAGCCGCGACCCTCCCAGCGCGCCTCTTGTCGTTGAGTCCATACTGATCAGGCTGATCTGAAGGCCGGGCCGCCTCAGATCGGCCTTAACTCCCTCAACTCGGCCTGATCAGATCAGCCCCAAAGCCCTAAGCGTTCGGGTCACAACGCCAAGAGAGCTTTCTGGATCCCCTCGCGCAGAGTCTCGCGAGACTGCTTCATCGGATGCGCAATCGCGCGCAACCCCATGTACGCAATCTGGTCGGCCGCCCGATTCAGCGGATCACCCGCATGCCCAAGTACACGGCGAATGTCGACCTCGCATTGGCCTTGGATATCGCCCCAAGCTTGCTGGAATCGGGACCGTGCACCCGAAGACACCCCTCGCCACGTGCGCCCCGGCCGCGATGCTTTAGAGCCGCGCCTATGCACAATCTGCTCGACCGCCTCCAAAGCGGCTACGGAATCGGACTCAATAACCGCCTTGCGCGCACCCACCTTGAACAGGTATTTCAGCGCGAGCGTCAGTGCTTCGAGCTCGAGCTCATCCGTGCTCGCCTTGGTTTCTCGAGTTCGTAACCGGTAGTCGCCGTTGCCCGCAACGAAGCACATCGACCCCTTGAATACGGTATCCGAGGAAGCGTCGGTGGCTATGCGAGCCACGTCGCCCTTGGACCATGAGGAGGCGCGCGAGAAGTTCGGCCACCAGTGTGCTTTCGGCGTCTCTACCTGTGCCGCTTGCTTCTTTTTCGGTGCCTCACCCATCTTGCGCGCCTTCCGTGCGGTAAGGCCGGCTTGTTTTCGGCGCACGGAGCTCGCGCTCTTCGAAGCCCTATTTTCTTCCGCAAAGCTTCCCGTCACCGTGAAACCGTCTGCCGTGAGTGCCGCTCGCAACGCATTCTGCCTGCGACCAGTGACAATCCACACCCGTCCGTCGAGTCCCTTGAGTGCGCGTTTGACCTCCCGTACGGCGATATCGACGATATCGCCCTTCTTAGTCTGGCCGCGGCGCACAAAACGCGTCTGCTTAGTATTGACCGCGATGACCCAGCCTTCGATGGTGCCGTTGGGGGCGGAATCCCAACGCTCGTCCCAGAGCGCGACCGCAACATGGATTGGTGCCGAGACCATGTCCGAGGTGATCTTGCGGGTACCGTAGGTGCGCGATTGCGTACCGGTAAGTTCTGAGAGCTCGATGGGTTCCATTATCTCTAGTAAAGCACGGTTAACCGCGCTGCTGAATTATCCCCCACACCACCGTATTGAACTACTTCCCCTTAGGTCGAATGTAATCGAGCCGATCTGAGCACAACTCGCCCTCAATTCAGCCTCAACGCTCTCAATTCGGCCCGATCAACTTGGACCTAAAGTTCCGCTTCTCACTTAAGGTCCTCGGAAATTCACCTTCCTGAGCCCCATGACGCGTGCTTCGTCCCTCCAGCAGTGAAGATGAAACCATGATTGCAGATCACTTCATCAACCTTCGTTACGCCGGAGCCGAAAGTCCGCACCATTTAGCCCTCCAGTGCGGTGAGCTCACCCAGATAGCGCCCTGGGTCGCCGTTCCCACGGCCACCTGGAGGCAATGGGCGCGCCATAAACAACAATTCGCCAAAGTAGTCGCTGCCGGGTGGAGCACCCACCGCGCCGTCCTCATCAGTAAATCGGCCGCGCGGCTGTGGGGAATGTGGGTAATTTCCAGGAAAGGGGAGGAGGTGGAGTTAGCGGTGCCTTCGGGAAGCGTTCCCCCACGCAGGCTCACCGCGAAGGGCTATCGGTACCGCCGGGTAAAGTCCCTCCAGGAATCCACGGTAACGGTAGCAGGTGTGCGCACCACGCATCCCGCCCGCACTTGCCTCGAAATCGCCCGGCTACACGGCTTCCCAGATGGCCTGGTAGCTACCGATTCTGCTCTCAGGCAACACGGCGTCACCACCTATGACTTGCGCGAAGAACTGGCAAGAATGCAGCGCACTAGGGGACAAGCAGCCATGCGTAAGGTTATCGAGCACGCGTATGGCGGATCGGAATCGCCCTATGAGTCCTATCTGCGAGCCCTCATTATCGAGCGTTTCCCGCAGGTGAAAATTGAGCCGCAGAAACCGCTGCTCGGGAAGTATCGGGCGGATCTCTGTCTCGATGGCTGGCTGGTGGTCGAGGTCGATGGCGATGCCAAATATGACGGTACCTACGGCAAGGAGCCCGCCCACGTGGTCAAGCAGCAGATAAAAAGGCAGCGAGCGCTAGAAAACCGCGGATACGTGGTGCTGCGCTTTGGTTCCAGCGAGGTGAAAGCGTCGGACGAGGCATTGCGGATAATCGCTAGCCACTTGGGAAAACGCGGCAGGAAAGTAGCCTAGATCACCCCCGCGTCACCCACAATACATAAATGTTGTTGAACAAAAGGCATAGCAACCTTTAAGATGATGCGCATCACAAATTTAATGCGACCTGCATCACGAAAGGTGAAATCTAGTGAGTGCTGAGACATCACACGCCGCTCCGGCGCAGGCGGGGGATAAGACCCCGCCAAAGGGCCTCGGCGCCATGGCCGGTGCCATGTTCCTCATGGCCACCTCCGCCATCGGTCCGGGATTTTTGACCCAGACCTCGGTTTTTACTGTGCAGATGGGGGCTTCTTTCGCGTTTGCGATTATGCTGTCCATCCTCGTTGACATTGCTATCCAGCTCAATGTGTGGCGAGTGCTGTGTGTAAGCGGCATGCGCGCAAATACCTTGGGCAATACCGTGCTTCCTGGTTTGGGCTGGGTTCTTGCCGTATTCGTCTTTATTGGCGGCGCGGTCTTCAATATTGGCAATATCGCTGGTTCTGGCCTTGGTATTAACGCGATGCTCGGCATTGACTCGCGTATCGGCGGCGTCATCGCTGCGACCATCGCCGTCTTTATCTTCCTCTCCCGCAAAGCCGGCATGGCGCTTGACCGTCTCGTTGCGGTACTGGGCGCGGTCATGATCCTGCTCATGCTCTACGTCGCGGTGGTCAGCCAACCACCGGTGGGTGAGGCGCTGAAGAATACCGTCGCGCCAGGCGAGATTGACTTCTTCGTCATTACCACCATCATCGGTGGCACCGTGGGTGGCTATATCACTTTTGCCGGCGCGCACCGACTCATCGATTCTGGTCACACCGGCGTGGAAAACGTAAAGAACATTACCTATACCTCGGTCAGCGGCATCGTGGTTACCGGCATCATGCGCATGCTCCTCTTCTTGGCGGTGCTCGGCGTGGTAGCTACTGGAGTGGCGCTCTCCGATGACAACACTGCGGCCGATGCGTTCTACCATGCCGCCGGCGAGTTTGGCCTGCGTGCCTTCGGCGTAGTCCTCTTCGCTGCCGGTTTGTCCTCCGTTATCGGTGCGGCCTATACCTCGGTGTCCTTCGTGACCTCCCAGGAAACCTCGACGCGCACCCGCAATATCCTCACCATCCTCTTCATTGTGGTGTGCACGGTGGTCTTCGTGGCCATTAACTCCGCTCCCCAGAAGCTGCTCATCTTCGCTGGTGCCATCAACGGCCTTATCCTGCCCATTGGCTTTGCTCTCGTGATGTGGGTGGCCTGGCGCCGCCGCGACCTATTGCATGGTTATAAGTACCCCAAGTGGCTTCTGTTCATTGGCGCCTTGGCGTGGGTACTGACCATCTTTATCGGTTTCAAGGCCTTTTCCGGCATCACCGAACTATGGGCCTAATGCGTACTCCAGAAGAGGTGCGCGAGTATGCGCGCACCCACGAGATGGCCACCACCGCGGGGCATGCCCGTGGCTTTATGCAGGCTAACCTGCTGGCCGTGCCGCGGGAATACGCCTTCGATTTCTTGCTTTTTGCCCAGCGCAACCCCAAGCCGTGCCCAATTGTGGGCGTGCTGGAGGCTGGGCAGTATACCTCCGAGCTATTGCCAGGTGGGGACATCCGCACCGATATTCCGGCCTACCGCGTCTTTGAAAACGGCGAGCATACAGCCACGCTTGCCGACGCCACCTCGTACTACACCCCAGACATGGTCAGCTTCCTTATTGGTTGCTCTTTTACCTTTGAGACGGCGCTGCAGGATAACGGCATTGAGGTCGCGCACATTGCTCAGCAGCGCAACGTGCCGATGTTTAAAACCACGATTCCCACCACCCCGGCCGGTGTCTTTTCTGGGCCCATGGTGGTCTCCATGCGCCCGATTCCGGCCGCGCAAGTCTCCGATGCCGTGCGGATTACCTCCCGTTACCCATCAGTTCACGGCGCCCCGGTCCACGTAGGTGATCCGGCGGCCATTGGCATTGAGGATTTAAACCGCCCGGACTTTGGTGATCCGGGCGAAGTGCCGGAGGGCTGCCTGCCAGTCTTTTGGGCCTGTGGTGTGACCCCGCAGGCCATCGTGATGGAATCCAAGCCGCGCTTAGCTATTACGCACGCACCGGGCCAGATGCTCGTGACCAACGCCCGGGATCAAGATTTTCTCATTCCTTAATCGTCTAGCACGGCGAGGATCTTCTCGCAGGTATTCATGAGGCTGTCATGCGCAAGCGTGGCAGCCTCATCGCGTTTTCCATCCGCGATGAGCGTGGCCAAGGTGATATTTCCTTGGATGTGGTCCGCATGAAGCTGTGGGTACCGCGGGATGGCCAAGAGGAAGGTAAGCCGCATGCGGGCGAGCAGATTATCCATCTGCTCATTCAAGGTGGGGGAGCCGAGCGCGGCCACCAATGTGCGGTGGAAACGCTGATTGATGGAGGAGACTTCCTGGTGCTCGCCGCGCGCCGCGTAGTCGAAGGCGGAGGAAGTGAGGGCGACGAGTGAGGGGGCGTCGGCAAAAGCGCCCCAACGCACCGCCGCCGGCTCGATGGCTGCGCGGGCGGCGAAGAGGTCGCGGATATAGTCTGCATCCGGCATTGCGAGAAAGACGCCCCGGTTGGGAATGCGCTCGACGATGCGTTCCGCGGCAAGCCGAGTGAAGGACTCGCGCAGGGTATTGCGCGAGCAGTGGAAGCGTTCGGCTGCCTTGACCTCGCTGAGCTGCTCGCCCGGCTGGAATTCGCCGGCGGAGATGGCCTCGCGTAACTCAGAGGCAACAGACTGGGAAAGCATGCTCACAACTGTACTAAAAGGTTGCGCACCTCACAGTGAAAATGAGGTGCTGCGCAATTGTACGAGCGTTAATCGATGGTCGCGATGACCTTCGAGGGATCCAGTCGGTCGCCCTCTGCAGCTAGGAGCTTAATGGTGCCGCCGCGCGGCGCCTTGATGGCCGATTCCATCTTCATGGCTTCCACGGTGGCGATCGCATCGCCCTCGGCCACGGTATCGCCGTCCGCGACGTTCCACGCCACAAGGTTGGCCTCGAACGGGGAAGTGACCGCGTTGTCATCGGTGGACTGTGCACCGGCCGAAGACGGTGCCGTGGATGCAGAGCCACCGGCCGCAGCGGCGCCTGGGGCGGCGAGGAAGTCTACTGGAACGCCAATGCTGACCAGCTTGCCATCGATCTCCACGGCAACATTGCGGCGCTGAGTGTAGATGGCTTCGACCTTTTCTACCTGGTTGGCGGCAGAAGGGCGGTAGTTGTGATCAACCCAGTCAGTAAAGACGCCGATCTCGGAGGCGCCGGCGGCAGCCGCATCGTTTGCCGGGGCAGCGGTGCCGATGAGCGCAGGCTCATCCATCATGTCGCGGTGGAAAGGCAGCACGGTGCGCACGCCGGTGACGGTGAACTCGCGCAGGGCAAAGCGGGCGCGCGCCAAGGCGATTTCGCGAGTCGGTCCCCACACCACCAGCTTGGCGATCAGGGAGTCATAGTACGGCGGGATGATGGAACCAGAGCGCACTGCGGAATCCACACGGATGCCCGGGCCGGTGGGCGGTTCGAAGGAGACAATGGTGCCAGGGCATGGCGCGAAGCCATTGAGGATGTCTTCGGCATTGATGCGGAACTCAAAAGCATGGCCGTGAGACTGCGGATCTTCCTCGAAAGACAGCGGCTCCCCGGCCGCGATGCGGAACTGCTCGGCGATGATATCGGTACCGGTGACTACCTCTGTAACCGGGTGCTCGACCTGGACTCGGGTATTGACCTCGAGGAAGGAAATGGTGCCGTCTTCAGAGACGATATATTCCACAGTGCCGGCACCGGTGTAGCCCACCTTGGAGCAAATGGAGCGCGCGCCTTCGATGATGCCGTTGCGCTGGGCGTCGGAAAGCGCGGGCGCTGGGGCCTCCTCAATAAGCTTCTGGAAGCGGCGCTGGGTGGAGCAATCGCGGGTGCCGAGCACGCGGACGTTGCCGTGCGTATCGGCCAATACCTGGGCTTCGACGTGGCGCGGGTGGGTGAGGAACTTCTCCACGTAGCACTCCGCGCGACCGAAAGCCTCCATGGCCTCGCGGCCGGCGGAGTTAAATGCTCCCTCGATTTCTTCCATATTGTCCACGACCTTCAGGCCGCGTCCGCCGCCGCCATAAGCGGCCTTAATGGCGATGGGCAGGCCGTGCTCTTCGGCGAAAGCGCGGGCCTCTTGCCAATCATCGATGGGGTCGGAGGTACCCGGCGCTAGCGGCGCGCCCACCTCCTCGGCCACGCGGCGTGCAGCGATCTTGTCACCGAGGAGCTCGATCGACTCCGGCGACGGACCGATCCAGATCATGCCGGCCTCAGTGACCGTGCGAGCAAAGTCGGCGTTTTCAGACAAAAAGCCGTAGCCCGGGTGAATGGCATCGGCGCCGGCACGCACCGCGATATCGAGCAGCGCGGGCACGTTCATGTAGGTATCGGCAGCCGTATTGCCCGGCAGCGCATAAGCTTCATCCGCTACCTGGGTGTGCAAGGCACCAGCGTCTGCCTCGGAGTAAATGGCGATGGACTTAATTCCCAGGTCGCGGGCGACGCGGGCGATACGCACGGCAATCTCGCCGCGGTTAGCAATGAGGACGGTTTTAATCTGCATTTTTATCTCCAGTGTTTAAGGCTTGGGGTGCTACGAGTTCAAAATTCACGCGTGCGCCGGGTGGCAGCTGCGCGGCAATATCAATATCTTCTTCCAATACGGTGGCGATGACGGGGTAGCCACCGGTCACAGCGTGATCGCGCAGGAAGACAACGGGTTTGCCATTGGGCGGGATTTGGATGGATCCGGCGACCATGCCCTCGGACGGAAGCTCGCCGTCTTTAACGCGCTTAATCGGCTCATCGCCATCAAGGCGTAGGCCCACACGGTTGGAATCTGAGGTGACGGTCCATTCAGCATCCAGGAAGGCGGAGACATTATCGCCAAACCAGTCATCGCGGGGACCGAGCACGCAGCGCAAGGTAGCGCGGGTCTTGCCATCGGAGCTTTCACGCACTCGTAGTGGGTTGGAAAGCTGGGCATCGGTCATGCCGGTAGAGCGAGGCAGCACGCCGATGACATCGCCGGTGGTCACTGGGTCTGGGCCAAGGCCAGAGAGGACGTCGGTGGCTGCGGAACCAAGCTCGGACTCGGCGATGATGCCGCCGCGAATTGCCACGTAATTGCGCATGCCCACCGTTGCGGGGTCTACGGTGACGGTTTGCCCAGCCGTGACCAGCACGGGGCGGGCGAGGTGAACCGGCATCTCGCCGAGGCGTACACGGGCGGTCGCGCCAGTGACGCAGATGACGGTATCGGTAAGCGCGTGGAGCTTGATGCCGCCGATATTTTCCAGCACCGTTGCACCGCGCGGGTTGCCCACGGCCACATTGGCGGTCGCGGCGGCGGCGCGGTCTGCGGCGCCCGATGGGGTCACGCCAAGGTCGCCCACACCGGGGCGGCCCAAGTCTTGGTAGAGGGTGAGCAGGCCGGCGTCGATAACCTCCATGCGTGGCAGGCGGGCAGGAGCGCGCTTAGACCGCGTCGAGTGATCGACGAGTTCCGGTAGCTTATCTACGCTGCGATAGCGCACGCGGTCACCCGGCTGTACCAAGGCCGGTGGGTTGGCATTGGAATCCCACATCGGTGTATTGGTGGTGCCCAGCAGCTGCCAGCCGCCCGGGGAAACGCGTGGGTAGACTGCGGAAAACTCGCCCGCAATGCCTACGGCACCGGCCGGCACCGCGGTACGAGGGTTGGAGCGGCGCGGCACCGTGCGAGCCTGGGACGGATCCGAAGGCGCGCAGTAGGTAAATCCCGGGGCAAAGCCACCAAAGGCCGCAGTCCACTCGGTGGAGGTATGCCACTCAATGAGTGCCTCGCGCGAGAGGCCAAGCAGGTCTGCGGCCTCATCAACATCCTCGCCGTCATAGAGCACATCGATTTCTACCGTGCGCGCCTCCGCGGCCGTCGCGGCGGTAGGGGAGAAGTCCTGTAGAAATTCCGCCGCATCCCGTGCCGAATCGGGCGCTTCAAAGGTCAGCAGCAGGGTAGTGGCGGCCGCGATGCAGTCCACCTGATTCTTCAAAGGTTTGGCAGAAAGCGCCGCGTGCCAATCCATGACCTGGTTCAGCCCATCCAGGTCAATGAGCAACGCGCGCGTGCCCACAAAATTAATATGCATTAGATAAAGCTCCGAATCTCGATGCCTTCTGCATGCAGGCGCTCTACCACGCCGCGCAGCAGCTTCACCGCGCCGGGCGAATCACCGTGGGTACATACGGATTGCGCATCTACCTCGAGCTTCGTGCCATCCACGGCGGTAATTGAACCGGTTTGTGCTACCTCCAGTACTCGCTGCACCACCTCATCGGCACTGCCTAGCACCGCATTGGCTTCCTTGCGCGAGACCAGCGTGCCATCAGGGTTGTAATTGCGGTCCGCAAAGGCCTCACGGACGACGGTAAGCCCGCTTTGCTTGGCGACGTCCACTGCTACGCCCCCAGGTAGCAACATTACCGGCAAGTCACCAAAGGCCTTAATGCCCTTGATGACGCCTTCTGCCTGCGCCCTGTCCTTCACGATCGCGTTATACATCGCACCGTGTGGCTTCACGTAGGCGACCTTAGTGCCATTGGCGCGAGCCAAAGCGTCGAGCGCGCCAATTTGGTAGGTCACCTCATCAGCGAGCTCATCTGGGTGGTAATCAATGAAGCGACGGCCGAAACCTGCGGCGTCGTTATAACCTACGTGCGCGCCTACGGTTACGCCTGCTTCCGCAGCCGCCTTGAGCGTGCCAGCAATCGAGTGTGGGTCACCGGCGTGGAACCCGGTGGCCACGTTTGCTGAGGACACCATCTCCAGCATCGCCGCGTCATCGGCGACCGGGTTGCCTGCAGTGGTCTCTCCCAAATCCGCGTTGAGATCGATATGGACCGAGGACATTCAACACCGTCCTTAAGATTGTTGAACAATTCGAATGCCCTTAAGTGTAACCCTCGCCACTGCCATTTGTGAAGACGATTACGTTTCATTTACCCGCGTGCGCACCCCCACCTACGCGCGAAAAGCCGCCGCGCCCCAGGCGGCAGGTTCGGGGCGCGGCGGCGTGGCCCGCTAGAGCCCATGGGCCCGAAGTCCCTAGCGTGTGAAATTTCTAGCGGCCGTAGTTCTGGACAGCGTAGAGCTTGCCTTCAGAGTTGATGGCAACGCCAACGCCGATGGTCTTGGCGCGTGGGTCCAGCATGATCTTGCGGTGGTCTGGGGATTCGTACCAGAGCTTTACTAGCAGCGCATCGGAGTAATCGCTCCATGCCTGCAGCACGTTCTCGCCGCCGGCTGGGATATTGGCCGGGTAGTAGTTCCAGTGCTGTGGGCGGTGGCTGAGCTTATCGGCGCGAACCAGCTGATTGGCCCAATCCTGAGCCAAACTATTGAGCGCACCGTTGGAACGAACTGGGCGCAGGCCGTGTGCCTTGCGGTAGGAGTTGGTGTGGTTGATGATGCTCTGGATCCGGTTGGAAGCTGGGGCAATTGGCTGTGTAGCAGCAGCTGGGGCGACGGGCTGGCTGGCGGACGGCACCGGAAGCTTTACACCGCCGAAGCTGCTCAAGGAGTTGGAGGCCTCTGCTGGAGCTATGCCAACGCTGAGAGCGACGGCTGCTGCAAGTATGGGAGCGACGAACTTCTTGGCGGAGAAGTGAGCTTTGGGGGTAAACATGAGCGGTGCCTTTCTGCTGGGGCATAGCGGAAATCAAAAGAGCGGGAATCTCGGAGTGTTGACCGCTAAATTCCGTTCCCCTTCACTTAAAAGTTAAGCAATTCCAGTGGGGTAAAATCCAGTTGACCAGCATCTATTAGGCTTTATGAAGATGATTCTCTGAAAAACTAATTACTTCTTAGTTATTTTTCGATTTAAGCTAGGAAACCCCTAAAATCCCTCAATGACGGCGTTCAGTTACCATACCGCGGGGGTAGCTTTCAGTCCTTATCTCAGGTTCCTAGGAAAAAGAGGTTGATTTAAGGTATGCGGCTCCAGTTTTAAGCTAGGCGCTGGAAAAGCTGGCCAGTCCCTTGCTAGAGCCTATGAAAAACCTTGCGGTTTCTGGTTGTAAAAAGATTTATGAGATTCCACAATGCCGGCGCATAGTCGCGCCTGGCCATTTCTTGGCGTACTGCTCTTCCGCGAGTCGACCGAATCGCGGCATCTTCGTGCTGTTTAGGCATTAAAAGAACGCTCAGCGGAGAAATCGCTGAGCGCTCGCAAAATGCAGGGGTATTTAAGCCTGGCTGGTCGCGGCCTCCTTGTTGGTGGAGGAGGCTGGCAAAAGGGCCGAGGAAAGGATGTCGGCGGCTTCCTTGCGGGTCTGCGCTTCGTGGAGTTGGGCGCGGAAATCTTCCTTCATAATGTTGCGCGCGAGCTTGGACAATAGCTTGAGATGCTGCTTTCCCGCGTTATCGGGAACGGCGATTAGAAAGGCAAGGGTGGTCGGGTCCTCGCCTTCAGCCCATGTGACGCCTTGGGGCAGGCGGGCGAAGGCGAGGGTGGGTACCTTTACCCCGGCAGACCGCGCGTGCGGAATGGCTACTCCGTGGCCTACGCCGGTAGAACGGGTAGCTTCGCGCTGCAATGCGGCGCTAGCGACTGCTTCCGCATCGGACATTCGCGAAGAGGTGAGCTTTATCATGGAGCGAATGACCTCTTCGCTGGAAGAGCCCAAGTCCTTATCCAAACTAATCGTATCGACGGCTACCAGCGGCTTATCTTTGCGCTGCGTCAATCCGACCAACAGGAGGATAAGGCCGGCACAGACTACGATGCCGGCGAGCATGGCGATAAAGAAACCTACGACATTGTCTACCGCGCCGAGCACCGCGACGATTGGGCCGCCGTGCATGACATGGTCTTGTGCACCGAATAGTCCCGCTAGCGCACCTGCTACGGCACCACCAGCAACATTGGCAGGGATGACCTGCAACGGGCGTGCAGCCGCGAGCGGAATGGCACCCTCAGTAATGCCGAAAAATCCCATAAACAATGCGGCGATGCCCGCATCATTTTCCGCCTTGGTAAACCAGCGGCGCCGCAGAAGCGTAGCTACACCTACGGCGAGGGGAGGCACAGCAATGGCGCACGCCGCCATGCCCATTGGTGCCGCGTTGCCGGCCGCGATCATGCCGCCGCCAAAGAGGAAGGCAGTCTTGTTGAAGGGGCCACCCATGTCGAAGGCGATCATGGCGCCAAGGATGAGGCCCAGCACAATGACGGAGGAACCCTGCATTCCCGCGAGGTAATTGGTCATCGCCTCAAACGCAGCTGAGACCGGAGCACCAATGAGCAGGATGAAGATGAGTCCCACAATGAGCGTAGTGAAAATCGGGATGACAATGATGGGCCAGATCGGCGCGATGAATTTGTGTACCGGAATCTTTTTAATGGCTAGAGCCACATAACCAGACAAAATACCGGTGACAATGCCGCCCAAGAATCCGGCGCCCGCCTCAGAACCGTACAAAGATCCAGTGGTGGCGATAAGGCCGGTGATAAGGCCAGGCGCGAGGCCCGGTCGGTCCGCGATGCCCACAGCGATGTAACCGGAGAGAACTGGAACCATCAGTGAAAACGCCAGAGCGCCGAGTTCATTGACCGTGTTCCAGAAGCTATCTTCTGGAATCGCCATGCCCTCAGGCGTAGGGGTACCACCGATAGAGAGGGCCACCGCAATGAGCAGACCGCCGGTTACCACGAACGGGATCATGTGTGAGACGCCGTTCATCAGCGCCTTGTACAAGGTTTGGCCAATACTATTCTTACGGGGCGATTCTGTTTCCTTGTCGTCCGCGGAACCTTCCCAACGCGTGGCGCTCAAGGACCTGCTGAGCAGTTCCTTCGGGTGCTTAATGGCCTCGTCCACGCCGGTGGCCTCGAGGCGTTTGCCGTGGAAGCGGTCTTTGGAAATTACAGTATCGGCACCAATGACAATGGCATCGGCGTCTTCGATATCTTGCTTGCTAAAGGTTCCCTCAACGCCGATGGAACCGTGAGTTTCAATTTTGATGCGGTAGCCCAATTCTTGGGCTGCGGCTTCAAGGTTCTCGGCCGCCATATAGGTATGCGCGATGCCCGTCGGACATGCCGTGATGGCGAGGATGAGGGGCGATGACTCTGAAGTGCTCATGACTCTCATTAAACGGCAAACGTTTGCGCTGGCACAAGAGGAAGTGATCTACTTCGTGGACTGTACGCTGGAAGCACTCCACTACAGAAAGGGAACGCTCGCCTGTGAGTAAAGCATCGCCGGATAATATCTTGCTCTACCTGCCGCAAAAGCAGGAGGAACAGGTGCGCGAAATCTTTGCCGGCCTTGCAGAGCGCGGCTTTCCCGTCCAGCAGCAACGCCCGCACATCACCGTGACCTTTTCGCCGCATATGCAGCCGGAGGTCGTGGACTTAGCCGCCCAGCTGCTCCCGCCCGTTATTCCGGCGGACTTCCGGCGGGTAGGAAACGTCATTTTTGGCATCAAGCGCAAACAGACGGTGGCTTGGCTCCTTGAAACGAGCGATGAGCTAGAAATCGCCGCGCGCCAAATCAGTGCCGCCAATCCGGATGGGCGCGGGCCGCGGTGGACCCCGCACCTGACCATGGGTTTGCGTCTGCCACGCGAGGAGGTCCCCGGCTACATTCAAGCAATGGACGAGCTCACCTCAGCCCATTTCAAAGATCTTAAGGCTATAGAGGCTGCTTATTGGCGGCCGCGTACGCAAGAAAAGACAGTGCTGGCAGAGGCCTAAAGAAGGGCTTGCAGTGCACGAGCAACGCGCAGGACGGTCAGGTCCTCGCCCGGCTTGCCGACGACCTGCACCGCATCACCCACGCCTTCTTCCTCTTCGTCGCGCAGCGGCACCGTAATAGCCGGCCAGCCGAGCACATTGAAAGGCTCGGTCCAGCGCCGCAGGCTTGCGGCCGATTCCGCGGTATTTTCCGCTGTGATATCGGACCACTTGAGGGGGCCGGAATCGAGGGTGGGGGTGAGGATAATGGGGGCGTCGCCAAGCAGGGCAAGCGCATCCTCGCGCAGCTCTTTCACGCCTTGCGCAGCCTCGTCATAATCTTCCTGGCTGATATTTTCTCCACCTAAAACGCGCTGCAAGATAACGTCCTGGTACTTATCGCGCTGATCCAGCAGTGGCCGGTGCACGTCATAGACTTCCTTCAGACGCATCGGCTCATAGAGCTTGGCCGTGGCGGCGATGGTTTCTTCTAAATCCACGCCCTCGCTGAGTTCAAAATCCGAGTGCTCCAGCGCTGCCAGAAGATCCGCGAAGCGCTCGCCCTTGGACTTAAGAGCCGTGACATCAACAATTGAAACGTCTTGCGCCGCGGCCGGTTCCTCATCCGCGGTGGCGATAAAAGCCTCCTCAATCAGGTCAATCGAGCTGGCAAAAAATCCAATGCAATCAAAGCTCGGGGCGAAGGGAAAGACGTCTTCGACTGGAATGAGTCCAAAGGTGGGTTTAAACCCCAACACGCCTTGGCACGCGGCAGGTACGCGCACCGACCCAGCGCTATCGGAACCAACCGTCAGGTCGAGCGCGCCGCACGCCACCAAAGCAGCGGAACCAGAGCTTGATCCGCCGCCGCACACCTCGGGATCGCGCGGATTGATAACGCGTCCATACGCAGAGGCATCGCCCAAAATGCCATAGGAAAATTCCTGCAGATTCGCCTTCGCCACCGGCAGCGCACCCTTCGCCGCCAAGCGCTGTACCACCGGTGCATCCTTGACCGGCGTGCGGCCCACATTTACCTTGGTGCCGCAGGTGGTAGCCACGCACGCCACATCCACGATGTCCTTGAACGCGACGGGTTGTCCCATGAGCGTGGGGGAATCATCCACGGCATGCTCATCAAACGGGATGATGGTAATCACCGCGTTAAAATCCCGCTGGGCTCGGTGCAGGCGATCAGAAACTGTAGGCATAACGGAAGCTAAGTCCTTTCAACGTCGGCGTCCTTTGCTGCTTACTAGGTATTAGAAGAACGCAGATGTTACTACCGTACATCAGGAATCGGTGAACAATTTCCCATTTCTAGGCAAAGCACCGCTTCGGCTGCGTGTTGGGAGGTCGGCAAGCGAAGGCTGAGCCTCTACTGTCGGTTACGGTTACTAGAAGACTGCTTCAGGCCATTACTTGTGCACAGTAGGCAATTGCGACAAGGCCCGCGACCGAAGAAGATATCTGACTAGTAAAAATTGGCCAAGATTTGGTCTAGTAGTTTGCCGCACGGTTGATCTAAATTAAAGCCATGACTTCCACCACCTCCGAGCCCCCAAAGCTCCAGCCCAGCTCCTATATCCCGTTGATGTTCGCACTGCTTACTGCGGTGTTTGCGTTCCAGCTCAATGCGTCGATGCTCTCGCCAGCCTTGGCGACGATGGAAGACGAGCTGGGCGCCACCACCGCGCAGATCGGTCTGACGCAAACGGCATTCTTTACGGCCGCGGCACTATTCTCACTATTCCTGCCGCGCTGGGGTGACCTCATCGGGCGCAGGAAAGTCCTCGTTGGCATGATGGCGGTAGCTGCGCTGGGCTGCGTGGTTTCGGCGGTTGCACCGAACGTCGCTGTGTTGCTGATTGGCCGCATCATTCAAGGCGTGGCAGGGCCTACGGTTCCGCTGTGCCTGATTATGCTGCGCCAGCAGGTACTCAATGAACAGCAGTACGCCCTGTTGCTGGGCATTGTGACCTCGGTAAACGGTGGAATTGCCGGTGTGGATGCGCTGGCCGGCGGCTGGTTGGCGGGCAATTTTGGTTACCGCTCGGTCTTTTGGACCATGGCTGTTCTATGCACCATTGCAGTAGTGGCAGTCCAGGTATTTACCAAGGAATCCACGGCCACGGAAACCCCGCGTATGGACTGGGAGGGTGTTCTTCCTCTGGCCGTGGCGCTGGGTTGCGTTCTCACCGCGTTCAACGAAGCCGGCAAGCTTGCAGAGGCCAATTGGTTCCTCGTCATCATCCTTCTCCTCATCGGTGTCGCCGGCTTCTGGGCCTTCTGGAACGTGGAGAAGAAGGTCGCCGATCCGCTCGTACCGGTGGCCTACCTCAAACAACGCCGCACGTGGGCGCTGCTATCTACCACGCTGCTCACGATGACCGGTGTCTTTGCCGTGATGAATGGCCTCATCCCTAATCTTGGCCAGGATGCAGACGCCGGTGCCGGTATTTCTGCCAGCACCATTTCCTGGGTCACGCTTACCCCATACGCCCTCGCCGGCTTAGTCTTCGGCCCCATTGCCGGCTGGATGGCTTCCAAACTGGGCTATAAGTACGTTCTGCAAACCGGCCTCGTAGGCACCGTCGCTGGCTTGATTATCTCCATTTTCGTGGTGGGCGTTCCGAACGCGTGGACCCTGCTCTTCGTCTCTATCTTCTTGGGCGTGACCTACGCGGGCATTGCCAATATCATGCTCAATGGCTTAGGCATCGTGCTCTCGCCGGCCGATAACCAGGGCTATCTGCCCGGCATGAACGCCGGCGCCTTCAACCTAGGCGCGGGTCTGTCCTTTGCAGTGCTGTTCGCGGTTTCCGGGTCTTTCGAGCATGGCTACCGCGCGGGCATGATCGCCGGCGTCATCATCCTGCTTGCGGCTCTAGCTTTGTCCTTCCGCATTCCGCGCCCGGAGTCTATTGATGACACCGTGGCGGCCGTCAACGCCCGAAAGTAGGCTCGTGGCATGACGCGAAAAATCATTCTGGACTGCGACCCCGGCCACGATGACGCGGTGGCCCTGCTTCTAGCCATGGGCAACCCCAATATCGAGCTGCTGGGCATTACCACCGTAGGCGGAAACCAGACCTTGGATAAGGTCTCCCATAACGCCCTGGTAGTCAAGGAAATCGCTGGTCACCCGGAGATTCCGGTCTATGCCGGCTGCGATCGCCCGCTCGTGCGCCCCGTCGAAGTTGCCGAGGCTATCCACGGCTCCACCGGAATGGACGTGGAAGGCGTCCAACTTCCGGACCCAAGCACCGCGCTTGCCGACGCCCACGCCATCGACTTCATCATCGACACCATCATGTCCCACGATCCCGGCACCATCACCCTGGTGCCCACCGGCCCGCTTACCAATATCGCGATGGCCGCGCGCAAAGAGCCGCGCATCGTTGAGCGCGTCAAGGAAGTAGTCCTCATGGGCGGCGGCTACCACGAAGGAAATTGGTCCCCAGTCGCCGAGTTCAATATCAAGATCGACCCCGAGGCCGCCCACATCGTCTTCGAAGAGCCTTGGCCCGTCACGATGGTGGGCCTCGACCTCACTCACCAGGCACTGGCCACCCCGGAGGTCGAAGCCGAAATCAAGGCTCTGGAAACCCCAGTCTCGGAGTTCGTCGTTGGCCTTTTCGGCTTCTTCCGCAAGACCTACCAAGCCAACCAAGGCTTTGATAATCCACCGGTCCACGACCCGTGCACCGTCGCCTATCTCATTGATCCAGACATCGTCCAGACCCGCAGGGCCCCCGTCCACGTCGAGCTTGCGGGCGCCCTTACCACTGGCATGACTGTCACCGATCTCCGCGAGCCTGCCGACGTCTCCTGCCACACCCAAGTCGCCACCACCCTCGATCACGCTGGCTTCTGGCGCCTAGTTACCGAGGCCCTCAAAAACCTCGCCTAGGCGGCGTTCGCTTCACCCGACACCCAACTTTCAGCCACGTTATCCCCCTGAACCACCAGTTTGGGGCCATAGCGTGGCCGTTTGCTCTAGGTAGAGGGCCTACCAACCGATAGCTTAGGCGAAATCAAGTAGTCGGCGAACCAATTTAGCTATTGAACCATCCTTAATTTTCTGGTGGGAGTAACCTCTGTCGAGACTCGTGGTTACCTTGCTGTGCTTCGTCAAAACATTTAGGCCTCACAGATCGCACCGGTTGTGCCAGGGAGGAGAACGGCGCCAAATAGGTCAGCGCTGGGGTTCAGCCTAAACTCGAAGGGAACACCCCATTCAAAGGAGCCACCATGAACCAACACAGTTTTCGCCACGTCGTTGTCATGGGGGTATCAGGCTCGGGCAAGACAACGGTAGGGGAGGCGCTGTCGCCGTTGGTCGGTCTGGAGTACCGCGATGGCGATGATATGCATCCGCAGGCCAATATCGACAAGATGGCGGCAGGGATACCGCTCAATGATGCGGACCGAGAGCCGTGGCTGAAACAGATTGGTCAGTGGTTGGCGGATAGGCCGGAAGGCGCGATGGTGGGTTGTAGCGCGTTGAAGCGTAAATACCGGGATTTGATTCGCGAGTATTGTCCGGGCGTGGTGTTTGTACACGTGCACGGGGACTTTGATGTGCTGTATCAGCGCATGCAGCATCGGCTGGGGCACTTTATGCCGGCGTCGCTCTTGCAATCGCAATTCGATACCTTGGAGCCGCTGGAAGATGACGAAACCGGCCAGGTCTTTGATGTGACTCGGCCGGCGTCGGAAATTGCGGGCGATGCCGCAGCGTGGATTAAAGCGGGGGCTTAAAGCTGGCGCTAGAAGGCAGCTGCGGCGCCGTACATGACCAGGACTAGGGCAAAGCCGATAACGGAGATGAGCACCTGGTTGACAGTCCAGGTCTTAAGCGTGGTCATGGTGTCCATGCCCATGAGGCGGCCGACGAGCCAGAATCCAGAGTCATTGACATGGGAGCCGAAGACGGAACCGGCGGCGGTTGCAACAACGATAAGCGCGAGCTGTAGTTCGTTGAAGCCGCCGGCTTCCACGGCTGGGACCATAAGCGCAGCGGCCGTAGTTAGCGCGACGGTAGCGGAGCCTTGGGCCAGACGCAGGGCCACGGCGATAAGGTAGCAGGCCAGGATGACGGGGATGCCGAGGCCGGAAAGGGAATCAGCAAGCGCATCGCCAATCCCGGAGGTACGCAACACACCACCGAACATGCCGCCGGCACCGGTGATAAGCACGACCGAGCAGATGGGGCCGAGGGAGGAATCGACAAGCTTTTCCAGCGCGGTCTTTTCTACGCCACGGCGCAGCCCGAGGACCACGAGCGCGATGAGGAGGGTAATCAGCAGGGCAATGGGGGTCTGGCCCAGCATGACAAAGAACCGTACCCACGCGGCGTCGGCGTCAATGGTGCCATAGGACGCCAAAGCATTGAGACCGGTGTTAAAGAAGATGAGCACCATCGGGATCAACAGGATGGAGATCACCGTGGCGGCAGAGGCGGGTTTGTGGGGTTGCTCGTCCTCCGCGAGGAGGGGACCGGCGATGGCATCGGTTACCTTGATGGGAAATTTCTTACCGGAAAGCAGACCAAAGTGGTAGCCGGAAATATACCAGGTGGGCAGGGCTAGGATGAGGCCGACTAAAAGAACGAGACCCATATCGGCGCCGTAAAATTCACTGGCGGCAACGGGGCCCGGGTGCGGCGGCAGGTAGACGTGCATAACGGAGAATGCACCAGCTGCCGGCAGACCGAAGGCAAGAACAGGGCCATCCAAGCGGCGAGCGACAGCGAAGATGACCGGCAGCATCACAATCAGGCCGGCATCGAAGAAGATGGGAAAGCCCATAATGAGCGATGCTAGGCCGAGTGCTAAGGGTGCTTTGGATTCGCCGAAGCGGCGGACCATGGCGTCGGCAAGCGATTTAGCGCCACCGGAAGCTTCCACCAGCCGGCCGATCATGGCGCCCAAGCCTACGAGCAGCGCCACCGACCCTAGGGTGGAGCTAAAGCTCTCTGTCATGGTGGGCACGATTCCTTCGAGGGGAATGCCCGCAGCCAGCGCCGTGAGTGCCGAGACCACCAATAGCGTGAGGAAGGCGTGAAGCTTGAAATAGATGACCAACACCAAAATTACGGCGATGGCGGCCACCGCAATGCCCAGCAGTGGGCCGGTCGACAGGGTGGGTTCCCACGTATCCATGGGCGGACTCCTTTTCTAATGCAAACCTTTGAATAACGGCAACGTTAGCAGTAGGCCTGTGTGCCGCCTAAAACAATCGGTTGAATGCGACCTACCCAACACGGAGCCGGGTAAAGACAGAAAAATCCCCTAGGCACCGTGCTGGGCCTAGGGGAGAGGAGTCGTCGGGCGTTTAGTCGAACTGACCTTGAATGATGGCTGCCGCGTCCAGCGGGGTTACATGGTAGGAGATGGGATTCTGGTTAGCGCCGGCCATGAGCGCGCCGGCGCAGGAGTGGCCCGCACCCATCATGTGGCCCAGCTCGTGGGCAATGGTGCCCTGGACTGCCTCTGGGTACTGGGCATTAGGAATCTTGATGAAGACCATCTTGTGATCTGGGTAGGCAGCGCCCTGTACATAGCCATTTGGGTCGGGCTTGAAGATGATGGCGATGGTGTCACCATCAGCCTCGGAAGGCTTAACTTCCTTCAGGGAAGCCTTGCCCTTGAGGGCCTTGTTCCACTCGGCAACCGCGGCATCGAGCTGCTTGCGATACGGGAAGTTTTCAACCACCTTGTACTCCAGAACGCCATCTTTGAAGTACGGCTTTACGGAGTCTTCATCGTGGAGGATGGAAGGATCCGGGACCGGCTTGCCATCGTTGGCCAGCTTGGTGATGGTCTTGCAGGTGCCCGGAGAAATAAGGGAGCGAACTGGGTCGCTCTTGGCGCTGGCGGCCGGTGCGGCGACGGTTCCGAGGATTGCGGTTGCAGCCAAAGTGGCGGCAGATAGCTTCTTGAAAGATGGCATAGGCAGTGAATTACCTTTCGGTTGATTTTAAGGTTCGCTGAGTGCGATATTCCCAGCAATATCCGTGGTAAAAGGCACTGCGTGCGCGTTTATGCGTGCGGACACATATCAGTTTCTTAATGTCTGCAAAGGAAAATAAGAATCTAAGGTGCCAACTGCCTATTTGCTGCTTCTAGTTCAGGCGCTCCCCAGTAGTGGTGCTAAATAAATGCACTTGGTCCGGGTCGGGGGAAACATAGAAAGTATCACCCACCGCGTAACGGCCGCGGGCATTGACCAGAATGCCGGTCTGTCCGCCCATGCGGGTGGAAGACTTCAGTATGCCGTCGGCGGAGCTATCGCCAGCGGCGTCGTTAAGGTCGCCGTAAACGTAGGTCTGGTTACCCAGTTCCTCGATATGCGCGACAGTAAACTTTGCCCCACCGTTGCCGGTATCGCTAAATTGCCAGTCTTCAGGGCGGATGCCGACGGTGACAGTCTCTACGCCTTCGAAGTTGTAATTGGACAGGTTAATGCGGGTAGAGCCGATGCGCAGATCAGAGGAGTTGTGGCTCAGGTCGTAGATATTCATCGCCGGCGAGCCAATGAATCCGGCGACGAAGACATTCTGCGGGCGGTCGTAGATGGTGCGGGTATTATCCACCTGCTGCAAGACGCCGGCATTGAGAACAGCGACCCGATCACCCATGGTCATTGCCTCAGTTTGGTCATGGGTGACGTAGACGGTGGTGGTGCCAAGGCGGCGTTGCAGATTAGAGATCTGCGCGCGGGTGGATACGCGCAGCTTGGCGTCCAGGTTGGACAAAGGCTCATCCATGCAAAACACTGCCGGCTCGCGCACGATGGCGCGTCCCATAGCTACGCGCTGGCGCTGGCCGCCGGAAAGATTGGCGGGCTTGCGGTCGAGAAGAGCCTCCATCTGCAGGATCTTCGCGGCCTCTTGCACGCGAGACTTAATCTCGTTTTTAGGGACCTTGCGGTTTTCCAGCGCGAAGGACATATTCTGCGCTACGGACATATTGGGGTAGAGGGCATAGTTCTGAAAAACCATGGCTACGTCGCGGTCCGATGGGCTCACCCCGGTGACGTCCTTGCCGCCGATGCGAATGGAACCGCGGTCGGTGGGCTCCAAGCCAGCGAGCATACGCAGGCTGGTGGACTTGCCGCAGCCGGAAGGGCCGACGAGGACCAAAAATTCGCCGTCGGAAATATCCAGATTGAGGCGATCAACGGCGGGGCGTTCCGCGTCCTTGGAGTAAATGCGGCTTGCGCCATCGAAGGTGACAGTAGCCATGGTTACCTTTCAGAATCTAGTGAGGGGAGGAAGGCGGCTGTGAAAGCCTACTTATTGATGACGGGCTTGACCTGGTTGTCGTAAATCGACTGCAGGGTCTTTTCAAGGTCAGTTAGCACCTTGGTGACATCATCGCGGTTGGTGACAACCTTTTCGAAAGCACCGCCAATTTCCTGGTCCGCGCCGGGCAGGAAGACGCGGGCGTTGTCCTGCGGGCGGGTCTCCGGAAGTTGCTTGATGGCGGTCTCGAAGTTCGGATTGTCTTCCATGAACTTCTTCTGGTCCTCGTTTTCCACGGCGGAGGAACGTACCGGCATGTAGCCCACATTTTGGGACCAGTAGCAGGTGTTTTCTTCATTGGTAATGAAGTCAATGAGCTTGATGGCCGCCAGCTGACGGTTCTTGCTGATACCCGATGGGATAGCCAGTCCGGCGCCACCTGTTGGGCAGGCACCGTCGCCCTTAGGGTTCGGTAGGAAGGCGGTGCCGAGCTCGAACTTAGCGGTATCGGTCAGGCCCGCCAGGTCACCGGTGGACAGCACAGTCGCGGCTGCGCGGCCGGTGCCGAACTCCATGGCCATATCGTTGCCCACGTAGGAGTAGCCCTTCTTTTCATCGGTGATGTCCTTGAGCCACTCGACGGCCTTGATGGTCTTGTCATCGGTGAACTTCAAGTCCCACGCATCGGAGTAGGCGCCGCCCTTGGACCACAGTGGTCCTTGGAAAATCCAGCCCAGGTAGTCCACGGCATCACCCCAGCCGAAGGGTTTCATCTTCGGATCAGCATCGGCAAGCTTTTTGGCCCATTCATCCATCTCATCCCAGGACTTCGGGCCGCGGTCCGGCAGGCCGGCCTTCTTCCACGCATCCTTGTTGTAGTAGAACAGCGGAGTCGAGCGGGCGAAAGGAAGCGCAAAGTGGCCGCCGTCGTAGTTGTAATCCTCGTAGAGCGGCTGCACGTAGGTGGAGAGATCGATGCTGGCTTCTTCCGCTAGCTCGTCGACGTTGGCGATCTGACCGTTGATGGCGAAGTTGTGCCACCAGACGTCGGAAAGCACGACTACGTCAGGAAGATCCTGGCCCGTTAGCGCAGCATTGAACTTTTGAGCTGCCTCTTCGTAGTTCTTGCCAGTGTCAACGAGGTTGACCTTGATATCGGGGTTTTCCTTTTCAAAGCGAGAGATGATCTCCTTTTCAATGTCCTTGGAGGTGCCCGGGTGGTTGGACCACCAGGTCAGCTCGGTGACTTTATCGTCGCCGCCCTTGTCTTTGCCGCCCTGCGGGTCGGTCGAAGAGGTACCAGCGCAGGCGGCCAGCGCAGTGGCAGAGGCAGCGGTAGAAGCGAGGGCGAGGAACTTGCGGCGTAGCATGTAATTCTCCTTGGGTCTCCTGTAGATAAGCAGGATTAAAGTAAGTGGAAACGGCGAGCGTGGGTGGGGTAGAAGTCCTTCTATCCCTTGACGGCGCCAGTGGTCAGGCCTTGGATCATGTACTTTTGCAAGGCCAAGAAGATGATCACCATTGGGATGATGGTGAGGATGGTGGCGGCCATAACCGGGCCCCAGTTGGTCACTCCATCGTTGTTTTGCAACATGGTGAGACCCACCTGCAGCGGTGCTACTTCTTCCGTATCGGCCATAAGGAATGGCCAGAGGTAGGTATTCCATTCATTGACCATGGTGATTACGGAGAATGCGGTCAAGGTAGGCCACGAGACCGGCAGTAGCACCTTGGTGAGCATGCGAATGGGACCGGCGCCATCCATGCGGGCGGCCTCAACTAGCTCATAGGGCAGGGACAAAAAGTGGTTACGCATCAAGAACGTACCGAAGGCCACGCCGGCCAGCGGCACGATGATGCCCACGAAGGTATTGCGCCAGCCCAAGGAATTGACCAGGGCGTAGTTAGAGATAACGGTGATCTCGCTGGGCACCATGAGCGAGGAAATGACCAATAAGAAGACCAGATGGCGGCCTGGAAAGCGCAGGATGGCCAGCGCATAGGCGGAGATGACACCCAGCACAATCTTGATGATGGACAGCACTGCGGTAATAAATACTGAATTGCGCAGATAGGTCCAGAAAGGTACGCGGGTGGTGGCATCGGAGTAGTTCTCGGTCTCCCATACTGGTGGAATCCAATTGACCGGATCAGTATAGATATCGCCCTTGGCCTTAAAGGAGGTCATGAGGATCCAGAACAGGGGCAGTCCAATTAGCAGCAGTACGGCGAGAATGCCTAGGTAACCGCCGGCGAGCTTTGCGCGACGGGTGGTGGGGGATTCATCCGTGACCATGTGAAGGGCTGAAGTAGCCATGTGGGTTAACCTCGCTTATCCATGATGCGTACCTGAATCAGGGTGATGATGAGCAGGAACAGGAACAAGATGGTGGCGGCGGTCGCACCGTAGCCGGCGCGGAAGTTGACGAAGGTTTCGTTATAAATCTGGAAGACCAGCGTCTGGGTGCCGTTTCCCTGTGGGCCGCCGCGGGTCATGACGTTGATGATGTCGAAGACCTGCACAGAGTTAAGAAGCACCGTAATGGAAAGAAAGAAGGTGGTATTGCGCAGCTGTGGCATGGTCACGCGCCAGAATTTGCGCCAGCGGCCGGTGCCGTCGATAGCGGCGGCTTCATCCAATTCCTTGTCTAGGCCCTGGAGTGCTGCCAAGTAGATGACGAAGGTATAGCCCAAGTTTTTCCACACGAAGGTGAAGGTCACCATGAACATCGCCCAGCCTGGCACGGCATAGAAGTTGGGGGAATCTATACCAAACCACCCCAGGATTTCCTGGATGAGGCCAAAGTTTGGATCGAATACGAACTGGAAGGCAATACCAATGGCAGCGCCGGAAATGGCGTAGGGCGCGAAGACTACAGAACGCGCAAAATTACGACCCTTGATGTTCTGGTTGAGTAGCAGCGCCAGCGCTAAGCCGATGACCATGGAGCCAATGACCGCAAAGAAGGTAAAAACCAGAGTATTTAAAACAATGGTCTTCGTATCATCGCGGCTAAACCACTCACCATAATTATCAAAGCCCACAAACGTGGAGGTGGGGCTGGAGATATTCCAATTAAAAAAGGAGAGGCGAATATTATCCAGCAGTGGCCGGTAGGTAAATACGGCCAGCAGGATCAGATTCGGCGCGAGTAGCGCAGCTGCAAGCAGCCATTCCTTGTGGCGATTGCGCGCTGCTTTGCGTACCAACGCCGCAGAATCACTGGGGTTTTCCGTGTGGGCGGGACGGGCGATGGTAGTGCCTGAGTTGCCGCCACTGAGAGAGTCTTCCTGAAAGGTCACTCGGTCAATTTAGGGCGGATGGGTGAAGCCCAGATACATGGAAAACAAATAATTGGTGAATTATAAATGTCCGATGGGTTAAAGGTGGATGCGTCATCGAACTTTTTAAAAACTCCAGCTCGGCGCACCATGAGGCCCGTCTCTTTGCCATAAAACTATGGCTGGCATTACAAAAATGCCTTGCTTGCCGACGCCCACCTTCCTTCCATCCCTCTACACTGGCTGCTATATTCCACCGCGATCCCACAAGGAGGAAGCAATGTCTGTCCGTAATGCTGTCCGTACTGTCTGCAGCAACTATGACTCCGTCAAAGATTGGCAGGAGCCACTTTATAAAGACCTGCATCAGCACCCGGAGCTATCGATGCAGGAGAAGCGTACGCTTAGCATCATCAAGGGCAAGCTTGCTGACCTCGGGTTTGACCAAGTGGATGTAGGCGGTGGCGTGGTTGGCGTCTTGGAAAATGGTGCCGGGCCTACTGTCATGCTGCGCGCGGATTTTGATGGCCTACCGGTCAAGGAAGATACTGGCTTGGATTACGCCTCCACCGATACCGCAGTAGATTCGGAGGGAAATGAAGTGGCCGTCATGCAGGCCTGCGGTCACGATTCACACGTGGCCAGCCTGCTGGGCATGGGGGCGCTTTTGGCGCAGGCCACCGACCAGTGGTCCGGCACCTTGCAACTTATTTTCCAACCGGGCGAGGAAATCGCCGCCGGTGCCCAGTCTATGGTGGATGACGGCCTAGTAGATAAGGTAGCCACTCCCGATGTTGTCCTAGGTCAACATGTTTTTGCGAGCCAGTTTCCTGCTGGCACCGTTGCTCTTGCGGCAGGCCCCTTCATGTCCACTGCAGTGAGTTTGGACGTCAAGGTCTTTGGACAAGGCTCGCACGGTTCGATGCCGCATTTGAGCGTTGACCCAGTGGTACTGGCAAGCTCTATTGTGATGCGCCTGCAGACAGTTATTTCCCGCGAGCTCAACCCTTCTGATTTCGGCGTACTTACTGTAGGTGCCATTAATGCAGGCTCGAAGGCCAATATCATTCCTTTCGAGGCAACCTTAAAAATTAACGTGCGCGCCTATAGCGAGCAGATCCGCGATAAGATCACTGCAGCAATCGAACGTATCGTCACCGCTGAGTGCCAGGCCGCCGGCAGTCCGCAGCCCGCGGAATTTAACTATCACGATGCCTACCCGCTTACTAGCAATGATGAGGAAACTACGGCGTCGCTCCAGAAATCCTTTATATCCTATTTCGGCGCCGACCGCGTTCTCACTGCAGAACCCCTCACAGCCAGTGAGGATTTCTCCACTATTGCTCGCGCCTTCGAGGTTCCTTATTGCTTCTGGGTATTTTCCGGCCGCGAAGAAGGAAAGGATGTTCCCAACCACAGCCCGCACTTCGCCCCGCTGATCCAACCCACGCTGCGCACCGGCACGGAGGCCCTCACCGTTGCCGCGTTGACGTTCCTTGGTAAAGCTGGCAGCAATTCCTAGTTCTCTGTAGAGCTATGACGGCGTTGTGCTCAACAGGTGGTCCGGCGGGATTTCCCTGGTTACGGATCCCCTTCTTGGCGCCTGTTTTGATGGATAAAACAGCTCCAGCGCCCGGGCCTCGCTCGGGGCCCTGGGCGCTGGAACTGGTTCTCTCTATCTCTCTTGCGTTCTCTCAAACGCGCAAGATTAATATAACTCTCTAAACTGCCATGAGCCTGCAATCTTCCTGTGAGTACCGTGGTAATAGAGTGGATATGAGCAGATGACAGCTCATATCCGTACACGGGTGCGGAGGGCGAAGGCATTTAGGGCAGTGGACAGTGTTCGCAAATAGTCTTTGTTGCGTAATATTCTCGGTGAGTGACAGGCGCGGCCTGGGGACGGGGTGAGAAGTCTTAAATTGGGCCCCAAGAGCCGCGGTAGAGGAGGAGATGTGGCACAAGAATTTGATCCAGCTATGCACCGGCAAATGGGCGTGGAGGCGGACGTTGTATTGCGGGTAGGAATGCTCCTAATGGGGGCCGGCACTTCTGGTTACCGTGTCTTAAGGGGGATGAAACGCAGCGCGCGAGCTTTCGGGTTTGACCACTTAGATGCCACAGTGGGTTTGACACAGATTACTTGTACGTTCCACCGCGGGGAATATTTCAGGACAGTGATTGCCCGGCAACATTCTCCCGCGGTTGATGCTTCGCGGATAGAAGCCTTAGAAGATCTGACCCATAATCGTCTCTATGCAGGAATTACTGCCCAAGAATTGGCGGCAATGCTGGATGTCATTGAGTTTGGCGTCAAGAAGCGCTGGAGCGGTTTAGTTCTTTCCTTTGCCGCCGCGATCGCATGCGCGGCGTTTGCGTATCTTAACTTTTTCCCGCTAGAAGCGGTGGGTTTGGTGGCTTTAGCGGCGTTTGCAGGCCAGTTTGTGCGTTATACAGTTCTCCATCGGCACGTCCATCAAATCGGAGGGGTAATTGCTGGCGGTGCAACGGCAAGTATCGTTTTCTTCCTTTTGACGGAGATTTTTGGGGCGATAGGCTCAGTGGAGCCGAGTGAATTGTCCTCTGGCGTTGTGGCAGCGGTCTTATTCTTGATCCCCGGATTTCCACTTTTCTCTGCATTGATTGACATTGCGCGTTTTGATTTGGACGCAGGTATTGTCAGGTTAGGGTATGCCTTCACTGTTATATTTATAGCGACTTTCACCGTCTCGATGGTGAGCTGGTTGACACAACTTACCCCTGATCCACCCGCTCCTGCACAGGATACGAAGTGGTTTTTGTTGGCGCCGGTCGCAAGTTTTCTGGGCATTGCTGGCTTTGCCTTTCTTTTCAACTCATCGCGCCGCATGGTTTTGGTCGCGGCGTGTGTGGGAACTGTGGCAAATGAGCTCCGTTTGATCCTCATTCACGCTGGTACAACCATTTTCTTTGCGGCCTTCGTGGGTGGATTACTCATCGGTTTGTTGGGTGCGGTTGCTTCTAAAAAGGCGCGGCTCCCCCGTATTACAACGACCGTTCCAGCTGCGGTGATTATGATTCCGGGGGTGACAATGTTCCGAGCAGTGTTTTATTTGAACGACGGGCAAATGGATCAAGCTTTGGCAAACGTTGCGACCGGAATGATGGTGGTTGGATCCATTGGTGCCGGGTTGGTTTTTTCTCGCCTGCTAACTGATAAGGATTGGGCATTAGGCCGACTTATTGATTTTGATAAAAAGCTCCCGCAGAAGCCTTCTACAACATAATGTTGGGGGTTAACTGGGAAAACGCCTGTGGCCCTCGGTCCCGGTGTGGGGCCGAGGGCCACAGGCGTCTCTCTCACTGTTTCCATGTATCGGCGTGTGCCGCCCTGTGAAAACTGCAGGGGGTTCTCTCTATCTCTCGTATGCGCTCTCTCAAACGCACGATCTCAGTATGGGGCACTGGGCTGTAACGCCAATGAGGTATGACTGTTGGATTGCTGTACGTTGCTGGGAATCCAGTGGGGAGGGGCGTCGGAAAGCGACGGAGAGCTTGTCACACACAACAATTGTGCATAGAAGTGATGTGGGACATAGTCCTCTTCTGTAGGGTCGAAGATATGCGCGCAGCGAGGCTGCGCCGTTTTCAACTGCTTGTATAGCTACAGAATTGAGGTGAGGAGCATGCCTCCTCTCACAACCTACCCCCAGCCAATGATGCCGTGCCGGCACAGACTGCTGAGGAAACTGCAGAAATCAAACATCAACACCGCTCGGCCATAAAGGCCGCGTTCATCGGCACCTTCATCGAATGGTTCGATTACGCGGCCTATATCTATATGTCTGCGATTATCTCCCGGGTCTTTTTCCCGGAGATGGAAGGCCGCCGCGCCCTGATTATGACGTTTGCACTCTTTGCGCTGTCATTCTTGGTGCGGCCCTTGGGCGGCATCGTATGGGGTCACTTCGGTGATAAACACGGACGCATCCAGACCCTAACGGTTTCCATTGTGATGATGTCCCTGGCTACCGCGTGCATAGGTTTCCTTCCTGGCTATGCCACCATCGGCTTCGCCGCGTCCATTTTGCTGCTGCTGTGCCGCATGGTGCAGGGCTTTTCGGCAGCCGGTGAGTATGCAGGCGCGGCCACGCACTTGGCCGAGATCGCTCCGGCCGGTAAGCGCGGCATATATTCCGCGGTGGTGCCGTCCGCTACGGCTTCCGGCTTGTTGCTGGGCTCGCTCATTGCGGCGTTGCTGACGGGCGTGCTCGACGATGCTGCCTTGGATTCCTGGGGCTGGCGCGTGCCTTTCTTGATTGCGCTGCCTTTGGGCATGTACGGTCTGTGGATTCGCCGTCATACTGAGGAGTCCTCCCACTTTGAGGATCAGGATGAACCGGAAGAATCCCCACTGCGTGAGGTGCTTAAATACCCCAAGGCCTTAGCCATTGCCTTTGCTGGTGCGGTGCTCAACGCCATTGGTTTCTACGTCATCTTGACCTACCTGCCCACCTACCTCTCAGAAGAGTTGGGTATGGCCGCAACCCCGGCGTTTATAGCGTCCTCTGTTGCCTCCGCATTCTATGTCGGCTTTGCCTTGCTTACCGGCATGCTTTCGGACCGCCTGGGCCGCCGCACGACCATGCTGTGCGCGGCCGCTTTTATGGGCGTGACCATTATTCCGGCCTTTATGCTTCTCGATGGCGCTGGGCTCTTCCTAGTCATCATTATCCAGGTGTGCCTAGGCGGTGTGCTTGCTCTTAATGATGGCGTCCTGCCTTCCTTCCTCTCTGAGCAGTTTCCTACGCACGTGCGCCTTTCCGGCTTCGCATTGACATTCAATACGGCAAATGCTGTCTTTGGCGGTACCGCGCCGATGATTGCTACCTGGCTCATTGACGTCACCGGTATTCAGCTTGCCCCTGCGTTTTACTTGGTTGCAGCTGCGATTGTAACTGGTACCGCGGTACTGTTCGCGTCCAAGAAGAATAAGCTGCACCATTAGCGCTTCGCTATAAGAAGATGAAAACGCCTACGGCCCTCGGAACCGGAAGGAACCGAGGGCCGTAGGCGTCTCTCTCTACAAGGTGTTTCCATGTATCGGCCAAAGCCGCCCTCTGGAAACTGAGGGGTTCTCTCTATCTCTCTCGTATGCGCTCTCTCAAACGCATGACTTAAGTATGGGGTACGGGGCTGCTACCACAATGGATTGTGCCTGATAGGTCGCTGCCAGTTACTGAAAGTTTGCTGCTAGCCCAATTGTGGGTTAGTAGTCATAGCTTTCGGCAGTATTTGCATCCGCGCCAATGCATTGCAGGTGTGTGCGGCGCCTTTTCCTGTTCTGGCATGATGCCCCACCTTGCCAGACAGGAAAAGTCCTTGTCGAGCCACGTTTTGTGGGATTATTGGAACATTCCCCAGATGGTGGCAAAGAGCACGATAAAGCCCATGACCGCCACGAAATAGTTGGTCTTTTTGCCGCGGAAGCGGGCAAGTGCGTCCACTCGGTAGATGACCAAGATAGGAAGTAAATAGGTCATAAAGGCAAAGAAGACACCGCCAACGATCGAAATCATGTCCAAAATGGAGGGGTTGAAAATACCCACCAGGGACGTGGCGACGAAGATGAAGAGGTAGGTCCACAGATCAAGCGTGCGCGTGGACATTTTCTTCGTGGCCTTCGGTGCGGCGAGGTTGAAGAGGTACTGGGTGCCCTCGATGGTGCCGAGTGCGTGGCCGAAATAGGAGGAGGCTACTGCACAGATCACCACGATGGGCGCCATGTACGCCATAAATGGGGTGCCGGTTTCGTTGGCGAAGTAGGAAAGCACCGGCAGGTTCTTTTCATTTGCCTCCTGCATGCCGTCTGCGCCCATGGCCAGGGCGCAGGACCAGACAAAGAACATGGTGAAGATGGTCAGCAGAACGGCGGAATTGCGGATAACTTTATCGGATTGCGCGTGGTGATCCGCGCCGTATTCCTTTTCCATGCCTAGGGAGAATTGGGAGATGGCGGCAACGAAAGAGAAAGAGAAGACCAAGACGGGAAGGATAATGGCCTTGAGGATGCCACCGGCGGTGTGATCGCCGGCCTCCATGAAGGACCCGAGGTCCCATTGCGGAATGAGGTAGAGCGATACTGCTGCCAGTGCCACGATAAGTGGATAAACCACGAACTGGGCAATCTTCAGCATGATGGTATTTCCAAAGGCGAGTGCGAGGGTCATCAGGCCCACACACAGTGGCGCGAGGATATACCGGGAAATTTCTGGCCCGCTTAGCTGGTTGACGATGAAGCTATTAACCGTATTAGTAATCGAGACGCCGTAAATGAGTACCACTGGGAAAATGGTGAACCAGTAGATGATGGCGAGAATGATGCCGTTTCCGCGGCCAAAGAAGTGGGTGAGTACTGCAAGGACATCTTCGCCATGCAGCGGTGAGTAGCTAATGATCCAGGAAAAGGCACGGTGGGCTAGGTAAGTCATCGGGAAGATGAGCAGGGTGGCTACCAGTAGCGGGATGAAGCCGAAGCTGCCGGCGGAGATCGGCAAAAAGAGGATGCCTGCGCCCACGGCAGTGCCGAAGAGCGTGATGGTCCACTGGCTATTGACTGCCTTATTAGTGGTCACCTGGCTGCCGCTTGGGGTGTCTGCGTCGCCGGTAGTGGGTGAACCGGCCGGTGAAACAGGCGCATTCGCAGTCGTGTGAGACATAGAATTCATCCTTCAGTACGTGTGAATAAGACAACATAAACAATCTATCTGAAGGTTTTGGCGAACGAAAGTAAAAGTGTGATCTAAGTTAAGTAAATTTTAAAGGCCGTCGCACCGTGGGTGGCGCAACGGTCTTTGGGAATCTTGCTAAGGTCTGGCAGCTAGTCCGCGATCAGGTTTTCGTCGCGCAAGAAATCGAGTGCCACGGTGGTGTAGTCCTCACCGTCGATGCGGGCGTTAAATTCTTGCATCTTTTCGTCGGTAAGCAGCTGTGACAAGGGAGCGAAGAGCTCTTCAACTTCTGGGTGTTCATCTAGAACCTCGGTGCGGATAACCGGGGCAAGATTGTACTTAGGGAAGAACAGATCCGGGTCCGTCAATACCTGCAGTTTGAGGGCCTTAATGTGGCCAGCGGTGGCGACAACGGAGCCAACTAGCGCCACAGGAAATCTGTGTTTCCATGTAAAAGGAAATGAACAAGCAAAAGGCCGCCGCACCATCAGTGGTGCAGCGGCCTTTTGTATGGCACTGGCTAGGAAACTATGTTCCTAGGGAAGAATAGGGGGTTCTTAGAAGAGGCCCTCAGCCTTCTTGCCAAAGTCATTCAAGGTGTGCTCGCGGGAGTCAACGTTCTGGTCGTTGTGCTTGGAGTCGTCACCCTTGATACGGGAGGTCTGGGTTACCTCGATGTTGTTGATGAGGCGGCCTTCCTTGGTCTTGCCGTCGCCGAAGTCCAGGTTAGCGATGCGAGCCTCTTCGCCAGCGTTAATCGGGTTAGCCAGGGTTACCTCGAAGGAACGGGTGGAGGTCTTCTCGTTGAAGCCCAGGTCACGGATGTGAGCGCCGTTGGAGGAACGCGGAGTGATGAGGCGGTCAACGCCCTTCGGGCCCTTGGCGGTCTTCACATCAACGCGGAACTGGGTAGCTGGGAACTCGCCGTAGTAGCGCTCAGAGCCAACGTTCTTGGCGCGGACTGCAACGGTGCCTGCGAAACCAGCGTGCTTAGCGCCGGAAACGGTCATGTAAGGCTCGAGGTCGAGCTTGTGCTTGGAGTCCTTCTTGTCCTCCTTGGCGTCAACCTCTTCCTGCTTCTTCTTGTCAGCAGCCTCTTCGTTCTTGCCCTCTGCCTCGGAAACCTTCTCGGCGTCTTCCTTGGCGGTGCCCTCGGTGTCCTTGATTACCTCTGCGTCAGCCTCGAGGTTCTTGTCCTCTTCCACAACCTTCGGGTCGTTGACGTCAGTGGTGTTCTGGGCATCCTTGTTAGGAGCGTAGGAGTCAGACAGCTTATCGTACAGCTTGACGCGAACTTCGTTCTTAACCGGCTGCAGTGCATTCCAAGCGGTCGGGGTGGACCAGGTGCCGTTTGGCTTGCAGTACTGCTGGGTACCGGTCATGTTCAGCACGCGGAAGCCGTAGGTGGCTTCACCGGTGTGGTTTGGCGGAACGTCATAAGGTCCGATGGACTGGCCAGCCTCCCAAGACAGGGAGTAGGAAGCGCTAGCACCAATCTTGGTAGCAATCTCGTGAGAGATGCCTGCGGAGCCTTCAGCATTCTTGCCGGAGCCCTTGCCGCCCAGGTTCATGGACGTGGTCTCGGTGCGGTCACCGTTGACGGAAACGGAGATGGACTGAGACTTGGACAGGTCCTGCTGCAGCGGGATGTCCTTCTTGGTCTGGTTGGTGGTGGAAATGGTGCCGGCCGGCAGGAAGCGATCGGAAACCTTGTAGACCACGGTGCGGTGGTCTTCCCACGGGTTACATACCGGGCGAGGGTTCAGGATATTCGCCTTCATTTGGTCGGAACCGTGGGTGGTGTGGATGATCGGCAGATCCGGGTTCAGCGCCGGGGTCTCCGGGTAGGACTCGGTCTGGGTGGTGGCGCCAGCCAGCGGTGCCGCGAATGCGGTGCCGGCGACGATGAGGCCGGCGGTCAGGCCGGTCATGCGACGACGAATCGACATATAGAACTTCTCCTAATGTAGTTAGAAAATGAATGAACTTATGAATGAAATCCAGCAACTCTCGATGTTGCGCTAAGAGAACGCTAAAACAGGCTTAGAGTTAATTCATCTCTTAGATGTCTATATATCTGCACGGCTGGAGGGTAGGTAATTTTTATATAGGCCAAGCGGTTAATTGGATCTTGTTCCCGCTAAGCGGCCGATAGTGCGTCGAAATTTATAGATTGGAAAATGTCTATACATGGCTGCTGGAGGGGGCATTTGACTAACCCCCTTATAGGGGTGATTGGTCGCTCTATAGGGGGATGTTAGGCCCCCTTGGAAAGTTGTGGACGTGTCACAATATGCGTCGTGCGCTGCATTTAAGCGGGTGGATGGGGGTTATAAAATGCTTAATGGTGAATGTTACGTGACATACGTTATAGGCGTTTACATGGCAGAGTTTGGAGCGTTTCGCAACAGGAGCCTATCGGGGGCTTGCGCTGAGGGGTGATGGGCGGGGCTAGAGTAGGGCAGCTTCGATGATGAGCATGAGGGCTGCAGAGATTGCCACAATGATGACGATGCGGTTGAGGAGGTGCCTATCTATAAATCGGTTGAGGTAGTTTGCGCCAATGAGTCCGATGACAACGAGAGGGAAATAGGCCGCCGCAGCGGACACTTGGGTGCTGCTAATCTGCCCGTTAAGCGCCAGGATAATAAGAGAAATTAAGGTTCCGAGGACAAAAGTGCCCGCTAGAGTGCCGCGGGTGCGGGCTGGATCGAATCGCTTCATTATGAGCGCCATGGGTGGGCCTCCGATGGAGGTGGAGGTGCCTAGGATGCCGGAGGCTATTCCAGCGATGAGCGTGTTGAGGGTGGTCGGGCGCGGGCTCCATCCCAAACTGGACAGCGTCATGGCTAGGAGCACGGCACAACCGATGAAGATGGACAGCCCGTCGGAGGAGAGGCTCGCGATTGCCCAAGCACCCAACACGGAACCGGGGATGCGGGCGAGGGTAGAGATACCTACGACGCGCCAGGATGTCTCGCGGAAGGTTCGCGAGAGCGTGTAGCTAGAAATGCATAGCGCGAGCAGCAGAATGAGCGTGGGCACGAGCTCGGGACGAACGAGAGCGATGAGCGGGGTGGCAATAGTGCCCAAGCCAAAACCGATGGTGCCTTGAGTAATGGTGCCGGCGAGGATAAGAACGCCAATGAAAACATAGGACCATGCGTCCGCGGAGATTCCCAGAAACATAATGACGGTTAAGTTTATCTGGGCCCGCCGCGCAGCCTAAAACCGTTAGAGGCGCGCGGTGGCCTTCTCGTTGGCGGCGATTTCCTCCAGCCGATCGGCTGGGCACATTCCGGCAATGATGACTGCGGAACCACCTGCGGCGAGGGGCTCGAGTACGGCGCGGGAAAAGGACTCATTATCGGACCAGCCGGTAGACAGCAGGCGCTCCGCGGAGGCGGGGGCATCAACAAGCTGGGGCAGTGGCTGGGTTTCGCCAAAGTACTGATCGCCATAGAAGCGCACGGTGGGGCCAAAATCGATGGCGCCGGTGGGAAGCTCCCCGCCGGATTCTACGACTCCGCGGCCGAAGGGGTCCTCACTGATGAGCACGATATCAGCCTGCGGCTGGCGCTCGTGGGCGGCGGTGTAGCGGGATGGGGAGGTAAAGACGACGTCGGCAAGCGCGGCAGACTCGCCAAAGCTATAGGAAGGGCCAGAGGCGAGTGCGCCCAAGGCCACAACGGCTGCCTGCCACGAGGTCGGGAGATCGATGGCGATGATGGAATCCGGCTCTAAATCGAGCTCTTCTTCCAACATATTGGCGATCTTGGCTACCCAATTGTCGAGCGTTTGCGCGGAAAAATCCATGCGTGCGCCGGTGGCCTCGTTATATACGGTAAGCCGCGGGGAGGCGGCGTCGGCACGCAAAAGATGGGCGAGTAGTTCCATACCCGCCCATCGTAGGGGAGAAGTGCTAGTTCACGCAGCGCGGGCCGTCGCCACCAGCATCGATCTCTGGGGAAACCTTGGCGGTACCGAAATCATCGCCCGGGGTACCTACCGGTTGGCTGGACTTATCTGCCTCCGGCTCTTGGGCACTGGCCTCCTTATCGGAGGGGCCCTGGTAGTTATCGGTAGCAACCACGATGAGGGTGTCATCATCGAGCTCCGAGTTCTCTGCTACCGGCAGTCCACCCAGCTTCTTGGCTAGGGCCTTAGCCTCCTCGCTCGACGGATCGGCGGCTACGACTTGGGACTCGCTGTAGATTCCTGGTTGTGCATTGGCGGAACGCTCTACGGTATAACCCTTGCCCTCTAGCCAGGAGCCGATGCCGGAAGCTAGGCCATCAATATTGCCGGCGTTGAGGACGTGAATATTGATATTCGGGTCGACGTCTTCGTCTTTTTCCGCCTTATCCTGTTTGTCCTTATCTTCGGCCTTAGATTCTTCGGTAGCTTCATCGTGGCTCTTGGCTAGGTCATCCATGAAGCGGTGGACCTCAGAGGCGTCAATAGTGACGATGGATTCGCCAAAATCGCCCTGGCCGTCGATGGAGGTGACCGGGATAGTGGTGAACGTAACATTGCCGCCGGCGAGCCCTGCCAGCTGGGTGACAAAGCCCATGATGTCCCAGCCCTCATCGATGACTACGGAGCGCTCCACGGCCTTGGCAATCTTGGACAGCTTGGAGGGGTTGGCCAGGGTGTCATTGTCCAAGATCTTATTGACTAAGGAGGCCATGAAAGCCTGCTGGCGTACGATGCGGTCGAGATCGCCACGCGGGAGGTTATAGCGCTGGCGTACGAAGGCGAGAGCCTTGGCGCCATCAAGGGTCTGCTTGCCCTTGCTGAACTGAGCGCCAGACATCTCGTCATTAACGTCATCGTTGAGGCAGACTTCGACGCCATCGACGGCATCAGTCAGCAGGGTAAAGCCCAAGAGACCCACCTCCGCGTAGTGGTCGATGGACACACCGGTGAGGGTGCGCACCATAGCCAACAATCCTTCACGGCCGGCCTCGACGCCCTGCTTTTCGATGTCCTTATCCGAGTGCGGTTTCTTTTTGCCCTTGGATTCTGCCTCGGCGTTTTCCTGTTCGAGTTCTTCCACCTTGGCGTTTTTATGGGAAGCGAATACGGCATTCATCTTCATATTGCCGTATTCCGGATCCTTGACATACGTATCGCGCGGGATGGACACGGCAGTAGCACGGGAACCATCCTCCGGAACACGAATAAGCATCATGGTGTCGGTGTTTTCCTCACCATCGGCCACGCCGGCGTGCAGATCTGCCAGTTCCTTATCGGAGAGGGGATCGCCCTTAGCGTCGGTACGGGAATCCTTGCCCACCAGCAAGATATCCACTGCGCCATCGAGCGAATCACCCGAAAGGCCCTGGCCGCCCAGGGACAAGTCCTGGGCCGAGGACATTCCATTATCCAGCCGGCCCACCGTGGCATAACCTACGCCAGATACCACCAGGATCAAAGTGGACAGGAGGGCAATGATTGCCTTGATGGCCGTCGAACCTTTTTGCTTTACCGCGTTAGCGGCAGAGGGCGCCGGCTGGATGGTGCGCGCCCGGCGAGTGTTCTCAGAAGTCACAAGTTAAGGCTTTCTAAATTGGTGGGGATCTGGAGACAGTTTAGGGCAGAACGGTTAAAAATTAGTGATCCGTGTCCGATTTCGCGTGTTCGGGCAGTGTCCCTGCCAAGTGCGAGGAGCGCCGGTGACTAAGCTCGGGGCCATTGTGACTACTCCAACTCAATCCCCGCTGGCCGTTATCACCGTGACCTATAGCCCCGGTGAATACCTCGGTAGTTTTTTAGACTCCCTGCCGAGCGCGTGCGCCTGCGACACCAAGGTTGTTCTGGCGGATAATGGCTCCACCGACGGCGTACCCGAAGCGGCCGCTCGCGAGCGCGCTGAGGTCGACTTTCTCGATACCGGCGGGAATATCGGATACGGCGCTGGCATGAATGCCGGAGCGCGCTTCGCCCGTGAGCACGGCGGGGTGGATGAGGAGTTTTTCCTTATCTCTAACCCAGATGTTGCCTTTTCCCCGGGATCCATCGACCGACTCATCGAGTGTGCCCGCCAGTGGCCTGATGCGGCGGCCGTAGGCCCGCGCATCGTGGAACCAGACGGCAGCAATTATCCTTCGGCCCGCGCCGTGCCCACCGTTGCTACTGGCATTGGGCACGCGCTCTTTTCCTCGATTTGGCCCTCTAATCCATGGTCGCGGGCCTACCGCAATGAATCCGACATGACCACACAGCGCCCGGCCGGCTGGTTGTCCGGCTCCTGCCTTTTGGTGCGCTGGGAAGCTTTCGAGGCCATCGGCGGATTTGATGAGCGCTATTTCATGTACCTCGAAGACGTGGACCTTGGCGATCGCTTCGCTCGTGCCGGGTACCAGAACATCTTTTGTCCGGAGGCCGTTATTAGTCATGCCAAAGGGCATTCCACGCAAGCGCATGCCGGAGCCATGCTGCGCGCTCATCACAATTCCGCCTACCGCTTCCAAGCGGACCGGCATCCTGCTTGGTGGCAAGCCCCATTGCGGGGTGTTTTATGGCTGGGGCTGCGGGTGCGCGGGTTAATTGCCTCGGCGTCGGCGCGTTCTTAAGCCTTGGAGCGCGTGCCGTTGACCTGGTTTGAGCGCCTTAAGCTCTACACTGTCCCTCAGAAAATCACAGAATAAAACTGTCCGCATACATAAGGAAGACTATGACTGAAGCAGCCACCACCCACGGTGCCAGCACGGATGCAGTGATTCTCGTTGGCGGTCGCGGCACCCGCCTGCGCCCACTAACCATCGGTACGCCAAAGCCGATGCTGCCGACGGCCAACTACCCGTTCCTGCAGCACTTGCTCGCCCGCATCAAGGCCGCCGGCATCGAACACGTGGTCATGTCTACCTCTTATAAGGCCGAGGTCTTTGAGGAGTACTTCGGCGATGGCTCCGACTTGGGCCTAGAAATCGAGTACGTGGTGGAAGAGACCGCGCTTGGTACCGGCGGCGGCATTCGTAATGTCTACGACAAGCTGCGCAATGACACGGTTATGGTCTTTAACGGCGATGTGCTCTCTGGCATGGGCTTGGAGGGTATTCTCACTACGCACCATGAGAAGAACGCCGATGTCACCATGCATCTGCTCAACGTGGCTGACCCCCGCGCGTTTGGTTGCGTGCCGACCGATTCCAACGGCCGGGTGACCGCCTTCCTGGAGAAGACCGAGGATCCGCCCACCAATCAGATCAACGCAGGCTGCTACGTATTCAAGCGTTCGGTTATCGAGTCTATTCCGGCTAACCGTGTGGTCTCCGTGGAGCGCGAGACCTTCCCAGGGCTACTCGCGGAGGGCCGCCTTGTGGTCGGCCACGTTGATAACTCCTACTGGCGCGACATGGGGCGGCCGGATGACTTTACTCGCGGTTCTTCCGACCTGGTGCGCGGCATTGCGCCTTCCCCGCTGATTGAAGGCAAGACCGGTGAGTCCCTGGTGGATCCTTCGGCCGGTATCGCCGGTGGCGTGCTTCTGCTATCCGGTACCGCCGTGGGCCGTGGCTCCGAGGTGGGCGCTGGCTCCCGTCTAGAGGGCACTGTTGTCTTCGACGGGGTGCGCATTGAACCGGGTGCCATCATCCATAACTCGATCATCGCTTCTGGCGCGCATATTGGCGCCAACGCGGTTATTGAGAACTGCGTCATTGGCGAGGGTGCCCACATCGGCGCACGCTGCGAGCTTCTCGACGGCATGCGTGTCTTCCCCGGCGTTTCTATCCCCGATGCCGGTGTGCGTTTTAGCTCCGATGCTTAAGGGCTCCACCGCGGACTGAGCCCCCGCTAGGCCTAGGCGGCAGTGGCCGAACCGAGAGAATTTCCTCCTCGGTTCGGCCTTTTCTGTATGGGGCTAATTTGTTCGCCGCTCTTAACCTGCCGCCACGGGGTGGCGTCGGTGCAGTCTGACAGCGAGGTTGGATCCCTTCTTTGTGAAATTGTGCGCGCGACACGCCGGGCTTTTCTGAAAATTGTTGACAGAAAAACGGGCCACCACTACATGTAGTACCCCCTACCTACACCCCCATAGGGGATCGGGTGTTACAAATGTGACGCATGGGGATCGTGTGCTGCGTTTTTGTCGGAAAGTGCAAAGAAGCCGCCAATTCGGGTTGACGATATTTAGTGATCCGGTGTGAAATTACATCAGTGAAAGAAACGGCGACCGACGCTGTTACTTCCATAAGGTCCCAGCGGGGGTTGCCCGAGGGGAATGTGGTGTACAGTCGGTCGCGCTGATGAGAATTACCCAACCTCGGAGAAAGGAAAAGGCGTGGACAAAATGGCTAATAACAACGCCATTCTCCGTGGCGGTGCTGCTGCAGAGATGTCGCTCGATGAACTCTTCGGTGCCGTCGAGCAGGAGTGGCAGGACCAGGCGCTGTGTGCGCAGACGGACCCCGAAGCATTCTTCCCTGAAAAGGGAGGCTCTACCCGTGAGGCCAAGCGCATCTGCCAGGCCTGCGCGGTGCGCGATGAATGTCTCGAGTACGCGCTGGAGCACGATGAACGCTTCGGCATCTGGGGCGGGCTATCGGACCGCGAACGCCGCCGCCTCAAGCGCGAGATTGGATAATTAAGGTATCCAGAAATGCCTCTGGCCAGCACGTAATGTGCGGCCAGGGGCATTTCTGCTGTCTGTTCTGGTGCCTGGGGGCTTAAGGGTGGCTACCAGCCATAGCGCGGGTCTACTTCCTCGGGATCTAGGTTGAGGTAGTTGGCCACGAGTGCGGTTATAACGGTGCCTAGGAGCTCGGAGCGTTCGGACGCGCTAGAAGCGCGCTGCTCGATCGGCATGCGGAAGATAACCAAACGGGCGCGGGTGGGGTGGCCTGCGGAATCTACACCAGCAGGAACTACCCGGCCGAGGGGGACTGGACCATCGGCAATAATCTCATCCGGCAGCACGGTCATATCGGGCGAAAGCCGCATACGTGGAATGGTGTCTACAGCCAGGTCGAGGCCGCGCAACTGTGGTGCGAAAGAGTTTTGGATAGGGGCATAAGCCTCCAAGACGGCCATGTCGAAGTGCTCGCGCGCGCTGCGGTAACGCGGAGTCTGCTGAGGAAGGAGGGGCCCGTGCATGCCGTGGCCGTGGCGGTCACGGGCGGGACGGATATGCGGGCGAACGGCGGTCATGCCCCTGATTCTATGGTGCCGGCCGACCGGATTTTGCGTAGCCACGCCGGAGTGGAGACTATCTAAATCTCAACCAAGGGTTTAGACTTATGCGCTGTGACTATTTCTCGCCATTGCTCCCGCCCAGGCTGCGGCCGTCCCGCCGTGGCGACATTGACCTACGCTTATGCGGACCAGACGGCCGTCGTCGGACCGCTGGCGGAAGAAGAGAACCCACATAGCTGGGATTTGTGCGCCACCCACCGTGACCGCATTTCCGCCCCAGTGGGCTGGGAGCTGGTGCGCGTGGACCGCATCGAGCTAGACGAGGAAGACGATTTGATGGCGCTGGCAGAGGCTGTCAAGGAAGATGGCCGCGTCACCACCGGCTTGGTTGATGACCGCAGCGCCGGCTCCGGCGCAGACCCTATCGACTACTCCGCGACCTTTGATGGTGCGGACCCCGCTAACTCGAATCACCCAGTCTTTCGCACCCGTCGCGTAGCTTATGCCAAAAAGGCACGCCGCGCCCACCTTTCGGTAGTGCCCGATGAAACGGCGCCAGCCGAGCCGGAACAGGACTGACACGTACCCCGTGGTGCGATAGTTTCCCAGCCGGCGGGGGTACTATTGCAGGTTATGCGTACTCGTGAGCATCTTGATGCAGTAATTAAGGCCTATGACGTCCGTGGCGTCGTGGGCGAAGATATCGATGAGAACTTCGTGCGCGATACGGGCGCCGCGTTTGCCGCCATCTTGCGGGAAGAAGGTGAAAATACCGTGGCCGTCGGCCACGACATGCGCCCGTCCTCGCCGGCTTTGGCGCGCGCTTTTGCTGAGGGCGTGACCTCACAGGGGCTTAACGTGACCTTGCTCGGTCTGACCTCTACCGATGAGCTCTACTATGCCGCCGGCTCCCTGGAATGCGCGGGCGCGATGTTTACCGCCTCCCATAACCCGGCTAAGTACAACGGCATTAAGCTCTGCCGAGCTGGCGCGGTGCCAGTGGGACAAGAAACTGGCCTAGAGCAAATCAAGCAGATGCTTATCGAAGGCACCCCAGAGTTCACCGGCACCCCAGGTGCGATTGCCGAGCAGGAGATTTTGGCCGGCTACGCAGACTTCCTGCGCAAGCTGGTACCGCTAGAGGATTCCAAGCCGCTCGTCGTGGCCGTTGATGCCGCAAACGGCATGGGCGGCCACACTGTGCCAGCTGTCTTTGATGGTCTGCCTTTCGACGTCCGCGACTTGTATTTCGAGCTTGACGGTACCTTCCCGAACCACGAGGCTAACCCCCTCGATCCGAAGAATCTGGTGGACCTGCAGAAGTTCACCGTGGATCAAAAGGCCGATATTGGCTTGGCATTCGACGGCGATGCAGACCGCTGCTTCGTCGTGGATGAAAAGGGCCAGCCGGTCTCGCCATCCGCTATCTGCGCACTGGTGGCCGAGCGCTACCTAGAAAAGTTCCCCGGCGCTACCATCATCCACAACCTGATTACCTCCAAGACCGTGCCGGAGCTTATTCAGGAAAAGGGCGGCACCCCGGTGCGCACCCGCGTGGGCCACTCTTTCATTAAGGCACAGATGGCCGAGCACAAGGCTGCCTTCGGCGGCGAGCACTCCGCGCACTACTACTTCCAGGAGTTCTGGAACGCGGACTCCGGCATGCTCGCTGCCATGCATGTGCTGGCCGCGCTTGGCCAGTCCGATAAGCCGCTGAGCGAGCTCATGGCGGAGTACTCCCGCTATGAGGCCTCCGGTGAAATCAACTCCACTGTGGAGGACCAGAAGGCCGCTACCCAGGCGGTGCTGGATGAGCTGGCGGACAAGATTGAGTCCGTCGACGAGCTCGATGGCGTGACCGTCGAGCTCAAGGGAACCGAGGCGTGGTTCAATGTGCGCGCTTCCAATACGGAGCCGCTGTTGCGCCTCAACGTAGAGGCAAAGACCGCCGACGAAGTTCAGGCCATCGTTGACGAAGTCCTCGCCATCATCCGCCGCTAAACTTCGGCGCGCGAGTGGGAGACCATGTCCTCCCACTCCACGAATTTCTTGCGCTCGCGGCCCTCGCGCTCGCCAAGTGCGCGCTCGGCCGCGTCTAAACGCTGCCAGTCTTGCCACGTCAAGTATTCGATTCCCCGCTCGCTAAGGACCTCGGTGATGTCTGCGGCGCTGGAAGGGGAGGGGAGGGCGCCGGAGGCGGCGTCGGCAAGCAGCATGCCAATTGTCTCCGTGGCATCGGACTTGGTATTGCCAATGAGCCCCACTGGCCCGCGCTTAATCCACCCGGTGGTGTACAGGCCCGGAACTACCTCGCCGGCCGCATCGATGACATGGCCGCCATCGTTATTGATGACGTTTTTGTCCTCGTTAAAGGGCACGCCATCGACTGCATCGGAGCGGTAGCCGGTGGCGAAATAGACCGCCTGGACCGGCCACTCGGTGAACTTCCCAGTACCGTGCACGCTGCCATCTCCATTAAGGGCGGTGCGTTCGGTCTTAATCCCGCAGACTTTGCCGTCCTTCCCCAAAATCTCCACCGGCTTCTCAAAGAGGTGAATCTGCAGGGTGTGCGGTGCCTTTTTAGGATCGCGGATGGCGTATTGTTCAAGCACCTGGCATACCAAGTCGGTGGACTTGCTTTCTTGGCGCGCGGCCAGGGAAGCCTCGTCGTAGTCAATGTCTTCGGGAGAGACCACGACATTAATGGACGCGGAATGGTCCAGCTCCTTGAGCTCCTGCGGAGTGAACTTGGCCTGCGCCGGGCCGCGCCGGCCGAAGACGCGAACGGTCTCGGCCTGGTTCTGGGATAGGGACTCGTAGACATTATCGGGGATTTCGGTGACCTTGAGCTCTTCGCCGGTCTTCGCCAAAATGCGGGAGACGTCAAGGCCCACATTGCCCACGCCGATGACTGCAACCTCCTTCGCAGAAAGATCCCAATTGCGCTCGAAGCGCGGGTTGCCATCGTAGAAGCCAACGAACTCGCCGGCACCATGCACGCCGTCGAGGTCCGCGCCGGGGATATCGCGGTGGCGGTCGCCCACGGCGCCGGTGGCAAAGACCACGGCATCATAATGCTGCTGCAGTTCATCGACGGTGATGTCGCGCCCGATGTGCACGTTGGTCAGCAAGCGAATCTGCTCGGTATCGAGCACACGGTGAAGCGACTTGATGATCCCCTTAATGCGTGGGTGGTCCGGCGCTACGCCGTAACGGATAAGGCCAAAGGGGGCGGGCATCTGCTCGATAAGATCAATGTGTACCTCGCCGCCAGTCTTCTTAACCAAGATATCGGAGGCGTAGATGCCGGCCGGGCCGGCACCGATAACGGCTACTTTTAAGGGCTGATTCATGCTGTGCGAAGGCCTTTCTCTTTCTCGCGGGGCTAGACCGCTGGGTTCATTTTCTTAGCTTTATTTTTCTGGCAATTGAACCGTCTAGTCTAGGTTGCGGCAAGCAGGCGAATTAGATTCTAATAATGGTCTGACGTCTGCCCTGCTCATCGAGTTTTTTCACTTGAAATTAAACAAGACCGCTTTGTCTGCTCAATTTAGACGGGTAGGTTGTCTTTCAATACTTTGGAAAGGCAGGTTGAGATCTACACCATGACCACCGCGACTAATGCTAAGCGCACTCCCCGTGCCAAAAAGCCTGAAGGCCAATGGAAGATTGACGGTACCGAGCCCCTCAATAACGATGAGGTAATTAAGCAGGAAGACGGCGGGCTATCGGCCAAGCAGCGCGTCATCGATATTTATTCTAAGCAGGGATTTTCCTCCATCCCAGCCGATGACCTAGCCCCGCGATTCAAGTGGTTAGGTCTTTATACTCAGCGCAACCAGAACTTGGGCGGCGAGATGACCGCCAAATTATCTAATGCGGAGCTGCAGGATGAGTACTTCATGATGCGCGTGCGCTTCGACGGTGGTCGTGCCGATCCCGCCAAGCTGCGCGCTGTGGGTGAGATCTCGCGTGATTATGCCCGCTCTACCGCGGACTTCACGGACCGCCAAAATATCCAGCTGCATTGGATTCGTATCGAGGATGTGCCCACCATTTGGGACAAGCTCGAGTCGGTCGGCCTAAGTACGCTAATGGGGTGTGGCGACGTTCCCCGCGTCATTTTGGGCTCGCCAGTTGCAGGTGTGGCCGAGGACGAGGTTATCGACGCCACCCCGGCCATCGAGGAGATTAAAAATAACTACCTGCCGCGCGAGGAGTTTCATAATCTGCCGCGCAAATTTAAAACCGCGATCTCTGGCAATGCCCGCCAGGACGTTACGCATGAAATTCAAGACGTCGCCTTCGTAGGCGTGAACCATCCCGAGTACGGCCCGGGGTTCGACTGCTTCGTCGGTGGTGGCTTGTCCACCAATCCGATGCTCTCGCAGTCCCTCGGCGCCTGGGTGCCCCTAGAACGCGTGCCTGAGGTGTGGGCAGGTGTGGTCGGTATCTTCCGTGATTACGGCTTCCGCCGCAATCGCAACCGTGCCCGCCTGAAGTTCTTGGTGGCCAAGTGGGGCATCGAAAAGTTCCGTCAGGTGCTGGAAGAAGAATACCTTGATAAGCCCTTACTCGATGGCATCCCGCTGGAGATCAATCCCGGTTCCCGCGATCACCTAGGCGTGCATCGCCAGAAGGACGGCAAATTCTACGTAGGCGTAAAACCCACCGTAGGTCACGCCACCGGCGAGCAGCTCATTGCAATCGCAGACGTGGCCGAGAAATTCGGTATCACTCGCATCCGCACCACCCCGATGAAGGAGCTTCTATTCCTCGATGTGGAGGAAAAAGATATCCCGGCTCTGTCCCGTGCGCTCGATGAGACCGGACTGTACTCCCAGCCCTCCGAATTCCGCCGCGGTGTCATTTCCTGCACCGGCTTGGAGTTCTGCAAGCTTGCGCACGTGACCACCAAGGCTCGTGCCATCGAATTGGTGGACATCCTGGAAGACACCCTGGGTGATTTGGATGTGCCGATTTCCATTGCGCTTAATGGTTGCCCCAACGCCTGTGCACGTTCGCAGGTTTCGGACATCGGCTTGAAAGGCCAGATTGTCACCGACACAGAGGGCAACCGCGTGGAAGGCTTTCAAGTTCATTTGGGCGGCGCGCTTGGCTTGTCACCAGACTGGGGGCGCAAGCTGCGCGGCCACAAGGTCGTGGCCGATGAGGTGCCCGATTACGTCATTCGCTTGGTCAATAAATACAAAGAGCAGCGCGAAAAAGGCGAGCAATTCCGCCACTGGGTCTTGCGCGCAGAAGAGGAGGACTTGCAGTGAATTTTCGCCGCCAGCCCAATCCCAACCGTAACCATCCCAGCTTCTGCCCCTATTGCGCTGGCACTGATCTCTTCCCAGATGATGAAGATGACTTTGCCTGGAAGTGCCAGGAATGCCTGCGGATTTTCTCCGTGCGCTTTCACGGACAAGATGATGCCCCGGTAGCCCCCGCACCGGCCGTGTCCTCCAACGAAGCCCTGCAGCGCTCGCTTGCCCGCCGCGGTCACACCACGGCGCCGAAGGCCTAAGGATGCCACTATGCCCGCACTCATTACCCTGTCCCACGGTTCGCGACACCCGGGCGCTGCGGCCGGCATCGAGGAGCTGACCCGGGCCACGGGATTGCGCCCGGCCCGCGCGGCGCACCTGGAATTTAACGAGCCCGATCTCACTACGGCTGCGCTCGAGCTTGCCCGACTGGGCGAGACCGACGCTGTTGTGGTTCCCCTTCTTTTTACCCAAGGCTACCACCAGCGTGTGGATGTCCCACGCGCGCTTGCCGACGCTTCCCATACCTCTCACCTTTCCCTCCACCTCGCCGCAGGCCTCGGTACAGGCGAGGACCTAGCCCGAGTAGTGGCCTCGCGCATCCAGCCCGGTGATGCGCACGTCGTTATCTATTCTGTCGGCTCTTCCGATGCCGCGGCGAACGCTGCCATACGTGGGCTCGCCCAACGCACCTTCGCGCTCACCGGCGTGCCCGCGACGGCAGAATTCGCTACCCGCGGTGGCCGCGAAGGCATTGTGTCTCTGGGTTGCGAGTATACGAACCCTGCACGCGTGCGTGTTGTTCCACTCTTCGTCACCGAAGGTTTGCTCCTTGATCGCTTGGAAGGCGTTCCCGCAACAGTGGACCGCCCGCTAGGTACTGACCTCGCAACTCTCGTTGCAGACCGCTTCTATCACGCCCGCCGCACTGCGCAGGAGGTGTATGCGCCATGCTAACCCTCATTCTCATTGCGCTCGCCGGCGCGGCCGCCAACCTCGTAGACGGTGGCATCGGCATGGGCTTCGGCGTCACGTCCACCACCATGCTGCTTCTTGCTGGCCTGGGCCCCGCCCAGGCCTCTGCCGTCGTACATACTGCCGAGCTGGGCACCACGGCCATCTCCGGATTGAGTCACGCACGCTTCGGCAATGTGGACTGGAAGACTGCGCTCCGCCTCGGCGTGCCGGGCGGCATTGCCGCCTTTTTGGGGGCCACGCTGCTGTCTAATATCTCTACCGCAGCAGCCGCCCCGGTGACCGCATTCATCCTGGTGGGTATCGGCGCTAACCTCGTCTGGCGCTTCTCCCAGCCGCGCCGTCGTGGGTCCGCCTATAAGCGCACCCACTCCACTCCATTTCTCGCCGGGCTTGGCCTAGTAGGCGGATTCGTCGATTCCACCGGTGGCGGCGGTTGGGGCCCCGTATCGACCTCTACACTCATGGCTATCGGCCGCGAGCAGCCGCGCCGCATCGTGGGTACGGTCAACGCCGCCGAGTTCCTGGTGACCTTCGGAGCTACCGCAGGTTTTATCTTCGGACTCTGGCACGACATCGTCGCCAACCTGGCTGCAGTTATCGCGCTGCTTATAGGCGGCGCAATCACTGCGCCCATCGCCGCGTGGCTCATTTCCCGCATCAACCCTGTCTTGCTCGGCGGACTGGTGGGCACAGCCATCGTGGGATTAAATATCAGCAAGGTTATCGGCGGTGCCGAAACTTATTTCGGTTGGTCAGTGCCGCCGGCGGTTGCCCCAGTGGCCATTGCAGTTGTGGTCGCAGGCGGTGTGGCTGCCACCATTCGTGGCGCGCTGCGCACTCGGCGTGCGCGTGCCGCAGAACTGGAAGCCGAAAACGCCGAAGAAGCCGCGCATGCGGATTTCCACGCCCCAGATTATCCGGAGCGTATCACAGCTCACCGCGGCCGCAGCAGCCACGGGTCAGGCGTAACCATCGTGGAGGAGAAAGCGCCCGAAAGCCCCGCCGCGGACCTTCCGTAACATTTCCGCCGCGACCTTTGGCCACACAAAGGAACAGAAGCCCGGATCCGATGGGGTGAAACCGCGGCCGAAAGGTGGCACTCGGACCTTGTGGACCTGTCACCTGCTGTCTGCTAGAGCGCGGCCACCTCACCGATAACGTAGACCGCCGGCGCGGAGATTGCGTGCTTGGCCATCGTCTGCGCCAGCGTTGCCAAGGTGCAGCGGTAGGCGCGCTCAGTAGAAAGCGTGCCCTCTTGGATAATGGCGCAGGGGGTGGAGGGGGAGAGGGAGGCATCGATAAGCGCATTGGCAATTGCTGGGGCGTTTTTCACACCCATAATGACCGCCAACGTGGCGCCAGAGCGGGCGAGCGCTGCCCAGTCCACCAAAGACTTTTCATGGCCGGGGGGCAGGTGGCCGGAAACTACTGTGAAACCGTGGACGATGCCGCGCTGGGTTACCGGGATGCCAACGCTCGCGGGAACGGAAATGGCTGAGGTTACTCCCGGAATGATCGTGGTAGGAATCGACGCTTCCGCCAGCGCCTGAACCTCTTCAAAGCCGCGCCCAAAGACAAAGGGATCACCTCCCTTGAGCCGGGCTACCTTGCGGCCGGCGCGGGCATGCTCGATAAGCAGATTGTTGATTTTTTCCTGCGAGATTGACTTCTTATAGGGGAGCTTGGAGACGTCAACGAGCTCTTTGGAAGAAATATCACACAGCTGGTCGAGCTGCTCCGTAGGTCCTAGGTGATCGGCGAGGATTACCTCTGCATCCTGCAGGGCACGCATGCCGCGCACGGTAATAAGGTCCCACGCGCCGGGGCCGCCGCCAATCAGGGTTACGGGATGAATTCGTGCGGAAGTCATAGGACTCCATCTTAGTGCGCGCCCGACTATGCTTAGGCAACATGGATACCGGTAATTATGATGCCGAAACCGTGCGCTTTTTTGATGTTGCGCACGAAGGCGCCCAAATCCGCCTTTTGGCCAGGGAAGTGGAGCGCTGGGGAGAGGTGCTAAGCGGGCTAAACCCCCGCTCGCTGGTAATTATTCCCACCGATGCGATTGCTCGCCAAGCCGCCCACTTGGGCGTGGGCTTAGCCGAGCCGCTGCGCATCCCGCTCGTGGTCACCGCATCACTCCCACGCTACGTGGGAGCGCTGGATGTGGTCGTTGTAGTTGGCGAGCCCGGCGAGTGTGATTGGGCATCGCGCGCTCTGATTACCGCCAGCCAGCGCGGCGCCACCACAGTGCTCATCGGTCCGGCCAAAGGCCCACTAGTGGAAGACAGTCCAGACGATACCCTCGTTGTTCCCTGCCTGCCTACGGCGGAAGGCAGCTCGCCCGCTCGCAACATCGCCGCGCTGCATGCGCTGTGCTGCCTGCTCTATGAAGACTCGGCTGCGGTGAAGGAGACCCTCGAGGATCTTGCTGCGGCAGTAGACCGCGAACTCGCGCAGCTTTCTCCCGAGCGCGATGCCACTACAAATCCGGGGCGTCAACTGCGCGAATTCATCGACGGTGCCCGCATTATTCATTCCTGCGTGCTCGACCCGTACTCCTATTGCGAGCGCCGTGAGCGCGTACAGCTCGATGCCCTCGTGGCCCGGATGGCGGCAACGATTTGGGCCGTGCACGGCTTGCCGAGCGCTTATGTGGACCCTGCAGAATTGCGGCGTGCGCTCGACCGCGACTCCACTACCTCTCCGGCTGATGATCTCTTCTTTGACCCCTTCATCGATGGCGATGGTGCCACGGGGGCTTTGGTACCCTTGAAGGTGGTTTTCTGGGGGCAGGAAGAGGCGAACCTGCCCAACTCGCTTGCAGTCCGCAGCAACGACCCGGAACCGGGCCTGGGGCATCTTGCCCGCTCACTGCAGCTCATTACGCGGAGTTTTGCCGCGACCGCCTACGAGATTTCTAAAGGATAGAAACACATGCAGCTGTTGCACAGCGCCACCCGCAACTATTCCTGGGGCTCGCGTACCCTCATTCCGCACCTGCAGGGCCAGCCCGATGCTGATAAGCCCGTCGCTGAGCTGTGGTTCGGCGCTCACCCCGGTGACCCATCCACGGTGGACGGCCGCCTGCTCAATGAGGTCATCGCTGAGGATCCAGCAGGGCAGCTTGGCAGCCGCGTTTCTGCCGAGTATGGCGAGCGCCTGCCCTTCCTCCTTAAGATACTTGCGGCCGAGGAACCACTTTCCTTGCAGGCGCATCCGTCGAAGGAACAGGCAGAGGAGGGCTTTGCCCGCGAAAGCGCTGCCGGCATTGAACTCACTGCGACCAATCGCAACTATAAAGACGATAACCACAAGCCCGAGCTCATCGTCGCGCTCACGGATTTTTATGCCATGGCCGGCTTCCGTCCACTAGCTCGCACCCGCGAGCTTTTTGCCGCCCTAGAGTGCCCCGAGCTGGATCACTACGTGGCTATGCTTGACGACGACCCCTCGGATGCTACCGAATCCGCCAACCTGCGCGTCCTCTTCACCACGTGGATTACCATTCCTTCCGCCAAGCGTAAAGAGCTAATCGCTGCAATCGTCGCCGCAGGCGAGCGCCTCATCGCCGCCGACTCTTCCGATTGGAAGGCCCGCGTTATGTCCACGGTGCTGGATCTCAACCAGCGCTACCCGGGCGATATCGGTGTGCTAGGCGCCCTGCTGCTCAATCACATCGAACTCTCTCCCGGCGAAGCCGTCTACTTGGATGCCGGGCAGCTGCACGCCTATGTTTCCGGCCTCGGTGTAGAAATCATGGCTAACTCCGATAACGTGTTGCGCGGCGGCCTCACGCCTAAGTTCGTTGACGTTCCAGAACTGGTCAAGGTCTTGACCTACGCCGCCGCTGATGAGCCGCGCGTTCAGCAGCAGGATAAATCCGCCCAACATAGCGTTCACGATGCCGCCGCATGGTCCTATCCCGTCCCCATCAAGGAATTTCTGCTGGACCGCGTGGAGCTGACCGGCTCATCCTCCGTGGACCTAGACTACGATGGCCCAACCATTGCCTTGTGTACCGCAGGATCCGCTACCTTCACCGATGCTGACGGCAAAACCCTCACCATCACTCCGGGTCTGGCAGTCTGGCTGCCTGCCTCCGAGGGGCTAGTCACCGCCACTGCGGAAAGCGACGCTGCTGACCTCTTTGTCGCCCGCGCCTAGTTCCTGCTCCACTCCTACTTAGTACGCGTAAGCACGCTTCTCCGAATCCCTGTGGATTTTGCGAAGCGTGCTTGTTTCGTTCAATTAAGCCGAGAACAGGTGTCAATCTAGCGCGAAGGAGTAGCTTCGCGCGGAGCCTGTTGAGCCGTGGCCGGTGCCTGCTTGGTAGGCGCCAAGTCGGTCGGCTCCTGGTTTTGCTCGGCGGCAGGCTTTTCTGCGGCGGCGTGGCCGGAGCGGACTTCCTCTTCCTTTTCCATCTCGAGCTTGTCAGTGCCGGCTTGCTCCTCAGCCGGGATTGGGGTGCCCTTGTCTTCGCTCTCGCCTGCATTGTCCTGTTCCGTGGGCTGCTCAGGAGAAGGCTGAGGGGTCGACGGGGCAGTGGTGGTCTGTGCAGGGGTACCGCCAGTGTTGCCGTTGCCGCCCTGGTTGCCTTGCGGGGAAGCGGTAGACTGCGAGCCATTCTGGTTGCTTGGGTAATCAGGCGTCAGGCGTTGATTGCCTTGTCCACTACCTTGACCACCCTGGGTGCTGTTATTTCCCTGCGAGGCAGTGACTTGCGGAGAGATATTCTCCGGGCGGTAGACCTTGGTGGGCTGGGTGGCCGCCTGCGGGCGCATTACCGCATTGGGGGCGAGGAAGGGGTCACTATTGTGCTGCTGCTGGTGCTTCGCATCGCCGGACGAAGCGCTGGGGCTCGAAGCGTGTGCAGAGTGCTTCTTCGAGGGAGAATGTTCCGTCGAGGAGATGGTGCTCTCTTCGGTAGCGGTGTGGGTCGGGGAGACGGAGGTGGTCGCGGACTGATCCGCGGCACTGGAATAGTGAGGGCTCGGCGAGCTCATGCGCCAGACGGAGAATCCGACGACGGCTGCGGCGATCAGTCCGGCCACAATGAACGCGTAGACGCGGCGCGAATCTGGCTTCATCGTGGCTGTCCTTTCTACGAGGGGGCGTTAGTGTCCCAGAGGAGGGGGAATAGAACCCCGGTAACAAGTTGGTAACGAGACTATCATGTTTGGGAAACATTGCGACGGCGGCGCAAATCTGTGATAAGTAAACAAAAAGGCAGTTCGCGGGCACAGAAAGACGTGCAAACCTTTTCATTGCTTGCTTTCTTTAAATGAGAAAGCGTGTATAAATGGCGCTGAAAGCACCGAAGGAGTCAAAAGTGAGTACTTGGGACGAAGATATTTTCAGCACGGACCTCAACGTCGATTTCTTGGACGAAATGGCAAACCTCGACGAAGAAGGGGTAATTCGTGCCGTTGAGGATGCCTGCGAAGTAGCACATAGCAAGTCACAGCTCAGTGAGGAAGAAGAACAAAACGCTCAAGCAGCGGCTACCATTGCCGCCATTTGGGCCGGTGCGCCCTTTAGTGCAGGCGAGGTCGTCGAAGACTACCCCTATATTAGGGAACTGGTGGGTTCTGGTAGTGAAACCTTGACGGAAAATGCCCTCGCGGTCCTCGAAGACGTCGAGGAAGAATATGACCTCGAAGCGTTTATTGAGGCCCTGTCCTAGGCCACTCCTGCTGCCCACAGCTGTGGCCTTGCCGCAGAAATAATAGAAGGGAAAATAGCCCACACCTATGCTCATAAGCATCGAAGGCATCGACGGTGCCGGTAAGAATACGTTGGTCTCCACCATCAAGGAGTCGCTGAACCGGCCCGTGGAAGTTATCGCCTTCCCGCGCTATGCCGATTCAATTCACGCGCAACTGGCCCAAAAGGCGCTCTACGGAAAGATGGGAGACCTTACGGATTCGGCATTTGGCATGGCAACTCTATTCGCATTAGACCGCTATGGCGTAAAGGAAAAGCTCCAGCGCGCCAAGGGCACGGATACCGTGGTGCTGCTGGATCGTTACGTAGCTTCTAATGCAGCATATTCAGCGGCGCGACTCGAAGATGATGCGGTGATTGACTGGGTGCACGAGCTTGAATTCGGCACTTTGGGTCTGCCGCAGGCGGACTTACAGGTCTATCTGGATACGGCGGTAGAGGTGGCGTCGGAAAGAGCGCAGGCAAGAGCCCAAGCAGACGCTAGCCGGGAACGCGACCGCTACGAGCGCGATGAGGGGCTGCAGGAACGCACAGCCGCGGCCTACCGGCGCTTGGCAGATGCGGGCTGGGGTGGACGCTGGATCGCTACAGCCAATGCGGATACTATTATTTCAGCGATAAAAGACCTTGTAGGAGAATAAAACGTGGCGCCCAAGATTTTGGTAGTCGATGATGATCCGGCGGGTTAAGGGTCAAAATGTGTGTCTGGCTCGGCGTGTCGCGGGGGTTAGATTTGGCCTTTTTGAATGCCGATTGAG
>NZ_JAKOPM010000066.1 GCF_022288805.1 Corynebacterium yonathiae
GCACGGACGTGGCGATGGAAAGCGCGGGCATCACGCTGCTGAAGGGCGACCTCACTGGCATCGTTCGCGCGCGAAAACTGTCGCAGGCGACGATGAGCAATATCCGCCAGAACCTGTTCTTCGCCTTCATCTACAACGCCGCCGGCATTCCGATCGCCGCCGGTATCCTCTATCCGGCCTTCGGCGTGCTGCTGTCGCCGATCATCGCGGCGGCAGCGATGGCGCTGTCCTCGGTG
>NZ_JAKOPM010000067.1 GCF_022288805.1 Corynebacterium yonathiae
GGTGCGCATCGCTATGGCGCCCGGCGTCCCCGGCCACTTCCATGCTGAGTTCGCCAAACGCACCGGCATCGCCCTGCTCGACGGCTACGGCTCGACCGAGACCAACTTCGTGATCGGCTCGCCGGCCAGCGAGGGCCGGCCCGGCACCATGGGCCGCCTGTTCGAAGGCTTTGCCGCGCGCGTGGTCGACGGCGAGGACAACGAGGTCCCCGACGGCACGCCGGGCGAGCTGATGC
>NZ_JAKOPM010000068.1 GCF_022288805.1 Corynebacterium yonathiae
GGATTCGCCGTCGGCGAAAGCGTGCACCTCGAAGCCGTGATCGCCGAGCTCCGCCGCCAGCGTTTCGCGAAAAAGATCGTCGTCATCCACCAGCGCGACCGCCGTCACCGGTGCGGCCGACAGGCGCGCCGCCTCTGGATCGAGAACCAGGCTCATGTGCCCCCTTGCTTCCCTGCCGATGCGAGTCTCGCCGGAAAATGGGCACAAGCTCTGCGGAAATAAGGCTGTACTATTTC
>NZ_JAKOPM010000069.1 GCF_022288805.1 Corynebacterium yonathiae
GTCCATGGTGGTTGCGGCGAACAGCACGGCCATCGTCGCCAAGATCGTCGTGGAGATGCCTACCGGAATGCCCAAGCCAGCGTTGACGATGTTGGTGCCGCCGTCGACGAAAGCGTTGATGCCGCCTTCGTTGAACGCGCTGTAGATTTCTTCCCATTCAGCCAGGCTTTGGAAACCAGCAGAAACTGCGATGATGGTGCCCAACGCCAACAGGCCTTCGCCGACGGCTCCGAAG
>NZ_JAKOPM010000070.1 GCF_022288805.1 Corynebacterium yonathiae
ACGGTGATGGTGACAGGGACCATACCCTCAGACTTCTTCGGAGTGAAGGTCTTCTCACCAGTACCCAGAACAGACTTGCCATCCTCCTTGGAGATGAGCTCAGCCTTCAGAGTGTATTCCTTACCCGGAACCAGACCCTCGTAGGAAACCTCATCCACAATCTTGGCACCAGCAACAACCTCATGAGAACCATCCTCAAAATCAGCATTCGTGCTGATCTTCGGAGTCTTCTCA
>NZ_JAKOPM010000071.1 GCF_022288805.1 Corynebacterium yonathiae
CAGCGCAACAAACACCGCTACGGCTACCGGCGGGTACTGCTCGACCTGCGTAACCAGGGCTGGGTGGTCAACCACAAACTTGTCTACAAGCTCATGCGCGCCATGGGCTTGAAAGCCAAGATCCGCCAGCGCAGGCCCTACATCTCTTACACTGGCACAATCAGCTACATCGCTGAGAACACACTCGAGCGCAACTTCAT
>NZ_JAKOPM010000007.1:0-105018 GCF_022288805.1 Corynebacterium yonathiae
ACGGAATCGTTGGGCCCAAGCATAGACGCTCATTTTCGAGTTCAGCGATAGTTCGGCTGCAACGGCATCAGGAGACATGCCGGAGTTGAAAAGCTCGACGGCTTTAAGCTTTGTCGTAAACGGGTAGCGTTTCAGCGTTGTTCGCCGAATAGGAGAAGATGGTGGTTCAGACCGCTGTCTAATCCAGCGGTGGAGCGTCCAACGGCCTGGGTAACCCAACTCACGGACAGTCTTTGTAACAGATTGAGTCCTGTCGAATACTTCTAGCGCCTTAAATCGATGCGCATTCGTGTATCGAATATTAGACATGCGGAAAATCCTCCAAGATTTCGTCCGCATCCCCTTTTGACCCTTAACCCCTACTTACCCCAATTTTGACCCTGGATAATAAAAGAGTGGGGTGAAACGAACGTATAAGTTCGTTTCACCCCACTCTTTCTGGGGCGCATGCCATACCTGCTGCTGTGCTGTATAGCGCTTTCAGTGTCCCTTATGTAGGGCAAGGCGCCGAGTGTCAGATGGTGGGTTAACCACCCAAAATGCTGCCTAGTGCGCTGAGATCCAGATCGGAAGATTGAAAGTCGTTCAGTAGCTCGGAAGAACCGTTCTCATTAAAGAATTCGGAAGAGCCAGCTCCGTTCAGTTGCTCGGAAGAACCGTTCTCATTAAAGAATTCGGAAGAGCCAGCTCCGTTCAGTAGCTCGGAGGAGCCATTCTCATTAAAGAATTCGGAAGAACCCAGGTCGCCGAAAGAGGATCCGCCAACCTCAAGGTTGACCTCTTCTGGGTAGGTTGGAGACGACAGTGGTGGAAGCTCCGGGAGGTTTACTTCCGGGAGCTTAATTTCTGGGAAGTTTCCCCCGGAAATTTGAACTAGTAGGTCTTTAATGGGACCAGAAACGATTTCGTTGATTTGGAGCAGTACGTCCATAGTCATTCCTTCGATCGTGGGGTTAGTACCAGCAGTAAGTTACCAGGTGTTACAAAAGAGTGCAACAGTTATATCTTAAAATATTAGCGTCAGGACGGGTTCTGAGAAGATATAGAGGGTGTCTCTTAGTGGTTCTCAAGTCGGATGTAGGTGCTTGATCTGTTGTTTGGCTTAAAAATAATTAGATTATTTGTTAAAGAGGGTTCCGTGGAGTTGTAACTCTAGCGTCCCTAGCCCAATCTAAAGTGAAGTAGCGTCTTATCATAAGCTTGCGTGGGTTGTGATCCGCGACTATACAGGGGCGCATGTTCGCCATTGAGAATCCAAGCACAGGCAAGAATGAAGACAAGTTTGAGCGCATCGATGATTCGCAGCGCGATGACATCCTAGACCGTTCCACCGAGGCCTACGATGCATGGCGTGGTACCCGCATCGAGGAGCGTGCTGCGATTTTGTCTCGTGCCGCAGACCTTTATGAAGAGCGCATTGACGAGTTGGCAGACCACATCGGCCGTGAAATGGGCAAGCTAACCCGTTGGGCAAAGGCCGAAGTGCAGATTGTTGCTGATATCTATCGCTACTATGCAGAGCATGCTCACGAGCTGCTTGCAGATGAGTACCTGCCGGCTCAGAACGCGCACAAGACCATGGTGCGCAAGGAACCGATTGGTCCATTGTTGGGCATTATGCCGTGGAACTTCCCGTACTACCAGGTAGCTCGCTTCGCGGCGCCTAACCTGCTGCTGGGCAACACTATCGTGCTGAAGCACGCTTCCATCTGCCCGCTGTCTTCCCAGGCATGTCAGGACATCTTGGAAGAGGCTGGCCTGCCGAAGGGTGCGTACATCAACATTTATGCTTCCGGCTCCCAGATGGATGCCTTCGTAGCGGATAAGCGCATCAAGGGCGTTTCTTTGACCGGCTCTGAGGGTGCGGGCGCTGCCGTGGCTAAGACCGCTGGTGAAAATTACAAGAAGTCCGTCCTGGAATTGGGCGGCAATGACCCGTTCCTGGTTATCGATGATGAGAACCTAGAGTGGGTACTGGATCAGTTCAACCTGATTCGCATGTACAACACCGGCCAGGCCTGCAATGCGCCGAAGCGCCTTATCGTTCTCGAGGACTTCTATGACCGCACCGTAGAGTACCTGGAAAAGAAGATCGGGGACATGAAGGTTGGCCCTTATAATGACGAGAATGCTGACATCGGACCGCTTTCGTCCATCGGCGCCCGCGATGAGATTGTGGAGCGCCTCGAAAAGGCCGCGGCCAACGGCGACGCCAAGATTCGCGTAGGCGGCAAGAAGATCGATCGCGAGGGCGCCTACATGGAGCCTACCCTGCTTACCGACGTCGACCCATCCGCCGACGTAGGCTGCAACGAGATCTTCGGCCCAGTGGCGATTGTGTACAAGGCCAAGGACGTCGAAGAGGCCATCGAGATTGCCAATAACTCTGAGTACGGTCTGTCTAGCTCCGTGTGGGGCACTGACTTGGATGCTGCGTTTGAAGTAGCCAACCAGCTCAACGATGGCATGACGTTTGTTAACGAGGCGTCGGTAACCGCAGCAGGCCTGCCATTCGGCGGCGTGAATCGCTCCGGCTATGGCCGCGAGTTGGCGCGCTGGGGCGTAGGCGAGTTCGTCAACGAGCACCTGTACCGCGTGAGCGGACAGGATAATCCGGGTAATTCCCCGGCAATGTAGCGGCGTGTCTGTCTAGCGTAAGTCTCAAGTTCAACTTAAACTTGAGTACACGATAGACAGCTCACGCCGTAGGCATCGGTCCGGGGGAGGGGAACCCTCGGAAAGGTACCGCGGCAAATCTTCAAGGACGTTTACCTATGCGCAAAAGCACTTCCCCGAGCAAGGCTCGCAAGGGCCTTGCTGTGGCCGCAGTACCTACCGCCATCGCCGTGGGTTTGGCCCTGCTGCCAAACGCCACCGCACAATCTTCTGTAGGCGATCTCTCTTCCGCAATCGGCGGCGATTCCAGCCTGTCCGATCATTTCGCACCGAAGGATCCACCCGCCCGCACCCCGCTGAACACCGAATACCCGGATGTTAAGGGCTTGCCGGAGGGCGTGAAGATCAACCGCGTGGAGTACCTAACCAACCGCCACTTGATGGTCTACATCAAGTCTGCGGCGATGCCGGACAAAGAGCAGAAGGTGCAAATCCAGCTCGCCCGTGACTGGTACTCCCACCCAGAAAAGAAGTTCCCAGAGGTATGGGCACTGGATGGCCTGCGTGCACGTGACGATGAGTCCGGCTGGACCATTGAAACCAATATTTTGAACCAGTACGCCGACCGCAACGTCAACCTGATCATGCCGGTAGGCGGCGAGTCTTCCTTCTACTCGGACTGGGAGCAAGCAGACCGCGGTAAGCACTATATGTGGGAGACCTTCCTGACCAAGGAATTGATCCCGATCCTGGACAATGAGTACCGCTCCAACCACAAGCGCGCGGTAACCGGCCTGTCCATGGGCGGTACTGCCGCGATGAACCTGGCTGAGCGCAACCCGCACCTGTTTAGCTTCGTGGGTTCTTTCTCCGGCTACCTCGATACCACTACGCGTGGCATGCCGGAAGCCATCATGGCTTCGCAGCGCGATGCCGGCGGTTATGATTCCCGCAAGATGTGGGGCCAGCCGGGCTCCCAAAACTGGATCGACCATGATCCAAAGCTGGGCATTGAAAACCTGAAGGACATGAAGGTATATGTCTCCGCAGGTTCGGGCAAGGATGACTTTGGCAACGCCAACTCCGTGGCTAAGGGCCAGGCAAACCTCGCTGGCATGGGCTTGGAGGTCATCTCCCGTATGTCCACCCAGACCTATGTTGATTATGCGAAGCGCGCCAAGATTGACCCTGTGGTTAAGTTCCGCCCATCCGGCGTGCACAGCTGGGAATACTGGCAGTTTGAGATGCAGCAGGCATGGCCATACATCGCAGATGCATTGCAGATGGACAAGGCCGACCGCGGTGCGGACTGTGAGGCAATCGGTGCTATCGCTAAGGAGACTAAGAGCGGCGTTATTGGTTCTTGCTTGAATAATGAGTACGACGTCGCCAAGAAAGGCAAAGCCCAAGACTTCGAGACTGGTACCGCCTATTGGTCACCGGACACCGGTGCGCACGCCCTCTTCGGCCGTATTGGTGCTCGCTATGCCGAAATCGGCGGACCAACCTCCTGGCTTGGCTTCCCGAAGACCGGCGAGTCCAAGACATCGGACGGCAAGGGCCGCTTCGTACATTTTGAGCACGGCTCCATTTACTGGTCCCCGGAGACTGGTGCCTGGGAGATTACCGGCGATATGTTCCAGGCTTGGGGCAAAAATGGCTACGAAAAGGGCGACCTGAAGTACCCGACCGGCTCAGTAAAGAAGGTCGGTGAGGGCTATATGCAGGAATTCCAGAACGGAGTCCTTACCCGTAACCCGGATGGCTCCAACCAGGTAGTACACGGTGCTATCGGCGCCAAGTACAAGGACATGGGCGGCGCGGAGTCTGCGCTGGGCTTCCCGACGTCCGGCGAGAACGCCGTCAAGGGCGGCTTCTTCCAGACCTTTGAGAAGGGCAGCATCTACTGGTCCCCGAAGACTGGTGCGCACTACATCTTGAAGAGCAAGATTATGGACCGCTGGGGCAAGGCTGGCTGGGAGCAGGGCGAGTTCGGTTGGCCTACCTCTGACTACTCCGAGATTGCCGCTGGTGGCCTGAGCCAGGAATTCCAGCATGGCAAGATTAGTGAGGTCTTGGGCCAGGTTCGGACCGAGAAGAAGTAGTCATGCGCAAGCTAGTAGTAGTGGGCGCGGCGTTGTGCTTGACCCTTGCAGGTTGCGGTTCCGCCACTGTGGATAGCGAGCCTTCGCAGGAGACCGAGGTCGCGCCCCTCGAGCGGGAGTCGGATACCCCTACCTCAGCGGAAGAGACATCCTCTAAGGCACAGGAGGACCGCGGCGCACGCGAGATTTCTGAAATCCCGTCCGCTGAGGTGCCGGAATCGGAAGCCAAGTATCTGGGCAAGCTCAAAGATGCCGGCGTTAACGTTGATGGGGTAGAAGATCAGCTCCTCGGTGCGGGCAAAGCAGCCTGCGATGAGAATGAAGTCACCATCTCTGCGGTCGCCGGCCAGCTTGTTGAGCAGCAGCGGACCACGATGGACTTTGAGGAGCTTTCCAAGCTGATTACGGATTCCGCGCGTACAGGGATTTGCTAGGTTTACCTGGTACAACTAATTCATGAGAAAAACTATTACCGTCGTCGCAGTCCTCGTCGTTTTAGCTGTCATCGGCGTGGGCGCGTCGCGTTACCTCAACCAGGGCACCGACTCCCCAGCCCCGCGCCCCACAGAGCAGGCTGCGCCACCGCCGCAGCAGCAGCCCGACTGGTGCCCCCGTGTGGAGTTCATTTCCGCCCCGGGTACGTGGGAGTCTGCGGCTGACGACGACCCTATTAATCCTTCTGCTAATCCGCGCTCGTTCATGCTGTCTATAACGAAGCCGCTGCAGGAGGCCTACGGGGACGACGTGAAGGTCTGGACCCTTCCTTATACTGCGCAGTTTAAAAACATTAATGCGCAACATGAAATGAGCTACGACGATTCCCGCAATGAGGGAACCGCAAAGATGAATGATGAGCTGCGCGGTGTGCACGAGAGCTGCCCGGAGACCAAATTTATTTTGAGTGGCTTTTCTCAGGGTGCGGTCATTGCTGGTGACGTCGCTGATGAGATCGGTGGCGGCCAGGGTGCGGTGCCGGCGGAAAGCATTGCAGGTGTGGCTCTCATTGCAGATGGTCGCCGCCAAAACGGCGTTGGCCAAAACCCAGGCCGCAAGGTCGGCGGCGTGGGTGCGGAAATTGCCCTCCAGCCGGTATCCGGTTTGGTTCAGCCCATTGTTCCGGGTGCCTCCATGCGCGGTGCACGCCAGAATGGGTTCGGTAGCTTGGCGGATCGCACCTTCCAGATTTGCGCGCCCAATGATTCGGTCTGTGACGCCCCGCCGAACGTGTCTAATGCGCTGGAGCGTGCGCACGGTTTAATTGCCGCGAATGGCGTACATGCGCAGTATGCCTCCAATAGCGGAGTCATTGATGGCACAACGGCTAACCAGTGGGTAGTGGGCTGGGCCCGCCAGCTTATCGACGCCGCGTAACAACCATTTCCCCAACTCCGATAGTTTTATTGCCGAAACCATTCACTTAAGGAGAATCGATGGACCTGAAAGCGCAGATGGGGCAGTTCTTAGCGCCCGAGTTCACCTTGGCCCAGTTGGCAGAAAAGCTCTTCCAAGCGGAGACCAACCCAGACCGCGTGGTGATGCGCCAGTGGATCTACGGTGAAGAAGAAACCTGCCGGGAGCTTACCCGCTCGCAGGTCAATAACCGCATTAAGGTGGTGGCTGCACGCCTGCAGCAGGTAGCAGATCCTGGCACCCGCGTTGCCATCTTGGCTGGAAATTCACCGGAATACGTCTTTGGCTTCTTGGGCGCGCTGTACGCGGGCATGGTGCCGATTCCGCTTTATGACCCCAATGAACCGGGCCACGCGGACCACCTGAAGGCGGTATTCGGTGATTGCGAACCGTCCATCGTGGTGACGAATCGTGTATCGGCGGCAGCCGTGCGTAAGTACTTCTCTGCTCAACGCGAACGCCCGCGCGTCATTTCCATCGACGCCCTTCCTGATTCCTTGGCTGGCTCCTGGACACCCGTGGAGGGAACCGCAGAGGACACTGCCTTCCTGCAGTACACGTCCGGTTCTACCCGTACCCCGGCCGGCGTGGAGCTCACCAATCGAGCGATCATCACCAATGTTGCGCAGATCTTCCAAGCACTGCAATTGCAGATGCCGGCTCGCATCGTCTCCTGGCTGCCAATGCACCACGATATGGGCATCATTTTGGCCGTATTCGTTACCATTTTGGGTTTGGACTTCGAGATGATGACCCCACGTGATTTCATCCAGCATCCGGATCGCTGGGTACGGCGGCTTACCGCAAGTAGTCAGGCCACCTATGCAGCCATCCCTAACTTTGCGCTGGAGCTTGCCGCACGTCATGCCAAGGATGCGGATTTCTCGCACGTGGCAGGCATCATTATTGGCTCCGAACCGGTGACGGAATCGGCCGTGGACTCCTTCCTTAATGCCTTTAGCGTCGATCGTTCCGTACTTCGCCCGTCCTATGGTCTGGCAGAAGCGGCGCTGATTGTAGCTACCCCGCAAACCGAAAAGCGCCCAGTCATATCGCACTTTAATCGCTCAGAGTTGGCCGCCGGTCGCGCTGTCATTCAGGACAAATCCGACGCCACCGTCGCCTACGCATCCAATGGCCAGTGTGTGCCGCATCAGCACCTCGCCATCGTAGACCCGGAAACTCGCGCCGAGGTTAAAAATGGCATTATTGGAGAAATCTGGGTCCACGGTCCCAACATGGCCACCGGCTACCTCAACCGTTCAGAGGAAACTGCTGCCACTTTCCGGAATACGCTGGGTGAGCGTCAACAGGAAGGCCTACCAGAGGATGACTATTGGATGGCCACCGGAGATTTGGCAGTCATTGTTGATGGTGAGCTGTATATCACTGGTCGCCTGAAGGACCTCATCGTCATTGCTGGGCGCAACCACTATCCGCAGGATATTGAGGGCACGGTGCAAGCGGCTTCCGCTCAGGTACGCCCAGACTCCGTGGCTGCTTTCTCTGTGGAAGGCGGTGACTCTGAGTCTCTCGTACTGCTGGTGGAGCGCGCCGATGATGCGCAGCCGGCCGGCGATGCCGAGGCAACTGAGGCCATCCGCACCGCTGTCACCTCGCATCATGGCATTACGCCAGATGACATCGTGTGGAAAACACCTGGCGAAATCAATCGCACCTCCTCCGGCAAGATTGCGCGCCGCGTAGCTAAGAAGAACTATGTGGGAATCTGATTTATCGCTAACAAAGTGACAAAATATAGCGATATACCCCCATGCCATTTAGTAATATCCCGTAACGAAAGACCTTTTTATGACCATCGAGCAACTGCGAGCATGGCTGCGTGACTGGGTCGCCCAGACCACCGGTGTTTCCCCCGAAGAGATCCTAGATTCCAAGCCCCTGGAAAACTATGGTCTTTCTTCGCGGGATGCTGTAGTGCTATCCGGCGAACTGGAAAATCTACTCGGTACCCGCCTCGATGCCACTGTGGCATATGAATACCCCACCATCGAGCTGCTGGCGGATCGCCTGCTGAACGCACCAACTGCACCCCAGCCCGAGGAGCACGCTCCGCAGATCGCACAGGGATCCGACGTTGCGGTGATTGGTCTTTCCGGCCGCTTCCCGGGAGCAAAGAACGCCCAAGAATTCTGGTCCATGCTGGCAGAGTCGCGCGCAGGAACCGGTCCGCTCCCAGTGGGCCGGTGGTCCGAGTACTCTGCTGACCCAGTGATGAGCGAAAAAATCGCCCAGCAAAATACCGATGGCGGTTATATCGAAGACATCGCCTCCTTCGACGCTGAATTCTTTGGCCTGTCCCCTCTTGAAGCTGCCAATATGGACCCGCAGCAGCGCATCCTGCTGGAGTTAGTGTGGGAAGCGCTCGAAAACGCTGGTGTTCCTGCTAACGAGCTGCGTGGCACGCAGACTGGTGTGTACATGGGATCGACCAATAATGACTATGGCATGCTCATCGGTGCCGATTCTGCCGAGATGCATCCTTATGCGCTGACCGGCATTTCTTCTGCCGTGGTGGCCAATCGCATTTCCTACGCCCTGGATTTCCGTGGCCCTTCCATCAACGTGGACACGGCCTGCTCCTCTTCCCTTGTTGCGGTAAACCAGGCGATGAAGGATCTGCGCACGGGTAGCGCAGACGTGGCACTGGCTGGCGGCGTGAATATCTTGGCTGCCCCGCATGCATCCACGGCGTTCTCGGAGTTGGGCGTGACCTCTCCGACGAGTGCCATTCATGCCTTTTCTGACGACGCCGATGGCATCGTGCGTGCCGACGCCGCCGGCGTCCTCGTGCTTAAGCGTTTGGAGGACGCGGAAGCGGACGGCGACGATATCTTAGCCGTCATCAAGGGCTCAGCCGTCAACTCCGATGGCCACTCCAACGGCCTGACCGCCCCGAACCCGGAAGCACAGGAAGATGTGCTGCGCCGCGCCTATGCCGATGCGGGCGTGAATCCGCAAGACGTGGACTATATTGAGGCCCACGGCACTGGCACCATCCTGGGCGATCCGATCGAGGCCTCTGCATTGGGGCGCGTGCTCGGCGTAGGGCGCGGGGACGATACTCCTATTTTGCTTGGTTCTGCCAAGACCAATATCGGCCACTCCGAATCCGCCGCGGGCGTGGTGGGCCTCATCAAGGTCATCCAGGCAATGCGCAATGATGTGATTCCGGCGAATATCAATTACTCGGCGCCGAATCGCTATATCGATTTCGAGACCGAGCACCTCGAAGTGGTTGAAGATCCACGCGAGTGGCCCGAGTACTCCGGCCGCAAGGTCGCTGGCGTATCCGGCTTCGGCTTTGGTGGCACCAATGCGCACGTCGTGCTCACTGATTACCGCGGCACCCCGGCCGAGCGCGAGCCGCAGCTTTCCACCGAAACGGTCGCGTTGCCGGTCTCTGGCCTCTTGCCATCGCGCCGGGCACGCGCTGCGGCCCTGTTGGCGGACTTCATTGAGGCGGAAAAGCCCGCGCTTGTCGACGTCGCCCGTACCATTGCCCGCCGCAATCACTCCCGCTCCCGCGCCGTCGTGATGGCTAGCTCTACCGAAGAAGCGGTCAAGCGCTTGCGTCAGGTGGCTGAGGGGAAGGTATCCGTCGGTATCGCTGCTGCGGATTCGCCGCAGGTCCCGGGCCCGGTATTCGTGTACTCCGGTTTCGGCTCCCAGCATCGCAAGATGGCTAAGGATATGATTGCGCTTTCGCCACAGTTCAAGGCCCGTTTGGAAGAGCTGGACGCCATCGTAGACTTCGAATCCGGGTGGTCCATCCTCGATATCGTTGAAGACGATGCCCAGACCTATGACACCGAGACCGCCCAGGTGGCCATTACCGCTATCCAGATCGCGTTGACGGACTTGCTCGCTTCCTTTGGCGTGCGCCCAGCCGGCGTGATGGGCATGTCCATGGGCGAGATTGCCGCGGCCTATGCCGCAGGCGGCATTTCCGCCGAGGACGCCATGGTGATTGCCTGCCACCGGGCGCGGTTAATGGGTGAGGGTGAGGCGTCGCTAAGCGACGCCGAGCAAGGAGCCATGGCTGTAGTAGAGCTCTCGGCCGAAGATATTGCTGCGCTCGACGGAAATATCGAGCCCGCCGTATACACCGGCCCCGGTATGACCACCGTGGGCGGTCCGCGCCAAGAGGTGCTGGACCTGGTGGAAAAGCTCGATGGCGAAGGCAAATTCGCCCGCGCCCTCAATGTGAAGGCGGCCGGGCATACCTCGGCTGTGGATCCTATCCTGGGCGAGCTGCATGCAGCCATTGCCGGCATGGAAGCCAAGCCGCTGCACACTCCGCTGTTTTCCTCCGTGGATAAGGGCAAGGTCTATCGTCCTGGGACCACCGTGCACGATGAGGATTACTGGCTGCGCATGACCCGCCACTCGGTCTACCTGCAGGATGCCACCGAGGCGGCTTTCGCTGCCGGCCACACTCAGCTGGTAGAAATCTCGCCAAACCCGGTTGCACTCATGGGGCTAATGTCCACCGCCTTTGCCGTGGGCAAGGCCGATGCGCAGCTGCTGTATGCGTTGAAGCGCAAGGTAGATCCCACCGAGTCACTCCTAGACTTGCTCAGCAAGCTCTATGTCACTGGCATGCCGGTGGATTTTGGCGCGGTCTTTGGTTCTGGCGCGCGCGTAGAGGCGCCTTATACCCAGTTCAACCGCCAGCGTTTCTGGACCAATGCGCGTCCTTCGGCTGGCGTATCCGGCCTGCCGGGCGCACGCGTTAACTTGCCAGAGGGCAAGGTTGCCTTCTCCACCAATGCAGACCAGGCGCCGTCTGCGCTGGCCATCGTGGAGGCTGCGGCCGAGGCCGTCAAGCCTGGAGCACGCATCATTGCCACCGAAGAGCACGCTGACCTGCCGCCGCGTGGCGAGGTTACTACGGTGGTAAGCCAGTCCATCGGCGGCATGTCCGTGGCTGTCTACGCTGTTCGTGGTATGCAGACTGAGCTCTTGGCGGAAGGTTTTGCCTCCGCTTTGGACTTGGGTGTGGCGCCAATCCCCGGCGTGGCTGATGTGCCCGAAAGCGCGCCTGCAGCGACGGAAGAAGTCGACGCCGTGCGCTGGGACCCCACGGAGGAAACCGTAGAGGACCGCCTCGCGCTCATCGTTTCTGAGTCCATGGGCTATGACGTCTCTGACCTGCCCCGAGAGCTGCCGCTCATTGACCTGGGCCTGGATTCCCTGATGGGTATGCGCATTAAGAATCGCGTGGAAAATGACTTCCAGATTCCGCCGCTGCAGGTGCAGGCGCTGCGTGACGCCTCCCTGGCAGACGTCATCGCCATGGTGGAAGAGGCCGTAGCTGGCGGCAGTGTGGATACCAGTGAGATCGCTACTGAAGACACGCCGGCGCCAGAAGAAGACGAGCCTGGCCAGGGCGTGGGCGTTGCCCCGCGCGATGCCTCCGAGCGCATGGTCTTTGGCACCTGGGCTACCTTTACTGGCAAGGCCGCAGCGGGTGTTACCTCTGCGCTGCCAGAGTTAAGCGAAGAGGTAGCGACCCAGATTGCCGAGCGCCTCACCGAACGCGCAGGCATCGAAGTCACTGCCCAGCAGGTCCATGAGGCTGAGTCCTTGGAAAGCCTGGCTGACTTGGTCCGTGAAGGACTAGAGACCGAGGTAGAAGGCAATATCCGCGTGCTGCGCGAAGCCGACGGCCCCGCCGTATTTATGTTCCACCCAGCCGGTGGCACCACGGTGGTCTACCAGCCGCTAACCCGCCGCCTGCCCGAGGATGTGGCTGTCTACGGAGTCGAGCGCATCGAGGGTTCGCTAGAGGAGCGAGCCAAGGTCTATGTCGAGGACATCCTGCACTACGCTCGTGGCCGCAAGGTCGTGCTCGGTGGTTGGTCCTTCGGTGGCGCGCTGGCCTACGAGGTGGCCTACCAATTGCAAAAGCGCACCCAGGACTCGGTGGAGGTGGCGTTTATTGCGCTGCTGGATACCACCCAGCCGTCCCACCCGGCCCCGGATACCCCGGAGGAAACCCGAGCCCGCTGGGAGCGCTACGCGGCCTTTGCCAAGAAGACCTACGGATTGGACTTTGAGCCGCCGTACGAGATGCTCGAGACCATGGGCGAGGATGCGCTCATGACAATGCTGGCAGAGTTCCTCGCTACTACCGACGCCTCCGAGCACGGCCTTTCCGCCGGCGTTCTGGAGCACCAGCGTGCTTCCTTCGTGGACAACCAGATCTTGGCCAAGATTGACTTCCATCGCTGGGCCGATGTTTCCGTGCCGGTTCTGCTTTTCCGCTCCGAGCGCATGCACGACGGTGCGATCGAGCTGGAGCCGCGCTACGCTGAGATTGACCCCGACGGCGGTTGGGGAGTTATCGTTAAGGATCTAGAAATTGTGCAGCTGCAAGGCGATCACCTTGCAGTGCCGGACGAGCCGGCCATCGGCATCGTAGGCAAGCATATGGACGAATGGATCGAGGAGAAGATACGTGGCGGCCAAGCAGACAACCGCTGAGAAACTCGCTGACCTGCGCGAGCGCCTAGACAAGGCGCAGGACCCAGGCAGTGAGCGCTCCCGCAAGCGCCGCGACGAGGCTGGGCGTACCACGCCTCGTCAACGCATCAATGAATTGCTGGATGAGGGGTCCTTCGTCGAAACGGGTTCCTTGGGCAAAACCCCTGGCGACCCGGATGCTATCTACTCCGATGGCGTGGTCACCGGTTATGGCCGCATCTCCGGCCGCCCCGTGTGCATCTACGCTCACGATAAGACCGTCTACGGCGGCTCTGTCGGTGTGACCTTTGGCAAGAAAGTTACCGAGGTCATGGACATGGCAATCAAGATTGGCTGCCCCGTAATCGGTATTCAGGATTCCGGCGGCGCCCGTATCCAGGATGCGGTGACCTCGCTGGCCATGTATTCCGAGATTGCCCGCCGCCAGCTGCCGCTGTCTGGCCGCAGTCCGCAGATTTCCATCATGATGGGTAAATCTGCCGGTGGCGCAGTTTATGCCCCTGTGACCACGGACTTTGTCATTGCCGTGGACCAGGAAGCGGAAATGTATGTCACGGGCCCAAACGTTATTCGTGAGGTCACCGGTGAGGACGTTACCTCTGCCGAGCTGGGTGGCGCTCGCCAGCAGGAGCTCAACGGCAATGTTTCGGCCGTAGTTCCTTCTGAGGAAGACGCTTTTGACATGGTGCGCGATCTCTTGGACCACCTGCCGCTAACCTGCTTTGATGAGGCCCCAGAATTCGCCGCGCCTTCCGATGCCGACGTGGCCGAGGACGAAGACCTCAACTCCTTCATGCCGGATGACACTAATGCCGGCTACGACATGCTGGACCTGTTGACCCAGCTGGGCGATGACGAGGACATCATTGAAATTCAGGAGAATTTTGCGCCCAATATGATCACCGCCTTCGGGCGCATTGATGGCAAGACGGTGGGATTTGTAGCCAATAATCCCATGCACCTGGCAGGCTGCATCGATGCTGATGCCGCCGATAAGGGCGCGCGTTTTATCCGCATTTGCGATGCCTACAATATCCCGCTGGTTTTCGTGGTGGATACCCCGGGCTACCTACCAGGCGTAGAGCAGGAAAAGGTGGGCCTTATTCACCGCGGCGCCAAGTTTGCTTTCGCCGTGGTAGAAGCCACCGTGCCGAAGGTCTCGCTCATCGTGCGCAAGGCCTATGGCGGTGCTTATGCCGTGATGGGTTCGAAGAACCTGACCGGTGATATTAACTTGGCGTGGCCGACCGCGCAGATCGCCGTCATGGGTGCGGCCGCCGCCGTGGTGATGATCGCCGGTAAGCAATTAGACGCCGCCGAGACCCCTGAGCAGCGCGAGATGACCAAAAAGATGTTCATGGACTTCTACGATGAGACCATGACCGCTCCCTATGTCGCCGCCGAGCGCGGTTACCTAGACGCTATGATTCAGCCGAATCAATCCCGGTTGGCTCTCCGCCAAGCGCTGCGGCAGCTGGCAACGAAGCAGGAAAACGATCTGCCGAAGAAGCACACCATTGCCCCAATGTAACGTCGTGTGCTTGGATTAGCGATAGGAATATAAAGTCCCAATCCTAGGCAAGGAGTTATTTATGATTCTATCTAGCGCTGTAGACATCATTAGCGAGATCATTGGTTTCGTTGTCGATATGCTCAACCATGCAGGCGTACCGGTAAGCTTCAAGTAAACCGAGCAAAAATGAGGAGGGTTTTACCCTCCTTATTTTTATTTGCGGGCGAAAAGCCGCCAGCCAAAGAAGAATAGCGCGGACATAGCGGTTGCCACGATGAGGAAGCTCCAGTGTGGTAGCCGGCCATTCACCAACATCCACAGGGCCATGCCACCCACGACGGTGCTCAACCAGACAACGCCGCCTTCTTTCCACTTGCCCTGCACCTTGGCGGCCAGGATGATAGCCCAGCCGATGAGCGCGCCGATGGCCCATGGCCAAAAGGCATCAACCCAGGTGGAAAAACTTAGTCCGCCGTGGGCGAGGCGGGCGGCCACAGCAAAGAGCATCAGGGCGATGATATCGATGACGGGGGCGATTCTCATGCATTTTCCTTTCGATTCAAGGCGGCGTAGGTAATGCCCTTGCGAGCATAGTGCCAGAAGTAGATTACCCAGCCAATGATTGTGATGAGGGCAAAGGAAATCAGGCGGTAGATAATTGCCGCCCCGGTTGCATCCACCGCGGTCATACCGGTGGCAACCAGGGTGGCAATGATGGCGGCCTCGACCGTGCCGAGGCCAGCGGGCGTGACCTGGGCAGAGCCGGCCAGCTTGGCTGTAAGATACGCCAGTCCTACGCCGGCCATCGTCGTTGTGTCCTCACCCGCGTGCAGGGCAGGTAGGTGGCCGGTCACGGCCCACACACAGCCCCACAGCGAGACCATATCGATGAGGCGGTTGGCCAGGGAATAAAAGGAAACCCAGGCGAATTGGCGGCGGTTGAGGTGAACCTCTTCCAGATTTTTGACCTGGTCCACGAGGGCTTCGCGCTTGGAGCCTTTAATGAGCTTCTGGCGGTTGAGCCAGCGGATGATGGTATCAGGGTGATTGGTTAGCCAAAAAAGGCCGCCGGAAAGCGCCAGCATGAGAACCAGGGTGCCAATGAGGGACCACAGCGCCATATCGGCATTGAGGAAGAGCACGCCGCCTAAGCCGATGAGTACGAGCCACATGGTGGAAATGGCCGAAGACAGCACGAAGAACCAACCACAGAGCATGACGGAAGCACCCCACGTGCGTTGCACGTAGAAGGTGAGGATGGCGGAAAAGGCCGGGCCCGCTGGAAGCGTGGTGGACCAAGCATTAGCCGCCAGCGTAAGGGCGGACGTCTCCGAGGCTGGCACATGTACGCCGCCGGCGCGAATGAGCAGGCGCATGACTTCACCCATGGCAAGGACCGCCAGAATAGAGGCGACGACTACCAATGCTACCGCGGCAGGGGCGGAATGAGACAGCCGCGAGAAGCCTTCGCGCAGGAAGTCCAACTCATCGCGGAAGACATAAATCAGGATAAGCAGGACGATGAGCGAGGCGATAAGCCGCAGCCAGTTTTTCACTTATTTATCTCCTTCGAGGCGTTGTTTGAGCTCAGAGAAGGGAATAGTTTTGCTGCGGTGTCTTGCGCCGCCGGTCAAAACGGTGGTGGCGTGGCGCAGCCAGCTAGGTGCCCACCAGTTATCTTCGCGCAGCAGGTGCATGACGGCGGGAACGAGGAGCATGCGGACAATGGTGGCGTCGATAAGCAGGGCAAAAATCATGCCATAAGCGATGTATTTCATCATCACGATATCGGAGAAGCCGAACGCGCCAGAGACCACGATCATAATGAGCGCCGCCGCGGTAATAATGCCGCCCGTATGCGCGGTACCGGCCGCGATGGCCTCGTCGGTCGAAGCGCCACGCCGTCGCGCCTCCACCATGCGGGAAACCAAGAAGACCTCATAGTCGGTGGACAGGCCGTAAACAATGGCGATGATAAGCACCAAGATGGGGCTCATGAGGGGGCCAGGGGTGAAGTTGAGAGCGCTCGAGCCAAGGCCAGTAACGAACATCAGGGTCAAGATGCCCAGCGTAGCCCCCAAGGTCAAAAGCGTCATCACGATGGCCTTGAGTGGCAGCACGAAGGAACCGAATACCAGCGCCATGAGCAGGAACGTGGCCAGCACCACGTAGAGTGCCATCCAGGGCAGCTTGTGGAACAGCGCATCAAGGGATTCCACTTCCATGGCAGGCGTGCCGCCCACATAGAGGTTTACGCCTTCGGGAGCTTTGACCTTTTCCAGCTCGTGCACGATTTTCGCATAATCATCGCGGTCCTCGATACCGGCGGAAAGGACGGTGGTTCCCTCCTTGGTTGCCGTCGTCGGCGCCATGGGCTCGGTGAGGCCATCGAGGCCACGGACTTGCATGACGACGTCGACAAGCTGCTGGTTCGATGCATTCTCCACAACGAGTTTGACTGGCTCCGTGCGGAAGGCGGGGAATTCCTCGTTGAATTTATCCTGTGCCACGCGGGTGTCCTGGTCCGGTGGCAGGTAGGACTCGTTGATGCCGCCGAAGGTGATGCTCATGATAGGCAGGGTCAATGCGATGAGCAGGCCACACACGGCGATGGTTAGCCCGCGGGCATGGCGCATCGCCCAGCGCGGCAGCTTGTACCACCAGGTGTCTTGAATCGTGCGCGCCGTCCGAGAGGTGCGGCGTACCGACCAGGTATCGATCTTGGGGCCGAGCATGCCAAAAATGGAGGGCAGCACGGTGACCGAAAGTAGTGCTGCTAGCCCCACGGCGGAGATGGAACCATAGGCCACAGACTTGAGGAAGGCCTGGGGGAAGAGGAAAAGGCCGGAAAGCGCAACGGCAACCATAGCCGCAGAGAAAACCACGGTTTGGCCGGCCGTTGCAGTGGTGGTGGCCACGGCTTCCTCGGTGGAGCGGCCCTTATCCAACTCTTCGCGGAAGCGCGAGACCATAAAGAGGCCATAATCGATGGCAAGGCCGAGGCCCAGCAGCGTGACAACGGCTTGGGCAAAGACATTTACCTGCGAGAAACCAGCCAGGATGGACAGGATCCCCAGCGAGCCCAGGATGGAGAGACCACCGACTACAAGCGGCATGCAGGCCGCAACGACGGAACCAAAGACCACCAGTAGGAGGATGCCTACCAGTGGCAGCGCAGCCTTTTCGGCGCGGGAGATGTCATGGGACATTCCCTCATCCAGCGCATCTGCAACTGCGGTAGCTCCCGCGATCTCCACTGGGGCGGAGGTATCCGTCAGCGCGTCCTCGATGGTGCGGAAATCCTTCAGCGTCTGCTCGTCATCGCCTTTGAGACCGATGGCGGCGAAAGCTAGGGAGTGATCGTCATTGACCAGGTTTGGATTCTTCGTGTCGAAGTAACTGGTTACCGAGTCAATCTGGTCCGGATACTCCGCTTTCAGCTGCGCCAAGTGCTGCTTGGCGGCGTCGAAATTCTCATCGGGGGAGTGGAAGAGCAGGATAACATCGCCGGAGTTATCGCGGCCGAATGTTTCCTGCTCGATTTGGGCCGCGCTTGTCGAGGCCGCATTGGGATCCTCCCAGCCCTCCTGGCTCATGCGGTCTTCGAGCTGCAAGCCAAAACCGATGAATAGAGCGAGGATGGCAGCGACGATGACGGCGGGGATGAGCCGGCGGTGCGCATAGGAAAAACGTCCCCACTTTTCAAACATTGGGGCAGCCTCCTAGCGGTTATTAAGCAGCGCAGCCAAGGGACGGAATGGCTGCAGCCATGCACCGCCCTCGGGCAGGTTATCCAGGTTCACGCGCGGTAGCGGTTCGCGGAATACGCCCTCGATATCTTCCAGATCCACGAAACTGATATCAGCATGGCCGACCGCCCATGCGGCATGCTCGTGGAAGCCCAGGACCGTTACCGGAAGGCCCTCAGCAATGAGCTCTTCCAACGGCTCTTGGAAATTCTGGCCATCGGCAGAGGCAACGATGACGCCGGCTAGGTCCTCTCGAAGGCTGTCAATGTGGTCGAGCATATCTGGATCCACGTCATCGTCTTCGTGGATTTTGGGTTTGGCAAAAACACCGAAGCCCACGTTGCGGATGGCTTCTACCCATGGGCGAATGACATCTGCGCCGCTGGGGGTCACATTAGTAAAGACGTCGGCGCGCGGTTCCGCATCAACGTCCTGGGCAAGGTGCACCAGCCAGCGGCCGATGGCATCGAAGCGCGGGCGGTGTGCGGCGGTCGGGCGGCCGCCGAGCAGGGAGCCCAGGCCCATGTCCATATTGGGGGCATCCCAGACAAGTAGGTAGGTGCTCATCTATTTCTTCTCCCAGAGGTACTCCGTGATCACGTGCTCTTTATCTAGGCCCTTGCCTTCAAACTTGGTAATGACCTGTCGGTCCACCAGCTGGGGGCACTCCGGCCATGGCCAGCCCTTGTAATCCAGGCTTGGTTCTACTTCAACTAGTTCATCGATCCACTCGGCGTATCCGGCGTGGTCAGTAGCCACGTGCAGCACGCCGCCCTTCTTTAACCGGGAGGCAAAAAGATTGAGGGTGCCCGACTGGATGATGCGGCGCTTGTGATGGCGCGCCTTTGGCCACGGATCTGGGAAGAAGACGCGGATACCATCGAGGGACTCTGGCTCAAACATGCGCATCATGACCTCGATGCCATCGCCGCGGATCATGCGGATATTGTCGATGCCTTCGCGCTCAATTTGGCCCAAGAGCTTGGCTAGGCCCGGCTTGTAGAGCTCAACGGCGATGATATTGGTATCGGCCTCTTTCGGCGCCATGGCGGCGGTGGAAGTGCCGGTACCGGAGCCGATTTCTACGATGGTCTTGGCGCCGCTGCGGCCAAACCAGGCCTCGAGGTCAATAACCTCGTCTTCCAGCACACGTCCGAGCTCTGGCCAGCGCTTTTCAAAAAGCTCATGCTGGTTATCGGTGAGCGTGCCGCGGCGGAAGGTGACGTTGCCTAGGCGCGGGTAATCGAGCTCGTTGTGGAAGACGGCATTGAAGTCAGTCTGTGGTGGGCGCCCTGGAGGCATTTCTCCAGCAGGGGTGTTTTGAGAGTTATCTGTGCTATTCATTGCGGCCTATTTTTCCCTGCTTAGCCTCGCCAAGCAATACGCCGCGCCGAGGGGTGTGTGCGGTGATGTCAGTCCGGATATAACCAGTGACCTAGTCGGGGGTGGAGGATGATCGTCTTAAGTGTCGCGTGGGAGGGTAATAAACCCCCATAAAGGGGGATTTAAAAGGGCGATTTTTACCACATTAACTTTAGTTACGCTTGGTGAAGTTCTGGTTAACGTGGTGGATATAACCGGTGTGACAAAATCTGCGCAAATTATTCTGGCGAGCACGTTAATCTTGAGGTGGAAGGCACAGTTGGGGTGTATTGCCCCAATTTTCACACCACCCTCAGGAGAATTACTAATGACCACCACTATCCCCGGGCTCGTCGGAGAGCTGCCGACTAAAAACGAAAAGCTTATCGGCTGGATCAGTGAGAACGTTGAGCTTTTTCAGCCGGACCAGGTGGTCTTTGTCGACGGCTCCCAGGACGAGGCTGACCGTTTGGCTGCAGAGCTGGTGGAAAAGGGCACGCTTATTAAGTTGAACGAGGAAAAGCGCCCTAACTCCTACTTGGCTCGCTCCAATCCTTCCGACGTCGCACGTGTGGAATCCCGCACCTTCATCTGCACCGAGAATGAAGACGGCGCCGGCCCTACCAATAACTGGGCTCCGCCTGCGGCAATGAAGGAAGAGATGACGGAAGCTTTCCGTGGCTCTATGAAGGGGCGCACCATGTACGTGGTTCCCTTCTGCATGGGCCCTATTAGCGATCCGGAGCCGAAGTTGGGCGTGCAGCTCACTGACTCCGCCTATGTTGTGCTCTCCATGCGCATCATGACCCGCATGGGCGCGGAGGCCCTGGAAAAGATTGGTACCGATGGCGATTTTGTCCACGCCCTCCACTCCGTGGGCGCCCCGCTAGAGCCGGGACAGGAAGACGTCGCTTGGCCATGCAACGACACCAAGTACATCACCCAGTTCCCAGAGACCAAGGAAATCTGGTCCTACGGTTCTGGCTACGGTGGCAACGCCATCCTGGCTAAGAAGTGCTACGCGCTGCGCATCGCTTCCGTTATGGCTAAGGAAGAAGGCTGGATGGCCGAGCACATGCTCATCCTGAAGCTCACCAGCCCGGAGGGTAAGAAGTACCACGTCGCTGCTGCCTTCCCATCGGCATGCGGTAAGACTAACCTGGCCATGATTACCCCGACTATTCCGGGCTGGAAGGCTGAGGTCGTCGGTGATGACATTGCCTGGCTGCATCTGCGCGAGGACGGTCTCTACGCTGTGAACCCGGAAAACGGATTCTTCGGCGTGGCTCCTGGCACCAACTACGATTCCAACCCGATTGCCATGAAGACCATCGAGCCGGGTAACGCCATTTTCACTAACGTTGCACTTACTGACGACGGCGATGTCTGGTGGGAAGAGATGTCCAAGGAGGCGCCAGAGCACCTCATCGACTGGACCGGTGAAGACTGGACTCCATCCTCGTCTACCAAGGCTGCACACCCTAACTCTCGCTACTGTGTACCGATTTCCCAGTGCCCGAGCGCCGCTCCAGAGTACGACGACTGGCAGGGTGTAAAGATCGATGCCATCCTCTTCGGTGGTCGCCGCAAGACCACCGTTCCACTAGTTACCCAGGCCTTTGATTGGAACCACGGCACCATGATCGGCGCCCTGCTGGCTTCGGGCCAGACCGCCGCAGCAGAGGGTAGCGTTGGTACCCTGCGCCACGACCCGATGGCTATGCTGCCGTTCATTGGTTACAACGCCGGCGACTACCTGCAGCACTGGATTGACATGGGTGAAAAGGGCGGCGACCGTATGCCGGCCATCTTCTTGGTTAACTGGTTCCGCCGCGGCGAAGATGGCCGCTTCCTGTGGCCGGGCTTCGGCGAGAACTCTCGAGTGCTCAAGTGGATCATTGATCGCATCGAAGGCAATGTTGAGGCTGAGGAGACTGTCGTGGGACACACTGCCCGCGCCGAGGACATTGACCTTGAGGGTATCGACTTTGATATCGAGGATGTTCGCGCTGCTCTCGCCGTCAACCCGAAGGACTGGGAAGGAGATATGCAGGATAACGCCAGCTACCTCAACTTCCTAGGCTCCCGCGTGCCATCCGAGGTATGGGACCAGTTCCATGCCCTGAAGGAGCGCGTAGAGAACGCCTCTTAAGCTCTAAGTTCAATAGCACCCAGCGACAGCACTGTTGCTGGGTGCTATTTTTGCAGGACTAGCGTCAAGTTAGAAACCGCGAATTCCCGCACACCTGGCACGCGGGTTAGCCACCAAGCCCAGCTGGGGTGGTAGCGGGGGAAAGCGAGTTTGAGTGCGCCGGTGCGCTGTGCCCAGTGGAGGCCGGCGGAACAGGGGACGTCGAAAAGCGAAGTGCCAAAGACATTCTTGGGCGGATGGCCGTGGCGGCGGGTATAGCGATCGCGGGCAAACTCGCCGCCTATGTAGTGCTCCCACAGGCCGGTCTCGTGGCCGCCAAAGGGGCCGAGCCATACCGTGTAGCTCAGGATGGTCAGTCCGCCGGGACGGGTTACGCGCAGAATTTCTTCACCCATATCCCAAGGGTTGGGGATGTGCTCGGCCACGTTGGAGGAATAGACCACGTCAAAGGAGCTATCGGCAAAAGGTAGGTTGGTGCCGTCCCCGCGCACTGAGTTGCTCAAGTGGATGTCAGCCGCAGACATTTCGCCGGCATCTGGCTCTAATCCCACGTAGCGGGCGCCGCGCCGGGCAAAAGCATCCGCAAAATAGCCCGGTCCGCCGCCCACATCGAGCACCCTCGCCCCGGGAAGCGGCACGCCCAGGTCGCGGCCGAGGTTATCTACTAGCGCAGCCGTATCCTCGGCTAATCCGCCGTAGAAAATCTCCGGTCGCGTCTGTTCAAAGCGGAAGGAGCGCAGCAGCTGAAAGGAGCGGCCCAGTGTGGCCATCTCGCGGGTATGTCTCATAACCCACTAGGCTAATACCTCATAATGAAGATTCTTTTACTATGCTGGCGCGATTCCACCCACCCGCAAGGAGGCGGCTCGGAGCGCTACTTGGAGCGCGTGGGCGAATACCTCGCGGCGCAGGGCCACGAGGTGGTCTTTCGCACCTCCAAGCACATGAATGCCGCGCGCCGGGAGGTGCGCGACGGCGTGCGCTATAGCCGTGGTGGCGCCAAGTTCGGTGTGTATCCACGCGCGTGGGCGGCGATGCTGGCCGGCCGTGTGGGACTGGGTGATCTGCGCGGCGTGGATGCGGTCATCGATACCCAAAACGGCATTCCTTTCTTCGCCCGCCTGGTATCGGGAGCACCGACGGTGCTGCTTACCCACCATTGTCATCGCGAGCAGTGGCCGGTGGCAGGCCCCCTCCTAGGTCGGCTTGGTTGGTTCCTTGAGTCCCGGGTGGCTCCGCGAGTGTATCGCGGCGCTCCTTATGTCACCGTTTCCGAGGCCTCCCGCGAGGATTTGGAGGCGCTGGGAATTAAGGGTGCGCACATTATTGCCAATGGTCTGGACCCGGTTCCGGATCATGTGCCTTCCTTGGAGCGAGAGGCTGAGATACATTTGGTAACGCTCTCGCGCCTGGTGCCGCATAAGCAGATTGAGCACGCCATGGATACGGTGGCGCAGACGCCGGGCGCGGTTCTGGATGTCATTGGCTCTGGCTGGTGGGAGGCTAATCTGCGTGCCTATGCCGAGGAGCATGGAGTCAGCGATCGCGTGCGCTTTCGCGGTCAGGTGACCGAGGATTATAAGCATGCCCTGCTTGCCCGTGCCGACGCGCTGCTCATGCCCTCCCGAAAAGAGGGATGGGGCTTGGCAGTGATGGAGGCCGCCCAACATGGGGTGCCCTCCGTCGGCTATACATTTGGCCTGCGTGACAGCGTCATCAATGGTGAGACTGGCATCCTAGTAGAGCGCGAGGAAGACTTCGTCGCGGCCACCAAGCAGCTGCTTGCCGATGCCCCCTTACGCCGTACCCTCGGCTCCAACGCGCGCGACTTTGCCGCTAGCTTCTCGTGGGAGAAGACCGGCGAGCAATTCGCGGAATTGCTGCAAAGGCTAGTAGCGGACAAACCATCCACAACGCAGTAAGCGCCCACGGAACCTGCGGCCGTGGCGCATCCGTTTCCGCGACTATGGCGCCGTCGACCACGACCACACCGACGCCTATCTGCTCCAAGCGGTTCATATCGCGCCCTTCCCATGCACGCAGCGCCGCCCGGTACTGCGGCGAGGCTTGATCCACCACGGCCCCGTCCACACTCAATTCTCCCGATTCGACCATGGCGACCGCCTTGGAATAGGGATCTACGGCCACACCGCCAGGCACCTCCACGAGGTTGGCGCGTTCCGGAAAGAAGGCCACGCGGCCGTCAATATCGCGTACCAGCTGCATATCTACTCCCGTATCCCGCGGTGTGAGTACTGCCAGCCGCCCCGGAACCGGAAGCAGCTGCACGGCTGCGGCCACGGTGGCTAGTGTCGCCGGCAGGTTCGGCAGCGCACCCAGCGAGGCTACGTACAGCGGCAATGCCAACATGGTTAGCTTTCCGCTATCGCGCAGTAGCGCCGCCCCTGGCACGTGATCGATGGACCACACCAACGCGCCCGGAACCAGCCAGAAAAACACCGCCCCGCCAAGACCAATAGCTGCCAGTAGGCTCAGCCGAGCGGGAACCCGCCACGCCCCGAGCAGGGCGATGATTGCCACAATGACACCGTATACCGCGAACCCGATGGCTGCCTCTGCATTCCAGATGCCGCCTAAGCGCAGAAGCGCGCCGCCAGTTCCGACGTGCTCTTCGGCTCGCGGGGCAAACGCGGCCACCGCTGCAGCTGTATCGCCGGGCGCAGCGGGATAGAACATGCCTGGAATGGCCCACGGCAAGCACAGAACCACACCGCCGAGCGCCACCCGCTTGCGGCAGCTCACCGCCGCGGTCACTAGAGCAAAAAGCCCGCCAGTAGGGGTGAGCGAAGCACCCCACATGGCCAGCCAGGCCACAAAGCTGTGTCGCTTTCCTGCCCACGCGATGACCGGGAGCAGCCACGCGGCCACAGCAAGTGACCACTGTCCTTGGAGGAGTCGTTCGATGACGAAAGGATTGGCCACCGCCACCGCCATCGCGCTCACCGCGGCAGCAGTGGAGCGCGCCCAGCGCGCCGCGGTGAGCGCGGAGGACGCAGCAGCGGCAAAAATCAGCACCCGGGCCGCCCACGCGCCACCTACTAACGCGAGGAAGCCGTCCTGTGGCGCGTTGCGGGCGGGTAAGCTTCCTCCGCCAAAGGCAGAGGGAGAAAGCGCCGGATGGTTCACTAGCGCCATATCGCGCCATAAGAACTCGCCGGGCAGGGCGAAGGGCCAGCACACCGCGGCCACGAGGGCAGTGCCCCAGGCGAAGAGTAAAAGACGCCTAGCCTTCACGATGGCGGCGCATGTACATATAGGCGGCACAGAGCAAAAGGCCTACGCCGATGGCCTTGCCTGCCCAGCCGACCACCATCAAGGCACGAATGGTCCGGATGACCGGGCGCACCTCATCGAGGCGCTCCTCGCGGGTCTCATCGGACCAGCGCATATCGGCGGCGAAGATGGAGCGATCCTCAGTATCGTTATTCGCCACCATGGTGCCGGCCTGCTTTTCGTCCGCCGCAAAGAAGATTTTGATGTTCTCGCGCAGATCCACCATGGTCCCGGTAGTGGGTTCTACGGAGATATCGCGGCCGATGGTGTAGAAAGGCTCCACTGTGACCCGGTCATCGGGATCCAAGCCGAGGAGCTCGCGCGAATCTTCGTCGTAGAACCGCTTCGCCGGCCCAGAGATGCGGAAGTCCTTAGCTGCTAGTTGCTTATTGCCGTTTCCGGTATCGACCTCGGTGGTGATGTTTTTGCGCATATCAGCCAAGGAAGTGGGCTGGATGTCGTGGTGGAAAGAATAGGTGGGGATACCATCGAGCGTTTCCGTCGTGGTGAAGTCCACCGGTGTGGAGAATTGCGTCGCGAGGTCGAAAAAGGGGTAAGAGCGCTGCTCAGTACCGGAGGGGAAGAAGTAGTTGATTCCATCGCGTTCGAAATCAGTACGGGCCATGCCGATATCGAGTGCCGGTAGGATAAGTTGCCATTTATCCTTTGGGGCGGCTACAGGGTAGGTGGATTCGCGGTTCAAAACGGAATGCTCGGTGATTTGGGCGAGGGGAGTATCGCCGACGAGCAGGCGAGAGAGCGAATCGGAATTAGCGAGCGCATCATCTTCCTCCACCTCAGAGGTGGCGGTATTGCGCTCGATAGTAAGCAGGTCATGGTGCAGGTAGCACCATATCGGGGCTTGCTTTTCTTGGCACTGCGGGTCGTTACTATCGCCTGTTGCCTTGGCGTTGGTGATGAAGGCGGGTGTTTCCATCCACACGCCGGCGGACGGTGCAGTGACAGTGTCGATGTTTTGGTCGAAGGCGAGCGGCCGAGTCTGATTGTTATACAGCGGCGGCACCACAGTGCCCAGCACCAAGAAAATGACGGCGGCAATGACAACCCACGCCAGTGGCGAGCGTGGCCAAAGGTAGCGTTTCATTGCAGTAATATGTCCAATCAGTTTCAGGTCGATCCGGGGTTAGGAGCAAGCGTGCAGCCGCAGGCATCTGTGAAAAGCGTACCCCAGCATCTGCCGGAGCTAGACGGTCTACGCGCGGTCGCCTCTCTTGGAATCATTGTCACCCACGTGTCTTTTCAAACCGGAACCGGGTGGGGGTTTGCCGGGCGCTTCGACTTTTTTGTCGCCGTCTTCTTTGCGCTCAGCGCGTTCCTCTTGTGGCGCCGCCGCGGCTTGCACACCTTAGCCGGCTACGCGCGCTCACGTGTGGCGCGCCTTTTACCTACCTATTATGCCTGCGTGGTGGCGGTGATGCTCCTGCTTCCCGAAGCCCACTCACTCACCCTCACCCAACTGCTGAGCAACCTTACTTCCACGCAGATTTATGTGGTGGATGGATTAGCCCCAGGTCTTACCCACCTGTGGTCGCTGTGCGTGGAATTCTTCTTTTATCTCTTATTGCCTGTGCTGGTGTGGCTGCTTGAAACGCTGCCGCGGCGCTGGCGCATTGCCGCCATTGCCTTGGCAGGAGTACTCAGCTGGGCGTGGGGATTCGTGCCCTTTGTAGCTGATTACGCCAAGGACCAGGTTAACTCGCAGATCTGGCCGCCGGCGTATGCCTCGTGGTTTGCCGTGGGAATACTGGCTGCCGAATACGAAGAAGCCGGCATTAGCCGGCGCATGCAGCGCGTGCTACGGCCGCGCTGGGCGTGGTGGCTCGCGGCGGCTGTGGTGCTGTGGATTGCTAGCCGTGAGTGGTTTGGGCCGCAGGACCTAGTGCATCCAGAACCGGGCGAATTTTCCCGCCGTATCGTGGCGGGAGCGGTCTTTGCCGCATTCGTGGTGGTGCCGGTGGCACTCGCCCCGCAGAAGGAGTCCTGGTTGACCAGCCCACTCATGCAGGCACTGGGTACATGGTCCTATTCCATTTTCTTATGGCATGTGGCCATCTTGGGAGTGGCCTTTCCCCTTACCGGGGTGCCGCTCTTTAGCGGGAAGCCCTTGGACTTTTGGGTCATTCTGGCCGTTACGGTGGTGGGTACCGTGGTGGTTTCGGCCGCTAGCTATACGCTCATCGAGCGTCCCGGCCGGGATCTTCTCCTCGGTCGGCGACGAAAAGACAGGCCACGCCCGCGGCACACAAGCAGCTAAGCAGAGGCGAATCGCCAGCATAGGAGCCCGAGGTCCATGGCGCGCGGGCGAGGATGGCCCCGGCCGCAGCAACTACACCGGAGGCGAGGTAGGCACGCGGGATGGTGGTCCAGCGCACTACCAACCAGGCGGCCACGGCCGCCACTGCGGCCTGCCAGCCGGTAAGGGCCAGTGCAATAAGTGCCACGGCGGCCGAGGTAGCGCCCCCGCGCGGTGCGCGCCAGGCGGGCTGGGACGGGCGGCGCGCGGCCGCTAGGAGGCACAGGCCGAGGGTGAGCAATCCCAAGGCACCGCCGAAGAGGAGGGTGGCGCGGTAGATCGGTTGGGCGCTAAAGGTCATGCGGAAATCGCCGGAGCGACCGGCCGGAATGACAAAAGCTTGGGTGGCGGCATCGATCTCGCGTGGGGTGAGCTCTTCATTGTCCAAATACCCGCGCAGGCCCTTATTAAAGGCGCGACCAGTGACCAAGAGCCTCTCCTCATCTGCGGCTTTAATCGAGTACCCGGTGGGCTCCGAGGCACCTGCTGGGCTCCAGCCCTCCTCGCGAAGGCTCACCCATGACCCAGTGGTGCGCACGCGGTGCGTGCCAGGGCTCAGGGTGAGGGAATCGCCGGGGGAGTAGCGGTGGGCGTCGATAAGCACCGGCTTGGTGGAATCCACCGTCACCCGCATGGGGCGCGGCGCCGTGAACTCGCGGATGAGCACGCCGGTATCCTGCAGCATTTGCTGGAAAAAGAATTGGTGCACATTGGGTGAGGTATCCGGCACGGTCACTACGCGCTCGACCGGCTGGTCCTTCACACCAAGTTCTGCGATGCCGGTGCGGTGGGATAACTCCACACGAATGGCCTCGGTATCGCCACCGGGAACGCGGACCTCCTGCGCATGGAAAGGCTTGAGATCCACGTCCACCGCGGCACTGCCGGAGCGCACGGTTACAGTGGTGGCGCTGGTAGCCATGAGCTTTAGTTGCGGTTGGGTGAAATGACCGCGCAGCTCAATCCATCCGGAGTCATCGCCCGGCGCGGGCCACCAGGCGGTGGAGTTCTCCCCGTCCACTGCGGCCGTGGCGGACTTGTGCGGTTGGGCACCGCCAAAGGCCGTGGCATCGGCCGCAGAGGAAGAAACCGCCACAGAACCACCGTGGGTCTCGACCCGGGTAAGAGGGCCTGCAGAGGGATAATCGCGCAGACGGTTATTCACGTGGCTGGGGTCGTCCGCAGCCAGGGGCGCGGAGATGGGGCCATCGAGGGTGCCGTAGTTGCGGTCCGTGAGCGTCGGGGTATCGGTGACGATATCTGCATCGCGATCGACGAGCTGGCGGGTGGTGGGGCCAAAGTGGGCGTCGAGAAACGCCAAGGCTTCTCCGCCGCCGGCCACACGGACTGGGTCTGTGGGTCCTAAGGACATGCCGGTGTGGTTGAGCAAGATGACATCGACCTCGCCGAAGCGGTGGACTTCGCCGCCAAATTTACTAGCTAGGGCCTCGTCCTCACCGGTGAAGAGATCGTGGCGCACCATGACTGCACCGATGCCGAGGCGTTGAAGGGAACGTACGCCGGTGGCCGGGTCCTCCTTGAGCGCGGCCATCACGCCGTCGAGCCCACGGATAGCCTCTGGGGGCACGAGTGGAATGGCATCGCGTACGGCCCAAGGGACATCGAGCAGCGGCTGGGTCGGCTCATCGCGCGTCCACCCCCAGGTCTGCCGGGCAAAGGACGCCTCTGGGTAGATAAGGGTGCGGGTATCGGCGGCGTGGGTATTGATAAAATCCGTGGCCTCGTGCCAGTAGGAGGGAACCTCCTTATACGCCCCCAGCGGCAGCAAGCGTTGCGACCATGCTGGGGAGACCACCGCAATGCACAAGAGTAGGGTCAGCGCGCCTACCGTCTGCTTCTTGGTAGGCCGCAAGCTGCGCGGTAGCGGCAGGTGCGCGCAGGCGCGCGCGACGCCCAAAAGCAGCGGGATGCGCACCAGCGGATCGAATTTATGCAGGTTGCGCAGCGCGGCCAGCGGGCCATCGAGCGCATCGAGGTACCACCCCGCCTGGCAGCCCAGCACCGCGATGCCCACTACCAACACGACGGACCACACGCGCGGCAGTTTGGTGAGTCCATAGATACCGATAGCCGCTATGCCCATGGTGGCCAGCACGAAGAAGGATTCGGTGGCGAGCTCATAGCCGGCAACGCGCTCGGTATCGACAAAGGGAGTCCAGCTTGTGGTTCCGCGCAGGATTTCTGGCAGGTTGAGCCAGCGTGTGGTTACACGTGCGGATTCGATAAATTCCGTAAACGGCGGGGCATAGCGGCCTAGTACGATAAGCGGGCCGATCCACCAGGCCGATACCGCTAGGCACCCTAGAAGCCAGGCCGCGCCGGGTTTGAGTGCGCGGCGGTAGAGCAGGATTATTGCCGCCGGGGTACAAGCCGCGATGGTGGCTGTGGCATTGACCGCGCCCATAAGAGCCACGGGGATGGTGGCTGCGGCGGCATCGCGCCAGGTGAGCTTGGCATTGAGGAAAGGCAGTATGACCCAGGGAGCGAGCATGACCGGCCAAGTCTCGGAAGAAATGGCAGTCAGGGTAGAAAGCGCGCGAGGTGAGAGCGCGTAGAGCATCGCCGCCACCCAGACCCACCAGCCGCGCAGGCCTACCTTGCAGGCGAGCTTATGGAAGCCGATAAAACCGACGCTTAAAACCAGCAGCCACCACAGGCGCTGGGCTACCCAATCGGGCAGCGGCTGGGTTAAAACGAAAAATGGCCCCTGGGGAAAGAGGTAGCCATAGGCCTGATTTTGCAGCTGGCCCAGGGTAAAGGTGTCCGTATAGGCGTTAAGCGCCCCGCGGAGAAAGTGCAGCGGATTGGCCGCTAAATCATGTTTGGTATCGGCAGCTGTCAACCCCCATGGCTGCACGAGGAGGATGAGCGCTAGGGCAAGGATCCCCAGCGGGTAGGGGCGGGCGAGCCGCCCGCGGAGGGTACGCACACCTAGTTGCGGGATCCATACTCAGGGCCGCCCAAAACCGCATCGGAAGCAGAAACCGCATTTCCTTCCGGCACGGTATCGGTGCCGGAGAATTGCGCGATGCCGATGATGGTGATGACGCCGAGCGCGATGCCCACAACAGCGCTACCGATGGCGGGGCCAAGGGTGCGCTTGTTTAAAGAATCGGTTTCCAGAGCCATGGCTAAATATACTAGCAGCTATTTAGAAGTATTCTGCCTCATCATCGTCCGCGTCATCCTCGTTTTCCTGCGGCACGATGAAGACGGGCAGGCCGGCATTGCGCACAATCTGGTCGGCGGTGGAGTTGGTCCACCAGGCGCGGAAGCCGGTCAAAGCGCGGGTACCGGTCACGATGACATCCACGTCCAGTTCGTGTGCGGCATCAATGATGGCGGAGGAAATGGTGGTAGCGGATTCCACTAGGTGGGCGCGGCCGGCAAGGCCCAAGCTTTCCGCTAGTTCGATCCCCTGACGGCAAATCTTCAGTGCTTCCTCGTAAGCTGGATCCTCCTCGACGCCGTCCGGGGAGATGGTGGATTGGTGCATTCCGGTGCGGCTGACGGCGCGGGCGGTCTGCCGGGCTACCGGCTCCCAGGCGGTGAGGATTTCTACCGTGGTGGGCCGCAGCAGCTGGGCCGCGTGCTCGAGGGCGCGGCCGGCTCGTTCGGTGCCATCGTAGGCAATTAGCATTGTCTCGCCGTTACTCATGTGCCTAGTCTACCCACCGCTTCAGACAGAAGGCGAGGAATATTGCACACTGGAAGGCATGAAAACTCCGCGCATCCTTGCCAGCCTTGCCCTCGTAACGGCCTTGGGCGCCTGCTCCACCTCCCCTCAGGAGGACGCCGAGAGTCAGGACTCCACCACCCCAGCCGGATCGAGCTCACCTGCCGCGATGCAAGAGACGCAAGAAGAAACCTCGCAGGAAGCAGCCCCGCAACAGGACATCCGCGCCATGGCCGCCTCCGTATTAATGCCCCCGGTCACCAACTATGACGATGCTAAGGCCAAGCTGGATGCCGGCGTGGGCGGAATCTTCATTCCCAGCTGGGCGGATCCCAACCTGCTACAGGAAGAGGGCCGCGATATTAATGCCCTGCGCCAAGAAGTAGGCCGCGACTTTGAAGTCTCCATCGATTTTGAAGGCGGGCGCGTGCAGCGTTTCTCGGAGATCTTGGGCGAGTATCCCGCACCGCAACAAATGGCGGCCGAGCGTTCCCCGCAAGAGGTGGAACAGCTGGCTCACGAGATTGGCACGAGCCTCAAGGCGCACGGCATCAACGTGGACTTTGCGCCGGTGCTCGATGTCGATGGCAATGGCTTAGAGGTTGTGGGGGATCGATCCTTTTCCACCGACCCAGCCCAAGCGGGCGAATACGGAGCAGCCTTTGCGCGCGGGTTAGATTCCGCTGGGGTGAAGGCCGTATTCAAGCACTTCCCGGGCCATGGACGAGCTTCTGGCGATACCCACCTGGCTGAGGCGGTCACCCCGCCGCTTGAAGAGCTAGAAGGCCACGAGTTTATTCCCTTTCAGGCCGCCCTTCCCCAAGCGCCGAATGCCGCGCTGATGATGGGCCACCTCGCTGTGCCCGGTTTGGGCGATGGCCAGACCCCTGCCTCTATGCTGCCGGAGGCTTATGGCTTGGCTCGCGAGACCCTGCAGTACGACGGCCCTATCTATACCGATGACATCGGCGGCATGAAGGCGATTGCGGATTCGCTCCCGCTTGCCGACGCCGTCGTGACCTCCCTCAATGCCGGTGCCGATATGCCCCTGTGGTCTACCGAGGGCGATATCAATGCGGTGATCGATGCCGTTGTTGCAGCCGTGGACGAGGGCCGCCTGCCGCTGGAACGCCTTGCGGACGCCGCCCGCCATGTCAGCGTTCCACCAGCCGAAGTTGCACCCGAGGCTGCACAGGACTAGGAAAAATACCACTAAAGCCGTTAACCTTTAAGGCGTGAAAAAGGCAGAAGGAAAAAACGGTGCTAAAGGCTGGCTCATCGCGCTCGGTGTATTTGTCGGCCTTGTCCTGATCGCGGGTATTGCTTATGCCTGGGACGTCGCGGCAAACCAAGATAAGATTCCGCGCGCCGTTTCCGTCAACGGCGTGGATATCTCCGCCATGGATCGCACCGCCGCCGTGGAGAAGCTCGAAGATGAGCTTGCGGGCGTAGAGACCGAGCCCGTGACCGTCACCTCCGGTGACCTCCACACGGAACTCGTCCCCTCCGAATCAGGCCTTGCCTTGGATAACCAGCGCGCCGTGGACAATATTGAGGAGCCTTCCCTCAACCCTTTTACCCGCCTTTATAGCTTCTTCCGGTCCACCCGGGATATCCCGGTAGAGACCAATGTGGATGAAACCCAGCTGCAGCCTGCCTTGGAGCGGGTGAAAAAGGATCTTTCCACCGATCCAGTCGATGGCATGTTGGAGCTCAACAAGGGCGAGCTCAAGGTCACCGACCCGAAGCTTGGTCAAACCGTGGATGCCGGCTCCCTGCATAATGCAGTCACGGATAATTGGCTCGCTTCCGAGGGCGTGGACGTGGACCCAGAAGAGGTAGAACCAGCCATCAACGATGCGGCCATCGAGGCGATGCGCACCGGTGACGCCGCTAAGGCGCTGGATAATCCCATTACCTTGAAGGCCAAAAATAATGTCACCGCTACCTTGAATAAGCCGGAAATTTCCCAATTCACCAGCATTGAAAAGAAGGAGGGCAAGCTCAAGCTCGCCGTAGATGCCAACCGCGCGCAAGAGCTGCTAGCGGAGCGCTCTGAGGGCGCCGATGTGCCCGGTGTGAATGCCAAGATTTCCTTCAATGGCAACGAAAAGCAGGTTACCCCGTCCGAAAATGGCGAAATCATCGACTGGGAGCCGACCATGAAGGACTTTGACAAGCGCGTTACCGGCGATGACCGCGAGTGGGACGCAACCTATAAACCAGACCCAGCCGAATTCACCACCGAAGACGCCAAGAAGGCGACCTTCAACGACACCGTCGGCGAATTCACCACCGAGGGCTACTCGGCTGCTTCCGGCAAGAATATCGAGCTGGTAGCCCAGCAGGTCAACGGCGCAGTGGTCAACCCAGGCGAGACCTTCTCCCTCAACGGCTACACCGGCCCGCGCGGTACTGCCCAAGGCTACGTGGAATCCGGCATCATTATTGATGGCCACTCCGGCTCCGCCGTCGGCGGTGGTATCTCCCAGTTCGCCACCACCTTGTACAACGCTGCCTACTTTGCGGGCATGGAAGATACCGCCCACACCCCGCACTCGTACTACATTTCGCGCTATCCCGCCGGCCGCGAAGCCACCGTTTACGAAGGCGCCATCGACCTGCAGTTCACCAATACCTTCAACACCCCAGTCCGCATTGAGACCGACTTCGGGGGCGGCAAAATTACCGTGCGTTTGAAGGGCACCAAGACCGTTGACGTTGAGTCTGTGAACAATGGCCGCTGGGCTAAGACCGAACCACAACCGATGTCCGTGCCGGGCGGCGACTGCTCGCCTTCCTCTGGTGCGCCAGGCTTTACGACGTCCGATACCCGCATCATCAAGGACCTAGGCGGCAAGGAGCTCTCCCGCGAGACCACCACTACGGTCTACGACCCGCAGCCCATCGTCCGCTGCGGCTAGTAGGCTCGGAGCCATGGAAGAGAGAACTCTGACAACGCTTATCTTTGGCAACGTGGTCATTGAATCGAACCTGCGCGGGGCAGAGCTTCGCGTCTACAGCGAAGATTGGCGCGGATATCAGCTCCGGACCGATCTTGGAGTGACGTTTCGTGCCCCGCTGGATGATATCCGTGGCACCGTGCCTCAGCGTGATATGGCCGAACTTGTGGAGAGATTCTTGAAGCCGGCCGCCGCAGAACTAGAGGCGCACTATCCAGGCGGGGTGGAGCGGGCGCAAAAAGAACTTGCCCAGTGGTTAAGCGCCACAGACTAGCAAGAAAATTCCCCCCGAAAATTGGAGCCGACGACGGGAATCGAACCCGCGCTAGCAGCTTGGGAAGCTGCAGTTCTACCATTAAACTACGTCGGCACTGCGCAATTGTGCGCTCCGGCCTACTATACACCTTGGGCTTCGACATGAGTAGAATTGGGCCCGTGCTTCTTTCAGATCGTGATATCCGTTCCGCCATCGACGCCGAAGAATTGGGCATCGAGCCCTTCGACAGCGAGCTTATCCAGCCCTCCTCGGTAGACGTGCGCTTGGATAAATATTTCCGCGTATTCAATAACTCGCGGTACACGCATATCGACCCTAAAGAGGAAATGCCGGATCTCACCACCTTGGTGGAGGTAGAAGAAGATCAGTCTTTCATTCTGCACCCAGGCGAGTTCGTGCTCGGTGCTACGTTGGAAAAGTTCACCCTGCCTGCGAACTTGGCTGGCCGCTTGGAGGGCAAGTCTTCGCTCGGCCGCTTAGGATTGTTGACCCACTCCACCGCGGGCTTTATTGACCCAGGCTTTTCCGGACACATTACGCTCGAGCTTTCTAATACCGCCAACCTGCCCATTGCCCTGTGGCCGGGCATGAAGGTGGGGCAGCTGGCGATTTTCAAGATGACTTCAGCAGCTGAAAGCCCTTATGGCACGGGTTCGTTGGGTTCGAAGTACCAAGGCCAGCGTGGCCCGACGCCATCGAAGTCTTACCTGAATTTTCGATAGGCTTAAACTGGCATTCACATAAGGCCTTTAAGATCGGGCCTTATGCGTATGACTGTAATCGGCACCGGATACTTGGGTGCAACCCATGCTGCGTGCATGGCCGAGCTCGGCCATGAAGTACTAGGCGTGGACGTAGATGAAAATAAGATTTCCGCTCTCAAATCGGGCAAGGTTCCGTTCTATGAACCGGGCTTGCCCGAGGTTCTGGAGCGCAATATCGAGGCCGGCCGCCTCGACTTCAGCACGGACTACGAAGAAGCAGCCGAGTTCGGTAACCTGCACTTTTTAGGCGTCGGTACTCCGCAGCGCCGTGGTTCCTATGCTGCGGATATGACCTACGTTAAGACCGTTATTACGGACTTGGTGCCCAAGCTCAAGGGCGAACACATTATCTTCGGTAAATCTACCGTCCCTGTCGGCACCGCCGCGGAGCTCCAGGAACTAGCCAATGAGCTTGCCCCAGAAGGCACCACCGTGGAAATCGCCTGGAACCCGGAGTTTCTGCGTGAGGGCTATGCCGTCAAGGACACCATCACCCCGGACCGCATCGTTTTGGGCGTTGGTGAAACCACCGAAGAGAGACGAGCTGAAGAAGTCGCGCGCGAGGTCTATGCCCAGCCACTCTCGCAAGATACCCCATTTATCGTCACAGACTGGCAGACCGCGGAGCTGGTCAAAGTATCCGCTAACGCGTTTTTGGCCACCAAGATCTCCTTTATCAACGCCGTTTCCGAAATCTGCGAGATTGCGGGTGCAGACGTCACCGCTCTCGCCGACGCCATTGGGCTCGACGAGCGCATCGGCCGCAAGTTCTTAGGAGCCGGGCTCGGCTTTGGTGGCGGCTGCTTGCCTAAGGACATTCGCGCCTTTATGGCCCGTGCCGGCGAGCTGGGCGCCGACCAGGCGCTGACCTTCCTGCGCGAGGTGGATGCTATCAATATGCGCCGCCGCGACCGCGTGGTGGTCCTTGCCAAGGAAGCCTTCAATGGCTCTCTGCTTGGCCACCGCGTGACCGTGCTGGGCTGCGCGTTTAAGCCAAATTCCGATGACGTGCGCGATTCGCCCGCCCTTTCCGTGGCCGGTTCCTTGTCCTTGGCCGGTGCGGCAGTAACCGTCTATGACCCAGAAGGCATGGACAACGCCAAAAAGGTATTCCCCACCTTGGATTACGCCGCAAACACTGATGACGCCCTGCGCGAGGCAGAGTTGGTGATTTTGGCTACCGAGTGGAAGCAATTCAAGGAATTGGATCCGCAGCAGGCGGGCCAACTGGTGGACAATAAGCACATTATCGATGGCCGTAATGTGTTGCCTGTCGCCGATTGGCAGCAAGCAGGCTGGAAGGTTGAGGCCTTGGGCCGCACGCTCTAGGTCCTCTACTTTTTGGACACAAAAGGCTGAGCAGCGAAATAATCGCCCTGCTCAGCCTTTTGTATAGGAGCCTAAGCTTGTGCGCGCTGTGGCACTGTGAAAGCTGCAATGGCTGTAGTGATGGGAACCGCGAGGGTCAATGCCATCGCACCCACTCCGGAGCGCAGCAGCTCAGTAGCGACGAGATCGCTGCTCAGAATCTGTCCGGCAGGGCGTTGTGCTGCGGTAATCAGCATGAGCAGCGGCAAAGCCGCGCCGGTATAAGTGAGAATCAACGTATAGACCATGGAGGCAATATGGTCGCGGCCCACCTTCATTGCGGAGAGGAAAAGCTGTGAAGGGCGGGCATCAGGATCCGCCCCGTGGAGCTCGGTAATGGTGGATGCTTGGGCCACGGCGACGTCGGCAAGGCTGCCCAAGGCGCCGACAACAAAGCCACATAAAAGCACGCCTACGATGGACACGTTGGGCATATAAAGTAGTAGCTTTAGGTTGTCCTCGGAACTGTAGCCTTGTAGCTGTGAACTATCGATAGCGGCCCACGCTAACGCTGCTGCAAGAATGAGAGCGGTTAGGGAGCCGCCCACCGCCGATGCCGATTTCCAATTCATACCGTGGACGAGAGGAACGGCGAGCAGAATGATAGCGGAGCAGGCAACGAGTGCTGACCACAGGGGGTTATGGGCGTCGATAAGAGCGGGGACGAGGAACGCAAAGATCACGCCTAGGCTTAGCGCCAAGCCGATAAGGGCGCGCACTCCATGCCAAGCCGCAAAAGCGATAATGACGACGGCTACGATAACTGCCCACAGAGCTAGGTTGCCGGTGCGCTGATAATCAGCAAAAGCATAGGACACAGCGCCGGAAGGGTTATCTGCCTTGGAAAGTACAATTTTATCGCCCGGTTTAAGTTGTGGATCGCCGGCATTGCCGTAGGTGACAAGCTGGGTCATGCGTCCTTCGTCCTCGCCGGAGGTGATGTTGACCAAGGCTCGGTCGCAGTGCACTTCCTCGGCCCCAGGAATGAGTGGTGGCGTATCGAAGGCTTGCCCAGTAAGTTCCGATTGGCAAGCGGAGTGATCTGTCGTGTCGACCGTGCCCTCGACCTGTGGGTGGTTGAGGGCATAGGTTTGCTGAAAATCGGTGGAGGTGTGCTCGGAGGCTGGACTCTGAGGCCACAGCAATGCCATGCCCGCAATGGTGGCTATAAGCGCTATGACGAGCACGCCGAGCAAGGCTAATCGCCATGGATGGTGAGCTAACGAAGTAGAGAGCCGACCCCATGAACGAGGGGTCGGCTGAGGCTTAGGTGCCGCAGAATGTCTTCCCATACACCATATTGTTATGTATTATCAATGTCATTAGCAACTGGCGGGGGAAGAAAGCTACTGCTTATAGCTCACCAGGAAGTTGCCAAGGCGCTCAATGGCGTTTTCGATTTGGGATGCCCACGGCAGTGTGACTACGCGGAAGTGATCTGGGTTCGGCCAATTAAAGCCGGTTCCCTGCACCATGAGAATTTTCTCCGCCTTCAAAATATCCAGCATGAGTTTGGCATCGTCATGGATTTCATACACATTCGGATCCAAGCGCGGGAAGAGGTAGAGCGAGCCCATAGGCTTTACCGCGGAAACGCCGGGAATCTCATTGAGCTTCTCGTAGGCGATATTGCGCTGGCGCAAAAGACGCCCGCTGGTACCGGTGAGCTCGAAGATGGACTGCCGGCCACCCAATGCGACCTGGATAGCGTGCTGCGCCGGTACGTTCGGGCACAGGCGTGTTCCGGCAAGCAGCTCAAGGCCTTCGATGAAGCCACGGGCGTGGTGCTTAGGGCCGGTAAGTACCATCCAGCCAGCGCGGTAGCCGCACACTCGGTAGGCCTTGGATAAGCCATTAAACGTGATGGTGAGAAGATCAGGGGCTAGCGAAGCGATGGAGATGTGCTGTGCGCCGTCATAAAGAATGCGGTCATAGATCTCGTCGGCCAAGATGAGCAGATTATGCTCGCGGGCGATGTTGACGATCTTCTGCAGCACTTCGCGCGAGTAGACCGCACCCGTCGGGTTATTCGGGTTAATGACCACAATGGCTTTGGTCTTATCCGTAATCTTGGACTCGATGTCCTCGATGGATGGATTCCAATCATCGTCCTCATCACACAGGTAGTGCACTGGGGTGCCACCTGCCAGGGACGTAGCCGCAGTCCACAATGGATAATCCGGTGCTGGGATGAGAACCTCATCGCCGTTATTAAGCAGCGCTTGGGTGGTCATGCTGATGAGCTCGGAGACACCATTGCCCAAGAAGACATCGTTGATGTCGAAGGGCGGGAAATCCTCCAGCTCGTAGCGGGTAACGATGGATCGGCGCGCAGGAATGATTCCCTTGGAGGTGGAATAGCCCTGGGAAGTAGGCAGGGCGGCGATCATATCGCGCATGATGACATCGGGTGCTTCGAAACCGAAGACGGCCGGGTTACCGGTGTTGAGTTTCAAGATGGTGTGGCCATCGAGCTCCATGCGTTCCGCTTCCGCAGAGACCTCGCCGCGGATGTCATACGCGACGCCCTTGAGTTTGTCGGATTGGTCAAAGATGCGGTGTTTGGGAGAAGTCATGGGAATATTGTGCCACGATTCACAGCCACACAAAATGCTTGAATACCGGCGATGACTATTTTTTACTCCACTCGCTGAACTTCCGCTTGGCCAGATCCATGGCTTGGCCGGTAATTTCGCCAGCTTGCATACGGCGATCGGCCCACATCTTTTCCTCGATCATTTTTTGCTGCGCGCGCTCATGCGCCGTGAGAGCGCGAATCTCGCGCAGCTGCTGCCGCTCTATCTGGCGTACGGATGGGGCGTGCCAGGAAGACGGACCCACCTTGGCCACGTAGAGCAGGATCCACAGGATAGGGATGAATGCGGCTGTCACCGCGCCCCCGAGCAGAAGCCATGGGTTGCTCATGGTAGCGCTCAAGAAGATCAGAGTGGGGCTTGCTACGGCAAGCACCACAGAGCCGGAAAGGGCAGTCGCAAACTTCGGTTTCTTGCCTGCATTGTGAGCGCGCGTGACTTCTCCCTGAGAATAAATCTTGACCTCGTGGGAACCACGCGCCGGAATGTCTTGGAAGACGGGCACGAGGTCCTGGTGGGTGCTGGCGCGCATGACATCGTCCGAGCGGTCCTCGAACTCCTCCATGGTTAGCCGGCCTTCACCCACGGCGCGGGCGAGGTCATTGATGGCATCGTTGCGCTCGGAATCGGACAGGCGCAGAGTCCGATTGACAGGGGAAGAACCAAAGTTATTACTCACGTTTTCCAGTCTAGGAAAATTCTGCCCTTCCAGGGACATGCTCTTAGCGAACGCAGCCTATAGATCTTTGGATTCAGTGGCAGGGGTCTTCTCGTCCTTCTTTTCTTGCTTGTTTCCGCCCACCAAGCTGGCCAAGAATGGGAAGATGGCGACGGTAAGCGCTCCACCGGAGACGAAGATCGATGCATTTTCCGCCTCCATGATTCCGGAATTGACCGCCAAGGACGTTACCGCCACGATGATCGGCAGACCGGTGGCGGAATACAAACTTACTTGGAGGCGCTCGCGGAAAGTTTCAATATCGGATCCGGTATGCCCAACATTTTCGCGCAAGAAGACGGGCAGGCCACGGGTCACCAAGATGAGAGCTGGAATGCCCAGTACTTTCCACGGATTATTAGCGATGGTATCCCAGCTAATACTCATGCCAGAGACCACAAAGAAGACCGGAATAAGCATCGAATAAAACACCACATCGAGCCGGTGCTCTAGGCGGCGGTGGAATTCATCCGGGATAATGCGGTTCAAAATGATGCCGGCAGCAAAGGCACCGAGCACAATATCGAGTTCAAAGACGGCGGTAACGGCCATAAGAATGGCCAGAATAAGGATGATAAGACGCAGAATCGTTTGGTTGGTTGAACCCGCACCAGAGATAAAAGCGGTCTTTACCCAAGGGATCGTCGATGCGATAGCCGCCGGCATGACGGCGACAGCAACGGCGATGATGATGAAGAACAACAAAATGATCATCGTCGTCAGCGTGGAGCGAGTACCCAGCAACAGTGCCATTGCGGTAATGGGGGCGACCTCACCGATGGCACCGTGAATCATCACAGAGTTGCCCACCTTGGTGCCCATAATGCCGTCCTGTTTCAGCATCGGCGTGAGTGTGCCCAGCGCCGTTGAGGTCAGTGCCAAGGCGACCACGATGGCACCTGGCACGTTATCTACCAGGAAGTAGGCACCCACTCCACAGGCGAGGGCGCAAATTGCCCAGGTGGATAGTGCTGTTCCGGCTTCCTTGGTTTTGAGGGTGGAGATTTGAATTTCAAAGCCCGCGAGGAGAAATAACGCCCCCACGCCGAGCTCCTTGAGCATTTCGATGCCTTCGTCCTCGGCGGCTAGGTCGAGCACCGAAGGACCAATAATCATGCCGAAAATCAGCAAGAGGGCTACCGATGGGAGTCGGTAGCCCAACATATAGGAGACCAGCGGCGCCAGCAGGGCCGCCGCCATAATCCAAGCGAAGGATACGAGAGAGTGCGTATTTTCGGTCGCGCCTGCCGCCAGCAGCAGGGTATCGGTGGGTAGTCCCGCATTAGAATGCATGGACTACAGCGTACGCACCCATGCCCCTGCGCGCCTACTCAGATTCGGGCGGTTTGGGCGCGCTTTCCGACGCTGGCGGTGCCGGAGCTGCTGGCGGAGCCGGCGGCTCGTCCATGGGTGGCTTAGGTGCAGCTGGCGTCTGTGGCGGTTTCGGAGTCGCTGGAGGCGTCGGTGCTGCGGGTGCAGCGGGTGCGCTAGGCGTTGTTGGTGCGCTAGGCGGCGTTGGAGCGGCTGGTGCAGGTGCTGCCGGGGCGCTCGGCGGGGTAGGCGCGCTTGGTGCTGCGGGAGCTGCCGGTGCTTGGGGAGCTTGCGGTGCAGCTGGCGGTGTTGGTGCCGATGGAGCAGAAGGTGCACTTGGTGCAGGCGCAGCCGGTGCCGCGGGTGCGCTTGGCGGTGTTGGAGTGGCTGGTGCTTTTGGTGCAGGTGCTGCCGGGGCGCTCGGCGGGGTAGGCGCGCTTGGTGCTGCGGGAGCTGCCGGTGCTTGGGGAGCTTGCGGTGCAGCTGGCGGTGTTGGTGCCGATGGAGCAGAAGGCGCACTTGGCGCAGGCGCAGCCGGTGCCGCAGGGGAGGCCGGCACGCTTGGTGCAGCAGGTGCAGCGGGCGCGCTTGGAGCTGCCGGTGCCGAGGCAGACGGGGCGGGGGCGCTAGGAGCATCGGAAGTGGGGGCGTCGGCAAGCGAGGCATCATTGGTACCGGTGGACTTCTGGTGGCGCACCGGGGTGGCAAGGAAGGCCTTGGGGTGGGGCTCAGGCAGGGTGCCGGCCTCATCGAGGGAGATGGAATTGCGCAGCATTACAGCGACGTCATTGACCTTGGTGGCGGGGGTCGAATCCTGCGCCAAGGACTTCACGCCGCCGGTCATCATGACACTGCAGAAGGGGCAGCCGGTGGCGATTTCTTCTGCGCCGGTCCCCATAGCCTGCTCGGCGCGGAAGTCATTGATGCGGGTGCCGAGCTTTTCTTCCATGAACATGCGGGCACCGCCGGCGCCACAGCAGAAGGCTTCGTCGCGGTTCTTGTCCATCTCGCGCAGCTCCACGCCGGTGGCCTCGAGTAGCTCGCGTGGGGGATCGAAGACCTTATTGTGGCGGCCGAGGAAGCAAGGGTCGTGGTAGGTAATCGGCTTGCGGTTCTCCGGCGTGCGCGGCACAGGCTTGAGCAATCCTTCACGCACCAGGCGGTTGAGCAGCTGGGTGTGGTGGAAGACGTCGAAATGTCCGTCAAAGTCGGGGTACTCGTTGCGGATGGTGTTAAAGCAGTGCGGGCAGGTGGTGATGATCTTGCGCTGGCCCTCCGGTACGCCGTCGAAGGCGTTGTTGAGGGTTTCTACGTTTTGCTGCGCCATCATCTGGAAGAGGAACTCATTGCCGGCGCGGCGCGCGGGATCGCCCGTACAGGTCTCACCTGTGGAGAGCACACCGAACTTCACACCCGCGGTGTGCAATAGGTCTACGACCGCACGGGTGGTGCGGCGGCCCTCATCATCGTAGGCACCGGCGCAGCCCACCCAGAGCAGGTATTCCATATCGGAGAAGTCCGCCCCGTCCTCACCGATGATGGGCACATCGATGCCATCGGCCCGGGCCTCATCGATCCAGGCGCGGCGCTCAGAGTTATTCCGGCCCCACGGATTGCCCTTGTTTTCCATGTTCTTGAATAGGCCGGTGAGCTCGGAGGGGAAGTCCGATTCCGCCAGCACCTTAAAGCGGCGCAGATCCGCGATGTGATCGATGTGCTCAATATCGGTAGGGCACTGATCCACGCACGCACCACAGTTAGTGCACGACCACAGCACATCATCATCAATAACCCCGGCCATAGAGAGCACGTCGAGGCCCTCGTGCGGGTTGTAGTTATCCAGTGCGCCCTGGCGCAGATCCATCATGACCTTTTTGGGGCTCAGTGGCTTCTCGGTATTCCAGGCTGGGCACAATTCCTGGCAGCGGCCGCATTCGGTACACGAGGTGGAATCCAGCAGCATCTTCCAGCTACCCGGGGTGATGTCCTCTTCCAAGTCCGGGGTGGGCAAGGATTGCAGTGCCTTTTCACCGGTGGCGTTGCGCTGGAAGAAGATATTGAAAAAGCTGGTGAAGCGGTGCCACATGACACCCCACTGGAACTTGCGGGAGATAAAGACGATAAATAGCAGGCCAGACAGCAGCTTGAATAAAGCAAAGAAGCTCACCAGGGCCGGAGATTCGGGGAAGAGCTTGGCCAAGTGGATGCTCAAGAAATCCGCCCAAGCGGAGCCGCCGCCGTAGGTGGCAATTTTAGTGGACTTCACCAAGATCATGCCGAGCCCCTCAGAAAAGACGATGAACTCTACCCAGCGTGCGGAGGCAGTCTGGGAGTTGAAGAAGCGGCTACCACGCTCGGTATCGCCAAGCTTGAGGCGTACACCGATGAGGAAACCGATGCCGAGCACTGTCGCGATGCCCAAGACTTCTTCCACGAAGTGGTAGACCGGCCAGTGGCTGAGCCACGGCCAGCCCTTATGCGGTGCGAAGGTTTGGATATAGGCCTCGAACCACACCAGGATGCCGAAAAGGAAGCCCACCATCACCAGCCAGTGGGCGGCATTGACCAGAGGTTTTCCCTTGAAATGGGAGTGGCCAAAGACCTCTGCCAGCACGCGCCCGACGCGCTTTACGGGGCTGTTGGTGCGCTCTAGTTGGGTTGGTCCGCCCGAGCGGATGAACTTAATGAGCGCGCCTATGCGGGCGAAAAAGTATAGCCACACCGGAATCGATGTGGCTATAGCGATCCAACCGGACACGGTTGTCATTCGTGCTCCTTCACTACTGATGCTCCACGTTGTTATCTACCTTAAGGCCTCAAGGCGCAATCATGGGAGTCAGTATTCAGTAACTATGAGTGAAGGGATAAAGGCCTTAGTAGTGGAAGCCGCCTTCAGCTTCCGCCTTCTCAAAGGCGCGGGTAGCAATAGGAACCATGCGTGCCTTACGCGGGAGGATGGAGAAGACGCCACGCACGGCGCGGGAGAAGATCTTGAGCTTGCGCTCATCCTTCTTGGTCCACTCCCAGCCAATCTTGTTGCGCAGCTTGTCTGGAATCATGCCGATGGCAACCCACAACAGCAGGCGGGATGCGTAAGGTGCAACGGGCTTCCACAGCCAGTTGGGCACCTTGGGATCTGGGGTGTCGAGGGTAAGGCCGTTGATGATGCGGGAGCGCTCGATGGTCTCGCTGATATCGAGGTTTTCGATCATGTTGTCCACGTACTCTTCAAATTCAGCGTACGTCTTGGGCGCATCGTTGGGCTCTGCAACCTCGTAGAAGGTGTACCAGGTACGGGTCTCCTGGAAGAGCTGCTCGCGCTCCTCTGGGGTCAGAGGATCCATGAAGTTGCCGGCCAGCTGGTACGGCATAGCAGCGAAGGTGGCGTGTGCCCAGTAGTAAACATCCGGGTTCAGCGGGTGGTAGCGGCTTCCATCTGGGTGGGTGCCCTTGATGTCCTTGTGGAAGTCACGAATCATGACGCCAACTTCTGGGCCTTCGTAGACCGTGCGGATGATCGGGAAGGCGGAGCGAACCAAGCGCGCAACCTCGTTATCGAAAACGTTGGAGTGCTGCACTAGAGACCGGCTGATGTCACGCTGGGCAATCTGCAAAAGACCAGCAGACAGTGCGACGAATGCGGAGCGCCAGTCACCAAAGCGCTGCCACAGGATGGAATCTGGACCCAGCTCAGGCAGGTTATCGGTGTTGATATCTGCAGTCTGGGTGTGCTTGTCGTTTACAGTGCTTTCAGGATTGCTCAGAGTAGTCATTATGCCTCCTTAAGGGCAGTAGCGGACTTTTGATGTTTCTGGCGTTCGGACGAGGTGGACTCAGGGGCGTAGTTGGATGCTCGCTTGAAATCATGGGCCGGTGCATCGAACCCTGCGAGCACTTCGCGGATTCCGCGTACAGTGCCGGGCTGAACCAACCATTTATCGTGCTTGACGGTTAGTTCGCCTGGTCCACGAATTTCGAGCTGGCGGACGTAGCGGCGGCAGTGATCGGCGCGGGCTTCGATGACAGCTAGTGGGCGACGCTTGAGGTAAGAGTCGCGCGGGGTGGGGCCGTCAACAAAGAGGGCATTAGGCAGCCCAAATACCTCTACACCGTGGTGGAGGTACATGTCATCGACGCTGGCCTTTGACCGTCCCGGTACGGAAATCCACGGGGATTCCTCGCCGGTGGCGCGAATCAACACATCGAAAGCTTGGGTTTCCTGACCGGAATCACCGAGGTAGGAGATTTCCCATTTGCCTTCTGCTCGGTCGAACTCGGCACCAGTAACGGCGGTGGAACCGCGGAACTCGGCGCCACTGGCAGCAACAGCCTCTTCAAGGTGGCGTACTACAGAAGCTGGCGAGCCATCAGTTTTGGTGAGACGGAGGTACGGGGTACGGAAGTGGTACTTCCGGGAAACCTCAGTGGCTTCAGCGGAATTGAAGTGACCGCCGATGTGTGGTTCTTGTTCAAAAAGAACGGTGTCGAATCCAGAGAATGCGCATTCAGAAGCTGCGGCGCATCCGGCTACTCCGGCACCAACCACTGCGACAGTCGGTCGGCGGTATGGCTTGAACATACTGTTCCTTTCGAGTTTCACAGGGCGCTTACTGGCCGCTGTGTGTTGTGCAATTTATGTATTCAGCAGAACACATTTCTGAGTATGTTGTGATCGTATACACATACCCTTTGAATGTGAAGTGAGTTACTGAATTTAAAAGGTGGCTGCTTATGCTGCGCAGTAATCAGGGGAGGAAGCGCAAGGCCTTTCCTAAGCGCAATGCGGAGCTCAGCAAAGTGCCGTAGTACTTATTGGGAAGCCAGCTTGGCCCGCGCATCGGCATGATCCTTTGCGAGGAGATATTCTTCGCTTCTGTATATTTGGTCAGACCCTCGTGGCCATGACGGCGGCCAACACCGGACTCCTTGACGCCACCCAACGGGGTGGAAATCGAGGCCCATGTGGAGGCGTAGCCGTCATTGATGGTCACGCTGCCTGCATCGATTTTCTCAGCGATGCCCTGCGCGGTCTCGGGTTGGCCGAATACAGAGGAGTTCAGGCCGTAGGGCAATTTATTTGCCTGCTCGATGGCCTCTTCGACATCGCGCACGCGTTGCACGTACACCACGGGGCCAAAGACCTCTTGCTCTGCAAGCTCGGCGCCTTCACCCAAATCAGTGAGAACCGTGGGTTCAAAGTGGTAGGGGCCAATATCCGGGCGGGGCTTGCCGCCGGTAATAACGGTGGCACCCTTATCCACCGCATCGTCGACAAAGTGCTGCACCACATCTAATTGGTTTTGGCCGATGAGTGAACCCATCGTGTAGTCCCAGTTCAAACCGGAACCAAGTTTGATGGACTCGGTTGCCCGGCGGAATGCGGTAATGAATTGATCGAAGATGGCATCGGGTACGTAGATGCGTTCAATCGACACGCACAGCTGGCCCGAATTGGAAAAGCAAGCGGTAGCGATGGTGTCAATATGCTTGTCGATGTCCGCATCCGGCGCGATGATCATAGGGTTCTTGCCGCCCAGTTCTGCGGAATATCCAACGAGGCGCTCGCCTACAGTGGTACCCAAAATCTTGCCGGTCTTGGTGGAACCGGTAAACATCAGGTAATCGCAGCGTTCGGAGATAGCGGAGCCGACGACTCGACCGGAGCCGGTAACGATCTGCAGCAAATCCTTCGGCAGTCCTGCTTCCCTCAAGAGGTAGAGGGAAATCAGGTTAGAAAACGGGGTGGATCCATCGGGCTTGGCCACAACGCCATTGCCGGCAAGTAGTGCCGCAACGGCATCGGAAATGCCCAGTGCTAATGGGTAGTTCCATGGGCTGATTTGCCCCACAACACCCTTAGGAACTCGCTGCAAGTGAGTTTTGGTGATGAGCGGAAATGCGCCCGGCTGCTTCTGAGTGGCCAGTAGCTTTGGCGCATTATTTGAGTAATAACGCGCGTTATTTAGTACATCGAGTACCTCATCAAAGGCGGCCGTGCGGTCCTTGCCGGTTTCCAATTGGATGAAGTCCGCCAACAGCTCGCGGTGTTTAGCCACGAGATGGTGGAAGCGCTTCATTACCTTTACGCGCTGCTTAACGTCGGTATCGGCCCAGGCCTTTTGGGTCTGACGCGAACGGCGGAAAGCCTCATCTACGTCTTCTTCGGAACCTACTCCAACCCAGCCTAATTCTTCTTCAAATAAGGGGGAGTGGACCGCTTTGCGTTCGCCTTTATCCAGCGAGCCGGTGGAGTAGTTAGTGGTGAGATGTTGTAGCTCAGTTAGTAATTGCTGTGGCAAGGGCCGTTCTTGTAGACGGCGTGGTAAAGACATGTAATGCACGCTCCAGAAAGATCAATGAAAAGGTTCGTGAGCTAAAAAGCTCACGAACAATTGGGAAGCCGGTGTGTTTTAGAACGGGCAGCCGGCTGCACGGCGTGCGGCTACTGCATCATCGGAATCCGGCTTGTCGGTAGATTCCGCGGTGGCAGCAGAGTCCTTAGCCTGGGCGGCGTTGTAGCCTTGGATCTTCTTCGGCTCCTTGTACTTGCCCTCGATCATGCCGTTCTTGATCATCAAGGAACGACCCGGCTCCATGTAGCGCTTGTCCTCAGGGAGGTGGTCCATGATGAAGCGAACGGACTTAGCGATGCGGTCGAAGCGCTTCTGGTCGCGCTTGGTCCACTTCAGATCCAGGATGTCGCGGTACTTCTGCGGCAGGGTAGCCACAGTCAACCAGATGGCGCTGCGCATAATGGGCTTCCAGATAACCTTCCATACGGCCTCTGGAACGCCTTCCGGAGCTTTGACCGGCTCTACGCGTGCGGTGCGCAGTGCGAAGTCAACGGTCTGGTTGCGCTCGAGCACGGTGTCTGCCATGTCATCCATGTACTTGATCAAGTCATCGTAGTTATCGATGACCGGACGCTCAGACATGCCGTACTTATCCCACCAAGTCACGCCCTCGCGAACGATTTGGTCGCGCTCTTCCTTGGTGAACGGGGTACCGAAGAGTTCCTGGGCGTAGATAACGCGGTAGACGAAGGTAGCGTGTGCCCAGTAGTAAGTCTCCGGGTTCAGGGAGTGGTAACGCTCGCCATTTTGCAGCGTGCCCTTAATGGTGACGTGGTAGTCGCGGATGCGCTCACCGATGTCCCCATCATCGTAGATGGACTCAATAATTTGCGGCGTAGAGCGCTGCAGGCGAGCGAAAGGCTCGTCGAAGAACTTCGAGTGGTCCAAAAGGGATTGACCAATCGCTGGGTGCATATTCTGCAAAATGCCGGTGTAGCCGCGCAATAGCTGCAGGCGGTTATCCGAGCCCCACTTCCACAACAGGGAATCCGGGCCCAAAGGAGCGCGGCGCAGCTCGCGCTTTTCTTCCTTCTTGTCCTGAGCGTTTACTTCTTCCGCACCGGACTGAGTGGAATCAATGTGGGTATTTTCTTCGTTTGCCTGTGCATTTTCGGGTTTCAGTGAGTTGGACAATTCGACCCTCCTTAGTCGATAAAATCTGATGGTTGTGAAGCGTAACACACACCGGTGCACACCTATTACATGGCGCACAAATTTGGGGGTACAGTGTTGTGTACCGCAGGTTTAGTGGGGGATTGGAAGTTGACAATGGCAGGAGTGCGATAATTTTCTTTAAACACATGATCTGGGCTACACCGTTGCGGGCGTATTTAATGCACCCCTTTCTGTGTGACGTGTCTCAGGTAGTGCTAACGTGTGTTCAAGCTCATTTAATCAGTGGATTGCGTAAGTCTATTTCTCATCGTCGGCTTGTATATCTCTTGCCGCGGTAAAGAGTGGGCTGAAAATTCACCGTAGACGGGGGACGCCGCTAAAACAGGCAGCTACCCCGCCTTTTCAATTCCACAGAAAGGTTCCTTCATGGGCAGGATTAGTATTCCAAAGTTTGCAACCGCACTGGCTGCCGGGCTTGCAGCTTTTGGTGTAACAGGTTTTGCGGTAGCCCAAGGTGGCTTGACCGCTAATATCGCACTTTCAGGAACCTTCTTTAAGGTGAACATGAGCCACCTAGAGGGCGAAGGATTGTCGATCTTCGTTGATAGGGACAAGATGGGAGAAGAAACCATCCCCGCCGCGCGCTTGAAGTTTGAGCACGCCGTGGCTTCCAACTTGTGCCTGTCCGCCAATCTTCCTGATGTCCCAGGCATTGGCGAGACCACCTTCGCCCTCCGTGCGAATGGTGATGACAGTGTGGAGGTAGAGAATCTCTTGGTTGGTGCTACCGATATTAAGGGTCAGCTGGATCTGACGAATGCCAACGTGGGTGTTGACGCCAGCCAGGTTAATGACAAGGCAGATCCAGGTTCGTGGGGATTGTACGCGCAGAAGGTGACCCTGAGCGCGGACGATATTCGTACGACCTCGGTGGGAGCAGAAAGGCTCGCTGCCTCTGGTGTGAATGTGACGGTGAAGAGGGGAAGCAACAACAATGGCTGCTAAGTCTTCTGATGATGAGACTTTGCGCATGCCTGCGGTGAACGAAACCGGTACCGATAACGGCGAAGCTGCACGCAGCGCCCAAGATTCCACCCATGAGCCGGCCGAGAAAACCGCTGGCGAGGCCGCCACTGGCACCGATCACGCTAGTGCTGCGGAGACGAAGGCCGACGACACCGCTAAGGCTGGCGCTGAAGCCACGGCCGCGGCGGAAAGCGATGGAGACAACGCATTGCAGTCGGTAGCGGATGCGGTTAAATGCGCTGGTGAATCGCAGGACTCCGCAGCGAATAACAAAAATGACAAAGCCGTAACCCGAGTGGCTCCTAAAGAGAGCTGGTGGAAGCGGTTTAAACACTGGCGTAAGCGTCGTCCGTTCGCGGGTGGATTGTTGCTTATCTTGTCCGGCATCGCCATCGCAGCGCCGGCCTATATTACTGTGCGCATTTCTGATCTGTTGGTCATGATTTCCACGGTGTCGGGCGTTTCGACGCTCCTTATTGGTGCGGCACTTATCATGTTCGGCCTTGGAGCTTGGTTTCGGCAGGAGACCTCGTCTTACCTGGGTGTTTTAGCCATCTTGGTGGCGATCATCGCGCTTCCCACCACGAACCTGGGCGGCTTCGTGATCGGCAGCCTTTTGGGCATTATCGGTGGTGCGCTCTCATTTGCTTGGCAGCCACAGGATCGCCAGAAGTCTCCAAAGAAGCACAAGAAGAAGAAAAAATCCCAGGCCAAAGAACTGGCGGGTTCAGCATGAAGCTATTCAGGCTGAGCTCACTACCGCGTCGTCGCTCCGCTCGTGTGGTAAAAGGTAGTGTGCTCGCAGTGCTCTGCGCTTTTACAGCGGTGTGTGCGGTGAACCAACCTGAGGAAACCCGTGCGCAGGAAGGCTTGGCCTTAGCGCAATCTGAACTCAGCACGGTGACTGCTGATAATGTCACCCTGACTGGAAACGTAAGCGCCTCGCTTATTACTGTGCCTACCGCACAGGGTGAACAACGAGCACTGAAACTCGTAGGTGACAAGTTGGCCGCGCGAAACCTCGCGTTGACCCTGCCCGCGGCTGTGGGACAAGGCAAGCTAACCACTGGTGACGTGGAAACCACCGTCACGGACGGGCCGGTCACCGTCCTGACCACTGGACTACAGACAACGCCCGCGGTGGTGGATCACCCCACCATTCCGGTAAACGTCGATTTATCCAACGGCGATCTCAACGCGGTGCTTGATCAATTAGGCGTTCCCGACCCGCACGTGGTGCCCGATGCTCCGATCCCCAACGTTTTGATGGAGCACATTTCGCTACAAGATGTCACCATGGAGCTGGTCAACCTGCAGGGCGCTAATTTGCACGCCCCGCAGGTCCAGCTCAACGTGCAGTAACCACGCTGCAGCTTCCCTTTAAGCCTTATTGAACTGCGATTGGTGCAGGCACCAATAGGCGCCTTGGGCGCGCAGCAGTTCTTCGTGCGAGCCTTGCTCGACGATGCCCCCGTTTTCCATCACCAAGATCAGATCAGCATCCCGGATGGTGGACAAGCGGTGGGCGATGACGAAGGAGGTGCGCTCTGCACGCAGGGCATTCATGGCCTCCTGGACGAGTACCTCCGTGCGGGTATCCACGGACGAGGTGGCCTCATCCAAGATGAGCAGTGCGGGCTGGGCCAAAAAGGCGCGGGCGATGGTAATCAACTGGCGCTCGCCGGCGGAGATGGCGCCGCCATCTTGGTCTATGACGGTGTCATAGCCCTCCGGCAGGGAGTGCACGAAGCGATCCACGTAGGTGGCCTTGGCCGCAGCGATGACCTCATCGTCCGTGGCATCGAGCCGGCCGTAGCGGATATTGTCCATGATGGTGCCCTCAAAGAGGACGGCATCTTGTAGCACCATGCCCACTTGGGAGCGCAGGGCGGTGCGGGGCATGTGGGCGGTATCGTGGCCATCGATAAGAATGCGCCCAGAATCGATGTCATAAAAGCGCATGAGCAGATTGACCATGGTGGTCTTGCCCGAGCCGGTGGAACCAATGATCGCAGTGGTGGTGCCGGGAGTGGCGGTAAAGGAAATATCCTCTAACACTGGGGCATCCGCGCCGGCATAGGAGAAGCTGACATTGCGAAATTCCACGGTGCCGGAATTGGTCGTCGGGGTGACGGTATCTTTCGGCGGGGTAATGGACGGCTCGTGGCTTAAGACCCCGGTGATGCGGCGGGCGCATACGAGGGAGCGCGGGAGCATCATCGCCATAAACGTGCCCATCATGACCGCGGCGAGGATTTGCAGCAGGTATTGCAGGAAGGCGGTGAGCCCGCCGACATCGACAAGCTCGGCATCCACGCGCTGGCCACCAAACCACAGCACTGCGCCCGTCGCCACATTCAAGATGACGGTGATAATCGGGAACATGAGGACAAAAGCTGGCCGATTTTCAGCGAAAGCTGGGTAATATCCTTATTGGCCTTGGTAAAGCGCTCAGTTTCATAGGCCTCGCGCACAAAGGCGCGCACGACGCGGATGCTGGTGATTTGCTCGCGCAAGGTGCCGTTGATGGTGTCCAATTTGTCCTGCATAGAACGAAAAAGCGGCATAAGCCGCGCGAAGAGGACGGAGATGGTGCCGAGCAGCACCGCGACAGAAACCCAGACCAACCAGGACAGCCCGGCGTCCTCGCGGATGGCCATAATGATACCGCCGATGGACATAATGGGTGCCGTGACCATGAAGTTCAGCATCATCATATAGACCATCTGCACCTGCTGGACATCATTAGTGCCACGCGTGATCAGCGTAGGGGTGCCGAAGCGGCTCATGTCCTCAGTAGACAAGGAATTGACGTGGCGAAAGACTTGGCTGCGCACGTCTCGGCCCAGCCCCATGGCCGTGCGGCTGCCGCACCACACCGCAGCGATTGCGGTAATGACCTGCGTAAAGGCCACCGCTAGCATGATAGTGCCAGTGTGCCAGATGAAGTCCACATCGCCCTGTGCGACGCCCTCATCGATGATCTTGGCGTTTAGCGATGGCAGGTACAGCGTGGCGGCCGTGGATAGGGCCTGAAACACTAGAACCGCTATGACATATGGTGCATACGGCGCGGACCGTGTCCAGAGGATGCGAAGCAAATCCATAAACTTGCGACTCTTTCGTACTGAAGTTATCTAGTTGTGCAAGTCTATTTCTGCTTGGCGCTGTGGTGCTAGGGCGAAGGCGTTCCAAAGATAAAGGACTCTGGTGGGGTTAATCGCTCCACTGCGAGCGCGATCCGTTCCGTGGAAGTCTCGCCTACGTGCATGGCGTGATGCAAAATGGCGCCTTCATAAAGCGCATCAAGTGCTAACGTGGTGGCCTCATCGAAGTAGGTTCGCATGACACCTTGGCACGCGCGGGTCCATTCCAACAGAATCATGCGGTGGCGTGGGCGTCGTAGGGAAAGAGCATATAACTCGCTACCCAAAATGATGTCAGTGCGTGAGCCAGCAGTAGCGGAAAGCATTGAAACTGTCGCGGCGCGAGCTTCTTCCAAAGTGGTTGCACCCTCGTAAAAGGAACGAAACTGCTCAACCGAGCGTTGCGCAAAATCGTGGAAGGCGGCGCTGATAAGTCCGTCTTTGTCGGTGAAATAATATGCAATTGATCCTAAGGCCACGTTTGCTTGGGTAGCTACGGTCCGCAAAGAAAGTCCAGCAACACCATCGCGCGCTATGGTGCGCAGCGCGGCGGTAAGGATCAGTTCTTTGCGCTGCGGTTGTAGTTGTGCTGACTGGTCTTGGGTAGGCATCTCACTCCCAACTTTTGACGGTCTTTCAGTCTACTTCTCCAACGGCCAGGTCCGTGGCAAAATGTTCGAACTGGCCGGTGAAGGGGATGTGAGATAAACCTCTAGGTTTAAGCTGCTTTGTTCTTCTTAGTGAAAATCTTCCACAAACCAAAGAGCGCAACGACGGCCCAGACAAATTCGACAATAAATAAGCCCGGGTTGAATGGGGAAATTGCGGTGTAGACAAAACCGGTAGCGCCTAGGAAGTTAAGGGATTGATATATCGGAGACTCGGCTGTAAGGACCCGGAAATTGAGTAGGCCGTAGGCAACAACGAAAAGGATGCCGGCAATGATGCCAATTTCAAAGGCGAAAGTCATGATGGAAAAGTTCCTTCTTTTAGCGTGGAGTGGAGGGAAGTGCACGTACCTTAGTGCTGCGTCTTCTGCTTTTTGCGATCAAGGTAGATGCGGATGATGCCGTAAAGGCCGAAAAGGGACCAGATGAGCTCAGTGAAAAAGACACCAGCATTGAAAGGATTGGCAGCGGAGGCGGCTAAGAAACCTGCTCCGACAAAGTTCAGGATTTGATACGGATAGTCCTCAACTGTCCATTTGTTTAGGTTGAGCATTGCGAAAGCAAAAAGAAGAGCGACAGAGGCAATAAGGCCAAAGATGACCATGGCAGACATTTAAAATATGTCCTTTCAAATGGTGTGGAGAATGACAAGATATCGATGCTTCTCCGGCGCTGGTCTGCCTATGTTGCGCGTAGCGAAAAGAGACGCAAAAGAAGGGCAAACGTAGCGTGTTGCTCGATAAATCCTAGTTAAGCACTGGCGTGTTCGAGGCTTAAATACAGAGCGATAACTTTGGTGAACGGTCGTTCAAATTGCAGGTAGTGCGCTCAACGTAGAGTTGAACGAGTGTCCACAATCGTCTTTTTTCGCGGGGCGGGGTTAACTGGGAATCAAGGCCTGATTTCAGCGATGTGTTACTCCGGTGAGCTGATGAGCAGGCCACTGCAGAAGGCGGTGGTAGCGAACCGCCTGACACTACACACGCTTGAGCGTCTAGTCCTGGGGAAATGTATGGATGAAGTTTCCTGTCCTTAGGACCGACGCGAAGGAGAGGATATTTCCCTGCCATGGCTGCCACACCGCTTTCGGCTGACCCGAATCTTCATGACATTAACCTGCACGTTAAACCAGGTAAAGAACGTGCCCCCTTCTTCCGCTATATACGTATCAATTTGCCGCGGCTTACTCGCGCTTTGATTGTTGCCGTGGTGGCGCTGCAGGCCATCTTGACTTTTTATATAGCGCACACTGATTTTGTGATTTTTCCTGGGCAAGAGGTTGTTCTCTACGCGATCTCGATTTTGTGCGCCGTTTTCTCAGTGCTGGGAGCAGTAACTCGTTGGCGTATATGGGATTTTGGACTCATTCCTGCTATCGGGGCACTGGTGCTTTACTTTGGTGCACTTGCCGGAACACCACCATGGGTGTGGAACGGTGCTGACATTCACCTCGCCGCTGCCTGGAATACTGCTGCGTTCTGCGGCATTGTCTATTTAATTATTTATTGGGCTTTGGAGTATGGAGTTCTCGTAGCCTACCCCGATGATCAAGGATTTGAGGACTAAAGATGATGTTGACTGAGTTTCCCGTTTGGCTGCGTATTGAACATTTTGTCAACATACTGTTTGTCACCCTATTTATTCGAAGCGGAATCGAAATACTTGGGACCTTCCCTAAACTGCACCGCTCTATTCACACGCCTATAGGCAAGCAGTGGGCTCAATTCTCTATTAAGCAGAAACGCAAGCGTAAGTATTTTCCGGTATCTGGTGAGTACGAAAACTATAGTCCAATCATTTCTCTACCCGGGTATGGAGCCCTAGGACAGGGTCGCTATTGGCACTTCATCTCCGTGATGGGGTGGATGCTCCTGCTCGCAATCTATTGGGTGCTCTTGCTGGCCACAGGCCAATGGCGCCGCTATTGGCCAGAAAGCTGGGGTGTCTTCGCACAAGCGTGGGATGACTTAGTCCACTACCTGGGTTTTCAGATTCCGACCGCAATGGATGGGTATCCCTTTAACGCTATCCAACAGCTGTCTTATGGTTTTGTCATCCTTATTCTTCCTCTATGGATGATTGTGACTGGCATGTTCCAATCGCCAGCGATTAATAATCACTTCCCACGCCTCTCTAAGGCTATGGGAGGGCGGCAAGTCATTCGTACCCTGCACTTTTGGGGCCTTTGTGCTTACCTCGTGTTTATTGTCATCCACGTAGGCATGGTGATCATGCATGGCTACGGACATGAGGTATCCAAGATGGTCTTCGGCCATAGTGCACAGCCGGTTGCCGGTGGAATCATTTTCACTCTGGGGCTAGTGCTCATTGTCTTCATTCATATTTGGGCCACCAAGACTTCTTTGGAAAAACCGGCGGTAGTAGCGAAGCTACACAATATAGTGGTACGTCCTTTTACGCGCTTCCTGCGGGCCAAAGCTTTTTCGCGCCAGCGTGGCGTCTATGCCGACTCCGAAGTGACACAAGCGCCTCATCATCGTGCTTCCGGAATGCCGCCGGGTACCGAAGAATATATGGCCTTGGTGTGCAACGACTTTGAGAAGGACTACGTCCTAGAGATCGGCGGTTTAGTGGAAAAGCCAATGCGCTTGTCCTTAGCAGACCTGCGCCGACTCTCCGCGGGGTATTCGCAAAATACCGTGCACCATTGTGTTCAGGGTTTTACCTCCTTGGGCAAGTGGGAGGGCGTACCGCTGGCGCAGTTATTGGATTTGGTTAAGCCGCTTGAGGGTGCCTCGGACGTCGTGGTGCACAGTTTCCAAAATATGACGCGTGACGATGACAACTACAACGGTTCTTATTATTACGAGTCCATGCCAATGGAAGAGGCCCGCCAGCAGGAAACGCTCATCGCTACCGGCTACGACGGCGGGGAAATCCCTATCAAGAACGGTGCGCCTATGCGCTTGCGTCTAGAAACCTCGACCGGTTTCCGGTCCGCAAAGTGGCTGGACCGTATCGAGGTAGTTAACCGATTCGACATCATAGGCAATGGTCGTGGTGGGTTCTTCGAAGACACCGATAGTTATGACCGCCTGCAAATGCTCTAGGAGTTGTAATGTCTCGAGCACTTTATGAAGATTTATATTTGAGCGCCGAGCAGGTGCAACGGGTGCGCGACTATATCCGCCAGGTTGATTTTCATCTACCTGGGGCTACAAGCGCGGATTTCAGCATTAACCCGCATGCGCGCTACTTGGGATATATGTTCCAAGGCGAAGACTTGGAATCCTATGGAGTGGGACTCCAGTGCACCGCGCCGGGAATGGAACATATGCGTACCTTTATTCGTATGTCGCGCGGTCAGCTGCTTGGCGATGATAATGCTCCAGCACTCCCTGTGAATGAACCAGTCTTGGCTTCTGAAGCCATGACATTGAACCGATTCTATGCCAAAGAATCAGTTCCGCTGCGCCATGGGGAAGACACCTACACCAGTGACAACGGTGCGGCGGGGGCGGATATGGATTTGGCAATGTTGGAACAGCAGCTTCGTGACATAATCGCCTTTCATAATGGTGAGCCAGTGCCCGGCAACCAGGAAATCCTAGATTTACGCATTTACTGGGGGACGCTCCTAGCGGGTCGGTATCCCCGGCTTCAGTACCTTCAGCAGACCGGCCGCCTATCTTCGCTTCAAGCAGATCGTTTGTGCAATTTAGAGGCGCAAATCAATGCAGTAGAGGATATTCTGCAAGCTTTAGGTTTACCGACCTTAGAGGATTTGAAGAGGCCCAAACGCGAAGATGGCTAGTGTGAGTTAAATCCCCACATGCGCCAGCTGCGCGCGGGTGATGACACTGTTCCAATCCTCGAAGTCTTCGAGGGGAGCGCATAGGCCTTCCCAAGTGGTAACGGCGACGCCCCGGGCCTTGAGCTCGAGCAGTAGCAGCTCGCGGTCGCCAGAAGAGGCTAGGCGGTGGATCTCGTTATGGGTGATATCGCCGTCGGCACCTACACCCACGTTGCCGATGAGACGGAGCCGGGGAGTGGTGCCGGGGCCGCAGTGGGAACCTGAGACGGCGTCGGCAAGCACGCCTGTGAGGCCGGCAAAGCGTCGAAGTAGACCGAATGGTGCGGTGCATTCGGTAATGAGGTCCACACACATGCCAGCGCTGATAAGCTTTTCGACGGTGGATAGGGCTGCCGCACCTTCCCCGATGATGGCTATACGCTGCACGGAAGTACCTCCTTGTGTGGGGTGTGGCCACCCCGTAATAGACTGGCTTGTCTGTAAATCTAGTCCGCTTGGTACGGATTGGAAACTTTTTATTCGCAGCTCCCGCCAAGCTCAGCGGCTTTTCGCGCACAATCCGCTGCACCGCCCCAGGGTTTTGCCTAATGTGTGACGGCATGAACCCAACAACGAACCTGCTGGACGGCGGCAAGAACTACCGCGACCCCAGCATCTCCCCGGAGGGCACGCGCGATACCGCGCCGCTGGACGCCGAGGTAGCCGCGCGCAACCAGCAACTGGTAGACCAGTGGGCGGATAAGCTGCACGATGCCTCTGCCGAAACCATCACCGAATGGGCAGCCGAGCACGCCCCCGGCCGCCTTGCGGTGACCATGTCTATGGAAAATACGGTCTTGGCCGAGCTCGCCCACCGCGCCGGGCTCGATGCGGACCTGCTTTTCATCGATACCGGCTGGCACTTCCCGGAAACCCTCCAGGTGGCCGATGAGGTAGAAAAGCGTTACCCGGACCTGCCCCTGGTGCGGGTGCTTCCGCTTTTGAGCCCGGAAAAACAAGATGAGGTCTACGGCCCGCGCCTTTATGCCCGCGATACCGCTGCCTATAACCGCATGCGCAAAGTCGAGCCGCTGAATATGGCGATGGACCCGTATGCCGGCTGGGTCACCGGTCTGCGCCGGGCCGATTCCGAGCACCGCGCGAGCGCCCCGGCGCTGAGCCTCGACCGCACCGGACGGTTGAAGATCTCGCCCATCATCACCTGGGATTTAGACGATACAGACCGCTATATCGAGGACAACGACCTCATCATCCACCCACTTACCTTGCAGGGGTACCGCTCCATCGGCTGCGCTCCGCTGACTTTCCCAGTTGGTGAAGGCGAAGATGCCCGGTCCGGGCGCGTATTTGCAGACGGCAAGACAGAATGCGGGTTACACGAATAATGAGCACACTTTCTCCACACTTAAAAGACCTAGAAAACGAGTCCATCCACATCCTGCGCGAGGTGGCCGGCCAATTCGATAAGGTTGGCATCCTCTTTTCTGGCGGCAAGGATTCCGTTGTTGTATTCGAGCTGGCCCGCCGCGCCTTCGCCCCGGCCACGGTGCCATTTGAGCTCCTCCATGTCGATACCGGGCACAACTTCCCCGAGGTCATCGATTTCCGCGACCGCCTCGTCGAAGAATCCGGTGCCCGCCTGCACGTCGCCCGCGTCCAAGATTGGATTGACCGCGGCGATCTGCAGGAGCGCCCCGATGGCACCCGCAACCCACTGCAGTCGGTGCCGTTGGTAGAGACCATCGCCGAGCGCGAGTATGACGCCGTATGCGGCGGCGCCCGCCGCGATGAGGAGCGCGCCCGTGCCAAGGAGCGCATCTTCTCCATCCGCGATTCTTTCGGCGGCTGGGATCCCCGCCGCCAGCGTCCCGAGCTCTGGGATCTGTACAACGGCGGCAAGATGGCCGGTGAAAACGTCCGCGTTTTCCCCATTTCCAACTGGACCGAGTCCGATATTTGGGAATATATCGGCGCCCGCGAACTCGAGCTGCCCTCCATCTACTACTCCCACGAGCGTGAAGTATTCAAGCGCAATGGCATGTGGCTAGCCCCTGGTGAATGGGGCGGCCCGGCTGAAGATGAGGAGCTGGAAACCCGCACCGTGCGCTACCGCACCGTGGGCGATATGTCCTGCACCGGCGCCGTGGAATCTACCGCATCGACGCCGGATGAGGTGCTCGCGGAGATTTCCATTTCCACCCTTTCTGAGCGCGGCGCCACCCGCGCCGATGACAAACTCTCCGAGTCCGCCATGGAGGACCGCAAGAAGGAAGGATACTTCTGATGACGACCACCCTCGCGCCGAATGTCGGCGCCCTCAAGCAGCGCGATACCCTGCGCCTGTGCACCGCCGGCTCCGTCGATGACGGCAAGTCCACCTTCGTCGGCCGTCTACTCTACGACACCAAGTCCGTGCTCGCGGACCAGGTCGAGTCCATGGAGCGCACCTCCACCGACCGCGGCTTCGATGGCATGGACCTTTCCTTGCTTGTCGACGGCCTGCGTGCCGAGCGCGAACAGGGCATTACCATCGACGTGGCTTATCGCTACTTTGCCACAGATAAGCGCACCTTCATCCTCGCCGATACCCCGGGGCACGTGCAGTACACCCGCAATACGGTCACCGGCATGTCTACCTCGCAGGTAGTAGTGCTTCTTATCGACGCCCGCCATGGCGTCGTCGAACAAACCCGCCGCCACCTCAACGTCGCCGCGCTCCTAGGCGTGCGCCACGTGGTCCTTGCGGTGAACAAGATTGACCTCGTGGACTACGATGAGCAGGTCTTCCGCGAAATCGAGTCCGAGTTCAACCAGATCGCCGCGCGCTTAGACATCACCGATACCACCGTCGTGCCGATTTCCGCGCTCAAAGGCGATAACGTGGTTGAGCGTTCCGCCAATATGGAGTGGTATACCGGCCCGACCGTTCTTGAGGTCCTCGAGACCGTCCCCGTCGCCTCTGGCCGTGCCGATGAGCTGGATTTCCGTTTCCCCATCCAGTACGTCATCCGCGAGCACGCTTCCGATTACCGCGGCTACGCCGGCCGCGTGAAGGCTGGCTCCATCTCAGTAGGCGATGAGGTTGGCCTTCCCGAAGGCCGCACCAGCACCGTCACTCAGATCGACACTGCCGATGGCCCCGCCGACTCCGCCGCCACCGGTGACTCCGTGACGCTCCTGCTTGCCGACGACATCGATCTCGCCCGTGGCGATCTCATAGCCGGACCTCAGCGCCCCGCGGCCACCCGCGAATTCGACGCCACAGTCGTCGGTCTGACCGAAAAGGACATCAAGCCCGGACAGATGCTCAAGCTGCGCTATGGTTCCTCCCTAGTCAAGGCCCGCATCGCCGCCGTCACTCGCACCCTGGATCTCGATGGCGTCTCCGATGTGGAGGATCCCGAGTCCGTCACTATGAACGACATCGCCCACATCACCATCCAGACCCAAGCGAAGCTTCCCGTCGAGGACTACGCCGCCCGCGGCGCAGTGGGCAACTTCCTGCTCATCGACCAGTCCTCCGGCAACACTCTCGCCGCCGGCTTCGTGGGCCATCGCCTGCGCTAGTCTTCCTTCGCGCCGCTGCTGCTCTCACTCCTGTCATCGCGCATCATAATGGTGCCCGTGACTCCGAGCAGCAGTGGCGAGGAGAGCCCCAGCACCGTAGCTTCTGCTACGGTCAGGTTCACGATCAGCAGTAGAACCGCCGCCACCAGAGCGAAGACTCCAAATTTCTGCTGAAACGTCTTTTCCTTCATTCCGATCTCTCCTTCCGCCAAATACCGGCCACGATAACTACCGCCAGCTTTCCGTGAAAGCCCATAACGTATCCATTCAATGGGCTCGCACACCCGTGGAGGATTTGCCTCACCGCACGGTGACCGTCCCTCGATCAAAACAAGCACGCTTGGCCTCGGTCTAGTACGGTGGTACGTCCCCAGACATAATTACCTTTTGCGCGCCTTCATCCCAACGGAAATCGGCTTGGGTCCTCCCTGATGCTGCAGCATTGCCCTCACCATCCTTTGGCCAGCGGTAGGTAACTGCAATTTCGGAATCATCTACGCGGCTAATTCGCGGAGAAAAGCCATATGCCTTAGCAGTTGCCGTTCCCAGATACTCACCTTTGTGGAAAAGCAGAATGTGATACGGCGAGGAAACAGTCGCCCCTTCAAGCGTCACAGTAATCCATGAAAGAGCTGCACATGGATCGTATTGAGAGGAAGAAGGACCCCACGGGGCATCAAGTCCTGGATAAGGCTCTACCTGCGGAATGGCCTTTTCATAGGCGGTCTCGGCAGTATCTGAGCCGCACTCAGGAGACCCGTCGTTGCCTTTACCTCGACGTGGCATGCTCTTTTCCTGTTCCTCCTCTGGGGGAACTTCCGCGACGGTAGTGGTCTTCTGGGAGGGCTTTTCCTCGGTCGTTTCGTTAGCAGAAGAAGTGGCTGCATCTGCTTCTGAAGTGGCTTCCCTAGCTGCAGAGAAGGTTGGTGAATCCCCTGAATCTCGGGAATCGCTTCCACAAGCTGCTAAAGAAAGGCAGAGGATGCCGACGCTAGCTACTGCTGCGGCGGAGCGCGAATGATGTATGAAGCGGAGGCGGGTATTCAGCATGATCTGGCTTCCTTCCACGGAGCTAAGCGTAGGGAGCTGTTACTACCGAGAGTAGCAACAGCTCCTATCAAGAAATACTGAAATGCAGTTGTGCGCTTCCTTCTATCCCGTGGGCGGGACATCTCCAGACATGATGACCTTTTGCTGGGCCTCATCCCAGCGAAAGCCAGCTTGGGTGGTCCCTGAGCGGTTGGCGTTTCCCTCGCCCTCACGCGGCCAGTGATAGGTCACCGCGATTTCGGAATCACTCACCCGCTCAATGGTGGGGGCGAAGCCATAGGGCTTGGCCGTTGCAGTGCCCAGGTATTCGCCGTGATTAAACAGCATGATGTGGAAGGGTGAAGAACTGCTTCCCCCTTCAATCATCAGGGTCTCCCACGATAGGGAGGCGCAGGGATCATAGCCAGAGGAGTCGAACAGTTCCCAGCCGATGGTCTCCCATAGGGGCACCTGCGATACGCCCTGAGCAAAAGCGGACTGTGCATCGTCAGAACCGCAAGATGTGTCGGGTTCTGGCGCGGCTTCCGGTTTGGAAGCGGGGTCTTCGTCGTCTAAGAGGACGTTAGGTGGCACCGGACGAGTGGTTTTCTCGTCCCTCGCAGCAGGGGTAGAGGATGTTTCTTCCTGCGGGGCGTCGTCGTCTTCTTTTGTTGTCGACGTCGGCGCAGTGGCCAGCGAAGGTTCTGGTGGCGTGGATTCTGGAGATTCTGCAGTACAAGCGGTGAGGACTAGGCCTGCAAGCAAACTGCACACCGGCAGCGTACGCTTAGGCATCGTTCGCTGCCTTAAGGCCCATGGTCTTGCGAATGGACCAGATGAACTCGCCCAGTACGAGCAGGAGCGGAGTCGCGATAAGGGTCTTAATTATCGAGGCAGCGAAGTCAGCGGTTCTCGCTTCGAGATTAGAAGAATCAAAAAGCAGGCTCATTGCAGTGGTGTCGCCAGCAGTGTTAGCCAGGGAGAGGCCGCGAATGCCGGCTATCAGCCACATCAGCAGCAGAATTCCCCAAATCACACACCACATGATGGACTGGCAGCGTTGGCGAGCGGGGGTGACCGGGAAAGCCATATTGCTGAAGTCAACGGTGAACTGCTTTTTGGAGCTACTGAAACCGGTGTTATTGGAGGCAGCCTGCTGACTAGCGGTGTGGGCAGGCCATCCTTGTTGCGGTTGACGTGTATGTGCGGCGGTGTATCCGGGTGCCGGAGTGTAGGTGCCGGTTGCTTCCGGGGAAGGTGTTGCGTGCTTGGCAGCAAGGCTAGAGGAATCAGTAGCACTTGCAGCAGGTAGAGCTGCGATATCGCGGATACGCGCGATGTCTACTTCTGGGCCGGTAGGATTGGCGAGTTCCTTGTCATACTTCGTCCGGCGGTGTCCAACAGAGAAGATCTCCCGAGCGGTGGTGAGCTCGTCTCGAGCTGCCGTATTTTCTGGGCTGAGTTGCGCCAGCTTGGCGTCGATATCAGCTACCAGCTGAGTAGAGTCCGCGGAGGGGTCGAGGGAGAGAGAATCGTAGAGGTTGTAGTGAGCCACGGGATGGTCCTTTCAGATGCGGGGTGGAAAACGTCGGGGAGGCAGGTGGAGGGATAAGGAATGAGAGGACGTGAGTTAACAGGGGTCAGAGAAATCTGCGTTGTTATTGAGAGATCGGGCATTGCCGCCATATTTAGCCTTCAGCGAGCAGACCTTGTCCACACTGTGGCCGGCTTCGTAGACAATGGCATAGACGGTGCCGCCTTCGACATGGCTGCGTAGGGAGCTACATGCGGAGCCGGGAATAATCTTGGAGCCCGGGTATTTTTTGTGTACTCGGTAGGGTTCAGAAATCGGGTCAGTCGCTGGCGGGATAATGACTGATTCCGCGATGAGCACGTAGCGGCCGTCGCATTCGCCGTACCAGTAATCTTCAGGTGGAAATTCCTCTTCGGCGGTAATGGGCTTGTCGCGAACCTTCGAGGTCTGAGTTTGCTGGGCTTCGCAGAGCTTGAGTTGGTTGGTCAGATCCTTGGGGGCGCCGGCTTTGTCCAGTTTCTCTTTGTCGTAGCAGCTATTGACGGAATCGCCGGATGTGTTGTCAGTGCGGTACAACTTCCAATCATTATCGGTCCAGTAAAACAGTCCGTAATTGGAGGACTGCTTTTGTGCGAGGTACAGCCAGGTTCCATCACAAAAAAGCTGAAGCGTGTCGATAGGGGAGTCCATTATGTCGTTAGCTAGTGTTCCACACTTTTCCTCTGTGGAAGGCCCAGCGCTTGTGTTCCGAGACGGCTTAGCCTCATGTTTCTTTTCGGGTGAGCTTTCTTTTTCCCCAGTCGGTTGTGGGGTGGTTTCTTCGCTGCTGGCTTCTTGAGCCTGAAACCCCGGTTCAGCGCCGCTTGCGTCCTCAGAATCTTTGCTTGTCATCAGCGCCCAGGCACCTCCGCCGATCAGCGCGATAATGGCTAGAGCGGCAACGACAATAATTGCGGTGCGCTTGCCTTTGCCTGAAGAGCTGGTGTTTGTTCCTGTACCGGGGGCCTGTACAGGGGAGGCAGATTCGTTCGAATCTGAATATGGGGTTGAATCTGATGAACCCCAAGAATTCTTGTCGTTCAAAGGTAATGCTCCTTTGTGCGCTGTCCAGAGAGAAAATTGCGAAAGAAAGCGAATGACTAAGGATCATTCCGTGTCATACTATAGACATAAGGGTGCCAAGAATTCTCTCGAATTGGACTATGAAAGGGGAATTTGCAACGAAATGCGTCTTTCACGATGTAACCCTTAAGGAATAAGGTTGTCATCTGTTGGGCGGCCGAGAATCAACGGTGGCGAAGCGGAGGAGTCCCAAGATCCTCTAGGCAGGCTTCTACACAATGTTCTTGCTCTGCGAAAGGGACGCAATGGAAGACGGCCACAAGACCAATGTCTGGCTTAATCCCAAGCATGACCAAAAAATATTTCCCCAATGAGGGGGAGAAAGGAGCCCTCGTGGGGCTGGACCGCAATCTCAACGCTGCGGAACTACATGCAACTCGCAACCGGGTGAGCGTGTCCCCGGATCTCATCCGCCGCTTGGGTGGACCCCTAGGCTATGACGCGATCGAGGCCTTTGGCTCCGCAGCACAGGCGGAATTGAGCAAGGTCTTTGATTTGGGAGACATCATCGACCTGATGTTGCTTAGCCAATTGCCGGATATGGAGGTCGCGCCGAGTGTGGAGCAGCAGGTGGAGGGGGATATCGCCAAGCAGTTGCTGCGGCGCATTAGCGCGGGTGATTACTTGACGCGCCAGCAAGTACATGACCGTCTGCCGCGGGCGACGGTGATGCTCTACCGCATGGGGCATCCGCGGCTGTGGGCTTTTGCCGCGCGCCAACGCCTTCCCAAGGACGCAGAAAAGGCTATCCCGGAGTCCTTTCACCGCGATATTACCGGGCCGTATACGACGCCGGAGGAGGCATGGCTGGGCATGTATGTGGCCGATGCTACTCGCCTGGGCAAGCTAAATACGCAGGTAGAAGATGCGGGACTCGAGGAGGACAGGCAACAGCGCTTGCGATTAGGAATGAGCCTAGCTGATACCTACCGCCAAGTCTGGAGCTCCGCGCGTGGCCATTGGCGAGTTAGCCCCCAGACGCGCTACATCGTGCCCTCGCGCTTTGGCTATTGCCCCTTTGTCTTTCGTGTGGCCGAGGGCGGGTGGCGCCGCGATTCCTTCGATGGGAGCCACGATCGCTTTATGGCCACTGAAGGCTATTGGATTGACGTGGAGCGCGAGCGACTCATTCACCTTGGCGCGCCTGATCCCCACGACGCCTGGCTGCCCACGGCGCGGGTGGCGGCCGAAGCTCCCACGGAGGCCGACCTGGCGGTCGCGCGCGTGCTCAGCGGGAACATTATCGCACTCGGCGCTGGCCAGAAGAATATTACGATTCGCCTGCGCCAGAAGAACCGCACATTGAACTTTGACTAGGGCGGGCAGGTATTCTCACAGGCATGGAGAATCTCAACGGACGCACCCTTTTCGTCGCCGCTGTCGATGCGGAAGCCGCGCACATTCCGGAGGGCGAGCCCCTGCTCATTACTGGGATCGGCACGGTTCCGGCCGCCATGGCCTTAACGGAGGCTCTTGCCGACGCCCGCGCTAACGGCGCCCTTCCCGATCGCGTGGTCAATATCGGCACGGCCGGCGCGCTTGTCGACGGCATGGCTGGCGTCTTCGAAGTAGATAAGGTCACCAAACACGACTTCAAGCTCGAAGTGCTTACCGATATCAATCGCTACCTGCTGCCAGAGGTCATCGAGCTCGAGACCTCCGGCCGCTTGCCAGTTCGTGGGCTGGCCACGGGCGATATGTTTGTCTCCGATACCGCCTTGCGCACTGAGCTGGCCAAAAAATCCCAGCTCTGCGACATGGAAGGCTATTCCATTGCCGCAGTATGCCAGCGCTTCGACGTGCCCTGCACCCTGCTCAAGCAGGTCTCCGATTCCGCGAATGAGGAGTCTAAGGGCACCTGGGCCAACGTCCTCGACCGGGGCGCGCGCCAGCTCGCCTCGGCCGCTACGGACTTAGGCTTTCTGCGCTAAAAACTAAAGCGCGCCGGCGAAGGGCTGGCGCGCTTGTGGCTGAGTCTTAGTTCAACGGGCTCATTGACTGGTAGAGCTGTTCTACCTTGTCGCGTGGGGTCTCGTCATGTTCGTAGGTGACGTCGCTGAAGTCTTCAGGATCATCCTTGGAGCCGGTGATGATGTCTATATCTGAAGGGTCGACTTCCCCGGAGCGCAGTGCAGCCATTTCGGCGTGGTAGCGCACGACAACGGCGATGGTTGCGGCCACGGGGACGGCGAGGAAGGCGCCGACGATGCCGGCCAGGGTAGAGCCGACGGTGACGGAGAGTAGGACAACGGCCGCGTGCAGTCCCATGGCCTTGGATTGGAGCAGTGGTTGTAGGAGATTTCCCTCAACCTGCTGGACGATGATGATAAGGGCCAAAGCAAGAAGTGCGTTGGTCAGGCCGTTGGATACCAGCGCAATGATGATGGCGAGGGCACCGGCGGTTACGGCGCCGATGATGGGGATGAAGCTAGCGAAGAACGTCACCACAGCGATGACGAGCGCTAGCGGAACTTGTAGCGCCCACAGGCCAAGGCCGATGAGAACTGCGTCCACCATGGCCACCGCGGCCTGCGCCTGGATAAAGCCAGACAAAGTCTTCCAGATGCGGGAGCCGAGTTCCGTGACGTGCCAGCCGGTGGAATTGCCGGTGTACTTGCGCAACCAAGGCAGGAATTTGTCGCCGTCCTTGATAATAAAGAAGGTGACAAAGAGCATGATCAGTGCGGCCACAACGATGGAGCTGGCCATGGAAAAGCCGGAAATAACGCCGGTGGCGATGGTGGATGCTTGGCCCTTGGCAAACTTGACCGCGTCTTGGAGCACGGATTGCAGCTGGTCACTCTGGATATCGAGGGGGGACTTTTCCACCATCTCCGTCAGCTGGTTAATGCCGTCTTCGGCTTGGTCAATGAGCGTCTGGCTTTGGCTGGTGACTACCGGGGCCATGGCAGCAAAGACGCCGCAGAAGATGATGATGAGGCCGAGCAGAGTGCTCACCGCCGCGAGCGAGCGGGGAAATCCCTTTCCCTGCAGCCAGGCACTGACTGGGTAGAGCACCGTGGAAACGAGGACGGCGAGCAAAACCGGCAGCAGGCCTACCCAAATGAACTTGAGCAGGTAGCCGGCTAGCGCTAGGCCGGCGACGATGAGGATAAAGACGACTGAGACCTTGGCCATGGTGCGGAAGTCCTTGGCCAGGATGGCAGATTTATCGTCGCGTTCGGCTGGGTACTCGCTCGCGGCCTCGGCGCCGAGGTGTGCGTCATCATAAGCGACGAGGGTATGCGAATCTTCCTCGCCTGGCTTCTGGATCTGTGTTGCGGTGCCTTTTTCCTGCGCAGACGGGCGCTGGGCCTCGTCGCGGGAAGAGGAATTATGTGACGTAGACATTGCTTACTACTATGCCACACAAAATCCGCAGCGCATATATGAAAAAGGAGGTAGCGGCCCACGGGCGGGGCGCTACCTCCGCGCAGTTCCTTTAATGGGGAACTGCAATGCGGCGGGGACCTATTCGTCGCGCAGGTTACCCACGTTGCGGATAATGCCGAAGCGGTGCATGGTCACGGAGACTGCCTGCTCAAGGAGGTAAGGAAGGAGCTCGCGGCGGCCGTCGGCAAGCACGGGCTGGTCTAGAACCACGGAGTTGGAACGCACCGCGGCCTCGTAGATGGAATCCGGCACGGTGCCCAGGGCGCGCACGCGGGAGGAGGGGTCATTGGCCACGTCGGTGGCAAAAGCCTCGTCGGTGATGGCCTTAACATCGAAACCGAGGTCCTGCAGCTGGGCGGCAACCTCCGGCGTGGCGGAAATCTCCGTCGCGGTACCGGTAATTGCGGCAGCCAGCACCTGACGAGCAACTTCGCGCAGCTCATAGTCTTCTCCCACACGCACACGCAGCTTGGTCAGCAGCGGGCGGTAGCGGAAGATATTGGCCTCAGAGACTAAACCTGTGCGGTCGTGGTTGCGACCAAACTCCTCCTGCCAAGCCACCTGGTCCAGCTCAGCGGCGCGCCATAGCCAAGTGATGTCTTCCTCGGAGAGCTTGCCGGAGAGGTTATCGCGCAGGCGGTGCAACGCGGCGAGGCTAGCTGGGGCAATGTCCACATTGCGTGGCTTGAGCTCGCCATCGGTCCATTCCCCCATCTGCGCCACGTAGTTCGGGCCGCCGGCCTTAGCACCCGGACCCATAACGGACTTCTTCCAACCGCCGAAGGACTGGCGCTGCACAATCGCGCCGGTAATGCCGCGGTTGACGTAGGCATTGCCCACCTCAACGTTGTCGATCCAGTACTCAATCTCGGCGTCGTCAAGCGAGTGGATGCCACCGGTCAGGCCGTAGCCGGTGTCATTTTGCCAGGCGATGGCTTCTTCCAAGGTATCGGCGTACATGATGCCAAGGATGGGACCGAAGCACTCATTCTTGTGGTACCAGGAGCCTGGCTTTACGTTATCGCGAATGCCCGGGGACCACAGGGTGCCTTCCTGGTTGAGCTTTTCCGGCTTGAGCAGCCACTTCTCACCCGGCTCGAGCTGGGTCAAACCGCGCAGGAGCTTCTCGCTCGGCTCTTCCGCCAGGCCGTTCATGGTGGTGGTGATATCGAAGCCCGGGCCCGGCTTGAGGGTCTTAACGGCATCCAGCAGCTGGGTGCGCAGGCGCTCTGACTTACCCGCCGCGTCGACGAAAATGACCAGGGAGGCCGCCGAGCACTTCTGGCCGGAGTGGCCGAAGGCGGAGTTGTAGAGGTCATCGATGGCCAAGTCTGGGTCCGCCGCTGGGGTGATGATGAGCGCGTTCTTGCCGGAAGTTTCTGCCATGATATTCATCTTCGGCTTCCAGGAACGGAAGAGCGCGCCGGTATCGGAGGCGCCGGTGAGGATGACATTGTCCACGTCATCGTGGGAGAGCAGCGCCTTGCCGGCCTCGGCTTCATCAGTAAGCACCAGCTGCACCAGATCCGGGTCCAGGCCCTGCGCCGCAAGGGCGGTGCGGAAGGCCTCTACTACGAGCTTGCCGCAGTGAACTACCTGCGGGGCTGGCTTGACAATAACCGCCGAGCCGGCCGCCAAGGATGCCGCAATGCCGCCGGTGGGAATGGCGATGGGGAAGTTCCATGGCGGAGTTACCACGGTGACGGTGTGCGGGGTGAACTGAGAGTAAGACTCCTCCAGCAGGCGCGCGGATTGGCCGTAGTAGGTACAGAAGTCAATCGCTTCCGAGACCTCAGGGTCGGTCTGGGTAACGGTCTTATTGGCCTCATATGCAGCCACGGAGATGAACTTACCGCGTTGGGAAGCAATCTCGTCCGCGACTGCCTCGAGGGCCGCGGCGCGTTCGGCGGCAGGTCGCTTGCCCCACTCGGTGCCGAGCTCTTTGGCGCGGGCGATGTGGCCTTCTACAGCGGCTGGGTCGGTGACCTCCGCGATGCCGTGCTCGCCTGGGTTGCGCTTGAGCGCTTCCTGGGCCCACTGACGGTTCGGGGCGAGAGCCGGGTCAGTATCGGCCTCGTTGGTAAAGCGGCCGGTGCGCGGTGCCTGGCGGCCATCCTCCTCGAGGCGGTTCTGGGTGCGACGAGCGCCAGCGAAGGTGTCCCAGCGCTTGGCGACGGCCCGACGGAACGTCTCCTCCTGGTCCGCAAGCGGCTCCTCACCCGGGGCGAAGAGCGCGTAGAGGAAGTTCTGCGGCGCGGAGTTCTCCTCCAAGCGGCGCACCAGGTAAGACACGGCGACGTCGAAGTCTTCTGCGTGGACAACCGGGGTATAGAGGATCTGGCGGCCCTCAAAGACCTCGCGCACTGCGGCCTGCTGCGCTGGGGACATGCCCTGTAGCATCTCGGAATCCAACATGTGCAGCACGCCGCGCTTCTTGCCCAGCTCATAGGCCATTGCTGCGGTGTAGAGGTTGTGGGTTGCTACACCGATGCGGACGCTATCGGCGTACTCTTCGCGCAGGATGAAATCCAATAGGCGGTAGTAGTTGGCGTCTACGTCGAGCTTGTTGGTGTAGGTAGCCAGCGGCCAATCGTGGACCTCGCCCTGCACGGTTTCCATGGATAGGTTCGCACCCTTTACAATGCGCACCTTCACCTTGCCGCCGCCCTTAGCCACGCGTTCCTTGGCAAATTCAGCGACATCCTTGAGCGCATCGAAGGTATCAGGTAGGTAAGCCTGCAGTACGATGCCGGCATCCAGAGTGAGGAATTCCGGCTCGCTGAGCAGTTCTTTGAATAGGCGGATGGTCAGGTGGAGATCGTGGTACTCCTCCATGTCCATATTGATAAAGACCTTGTCGGTGCGGTCAGCCGCAGCCTGGTACAGCGGACGCAGGCGCTCCTTGAGGCGCTCTACCGAGCCATCGATATCCCATTGATTGAGCTGAGCCACCATGGAGGAAGCCTTGACCGAAACGTAGGTAACGCGCGGGTTCTGGATGAGCTTGAGGGTGCGCTCCGCGCGGGACTTAGCCTCTTCCTCACCGAGCACGGCCTCACCCAGCAGGTTGAGGTTGAGCTGTTCGCCGGATTCGGCGGCCTTGTCCAAGATTTTGTTAAGCGCATCAGACTCGGCATCCAGAACCAGGTGGCCAACCATCTTACGCATGTACAGGCGGGCAACCGGCATGACCAGGTTGGGCAGGATTGGGCCGAAGAAGCCACCGGCACCAACGAGCGCACCATTGATGCTGCCCAGGAACGACGGGTCATAGTGGGAGGAAATATCCTTCAGTGCATGTGCGGCAACCTTGTCATCTTCTGGACGCATGACGCGGTCGACGAAGTCCATGGTGAACTTCACGCCGTCGTCATCGCGCAGCAGGTCCGCGAGCTGTTCGGTGGCCTTATCTTCTTCGTCCGCAGTGGACTTCAACCAGTTGTGGGCGCGGCTGATAGCTGCAGGCAGGACTGCTTCCACATCATCAGAGATGGGCAAGCGGGTATTAGCAGGAGAAGTCATATGGGTTCTACCTCTATTTCAAACGGGGCACATCCTAGACACCACCCTTCACGCGGGCGTGAAGGTAGATGAATCTGCGCCGGTCTGGAACTGCCGGGCGATATAGCGTCTGGTGGGTGAGCAGTGAGCTTTGTAGTGCTGCAGAGTGCAAGCGGGTGAGGAGCGAACACGCGGGTGCGCGCGACGCAATGTGAGGGTCGCAGGGATTCGGTATGAAGTGCGATGTTCAGCGGGCCTTTATGCGGGCCGAATGCGGACGGGAGGCCTATCGCTGCTGCGACGAACGCGCGCCAGGTTGGTGTTCAACACTCACCTGCTTTCTATGACATGGCTATGGGGACTATAGGAAGAAACGCGAGCGCCAAGGCGCTCTTACGTGCGGCAACCCTGCAGGTTCAGACTCCGATTGTTGCCTGGGAAATACTATGAACTTTTGTGTTGCCGTAATTATAGGGAAGCGCCAAACGTGATGCTAGTCTCTTTTGGAAAACTGTATACGGGGGGTAGAAAAACAAAAAATAAACCCCAGCATGTGGGGTTCAGGGGGGTATTGACTCATTCGGGGGTAGTCTACCCCCGGATTGTCCGACAATCGGGGTTTAAGAACCGTAGCCGGCCTTGAGGGCTTTCACTGCCAGCTCGAGGCGGGACTTAGCGTGGAATTCACTGAGCAGGGTGGATACATATTTCTTCACCGTACCCGGTGCGTAGTGCGTGCTCTTGGCAATTTCTTCATTGGACTTGCCTTGGCAGACCAGGTCTAGAACCTGCTCTAAAGCAGGCGAGATGTGGCGGCTGTCCTTAATTTGCGCGGTAGCGGCGGCTACATCGGCATCACTTCTCTCAGTGTTCCAATCAGGAAGCTGCTTAAAGAGGCGGGTGAGGGATTGCGGGGTGACAACAGTGCCGCCGCGTACAGCCTCACGCACGGTATCTAAGATGTAGACCGGCTTGGAGCTTTTCAGAATATAGGCCGCAGCTTTATTGGACATGACCTCTTTGAGAGTTTCATCATTGTCCATCGCAGTCATCGCGACAAAGACCGGCGGATTTTCCAGCTTGTTAACCTCGCGCAAGAGGGTAGTGCCATCCATCTCGGGCATGTGAATATCAGCCACGATCACATCGAAGTCTTGCTCATTCAGAAGCTCGAGGGCGACCTTGCCATTTTCTGCGGTGGCGCGCACCTCCATGTCCTCGGCCGAGGCGAAGTAGCGCCCCAGGGCCTCGAGGACAAGTGGATCGTCATCGACGACTAAGAGGGAAGTTTTTACTTCACGCACCATGGAGCTGGGCAACCAAATGCAATATCGACAGGAGATGCGTATGCCGTGGTCTCTGGTAGTTCACCAGGGGTGGGGCCGGTGCCGAAGATAGAAGAGGACAACATTAGTGGGGCGAGAAAGCTAGCGAGTGCGGCCTGCATCAAGGCGCTCCTTTTTTGAAAGTTTGAGTAGGCAGAAACAAGCGAAAGCTTAGTGTATGAATTAAGCCTTTGCTATACAACGTGGTGGAACTAACGTCGCTTGTGGGCGGTAGGCGGCAGAAATAGGTTCAATTGCCAGTTTCCGGATTCCAAATCTGTGTCCAGTCGTGCGTCAATCGTGGCTGCGATTCGGTTCATTGAGGACATGCCAATGCCGGAGGACATTTCTGTGTTCTTGCTTGTTGGTTTAGCTACGGGGTTAGTGATGGTGATGACCGTCCAGCCCATATGGGGACGAACGGAAATCAGAATCTCCGCCCCCGGTGGGGAATACTTCACTGCATTGAGGCAGGCTTCTGTGGTGATGGCTGCAATGGGCTCAAGAATTTCTTGGGGAAATTCTGGCGCAAACTCCTCGCCTGTGACCTCAACAATGGGTGACCGATTGAGACGCGAAAGACGCTCTTCTTCCTCGGAAATTAGTTGAGCGAAGCTCGTTGGTTTTGTGGTTGAACCAAAACTCATGCCGTCGTTAATCCCATCGATATTATTTCGGAGGACCTTCGTCAGTGCGCGTACTTCCGACATAGTAGAGCGCATGGAATCACTGAGCTCATCGAGTTTCTTAGCCAGTTCTGGCTGTGTGGAGTATTCGAGGCTCAGAGCTTCGAGCTGCATGGTATTTACCGTTAGGGTAGAAACAACCGAGTTGTGCAGGGTTTCTGCCAGATCGGATTGACGGCGCTTCACGTCGTTGTTCCACTCCACCATGGCAGATCTATACCGGTTTGCTGAATGGGCGAAAGTTGCTCCAATCACGCCACCGACGCTAATTAGCATTCCCCAAGTGAAGGCTGGGGCAGGGTGAATACTTAGTTCAAGCGTTTCAGGATCAATGAGTCCGCAAATCCAAAGGGGTAGGCCGATTGCAATTGTGCGGCTATGTTTGCCGTGGTAAGCAACTACGGCTAGGAAAATCGGGGCTAGAAACACCGAACAAATAAAAGGGGTTCTAACGAGAAATGTAGCGGTTAGCCAAGCGGCAATAAATGCACCTGACATACCCAACGGCCAGCGATAACCCAAAGTAGTTATCACTGTAAAAACTAGTCCAAGGATGGCTGCCGATAACTGGTGCTCTATGGGGGTAAGAAATGCGCCGAGTAGTGTCAGTGCCACACAAATCACCGCAGTTAACGCGGCCGTTCGTTGCAGGGTCATGGCCGCGCGGATGCGTTGATAATTGGGTGGCTGTGAAGGTTTCGACACGATGCGGTCCACGCCTCCTGGATGCTCAGGCTCAATGGTTAGTACCTTCTCAGTGTAGGCACCGCGAACGTGAAACAGTGATTGAAAACAGCGAAACCCCCGCACCTTCGTGCGCGGTTCCTTGTGGTGGGTTCCGAGCGGAGGAAGAAGGTGAGGGGTTTAGCTGGTCTTCATGAAGGAGTGCAGATTGCTAATTACTTAGCTTCTGCAGCAGCCTCTGCGTCATCCTTGGAGGACAGGCCCTCGAATACGGAGGACAGGCTCTCGGAGTCGGTGTTGGACTCGGAGGAGGTCTCGATGAGGCCCTTGATGCCCTTTACGAGCGCCTCGAAGTCGATGGCGGAGCTGAGGTCTACGAGGGAATCGAACATATATATTCCTTTCGGATCGGCGGAGTAAAACTACAATCTCTCTCTGGGGTAGCAGCTCTTAACTGCTGTGATTCCTAGTATGCGGCAGTGGGCGCGCGCCGCCAATCCTCTTTTGGATCTTTTCTGAGGTAACTTTTGGATCCTCTTAAGAGCATTTAAGGATCGCAGTTTGGGTATGGGGCCGTGCGAAGGGAGGGGTGAATGTGCAGGGGTGGGAAAGTGAGCGTCGGTAAGAGCGGCAGTGACCTGGGAAAAGTGGGACTTTTGAAGAAAAGTTGAGTCGTGGGGAATAACTTTTATAGGCTGCCTGTTGTAAGGATTGAGTGACACGGACTCAAGGTTGTGTGACTGGGTGTGAAAGTTCTGCTACAGTAGCGCTCGGACGCAACGAGAAGTTGAGTCACTGACAGTCAACTTTATTTATTACCCCAAGATAAAAGGAGAAGAAATCATGGGACGCGCAGTAGGTATTGACCTTGGTACGACGAACTCCGTCGTTTCCGTACTGGAAGGTGGAGAGTCCACCGTTATCGCCAACTCTGAAGGCTCCCGCACCACGCCTTCCGTCGTTGCCTTTGCAAAGAACGGCGAAATTCTGGTTGGTCAGTCCGCCAAGAACCAGGCGGTAACCAACGTTGATCGCACCATTCGCTCCGTTAAGCGCCACATCGGCTCTGACTGGAAGATCAACATTGATGACAAGGACTACACCTCCCAGGAGATCTCTGCTCGCACGCTGATGAAGCTGAAGCGCGACGCAGAGGCTTACCTCGGTGAGGACGTTACTGACGCCGTTATTACTGTTCCTGCATACTTCGAGGACGCACAGCGCCAGGCCACCAAGGAAGCTGGCCAGATTGCAGGCTTGAACGTGCTCCGTATTGTCAACGAGCCAACCGCAGCCGCTTTGGCTTATGGCCTAGAAAAGGGCGAGCAGGAGCAGACCATTCTGGTATTCGACCTGGGTGGCGGCACCTTCGACGTCTCCTTGCTGGAAATCGGCGATGGCGTGGTTGAGGTTATGGCAACCGCCGGCGATAACGAGCTGGGTGGCGATGACTGGGATCAGCGCATCGTTGACTGGCTGGTAGACCGTTTCAAGACCTCCCAGGGTGTTGACCTGACCAAGGATAAGCGCGCCGTGCAGCGTCTGCGCGAGGCTGCAGAGAAGGCGAAGATTGAGTTGTCCTCCTCCCAGCAGGCCAATATCAACCTGCCGTACATCACCGTTGACTCCGACAAGAACCCCCTATTCTTGGATGAGACTCTGACCCGTACCGAGTTCCAGAAGATTACCCAGGATCTGCTGGACCGCACCAAGGCTCCGTTCAACCAGGTCATCAAGGATGCTGACCTTTCCGTCGGCGATATCGACCACGTTGTTCTGGTTGGTGGTTCCACCCGTATGCCGGCCGTATCCGACTTGGTCAAGGAATTGACCGGTAAGGATGCAAACAAGGGCGTTAACCCGGACGAGGTCGTTGCAGTTGGCGCTGCCCTGCAGGCGGGCGTGCTGCGTGGCGAGGTCAAGGACGTTCTGCTTCTTGACGTCACCCCGCTGTCCCTGGGCATTGAAACCAAGGGTGGCGTGATGACCAAGCTCATCGAGCGCAATACCACCATTCCGACGAAGAAGTCCGAGACCTTCACCACTGCAGAAGACAACCAGCCTTCTGTGCAGATCCAGGTCTTCCAGGGCGAGCGCGAGATGGCTACCGCCAATAAGCTGCTCGGCTCCTTCGAGCTTGGCGGCATTGCTCCAGCACCGCGCGGCGTTCCACAGATTGAGGTTACCTTCGATATCGATGCCAACGGCATCGTCCACGTGACCGCAAAGGACAAGGGCACCGGTAAGGAAAACACCATCAAGATTCAGGATGGTTCCGGCCTGTCTCAGGAAGAAATTGACCGCATGGTCAAGGACGCCGAGCAGCACGCCGAAGAGGACAAGAAGCGCCGCGAGGAGCAGGAGCTGCGCAATAACGCAGAGTCCACCTCCTACCAGACCCGCAAGTTCTTGGACGACAACGCTGACAAGGTATCCGAGGACGTCAAGACCAAGGTCACCGAGGCTGCTGATGCCGTCGATGAAGCTTTGAAGGGTGATGACCTCGAGGCCATCAAGTCCGCAGTGGAGAAGCTGTCCACCGAATCCCAGGAGATGGGCAAGCAGATTTATGAGGCACAGGCTGCCGAGGCCGGTGCTGAGGGCGCTGCCGATGCTGGCGCTGCTCAGGGTGACCCGAACGTCGTCGACGCTGAGGTAGTTGACGAGGACGAGAATAAGGATGGCAATAAGTAATGACTCAGGACAGCGGAATGCCGCACAACCCAGGCGACCCGGAAAACACGGATCCGGAGGCTACCTCGGCTGACCGCGCTGAGGCTGCTGCCGAGCAGGCTGAGGAGGCCCAGGCCGCGCAGGAAGCGCAGGCCGATGCCACCGAAGAAGCCGAGCTGGATCCCACCCTCGATGCTGACCTCGAAGAAGCGCTGGCAGATGTCAACGCCGATGAGGTAGAGGCCGAAGCTGCGGGCGAAGAGCCCGCCGGCACCGGCGTTAGCGATGTGGAAGCACAGTTGGCAGAACGCACGGAAGACCTGCAGCGTCTGAATGCGGAATACACCAACTACCGTCGCCGCACCGAGCGCGACCGCCAAGCGGTAATCGAGACCGCCAAGGCCAAGGTCATCGCAGATTTCCTGCCTGTCCTTGATGACCTGGAACTGGCCGATGAACACGGTGACTTGGAAGGCCCGCTCAAGGCGTTTGCGGATAAGCTCCAGGACACTCTGGCGAAGCACGAACTCGCTGCCTTCGGTGAAGAGGGCGATGCCTTCGACCCGGAGATCCACGAGGCCGTGCAGGACTTGTCCTCAGGCGATGAGCAGGTGCTCGGCACTGTGCTGCGCAAGGGCTACCGTGTGGGCGACAGGCTCGTGCGCAATGCCCTGGTCATCATCGCGGACCCCAGCGATGAGTCCAGCAGCTCGGAAGACTCCGAGTAAATAACATAAAGGGCGCCCTGGGAACTGACTATTGACCTTCCCGCGGCGCCCTTTTACTTAACTTTATCGATTCTCTTTGAAAGGAGGAGATGCCCAGTGAGCGCTAAACCCGAATGGGCAGACAAAGATTATTATGCGGATCTGGGGGTCTCCTCGTCCGCAGATCAGAACGAGATTAAGCGTGCCTACCGCAAGCTAGCGCGTGAAAACCACCCCGATACCCACCCGGACGACCCCGCAGCAGCGGAAAGGTTCAAGAAGGTTGCGGAAGCCTACGACGTGCTTTCCGACGCCTCTGAGCGCCAGGAATACGACCAGTTCAAGATCATGCTCCGCAACGGTGGCGGTTTTGGACGGATGGGAGGCGCCGGATTTCCCGGCGGGTTTCGATCCACGCGCATGGGTGGACAAGGTGCGCAAGAATTCGACCTCTCGGACCTCTTCGGAGGATCCGCTGGAGGAGCGGCTCAAGGCGGCGGTGTTGGGGATATCTTCGGTAGCGTTTTCAACCGCGGCGGTAGTGCTGGCCACTCAGCTAAACCGTCGCGGGGGGCCGACGTCGAAACGGAAATAACCCTTGCCTTCCGCGAGGCCGCCAAGGGAACCACCATCCCCCTGGCACTGAGCGGCAATGCGCCGTGTACCACGTGCCACGGCTCTGGTTCCGCCTCCGGCAAGACCTCTACCTGTGGCACCTGTAGCGGCACCGGCTTTACCTCGGAAAACCGCGGCGCCTTCGGCTTTTCTTCCCCCTGCAAGGATTGCGATGGCACCGGCCGCCGCATCACGGACCCCTGTAAGGACTGCCACGGTACCGGCACGGTTCATCGCACCCGCAATATCACCGTGCGCATCCCGGCCGGGGTCATCGATGGCCAAAAGGTCCGCCTTGCGGGTCAGGGCGAAGCAGGCCCTAACGGCACTCCCGCCGGTGACCTCTTTGTAGCGGTGACTGTAAAGCCGGACAAAGTTTTCACCCGCGAGGGCGATGACCTGCACGTTACCGTTCCGGTTTCCTTCACGGAGCTGGCCCTGGGCGATACCATCGCGGTTCCTACCTTGGATAACCCGGTACGCGTGAAGATCCCGGCTGGCACGCCGGACGGGCGGACGTTGAGGGTGCGCGGGAGGGGCATCGCCAAGCGCGGGGGCAACTCCGGTGATCTGTTGGTTAGCGTGCAGGTTACCGTGCCCACCAAGCTCGATGCTGCCGCCTCCAGTGCCCTGCGCACCTATGCTCAAGCGGAAAAGGACTCCGGTTTCAACCCACGTGCGGGTTGGGCCGGCGCCGAGAATGCTTAAGGCAGGAGGTGTGTTAAGAAATGAGCACTGGAAAGGCAGAAGATTCCGGCACTGCGGTGTATGTGATTTCCGTTGCCGCGGAACTATCCGGAATGCACGCCCAAACTCTGCGCACCTATGACCGCATGGGATTGGTCTCCCCGGCTCGTACTCGGGGTGGTGGCCGCCGCTACTCCGATCGGGACATTGAGTTGCTGCGCAAGATTCAGGCGCTGTCCCAAGACGATGGCGTCAATCTTGCCGGAATCAAGTCCATCATCGAGTTGACCGAGGAACGCGATCGTCTTGAGGCCGAGCGCGATGCCCTAGCCGAAGAGGTTCGGGCCCTGCGCGAGGAGGCTGCTGGACGTCGCTCGCGGCGCAGCGGTGAACTTGTTCATGTCCCTCGGTCTACCTCCGTGGTGATGTGGAGCCCGCGTACCGCGCGCGAGCGCAAACGCGCCCGCAGCCGGGGACACGGTCAGGACTAAAGCTCTCTGCAGACGAGTTAAACCCAACCCCGCAACCAGCTTTCCCGCTGGCTGCGGGGTTTTCTTCTGCTTGCACATTGGCGTCGCAATGCGAATGCTTGCAAAGGAAGTGACCGCAATCAGTGCATATTGCAAAGTTTGGGGTTAGTATATCCAGCAAGCGGGTGACCTACGGCACATTAGTGTCCGGTGGTGTCTCGCAACACTTTTATCTTAAGTCTTCTCCTGGAAAGGACACGCACCATGACCTTGTATGCAGCCCCGGAAACCGAAGGTTCCATCGTTGACTTTCGCGAACGCTATGACAACTACATTGGCGGCCAGTGGGTAGCACCCGTCGACGGTGAATATATGGACAACATCAGTCCGGTCAACGGCGAGGTATTTTGCCAAGTGGCCCGCGGCAAGGAAGCCGATATCAACCTGGCTATCGACGCCGCGGAGAAAGCCTTCGAAACCTTCGGTAAAACCACTCCAGCCGAGCGCGCATTGCTCCTGCACCGTATTGCGGACCGTATCGAGGAAAATCTGGAAAAGATTGCGGTCGCTGAAACCTGGGAGAACGGAAAGGCCGTGCGCGAAACCCTTGCCGCTGATATTCCGCTCGCGGTAGACCACTTCCGCTACTTCGCCGGCGCCATCCGGGCCCAAGAAGGCCGCCTATCCCAGCTCAACCAGGACACCGTGGCCTATCACTACCATGAGCCGCTCGGCGTAGTAGGCCAGATCATCCCGTGGAATTTCCCGCTGCTTATGGCCGCTTGGAAAATCGCACCCGCACTGGCTGCGGGAAACTGCATCGTTATGAAGCCAGCGGAACAAACTCCGGCATCCATCCTGCTGCTCATGGATATTATCGGTGATCTCCTCCCTGCCGGCGTGCTCAATATTGTCAACGGACTAGGTGAGGAGGCTGGCGCGGCACTTTCCGGCTCGGATCGCATCGCCAAGATTGCCTTCACTGGCTCTACTCCGGTGGGCAAGATCATCAACAAAGCCGCCGCAGACAAGGTCATCCCCGTAACCCTGGAACTGGGCGGTAAATCCCCATCTATCTTCTTTAAAGACATCATGGATGAAGATGACTCCTACTTGGAAAAGTGCGTGGAGGGTTTTGTCATGTTCGCCCTCAACCAAGGCGAGGTCTGCACCTGTCCATCCCGAGCCCTGGTCCATGAGGATATTGCGGATAAGTTCTTGGAGCTGGCCATTGAGCGCGTAAAGAAGATCAAGATTGGCCACCCACTTGATACGGAGACCATGATGGGCGCGCAGGCTTCCCAGGAACAGATGGACAAGATTAAGCAGTATCTGGAGATTGGTCCGCAGGAGGGTGCGGAGACCCTCATTGGTGGGCATGTGAACGAGGTGGAAGGCCTGGAAAAGGGCTACTACATTGAGCCCACCGTGTTTAAGGGGAATAACGATATGCGCATCTTCCAAGAGGAGATCTTCGGTCCAGTGCTTTCTGTGGCTACGTTTAAGGACTATGACGAGGCGATTGCCATCGCTAATGCCACTAACTTTGGTCTCGGTGCTGGGGTGTGGTCGCGTAGTCAAAACATTTGCTACCGCGCCGGCCGCGATATTCAGGCCGGCCGTGTATGGGTAAACCACTACCACGACTACCCAGCACACAGCGCCTTTGGTGGCTACAAGGAGTCTGGCCTTGGCCGTGAGAACCACTTAATGATGCTGGGGCACTATCAGGAGACCAAGAATATGTTGGTCTCCTACTCGGATCAGCCGGCCGGCTTGTTCTAAAAGCTCTTCCCAAGGTGGGCGGCCTAGTGCGCCCGTGCTACCTGGCCTAGCCCCCGCAGGAACTGTGGGTCCTCCCAATAGGTGCCGTGGTCACCAGGAAGGTTATCTGCGCCGGGAAGGGGAGTGGCACCAAAGGCATCGGTGGTGGGATCGGGGCCATGAATGCCACCTTTAGGCCCCGTCGCGATTGCGATGGGGTCGTTGGCATTTGTAGCTGCCCAGATACGACCGTGGAGCTCTGTAGCGTGGCCAGCACCGGTGCCAGGGCTGCCGACGAGCACGACATCGTCAGCAATCTTGTCCTCCTTAGCGGCGTGCCCGGTGACAACAGAGCCATAGGAATATCCCACCACGGTTCGCTTGGCCTGCGGATAGCGTGCACCAAGCGAGCGCTGAAACCGGACGAGCTCTTGGCTGGCGGTGCGGGCGGGATCGGCATGAACCGCTCGGGGCAGGGAAGACGGTGCTTGGTAGCCCAACCACACCACGGCCGGACCGCCGCTGGCTTTAGCTAGGTTGCGGCCGCGGTCCACCGCGCGTTGCCAAGTAGCGGGATCGGAGGAATGAACTCCTTCGACAAATGTGGTGAGCGATGCCGGCGTAGTACGGAAGCCGCCGGGATCCACCATGGCTACGAGTCGGCCGTCGCCTGCTTCTAATACCTTCATATCAAGGTTCTTTGCGGCCAGCTTAGCCACGTGCCCGTTAGATTGGGCTAGGTTAATCTCGTGAATAGTCTCCAAAGGTAGATCGGAAAAATCTTCAAGCCGCACTGGAGGAGCAACACCAGCAGGCGTACACAGAGCGTCAATTTCTTGGGAGCAGAGCCAGTCGAGCGAATCGCCCAGAGCCCGCACCTGCTGCAACAAAAGCCCAGCTGCGCTCGCCGCTGCGGCATTGCGCTCGTCTACCTGGCCGAGGAATGAGATGATACGGTCTTCCAGTTCCTCACGGCGGGCCTGCAGGTCGGCGTGGCGTTCAAGGGTAGCGGCAACCTGCTCCATCTGGTGCAACGGCGGTGTCAGCCAGTCGGTGTAGCCCGCCAGACTGGTACGGGCAGCGTCGCCGGCAGGTCCTTCCAGCGATAGGTTAGACCAATCCTGGCGGTCTTCTATAGTTCGAAGGTGTAGCTCAGAGCGGTCTGTGCGTAGTTGGTTGGCGCCATCTCTTAAAGCCGCTGAAAGGGTCATCGAGCGGCTCCCAATGACTGACCTAGTCGAGAATCCGCTTCGGCAGCGGTAGCAAGAAAGCTCCCGACAGAGCGCAATTGCTCGGTCGTCGCGACCTCGGTTGCGGTCACGGCACTGGACCAAGCGGACCGAGCCCGCTCCAGTGCGGCCGCGGTTCGGCAGCTGCTATCGAGCGCGGCCGTCGGTGGCGGCAGCGCAGGGCGGGAGAGAAGGGAACGGACATAATCGGGTAAGTGCGTGGGAATTTCTAAATAACTCATGCTCCTAAGACTGATAGACCGGTCAGCTAAGCGCTAGGGATACAAAATCAGCCTGTGGATAACTCTGTCCCGCTGCATTACTTTGGGAGGCATGAAGGTAGCAGCAGTGCAATTGACGTCCACCGGAAATATCGAAGAGAACCAAGAACTGGCCCTAGCCAAGATCCGTGAGGCGGCCGGAAACGGGGCGCGCCTTATCGTGCTGCCGGAGGCCACGTCCCAGAATTTCCGCTCGGGGCGTCTTGATGAGCAGGCACAGACGCTCGAAGGCCCGTTCGCCACGGCGATCCATGCGCTTGCAGAGGAGCTCGAGGTCACCGTCGTGGCCGGCATGTTTTGCCCAGCCGATACCGTGGAGCGCGATGGAAAGACCATTAATCGCGTGACCAATACTGCGCTCATTGCAGGCCCCGGCGTGTTGGGCGGGTACGACAAGGTTCACACCTATGATGCCTTTGACTACCGCGAGTCGGATACGGTTTTAGCTGGTGAATCGCTGGTGGCCTTTGATGTGGACGACCTTATTGTGGGAGTGGCGACCTGCTACGATATCCGCTTCCCAGAGCAGTTTAAAGAGCTGGCCGGCCAAGGTGCCCAGCTCATTGTGGTGCCTACTAGCTGGGCGGACGGCCCCGGAAAACTGGAGCAGTGGCGCCTTCTTACGGCCGCGCGCGCCTTGGATTCCACTAGCTATATCCTCGCGGCCGGACAGTCGCGCCCGGGTGGTGACGCAGAGGCCGGCAATCCCTCCGGCCCGACGGGCATTGGGCATTCCACCATCGTCGATCCGAACGGCGTGCGCGTGGCCGAGGCCGGCTACGTGGATGACATCCTTTATGCCGAAATCGATCCGAATGAGGTAGCGAAAACCCGCCGCGCCCTGCCGGTTTTGACCGCTGTGGATTAGGCGAGCGCCGCGTAGTCTTCCGGCTCCCAGCGCCCATCGCGGCCCCAGCTAAGGACGTCAATCTGCTGCTTGCCGACGCCCCTTTTAATCAATCCTTCCTTACCTTCCCCTACCTCTTCGGCCGGTCCGATAAGTAGAAAGCGCGGGGGAGTGCCTGTGGATAACTCCACCTCGTTGACTACTACATCGGTCGGTTCCCCGGAAACCACATAGTCGGAACCGGGGGCCAATTCGCGGGCGTTGAGCAACCACGGATCCTTTTCTTCCCGCACGATCCGGCGCACCGGTACGCCTAGGGACTCCAGGTTCTGCTGGAAGTAGGTGTCATAGTGGGCGCCGGGGCTGCCCGCCACGGCAAAGATGTGTGGTACTTGGACTTGGCTGCGGTCACCAGTGCTCAGCGCGGCGAGCGCCGCGCAGCGAGCCGTAGCCCAGCCGGTGCCGTAGGAAATGATGACCAGTTCACCTGCGCCTGCGTTGGGGAGGCTGATGCCGCCGGCGGGCTGGCCCAGCGTCCACCAATCGCCGGGCTGTGCGTGCGCGAGGGACCGGGAGGACGCGCCTGCAGCGGTAACGTGGAAGACTACTTGCCCGGTTCCGTCGCTGGGTTGCGCAGGAGTAAGCATCCGCCATTGACCGGGCAAGTACTGTGTGGTCACGGGAAAGTGTTGTCCCGGCTGATAGGGCACGGCTAAACCGGCTTCCACGCGAATAATAGAAGTATCGCGCGTGGGATGTTCCACAGCCATCACTTGTGCCGAATGTGCCGGTGCCTCGCCCGCGGCGTCGGACTCCCGTGCTGCCTCGGCCATTGTCTCGCATATCTGGTTAATGACGTCGCAGGAAAAGTTGTATTGATACTGCGTCAATGCCAATACCCGCAGGCCCGCCACGAGGGCGTCGGCAAAGCGGGAATATACCTCTGCGGGAAACCCATGTCGGCGGTGGTCGAGGGCGAGCTGGGTAAGCTTTGCGGAGACGTCGGCAAGCAAAGGCTTTCCAGGCTCCGTATGCTCAATCACCCACGCCAGCGCAGGTACCAGGGAGGTATGAGTATCGCGCATGGACAGGGCAAAAATCTGCCGGGATTCGGGCACCGCATTAAAGAAATGCTCGTGCACCGCATCGCGGTACTCTTCTGCGTGATTTCGAAAATGCTCGCCCAATTCCCACATGCTTGACCATTCTAATGTGCGCCGCGTGCGGATTGGGGCAGAGCTAGTCGGCACGCGGCCACTGATCTTATAGTAAGCGGGGGTGAAAATGGGATCCTATGTTGTGGCTCACTTGGTGGAAGGTATTGTATTCCCTATCCGCTTGCCCTCTAACGGGGGCAAGCCGCCATAATTGCACAGCTAGAAAGGGTCCTCATGGAAGATTTTTCCGCTTATACGCTCATGCTAGATGTGGGCTGGATTTCTTTGCTCATGGTCATCGGTAACGTCCTGCGTCACCAAGTGAAGTTTATCTTCCAGGACCTGCTGCTTCCTGCTCCGATTACCGCCGGTCTTATTGGCCTGCTGGTTGGCCCTAATGTGCTGGGCTGGATCAACTTCTCCGATAATTTGGGCGATTACACCTCCATTCTTATTGCGGTGGTCTTTGCATCTATGGCCTATTCAATGGAAGTCGGCGGAAACATGGGCAAGGGCGCGCGCAATATGTGGGGCTATTCCACCATGATGTTTACCGGCCAGTGGGGGCTGTTCATCGTGCTGGGTCTTTTCCTATTTGCGCCGCTTTTCGATACCCCGAATTGGTTCGGCATGATGCTTCCCGTTGGCTTTACTGGCGGCTTCGGCACCGCCGCGGCTGTGGGGGGCGCGCTCGAAGGTGTGGGCGCCGATGCCGCGTCCTCGTTGGGCTTTACCTCGGCTACCGTGGGCACGCTGGCGGCAATCATTGGCGGCGTGATTGCTGGCAACTGGGGCATTCGCAAGGGCAAGGTTTCCCACGTGCCTAAGGAGCTGCCGGAAGAGCTGCGCCGCGGCTACATTAAAAACATCGATGATCGCCCGTCCCTTGGCCGCGCTACCACCAACCCTTCCTCCATTGAACCGCTCGCACTGCACTTCGGATTCATCATCTTGACCGTGATGACCGCCTATGGCATCAACCAAGGATTGAGTAGCATTTGGGAAAACGTCTCCGTGCCGCTTTTTGCCATGTCCATGGTGGTAGGTCTCCTCTTCCGTGCGCTCATGAACTTCGTCGGGGCGGAGGACTATCTGGATAAAGACTCCATTTCCTCCATCTCCGGTGCGGCCACCGACTACCTCATTGCCTTCGGTGTAGCTGCCATCGTCCCAGCTGCCATTGCCTCCTACTGGCAGGCGCTTCTCCTGCTCTTTGTGCTCGGAATCATCTTCTGTGTGTTCTTCCTGCTGTGGTTCCCGGCCGAGTTCTTTGGCGAGCGCTGGATTGAGCGCGGCATCTTTGGCTGGGGTTGGGCCACCGCCACCGTGGCGACCGGCATCGCCATTCTCAAGATTGTGGACCCCAAGCTCAAATCCGGCACGCTATCCGAATACGGCATGGCCTATATCGGCTTCGGCCCCTTTGAAATCTCGTGGACCATCATCGCGCCGATGGCCGTTATGTATGGATTTACCGGAGTCTTCGGCGCCATCTCCTTGGCGATTTCCATCGGTGTCTACATTGCCTTCAAATCTATGCGCCTTATGCCGCCGCGCGGCACCATCTTCGAAGATGGTATCGGCCATGTAGGGCAGAAGCAGGCTTAGCAGCAGGCTTAGCCGCGCTTGCCGACGTGCCTTTTCAGTCCCGCCGCAGAACCTGTGGCGGGGCCTTTCGTCGCTAAGGCTGTACCTTTTGGGTTGTTCTGGCGGCTGAAAATTTTTTCAGTCCTTACATTATTTCCTTTGAACGTAAAAATTAAAAAGTCAACATCTTTTAAGTATTCTAAGTGTATACTTATATAAGAGTGCGATTATCAGATTGGAGAGTTTTTGGGTTTGTCTCACCTATTACTGCTATCCGCATTTTAAATTTCATGACACTTGAAGTGACTGTTATTAGAAAGTATTAATTTAACCTAAAAGTTATAATTTTGACGAATGAATCTCTGTCTTGATGGGGGACCAAATGTATGGGTTGGATGATGCTTCCGCGCGAGTGGAAATTTTGGAAGCAGCCTTGTGTATCGCTGGGACACGAGGTGAAGTAGCGGTAACTTTGGAGGAGATTGCGAACTTTTTGCATTGCCCACTCTCGGATGTTGAGAAAGAGTTCCCCTCCAGCTCAGAAATTCTTTATGAAATGCCCAACTTTTTGGACTGGCGCCTAACCAATTTCATGGGGAAAGCAGTGCAACGCCTTCCAGAAGAAGCAGGAGCCGCAGAGATTTTAAAGGCCGTGGCCGAAGGGTACTTCTTCTACTGTCAAGAACAGCCGGAGCTCTATGGGTATCTCTTTGAGAGATACTCGGCCTTGGACGATATTCAGGTGTGCAATATGGCCAAAGGTACGCATACTGGAAACTCGGGCGCAGATTTCGTAGTAAATGTGCTGAAGCAACTGGCTCAAGAACAAGGCGCCGTTGTAGGGGAAGATATTGCCCTTGGCGATATTGGCCGCATTGCTCTTGCAATCTGGTCAATTATTCATGGCCTGAGCCATCTCAGTACCAAGGGCGTGGTCCGTTTCCAGCATTCGGTAATTCGCATTGCCAACCTGAGGCAGACTGTCCAGCTGGTGCTGGAAGCGATTATTGATTGGTTTGCCACCAAAGATATTCCAGAGCGTCGGCCGATTATGTATTCCGCGCGCGAAATTGTAGAGCAGGCAATGGGGCAGTGGGAAGATCGTCCACTCGTTGCCCCTCAGAGCGTTGAGTCCTTGGAGTTTGAAAAGGCTAAGGATCTAATTATTGAAACGGCGCTCCACGTGGTGGCCCGAGAGGGAGTTAGTCGTTCCTTCTTCAAACGGGTGGCTCAAGAGCTGAATACCACTACGGGTTTTCTCAACTCTGTGATAGACAATGACTTCGCGCTGCGGGAGTATGCCGAAGAGCGGGTAACCCGGGAAATGGCCGAGATGTTTGAAAAGGCTATCGGTTCTTTGCCGGCGGATACCGCCATCGTGGACCGTCTTCATATCGTGGCCTCTGTATATTTCAATTTTTCGCTTCGTCATACTGAACGGTTTTGTGCGGTTATCGGCCTGGCTAATGGGTCGATCGTTCCGCATAGTGGTGACGGCAGCCCGCATGAAGGTATGACGGAAAATTTTGCCATCATGATGAAGTTGTTGCGGAAATTCATTATGGAGGCGGGAATTCAGCCGACAGATCAGCTAGTTTACTTGAGTACCTTGGCTATGTGGGCGGGCGCTGACGGCGTATCCCATTTGTGTGCTTTGGGAGACTTCAGGGAGTACGAGGATGACTTGAAGTGGGGTCTCTTCTCCCAGGCATTGACCTCGTCCTTCTTTGCGGTGGCGCATGGTCTCCAGCTGGCGGACAAAAACCTTCCATAGGTTGAGTGGAATAGACTCAACTCTGGGTGCGTTGTGCTAAGTGAAGCCCTACAGTGGGTGAATAAATCTTAGAAGGAGCAACGCACACATGAACTCATTTAACCCCACCACTAAAACACAAGAGGCCTTGCAAGACGCCCTGCAAACCGCCTCTTCTAATGGAAACCCGGATATCCGCCCAGCTCACTTGCTGGCGGCCATCCTTAGCCAGGACGGCGGAATTGCCGCCCCGGTGCTTAAGGCCACTGGCGTAGACCCGGATACGGTGCTCAAGGAAGCCCGCGAGCTGGTTGATTCTTATCCCAAGGCCGAGGGTGCCAATATGGCCAACCCGCAATTTAACCGCGATGGCCTTACTGTCTTGACCAAGTCGCAGGAGTTGGCCGGTGAACTGGGCGATGAATTCGTCTCCACCGAGGTCCTGCTAGCCGCAATCGCCGGCTCCAAGACCGACGCCGCCGAGCTGCTTACCGGCCGCGGTGCTACTTATGACGCCATCAAGGGCGCTTTCCCTTCCGTGCGCGGCGCTGCCAAGGTAACCTCCGAGAATCCTGAGGACCAATTCCAGGCTCTGGAAAAGTACGCCACGGACCTCACCGCGCGCGCCCGCGAAGGCAAGATTGACCCGGTCATCGGCCGCGATCAGGAAATTCGCCGCGTGGTCCAGGTGCTGAGCCGCCGTACGAAGAATAACCCGGTGCTCATTGGCGAGCCCGGCGTGGGCAAGACCGCCATTGTAGAGGGCCTCGCCCGCCGCATCGTGGCTGGCGATGTCCCCGAGTCCCTCAAGGGCAAGACTCTCATCAGCCTGGACTTGGGCTCCATGGTCGCTGGCGCTAAGTACCGCGGCGAATTCGAGGAGCGCTTAAAGGCCGTGCTCGATGAGATTAAGTCCTCCGAGGGCGAGATCATCACCTTCATCGACGAGCTGCACACCATCGTCGGCGCCGGTGCTACTGGCGACGGCTCCATGGACGCCGGCAACATGATTAAACCCATGCTGGCCCGCGGTGAGCTGCGCCTCGTAGGCGCCACCACCTTGGACGAGTACCGCAAGTACATCGAAAAGGACGCCGCCCTGGAGCGCCGCTTCCAGCAGGTTTATGCCGCTGAGCCTTCCGTGGAAGACACCATCGGTATCCTGCGCGGTTTGAAGGAACGCTATGAGGTGCACCACGGCGTGCGCATTATGGACTCCGCGTTAGTTTCGGCCGCCGAGCTGTCCAATCGCTATATCACTAACCGCTTCCTACCGGATAAGGCCATCGACCTAGTCGATGAAGCAGGCTCCCGCCTGCGTATGGAGATTGACTCGTCCCCGCAGGAAATCGATGAGCTCGAGCGCATCGTCCGCCGCATGGAAATCGAGGAGCTGGCGCTCAAGAAGGAATCTGATGCCGCCTCCCAGGACCGCCTGGCCACCCTGCAAGGTGAGCTTGCGGACCAGCGCGAGAAGCTGGGCGAGCTCAAGGCCCGCTGGGCTAACGAGAAGAAGGCCATCGATGATGTCCAAAACATCAAGGAAGAACTCGATGATCTGCGCCGCCAGGCCGAAATCGCGGAGCGCGATGGTGACCTCGCACTCGCCTCTGAGATCAACTACGGCAAGATCCCTCCGTTGGAGAAGGATCTCGCAGCCGCCGAGGTCAAGGCCGCGGAGCAGCGCAATACGATGCTTGATGAGGAGGTAAGCCCAGACACCATCGCGGAGGTCGTATCCGCCTGGACCGGCATCCCGGCCGGCAAGATGCTGCAGGGTGAGACCGAGAAGCTGCTCAACATGGAATCCGTGCTGGGCAATCGCGTGGTGGGCCAGAAGGAGGCAGTTACTGCGGTATCGGATGCCGTACGCCGCTCCCGTGCGGGCGTGGCCGATCCGAACCGCCCGACCGGTTCCTTCCTCTTCCTCGGCCCTACCGGCGTGGGCAAGACGGAGCTCGCGAAGGCCCTGGCGGACTTCCTCTTCGACGATGAATCCGCGATGGTTCGCATCGATATGTCCGAGTACGGCGAGAAGCACTCCGTCTCCCGCCTGGTCGGCGCCCCTCCGGGATACGTCGGCCACGAGGCTGGCGGCCAGCTGACCGAGGCCGTTCGCCGCCGCCCCTATACGCTCGTGCTTTTCGACGAGGTGGAAAAGGCCCACCCCGACGTCTTCGATGTCCTCCTGCAGGTCTTGGACGAGGGCCGGCTTACCGACGGCCAAGGACGCACCGTCGACTTCCGCAATACCGTCATTATTTTGACCTCCAACCTGGGTGCCGGCGGCACCCGGGAGGAAACCATGGATGCGGTAAAGAAGGCTTTCAAGCCTGAGTTCATCAACCGCCTCGATGACGTGGTCATGTTCGAGCCTCTTTCTGAGGAGCTTCTGCGCGGCATCGTCGACATCCAGCTGCGCGGCCTGTCCGAGCGCCTCGACGCCCGCCGACTGACTCTGCAGGTCTCGGATTCCGCTAAGTCTTGGTTGGCCGAGCGCGGCTACGACCCGGCCTACGGCGCCCGTCCGCTGCGCCGTACCATCCAGCAGGCCATCGGTGACAAGCTCGCCAAGAAGCTGCTGGCCGGCGATATCGTCGATGGCGACACCGTTCACGTGGACGTCGCCGATGGCGGCGCCGAGCTAGACATAGCCGCCCGCTAGTCGGCCGCATACCGCCCGCCGCGCCAAATTCTGCTCATGCCCCTAAACTCGGGGGCATGAGCATTTTGGTCTCCCCGCAAGAACTTCGCGAATCCATTTATCACGGCGAGCGCGTCACCCTCCTGGCCACCCACTGGCAGCCCCAGCTGCGCCAGAGCTATAACCAGTTCACCTCCCTGCACATCCCGACGGCACTGTTTAGCGATACCGCCAATTCCTTCGCCGGCCTTCCCGGCTCACAGGTAGGCCGCAACCCGCTACCGGATCCGGATAAGCTGCAGGAGCACTTCCGCCAGTGGGGAATCCGTGAGGATCGCCCCGTCGTGGTCTATGACGAGGGTCGAGGCCTTTTCGCCGGCCGCGCGTGGTGGACCTTGCGCTGGGCTGGTCTGGACAACGTCCGCATCCTCGACGGTGGCCTAGCCAATTGGCGCCACTTGGGCTATACCACGCTGACCGGCCCCGGCAACTTCGCTGTCGGTGCTACCGCCACGGTCAATCCGGGCCAGATGCCCGTGGCCACCATCGATGATGTGCGCAATCACGATGGCCTGCTGATCGATACCCGCACCCGCAACCGTTTCGCCGGCCGCCGCGAGAACCTCGACCTCAAGGCCGGCCACATCCCCGGTGCCGTTAATGTGCCGGAGCGCCTCTTCCACAATGATGGACTGCGCACCTGGAAGTCTGCGGGCGAAATCCGCGAAGTGCTTTTCGCCGCCGGCCTTACCCCCGACAACGTGCAAGGCGCAATCATCTACTCCGGCTCCGGCAACCACTCGGCCCTTGCCCTCGCTGCCATGGAAGACGCCGGCTTCACCGGCTTGCGCCATTACGTCGGCGGTTGGTCCCAGTGGTCTGCCAACCCCAAGAACCCGGTCGAGCGCGGCGATCGCTTCACTGTCAACGGCTAATCGTCTCAGCCCGGCCGTAGCCCTCGTCCCTCGCCTTCGCCCTCAGCCTCCCGCGTCCGCGCGCCGAGCGCTGAGGGCTTGCTCGTTCCTACTACTATCGAGGGGTGATGGCTTTTCTAATCCTTGCTTTCGCGCTTCTTCTCGGCATTGCCGGTGGTGCCCTGCTGCTTTACGACGGCAAACAGCGCACCGCCACGTCTGCCTCCTCCGCCGACGCGGACCCTACGCCCGCAGACTCCGCGCCCACCCAGGTTGCGCTTGCCGATGCCTCGCCTGCTGATACTCCGGGCGACGACTCCAGCCCCGCTTCCGAGGCAGTCAGCCCCGCCCCTGAAGTAGGCAGCCTCGTTTCCGAGCCAACTGCTTCAACTCCCGCACCCTCTTCCAAAGCCACAGCAGAGCCCGCGCCGCAGCAAGAGACTGAACTAACCAACAAGCCGGAGCCAGCCGCTGAGCGCGACCCGATCCGCGAGCCAGACCACGACCTGGCCCACGAGCCGAATCAGGAAGCTGCCAACGAGCATCCTGCGCTTTCCAAGCCGCACGCCCGCCACCGGCCTATCCTCCCGGGAGCTATGCGCCGCGAGCGCCGCAATTGGGCTGAAACCAAAGGGTTCGAGTTTATGAAGTCCGACCCTTATCTCGTAGACGAGTGGACCAGGGGAGTGGCCTCCACTGGAGCGGCGCCCAAAGACATTGTCGCGGGCAACGTATATGGCCACGAGATGCTCTTAATGGATATCGATGGCGTTAACGTCATGGCTATGCGTACCGGCGCGGCCTCAGACATGGTGGTGGATTTTCGCCGCTTCAGCCGCGACGACGCGAAGGCCTCCGAAGATTTGCTTCTGGCTATGACCATTGAGGGGTTCGACGTGTATTCCTCGGATAGCGCCGTTACCGAGCGCATGGTGGACGAGCGCGTCCACGTTGCCCTACAGCAAATGCCCGAGGCGGTTACCGCACTGTGGATGGAAACAGAGTGGGTGCTGGCACAGACCACGAAGCAGGCGCGGTCTGCGGAATGGGGAGCTATGCTGCCGCCACTTGCATTGCTAGCGGATGCCGCCCGCGTCCTCCCACCGCGTTCCTCGGCTACCCACGTGGTGCGCCTCGAGGAATTGGACCCGGACCGCGACATTCCCGCCCAGCCTGTTGTCGAAGCCACCAGTGGCGCACCAGCCGCGGGCGCGCCAGAGTTCGAGCGGCCCGTTATCCAACGGCCGGAGGAGCCGTTGGATATGCCGTCCCGGGCCTACTCCGACACCCGCGGCCCAGTCGAACACAGCGCCCTAGGCGGCGACGAAGTAGACGCTATTGCCGACGGCCGCGAGCGCCCCACCCCCGATTCCCAAACCGCCCGCCTGCCGCGCCAGCAGTTCCGCGCCGCCTCAATCTTCGACAGTCCCACCGACAACACCACCACTGGCGACTCCGCCACCGACGACACCACCACCGGCGGCTCCGCCAGCTGGACCGATTCCCACCCCACAGATTCAGCTGCCTCTAGCGAGCCTGCGGCCGAGGAATCGGATCCTCGCCGGGGAGAGTAGCCTAGAGTCCGATACTGGCGGCCTGCCGCCGCGCACGAATCAGAACCACGACAAGGAGCAGATGACTGTGGATTCTCAGAACACCAACGCGCAGAACCTGGATGCCGAGAAGAAGGCCCGCCTGGCTGAACTGGTCAAGGAACTGGCCGTCGTCCACGGCAAGGTGACCTTGTCCTCGGGCAAGGAAGCTGATTACTACGTGGATCTCCGCCGCGCTACCCTGCACCACGAGGCCTCCCGGCTCATCGGTGCCTTGCTGCGCGAGCTGACCGCAGACTGGGATTTCGCGGCCGTCGGTGGCCTGACTCTCGGCGCCGACCCGGTTGCTACCTCCATCATGCATGCCGACGGCCGCGATATTGACGCCTTCGTCGTGCGCAAGGAAGCCAAGAAGCACGGTATGCAGCGCCGCATCGAGGGGGCGGACGTGGAAGGCAAGAAGGTCCTCGTCGTAGAAGACACCACTACTACTGGTAACTCCCCGCTGACCGCCGTGGCTGCGCTACGTGAGGCCGGCGCCGAGGTTGTTGGTGTGGCGACCGTCGTCGACCGCGAGACCGGTGCCGGCGACGTCATCGCTGCCGAAGGTCTCGAGTACCGTTCCCTTCTGGGCCTAGGCGACCTTGACCTTGCCTAACGCAGAGAGCGCGGCCGGCCACGGCAACCCGGAGGAGACAAAGCTGGTCGAGGGAAAGTCGATCGAGAACAAGGGCCCGACCGAGTGGAATGAGGGCCGCCATGGCGTAGGCCCGTGGGAAGGTCCGCTGCCGCAAGGGCCAGAGGCCGCGAAATATGACCCGGAGCTGCTTGCCGAAGGTGACCGTCGCAACGTTGTCGATGCCTACCGTTACTGGAGTAGGGAAGCGATCAAAGAGGACATCGATAAGCGGCGGCATAGCCTGCACATCGCCATCGAAAACTTCGAAAACGATGCCAATATCGGTACCGTCGTGCGCACCGCCAACGCTTTTGCCGTCGATACCGTGCACATCGTCGGCCGCCGGCGGTGGAATCGGCGCGGGGCAATGGTCACGGATAGGTACCAGCACTTGCTGCATCACGAGAGCGTCGAGAAGCTCATTGCGTGGGCGGCCGAGGAAGGACTCACCGTCGTTGCCATCGACAACACCCCCGGTTGCGTGCCCCTGGAAACGGCCGAGCTGCCGGAGCGCAGCCTGCTGCTTTTCGGTCAGGAGGGCCCCGGCGTAACGCAAGCGGCCCAGGATGCCGCCGTGATGACCTGCTCCATCGCCCAATTCGGCTCCACCCGCTCCATAAATGCGGGCGTTGCGGCCGGCATTGCCATGCACGCTTGGATCCGCCAGCACGCCGATCTGGCCAATTCCTGGTAGGAAGATCGTTACACTAGCTATATCTACCCGTGCGACTGGAGTGATTGAGGAACCGTGGAAGAAAAATGGGCCCACCGCGCTGAACTCGCAGAAGCCGCTATCAATGAGCGCCACGCGCACTCCGTATGGGGCCTGCCGCGCACCAATCTTGCAGTGGTTAGCTGGCCGCCCACCACGAAGGAAAAGCTCTTTGTCCACTGGCACTACTGGTGGCAGGCCCACTACCTGGATTGCCTCGTTGATGCAGCGCTGCGCAATAACACCAAGGTGCGCCGCCACCGCATCTATGACACCTTGCGTGGCATTCGCATCCGCAACCTCGCGCAGCTGACCAAGAATAAGTATTACGATGACAAGGCCTGGCTCGCGCTGGCCTTCGGCCGTGTGGAAAGCCTGAAGAAGGCGAAGACGCCTAAGCGGCTGGCGGCCCTGCAGCGCAATATCCACGAAGGTCTCGATGAATCGCTGGGCGTGCTGCCGTGGCGTCTGGGCGAGAATTTCATGAACGTGCCCTCCAACGGCCCGGGCGCCATCATGCTCGCGCGCATGGGACGCATAGAAGAAGCGCGACACATCGTCGACTGGATTTATGACCACCTGCTTGACGATGACGGCTACATCATGGACGGCATCCGCATGCGCATGGACGGCCCTGAGGTGGTAAAAAACATCCACCCCTACTGCCAAGGCGTCGTGCTGGGCGCGTGCCTGGAAATCGTGCTGGCGCTGCGGGAAAAGGCCGGCGTGGGCGACTTGGAGCAGATCGACAGCGTGCACGAGGCCGAGATGGCTTCCGAGATGATGGATTACATCATCCGCATCCGGGGCTTGGTGCAGACCGTGGCCGCGGGCATGGCTACGCCCTCGGGCGTGGTGGACTGGGAAACCGGCGATGGTGACGGTGGCCTGTTTAAAGGCATTTTGATGCGCTATCTTGCCGACGTCGCCGTGCGCCTGCCCGGCGATTCCCCCGCCAACCGTGCGACGAAGAAACTAGCCGCCCGCATGGTGATGGCCTCGGCCGAGTCGGTGTGGGAGCACCGCCTTGAAGTTGATGGCCTGCCGATTTTCGGCTCCGACTGGTTGTCCGATGCCCGCCTGCCGCATAATTATGGCTTCGGCCGACGCACCATGAGTGAAAAGGTCGGTATCATTCGTGTAGATGAGCGAGATCTGTCCGTACAGCTATCCGGCTGGATGCTGATGGAGGCCGGCGCCCGCGTGGCGCGATATCTGGCTAAGTAGCCCACGCTTTTCGGGGTGGATTGGCCTCGGATATGGGTGGGTTGAAAATGTCACATGGTTTTTGCGGCAGAATCTTCGTGAAACGGGCATACTTGGCTGTTGGAACGTGTTTGACCACAAACCCACTTTTAAGGATGGAAACTCATGCCAATTGCAACCCCTGAGGTTTATAACGAGATGCTGGATACCGCGAAGAAAAACGGCTTCGCGTTCCCAGCTATCAACTGCACCTCCTCTGAGACCATTAACGCAGCTCTGAAGGGCTTTGCTGAGGCCGAGTCCGACGGCATTATCCAGTTCTCCACCGGCGGTGCCGCTTTCGGTTCCGGCCTGGCACTGAAGGACAAGGTCAAGGGCGCTCAGGCATTGGCCGCATTCGCTCATGAGGCCGCGAAGCACTACGGCGTTAATATCGCGCTACACACTGACCACTGCCAGAAGGAAGTACTCGATGAGTACGTCCGCCCACTGTTGGCCATCTCCCAAGAGCGCGTCGACCGCGGCGAGAACCCACTGTTCCAGTCCCACATGTGGGACGGCTCCGCTATTCCAATCGACGAGAACCTGGTCATCGCACAGGAGCTGCTGGAAAAGGCTAAGAACGCTCATGTCATCCTCGAAGCCGAGATCGGCGTCGTTGGCGGCGAAGAGGATGGCGTTCAGGCTAAGGCAGGCGCTAATCTGTACACTTCCCCAGAGGACTTTGAGAAGACTATCGATGCCCTGGGTACCGGCGAGAAGGGCCGCTACATGCTGGCTGCTACCTTCGGCAACGTTCACGGCGTCTACAAGCCAGGCAATGTGAAGCTGCGCCCAGAGGTCTTGCTCGAGGGCCAAAAGGTTGCACAGAAGAAGCTCGGCCTGGGTGAGGATGAGTACGCCTTCGACTTCGTCTTCCACGGTGGCTCCGGCTCCGAGAAGGAAAAGATCGAAGAAGCACTTCGCTACGGCGTTATCAAGATGAACGTGGATACCGACACCCAGTACGCTTTCACCAACCCGGTTGCTCGCCACATGATGGAGAACTATGACGGCGTCTTCAAGATCGACGGCGAAGTGGGCAACAAAAAGGTCTACGACCCACGCTCCTATCTGAAGAAGGCAGAGCAGGGTATGTCCGAGCGCGTCATCGAGTCCTGCCAGGATCTGCACTCTGTGGGCAAGTCCATCTCCAAGTAAAGTTTCCAAGCTGCGGCAGTCTCTTAAGTAGGCGCGCCGAACTGGCCGCTTCCCCGTGTGGGAGGCGGCTTTTTCATGCCTTCGGCCAGGGTCGGGATTCCGCAGGCAGCGCTGGCTGGTGGTGGGACCGAGGGCTAAGGACCGGGTGGCTAGGTGCGGAGATTCGGTGGCCGAGCGGGGCTGGGGATAAAACGTGGGGTATTGCTCCATGGCGGCACCCAGGCGATGCGGCCATTGACGCGCACCATGCGGCCGCGTTCCGTGGGCCGAGAGGGATCATCTTGGTTGACGGCGTTGTGGTGCGCACACAAGGTGACCAGGTTTTCTTGGTTTGTGGGCCCGCCGGCGGACCAGGCGGTGAGATGGTGGACTTGAGCGTCGTCGGCGGGCGTATTGCAGCCTGGCCACGCGCACACGGGATGCTCGGCCGCGGCGAGCATGCGCTGCTTCCATGTGGCCATGCGCTCGGTGCGATACAGGTTTACCGGGCCGTGCTCGGGGTGAACGAGGCTGACATAGCCGCGCCGGGCGAGAGCGCGGGCGACGAGCTGCGCGCCTGTCATACGGGCGCCGTTGGTGAGCTGGAGGGTGATATCGGAGGCGTCGGAAGGCGCGGCGACGATGCGGTCGAGCTGGTCCAGGGTGAGGATGACGTTGGTATGCACGGCCGGCAGCACGCCGGGATTGCCCTCGAGGAGGATCTTCTTTGCGGCGGCAAGGGGATCGTCTTTGTTAACGGAGGAGAGAACACCCTTGATATCGGCGATATCAGTGGGATCGGCCGTAATCGAGATGGTGTGTGGGCCGTCAGGGCGCCGGGTATAGCGCACGCCAGGCTCGGGGCGGCGGGGCGGATTGATTTGTTTGAGCAGCTTCTTGGCCACGGCGGGGATGAGGCGGGCCTCGGTGCGGCAGAGCTCTAGGCGCACATCCCAAGCACGGTTGGTATCGCGCACACGACGGGTATAGGACTCGATGCTATCGAGCGTGGCGAGGTCATGGGCGCGACTGCGGGCGGCATCGCGCGCGAGGCGCTGTTTGCGGCTATTGGATGTGCGGCCGAAGTAGGCGTGTTGTAAACGGGCGAGCTGGGCAGCCAGAAGGGGGCTGGCTCCGGCCTCGACAAGCGTGTCTTCGGAGCAGCCCTTAAATTCGGCGATGAGGTCGACGCCGCGGCGGCACAGCAAGAGGAATTCGGTGTTCACACAGGCGAAGTTAAAGGGCACGTGAGGGCTGAACAAGTGGTGCGCGGCCGGGGAGGGGGAAATTGTGGATGGGTGGGGGAAAAGGGGGCGTCGGCAAGAGCTGTCCACAGGTTAACCGGCGGCCGAGATGCGCGGGGACGGCGGCGATGGTAGGAGCGGTCTTCTATGCTGGAAGGCATGTCGGAAGCGAAGGAAAGAGTCTCAACGCGGCAGAAGCTGCGGGTGATTGACCGCTCGGTACTCTCGCGGATAAACCGCATCCGGTCGCGGTTTGTTTATATCGTGCAGGCGACCATTGGTGCGGCGCTCGCGTACTGGGTGGCCGGGGATGTGGTGGGGCACCCGCAGCCGTTCTTCGCGCCGATTTCCGCGGTCATCATTCTGGGAATGTCCGGTGGGGACAGGATGAAGAAGGCGCTGGAGATGTCGATTGGCGGCATCATCGGCGTGGCCGTGGGCGACTTGTTGTTCCAGATTGTGGGACAGGGGCCGTTCCAGATTTTCTTCATTGTGGGCGCGGGCCTGGTGGTGGGCTCGTTTTTGACCAAGTCGCCGCTGATTACTAATCAGATTGTCTTTGGCGCGATTTTGATTGCGACGATTTTTCCACCCACGGAGGGCCCGGGTGGCTTGCATCGCGCGATTGACGCGATGATCGGCTCGGGCATTGGCCTCATAACCATCGCGCTAATTCCAAATTCCCCGTTGGTGGAGGCGCGGCGCGAGGTATCGAAGGTGCTCAAGATTGCCTCGAGCATTCTTGCCGACGTCACTTATGGCATCCGCCAGCAAGATCCCGCCGTCATCCGCGATGCGCGCGAGGCGGTGCGCGGTACACAAGACAGCGTGAATACCCTGCTGAGTGCGGCGCAGTCAGGTAGGGAGGCCTCGGAGGTCTCTCCACTGTTGTGGGCATCGCGGCGTAGCATTCGCTCTCTCGAGCGTATCCTCATGCCGGTGGATAACGCGGTCCGCGGCGTGCGTGTGCTCTCCCGTCAGGCATTGGGCTTAACAGAGGATCGCGACAAGGTTTCAGCTGAGCAACTGGACTTGCTCGATGAGCTTTCTGAAATCATGCTCGCCATCAGCGAGCTCTACGGCCAAGGCAAACAGCACGGGCACGACGAAGCGATTGAGATTCCGGACCTCGTGCAGCGCCTGCGCATCGTGGGCGGGCGCGCCGGGCTAGACATCATTGACAAGGACGGCACGTTATCGGCCTATATGATTCTGGGCCAGACGCGTTCCATTGTGGTCGACATGCTGATGGTGTGCGGGCTATCGCGCGAATCGGCCGTAGCGCACCTGGTGCCGACGTCGCAGCACCCGGCCTATCCGCCGGAGGTGTGGGGGCGCGACGACTGAAATCGTCGCGCGGGGGCTAAGGACGGACGATCTGGAGATCGCGCAGGTGGCGGTAGAAGGTCACGCGGGTCACCGGCCGCTTGTGGGGGACCGAATCGACGATGACGCGCAGCTGTGGGCCGCCGGCCTGTACGGCGCGGCCGGTGTGTACGGATTCGGGGTCGAGTCGGCCGGGCTTGCGCAGGAGCGAGCGGAGGCGGCCCTGGGACTCGACGGGGGAGGTAGCGCGGGCGGCGAGGATGCCGGGGGCGTCGGTCATCGGGACAAGGCGTGCGCCGAAGGTCTTGGGGGAGGAGGCGGCCAGTGTGTGGTCATCGATGATGATTTCGCCGGTGAAAGGGGCGTTGGTGGCATCTGAGATGGTGGCGGAGCCGGCGACCGCGAGGCCGGAATCGTTGCGGATGAGCGGAGTGGGGCGGACCGGGGCGGTGCGAGCGAATTCGAGAGCTTCGGCCGGGGCGGTGGGAAGGCCCCAGTTCTGCGCGGCCGCAGACAGGGTGGAGGCGGATGCTGCGGCCGAGGGGACGGGGATGAAGGCGACCTCGGCCCAGAGGCGATCGGAGCGCATGAGGCGGGTGAGCACGGCCGAAAGCGCGGCGTCGGAGCCGGCGACGACGATACGGGCGGGCTCTGTGAGGTGGGGCGCCTGCGGGGCTGGGGCCGGCGCGCCGAGGTGGCGGACGTCGGGTTGGGCGGCGATGTCGTCGAGGGAGGGGGTGGGGTCGGTGGGAAGGAGGGGGGATAAGAAGGCGTCGATAAGCCCGAGCTCTTTGCGGGTAGGAACGGCCGAGAGATCGTGGGCCTCAGCGGGCATGGGGATGTCCGGGGCGCCGCAGCGGAGGAACAAAAAACGCATGCGCACCATGCTACGCGCGCTTTTTGGGCCGGGAAAGTGTAAGGTTGGAGAGTATTTTGGCTTCAATAATGAGGAAGTGACTAAACAATGGCAGCGATCGTCATTGTCGGCGCCCAGTGGGGCGACGAAGGCAAGGGCAAAGCGACCGACATCCTCGGCGGCAAGGTTGACTACGTGGTCAAGCCGAACGGCGGCAATAACGCCGGCCACACCGTCGTGGTAGGCGGCGATAAATATGAACTGAAGCTCCTGCCGGCCGGCATCTTGTCTGAGAACGCTACCCCGGTGCTGGGCAATGGCGTGGTAATTAACCTCGAGGCGCTCTTTGATGAAATTGATGGCCTCGAAGCCCGCGGTGCGAATGCCTCGCGCCTGAAGATTTCCGCCAATGCGCACCTAGTGGCGCCCTACCACCAGACGCTCGACCGCGTGCAGGAACGCTTCCTGGGCAAGCGCGCTATCGGTACCACCGGCCGCGGCATTGGTCCGACCTATGCCGATAAGGTCGCGCGCATTGGCATTCGCGTGCAGGATATCTTTGATGAATCCATCCTGCGCCAGAAGGTCGAATCTGCGCTGGACATTAAAAACCAGATGCTGGTGAAGATGTATAACCGCAAGGCCATCGAGGCCGACCAGATCGTGGAGTACTTCTTGAGCTACCGCGAGCGTCTGCGCCCGATGGTTATCGATGCCGAACTGGAGCTTAACCAAGCCCTCGAGGCCGGCAAGCACGTACTAATGGAGGGCGGCCAGGCCACCATGCTCGACGTGGACCATGGCACCTACCCGTTCGTGACCTCGTCTAACCCGACTGCCGGCGGTGCTTCCGTGGGGTCCGGCATTGGTCCGACTCGCATCAAGACCTCTCTGGGCATCATCAAGGCATACACCACCCGCGTGGGTGCTGGCCCGTTCCCGACCGAGCTCTTTGATAAGTGGGGCGAGTACCTGCAGACCACCGGCGGCGAGATTGGTGTGAACACCGGCCGCAAGCGCCGTTGTGGCTGGTACGACTCCGTCATTGCGCGCTACGCCACCCGCGTGAACGGTTTTACCGATTATTTCCTGACCAAGTTGGACGTTCTCACCGGTATTGGCGAGATTCCTATCTGCGTGGCCTACGACGTCGATGGCAAGCGCTACGATGAGCTGCCGCTTACCCAGTCCGAGTTCCACCACGCCGAGCCAATCTTTGAGACCATGCCCGCCTGGGACGAGGACATCACGGAATGCTCCACCTTTGAGGAGCTGCCGCAAAAGGCCCAAGACTACGTCCTGCGTCTAGAGGAGCTATCCGGCTGCCGCATTTCCTACATCGGCGTCGGTCCTGGCCGTGACCAGACCATCGTGCGTCACGATGTGATGGAGGATCAGTAAGGCGTAGTCCTTACCGCCACCGTGGTGTGAGAGCCCCGTGCGCAGTTAGTCTTGCGTGGTGGGGCTCTCGGCATTTCTACGCAAGCTCCGTGTGCAGTTACAGGAGAGTGGGGGAGTGGGGCCGTTACTAACGTGCTCGATAAGACTTCTTTCCCAGGCGACATTAGTGGAAACACCATCAACTAACTTTAGATAGGTTACTGGAAATACCAAGGAGATCACGATAGCTTTGAGCGCCCCGTTGTATCGACATATTCGACACAGTGACCAATAAAGGCGGAGGAGTGTTACTGTTAAAAGACCTCGTTGCAGGGGGTAATTGATCTGCCGTCGCTTCCAGTGACCTATTAGAGTGCGACGGGACCCTCATTTTGGAGGGGATAGGGCAGAGATGAGGTGGCCGCAACAGTTGCTGCCAAGCCGCATCGATTGCACTGAGTGCTTCCGTTCTGCCAGGCCTGCCCTTGGGATCCTCGGACATTGAGCGGTGCAGCTGTATCCCGGCAGCAATCGGCGGAGGTCTTGCCGTTGCTCCTGATTCCGCTCAGCTTTGTAGATTGACTGTGAATATCCTGCACTTCTCCCGCTAGTAGACCAGGCCCCTTCACAGGCTAGTGGCATCGTCTGTCAGTCTGCTACCCGGACTCCTCAGTTTACGAACCGGCTGGATATCTACAGCGGGTTGCCGGCTCGCCAGGACAACCAGGTTGATGTGATGCTGAAGTGCCCCTTTGCGAACTGCGTGGCAGTCTACTGCTTGGGTTCTGTCCCGGCGGCTAACATCAGCCCTTAAAGTTCTGATTCCTCCGTCCCTCAAGCAAGCAACCCGAGGTCTTCCTATTGTCTGAGTAATTTCCCGCTTCTCTAAGGCAGCTGTCCCAACCACCCGATACCGTCCGTGTTTCGCCCTAGAAGCGGTGGGGTATTTCGGTGTTTCCTAGCTGCCCTCACCGTCATGATATGCCAAGTTAAGCCTTTCTCTGTTGTACATGGTTAAACATTAGGCTAATATTGGGAGAATTTTAAGTGCAGAGAATCTTCAGATTTCGCGGGCCCTATTCCCGCGTATTTATCAAAGGGAGTTATTTTAATGCTTGTCAAGCTCTTGAATGGCCTGCTTGTCACGATCATGAGTTTCTTTGGCTTGGGCGCCACAGCGCAGGAGGCGGCGCCGACACCGGAGCAGAAGCAGATTGCCGTTGCTGAGCAGGGCAATAACGACAACGTGCAGGCTCTTATCGATGCTGCCCATGCCGAGGCAGGCTATGAGTTCATCAGCGTGCGTTACGACGGCGACACCGCCAATATCGCCCTGAATCCGAAGACTTACAACCCTGAAAAGGACGACGTAACTTTCGAGGCAGTCTCTCAGCTCCTACAGGAGAAGGGTTACCAAGTCACTGCCGTTCTTTAAGGCCTGATTGATTTCAGTATCCGCACTGCGGACCAGATAAGGCATTTGTCTGCCGGGCCCGTGCGGATTTTTCTTTGCCTAAATTTCCCCACCCCTGTGCGTGGCCCTCAAGTGTGATTGTGACGACCTTAGGGAGAGATTCCGCGCACATATTATTGGTGAAGATAAGTGACAATAGGTTTAAGACTGGCTGAAGGTTCGATTCATCGAACAGTTGCGCACTGCTATCGAATGCACTCTTGCAACATCTGTAGTGTCAAACTTTAAAGGGATGCCACTCGGAGAAGTGCGATGAAATTGAGTGCAAGGCCAATCCTCAAATTTGCACAAAAGCAAATAAAACGCAGCGTATGGAAGCGCTTGAACCAGTATCGTTAAGGTCAACCTTAGTATTGATTAGGTTAGCGGCTTGGCTACGTAAACCTAAAGTGAGGCTGACTTAAATTGAAAATGTGTATTTAAAGTTGGCTATTTCGTGAAAACACGCACCTTTAACCACATATAAGGGGCTAGAAAACTTCCATAACATGTACATTTCTATAGATTCCTGGCTGGCGCCTTAAATTTTCCCATGATAGTATCCTAAGAGCACAATAAGAGTTGATCCAGGTTTGGGTAGAAAACCCTTGATTAACTGCAGTGTGTTCAAGTCTCAATTTCAGGTTCTGCTCAGCGAAAAGCATTCGCAGTGCAGGAAAACGAATGTAAGTATTTGTGCCGCTCGAAGAGGAAAGAATGAGTAAATTAAGAAACGTATCCCGAGAGGGGTGGATGGTCTTTACCGCGGTGCTCGCTGCAATCGCGGTAATTGCGGCCATGGTCACCGTTCCGGGGGCTAAGGCGCAGGTTGCTGAGCCTACCGATTTTGCGCCAAACACTACATTGGGCAATGAGCTTAAAAAGGAAGAAAAAGACCCGCAGCATTTCGCCGCGGACTACTCCTGGGGTTTGCTTGTTTGGGCAGGAGAGCCAGCAGGGCCCGGCTTTAACAATGGTGGAAACCAAAATAATGACGTGGGCTGGGCGTGGTGTATCGAGCCGCATGCTAAAACCCCTCTCAATACGTTCGAAGCGTATGAAAAGAAGAACGCTACGAAACTTGAGTTTGATGAGAGGTATCACGACGCCGTCATTAATCTTGGACGGAAGATGGAAGCTGCAGCCGTCCAAGGGGATAAAAAATCGGCTGCTAATTATTACGTCTACCTGTTGATGTTCCTCAATTCGCCAGAGAACCCAAAGTATCTACCATATAAAACTATTGTAGGGAACAGCAAAGACTATTTCCCAGGGTTTACTGGATCGCACGAAGAGTTTACGGCACTTACGGGTTATAAAATTGAGGGAACCGAATATAGGCCGCAGCTTGTAAATGACCCGACGGTGGAGATAGCAAAGCAGCCTGCTGATGCATTTATTACCGTTGTGCATCCGAACAATAATCGCAATTCGAAGGCGCAGTCTGTCATTCCGGTAGACCAGCCTGGTCTGCCTGATGAGCCCGACAACGGTGGTGACTCCGAAGAGCCGACGACCTCTCCAGAGACTCCAAATACGGAGGAAAAGCCAACTGAGGAGACCTCCCCTGAGAGTTCGGATGAGGAGACTACCTCTAACAGTGAGACGACCGAAAATACTGAGCCGTCTAGTTCTGAATCAACCACTCCGAAGGACACCACCTCCGAGACGACTCCGGATAAGACGACCGATGTTGTTCCTAATCCGGAACCGACTCCTACTACTAGCGAGCAGGAAAAGGATCTTGAACCCAAGATTGAAACGGAAGCTTCCATTAAGGATGGCAACCGTGTAGAAAAGGGTGTCACGGTTATTGACACTGTGACGTATGAGGATCTTGTTCCGGGTAAGAATTACACCCTGAAGGCGAAGCTGATCTCCAAGGCTGATGGCAAGACTGTACTGGGTGAAGGATCTGCGGAGTTTGTCCCGAATCAGCCTGCTGGTGAGAAGAATGTCGAGATCATCGTCAACGACAATGCAGATCCTGCTGTTGACGCAGCGGTTGCCTTCGAGAAGCTCGTATCCACCGAGGTAGATAAGCACGGTGAGGAAACCCCTAATTCCACTGATGAGAACACGATTGCTACTCACGAAGACCTCAACGATGAGAAGCAGACCGTCAACACTGAGTGGAAGCCGGAGATTCATACCAATGCTGACTTTGACAACGCTACTCAGGTAAAGGCTGGCGTTACTGTCAAGGACACCGTCAAGTACACCGACCTGGTTCCGGGTAAGGAATACACTCTGAAGGCTGAGCTCATCTCCAAGGAGGATGGCGAGACTGTTCTGGGTACTGGTGAGGCTACTTTCACTCCAGAGAAGTCTTCCGGTGAACAGGTTGTTAACATCAAGGTTAACGACGATGTTGAGGGAGTCATTGAGGCTGCGGTTGCCTTCGAAGAGTTGACCTCTACCGAGGTCAATGACAAGGGCGAGGAGACTCCGGATGCTGAT
>NZ_JAKOPM010000007.1:105118-120409 GCF_022288805.1 Corynebacterium yonathiae
AAGTCTGTTCTGGGTACTGGTGAGAAGACCTTCACTCCGAAGAAGTCTGAGGGTATGGTCCCTGTCACCATCACCGTCAATGATGATGTGACGGAGCCTGTTGAGGCTGCGGTTGCCTTCGAAGAGCTCACCTCCACCGAGGTCAATGACAAGGGCGAGGAGACTCCGGGTACTACTCCGGAGAATCCGAACCACATTGCGGAGCACAAGGACATCAATGATGACAACCAGACCGTGACCTCCCACGAGGTGCACGATCAGGACGCTCCTAAGGGCGGCAACTCTGACAATGGAAACGGCCGCGGCGTCGAAGGCCAGGGTCAGAAACCTGAAGAGATTGGTAACGCATTGCCATCCAACGCCGAGCGCGTTGAGATTAAGTCCGTACCTTCCGGCGCAACTAAGCTTGAGCCGGGTATGCAGGATTACATCAAGTAGTCCGGTAAGCATCGGTGAGGTGGCCTACAGGCCGCCCCGCCGGGGTTGAGACTTAAACACCAAAAATCCCCTCCAGGGTGTGACTGCACACGCTGGGGGGGATTTGCATATACCCTGCACAGCGTAGGCAAATTGAGGAAGTAAAGGAAGCTAGCTATGGGAATACACAAGGAAACAGAGCAGCCGGAAGACAATAGAGCTTCGCAGTATCCGGCGAGTGGGGAAGAAGGAGGCGTCGGCAAGCAAGGCATGGGTCGTGGCAAGCTGATCGCTATTGTCGCGGCGTTGGTCGTCGTCGCACTGGTCTTGTTGCAGGTAGTGCTGTACCTGGCACGCGATGATGAAGATGAGGCCGGCTCCGCGCCGGAGACGGTAGCTAGCGAGAGCGCGCAGGATTCTGCCCCGAAGTCCGATGCCTTCGTGGATGATTCGGGCGAGCAGGAGCACGAGTACGAGGCCGCGCCTGGTGAGTTCAAGGGCTTTGAGGGTATGTCCGTGGGGATCGATGGCGAGTATGCTGCTGTGGACCCCGTACAGGTCACTGACCAGGGCGTGCTGCTGCCGCCACACGACGTCACCCGCGTGGGCTGGTACTCCGCTTCTGCTGTGCCGGGCGAGCCGGGCAATGTGGGCTCGAGTGTGATTACCGGCCACATTAACTACCAGGGTCAGGGCACCGGCTATGCGGAGAAGTTCACCAAGCTAAAGAAGGACCAGGAATTTACCGTGGTCATCGACGGCCAGGAGCGTACTTTCCGCGTGACCGAGGCACCGTACCGCCTGCCTAAGGGCTCCGGATTCCCGGATGTGGTCAACGATAAGGAAGGCGAAAACCGCCTGGTTCTTATTACCTGCGGCGGCCAGTTCGTTGGCGGCGCGCTGGGTTATGAGGACAACATCATTACCGTAGCGGAGCCGGTAGGCGAGCCAGAGCAGCCCGCCGAGCAGCCGGCAGAGGAAGCTCCGGCTGAGGCGCCCGCGGCCTAGCTGAGTCTTTAGGCGCTCTGTGGAATTATCCCGCAGGGCGCCTTTTCTTATCCCTGGCACCTGGCATGTAGGTAGTGGGGTTGGGGCCCAAATATGAGATAATTTGGGGCAGTATCTGCCGCGGCCTGCGGCTTAGAAGGAGCATTTATCATGGATAATCCAGGCGAGATCGCCGGTCATATTGGCACGCCGCTGACCAGCAATGCCACCAAGGTATTGCTGCTGGGCTCGGGCGAGCTGGGCAAGCAGCTGGCCATGTCCTTCCAGAACCTGGGCCTTGAGGTCCACGCGGTGGACTCGTATGCGGGCGCGCCGGCGCACCAGGTGGCGCAGTATAGCTACGTTGCCGATATCAAGGATGCTGGGCGCATCCTGCAGCTAGCACAAGAGATTCAGCCGCATTTTGTGGTTCCAGAGGTAGAAACCGTTGCGGTAGAAGCGCTGGAGGAGATGGAAGCGCATAGCGACGCCATCGTCGTGCCTTCCGCGCGTGCCTGCGCCATGACGCAAGACCGCCAGTGCGTGCGCGAGGTGGCGGAGAATATTGGATTGCCGGTTTCCGCGTACCGCTTTGCTAGCTCCGTGGAGGAGCTGGAAGAAGCAGTCTCGGAGCTGGGCTTTCCGTGCATCATTAAGCCGGATGTCTCCACCTCCGGGAAGGGCCACATGATTGCCCGAGATGAGGACGATGTGCGCGTGGCGTGGGAGACCGTGCGGCGGGTGTCCTCGGACTCGCAGCGCGTGGTGGCCGAGCGTTTCGTGGACTTTGACCTCGAGGTCACCCTGCTGGCTATCCGTTCCATCGATCCGGCCACGGGCAAGTTGGCCACGTGGTTTAGCGAGCCCATCGGTCACCGCCATGAGCGCGGTGACCTCGTGGAGGAGTGGCAGCCTACCGGCATGAGCGAGATCGCGCTGGAAAACGCACGCTCGGTGGCCGCACGCATCTCTAATGAGTTGGGCGGGCGCGGTGTGTATTGCGTGGAGCTCTTCGTTGCGGGCGATGACGTGTACTTTTCCTCCGTATCCCCGCGACCCTCGGATACGGCGATGCTTACCTCTTATACGCAGCGTTTTTCCGCCTTTGACCTGCATGCGCGCGCGATTTTGGGCTACCCCATCGACGCCACCCTGGTCACCCCGGGCGCTAGCGTCGTAATCCACGCGGACGAGGAGTTGGGGGAGGTTGCCTATACCGGAATCGCCTCCGCCCTCAGCTACGCGGAGACGGACGTCAAGCTCTTTGGCAAGCCCGGGACTTACAAGGGCCGTCGCATGGGCTTGGTGTCTGCCACCGCGGAAAGCGCGGAGGAGGCGCGCGACCGCGCAGCACTAGCGGCGCACAAGATCGAGGTGACCTCCACGCCGGGCTTGCTGGCGCAAGGCGGCGCCCGCGGCATCGATCCAGAAACCGAGAATGTTCCCGATATTGAGGTCGTGGAATACGAGGGCGGCGTGGAGCTCGACCCTAAGCTCGCCTCCGGCGTGGACGACGCCGACTAGTAGCCGGCTGGCTGGCTATGCGGCTAGCTGGCGGGGCGCGACATCGGCTGGTGGGGGACTCCCTCGTCATCGAATGTCTCTCCAGTCGGCGTGAAACCGAAGGAGGCGTAGTAGTCCACTAGGCCGGCCTGCGCCTCCAGATAGAGTGGCTGGCCTGGGCGCATGCGCTCGCCGAGGTCTATGGCCGCCTGGAGTAGCTCGCGGCCGAGCCCCGTGCCGCGTGCGGCCGGCGCGAGCGCGAAGCGGCCGATTTGTGCGCCGGTGGTCGGGGCGTTGGTAGGCGTGGCGTCGGAAAGCGCGGTGTCGTCGGCAGGCGCAGCCGGAAAGACGCGGGCCGTGCCGAGCAGCTCGTGGGAGTCCGTATCCCAGGCCAGCAGGTGCACGGTCCGGGGGTCGGCGTCGGTGGCGTCAATCTCGGCGTACGGGCTGCGCTGCTCGTGCACAAAGACGTCCACCCGCAGTTTGTAGAGCTGGTGGACGTCCAAGGCCGCCAGTTGGCCCAAGGGCGCGGCGGAAATGAAATGCGGCATGGGCTAGGCCTGCGGACCGGCGTGCTTGACCATCTCGTCCCACTCGACGATCTTGATGCGCTCGCGGCCGTGCGGCTCGCCGGCGGCGCGCTCGGCAGCATCCAGGCGGTGCCAGCCTTCCCAGGTGGTCACGGCAATATCGCGGGAAGCCAGGAAGTCCAGGATGTCCTGCGGGTCCCGCTTGGTGGCAGGCTCCAAGTCACCAGCCTTGTAATCGGCGATGAGCATGGTGGTGGTGTCCTTGGCATCCGACTTGGTATTGCCAATCAGGCCCACCGGGCCGCGCTTAATCCAGCCAGTGGTGTAAAGGCCGGGGATCTTCTCGCCGTCGACATTGGCCAGCACATGGCCGCCGTCGTTCGGCATGGTGGCCTTGGTCTCGTCGAAAGGCACGCCGTCGACGGATTGTGGGTGGTAGCCCACCGCGCGGTAGACGGCCTGGACCGGCCACTCGGTGTACTTGCCGGTACCGGTTACGGTGCCATCGCCGTTGAGCTCAGTGCGCTCGGTCTTGATGGCGGTGACGTGGCCGTCCTCGCCCAGCACCTCCACCGGGGATTCAAAGAAGTGGATGTAGAGCTTGTGCGGGGCATCGCCTGGCTCGCGCATGGCATAGGACTCCAAGGTCTGGCACACCAGGTCGGTCGACTTGGCGGCACGGCGGGCCTCCACAGAAGCCTCGTCATACTCGATGTCCTCTGGGTCGACGATGACCTCGATGGTCGGGGATTCGTCCAGCTCCTTGAGCTCCTTTGGGGTGTACTTGGCCTGCGCTGGGCCGCGGCGACCGAAGACGTGGACCTCCTTGGCGCGATTCTTCTTCAGCGCGGCGTAGACGTTATCCGGGATCTCAGTAACGAGCAGCTCGTCCGCGGTCTTTGCCAGGATGCGGGAGACGTCGAGGGAGACATTGCCCACGCCCACCACGGCGACGGATTCTGCGGAAAGATCCCAATCGCGCTCGAAGTTGGGGTTGCCGTCATAAAAGCCTACGAATTCGCCTGCGCCGTGGTTGCCCTTAAGATCCTCTCCTGGAATGCCCATGCGCTTATCGGCGGTGGCGCCGGTGGCGAAGATGATGGCGTCGTAATACTCGCGCAGCTCCTCGACGGTAATATCCTTGCCCACCTCGATATTGCCCAGGAAGCGGATCTCTTCCTTTTCCATAACGTTATGCAGGGACTGCACAATGCCCTTAATGCGCGGATGATCCGGAGCCACGCCGTAGCGGATCAAACCGAACGGCGTCGGCATCTTTTCAAAAAGATCGATCTGCACATCAAGGTCGGATTTCACTAGGAGGTCAGAGGCGTAAATGCCTGCCGGGCCGGAGCCGACCACGGCAACGCGCACTGGGTTAGTCATGTGCTTAGGGTGTCCTTTCTTTCGTTGTGCTGCATATTCTACGCGGTCACTATGCGATAAAAACCACAGCATTACTAACCCCAGTTTAGGGAGGTCACGATAGGGCATAAGAGGGGGTAAATCGCGTACAGTGGAATAGTCACCGCGTGTTAATAACTGTGACGTATGACATGAAGTTATGACACGCGTTAATTGTGTTCAAGTGACCGTGAATGAAAGGTAATTTGCATGTCTGCATCCCATTCCGCAGTTATTAGCGCTATTGGCCGCGGCTTTGATGGCCTCGATATGTCCGCTCTAGCTCAAGACCTAGGCGCGGAGTTCATCCGCCTCGAAGACTTCGATGCCACCGTCGCCGCCGTCCTCGCTGAGGCTCCTGCTGCCGAGAACATCGTGGCGCAGGGTACCGGCGATATCGCCTTTGATGCTGAGGTAGCCGCCGCCCTCGGCCTGCCGCTTGCCATCATTTCCGGCGCCCCGCAGCGCACCGGCGAGCTGGCACAGCACAATGCGGAATCTTTGGGCGCCACCGTGGCTGGCATCTTCACCGATTTGGAAGCGGTTCCGGGGGCACTTGCCTCGCTTGGCGACGTCACCCCGGTCATGTCCGCAGACCTCTTCCAAAAGCAGCTCATTGACCAGGCCCGTGCCGCCGGCGCACACATCGTCCTGCCAGAAGGCGACGATGACCGCATCCTCGAAGCCGCTCACGTGCTGTTGCGCGATAAGGTTGCCAAGCTGACCATCTTGGGCAACGAGGCTGAAATCAAGGCCCGTGCCGAAGAGCTCAAGCTCGACTTGGCTGATGCCGAAATCATCAATCACCTCGAGTCCCCGCTGGCAGAGGAATTTGCCGCCGACTTTGCCGAGCTGCGCAAGAAGAAGGGCGTTACCCTCGAGCAGGCGCGCGAAACGATGCAGGATATCTCCTACTTCGCCACCATGATGGTCCACAAGGGCTTGGCCGATGGCATGGTCTCCGGCGCTGCTCACACCACCGCCCACACCATTAAGCCTTCCTTCCAGATCATTAAAACCAAGCCGAATGCTTCCGTGGTTTCTTCCATCTTCTTGATGGTCATGCGCGGCCGCCTGTGGGCGTTCGGTGACTGCGCCGTCAACCCGAACCCCACCGCCGAGCAGCTGGGCGAAATCGCCGTAGTCTCCGCGCAGACCGCTTCCCAGTTCGGTATCGACCCACGCGTGGCTATGCTGTCCTACTCCTCCGGTACGTCCGGTTCCGGCCCGGATGTTGAGCGCGCCGTAGCCGCCGTTGAGGCTGCCAAGAAGCTGGATTCTTCCGTCAAGGTGGATGGCCCGCTGCAGTTCGATGCCGCCTGCGACCCAGGCGTTGCTGCGAAGAAGATGCCGAATTCTGAGGTTGCCGGCCAGGCTAACGTCTTCGTCTTCCCGGATCTAGAGGCCGGCAATATCGGCTATAAGACGGCACAGCGCACCGGCGGTGCGCTCGCCGTGGGCCCGATCCTGCAGGGTCTGAACAAGCCGGTTAACGACTTGTCGCGTGGTGCGACCGTTCCGGACATCATCAACACCGTTGCAATCACCGCTATTCAGGCTGGAGAGAAATAAATGTCATACGTTCTGGTCCTTAACTCAGGTTCTTCCTCCGTTAAATTCCAGCTGGTCGATCCCGAGTCCAGCGCCACGGATACCCCGCTCGTCTCTGGCCTGGTCGAGCAGGTTGGCGAACCCCTCGGTGCAGTTACGGTAAAGACCGGTGGCGAGAAGTATAAGGAAGAGTTGGAGATCCCTACTCACTCCTTCGGCCTTGAGCGCGCCTTTGCCATCATGAGCGAGCACAACGTTGGCCCGACCGACGTGGATGTTATCGCAGTTGGACACCGTGTTGTCCACGGCGGCCGTCTCTTCTCCGAGCCGCAGCTCATCGTGGATCAGATCGAGTCCATGATTGAAGACCTCATCCCGCTGGCTCCGCTGCACAACCCGGCCAACCTGGACGGCATCCGCGTGGCCCGCAAGATGCTGCCGGATATTCCGCACGTTGCCGTCTTCGATACCGCGTTCTTCAACACCCTGCCGCCGGCAGCTGCGCTGTATGCCATCAACAATGAAGTGGCATCCAAGTACGATATCCGCCGCTACGGCTTCCACGGCACCTCTCACGAGTTCGTCTCCCAGCAGGTGCCGGCCCTCTTGGGCCGAGACCCGATGCACACCCACCAGATCACCCTCCACTTGGGCAACGGTGCCTCCGCCGCGGCTATCCGCAACGGCCGCGCCATCGATACCTCGATGGGCCTGACCCCGCTGGCCGGTCTGGCCATGGGTACCCGTTCCGGTGACATTGACCCGGGCATCATTTTCCACCTTGTCCGCCAAGCGGGCATGAGCGTGGATGAGATTGACAACCTGCTTAACAAGCAGTCTGGTGTCAAGGGTATTTCTGGTGTTAATGACTTCCGTACGCTGCGCGAGCGCATCGATAACGAGGACCAGGACGCTTGGCTGGCCTATAACATCTACATCCACCAGCTGCGCCGCTTCATCGGTTCTTACATGATTTCTCTCGGCCGTGTAGACGCCATCACCTTTACCGCTGGTGTGGGCGAGAACGATACCGAGGTTCGCCAGGACTCCCTGTACAACCTGGATATGTACGGCATCCACTTTGATAAGGAGCGCAACCTGGTCCGTTCCGACCAGCCGCGCATGATTTCCACCGAGGATTCTCCGGTCAAGGTCTTTGTCGTGCCGACTAATGAGGAGTTGGCTATCGCCCAGAAGTCCGCCGAGATCGCTGCTATGGCGCGTGAGGCTGGCCTGTACAAGTAGGCTTTCGCGACCAGCTACTAGCTGGAATGTGAACGAAGGGCGCGCGGTCCACAAGGGCTGCGCGTCCTTTTGTTTCGGCACCTCTGGGCTAGGTAGCAGGAAGGCGATTAGAAGGTGGTGACGGGGCGGACCTGGTTGGCCAGGTCCACGAGCGCATAGCGGTGGCGGTTAAACGGTGCTTGGCGCGCGAGGGCGCGGAGGGTCTCTGAGAGGCCGGTGCGCAGGCCGCGCTGGGTAAAGGCGTATTCGAAGAGATCGTTGGGGGAGGCGGCGCGGGAAAGGTCGGCGTTGCGCAGGAAATTTAGGCCGGCGGAGATGACAGCGATCTTGATCTGTAGGAAGCGCGGCTCGTTGGTGGGAACCTCTTCGAGGCGTCGGGCAGCGCGGCGAATGCGGGACTCGGAGAGGTCGTGGACGATGAGCTGAAGGATCGTCGTCAAGCGGGCCATGCGGTAGTGTCGCGAAGCATTGGGAACCTTGTCTAGGACCACGACGGCTACCTCCACCTGGCCCTCGGCGCGCAGCTGGCGGGCGAGGCCAAAAGAAGAGGAGACGGTGGTGGGGTTGGTGGACCACACAATGCCGTAGAGGCGCATGGAGTTAAAGCGTAAAGCGGCCGGGTCCTGGGTGACGTGGTTCCAGATTTCCGGCTGCCCTTCGAAGGCGGAGTTGGGGAGATCGGCCAGGGTGGAATGCATATTGGAGCAGGCGCGGGCCACGGTGGGGGCAATGAGCGAGGTATCGCTATAGTCCAGCTGCTGCAAGATGAGCTCGTTGATGGCAGCGATGGCAAGTTTGGGGGCGGCCTCACCCGGCAGGAGGTCGAGGACAGCGGAGAAGTATTTTTGGGCGTCGCGGTAGTCATCGTGGAGCAATTCAGTGATGCCGGCGTACCACTGGAAACGCCAGTCCCGGCCGAGGCGGTCTTCGATGGAGCTAAGCCACTGGCGGGCCTGGCCGGTATAGCCAAGGTCAATCATGGAGCGCACCACGCCTAGCGGGATTTCGGCCGAGTGCTCGTACTCGGGGGTCTGCATGGCTTGGCGGAGGGTTTCCAAGGCTTCTTGTGGTTCCGCATAGGATGCACCCTGCAGCAGGCCGGCGCCCACGTCATCGCGGTCCACCAGCGGCGTTGGGAGGGCGGAGACAACCTCGGGGGCGGTGATTTGGACGGTGCGATCGATGCCGTCAATAAGCTGGTCGGTGCGAAAGACCAGGTGCTTGGTGCCAAAGGTGGTACGTTGCGGCGAGAAGAGCGAATGCTGCGACGGGTATTGCAGGCCGTCGCGGATGGCGATGACCTCGCGCAGCACGCCGTAGAGCTGGGCGCGCAGCTCCTTGATAGAGGTAAAGCGGCGCTCCGGATCCGGGTCGGTGGCGCGCTGCAGGAGGCGGTATAGGGACAGGAAGCGGCGCAGTTCCGGCTCCTCGGTGGGGGTGGGGATACCCGGCAGGTAGACGCCGTCCTCGGTAGGAAGCTTGAGGCACAGCGAGGCTAAGGTGCGGCCGATGGTGTAGATATCGCTGGCGATGGAAGGCCCCTCGGTGGCAACTTCGGGGGCCTGGTAGCCTTTGGTGCCGTAGATATAGCCAAACGCGCCGATACCGGAAACTGCGCCCAGGTCAATGAGCTTGACCTGGTCCTCGGTGACGATGATGTTATCGGGCTTTAGGTCGTTATAGACCACCCCGCGGGAATGCAGGTATTCCAATGCGGGCAGGACTTCCAAGATATAGGCGATGGCAATATCGACGGGCAGGAGCTTATCCGGTTGCTTTTTGCGCCTGTTTTTAAGCGACGGCCCGCCTACGTACTCCATGACAATAAAGCCGCCGGGTACCCGGTCATCATCGATGAAGTTGAAGATTTTGACGATTCCAGGGTGGGTAATATCCGCAAGGAATTCGCGTTCTGCCACCGCAGCGGCAGTTTCATCGACTGATTTTTGGGCCTGCATACCTTTGAGAACCACCACTCTTCCGGAGACAAAGTGATCATTGGCCAGGTAAATCCAGCCCATTCCGCCGTGGGCAATAACGCCTAAGATTTCGTACTGGCCGGCCACCATGTCACCAGGCTGTAACTGCGGTGGCGGGATCTTTTTACCGGAGGATGCCTCGTGTGGGTCGATCAGGGCGTCGGTCGGTTCGGCTGGGGTGATAAACGGCAGGCGCACCATGCCATCGGCCACGCGGCGCTCGGTGCGGTGGGTGCCGCGGCGCTCGCGAAAGGTATCGAGTGCGCGCCGGCGGGAGCGCTGCGAGGAATCTTCCTGGGCCTTTTGGGCGCGCTGCTGTTCGCGCTGGGCACGGATATTGTCCAGGTCTGCCAGGAGCGTGGAGATATGGTCTGGGTCGATGGAGCCATCGCCGTCTTCGTCATCGTCTGCGAAAGGATCGAAGGCGACCGCGGAGGTGCCGGTGGGTTCGCCTGTCCCATCCTCGTCGGCAAAGGGGTCAAAGGCTACTGCGGCGGTGCCTTCCTCGTCTTCGTCCGCAAACGGGTCGAAGGCCACAGCGGCGGTGGCAGGGCCGTCATCAGAAGGGGCTTCGCCCAGCGCCTCCGGCTCCTGTGCCGAGTTGGCGGCATTGGTGGGCTGCCGGAAGGCACGCTGGGTATCGAGGTTCTCCGGCTCGATGTATTCGAGCTCGTCATCGCTAAAGTTCGGGTTATGGCTCATGGCTTAGCCTCCTCGATGTACTTGCCGGCCGGCAGCGTGGGCTCCTCCAGGTAGGCGCCCAGCCACTCATCGAAGATTTTGGACCAGGTGCCGTCGCGGCGGATGCGCTCGAGCGTGGAATTTACTTGGCGCAGCAGCGGGCGGGTGTCATGTTGCTTGCTGGGGCGGCGCACGGCCACGCCATAATGTTCGGTCTCCAGTGGCTCGCCCACGATGGAGGTATAGGAATCCTGGGCGGCCATCCCGGAGAGTAGGGCGTCATCGACGACGATGCCATCGGCTTGGTTGAGCTGCAGAGCCATAAGGCAATCGCCCCAGGAACGGGTGACCAAGATATCGGATTTGGGGGCGTGCTCGCGGATGGTTTCGAGCGCGGTGGATGCGCCCACACCACACAGCGTCTTACCGGCGGCGTCCTTGACGGACTTCATGCCGGAATTGCTAAGGACCAGCATGCGGGTTTGGGTGCGCATATAAGGAATGGAAAAGGCCACTTCCCGCTCGCGCTCCGGGCTAATGGTCATGGTGCGCACAATCATGTCTACCGCGCCCGAATTAAGGGCATCGACGCGGTTGGAGGATTCGACGAAGCGAAAGTCCACCTTATTGGGATCACCAAAAATATCGCGGGCAATCTCATGGGCGATATCAACCTCGAAGCCGCGCACGTCACCGGAAGCGGCGTCGCGGTAGCTCATCAAATTATTGGAACGGTCCACGCCCACGATGAGGCGGCCCCGCTTGACGATATCCGGTACTCGCTCCTTCGCCTTCTTATCATCTGGGCGGTAGCTGCCTTTGATGTCCTCCTCAGAGGCGCGGCGCGCTGCGGTAGATCCGGCCTTTTCAATTTCTGCTTCTTCCGGCAGCGGTGGGCCAGGCCTGGAGTCGAGGGCGTGCTCGGCGGGTGCCTCTAGCGGCGGGGTGGAGCGAACATCGCAGGAGACCAGCTGCAAAGCTAGGCAGACGCAGGCGAGATAGGCAACGGTGGCGTGTGAGCGGCGCATTAGAGGTACTCCTGCAGTCGGGGACGGATGCCTAGCCACACGGCGATAATGGCGCACAAGGTTAGCAGGAACACGGCTGAGGACACCGCGGTCATGGCGGTTAGGCCGCGCTCTAAGTAGCTGCGCATGGCGATGCGCGCTTGGCCGATGAGATCTGAAAGTTCGGCGTCGAGCTCGTCGAAGGAACGCGCCGCGGTCATTTCGCCATCTTTGGGCTCGGTGGCCGTGGCTTGGTAGATAGCCTCGTCATAGTCGCCATCCTTGAGCGCGCCCATGAGCTTGTCGTGGCTGTCGCGCCACTGCTCGGCGGCCGCCCGAGCGCTGTGGATGAGTTCCGGATCGGTGACCTCCACGTTTTCATCATTGAGCGCATCCTCATAGTCCTCTAAAGCCATTTCGATGGAGTTGATGGAGCTGGAAAAACGCACCATCGTATCCTTTTCGGAAGAGCGCAACACCAGTGCCAAGGTCTCTGAGGTGCGGGCCTGTTGGGCCTCGATCCGGGAGGCCGTCAATGAATCCCAGGGGCGCGAGGCCGTTTCAAAGCCCTGGTGGCCGGTGGACCAGGTGGCGAGGTTGGACAGCGCCACCCAGGAGATAGCCAAGAAAAGCAAAACGCTGGCCGTTAAGAAGCCGCGATTAAAACGGCGACGGGTCTGGCGCCACAGCCACCACTGGGCCACGGCGAGGAAGAAGAGCGCCGCCAAGAGTCCGGAGAGCGGCACCCACTGTGGGGAGGTGAGCTTTTGTTGTTGCTGGTTTACCTTGGCGGTGGTCAGCTGGAATAGCTCGGAGGCGGCCGGCAGAATATGCTCCCGCATCAGCGCCGAGGCATTGGACATATAGGAATTGGCCACCGCATTGCCCGCCCGGTGATTGGTGCGGGCTTTTTCCACCATCGAGGTATAGACAGGAAGCTCGCGTTGGATAAAGGTCACCAGCTCGCGCACGCGGCCATCTTCTTGGGTGGTACCAAGCACAGATTCGGTGGCCGCCACTGAGGCGGCATCGATAGCCTCGTTATAGCTATCGCGGTTTTGTTCCGATTCCACGCCGGCCTGCACGAAGCCAGTGGTGGCCACGGTATCGGCCACCGAGAGCGAACTATAAAGGTGGTGTGCCGCATTAGACATCGGCTCGGTGGTGCTCAGCAGCTCGTCCAGGTCAGAATGGCGGGCGGCGGAAGACTGGGACATCGATAAGCCTGCGGCGCCTAGGGCCACGGTGAGGATGAGCGTGACCGTAAAAAGCTTGCCTGGGGTGGTGGAGGCAAAGTAATAAAAGCGGCGCAACAGGCGCGCCGGGCCTGCGAACCATTCCATGGCGCGGCTGCTGAGCCCGCTGAAGGCCGGGCCGGTGGGCGCGGTGACCTCATCGAGCCAGTGATCGCTCGGGTGAGCGTGCTCGTCGTGCACGCTTTCTGCCCGGACTGCCTGCTCGGTCATTCACTTAGAATAGCGCCCCCAGTGTGCTGGGCGCCACCATATACCCGCGTGTGTGGCTAGGATAGGCAACATGCATAACCCTCACAGTGGAGACGGCTGGGCGGCAGGCCCCGGCGGCATTCGCGTCTGGGGAAAATTTGGTGCCGCCGGCCTCTTCCTTGTTGCCGGGCGCAAGGTGCTTCTCCAACACCGTGCCGCGTGGACCAATCACGGCGATACATGGGGGATTCCGGGTGGGGCCCGTGATTTTACGGAGTCGCCTACCCAAGCCGCGTTGCGCGAAACCGAGGAGGAATGCGCGATTGCGCCCCACGATGTAGAGGTACTTGATGCGCAAGTCACGGCTGGGCCTTATCCCGCAGCGGGGGATCTACCGGGGGAGTGGACCTACACCACCGTGCTTGCCCGCACGCGCACTGGTGCCCCACTGCCTACCACAGCCAATGAAGAGTCCTATGAGCTGCGCTGGGTGCCTTTTGACGAGGTAGAAGGCCTCCCATTATTGGCTGCCTTCCGCCGCTCCTTTCCCACCCTGCGGGAGCGCATGGAAGCATTGAACAGGTAAAGTTGCCAGATTTATGGCACTCTAGTGCCATGATCGAAGTAGAAGGACTGACTAAACAATATAAGTCTGTCCGCGCCGTTGATGATCTCACCTTTCAGGTAAAACCCGGCATGGTCACCGGGTTCCTAGGGCCCAATGGCGCGGGCAAATCCACCACCATGCGCATGATCCTCGGCTTGGATGCTCCCACGGCCGGCAAGGCGCGCATTAACGGCAAGCACTACCACGAGCTCAAACAGCCCCTGCGTGAGGTGGGTGCCTTGCTCGATGCCAAGGCAGTGCACCGCAACCGCAGCGCCGCCAATCACCTGAAATGGATCGCGCAGTCCAATGGCATTTCTACTTCCCGCGTGGACGAGGTCTTGGGGCTGGTAGGGCTTTCCGACGTCGCCGGTAAGAAAGTCGGCGGCTTCTCCCTCGGCATGGGCCAGCGCTTGGGTCTAGCCGGCGCGCTGCTCGGTGACCCAGGCATCCTAATCCTAGATGAGCCGGTCAATGGCCTCGACCCAGAGGGCATTCGCTGGGTCCGCCAGCTTGTGCGTGCCCTAGCCAAAGAGGGCCGCACCATTTTGATTTCTTCCCACCTACTGTCGGAGATGTCTCAAACCGCCGATCACCTCGTGGTCATTGGTAAGGGACGCTTGGTAGCGGACCAGCCCACCTATGACTTTGTGAAGGACCACTCGCAGTCTTCCGTGCTGGTGCGCTCCGATCACCTTGATGCGTTTGGCTCGGCTCTGCGCGACGAGGGAATCTCCTTTACCGAGTCCACCGACGAGGAGGGCCGCCCCCGCTTGGTGATTGCCAACCAGACCACGGATTTCGTGGGCCAGCTAGCCTACTCCACCGGTGTGCCGCTTAATGAACTCAGCCTCAAGAGCGCCTCCCTGGAGGATGCTTTCATGGAGCTTACTGGCGATGCCGTCCAGTACCACGGCTCTACCGGTAACCCCACCGCCGGCGGTGCCGCTGCCAGTGCCGGGGCCGGTGCTGCCACTCCGTTCGCTCGACCCACCCAGCAGGAGGTTTAATTCGCCATGCTGAATACCTTGAAGTCCGAATGGACCAAGCTGCACACCACCCGCTCCTTCTGGTGGACCACCTTCATCTTCCTCTTCTTTGCGTGGGGCTGGGCCATTTTGAATGCTCGCCTTACCCAGCCAGCGGAAACCCCCGAGGATGCAGCGTTGGGCATGGGTGTTATCACCCCAGATGGCGCAGTGTCTTTCCTTTTTTCCCTTGGCCTGCCTGTACTCATGATCCAAGCCATCATGATTGTCACCACTGAGTACCGCTTTGGTACGCAGACCATCACTTTCATGGCCACCCCACGCCGCTGGTCGGTCGCTGTGGTCAAGTTGCTCATGTACGCGGTTATCGCCGCAGCATTGACCTTTGTGGCCGTGGTGGGTGCCTACCTACTCACCGAGTTTTTTGCTCACGATGAGGTAGCCGCACAATTTCAACCTTGGGACGATGAGATGGGGCAGAAGCAGCTGTGGAAGTATCCTCTAGCCGCCGCACTGCTCGTCCTTTTCTCCCAAGGTCTCGGACTGTTATTGCGCTCGACGGCTGGTTCCGTGGCCATTGGTCTCATCCTCTTCCTCGGCGTGGATAATCTTGTGGCTGCCCTTCCCAAGTTTGGTAGCAAGCTGGTCAACTTTATGCCGTTCAAGTCTTTCCAGTCTTGGCTGTGGGAGATAGATCCGGTTGATGCTCCCTGGAAAGATAACTGGGTATTTTGCCTGGTATTTATTGCCTGGGCTCTCCTTTTGTGGGTCCTCGGCGTCATCGTCCTGCAAAAGCGCGACGCCTAAACACCTCTAACGCTTAAGCCCCCATTGCTTAGGCGCTTCACCGCCTCGGCCGGCAGCTCATTCTGAACTGGCCCCCGAAAGTTGGACTGGTTTAATTCTAGGCGGTTAGGGCTTCAAGGGTCTGATTTCGATATTGCAT
>NZ_JAKOPM010000008.1 GCF_022288805.1 Corynebacterium yonathiae
CAATGAGCTGCGGAAAGCTACTCGCAACAGGGTGCAGTTCACCAACGATGAATCAGCGCTCAAGACGCTGTGGTTGATGATCTGCAATATTGAAGACAAACGAGCTGCAAAGAGAGCAAAGCAAGGCAAACGGGTCTCAGCGACAGCCGGCAGACTCATGGAAGGAGCCCGAGTTTCCGGCTGGAAACAAGCCATCAACCAAATGGCCGTGGCCTACCCCGACCGCTTCGACAAATACCTATAAACCTAGCCCCACACACAAACAACTTGACACGCTCTTGGAGTCCAGCCCAAGATACGCATTACACTGAGTAGGACAACTATTCAATGCACGGAGGATTTGACCATGGCACGTTTTATTGACCGCGTTGTCCTGCACCTACAAGCAGGTGACGGTGGACACGGCTGTGTGTCTGTCCACCGCGAGAAGTTTAAGCCCTTAGGTGGCCCGGATGGCGGCAATGGTGGCCACGGTGGTGACATCATCCTCGAGGTTTCTGAGCAAATCCATACGCTTATGGATTTCCACTACCGCCCGCATATTAAGGCCCAACGCGGCGGAAACGGTGCTGGTGATATGCGCAATGGTGCCCGTGGCGAGAACCTGATTTTGGAGGTTCCGGCGGGCACGGTGGTGCGCACTGAGAAGGGTGAAACTTTGGCGGACCTTACCGTTCCCGGAACCCGGTTCGTGGCCGCAGAAGGCGGGTTTGGTGGTCTGGGTAATGCCGCATTGGCTTCAAAGAACCGCAAGGCACCGGGTTTCGCTCTACAGGGTGAGCCGGGCCAGGCACACGATCTGATCCTCGAGCTGAAATCCATGGCGGATGTAGGGCTGGTGGGCTTTCCATCCGCAGGTAAGTCCTCGCTCATCTCGGTGCTGTCGGCCGCAAAGCCCAAGATCGGTGATTACCCCTTTACTACACTGCAGCCGAATCTCGGCGTGGTAGATATGGGAGATAGCTCCTTTACTATCGCGGACGTACCGGGCCTTATCCCCGGCGCAGCCGATGGCAAGGGGCTCGGGCTAGATTTCTTGCGCCATATTGAGCGCACCGCGGTGCTTGCTCACGTGGTGGATACCGCCACCATTGAGCCCGGCCGTGATCCGGTCTCTGATATTGAGGCGATGGAAAATGAGCTGGCAAAATACCAGGAGGCTTTGCAGGAAGATACTGGTTTAGGAGATTTGCGTGAACGCCCTCGCGTCATCATTTTGAATAAGGCAGATATACCTGAGGCTGAAGAGCTCGCAGAGTTCGTTAAGGATGACCTCAAGGAGAAATTCGGCTGGCCCGTCTTCATTATCTCCGCGGCGGCCCGCAAAGGCCTAGATCCGCTGAAGTATAAGCTGATGGAGATGGTGACCGAGCACCGCAAGGCCCAGCCATTGCCAAAGAAGGATAAGAACCACACCGTTATTCATCCCAAGGCGCAGGGCCATAAGAAGCATACCGGCTCCTTTGCTGATTTCACCGTGAAGGCCGATCCTGAGGTCGAGGGTGGCTTTATTGTTGAGGGCAAGAAGATTGATCGCTGGATTACCCAGACTGACTTTGAAAATGATGAGGCAGTAGGATTCTTGGCTGACCGCTTGGCCAAGGCCGGCGTGGAAGATGAGCTGCGCGAACAGGGGGCTGTGGAAGGCTGCCCGGTGACTATCGGTGGTATTACCTTTGAGTGGGAGCCGATGACCGGCGGTGATCCGACGATGGCTAGCCGCGGTGAAGACGCCCGCCTTAAGGGAACCGCCCGTGCTTCCGCAGCGGAGCGCAAGCGCGCCTCGCAGGCGCGCCGCGGTCTTATTGATGAATACGATTATGGCGATGATGAACAGGTCACTCGCGAGGGCGCTAACCGCGATAGGTGGCAGGGCTAGTTTCCAGATCCCCCTATTCTTGGGGTGTGCTGGAGGGTGGGCTTTGTAAACTCGGTTGGTATGTCTTCTGATGAACAGAAAGAGTCCATCCTTCCACTTCCGGTAGAGCCTTTTGCCGGACCTACCGCTGATACCCCTTTTCCGGAACCTCGCGTTGAAAACCCCACTGCTTCGGGGTTTGAGTCGGATCTTCGTCACGACATCGCGCACGCCAAGCGCGTCGTAGTAAAGATTGGTTCCTCTTCTCTCACGGATGAGAACTTCCGCGTTTCCCAGGAAAAGATTGATCACATCGTTGATGCCGTCCATGCGCGCATGGGGCGCTCCGATGTCATTATCGTCTCTTCCGGTGCGGTTGCCGCCGGTATGGGGCCGCTGGGCCTGCACCAGCGGCCGACCGATTTGGCTACCAAGCAGGCTTCGGCGTCCGTCGGCCAGGTGCACTTGGCCTATGTGTGGGGCCAGTCCTTTGCGCGTTATAAGCGCACCATCGGCCAAGTCCTCTTGACTGCCTCCGATACCGGACACCGCGATCGTGCCCGCAACGCGCAGCGCACCATCGATCGTCTCCGCCAGCTGCGTACCATTCCTATCGTCAACGAGAATGACGCCGTGGCTACCTCGGAGATGCACTTTGGCGATAACGATCGCCTCTCCGCGCTGGTGGCCAACCTGGTGGGTGCTGATGCGCTCTTCCTCTTCTCCGATGTGGATGGCCTGTATGACAAGAACCCGGCCGAGCCGGACGCTAAGTTCATCGATGAAGTGCGCACCGGCAAGGACTTGAAGGGCGTTGTAGCTGGCGATGGCGGCAAGGTGGGCACCGGTGGTATGGCCACCAAGGTCTCTGCAGCCCGCCTTGCAACCCGCGGCGGCATTCCGGTGCTGTTGACCTCCACGGATAATATTGGCCCCGCGCTTGCCGACGCCTCCGTAGGAACCGTCTTCCACACCCGCGAGGAACGCCAGCTTTCCGCCTGGAAGTTCTGGGCACTTTACTGCGCAGATACCGGCGGAGCCGTCCGCCTCGATGAAGGCGCTAAACAAGCCGTGACCGAGGGCGGTAATTCACTGCTGGCCGTGGGCATTACCGATGTGCAAGGCGAGTTCACCAAGGGCGAAATCATCGATATCCTCGGTCCGAATGGCGAGGTCATCGGCCGTGGCGAAGTCCGTTTCGACTCCGAGGAACTGCACGGTATTAAGGGAAAGAAGATGGAAGAACTTCCTGAGGAGCAGCGCCGCTCAGTTGTTCACGCCGATTACCTCTCCAACTTCGCCTCCCGTATTTAAACCCAAGTCCCTGATTCCCCGTATGGTTGGGGCATGAAATATTTCATGGGTCCGGACACCTGGCAGCCGATGGTAGAAGATATCGAGGCTGCCGGGCACGAACGCGTAAATAGCATTGAAGATGCCGAGGTCTATATCAACAATGCGCCCAACCCGCGCCGCATCCCCGAGATGCCGGAGAACATCGGTTGGGTGCAGCATTGTTTTACCGGTGTAAACCAGCTCATTGATGCCGGCGTCATCACCCCAGACGGCGTACCGTGGTGCAATTCCGCCGGCGCTTTTGCCCAGCCGGTGGCCGAATCTGCACTTGGCCTGGCACTTTCACAGGCGCACCACCACAAAGCCTTCGCCCAGGCCGCTTCGTGGTCGGTAGCGCAGGAGCTGGATAAAACCCAGGCGTGGCTTTATAACCAGCAAGGACCGAAGAAGGTAGCGATCTTTGGCGCTGGGGGCATCGGCAAGCAGCTTATTAAGCTTCTTAAACCGTTTGGAGTGCACATTACCGCGGTTAATCGCTCCGGCCGCGCCGTGGAAGGCGCGGGTGAAGTCGTGCCCATGGATCGGGCAGAACACGTGTGGGGCGAGGCGGATTTCATTTTCTGCATCCTGCCGGCGACCAAAGACACCGAGGGGCTTATCGATGCCGCCACGTTCCGCGCGATGAAGCCTTCCGCCATCTTTATCAACGTCGGCCGCGGCAGCACCGTAGTAACTGATGATCTAGTGGCGGCCCTGCGCGATGGCGAGATCGCCGGTGCCGGCTTGGAAGTTATGGATCCCGAACCACTGCCTGATGGCCACCCGCTATATGGCCTGCCTAATTGCACCATGACGCCGCACATGGCTGCTTCCGCGCACGTGGCGCAATATCACCTCGGTGCTATCTTCAACGCCAACGCTGCGGCGTGGGAGAGGGGAGAGGCCATGCCCACCCGTGTCGATGTGGAGGCTGGATACTAATGAAATACGCAATGCTGCCCACCCCGTGGGAGGAAACCTTGCACGCCCTGGATGCGGCGGGCCATGAGCGTGTTGCGCTGGACGACGCCGAAGTCCTCATCTTCAATGGCGGTCCGGATGACTTCCCGCAGCCCCTGCCACCGAGCGTGGGCCTCGTGCAGGTCCCCTTTGCCGGGGTGGACCACCTGCTCGACGTCATGCGTGATACCACCGCCCGCTGGTCCAATGCAGCAGGGCTCTATGATGCCACCGTGGCCGAATCCACTATCGGGCTCCTGCTCGCCCAGCTACACGCGCATAAACGCGTGGGAACCAGCTGGTCTAACCGTGCCGACGTCGAGGCTCATACCAGCTTTCTCTTTGAGGATAAGACGGTAGCGGTGGTGGGCGCTGGGGGCATCGGAAAGCGGCTTATTCGCATGTTGGCAGGTTTTGGTCCGCGCATCATTGCGGTCAATCGCTCCGGCAGCCCAGTGGAGGGTGCCGATGAAACCTTCGCTACCGCGGATATCGAGCGCGTGTGGCCGGCTGCCGATTATTTCGTGGCGCTTGCGCCGCTAACAGAGCAAACACACCAGCTTTTTGATGCTGCTGCCTTCCGCGCCATGCCTGACCACGCAGTGGTAATCAACGTCGGTCGCGGTCCGCTTGTGGACACCGAGGCTTTAGTCGAGGCCTTGCGCGAAGGGCAGATAGCCGGCGCTGGCCTAGATGTAACCGACCCTGAACCTTTGCCCGATGGACACCCGTTGTGGGAAATGCCCAACGTGGTCATTACCCCGCATCTGGCCAATCCGCCTTATTCGGTACGTCGCCGGATAGGGGTGCATACGGTAGGGGTTATAGAGCGTTTTGCTGCCGGTGAGGCTCTTCCCACGGAAGTAAATATCGAGGCAGGTTATTGATGGACACCCCGGATATTCCCGTTGGCGATGCCGAACGCAAAAGGGCCCTAGATGAGCTTGCCCAGCATTTTTCCAATGGGGATTTAAGCGATGTCGAATTCGACCGGCGTGGCAGCGCCATTGCAAGGGCTGCCACTCGCGCCGATATCGACTATCATCTTGCGGATCTGCCGGCGCTTGCACACACTGGCGCGCACGCCGACGAGCAACAGCCCCAGGATAGCGGCCTCGAGGACTCAGGTGAGCTCAACCCCAGCCCTGAAGAACTTGCAGACCTGCGCCGGCGTCACAAGAAAGTGCAGAGGGTCGACGCATTTTCCTGGAGCCTGCTTGTCGCGGTGTGCGTGCTCCACTTCTTTGTCGCTGACGTACCTTATTTTTGGGTGGTTTTTATCGTCTCTTTTGCGCTTTCAGCGGGCGCGCGCCAGGTATTTGATTTGAGCTTCTTCGAAGAAGAGCACCTCATGCTGCTCAAAGGAGAAGAAAAAGAAGAGCGCTGTGCTGCGGCCGAGCGACGCGGCGCAGGAAGGCCGAAGGAAGAAACGGCTGACACGCCCGTGGCCTTTCGTTAAGCTGGTATGACATGAGCAACACTGAACGTGAAGAAGTTCTGTCCAAAGCCCGTTCTGCCAAGGATGTCGCGCCTACAGTGGCGCAGCTGTCCACGCCGCGCAAGAATGAGATCTTGCAGCGCGCAGCCGAAAATCTTATTGCCCACACCGAAGATATTCTTGCCGCCAATAAGCAGGATATCGACGCCGGCCGCGAACGCGGCATGTCCGAGTCCCTTATTGACCGCCTGTCTCTCGACGCCGCACGCGTGGAAGGGATTGCCGGCGGCCTGCGCCAGGTAGCCGGCCTGCAGGACCCAGTAGGGGAGATCCTGCAGGGTCGCACCATGGATAACGGAATCCAGATGAAGCAGGTGCGCGTGCCGCTCGGCGTCATGGGCATGGTTTATGAGGCTCGCCCAAATGTAACCGTGGATGCTTTTGGCCTTGCCATTAAGTCCGGCAACGTGCCGCTGCTGCGCGGTTCCAAATCCGCGCGCAACTCCAACGCCAAGCTGGTAGAAATCTTGCAGAATACCCTTGCCGAGTTTGATTTACCGCGCGAGGCTGTGCAGCTTCTGCCGTGCGAGACGCACGATTCCGTCCAAGACCTCATCACCGCCCGTGGGCTGGTGGACCTGGTTATTCCGCGCGGTGGTGCAAAGCTTATTGAAGCCGTCGTTACCGGCGCCACCGTTCCCGCCATTGAAACTGGCACCGGCAATTGCCACTTCTACGTGGATGCTTCAGCCGACTTGGACAAGGCCATCGACATGGTCATCAACGGCAAGACCCGCCGCACTTCCGTGTGTAACTCCACAGAGTGCGTGCTTATTGACGCCGCATTGGAAGATTCCGCCAAGCTCCGCATCATCGCTGCGCTGCAGGAAGCGGGCGTGACCATTCACGGCGACGTCGCTGAGCTCGAGGCCTTCGGCGTCGAGGATGCCGTGCAGGCTACCGAAGAGGATTGGCGCGAGGAGTCGCTGTCCATGGATATCTGCGCCAAGGTGGTTGACGGCGTCGATGGCGCTATTGCGCACATCACCGAGTTCACCACTGGCCATACCGAGGCCATCGCCGCGCAAGACGCCGATGTCCTAGTGAAATTCGGCAACGAGGTGGATGCCGCAGCGGTGATGCTCAACGCCTCTACCGCCTTCACCGATGGCGAGGTCTACGGCATGGGTGCCGAAATTGGCATTTCCACCCAGAAGCTGCATGCCCGCGGCCCAATGGCGCTGCCGGAGCTCACCTCTTCTAAGTGGATCCTGCAGGGTACCGGTCAGACCCGTCCATAATTCTCCCCGCCATGATTCGATCTGCTTTCTTCCGTGCCGCCGTCGCCCTAAGCGCCTCGGCGGCGCTTGCCGTTTCTATAGCCCCCGCCGCCGCCACCGCGAATGCTGCCCCCGTCGTGCCCCAGGCAGCGGCACAATCCGCCCCATCACCGCAGCCTGCTGGGTGTCCCGAGTTCGTCGTTTTGGCTGCTCGTGGCTCCGACCAGAATGAGGAATACGGCGAGTATTTCGGACCGCAGCAGTATTCGCCGCATGCCGCGCCGTCGAATGGCTATGAAGGGGCAAACCTCTCCGCGCTTTTTCATCTAGTGGAAAAACGCCATCCCGGCACGATGGATAGAGTCCATGTCCTCGCCCTTGACCCCCAGGCATACCCGGCATCAATGAACCTGCCGCCGCTGGCGCAGGAAGGTGAGCAGTTGAATCCGCTCCAGCTTATTCGCCGCCTCGGTGGGGTAGTGATGGAGTATCCGTTGCACGAGCTGGCGTATTCGGTCACCGTTGGTTTTGTACATAGTTTGCGCACCGGCATGGCCAACGCTCCGCGCGTGGTGGAAAAGTATGAGCGCGAAACAGGCTGCCAGCCGCGCTATATTACGGCTGGCTACTCCCAAGGCGCCATTGTCGCTACCAGCGCGGAGCGCTACCTTGCGCAACGAGGCAAGCTCGCGGGGGCAGTTTACCTGGGCAATCCCCTCAGCCGTCCCCACGGTATGGCGGGCTGGCTACCGCAGCATTTGCTCTTACAACCTGCGGCATTGCCGGACTCGCGCCGCCTTAACTATTGCTTGGACGGAGACTTCGTTTGCGACCTGAACCTCGCCTCCGCCCACGACGCGTTGGCTACCAAGGCGGCTCGCCATGCTTCTTATTTTGTAGAGCCCTCGCTTGGCGACGCCGCTTTTGCCGACTCCCTCGCCACTTTGCTTACTCCCTCCTCGGCCGGGGACTATAATCACCACCCATGACTAGCCCACAGCGCATCGGCATCATGGGTGGCACCTTTGACCCCATTCACAATGGTCACTTAGTAGCCGCCAGTGAAGCCGCACATCGCTTTGCCCTCGATACCGTAGTATTCGTACCCACCGGGCAGCCGTGGCAAAAATCCCATCGCGAGGTTACCGCCGCCGAGCACCGCTACTTGATGACGATGGTGGCTACCGCATCTAATCCGCGCTTTACCGTCTCGCGTGTGGATATTGACCGCGAGGGGCCTACATATACCATCGATACACTGCGGGACCTGCGCGAACTTTTTCCAAAAGCGGAGTTTTACTTCATCACCGGGGCCGACTCGCTGGCCTCCATTATGAGCTGGCATAACTGGGAAGAGATGCTGGAGATGGCGCACTTCGTGGGCGTGACCCGCCCCGGCTATGAATTAAGCGCCGATATGCTGCCCGCCGATGCGCAGGAGGATATCGATCTTATTGATATCCCCGCCATGGCCATTTCCTCCACCGCGTGCCGCGAACGCGCCGCCCAAGGGCAGCCCGTGTGGTATCTCGTACCGGACGGGGTAGTGCAGTACATCACCAAGAATAATCTCTACGGTCCCAACCCAGATAAGCCTCTGTAGAAACTTCTGCGGCCTTTCCCAGATTTTGGGCACGGGCCTGCTAAACGTGCAAGAATAGAACTTTAATAGAGATAGTTCATATCGAAGAGATAGTTCATATCGAATGTACTCAGACGCGAAAAGGGAAGTTTTATACATTGTCTACTTCTGATCTTGCCCGTCGCATGGCAGAAACCGCGGCACACGCCGCGCAAGAAAAGTTGGCCACCAATATCGCGGCCATTGATGTCTCCGATGTCCTCGCAATTACCGAGGTCTTCGTGTTGGCTTCTGCGGATAACGAGCGCCAGGTGGGCTCCATCGTGGATGAAGTCGAAGATGAAATGACCAAGCAGGGCTTCGAACCGCAGCGCCGCGAAGGCAACCGCGAAAACCGCTGGGTACTCCTGGACTACGGCAATATCGTTGTCCACGTCCAGCGCAATGACCAGCGCGAGTTCTACGGCTTGGACCGCCTGTACCACGATTGCCCGGCACTGGAGATCGAGGGCATCGAAGCCCCGGAGCGGCCGGGTGAATGGACCAATGGCGTCAACCCACGTGAGGTTGATTCCATCGATGAGCTCCCACTGGCCGATAAGGTCCCGGGTGAGGACGAGGAGCTTTAAACCCGCATGAGCCGCCGCCTGATCCTGATCCGTCACGGACAAACTACCTATAACGCCACCGGCCGCATGCAGGGCCACTTGGACACCGAGCTGTCTGAGCTGGGCTATGAGCAGGCCCGCGCTGCCGCGCGCCTGCTCCAGGATCAGGGCGTGTCCAAAATCGTTGCCTCCGATCTCATTCGTGCGAAGGAAACCGCGCGCGTCGTTGCCGAAGCCCTCGGCGTGGACTTCAGCACGGATGCCCGCCTGCGCGAAACTCACTTGGGCCAGTGGCAGGGCAGAACCTCTGCCGAGGTAGACGCCGAGTTTCCAGGCGCGCGTGCTATTTGGCGCCACGACCCCACTTGGGCGCCGCCGGAGGGTGAATCCCGCGTGGATGTGGCCGAGCGTGCTCGCCCCGTTATTGATGAGCTCATGGCTGACTTCGGCGGCTGGGACCAGGGCCCCGTTCTCATCGTGGCCCATGGGGGTGCCATTTCAGCGCTTACTTGCCACCTGCTTGGCCTCGACCATGCGCAGTACGGGATCCTATCGGGGCTGAAGAATACCCACTGGTCGCAGCTGACCGCTCGCCCAGACTTTAACCCGGAAACGCCGCTGTCCTCGCTAGACTTCACCCCAGATAATGTGGGCCGCGCCCAGTGGTATTTCGACGGCTGGAATATGGGCGGCGAAGTCACCGGGGATGGCGGGGCGGATATCTAGTGGCGGTCCGCGTCATTACAGATTCCTCCGCGGGCCTGCCGCCGGAGCTAGCAGAGCAGCTATCCATCACCGTCATTGACCTCCACTTCATGGAACGCCACGGCAAGGATGGCCTAGAGCAATCTACCTCGGGGTTAAGCGCGCTGGAGCTGGCCGCCGCCTATGGCCGCGAAATGGAGCGCGCCCAGGATGATGGTGTGGTGGCCATACATTTATCTAAAGAGCTATCTTCTACTTATTCCGCAGCGGTGTCTGCTTCGGGCGTTTTCCCGCAGACTGTGCGGGTAATTGACTCCGGTTCGGCCGGTATGGCTATGGGTGCGGCCGCGATGTCCGCGGCTAAATTGGCCTCCCGCGGCGCCAGCTTGGAGGAGTGCTATGTCGCAGCTATCGACACCCTCAAGCGCGCGGCCACCTGGGTGTATCTGCATTCTACGGAGGACCTGCGCCGCTCTGGGCGCCTTTCCCCGGCCACGGCCATGCTTTCTACGGCGCTTTTGGCCACCAAGCCGATTATGTCCATTACTCGAGGCAAACTGGAGCTAGTGGGCAAGACCCGCACCCAGACCAAGGCCTTTACCAAGCTGGTGGACCTCATCGCCTCCCGCGCGGACGGGGAACCGGCCTTCGTCGCCATCCAGCACAATCACGCCGAAGGCGCGGCCGCCAAGCTGGAGGCGCTCCTTGAAGCGGCCCTGCCGCAGGGCTCGTCCTTTATCTGCACCGCGCTTAACGACGTCCTCTCCGTCCACGTCGGCTCCTCCGCCATCGGCGTATCTGCGGTGTTTAGCTCGGAGCCTCCCGCCGAGCCAGCGCATCCTCACACGCGTGGTCGACCACGCGCCTTCCCACCGCGCCGTTCTGTGGATAACTAGACCCAGTGCGCCGGGTTCGTTGACGTCCACAACAAGTTATCCACAGCCCGCCGCCGCTGTATCTACCGCCTAATGGCCTACGCATTTATTCTCAGCGCCATGGCGGCACCAAAGATCAGCGAACGACTCCGCGAATTTACCCAACCCACCGGCGAGGAAGAGCTCCTCGCCGTCGATTATCCTCGCCCGCGACTGCGCATCAGCCCGTGGCAAGCCTGCGCCGTGGCGGTCATCCTCGTCGTCGGTGTGGTGGTCTGGCTCGGCATCAGTGCACGTTCCGATAAATCCTCCGGCATGCCCGAGCCTGCGGCACTGAGCGGTGCGCCCGGCGCCGCCCCTAGCGAGGAACCTAGCGAAATCATCGTCTCGGTCATCGGCGAAGTAGCTGAGCCCGGCTTGAAGACCCTCGAGCCCGGCGCGCGCGTCGCCGATGCTCTCGACGCCGCCCAACCGCTCCCCGGCGCAGAGACCATGGCGCTCAACCATGCCCAGCGGCTTTCCGACGGCCAGCAGCTCCACGTCCTTCCCTCCGGCGCCGCCCCGCCTCCTGCACCCAGCGAACCCGGCCCAGCCGCCGCCAGCACCAGCGGGAGCGGCACCAGCGGCGTGAGCTTGAATAACGCCACCGCCGAGGAACTCACCGAGCTTAAAGGCGTTGGCGAGGTCACCGCGCAAGCCATAGTGGCCTACCGCGACGAGCACGGCGGCTTTAAGGATGTCGAGGAGCTCCTCGAGGTCTCCGGAATTGGACCAGCGAAGCTGGCGCAGCTCAAAGACCAGGTACAGCTCTAACCAGAGTTCGAGCGTGCGATGCGAGAATTACGCCTCGTCCCCGGCGCGGCCACCGCCTGGCTGGCTGTCATTGCCGTGCTGCTCGGCAGCCGTGGCTGGGCAATCTTCCTCATTGGGGCGGCCGTCGTGTTGTGCCTGTGTATGCGGCAATGGGGTCAAGCGCTTTTCTGCGGAACGGTCGCCACGGCTGCGGCGCTGGTTGCCGCAGCGCGCCAAGCCCGCGCCGCCGCCTTCGACCTCGGCACCGAAGTCACCGGCCGCCTGACCACCACGCCGACGCAGACCAGCACGGGTGGCTGGCTGCTAAAGCTCAAGGTGCCAGGGTATCCGACCCAGCTGCCGGTCTTTAGCTCGGAACCGGTCCCAGCCGTCGCGGGCGCTGAGCTCACGGCTAGGGTGGAGGTGGGGGAGTCGGATAGGGCGGGCGTCGGAAAGCTTAGTGCCAACGCCACGGATGTGCGGGTAACCGGTGAGCCTGCGGGCCTAGCCGGTTGGGCGGCCGAGGTGGCCGAGAATTTTCGCGCGCTAGTCCTCGATACCGTCGGGCCCTCCAGCCAGGGGCTCATACCCGGCATGGTACTCGGCGATACCGCGCTGCAAAGCGCCGCCGAGCGCGACCTGTATATCGCGACGGGGCTTTCGCACTTAAGCGCAGTATCCGGCGCTAATGTGGCCATCGTCTGCTCCGCGGCGGCCGTTGTCTGCGCCGCATTCGCGCTCGGGCCGCGCGCCCGCGTGGCCGCCTCTCTGTGCGCGCTGGCCACCTACGTTTTGCTCGTGGGGTTGGAACCCTCCGTCCAGCGCGCGGCCGTTGCCGGGGTAGTCGGCCTGCTCGCCGTTCTTAATTCCACGCGCATGGAGCCCATCCATGCTTTAAGCCTCGGCATTATCGCGCTACTCTTTGTGGATTCTGATCTCGCTGTGCATTTTGGCTTCGCCCTTTCCTGCGCGGCGACGCTCGGCATCGTGGCGCTTAGCCCGCTCATCTACAAGCACTTAGCCACAACCGGCTGGCCCGCCATCTTCCTGCGCGCGGTTGCTGTGGCCATTGCCGCCGATATCGTTACCCTCCCGCTAGTCGCACTCATGTCCGGTGAGGTCTCCGTGGTCTCCGTGCTGGCCAATATCCTGGTTGAGCCGGCCACCGTGTCGATTACCATCGTGGGGCTAATCGCCGCCATCTTCGCCCAGCTCGGTCCGCTCGACGTACTAGGTGCCGGCCTGCTCCGCCTCGTTGAGCCTTTCTCCTGGTGGATTAATACCATCGCCCACGGCGTGGCCCACCTGCCGGTGGTCACCATACCCGCCAGCCCACTTTTTACGCTGCTTGCCTACGCCTGGATCATCGCCGGCCTCCTCTATCACCGCCCTTGGCTTACCTTGGCGCTGACGCTGGCGGGCATCGCCTGGCTCGGCGTGGCCGCAGGCTAGAATGGCGGGCATGCCTCCAGTACACCTCATCCTCGGCGATGATGAATTCCTCACCGAACGCGCCCGCCTGCAGATCCAGCGCGCCGCGGCCGAGGAGAGTGGACCCACCGGTGCTCGCCCCGAGCTGACCAAGCTCAAGGCTTCTGAGGTCTCCGAGGGAGAAATCCTCGAGGCAACGAGCCCGTCACTATTCGGCGATAACCGCGTCATCGTCATCAGCGATTGCGAGCGAGCCGGCAAGGAAGTAATAGATATTCTGCTGCGCGCCTGCGCCAATCCCGCGCCGGGCATGACCATGGTCATCATCTACTCCGTGACGGCCAAGACGCTGAAGAAAAAGAAGAAGCAACCCGAGCTTGTGGCCAAGCTGCGCAAGATTGCCGAGGTCCACGAGGTCTTCTCGCTCTATCCCAATGAGCTGGGACAGTGGGCCACCCGCGAGTTTTCCAGCCATGGCGTGCGACCCACCCCGGACGTTATCCACGCCGTGCTCGAGGGTGTGGGCTCTGACCTGCGCGAGCTGGCCTCTGCTATCTCCCAGTTAGTTTCCGATACCGGCGGCAACGTCACTCGCGAGGCCGTGCAGAACTACTACGTCGGTGTGGCAGAGGTAGCCAATTGGGACATTGCCGACGCCGCTGTTGCCGGCCGCGTCGAAGCCGCCGTGTCCACCTGCCGACGCGCCCTTCAACTTGGTGCCAGCCCCGTAGCGATTGCCGCCGCGCTGGCCAATAAGGTCGGCGCCGTCGCTCGCCTGTACTCCGCGCGCGGGGACCAGTACTCGTTGGCTAGCCAAACCGGCTTGGCGCCCTACGTAGTAAAGATGACCCAGCCGGTGGCTCGCCGCTGGTCCGCCGATAATGTCACCAAGGCCGTCATCCTGGTCTCGGAGCTCGATGCCGCCGTCAAAGGCCAGGGCGGTGAGCCCGAATTCGCCATAGAGGCGGCCGTCAAACGAGTCGCGGAACTGGCGCGATAAGCTAGAAGCTATGTCTGAGACGCAAGTGCAAGAATTCGCCGGTCGGCTCTTCGACATGGCCCGCGAGGGCAATGTGGACCTCCTCGCTTATATCGACCACGGCGTAAATATCGACCTCGTCAACCAGGATGGCCAGTCCTTTATTATGCTCGCCGCCTATCATGGCCACGCCGAGCTGGTTACCGCACTTGCCCGCGCCGGCGCGGACGTCAATCTGCTCAATGACCGCGGCCAATCGCCCCTGGCCGGAGCCATCTTCAAGAAGGAAGACGCGGTCATCGACGCCCTCCTGGCCGCCCACGCCGATCCCACCGCCGGTCAGCCCTCCGCGGTGGATTCCGCCCGCTTGTTTGGCCGAGAGGACCTTCTCCCGCGCCTGGGAAGCGAGGCACGGGAGTGACCTGGACGTCCTTTTTTACCCTTCTTCTCATGAATTTGGTGGGCGTTGCCTCACCCGGACCGGACATTATCTTGGTGACCCGTTACGCCACCCGATCGCGTCGCCACGCTGTCGCTGCGGCCGCCGGTATCCAAATCGGCGTGCTTTTTTGGTGCGCCGCCACTGTTTTCGGTGCCGCCGCGCTGCTGACGGCTTTTCCGGAAATTTTGGGAGCGGTTCAGGCCGTTGGCGGCTGCTTCCTGGTGTTTATGGGCTCGCGCGCGCTGCGCAGCGGCATCGCCCAACGTGCTAACCCGCCGGTTGACCTAGAAGACGCCGCCGCCAAGCTGGGCCGCCTGCGCACCGCTTTCAAAGTCGGCCTAGCCACGAATATGTCCAACCCGAAAATCGTGCTCTTCCTCGCCGCGATGATTGCCCCGCTGCTGCCGGCCAGCCCGCCCATCTGGTTGGCCCTTGGGCTCACACTTTCGCTGTCGCTATCGGCTTTCCTTTTCTTCCTGGTCGTCGCCACAGTTATTTCCACCCACGCCGTGCGTCGCAAGCTCATCGCCGCCGGTCCGTGGATCGACATCGGCTCTGGCCTCTTTTTCATTATCGCCGGCATCGTCCTCATCGTGACTGGCGGGCAGAACCTCTTGGCCTAAAACAGGCGCGGGGTACCCTCGGCCACCGTATCGAGCACCCACTGGGTCCAGCGAGCAACGGTGGAGGCGCGCCGTCGGGACGTCGCCAAGCTCAGGCCCAGCCCGTCCATCCCCGCAATAATCTCCGCGGTGCTGGCGACTGTGCCGCGGGCTAGGCTCAGCTCAAGCACCTCGCGGAAAACCCGCCGCGCCGCCAGCGCCCGTATGAGTGCCGCATTCCGGGCGTCGCGCTGCGGCTGCTCGATAACCCGCCGCCCGCGCTCGGTGGGCTCCCAGGCTTCCTCCACGGGCTCCGCCAGCCCCAGGTAGCGCGCGGCGTTGGCATAATAATCCGCCTGCCGTGGGTCAAAGTCATAGCGCTGAGTAATCTCTGCCTTGCTCAGCGGCTGCAGCGCAATGAGTTCCAGCAGGTTAACCACCCGCTCAAAGCTATTGGCCTGTGGAAAGGGCACTGCCGGCTCGGCCTCGGGTTCTACCGCGCGCACAATGTCCAGCGCCGCCTGCGCATCCAGGTGGGAGGCCGACAGTGCGTAGCGGGCGCTATCGACTAGCACAATGCTGCGAAAATCCGCCGGGTCCCGAAATTCATAGCGGTACAGGTGGAAAATGCCATTGGAATAGACCAGATAAACCGGCACCACATTCTTGGCCAGGCGCTGTTGGAAGCGGCGGTAGGGAAAATATAGCTGCCGGATATTGAAATCATCTGATAGGTGGTTCTTCGCCTCTACCAGCACTAGGTGTTCGAGCGATTCGAAGCCACCGTCGATTTCCATCTGCGCGCGGTCTACCGCTACATCCACGCCCAAGTCCGGCAGCCGCACCTCTAACTCGCGCGTGGACATGCGTCCCGCTACCGTGGCCTGCAATGGTCCGCATCCCAGGAAGTCCTCTAGCATCCCGCTTGCCGACGCCCCATTGAGCGCTACCGCCTCCGAGCTCACCCCCTCCAACGAGAGGGTATCTAGCCCCGCCGGCAGCTCCAGCGTGCGTACCTCGCCGCGGAACGCTTCTGGAAACCTTTCGTACAGGTTGAACCGGCCCACTAAGTATTCGCTGCGGCTGACCGGCACGATGCCGAGCCGCAGGCGCTGAAAGATCCACGGCCTAGAGGTAGAAAAATCATGCTTGGCCATGAGCCGCGGCTGCCTGGCCGAGATCCTTTCCAATTCCCGGGCGCTAATGAAAAAATATCCGCGCCGCTCCAGCTCCTTGCCGTATTCCCCCGCCAGGATGCGTAGCCAGCCCCAGTCATTGACGCCGAGTTTCACCGAGTCCGGCACGTTGAAGCATGCCCGCAGCTTTTGATGCTCGCATTCCGCGTGCGGTTCCGTCCCGCTACTCACCGCTGACCTCGTAATTGCGCACCAGTACCTCATCGACCTTGCCACGCTTCGAACCCACCGAATTAATCGCCCGCGTCGCCCCCACAATGCCTACTTCATAGTCCGCATAAAGGTCTCGGATGAATTCGGTAGCCGAATTCGACAAGAGGAACTTTACCCCACGCCTATCCAAGTCATCGCAGACCTCTTTGAGACGCTCTTGCTCCCCGCGGTCAAAGCCGCCTTTTTGATAACCGGTAAACGAACTCGTCACGTTCACCGGGTCATAGGGCGGGTCGAAGTAAACAAAATCGCCCTCGCTTGCTTCTGCTACCGCCGCAGCGAAATCCCCTTGAGAGAAGGTGACATCATTATCCGCAAAATAGCCGTGTACCGCGCGCAACGTTTCCTCATCGCAGATGGTGGGGTTTTTATAGCGCCCAAACGGTGCATTAAATTGGCCGGCCGCATTTACGCGATACAGGCCGTTATAGCAGGTGCGGTTGAGATACAAAGTCCGTGCGGCACGCTCGAGAGGGGAGAGGCTGGCAAACCGCCGGGCGTCTCGGTCCACTGCGCGCAGTGCATAGAAAAACTCCGCCTCATTAGGGTAGCTCGCAAGTTCCTCAATGAGCTTGTCGACGCCGCCGCGCACCACTTCATATAAGTTAATAAGCTCACCATTGAGGTCGTTGACTCGTGCGCTGGCCGGTTCGAGAGAGAAAAGCACAGCGCCGCCACCGATGAAGGGTTCATAAAAACGCCGCGGGGCATCCGCCGGCAGGGCGGCGTGGATATGCGGCAGGAGCTGGCGTTTCCCGCCCGCCCATTTCACCAGTGGCTTAACGTTTTTCATCGGTGATTCATCTTAGCCGCCACACCGGACACAAGCACCATCGGGCTTTCGAACGCACGAGCGGGTAGATGGGGTGCACGGCCAAGTGGGGGTCAGGCAGTGTTGTCTAACGTCACAGTTTCTTCAAATAGTGCCGTGACGGGCGCAAATGCGCAGCCACGCCGGTGGGGAACCCTTCCGGTGCGAATGGTGGTTTCCTTAGTCGAATATTAAATAATAGAATCGCCCCAAAATCTCTTAGTTTGTAGGCAAAATTATATTTCCGCACTATGTCTTAGGGAAAGAAACGATACTGAAACTTTGAGAGCGTCGGGACAGAAAGGGGCATTTATGCCGCGTATATCAAAGATCCGAGTCGCTGCGCTCAAACTCGTCATCGAAAAAGGGTATGACGGGTTTACTATGGAGGAGCTCGCCCACAAAGTAGGCGTTTCTCGCCGCACCCTTTTTAATTACATTAAGGACAAAGAATCGGCAGTTTTGGGCCCCGAAATTTCAAAGGAAGTAGAGCTTCAATTCCAGAATTTCGCCGCCGGCCTGCCGACCGGAAGCCTGCGCGAAGATTTTAAAATCATGGTCATGGCTGAATTCAACCGCGCCGTCGGCGATGAATTCTTCCCCGAAATCTCCCAGCTAACGGCCCAGGCGCTAGCGGAGGATACGAAGCTGCGCAACCTGTACTACCAGCGTGATAGTCGCATGATCCAGCGCTTTCGCCAGGCCGTGCAAGCCCGCGAGGGCTGGAAGTCCTCCGATCCTCGTCTGACACCGACCGTCAACATCATCCACACCCAGTTCCTGACCGCCTTCGAGACCTTCATGGAAACCCGCGGCGGCACTTCGCTTACCGACGCCTTCCATAACGCCGGCGCCATTTTCGAAGACTACTTCAACGACGAACTGGCCTAGGCGTCCCCGGCTCAGCTTCCTGCCTTAGCTCTCCGCCTCCGCCCGCGCCTCGTTGCCTTCCAAGCCCCCACCTCTGCGCTCGGTCGGCTTTGCGTTCGGCTGCCTCGGCGCTCGACCGTTCTGGCAGCGGAACTGGTCTGGTGGTGCAACTGCTTGGTGGCGGAACTAGCCTGGCCGAGACGCTGACGCAGCCCGTTTTGGTAAAGAAAATCCCCCGGGGTGCTCCGTAGAGCTTGACCGGGGGAGAAGTGCAATGGCTCTTAGTCCATCTTATTGAACGCGGAAGCCATGCCGGACTTCTTATTGGCTGCAGTGTTGCGGTGGAAGACACCCTTGGACACGGACTTATCCAGGGCGCGGGATGCCACGCGCAGCTGCTTCTCAGCAGCGGCCTTATCGCCAGCGGCAACGGTCTCGCGGAACTTGCGGATCTCGGTACGGACGGCAGAGCGAATGCCCTTGTTGCGGCGGCGTGCCTTCTCGTTGGTGATAACGCGCTTCTGCTTGGACTTGATATTTGCCATGAAAAATACCTCTTAGTAATCGAAAGTGATTGACGTAGAAACCGACCTACTCGGACTACTCCCGCGGCCAGCAATTTCTAGCGCGCTCGGCGCTGGTATTCGAAAGGCGAACCCAAGGTCCTGCCCGCCCCGACCAACGCGCCCGGCAAGTAAGTAACCAACACACAATAGCAGTACCGAACCCGACCTGCCAAAACCCTCACTACGGCGATCTGGCCGTGCTGCGGCTACGCCCAGTGATAGCGCGCCCGTAGCCTATTCGCGATTCGTTCGAACCTGCGTTCTGGGAAAAGCGTGCCCTGGCGGCGCACCTGTTCCTCGGAAACTTCGAGTAGGCGGTCGAGTCGCACCCAGCAGTCGCACCCGGATTCGTCCCATTCGCCGGCGCCGATTTCTAACCAGGCGTCGTCAAGCGCATGCTTCGGGTTGGGGGAGATAAGCAACCCCATTACCGTGGTGCGGGTCCGGCCAACGACCAAAATGGCGCGCTCGCGCGGCGGGGCCTGCTTGCCCTCGGCCGGCACCCACACCCAGACCACTTCGCCGGAATCGGCTTGGCCGTCCATATCGGGGGTGAAAAATATAGAGCGGGGGTGGGAGGCGGTGGCCTCGATCCGGATATCGGCGGCCTTGCGCGGCTCGTGGAATTCATCCGACCTATCCAACCCCAACCGAGAATTGATGCGGGTCAGGCCGGTGTCTATGGGCTCGCGCTCGCTGATTCCCAGCGCTTGGCGCAGACGGGTGAGCATGGCGCTTTTCATGTCGACTATTGTAGACGTATGTCTGAAAACTTTGCGGCCACGACGTTTACGGATCCCGCCCGAATCCGAAACTTCTGCATTATTGCTCACATCGACCACGGCAAGTCGACGCTGGCGGACCGCATCCTGCAGCTATCCAAGGTGGTTGCGGAGCGCGATATGCGTGACCAGTTCCTCGATAATATGGATATCGAACGCGAGCGCGGTATTACCATTAAGGCGCAGAACGTACGCCTGCCCTGGGTGCCCCAGTCCGGCTCGGACGAAGGGGAGCAGATCGTCCTCCAGATGATCGACACTCCTGGTCACGTGGACTTCACCTATGAGGTCTCCCGCGCCCTTGAGGCATGTGAGGGCGCCATCCTGCTTGTCGACGCCGCTCAGGGCATCGAAGCCCAAACCCTCGCCAATCTCTACCTGGCGATGGAAAACGACCTGGAAATCATCCCGGTCCTCAATAAAATCGACCTGCCGGCCGCCGACCCGGAAAAATACGCGTTGGAAATCGCCAATATCATCGGCTGCGAGCCGGAGGAGGTGCTGCGCGTTTCCGGCAAGACCGGCGAGGGCGTGGTCGAGCTGCTAGATAAAGTCTGCGAGCTGGTGCCGCCGCCGTCCTCCGAGTTCGACGCGGATGCGCCGGCCCGCGCCATGATTTTTGACTCCGTCTATGACACCTACCGCGGCGTTGTGACCTATATTCGCATGGTGGATGGCAAGCTCACCCCGCGCCAGAAGGTCACGATGATGTCGACCAACGCCAACCACGAGCTACTCGAAATCGGCATCGTGTCACCCACGATGCAAAAATGTGAGGGCTTGGGGCCCGGCGAGGTGGGCTACCTGATTACCGGCGTGAAGGATGTCCGTGAGACCAAGGTCGGCGATACCGTCACCTGGTCCAATGGCGGCGCTGAGACTCCGCTCAAGGGCTATAAGGACCCGGACCCGATGGTCTACTCCGGTCTTTTCCCTATTTCCCAGGCTGACTTCCCAGACCTCCGCGATGCGCTGGAAAAGCTGCAGCTTAACGACGCCTCCCTTACCTTCGAGCCCGAAACCTCCGTCGCCCTCGGCTTTGGTTTTCGCTGCGGGTTCTTGGGCCTATTGCACATGGAAATTACCCGCGACCGCTTGGAGCGCGAGTTCGGCCTCGATTTGATTTCTACCGCGCCGTCGGTGACCTACCGCGTGGTGGCCGAAGACGGCGAAGAAAAGTGGGTTCACAACCCGTCTGACTGGCCCGAAGGCAAACTCACCGAGGTTTATGAGCCGGTGGTGAAGATGACCGTCATCGTGCCCGAGCAATTCGTCGGCCCCACCATGGAACTTTGCCAGTCCAAGCGCGGCCAGATGGGCGGCATGGATTACCTCTCTGAGGACCGCGTAGAGCTGCGCTACACCATGCCGCTGGGCGAAATCATCTTTGATTTCTTCGACATGCTCAAGTCCCGTACCAAGGGCTACGCCTCGCTGAACTACGAGGAGGCCGGCGAGCAGCTCGCAGACCTGGTCAAGGTCGATATCCTGCTCAACGGCGACCCAGTCGACGCCTTCTCCGCCATCGTCCACCGGGATTCCGCCCAGTGGTACGGCAATAAGATGACCAAGAAGCTTAAAGAGCTCATCCCGCGCCAGCAGTTCGAGGTGCCGGTGCAGGCGGCCATTGGCTCAAAGATCATCGCCCGCGAAAACATCCGGGCCATGCGCAAGGACGTGCTAGCCAAGTGCTACGGCGGCGATATTTCCCGTAAGCGCAAGCTGTTGGAGAAGCAGAAGGCCGGTAAGAAGCGCATGAAGACCTTGGGCTCCGTCTCGGTGCCGCAGGAGGCTTTCGTGGCCGCGCTGTCTACCGACGCCGACGATTAAAACACCACCTACGCACGCCGAACCCGCCTCACAGCCGCGGCTAGGTTGTGAGGTCGGTCAGCGTAATCGAGTAGTGTTTGGCTGAGTGATTTGGGCAGGTAACTTGGCCTATCGGGCCCACGGCGGGATCCACGTTATGCGTCCCCGTCTTCGCTCCAGTCGGCCGCGTACCGGCGGCGCGTTCGGGTCGTCGTCGTTGACGCCGTTGTGATACGGACACGCCACACTGAGATTCGCCATATTGGTCTCGCCGCCGTGTTTCCACGCCTGCAGGTGGTGAATCTGGCACTTATCAGCCGGATAGTTGCACTCGGCCCACGGGCAGGTGGGGTTTTCCGCACCTGCCATCAGTCGCTGCTTATCGGAGGCATGCCGCGAGGTGTGATACAGGTTCACCGGCCCCTCATAGGGATGGACGAGGGTGACGAGTCCGCATTCGGCAAGGCGCTTTTCCACCAGTTTGGCGCCACTGATTTCGGCCCCATTGGTCAACCGCAGCGTGATTTCCTCGCCTCCACCAGAAAGGATTTCATCTAATTCATCGAGCTGGATGATGATATTCGTCGTCGACGCAGGCCGGGCCGTGGCCTCACCGCGGAAGAAGATATTGCTTACGGAATCGAGCGGCTTGTCCTCGTTAATGCTGGCGTGCAGGTCAGCGATGAAATCAGAATCACCGGTGATGGAAAGAGTCGACGGACCGCCCTTGCGCCGGGTTACCCGAACCCCCTTCTCCGGTTGCCGCGGCGGATACATCTCCTTTAACCGCGTGCGAGCAAGGCGCTCCACATCCTGGTCAGTGGCACACAACTCCGAGCGCAGCGCCCACGCGTCCCGCTTGGATTTGGTGCGGGAGACGTATTTTTCGATGATCTTCAACGTCGCTAAGCAGTGCTTAGTTGCCCGGCACGAACGCTGCCGGCGGGTGAAGGGAGTGGGGCCAAAGTAGACGTCGGCAAGCGCAAGCAGGCTACGGGTCTCCTGCCGGGGCAGGCCCAGGCGCAGATCCGCCTCGCGCACGCCGGAGACCTCGCCGAGAAGCTCCATCGGCGAGGCGAGTTGGCGGGCGTAGTCCTGCAAGCGGGTCATGCCGGTGAGCCTAAGGTACCCCGCAAGACCGGGGTAGCTCACCCGAGCCAGCCTGTGGATAACTCGCCCCACCCGTCACACCAACCCCGAACCCGCCCGGCGGCCTGTGGATAACCTGCGGTACCCTCGAATGCGAAAGCGAGAAAAGGAGCTCCCCATGACTGACCCGACCAAGCGCATTCGCCCCACCAACCCCGGACGCCTGGCCGCCCCACGCCAGGCCCAGCAGCTGCCGCCCCTACCGGTGACGCGGGCACGCATCGGGGAGCGGATTGCCACCGAGGTCTTCCAGGAAATGGGCGAGGAGATGCTCGAAGAGCTGCAGAATTTTCGCCGCGACCTGCACCGCAACCCAGAGATTGGCCTGGATCTGCCGCGCACGCAAAAGAAGGTCTTGGAAGCGCTCGAGGGCCTGCCGCTGGAGATTCACGTGGGCCAGGACCTGAGCTCAGTGGTCGCCGTGCTGCGCGGCGGCCAACGCGGCGAGCGGCCGGTGTCGGTGCTTTTGCGCGCGGACATGGACGCCCTCGAAGTGCGTGAGCAGACCGGCAGCCCGTTCGCGTCGACGAATGGGTATATGCACGCCTGCGGCCACGATCTGCACACCGCTGGTCTGGTGGGCGCGGCGCGGATTCTGTGCGAGCATCGCGAGGAGCTGCACGGCGACGTTACGTTTATGTTCCAGCCCGGCGAGGAGGGGCCGGGCGGCGCGCTGCCGATGATTGAGGAAGGCGTGCTTGACGCCGCTGGCCGACGCCCCATTGCCGCCTACGGCCTGCACGTTGGCCCCCAGGACCGCGGCACGTTCCACTATGTGCCTGGCCCGATGATGGCCAGCTCGTCCAACCTGACCATCACGGTGCTGGGCAAGGGCGGGCACGGCTCCCGCCCGCACGATGCTATTGACCCAGTAGCGGCGCTGGCGGAGATCCAAATGTCGCTGCAGACCGCACTGACCCGCCGCTTCGATGCGCTCGAACCCATCGTGATTACCGTGACCAACCTGTGGGCGGGCGATGGCGCGTATAACGCCATCCCGGAACGCGCGGCCTTGGGTGCTACGGTGCGCGTGCTGCGCGATGAGAAGATCGACGCCGTGCGGCAGATGATTACGGAGGTCTCCAGCTCCGTTGCTGCTTCCCACCGGTGTACCGCGCAGGTGGATTTCGAGGTTTTGTACCCGACCACCAAGACGAATCCGCGGGAAAATCAGTTCGCCGCTACCTTGTGGAGCCAGATGTTTGGCACCGAAAACGTCCAGCCTTTTGATGCCCCGATGATGGCCTCTGAAGACTTCGGCTATGTCCTTGCGCAGGTGCCGGGCACGTTTATGTGGATGGGCACGGCCAATCCGGAAAAGCCCGAAAATCAGCGCGAGTGGAACCACTCGCCAATGATGCGTTTCGATGATTCGGTGCTGGGAATGCAGGCCGCAGCGTTGGCGGCCGTGGCATTTGAGCGCCTGGCCACCGAAAACGAGCATCCGTCTGCGCAGACGAAGGCCATGCGCGACGCTGCCGGGGTGCAAAAATAATTCATCCCTAGGGATTATGGCCATGGGCTTAAGCTTTAGGTCATGATCAGAACGAAGTGGAGCACGGCGGGAATTGTTGCCGCTTGTGCGGTGGCGAATTGGCTCATCGGCGTGGTGCTGATGAACCTCGACATTGAGGAGTATTCGCCGTCGTTTGCGGAGTACGGGCCCTATATCTGCACCGGTTTTGCGGTGGGGGTGGTGACGATTATCGCCCTGCCCTTTGCGTTAGAGCACCAGCCGCGCGAGCTTTCCGACGTCGACTATGCCGGCTCCACCCGTAGCTTCATCGCTGGCTGTATCGTGCTGCTGGGGTCGAGCTCCTATTTTGGTGCAGCTAGTGGAGTCGTGGCTTTCATTTCCATGGTCTCGCGCCGCTCGACTTCGCGCTCGGTGGCCGCAGTGGCGTGCTTCGTGGCGGCGTTTGCGATTGATGCGTTCTTCAACCCCTATATGGCCTGGGACGATATCGGATGGGTTGGTGCCATCTTCGTTGTGGTCGTGATGGTCGCGGGGTTATTGGTGGGACAAAAGCGCGCCAATTTGCGCGAAAAGCGGTGGCGGGTGGAGCAAGAAGCCCGGATGAATCGCGAAGAGATGCGTGCCAAGGTAGAGCGCGCGCGGCAAGAAGAGCGCGAGAGTATCGCGCGCGACATGCACGATACGCTCTCGCATCGGCTGAGCCTTGTGGCCATTCATGCGGGTGCGCTGAGCTATCCGCGTGAAGGCGTGCCGGCCGAGTTCACAGACGCAGCGCGCACCATCCGCACGGAGGCCCAGAACGCGGTAGAAGATTTGCGCACCGTCTTAAGCGCCTTGCGCGAAGACCTTTCCGAGGATCCGCGCACCACCTTAGAAGAGCTAGTCGCGACCGCGCGTGAGGCCGGCACGCAGGTGACCGTGACCTACGCGGACGGTGCCGGCCCGGATGTTTTTACTGGGCTATCCACGATGGCGCAGCACGCCGTGCACCGCGCAGTACAGGAGGGCCTGACCAATGCACGCAAGCACGCCGCTGACCAGCCGGTGAGCATTACGGTGCGCGAGGTGGCCGGTGAGGTGGGCATCGAGATGCGCAACCCACTACCGGCGGCACCGGCCGGGGATCGCGCAGGTGCCAGCGCCGGCGGCTACGGGCTGGTGGGACTGCGCGAGCGTGTGGAGCTATCCGGCGGGCGCATGAATGTTCACGTCGGCGAAGAAGGTGAGGAATTTAGCTGGAGCATCCAGCTACCACTGGCGCACAAGGAGGCCACGCAATGAGCGAGATGAGTTGGCACCTGCGCCATCCCGATTACGGGCTCATGCGCATTGACCTAGAAGAAACCACGACCCGCGAGGGCTGGACAGGAAAATACTTAGATTCTAAGCGCAGCCTTTTTACCTCCACGGTCAACGGCACTACGCGCAAGCTCAGCTACACCGATACCGATGACTCGGCCTATAGCGTGGAATTCCTGCGCGGAAATAGCGATGATAATGCGCCCGAAGACGCAGATCGCATCGAGCTGGTGGAGCGCCGTGGCTATATCGTGCCACAGTTTCGCGGGCAAGGAGCGAGGGTGATGTTTGCAGCGGTGGGGAAGGTGGACGTCGATAAGCGCCTGCATCGGGTGAACCTGTGGACATTGCTTTTGCAGACTGCGCTGACATTCATTGCGGCCACGCTTGTCATCGACTTTTTCCCCAAATTATTCGAAAAAATGACCGATATTGTCGTGCCCTCGTTCCTCAATGGCGTAGTGACAGGCCATGCCAATATAGTGCCGATAGCGCTGGCGATTCTTGTGGCGCTTACAGTGGCGTATACGCCCGTTGCGTCGCAGTTCTGGCGCGCGCGGTGGAACCAACCAGTAGGAAAGGAAGCATGATGGCAGATGCACTGCGCGTGGTGCTGGTTGATGACGAGGACCTAGTCCGCAGCGGGCTGCGCCTGTTGCTGTCTAATGCACCCGATATCGAGGTCGTGGCCGAGGCGAGCAATGGCCGGGAGGCGGTGGCAACCGTGCTCGATGCGCAGCCCGACGTGGTGTTGATGGATATCCGCATGCCGGTCATGGATGGCATCGCGGCTGTGGAGAAGATTCTGTCGGTCCATGCCGTGCCGATAATCATGCTTACGGCCTTTGATACCGATTCCTTCATTTTGCGGGCCCTGCGCGCCGGGGCGGCTGGGTTCTTGCTCAAGTCAACGCCGCCGGAATCGCTCATGGCGGCCGTGCGTGCGGCCGCGGCGGGGCAGCCGCTGTTGAGCCCGCAGGTCGTTGACAAGCTGGTAGGCATGCAAAGCCCCGCGCTTTCCGACGCCCATTCACACCACACCCGCACCGCTCGCACCCGGCTTTCCACTTTGAGCTCGCGCGAGCGGGAAATCGCCGGGCTGGTAGCCCAGGGTTTGAATAATCAAGACATCGCCGACCAACTGGTGGTGTCCATGGCGACGGTGAAATCGCATATGCAGCATATTTTGAAAAAGATCGGCGGTACCAGCCGCGTGCACATCGCAATCATGGTCTTAGAGGCGCGTGGCTAAGGCTGGAGAATCCTCCCTGCGGGGGATACCGCGCCGGCGGCAGGCCGGCTTAGACTGGTGCGCGTTATGAAGTTGTTCCGAAAATCCGACGAGATGCTCCAGCGCCCGCTGTGGCAGAAGATTCTCATCGCTTTAATCGTTGTCGTCGGCGACGTGCTGGTCACGTTGATGAGACTTGCGGAAAATGATGCCTCAGAGATTCGGATCCTTGTTACAGCCGCGGTGATGGTCGTTACCTGGGCGCTTTTGCCTTTGGCTTTGCGCCATGCCGTTGGGGAGCGTGACCCGCGCAGCACGCAGCCCGGCCCGCGCAGCGCGTTGGTAGCCGCAACCATTATTTCGGCGACGGTGACGATTGCTGAGTACCGTCCTTCGGTAATGATAGCGGCGTTTTCTGCGGCCTCGCGCCGCAGCCGGTTGTGGATCGCGCTGGTATGCACGGCCATGGTGGCCTCGAAACTAGTCGACACTGATTTTTCCGGTGCTAAAGGTGCAGATATTCCGTTTCAGATGGGTTATTACGGCAGCGCGCTTATCCCGGCGCTGGTCGTACTGGTTGTTGGGTTGGTTCGCTCGAACCAGAAGGAGCGCACGATTGCGCTGCAGGCGCAGGCGGAGCTCACGCATGAGGAAATGGCCACGCGGGAGAACTTTGCGCGGCAGGAAGAACGCGACCGGATCGCGCGGGATATGCACGATACGCTCTCGCACAGGCTGAGCATGATTGCGGTCTATGCCGGCGGGTTGGCCTACCGCAAAGACCTAGATCCGGAAGAGACGCGGCAATCTGCGCGCACGATTCGCGATGAAGCCGAGGCCGCCGTGGGGGATCTGCGTGAGGCGCTGCACTCGCTGCGCAGCGAGGGGCGCATCGATCCGCGCGAGGGCGTGGAATCGCTGGTGGAGCGTTCCCGCCAGGCGGGCATGGACGTGGAAGTGCGCTACCAGGCGGGCGCGGGGCCGCAATCGCTGGAGGAGCTGAGCACCATGGCCGGCCACGCGCTCAACCGCGCGGTCCAGGAGGGCCTGACCAACGCCCGTAAGCACGCACCCGGGCAGCCGGTCACCATCACCATCGCTACGCTTGCCGACGCCCTGTCTATCACCATGTCTAACCCCACCGCCCAGACTGGGGAAAAGGCAGGCATGCACAGTGGTGGGTACGGGATCGTCGGCATGCGCGAGCGCGCTAGCGTGGTGGGCGGATCATTACAGGTACAGGACGGGGAAGAAAGCTTCTCGTGGACGCTGCGCCTGCCAAGGAAGGAAGAAAAGTGAGTGAAATTCGGGTGGTGCTCGTCGATGATGAGCCGCTGCTGCGCCACGGCCTGCGCATGATCTTGGAAGGCGCGCCGGGCATTAGCGTCATTGGCGAGGCCGGCAACGGCAAGGAAGGCATCGAACTTATCCTGGCCGAAGAGCCTGATGTGGTGCTGATGGATATCCGCATGCCGGTCATGGACGGCATCGAGGCGACGGCGCAGCTGCACTCGCTCGCCGGCGCGCGCGATATCCCGGTGGTGATGCTCACTGCTTTTGATACCGACGAGTTCATCCTGCACGCCCTACGCGCTGGGGCAGTGGGATTTTTGTTGAAGACGACGGCGCCGGAGGCGCTGGTGGCGTCGGTAAGAGCAGCGGCCCAAGGCCAGCAACAGTTAAGCCCGAAGGTGCTAGAAAACCTGGTGGGGCTGGCGGACACCCCGCCGCAGCCGGAACAGGAGATGATTCAGCCCAGCAAATTGGCCGAGCTGAGCGAGCGCGAAAATGAAATTGCCCAGCTGGTGGCCCAAGGCCTGAGCAATGCCGAGATTGCCGAGCAGCTATTCATCTCGCTGACCACGGTCAAGACGCACATGAAGCACATCCTGGCCAAGATCGATGGCACCAACCGGGTGCACATCGCCATTGCAGTGCTTGGCGGCTAGGTGAGACTAGGCGCGGCGGAAGATGGCGGAGAGTAGGCCGATAAGCGCAATGGCGCCGACAATGATGGAGGCCGCCGGCCAGTATTGCGGGAAGTACTTGAGTGTGTAGCCAAAGACCTGGCCGTCGTCAAAGTGCTGCCATAGCGCTACGGGCATCCACCACAGCTTGGTCAGAGTGAGCAGCGCGCCTACGAGGCCTGCGGCAACGCGGCTGCCCCCGCGGAGGAAGAGGCTGGCCGCGACCAGCACGATGCCGGCGATGGTCAACGCGAAAAGCAGGGGAGTTTCGGTACCCAGCGGAGAGCCGCGCAGCAGGAACTCATGGTCAATTTCGTGTTGTTCGATGAGGGTATAACCATCGAGTACTACGTCATCTGGGATTCCCATTATTTCTCCTTGTTTGTACCCGGAGCGGCAGCGGCGCCTTAGGTGGCGTAGGGAGGGCCGACTGAAAGGCGGACAGTTGCCACCTTAGAACCGGGTTGTACATCTATTATAGACACATCTGTCTTTGGGGGCGTAGTCTGAGGCCTTTGACTCGATACAAGGAGACAGTGTGATTATTACCGGACTTCTCACCGGCATCGTCTTCGGTGCCGTGTTGCAGCGTGGGCGCTTCTGCGTGACCGGCATGCTGCGCGATATTTTCCTCAATAAGACTTGGCGCGGTTTTACCGCTCTGCTCATTTTGATCTCGGTCCATGCCTTTGGCCTTACCCTGTTGACCGGCGCTGACGTGCTCTCTCCGGAGATTGCTGATTTCAAACCGGTAGCCGTCATTGTGGGTGGTTTCATCTTTGGCCTTGGCATCATCTTGTCTGGCGGCTGCGCCTCCGGAACGTGGTACCGCTCTGCTGAGGGCCTGGTCGGCTCGTGGATTGCGCTGCTGTTTTATGGGCTATCAGCCGCGGCCATGAAGTCTGGTCCGCTCGAGGCGGCGAATGATTGGTTCAAGCAGTGGAGCCTGCCAGTAACCACCATCCACGACGCGCTACATATCTCCCCGTGGATTCTGGTCGCGGTTGTGTGGGTAGTGACCTTCCTGCTGTGGCGCCACTACCGCGCCAAGGACGCCGGCCGCCCGAAGGTGGACCTAGGCCAGCCGTGGTACGCCAAGCCACTGAACATGAACATCGCAGCCGTTGCTGTGGGCATTATTGGCACGGTGGGCTTTGTACTTTCTGCCGACGCCGGCCGCAACGGCGGCCTCGGCATCACCACTCCAACTGCGGATATCGTGCGATGGACCGCCACCGGTGATTCCGCCCGCATGAATTGGGGCACCCTGCTGGTCATCGGTCTGTTGGTAGGTGCGTTTATCGCCGCAAAGACCGCCGGTGAATTCCGGGTGCGCGTTCCGGATGCGCAGACTGCGACCCGCGCTATTTGGGGCGGCATCATGATGGGTGTTGGCGCGTCGTTGGCTGGCGGCTGCACCGTGGGCAATGGCATGGTGGAGACCTCCTTGTTTAGCTTCCAAGGCTGGGTATCGCTGTTCTTTATGGCGCTAGGCGTCGGTGCGGGCGCACGCCTATGGCTCAAACCGAAGAAGTCGCAGGGCCACCAGCCGCAGCAGCCGCAAAACTATTCCACCGCGGAGTCCGTCGATAACGCTGTAGTCTCTGCCGAGGACAAGGTCCTGCCCAGCTTTACCACGGCAACTGGGGCGGTAGCGCTTAAGACCAAGCCGCAGACCAAGGAAAAGGCCCGCGCCCTGGGCGGTGGGCGCTACGCGCTCGATACCCTTGGCGCGGTCTGCCCGTTCCCGTTAATTGAGGCCAAGCAGGTCATGGCTGAGTTAGAGCCGGGGGAGGCCCTGGTCATTGACTTTGACTGCACGCAGGCCACCGAATCCATTCCGCAGTGGGCAGCTGATGAAGGCCATGAGGTTCGTGATTTCCACCGCTTGGGCGATGCGGGCTGGCAGGTCACGGTAGTCAAGACCGGATAATTACATCATTGTCAGCTACTATGAGGAGGCAGAAGAATCGAGCGTGATTCTTATGCCTCCTTTGTGGTTTGAAAGAAGTTTTCTCATGCCCGAGTTTGATGATAATTCCACCGCTGTTGCCGATATTTTGCATGCCTTCGCCGTCTTTGAACGCGAGGAAGAACACGTGCTAGACGCGGAACTGCGCCTTAACGTGTATGCCAGCTAGGCCATGATTCGCGTCTTTGCCGCGCTGCTGCCTTCTGCCACCGCGCGCGAGCATTTGGTGCATACGCTGCGGCCTATCTATGCGGCAACCACCAATGAGTTGCGCTGGACGGACCCGGATAATTGGCATGTGACCATGGCCTTTTATGGTGATCAGCCCAATGATGCCGCGGCCGTGCGTGAGCACCTCGCCCACGCGGTGGCTGGGCGCTCGGCGGTGAATGTGCACTTGAGCGGCGCTGGAAGTTTTGAGCAGCGCACCCTGTGGTTAGGCGTCGGCGGCCAGGTGCGCGGAGTGCGGGAGTTGATGGCGGATTGCCAGCTTGCCGATGTCCCCTTTAATCACCATCGCCCCCACCTGACCGTCGCGCGTGCCGGTCGGCGCACCCGCGAGCCGTGGGCGTTGGCGGATTTTACGCGCGCCCTATCGGTGTATCGGGGACCGGAATTTTGCGTGGACCGGGTCTGCCTTATGCAATCGCACCTGGGTGAGGGCCGCGGCGGTGGGCCGCGCTACGAGGTACTAGAGGAATATCCCTTGTTCTAGGTGGCGCGGGCGGCGCGGATTTCCCGCACGAGGGTGTCGAGCTTCTCGCGGGTGGCGGTGCGGTCTGGGTGGGTGGTGCAAAAATCTAGTAGGAAGTATCCAGCGTGCTGCACAGCAATGTGGCGGGCCCAGAATTGGCGCACGGCATCTGGGTTATCGGCAGCGAGGGACTGGATGGCGCGGCGCTCCGAGAGCAGCTCGTATTGCAGGTCGCGACGCGCGGATAAAGCGGAATCCGGGGTATTGACAAAGAGCAGTCCGAGCAGGGTAGCCATGGATTCCATCGCGCGGACTTGCAAGCGGGCCTGATTGCGTACGGGGGCACTGCGCTGCCATAGCCACAGCACCGCGGTGGCGATGAGGATGGACAAGAGGATTTCGCCGCAGCGAGCTTGGATAGTGGGCCACAGGGGCCGGGTGGCGGAATTGCCCATCAGCAGGGCCAAGGGTGTGGAGAAGATGACGCAGATGGCGTAGTTTTTCGCCACGAAGATTTCGGCGCAGAATTGGCAGGCAGCCAGCGCGAGCAGGAGGGTCCAGCCACTGATACCAAAGTAGTGGAGGATGGAAAAGAGCAGCACGCCTACAACGGAGCCGAGCATGCGGTGGATGCCGCGGACGGTGCCCGGCACGTGGTCAGGCCCCCATTGCAACATGAGGAAGGCAGAGACCACACCCCAGTCCGGTCGGTCGAAGCCGAGGCTAAGGCCCACGAGCATGGTAATGATCGCCGAAAGAACCACCTTTTGGGTGGTGACCATGGCATGCGAATCCCGCACCGCAGCGCGGTAAAGCCTATATCGGCCGGTGGGGCGGGTGTGCGGGATAGCCGTGCGATTTGGGTCGACGTCGGTGACATGATCGGTAAGCTGGTCCGAATCGGAGCCGAGGTCGAGGGCGCGGTTATGCGCCACGATGGTGTGCTGGGCCGCAAGGGTGCGCTCCACTAGGTGGGCTCCTTTGGAGTCGATGATGCGGCCACCGCGGATAATGTGGGCGTCGGAAAGCGCCTGCCAAGCAGCAAAAAGCGCGGTCTGCGCTTGGTGGTGGCGTGCTAAGGAATCGTCGCGATCATTGTGGAATGCATCCGCGGCCTTCTCCAAGGTAGTGACCGCGCGGCGTTCGGGGCCGTGGGCGTCGATGAGTGCCGGCGCCATGCCCAGCGCGAGGCTGGCTAGCATGCCGGTCAGCGCCCAAAAAAGCAGCTGGCCCACGGTGACATCGGTGCGTGCCAACATGACCGAGCCGCCGCCGACCATGACGAGGAAGAAGGTGCCCGGCGGCGGCAGGCGCAGGGCATTTTGGGCAAAGCCACACACGGCCGCCAACGCCGTGGTGTAAAGACCAGCCAGCAGCAGCCACCAATGGCCGTGACCCGGTGCAAAAATGAGTTGGCCTACCAGCACGCCCACGGCCGCAACGCTAATAAGCGCGGTGCCTGCGGTGAGCATGACGCGCGGGCGGGTGCGATAGGGATGGCCCTCGCCAAAGATAACGGTAAATGCGCCGGTGGAAATGAGCAGGATGGCGTAGTCGTGGCCGGTAAGCAGCGCGATGGCGCCGGGAATGAGAATCGCCAATCCTGCGCGCAGGGCACTGGGCCAGCGCACCGAAGCGCTATTAAACGCGGTGAGCAGCTGGGTAGTGCTAGGGCGCTGCGGGAGGGGATAGTCAAGCTGGGCGGCCACGGAGCAGCAAGATCCTTTCTAGGCGGAGTTATCTGACCCGACTACCTTACGCCCTCCAGCGCCCGCTTCACATCTCGGCGGCCGCGATAAGCCGGCGCGTGTAGTCCGTGCTGGGGGAGGACCATACGGCCTCGGTAGGGCCGTGCTCGATGAGACGGCCGCGGTCGAGGACGGCGACGCTATCGCACAGGTGGCGCACCACCGCTAGATCGTGGGTGACAAAGAGCAAAGTGAGCCCTCGCTTATCGATGACCCCCGCCAGCAGCTCCAGCACTTGGGCGCGAACCGACATATCGAGCGCAGAAACGGCTTCATCGGCCAGCAAGATATCTGGCTCGCCGCACAGCGCGCGGGCGATGGAAATGCGCTGGCGTTGGCCGCCGGAAAATTCATGCGGGAAGCGGTCGAGGCTATCTGCCGGAAGCCCGACCTCTTCGAGCGCGCCCGCGACGCGGGAGCGCTTTTCGGCCTTGTTTGGGTTGCCCGGCATAGCTTCTGCGATGGATTTCCAGATCTTTAGCCGCGGATTGAGAGAGCCCTGCGGGTCTTGGAAGACCATCTGAACCCGGCCGCCGACGGTGACCTCGCCGCTTGTCGGCTGGTCGAGTCCGGCGATGAGCTTGAGCAGGCTGGTTTTGCCCGAGCCGGAGCCGCCCACGATGCCGAGGCGCTCGCCGCGGTGCACGCGCAAGTCGATGCCATCGAGTGCGGCGTTAGTGCCGTGCACCTTGCTTACCCTCTGGAGCGTGACCAGGCCATCTTCCGCTGCGGCCGGGGAAAAGCTCATCTCCGGGGGCTGTGAGGAAGCGATGAGCTTGCGGGTATAGGGATGCTCGGGTTGGGCAAGAATCCGCTCGGTAGGGCCCGACTCCACCACTGCGCCGTGGTGCATTACTAAAACTCGGGGGCACATGCGGCGGATGACCCCCAAGTCGTGGGTGATGAAGATCAGCGCGGTGCCGCGGGCCTCGGTCACCCGCTCAATGACGTGCAACACGCCATCCTGCGTGGTGGCATCCAGCGCGGTGGTCGGTTCATCGCAGATGAGCAGATCGGGGCGGCCGGCCATGGCCATGGCAATGAGCACGCGCTGGCGCTGGCCGCCGGAAAGCTGGTGGGGAAACCGGGTGGCGATATCGGCATCAAGCTCTACTTCTTCGAGCGCGGTTGCGGCATCGCGCACCCCGGCTTGAGATAGTTGCTTGCCCACGCGCATGAGCGGATCTAGTGCGCTCATTGGCTCTTGGAAGACCATGGCCATGGTCGTTCCGCGCAGGGGGCGGACGCGGGCATCGCCTGCGCCTATCACCTCGTGGCCATCCACGGTGACGGAGCCGCTCGCGCGAACTCCATCGGGTAAAAGCCCCATAATGGACAGTGCCGTGAGCGATTTACCGGAGCCGGATTCACCCATGATGCCGAGCTTCTCGCCGGCCGCGAGCTCGAAGTTAAGCGGCCCCAAAAGGGCAGTGGTGGATCCGGCGGCGGTGACCGCCAGGCCATTTACTTTGAGCAGGCTCATCGCGCGGATCCTTTCAGGCGGGGATCGAGGAGGTCACGGAGGGCGTCGCCAAGCAGGTTAAATCCCAGCACTGTTGCCGCAATGGCCAGGCCGGGCCAGAAGGCCTGCAGGGGAGCGGTGCCCAGAAGTGACTGGGAATCTTGCAGCATCCGGCCCCACGAGGCGGCCGGTGGGGCGGTGCCCAAGCCTAGATAGGACAGGCCCGCCTCGGCCAGGATGGCAAGCGCGAAATATACCGAGGCCTGCACGATGAGCAGACCGGCAAGATTGGACAGAATATGGCGCCACGCTACCTTCCAGCCTGGCACCGCGGAAATGCGCGCGGAGGAAATATAGTCCTGCGTGATGACCTGCAACGTACCTGAACGCGCGACGCGGGCGAAGGAAGGAATGCCGGCGATGCCGATGGCAACCATGGCCGTAAGCGTTGAAGGCCCCCAGACCGCGCCGGCAATAATCGCCAAAAGCAGCGCGGGGAAGGCAAGCAGCAAATCTGCACCGCGCATCACTATCGCATCGGCCCACGTGCCACGGCGCATGCCAGCGAGAATGCCGAGTGGCACGCCGACCACGGCAGCGATTCCCACCGCCACTAGGCCGACGAAGACCGTAATCTGGGCACCTGCCATGATGCGGGAAGCGGTATCGCGGCCAAAGCGATCCGTGCCGAGGAGATGCTCGGCGCTGGGGCCGGCAAGCCGCACATCCGGGTGCGCCAGGGTCGGGTCATATGGCGTCCACACCAGAGAAATCACTGCCACCAGCACCGTGGCGGCGACGAGGATGGCTCCCAGCCAGCCAGAAAAACGCAGCTTCATTATTTCTCACCTGCCGTGATGCGCGGATCGATGAATCGGTAGGCAACATCCGTGAGGGCATTGACCACCAAGGCGAAGGCGACGAGGAGCATGACCAAGGTCTGCACCGTGGTCAGATCGCGCACCGCCACCGCATCCAGCAGCATCGAACCTATGCCGGGGATGACAAAGACGGACTCAATTACTACGGCGCCTACGACCATCGTGGTTAGCTGTACGCCGGCCACGGTAAGCACCGGCAGCGCCGCATTGCGCAGGCCGTGGCGCTTCAGCGCCTGCCACGGGGATTGCCCCAGCGCACGGGCGGTACGGATATAGTCCTGATGCAGTACATCGAGCACAGCCGAGCGCACATAGCGCGTCAGCATCGCACCTTGCACCACGGCCAGCGCGATGACCGGCAAGATGAGGTGGCGCATAAACTCGCCTGCGCCCTGGTTCGGCGGCACCCAACCATTGGCCGGCAACCAGCCTAGGTGAACGGCAAAGATGGCCACCAAGATGATGCCGAGCAGGAAGCTGGGCACCGCAATGCCCAACTGCGTACCGGCAGAAACCACATCCGCGCCGCGGGTACGGTTGCGCAGTGCCAACCACATTCCCACCGGGATGGCCCCGGCCAGTGCGAGCAGCATCGCTAAACCAATCAGGATGAGCGTGACCTGGGCGCGGTCCAGCACCAGCGGCGTAATATCTTGTTGCGAGGACAATGACTGCCCAAAACTGCCGGTAAATAGGCCTTTTATCCACTCCCAATATTGAGTGAGCAGCGGGCGATCCAGGCCCAGCTCAGAGCTGAGCTTGCCGACGGTCTCTTCGGTCGCATTCACTCCCAGCGCCACCCGCGCCGGGTTGCCCGGCACCGCGCGCATGAGCGCGAAGATGATGATGGAGGCGGCTAAAAGCGTTAACGCAACCCGCAGCAGCGGGCGCACGATGGCTCGCCCGGCAATGCGAAGGGAAGTCATCGGGCCTCCTTTGCGGTGGTATCTGTGGTGTTATCCGCAGAGTCTGTGCTGGCAGTAGCGTCTGCGGAGCTCAGATCGCGCAAAATCAGCGCGTCCGTGATCTGATCAGGATGCAGCCCGCGCACGCCTGTGCGGGTGAGCACGATATTGGGCATATTCATCAAGGTCAGCGCGCCGGCATCAGCCATGATCTGGTCCACGGCTTGTGCCATGAGCTTGGGATAGTCTTGCTCTGGCGCGGAGTCGGCCTGGGCCAAAAGCTCGCGGGTGCGCGGCGAATCGTAGTTGAGGTAATAGTCCGGATCGCCGAATAGGGTCGGCACATCGCGCGGCTCTACGTGGGAGATGAGCGACATTTGATAATCTTTGGCGCCCATGACCTGGCCCAACCATACGGCTGGGAACTCGGCGGATTCTAGCTTCACCTTAAAACCAACTTCGGTGAGCTGCGAGTACAGCAGCTCAGCGACGGTCTGGGCATAGGGCAGCGTCGGTGTAGTCAGCGTGATTTCGGCCCCTTCTGCGCCGGCCTCTTCGAGCAACTGGCGGGCCTTATCCGGGTTGTAGTCGTAGTAGTGCTTGCCTTGGAACCATGGATCTGTAGGTGGGATTGGTGCACCACCGGTATCTTTGGCTAGCCCATTCCACAAAATGTCATTGGCCGCCTTGCGGTCTACGGCATAGGCGACTGCCTGGCGCACGCGCGGATCATCAAAGGGAGCTCGGGCATTATTCATGGATAACAACACCTCACCATTGGTGGTGCCGACCTCGGTAACGATGCCGTCCTTGACGTCGTCGAGAAGCTCTGGGTTTTGCACGCCCCAGACCACATCCACGCCGCCGGCCTGCAGCGCATTGACCGAGGAAATGGTATCTGGGAAATAGCGCACGGTGACATCGTGCGCGGCGGGCTTTCCCCAATAATTTTTGCGGACCTTGAGCTCTACAAATTCCGAAGGTGCAAAGCGGAAAACCTCAAAGGGGCCGGTACCTACCGGTTGGGCGGCGAGGTTATCCATGCCATTAGGCGTCATCATCGCGCCGGTGGCTGTGCCCATGGACCAGAGCCAGCCATTCGACGGCTGTTTAAGGCGCACCTTTAGTGTGTGATCATCGATTGCCGTGGCCTTATCTACCGGATCCATGGCGGCAGAGATGCCGTTGGTCCATTTTTCGCGCACATAATTGATGGAAAAAGCAGCGCTTTCGGCCGTGAAGGCATCGCCATTGGAAAAGGTGACGCCTTCGCGCAGGTGGAAGGTATAGCTGCGGGCGTCGTCGCTGATCTCCCACGAAGTGGCGAGCCCTGGGGTGATAGAACCATCCTCATCGATGCGCACGAGAGTCTCATAAACATTGTCCATGAGTACAGCGGGGATGGCGGCCCCACCGGTAGTGGTGAAATCCAGCGAGGTGGCCGCCGAGGTGGAGGCTACGGTAAGGGGAGAAGAAGCGGAGTTGCTTTCTACTTGGGAGGTATCAACCACCGCGGTATGGCCTGCCGAGCACGCTGAGACAGTTCCTACAGCGGCCGCCATGGCGAGGCTACCCAGCGCTTTGCCGGCGCGAAATCTTCTCATAGAAAGCAGGGTAGCCGGTGGGGATAGCTGCCGTGAAACTTATGCAAAATTTCCTGGTGTGGGGATAACTTCTAGGGGTGACACGCCCCCGCGTACGCTATTCATAGCCAGCTTCATGCGGTCTGCACGATAGAGGTACACCGCCAATTCCACTGGTTCGCCGGAGTGGTTGGATATTTCCATTTGGAGTCGCCACAGTGGGGTGCCGGTGGCTACTCCAAGTGCCTCGGCATCCTCGGCACTGGCTTCTTCCAACGTGAGTTCGCGGCGCACATTATCAAAGTCCACGCCGCACTCGCGCAGGCGCGCGTGAATAGAGCCGGTATCCGCGTCGAAGTCTAGGATGTGCTTTCCCACCACCATGGGGAAATACATGCGCTCGATGGCAATGGGTTGGTCCTCGGTATAGCGCACGCGGTGGACAAAGACCACATTTTGTTCTGGGTCTACACGCAGAAAACGAGTGATTTCCCGCGGGGCGCGGCGGCGAGCCAACCACAGGGTATGTTGCTGTGGATCCACGTCATATTCGCTAAGCCAGCTGGAGATGGAATAGATGGATTCAAAAAGCTCTGCCTGGGTAGAGGCTAGAACGGTGGAGCGGCGCCCGCGGCCGGAGGAAACCAGCCCTTTGGCCCGCAAAGCCGCAACCGCTTGGCGCACGGGTCCGCGGGAAGAAGAAAACTTCTCGCATAAATCTGCTTCACTAGGCAGAAAATCGCCTGGCTGCAGCACGCCAGAGCTGATCTGATCTCGCAGGTAATCAGCGATCTTTCTATGCTGCTGTTTATCGCGTGGGCTCATTCAACTTTTGTCCTTAGTCTCTCCGGGGCTTTTCGCAGCGGAGCGAAACACAATAATGCTATTCCATTTTTCTAAGGCGCGCTAATGAAGCAACGCCACTTAGAAACTACGCTCTATTCGGGCGAAAAGGCACTAAATAAAATCACGCGCCGCTCCATCAGCACTAGGTTGATGGGGGAGCGCGCTAGGCTAAGTTTTCGTGGACGAGAGCACCGAAACCATTGAAGTACGCGAAGCCGGTGGAACCGCGCGCCTGGGCAAGGCGGTGACGGTGGCTGGCATCATCGCCGTCGCGCTACTGGTAATCGGTGGGGTGCTCATTTATTCGGCGCTGCAGGAACAAGCCGGTACGCGCTTGCATGCCGTCTACCTCATTGCCGCGCTCATGCCCTTAGGTGGGGCGCTGTGCGCGATGCTGGCGGTGGTAGCCTCCGCGCGGCGCCGAGCTCGTGCGCTGCTGCGCATCGGCGAGGATATTTCCCTGCCCTTCCAGCGGACCAGCTTTCCGGCCGCTGAGCTAGAGCGCATGCAGTTCTATTCGCTCGAGCCGGGCCAAAATTTCCTGGCCCTGATTCCGCGTGGGGTACGCGTTTCCACCTTGGACGAAGCGCAGCAGTATTCGGTGCGACTGCCGGAACAGGCGAACCTGGGACCGCGGGAACTTGAGGAAAAACTCCGGGAACGGTTCCCCGAGGTCCCCATTGACCACCTAGGCCACGTAAGGGCCGAGGGCTAGCTCGGGGTTCCGGCCACGCGTTCCGGATCGAGCTGCCAACCCTGCGCGAGCAGCTGCATATTCTGGATTACCTCCTCGTGCGAGCTGGACTGCAAAGAAACCATCAGCTCATCAGCCTTAGCGTGCTCTTGGAAGGTATCGAGGTAGTTTGCCACCTCATCGGCGGTGCCCACGGCAGAGTACTTCAGCATATCTAGGATCTGCTGGCCCTGGTAAGAGCCGATGATCTGCTCTACCTGCTCATCAGTGAGATGCTTGCCGCGGCCGGCGAAGGCCTTAACGCGGTTGAAACATACGCGCTCGTATTCCTCCTGTGCCTTTTGGGTGGTCTCGGCGGCGGTGACGTTGACGCCGGCGATGAGATATGGCTCGCTGAAGCGCTCGGAAGGCTGGAAGTGCTCGCGGTAGTAGGCGGTAGCTTGCTCGAGGTGCTGCGGGGCAAAGTGAGAAGCAAAGGCATAAGGTAGGCCGAGCTTGGCGGCTAGCGAAGCGCCGAACATGGACGAGCCCAAAATATAGATCGGTACGTTGGTATTGGCACCTGGAACGGCGCTGACCCCCGGGATATAAGACTTGCCCTCGAGATAGGAGTTGAGCTCTTTGACATCTTCGGGGAAGCGTTCGGCAGAGTGGGCGTCGCGGCGCAGGGCGCGGCCCAGGGTATTCATATCTGTGCCGGGTGCGCGGCCTACGCCCAAGTCGATGCGCTTGGGATACATCTCCTCCAAAGTGCCGAATTGCTCGGCGATGACATAAGGGGAGTGGTTGGGCAGCATCACTCCGCCGGAGCCTAATCGAATGTGCTCGGTCTTCGCACCAATGTGGGCGATGAGCACGGCCGGAGAAGAAGACATGATGGACTTCATATTGTGGTGCTCGGTGTACCACATGCGAGAATAGCCCAGCTTTTCTGCTTCCTGTGCCAACTGCACGGAGCGGGCGATGGATTGTGCTGGGGTCTCGCCTTCATAAATGGTGCAAAAGTCCAAGACGGAAAGATGAGCGCGTTCGGTCACGGGGAGCCTTCCTTTTGCTTTCGGTAAATCCTGTCTAAGTTCTCTTCTTCCAACGGTACGCGCCGCCTGACTATTCCGGGCGGGTCTTACCGCATCGCGGCCGGGCGCTGTTGACATAAAGAAATCCCCTCGCCTCGGCACCGCGGTGAGGTGCGGAGAGGGAGGGGAAGGTAGGAATGAGAGACTAAGCCTCAACGAGGGCATCGGCCTCCGCGGGCTCTGCCGCCGATGGGTTGGCGGCCTCGTGCTTCTCGCCGGCCTTGGTAGCGATATCAACAACGAGGCCGATGACTGCGGCGATGGCGGTGGGAACGATCCAGCCCAAGTCTACGGATTGGCCGGGCGCCAGGCTCAAGAAAGGATCGAGTGCGTCGGTGCCCCAGCCTTGGGCGGAAATGACGGATAGTGCCGACCACAGCACCGAGACCCACAGTGCCAAGCGGTAGGTCCAATAAAAGACCACGGACTTTTTCACCACTGGCTGGATCAGGGTGAGGACGATAAGGGAAATGGCCGGTGGGTACAGGAAGGTAATGAAGGGAACCGCGATGGACAGCACTGTATCTAGACCCTGGAAGGCGAAGAGGATGGACAGCGCGGTAAAGAGGCAGGCCCAGACGTGGTACTTCACCTTAGGTACAAGCATCTCGAAGAAGGCAGAGGTGGAGGTGATGAGACCCACCGCGGTAGTCATGCAGGCCAGAATGACGATGGCGGAGAAGACGACCTGGCCGATGGTGCCCATGGTGAGATTTGCGGCGTCGGCAAGCAGCGGCGCTCCTGACTCATAGGACTGGCCATTAGGAATGGTTTGGCCTACCCATGCCAAGCCGAGGTAGATGGCGGCCAGTAGGCCGCCGGCAACCAGCGCGGCGGTAATGGTGCCGTTAATCAGGGACTTCTTGGTCTGAAAGCCCTTGGAGCGCAAAGAGCCGACAATCACGATAGAAAAGGCCAGACCCGCGATGGCATCCATGGTGTTATAGCCCTCAAAAAGGCCGGTGACCATGGGGGAAGAAGTATAGTCTGCAGTAGGGGTCTGCGGATCGCGGGGATTGTTGAAGGCTGCCAGGGCGATGAGGAACACCAACAACGCCACCAAAGCCGGGGTGAGGAACTTACCCAAGGTATCGATAATGGAATTTGGTTTCCAAGACAGCGCTAGGGCGATAAGGAAAAAGACCACATTGAAGATGCCATTGGCCATGGTTCCCTCCCAGCCCAATAGTGGGGTGATGGCGGTTTCCATGGAAACGGCGCCGGTGCGCGGCAGGGCGTAGAAGGCGCCGATGGCAAGGTAGGCCATTACAGAAAAGACGAGGCCGAAAAACGCGCCGCCGTTGGAACTTAGATCGCGCACGGAGCGGCCGGAAATGGAGACGGCAACAATGGCTAGGACTGGAAGGAGCACGCCGGCGGCCAGGAAGCCGAGGACGGCGGGCCAAAAATTGGTGCCGGCCGAAACGCCCACCATGGGCGGGAAGATGAGGTTGCCGGCGCCGAAGAACATCGAAAACAGCATCAACGACGCAATTACGATGGTGGCGCCGGGCTTAGAGGTGCTTGACGCAACTGGGGTAGCCATTGTGGCTCCTTAATTTTCCATGTACAGCTAAAATGCGAGGTGCTTTCCCATTCCGCCGAGGGGTGGTGGCGGAACGGGGTGCGCCTTCGCGGTTCGAGGTGGCGGGTCACGCCTGTTCGTGTAATGAGACATTACCGCCCACATGGTGAGAAATCAAAGTGTGGGGGTGACGCAGGCTACATGGTGGCTCCAGCTGATGGGGCTTAATCGAGAGCCGCAAAGGCGCGCTCCATGCGGTCGATTGCCTCCTCCAAAATCTCGCGTGAGGTAGAGAAATTCAACCGCGCATGGCCCGGACCGCCGGTGCCAAAGGTATCGCCCTCATTGAGCGCGACCTTCGCATTCTCCCGCAACCACTTGGCTGGCTGCGGATTGCCGCCGATGGCGGTATCGGAAAAATCCAACCACAGCAGGTAGGTGGCCTCTGGTTTGCTGGTCTTTAAGCCCGGGATGCGCTGAGGTAGCTCCTCCACCAACCAATCGCGGGTCTGGCGCAGGTAGGCTATCTCTTCATCGAGGAAGTCGCCGCACTCGCGGTAGGCGGTCTCGGCAGCCAGCACGCCTAGCGTGCCCGTGCCGTCCTTGGCCACGCCTGTCAGGCCATTCCACGTGTGTACATCGGCCGTGTTGGAAAAGATCATCTGCGCGCACTTCAGACCGGCTGTATTAAAAGCCTTAGAAGTAGCGGTTACCGTAATGGTGCGCTCTGCAGCCGCCGCGCTAAGCGACGCCACCGGGATATGCCGTCCCTCATAAACCAGTGGGGCATGGATTTCATCGGCCAGGATGCGCGCATCATATTTTTCTGCCAGTTCTACCAGGCCGGTGAGGTAGTCCTCGTCCAAGACGCGGCCGAGCGGGTTATAGGGGTTGGCTAGCAAAATAGAGCCAGCGCCCTGTTGGAAGGCGCGCTCAATATCCTCGAGCTCCAGGCTGGTTTCGATCTTTTCGCGGCCAGCGGTGCGCGGCAGCTCTAACAGCGGTGGGTAGGAAGGCACTGGCACGATGACCGGAGAGTCTTCGCGGGTAAAGTACTGCACGCTAAGCAACAGGCCGCGCACCACATCGCCGATCCAGAAAATATGATCCGAGTTGGGGCGCCAGCCATAGCGCGTGTCATAAAAATCAGCCACAGCCTCGCGCAGCCCCGAGGCCTTGGGGGCTGGGGTATAGCCAAAGGTTTCCTTGTCCACCAAGTCCTCCAGCGCCTTTTTTATGGCGGGCGCAGTGGGGAAGTCTGATTCCGCAATCCAGAGCGGCAACACATCTTCTTCGAAGACGGTCCACTTGCGGGTTCCGCGGGCTTGCAACTCTTCTAAGCTAGGAAACTCCATGGACATAACCATAACGCGAAGCCCGCGGTCACCCTAGTGCTGTTATGCGCTTTTATTCATCTTCCTTTTCGGACCAGTTGGATTCCTCTGGGTCTTCCACGTCCTCGGCCTCGTCGGAGACATGGCTGGAGACAAAGCCATACTTTTTCAACCGGCGGCGGTCCGCCGCTGAGGTGGACTGGGTGAGCTTGAGCAGTTCAGCATAAATGCCGCCGGACTGCGCCAGCTCGGCTGGCGAGCCCATCTCATCGATGCGGCCGCGGTCCAAGGTGATGATGGTATCGACGTCCGCAATGGTGGACAGGCGGTGGGCAATAATCAGCGTGGTGCGGTCCTTCATCAGCTCATCCAAACCGGCCTGCACGGCACGCTCGGACTTGGTATCTAGCGCCGAGGTGGCCTCATCCAGTACCAGGATGGGGGCGTCTTTAAGCATGGCGCGCGCCACGGAAACGCGCTGCTTCTGCCCACCAGAGAGCTTCAGGCCGCGCTCACCAATGACGGTGTCATAACCATCGGGGAAAGCCTGGATGAAGTCATGGGCGTTGGCCCGCTTAGCGACGTCTACGATTTCCTCCTCCGTCGCCCCCGGCTTGCCATAAGCAATGTTCTCGCGAATGGTGCCGGAGAAAAGATAAGACTCCTGGAAGACCACGCCCACCGAGGCGCGCAGGCGCGAGGCAGTGAGATCGTCTACCCGGTGGCCTAGCACATCGAGGTGCCCCGCTGAGGGGTGGTATAGGCCCAAAAGCAGGTTCACCAAGGTTGACTTGCCGCCGCCGGACTCGCCCACGAGCGCTACCTTATGGCCCTCTGCGGCCGCAAAGGAAATATCCTCCACCACGGGTTTTTCCTCCTCATAGGCGAATGAGACGTGGTCAAAGGAGAAGACCGGCGCGCCGGGCGTGGGCTCAAGCGGGCGTACCGGGGTGAGATCGAGCTGCGGCGTGTGGGATCCCGTAGTAGCTGCCACCAGTTCGCGCGGGGCGGTGGGCTCGAGTTCTTCTTCCATGACCTGGAAGTAGTCCTTGGACCCAGCGATGGCGCGTTGGGCGGTATCGACAATCCAGCTCATCATAAAGACTGGCTGCTTCGCACTGGAGACCATCTGCAGCAGCATGACCATATCGCCCAAGGAAAAATGCCCCTCAAGGGTGCGCCAGAAGATCACGCCGTAGATACCTAGGAAGATAAACGCCATGGCCAGGCCGCGGAAGGTATCCATCATGTGCCACCAGCGGGACTGCGGCTTAGTGGTATCCACCACGGCGCGGTAGCGCGTTGCAAAGTGGAAGAGCTCGCGGGTTTCGCTCACGAAGGACTTGGCCACCTTGACCTGGCCGATTACCTCCGCAAAGCGACCATTGGCCACGTCGATATTCTCGTTTTTGACAGCCTCAAACTTCTGCCAGCGCTTCGAGGTCAGCGCGGTAAGCCACATATATACGGGGAAGAGCAGTGCCAGTAGGATGGCCAGTGGCCAGTAGAACCACGCGGTAATGGCTAGTACCGCGAGGGTCTGAATGATCATCGTGAAGAAGTTATTGGCAAAGGACTGGACGAACTGCGTGATATTGGCAATCGAACGATCTAGCCGGGCAATGATCGTGCCGGTGACCTGATTATCGTAATAGCCTTGGGGGAGGGCAAGCAGCTTGGCAAAGTAACGCGTGGACAAAATCTCGCGCAGGCGTGAGACCATGACATCGCCGATATAGCCGCCGATATTGCGGAATAGGGCATTGGCGGCGTCGGCAAGAAAAAGCGCCACTGCCAATAACAACACCGTGCGCAGTGCATTGCCCACTGGGGCGTCGTTCTGCAGGGCTTCGACGATGGTATCGGTAGCGTGGCGCGTCAAAAAGGGCGAGATCAGGGCAAGGATCGCGGTCACTGTGGCGGCCAGGAGCACGCCCAGATAATAGGGCCACAGGGCGGAGGCACTGCGGGTGATGCGCAAAATAGAATTCATAAAAAGACCACACTCAATTCGAAACGGCGGGTAGTGCGCGGAATTGGGGATAAGGGGGAGAGATTTAAACGATTGCCCAGTATGCCACATGCGGCGTTAACGAGCGTAAATGCTTAAGTTCAAGGAGGTTTAGGCTAAGGTACTTGTGCAGAAATACAACAATCTTCGCGTGCAAAGGATTCTTCCACGGTGAAAATTTCCCACACACTCGGCGCGGGCGTAGTCAGCGTACTCGCCGTGACTCTGACCGGATGTAGCGTTCTCCAGCCGGAAGAGACAGGGCTGGGGGACAATATCACCGTCTCCAGCTTCGAAGAGGCCCCGTATGAGGCCAAAGACACCGACGACAAAGAAGTCACCTCCAACCTGGCCGAGCCTGTAGAGGATAAGGGCTTAGGCGTGAGCTGGGAGCTACAGGGTGTGTATACCGATAGCAATTCCGGCGGCACCGTAGTGACCATCTTGCTCAAGAATGAAAACGACGTGCCTCTGCCTGTCGACGCCTTTGAGGAGCCCACCCTAGAACGCGCCGACGGCAACGGCGGCTGGGCCAAGATCAAATCCTTGCCCTATGACGAACAATCTGCCCCAGGCGTAGCGCCCCCAGGACTCGATCACCCGTTGGGCGCGGGCGCATCTGTCAACCTGCAGTATCGCTATGACGTCACGCCTGGCAACCTGTGGAATGCACGCCTACATATAGGCAACGTGACCTGGGTAGGAGACCTTAATCTATGACGGAACTTGTAGTCTTGGCCTCTGCCGCGGGGGAACCCATCGGCACCGCTTCCAAGGCCGAAGTTCATACCACCGATACCCCGCTGCACTTTGCCTTTTCCGCTTGGCTAACCTGCGGCAATAAGGTACTGGTCACTCGCCGCGCGCTGAGCAAACAAACCTGGCCTGGCGTGTGGACCAATGCCTTTTGCGGCCATCCCGCCCCCGGTGAGGAGACCGTGGATGCGGTGCTGCGCCGCGCCTCCTTTGAGCTCGGCATCGCGCCCGCTGATCTATCCGCACCGCGGCTTATCCTGCCGGACTTTTCCTATCGCGCGGTGGATTCCTCCGGCACGGTAGAAAATGAAATTTGTCCGGTCTATACCGTCGAGCTTGCCCCCGATGCGCAATGGGAGCCCAATCCCGACGAAGTAGATTCCTACCAGTGGGTTGAACCGGCACGGCTTTTTGCCGCCGCCGATGCCATGCCCGGAGTCTTTAGCCCGTGGATGATTGATGAGTTAGCGGACGAAAAGCTGCGCGCCGCGCTATAGCTTCAACTTCGGCGCCTGCTACAGCTCAAGTTCGTCGTCGGTATAGAAGGCCGCGGCTACATAATCCAAGGTGGCATAGGCTAGGCGGCGCTCTCCCGTATCGAGGTCAAATTCCAGCACCTGGTGGTCATCGCCGTAGCATGGGAACCCAGCCTCGCCGGTGGTGGCATAGTGGCGCAGCCATTCATTGAGCTCGCCAGCGGGCGCGTTGGCGGCCGCCTCATTGTCGGTGCCACCAAAAATCGGGTCTAGCTCGTCACAGTGCACTGCGGGCGCATCGGTGCGGGTAAATTCCATCATCCACGTGGGACCAGGAGCATCCTCGGCTACCTGGGCGGTCCATCGGCGCACGGCGGCATCACCGATGAGCCGGCCCATCGGCCGCTGCGGATCGACGTAGTGCGCCAGCTGCCGCCATTGCTTGAAACGATCGTGCGATATCCCAAACTTGGGCGAGAGGTAGCGAGTAATAAAGCCGGCCAGCGCCATTTTGTCTATGCGCTGGGCAGCGGGCATGTCATAGAACTCATCGCGGGTAGACGTCACCACGATGGGGATGTCCGCCAATTCTTCGGCACGTAGGGGTGCCGGTCCCAAGGCGACGTCAAAGCGATACTTTTTACGGAACTTGGCATACCCCTTGGCCAGCGATTCTGGATCCAGCTTCTCTAATGCCTGGCGCGTGACCGGCACGCCGAGGGCTCGGCGCAGGTCAGTGACGCGGTGCTCGAAGCGGTCGCGCGGGAATGCCGGTGACAGCGCCAGCACGCGGCGGAAACCGCCCCGGAAGTGATCGCGGCGTGCGAGCCACAAGCTTATTGCCGCCCCAGCGGATTGGCCTACCAAAGTGATATTGGTTTTATCGCCACCAAAGGCCTCGATATTGTGCTGCAGCCACTCCAAAGCTAAGAGGCAGTCATCGATGCCGCGGTAGCGGTCCGCCTCATCGCCGTCAAAGCGGGCGAAACCAGCCAACCCCACCCGATAACCCACGTTGACCTGGATTACACCGTGGCGGGCATTCTTCGTCCCCGAAAGCCGTGGATCCTCGTGTGACCCGTGCTCGTAGCGCCCGCCGTGAATATAGACCACCACAGGGCAGTCGTTGGCATCGGCAGGAGTGGTAATGGACAAAGCAATATCTTCTGGGTGCGGCTCGCGGGCGTCCTGATCGACGCTGCGATCATATGGCTCGGCAGGAGAGTAGGGGCTGGGGATGCTGCAATAGCGCACCGAATGGAAATAGTGCAGGCCATCGCGGCGCACGCCGGTGATCCGGCCGGAAGCGGTGGCGACGGTAACAGGAATCTGGGCGCTCGACATGTCAGCCAGACTACCGCGAGCAAGTAGGATAAGTAGCCATGGAGTGGTTGACGAGCTTGGGCAGCACGCTATCGCAATTGTTGGTACAGGCGCCCGTGTGGATTCAGATGGTCATCGTAGTCGCCATCGCCGTGCCGCTCATGGTGGTCGTAGCTTGGTGCCTAATGTGGATGGTCGACCGCGTAGCCAATCGCGCCGCCAGAGCGATTTCCCAGCGGCGCAGCCACAGCACTAAAGTAGACCACCATGGCTGAGGAATATAACGAGCGTGCACGGCAGGAGCGCGCCGAGCTGCGCGCCAACCCCCGTGAGGGCCTGTGGGATCCTGAAGCCAAGCGTAGCGCCCAATCTTCCACCCCAACAACCACGCCTGGCACCCATCCAGTAAGGCGCAAGCGCGCCCTGCCCAAATCCCGGGTCTCGCTCACATTGTGGACGATGATTGCGCTGGTTATCGTCGTCGCGCTGATCGGCCTGTGGACCTAAACCTGCTCCACCCCGCACCAGCGCCTAATCCCAGCGCTAGCCCTTCCGGCTGGTGGCCTCTAAGCGCTGGAAGAACTCCAGACTAGGAAGATCCTCAATGAGCAGGGGAGCGCCGTTGGTATCACACAGCGGCACGCACCAATTGGGATAAAGATCGTGCGTGGTACCCGGCTGATTCTGCGCATGGACATCACCCACCATGTCCACCAAGCTGGTGCAAGCGAGAGCCGAAGGTGTGCCCGCGATATAACGGTGCAGGGCCACGCTGATGTCTTCCTCCTCGCCGCGCAAGGAGCGCTCGGCAGGATCTACGAGGTAATCGCGCTGTGGCAATAGGCCTTGGCCTGCTACCGCACCCAAAACGCGGGCCTGCCACTCGATGTCATCGCGCTGCTCATCATCCACTGAGCGGGTCAGCACGCCTAAGCGCGCGCGAAGCGAAATATGATCACCGCGCAGGTAGGCCAAGGTGGGCGGCAGATCATGCGTATTGACTGAGGACAGCGCCAGCTGGCGGTATTTCTCCTGCGGCAGCGGGGAGTAGTCATCATCGTCGCGTTCAAACCACACGATGGAGGTGCCCAGCACCGCCTTCTGAGCGAGCACGTCTTGTACCCACGGCTCTACAGTGCCGAGGTCTTCACCAATGACCACGGCACCAGCGCGTTGCGCCTCCAAGGCCAAGATGCCCACCATGGCCTCAAAATCATAAGAGACATAGGTACCCGTTAGCGGGCTAGCCATGCGCGGGATCCAGTACAGGCGGAAAAGGCCCAGGATATGGTCGACGCGCACGCCCCCGGCATGGCGCAGCACGGTGGAAAGCATCTCGCGCCACGGACCGTAGCCCGCCGCCGCTAGACGCTGCGGGTGCCACGGCGGCTGTGACCAATCCTGGCCCTGCTGGTTATAGTCATCCGGCGGGGCACCCACCGAGCACTGCGGGGCTAGGTATTCGTCGAGGTTCACCGCATCGGCACCACTCGGGTGCACGCCCACCGCCAGGTCAGTGACCAGGCCTAGGCGCATGCCAGCATCGAGCGCACGCTCCTGCGCGGCGGCCAGCTGCTCATCGCACAGGAACTGCAGCCAGGAATAAAAGCGGGTGAGCTTTTCCATATCCAGGTCTTCGGCATGGCGCTGGCCCGATTGCGCCGCGGCGTCTTGTTGCGCGCACCAGGCTGCGAAATCGTGCAGGCCGCGACCCTCCTCGCGGGCGAAGCGTACGAAGGCCTCTTCGCGCTCCGGGGTGGGCTGGTAATTGAAGAGCTCACGCAGCACCTGCAGCTTGGCCTCAAAAATAGTGTCACGGTCAATCTCCTCAGCGCTGCGGTTGCGCTGGCGAAACTCTTCGGCCAGTTCGCGCACATCATCTTGTAAGTCTTCCGGCAACAGCTTGAGCTCCGGGATGGACTCGATGTGCAGGTACAACGGGTTGATAAAACGCCGCGTGGTGGGCAGGTACGGCGAATCCTCCACCGGCGGCAGCGGCTCGGCCGCATGTAGCGGATTGACCAGCAAGAAATCCGCGTGCGGGGCGAGTGTTTCAGCCAGTTGGCCTAGGTCCTGGAAATCGCCAATGCCCCACGAGGACTCTGAGCGCACCGAATAAAGCTGTGCCATCACGCCGCTAATCGGGTGCTCGACAAACTCATCGGCCGTGGTGAGGCGCGCCGGGGTAATAATCAGCGAGCAGGCATGCTTGCCGATGCCCTCTGACTCCAGCACCAGCTCGTGATAGCCCAGCGGCAGATCGCCAGGGATATGGAAGCTGGCCTCGCCCCATAGCGTGCCATCGACGTCTGCGTCTGGGGCGTCGTTGCGATCTTGGTAGACCTCGCGGGTGCCGCCTTCTTCCAACTCGATGTGTACGTTGGCGGCGTCGCCGGCATGTACATGGACAACGAACCCGCGCTCCTGACCCTGGGGTGCGACGACGCAGTGGGGAAGGGGCTGAGAGGAGCGGGTGAGGTAGTCGTCGTAAAGCAGCTGTGTTAACGCAGCATCGTCTGGGTGATCAGGGACGGCCACGCCCAAGGCTCGCAGGGCATAGGCAATAGTGTCTTCAGCAACGTGGACGGGGTAACCAGACTGGGAGGTATAGCTGGTGGCCACGCCGTGGCGCTGAGCGAGTTCTTCAAGCAAGTCGCGGGTAGTCACAGGCCACATTGTGCCACGGGGACAACGCGCCTGCTGGGAAACGGATTGGTACAGTAGGCGGAGATTAATTAAAAGCTGTTCGAAAGGACACCGCGTGACCCTGCAAGAAGTGCATACCCCGGCGCAATTTACTATCGAGCCGGGCGAAACCTGCCTGACCGCCCTGATGGACACTGCGAAGAAGCGTCCGCACGGCGTCATGTTTACCCGCCCAGCCAACTACGAGTGGGTCAATGTAACAGGCAAAGAATTCATCGATGAGGTCTTTGAAGTAGCCCAAGGGCTTATCGCCCTTGGCGTGCAGCAGGGGGACCGCGTCGCTCTCATCTCTGCCACCCGCTATGAATGGTCCCTTTTGGATTTTGCCATCTGGGCCGCGGGTGCTGCCTCCGTGCCGGTCTATCCATCTTCTTCTGCCTCCCAGGTGCGCTGGATTATTGAGGACTCCGGCGCAGTGCTGGCCATTACCGAAACCCGCGAGCACTCCGAGCTGGTAGAAAACCTGGTCTTGCAAGAAGACGGTGAGCCCAACCTCAAGGGCTCTCCTTCGCAGCTGCGCCGCGTGCTAGAAATCAACTCCTCGGCCATTGACACCTTGAAGTTTGAGGGCCGCGGCGTGGCCGCCGAGGAGGTCTACGCGCGCATCAAGGCCACTTCCACCGATGATCTGGCTTCCTTGGTCTATACCTCGGGTACCACCGGCCGTCCCAAAGGCTGCATCCTGACCCACCGCAATTGGCTGGCCCAGACCCGCGGCTTGTGCACCAATCCCATTGGTGTCTTTGCCGTCCCCGGCAGCCATACCTTGACCTTCCTGCCGCTGGCGCACGTCTTTGCCCGCGCGGTATCCATTGCGGTGGCCATGCGCGGTGCCTCCCAGAACCACTGGTCAGATTTTTCTACCATTTCCATGGAGTTCGCCCGTTCCCGCCCGAACGTCATTTTGGGCGTGCCACGCGTCTTTGAAAAGGTACGCAATTCCGCTGCTGAAAAAGCGGCCGATTCTGGCATCAAGGCCCTGCTGTTTGAGCAGTCCGAGAAGGTAGCCATCGAGTACTCCAAGGCTTTGGATAAGCCGGAGGGCCCAGACCGCCTGCTGAAGGCCAAGCACAAGGTCTTTGACAAGCTGGTGTATTCCACCATCCGCAAGGGCGTGGGTGGCAACGTCAACTACTGCATTACCGGCGGCTCCGCTATGGGCCATGACTTGCTGCACTGGTACCGCGGCATCGGTATCCCGGTTTATGAGGGCTATGGCCTCACCGAGGTCGCCGCTGCGGCTGCAGTGGACTTTGTGGACCAGTCCATCGGCACGGTCGGCCCGCCCATGGGTGGCGTGACCTTCCGCATTAACGATGAAGGCGAAATCTGCATCAAGGGCGATATCGTCTTCCACGGCTACTGGAATAACCCGGAGGCAACGGCTGAAGCCCTCGAGGATGGGTGGTACAACACCGGTGACTTGGGCGAGATTGATGAAGACGGCAAGCTCGTTATTACGGGCCGCAAGAAGGACCTGATTGTCACGGCCGGCGGCAAGAATGTTTCGCCTGGCCCGATGGAGGATATCCTGCGCGGGCACCCGCTTATCTCCCAAGCCATGGTGGTAGGCGATGGCAAGCCCTTCGTTGGCGTGCTGCTGACCCTGGATCCGGATATTTTGAAGCGCTGGAAGCTCGACCACAACATTCCGGAAAACCGCTCCATGCGTGAGCTGGCCACCGACCCCACCCTGCGCGCGGAGCTGCAGGATGCCATCAACCAAGTCAATGCCACCGTCTCCCACGCGGAGGGCATCAAGAAGTTCTACATCCTTGAATCCGACCTCACCGAGGAAGAAAATGAGTTAACCCCCACGATGAAGGTCAAGCGCAACGTGGTAGCGCAGCGTTATGCCGCGGCCATTGAGCATTTGTACAAGCGCTAATCTGCGCGGTGGGTACACCCGAGGAAATATCCTCGGGTGTTTCTTTTTGCCCTGCTTGGCGACGCCCCTTGTGCAGCTCACCCGTTCGCCATTGGCTTTGGATGAGCCAACCTGCCATAAACCTGTGAATGGCTTCGGAGTGTCGCGCGCCCGCGGCGGCGGATCTCGCATAGAGTCGTGAAGCGTTACAGCAAACCTCAACCTCTACTAGAGGTTAGAAATGAGACCGTGGAAGGGAGTGGCTCGAAGCCAATGCATAAAATCGCCGCCGAGCTGCGCCACCGCGAGCTTACGCAAGAGATTTATAATATCGGCGACGAAGTCGCAGAATATCTCGAGCACCTCATTGAAGCCATCGAGGATTGGGACGAAGAGCTGTGCATGGATTGCCTAGCCGAGCTAGGCGATATCGTTGAAGATGCCCGCGTTGATTCCGGCCGGTGCGTAGGAGAGCTGATGGGCCTGCGCCAAGCATTGGTTTCCGGCGTGCGCTCCGGCACCATTTCCGCTACTTCTTCCGGCGTTAACGACGTGGAAGAACCGGAACAACTTACCCCGCGCCTGCTAGATGAGCGATTCCCCATCTCCAAGCCCATTGTGGTTCACGAGCTGGCCGAGTCTTTGCGCTGCCGCACCCAGGCCGTAGCGGACTACCTGCGCGAGGTGGTTGAGTACGTGCTCGCGCAAACCGACGCCGTAGCCCGCAACCTCGACATGGTCTCCTTGCCGCATCTGTACAAGCGTACTGGCGAGTCTGCTCTCATCGCGGTGCAAGCGTGGAAGCACACGGTGCTCGATACCCATCCAGCCTATGTGCGCACCATGCGTGGGTATAACCCGCCACAGTTCTTGGAAGAACGCGCCCGGGTGGCAGCGGTGGTGGAAAAGGTTCGCGCCAAGCGTGAAGCGGCCCGCCGGGCTACAACTGCATAAACCAAAGGCTTCCTTGTTTTAGACAAGGGGATTTTCACGGCCACCGAGATTCCCTCTCTCGGTGGCCGTTGAAGTTTTCCGCATTGGGTGCCCCAATTCGGGTAAGGATTTAGGGAAATTTTAGGTTAACAACCGTTCTATACGTTTATCGTTATGCCTGTTCAGCTAAATAAGGGGCGTATCCTGAAGTGTTGTTGCTGAGTCCACCTTAAAATTTAAGTAAAATTACTCTTAGTGCGCTGTAAGGTAATTTCCGTCCACGCGAACGCCGTGCCCTAGCACCCTCCACACACGGCGCGCGCAATTTCATTCTTCAACTACATCCACAGGGAGTAAATTCATGGGAGCACGTCGAACTTCTCGCCTCATTGCCAGCGCAGTGGCCGTAGCCACTTTCTCTTCCATTACCGTTGTCCCTAGCGCAGTCGCTGCCGAAGACACCACCTTCGTCGAGGAAAAGACCACCGACGATACCGTAAGCCTCAACGGCATCGAATTCGATGAGGACGGCAACCTGCTCGAGGAAAACAATGCCGGCGATAAGGCGATGGAAGAGCTCAACGCGGAGGAAGATGCCGCCGATTCCATCACCCCGTATGCCGTAGACGGTGCCGAGGAAACCGCCGAGGCTCCGGCCTCCGAGGAGTCTGCAAAGCCGACTTCCCTGGAAGAACTCGCACAGACGGAGGCCTCCAATGGCGACGTCAACGTCAAGGTGGTCAAGGATGAACAGAAGGACAAGCTCGTTTGTGAGGTGACTGATGCCCCTGACAAGCAGGGCAACATGCTCGACCTCAAGCTTGCCTTGGCCAAGGCTTTCTATGATGGTGGCGAAAAGATAATCAAGACCGTCTGGGAAATTATCCCGGTTGTCGGCGACCTGGTTCCGGCCGATTTCATCGACAAGATCTCCGGTAAGACTTGGGACGGTATTGCCAAGCTGGTCAAGGAAGGCGAGAAGGACAAGACTGTTACTTGGGATCTCTCCCGCGCCCAGGGCATGGCCATCGGACGCATCGATAACGCTGATGCCGATGTTGATATGAATAACCCGGATGCCGCTAAGAACACCGTTTCTGGACTGCTCAAGTTCGTAGACGGTACTTTTGGCAAGGGCGCCAAGCTCATCCTGAAGCTCTTTAATGCAGCCGTTACCATCGCGGGCTTGGTTCCAGGTGCGAGCGTCGCTGGCGACCTGAAGCTGAGCAAGGACCAGCAGAAGAGCATCGAAGAATCCCTGAACAACATCTCCACCGCAGCTTCCGATCTGGCGGCCGTCAACGCTCCGGCCGGCCAGCTGTGCTCCGACATGCTCAACGGCAAGAAGACCAAGGAGCAGCCTGCTGAGGTCAATCCTTCGGAGGAACCTTCCTCCGAGGACACCACTTCCGAAGCTCCGGCTTCCGAGGAAGCTACCTCTGAAGAGGCCACCCCTTCCGAGTCCGCGCAGGAAACCTCCACCGAAGAGTCCTCTGCTGAGGAAACTTCCACTGAAGAGCCGACTTTTGAGGAATCCGAAGAATCCGAGGAGCCAACCGCAGAGGAAACTACTCCTGAGGAGTCCACCGAGCCTACCTCTACCGAGGCCGCGGTTATTCCAGGAAAGAATGACTAGGACGGCGTAGACGGTAAGGATGGCCAGGATGGTCGTGACGGCCGCGATGGCCGTGATGGTAAGGACGCGGACCTATCTTCCGTAGCAGGCTTCTCCTTCCTGGCTGCATTCGTAGGTGGTGGCACGGTGCTGGGCATCCTGTCCACCATTGATTACCTCTACACCCACGGTATGCTGCCGAAGAGCAGCGTTTCATGGCGCATCAACCAGTAAGGCCTTTCTCTTAGGCCCCTAGCTGGAATCATCGGAGCCTCCCAGAGTCTGTGCTCGGGGAGGCTTCTTCGTTTTGCAGTCACAGTCGCGTCGCACCCCGCGAGAAAATTTCTCGCACCCTCCCTTCGCGCTCACCGGCGCAGCAGAATTTGTCGCGACAGTGCTCCCGGTGAGCGCGAAGGGCAGGGGAGGGGACCAGTCAGAGGTGGCGGTGGGTATAAACCGCGGACTTAAACGGAACGGGCGGCTTTCTGCCTGGCAGAAATGGTAGCGGTGAGGTCGGCAAGGAAACGGTCGGGGTGGTCGACGAGCTGCCGCGGGGTATAACAAAAGACGGTGAATCCCGCCTCTCGCAGGAGCTGGTGACGCTTGCGCTGGTGGCGCAGGGCCTTCGCCGGGACGATGTCGATGAGGTAGGCGTTATTGATACACAGAGCGGTGGTGATGCCGGGCAGGGCAGTGAACTGCGTCTTGAAGAAGATGGGCCACGGAAACTCAGCGTCGATGATGAGGGCGCGGGCGAGGGACTCATATGGCGAGCGGGAAAGCTCAGAGGCGTGGTGTATTACGGCGCGGATAATACGGCTATTGCGCACTCGGCCCATGCGGGAGAATTCTTCGGTGAGGTCTGCCTGGCTCACACCGGCGCGCAGCGCCGAGTCTGCGGCGATGAGGCCATCGCGGAAGCCGTGGTAGCGGGCGACGTCAATGACCGCGCGGGCCTTGGAAACGCAACGGATGCCGTCTACGAGGACAGGTTCAGGAAGGGAAGCTTTGCGGTAGATGCGCTCGGGGTGGCGGCGATTCTTGTGGGGAAGCGTATTGGTGGGAAGGGCCATTTCTATCTTTTCCTCGGCCGTGGCGATGACACACAGGCCATGCACTCGAGCAGCGGACTTGGAGATGAGCACTGCGGTGTAGGCGCTGCGGGCGGCAGCGATGGCGCGCAGGCGCAATTGGGAAGGAAAATCGAGGCCGTGGTAGTGATCACGCCGTACTGCGATGCGCGGTGCCAGTTTGAGGTAGGTGCCGTTTTTCAGGTCGGTCCAAAAGGTGGGGTGATTGGCGCGGATGGAGTTGATATTGGTCAGTGGTGTTGTCATGCCTCTAAGGAAAAGGCACGCTGCCGGCCGGTGCGAGCCAGTGGCGGCCGGGGCTGTGGATAACGAGGCGGCTAGATGAGCAAGTGGGCAATGTGGCAGGTGGGATAAGTATCGGCCGTAGTTGTCCACAGTCGGATAGATTGCACTTGCGCGCAGGCATGAAAAGCGAGGGCAGGAAAACAGAAAAGCCCGTGCCCGCCAAGATGAAGCGGGACACGGGCGGGAAAGCAGCAGAAACTAGACGGCTGGGGGAGGGGTGACCTTGTCTAGTTGCTCGGTAATCTGCGGCCACAGCTGGCCCATGATGTCATCCCAGGTGAGGATCCACACGGCATTGTCCTTATCGGCCTTGCCCACCATGACAAGCTGCTCGTTGCGGGCTCGCATATGATCCAAGGTCTTTTGCACGGTGGTGGAAGAAGATACGGATAGCGCGGGGCGGGAGAACTCGAGGACTGGGGTCTCTGGGTCTGCCAGCAAGGTATCGCGCACGTGGACGACGCGGGGAACGCGGGAGTCCTTGGGAAAGACCAGCACGCGCATGATGTTCTTGCGCACGACGAGGTCCTGGAGGTCGGCCACGGTGGCGTCGGAAGGCAGGGGCACTACCTCCGAGCCGTGAGCGCGAGCCATGGCGCCAACGGTGGAGTTTTCCAACTCGATGACATCGGAAATCTGGTTGGCGGACTCATCGTCTAAAGCGCCGGTTTCGCGGGAGTGCTCGACCAAGGTGCGCAGGGTCTCGGCATCATAGCCTGCCGCCCCGGCACGGTCGACGGGCTCTTCGCCAGCCATGGACACCATCTTATTGGCCATGCTGTTTATCCACTTCAGCAGCGGGCGGAAGATCCACACGAAGCCGCGTGCGGGAACGGCGATGACCTGTAGGGCGGTTTCCGGGTGGGTAATTGCCCAGGACTTCGGCGCCATTTCACCTAGCACAAGGTGAAGGAAGGTGACTACGAAGAGCGCGAGGAGGAAGCTGACGACGTCGGCAATGCCCAGCGGTAGTCCCGCGGCCTCCAGAGGCGCCATGAGCAGGTGATGTACCCACGGTTTGGTCACTGCGCCCAGCACGAAGGTGGCGGCGGTAATGCCCAACTGTGCGCCGGCGAGCATGATGGTCAGCTCGTTGAGCGAGCGCAGACCGGCACGCGCGGTGTGGGAGTTTTCCGCATCCTCTTCCAAGCGGTTGCGGCGAGCACCCATCAAGGAGAACTCGATAATCACAAAGAAGCCGGATGCAGCGATGATAAGCAGGGTAACGAGGAGGTTAAACCACCAAGATTCAGTCATTATGCGTCCTCCTTTTTATCCGCGTCATCATCGGAGCGGTCGGAATAATCCTCCACCAGCTCGATGGCAAGGACGGACGGCACGTGGCGGTCCACCTCTTGCACCCGCAGGCGGATGGAGCGAACGGGCGCCTCATCGTGGTCCACCCAGTCATCGGGCTCAGCCTCGAGCTGGATGGTGTGTTCCTCGCCTACCTCAGGCAGCGAACCAGAGTGGGCAATGACCAGGCCGGCGGCGGTCTCGAAGTCGCCCTCGGGCAGGTCGTGGCCGATGGCGCGCTCGATCTCATCAATCGGCGTATCGCCGTCGACCAACCAGTGGGAGTCATCCTGCTCGGTGATTTCCTCGGTTTCTTCGATATCGTGCTCATCGGTGACATCGCCCAAGATTTCCTCGGCCAAGTCCTCCATGGTCACGATGCCTACGAAGCCACCGTATTCATCGATAACACAGGCCATCTTTTGCTCGCTATCGCGCAGCTCCACCACCACATCTGGAAGCGGCATCAGTTCAGGGACCACCACGGGTTCCTGCATGATGCTGGTGGCCTTGGTGGCGGCGGGAAGGTCGCTTCCCAGGACGTCGATAAGATGCACCACGCCCACCGGGTTATGTTCGTCATCGATGACGGGGTAGCGGGTGTGGTCGGAAGACATCATCTCGCGGACCTCGCCGAGGGTGGTGTCTGGGTCAATGACGTCCACGCGGGAGCGCGGAATCATGGCATGCTCTACGTCGTGCTCAGGGAAGTCCAGCAGGCGGTCGAGCACCATATAAGTATTCTCATCCAAATCGCCGGCCTCATGGGAGGAATCCACGATGGACTCCAAGTCATCGGCGGTGGCGGAGGAGTCCACGTCTTCTACCGGTTCAATGCCAAAGACCTTGAGGATGGCATTGGAAGAATACTCAAAAAAGTGGATGAGCCAGCCGAAAAGGCGTAGGTAAATTTGCGTGGAAGCGGCCAGCCAGCGCGCCGTCTTCATGGGGGCAGCGATGGTGTAGTTCTTGGGGAAGAGCTCCGCGAAGAGCATCGTTGCAATCGTGGAGATGAACAGTGCCGCGATGGTGCCCACGGTGACAGATACCGCGGAGGGAACACCGACGCCGCCGAGCAGGGTACCTAGTCCCTGGCCTACGAGGGGTTCTGCTACATAGCCGATGAGCAGGCCGGTAATCGTAATACCAAGCTGTGCGCCGGAGAGCATGAACGAGGTCTGCTGGGTAATGGCCAACGCGCGTTGGGCTGTTTTATCCCCCTCAGCAGCCTGAGTCCGTAGCTGCGTGCGGTCCACGGACATAAAGGAAAATTCTTGGGCCACGAAGTATGCGTTCGCGACGATGATGAGGCCAATGACTACGAATCCGGCCAGTATCATCAAAATAGCCGATAACATGATTTACTCCCCACCGCCTAGAAGGTGGTAGGGACATCGACTCGGAGGTTCCACTGAGGATGCCTTTCTACTTGGGAAGATGCAAATATACTACATGCTTAACCCCGCTTTCGGCCATTTTGTTCCCGTCCTATTAGGGTTTTATCCATGACTGAACCCTTCGGGCTGTATATTCACGTTCCCTTCTGTGCCACTCGCTGTGGCTATTGCGATTTCAATACCTATACTCCAGGCGAGTTAGGCAGCCCGCGCGATCTCACCGGGCCCTATCTGGATGCTTTGGACCGCGAGTTGGAGTTGGCGGCCGCGCGGGTGGGGCGGCCGGCCGAGACTGTCTTTATCGGCGGCGGCACGCCTTCCTTGCTGGGAGGGCGGGGCCTTGCCCGCATCCTTAATACCGTCCGTTCCACCTTCGGCTTGGCGCCCGGGGCGGAGGTCACCACCGAATCCAACCCGGAGTCCACCTCACCGGAGTATTTTGCCCAGCTTGCCGACGCCGGCTACACCCGCATCAGCCTCGGCATGCAGTCCGCATCTCCCGGCGTCCTTCAGGTTCTAGAGCGTGCCCACACCCCCGGCCGCGCCTTCGATGCCGCTCGCGAGGCCCGGGCCGCTGACTTCGAGCACGTCAACCTAGACATGATTTATGGCACGCCCACCGAAACGGATGACAATGTGCGCGAAACGCTAGACCGCGTATTGGAGACCGGTGTGGACCACGTCAGCGCTTACTCGCTCATCGTGGAAGATGGCACCCGCATGGCCCGCAAAGTCAACAAAGGCATCTTGCCCGCGCCTGATGAGGACGTGCTGGCTCGGCGCTACGAGATGATTTCAACCACCCTCGAAGCGGAAGGTTTTGAGTGGTACGAGGTCTCCAATTGGTCTAAGCCCGGCGGCGAGTGCGAGCATAACCGCATCTACTGGGTAGACGGCAATTGGTGGGGCGCAGGCCCCGGCGCCCACTCGCACTTAGGCAACGAGCGTTTCTTTAACGTCAAGCACCCCTCGCGCTATATCGACGCCCTTGGCCGCGGCGAGCTGCCCATTAAGGAAACCGAAACCCTCACTGAGGCCGACCGCCACATGGAAAAGATCATGCTTGGCCTGCGCCTACGCGAAGGCATCCCGGAGACCTGGCTCGATGCCCACGCCGCTCCCGCCCTCGAGCGTTTCATCGGCCGCGGCCTGCTCGAGCGCGCCGGCGAACGCATACGTATAACCAAGCCCGGCCGCTTGCTGGCCGATGGCATCATCACCGATCTCCTCGTCGCGGAAGAAACCTAATCTTCGTCCCGTCTACACTCGAAAGCACGTGAAAGAGCCAAGCGAATAGGAGTGACAAAGTGTCTACCTCAACCGATGCTCGTCGCAAGGAAGTCCTGCGCGCCATCGTGGCGGACTATATTGCCTCCCAAGAACCGGTCGGTTCCAAAACGCTGCTGGAGCGCTACCAGTTGGGCGTATCCTCGGCCACTATCCGCAACGACATGGCAGTGCTGGAATCGCAGGGGCTAATCTCCCAGCAGCACGCCAGCTCCGGCCGCGTGCCCACCCAGCAGGGCTACCGCCACTTTGTTGACTCCCTCCATGAGGTCAAGCCGCTTTCAGCCCCGGAGCGCCGCGCGATGCTCAGTTTTTTGGAAGGCGGCGTGGACTTGGAGGACGTACTGCGTCGCTCGGTGCAGCTATTGGCGCAGGTGACAAAGCAGGCGGCCGTCGTCCAGCTGCCCAACCTCAAGGTCTCGCGTGTTAAGCACTGCGAGGTTGTGGCGCTGTCCTCGGTGCGCCTGCTGCTGGTGCTTATTACCGATAACGGCCGCGTGGACCAGCGCAACGTGGAGCTCGATGAAATTATTGACCAGGATCAGACCTTTCGCCTGCGCGACATCGTCAATAGTGCGCTAGTGGGCAAGACGCTTAGCGACGCCTCCGTGGAACTTGCCCACCTCGTCGATGACGCTCCCTTGGATATCCGCCACCATGTGCTCAAGGTGGCCACCACGCTCATCGAGACCCTAGTGGAGCAGCCTTCCGACCGGCTTATTATGGCCGGTGCTTCCAACCTGACACGCGTGGCCCGCGAGTTCCCGGAAGGTTTGCCCAAGATTATTGAGGCGTTGGAAGAACAAGTCGTCGTCCTCAAGCTGCTTGCCCGCGTGCCGGATCTAGGCAACGTCTCCGTTGTCATCGGCGAGGAAAACGAAGAAGACCAGTTGCGCCAAGCCTCCGTTGTGGCCACGGGCTATGGCCTCGGCACCGGCGATGAGGTGGCCACGCTCGGCGGCCTTGGCGTGGTGGGGCCTACCTTTATGGATTACTCGGGAACAATCTCTAAGGTCTCTGCTGTTGCACGGTATGTGAGCGAAATTTTGGCCGGCGAGCAGTGCGAGTAAACTAGCTGGCCGCGCATTATTTTTTCAAGTTAACCCCAACAAGACGATTTAGAAGGAATATCTCTTACAGTGGCTCGTGACTATTACGGCATCCTCGGTGTTGATAAAAACGCAACTGACCAGGAGATTAAGAAGGCCTACCGCAAAATGGCCCGCAAGTATCACCCGGATCTAAACCCGGATGATGAAACCGCGGCTGAAAAGTTCCGCGATGCCGCGCTGGCCCAGGAGGTCCTGCTGGATCCGCAAAAACGCCAGATTGTGGACATGGGCGGCGACCCCATGGAACAGGGCGGCGGTGGCGCCGGTGCCGGCGCGGGTGGTTTTGGCGGCTTCGGTGGCGGCGGCCTCGGCGATATCTTCGCCGAGTTCTTCGGCGGCGGTGCTGGTGGCTCCCGCGGCCCGAAGTCCCGCGTCCAGCCGGGCAATGATGCCCTGCTGCGCACCCGCATCACCTTGGAAGAGGCCTATACCGGCCTGAAGAAGAAGGTCACCGTGGATACCGCCGTGCTGTGTGATAGCTGCGGCGGCACCGGCTCTGAGTCCAAGTCCAAGCCGGTTACCTGCGATAATTGCAATGGCATGGGCGAAATCCAGGAGATGCAGCGCAGCTTCTTGGGCAACGTGATGACCACCCGCCCGTGCCCGAAGTGCCAGGGCTTTGGCGAGGTCATTACCGATCCATGCAATCACTGCGCTGGCGATGGCCGCGTGAAGAAGCGCCGCGATATTACCGTTAATATCCCGGCCGGCATCAATGACGGCATGCGCATCCGCATGGCGTCCCAGGGTGAGGTCGGCCACGGCGGCGGTCCGGCCGGTGACCTCTATGTTGAGGTCCATACGGAGGAACATCCCGTCTTCCAGCGCAATGCCGATGACTTGAACCTCACCGTCCGCGTGCCGATGATCGATGCCGCACTGGGCACCAACTTCACCATCGACCAGCTCAATGGCGAAGAGCTCACCATCGATATTGAGCCGGGCACCCAGCCGGGCGAATCCATCAAGGTGGACGGTGCCGGCATGCCGCGCTTGCGCACCGATGGCTATGGCAACCTCTTTGCCCACGTGGACGTCGTTGTGCCCAAGGACCTGGACCGCAAGACCCGCGAGTCCCTGGAGAAGATCCGCAACTCCCGCGACGAGGGCGCGCGCGTGCGCACCACCGGCGATGGACAGGAGGAATCCTTCTTCAGCCGCATCCGCGATAAGTTCCGCCGCTAATGTCGCTGCCCGTCTTCATCCACCCGGACCTTTCCACCGCGCGCACCGGCGAGGCCTTCAGCTTTTCCGGACCGGAGGCCCGCCACGCCGTGACGGTCAAGCGTATGGGGGAGGGCGAGCGCCTCGAGCTTATCGACGGCACCGGTATCCGCCTCACCCTCACCATCACCGCCGCCACGGGCAAGGACTCCCTGGAGGGAATGGTCGAGTCCATCGCCACCACGCCTGAGCCCATCCCGCGGGTGACCGTGGTACAGGCCATCCCGAAATCCGAGCGAGCCGAGCTCGCCGTGGATCTGGCCACCCAAGCCGGCGCCGATGAGATTATCGCCTGGCAGGCAGACCGCTGCGTGGCTAAATGGGACGGCAAGAAGGCACCCAAAGCGGTGGCCAAGTGGCAGGCGGCCGCAGATTCTGCGGCCAAGCAATCCCGCCGCGCCCGCATCCCGCAGGTGCGCGGCCCGCTGACCACCCCGCAGCTCGTCCAAGAACTCAGGCGCGACCGTGCCGCCGGTGATGCGGCGGCTGCACCCACCGTGCTCGTCCTGCATGAGGAAGCTACTGCTTCTATCAAAGACGTGCCGCTAGCAGATGATGTCGTGGTGTTTGTAGGCCCCGAAGGCGGCATCGGCGACGCTGAGCTCGATCGCCTCAAGGAGGCCGGCGCAACGCCTATCAAGCTCGGCCCGGAAGTGCTGCGCACAGCCAGCGCGGCAATGGTGGCGCTAGCGGCTATCGGCATGCGCACCCAGCGGTGGTAGCAGGCGCTGATAGCAGGCGCTGGTAGCCTAAAGCACGTGCCTATCATCACGAAGAAATGTGAGCTAGATTCCGCCTACGTTAGCAGCGTGCTGGGTAGCGCGGACGATAACTTGCGCGTGCTCAATAACCGCCTGGATGCGGACCTTTTTGCCCGCGGCAATGTCGTTACTATCACCGGTCCCGATTATGAGGTAGCCCGCGCCGTCAAGATCCTCGACGAGCTCGAAGCCATCGCTCGCCGCGGCCACGCCGTATCCACCGATACGGTCAAGCACACCATGGACATGGTGGCGGTAGAGGCGCCGCAGTCGGTTTCGGCGGCGCTGGCGGCGGACATCGTCAAGCGCCGCGGCAAGGCTATTCGCCCGAAGACGGTGGGCCAGTCTGAATACGTGCAGGCCATCGACGATAATACAGTGGTCTTTGGTATCGGACCAGCCGGCTCCGGTAAGACCTACCTCGCGGTAGCCAAGGCGGTGCAGGCGCTGCAGACCAAGCAAGTCTCGCGCATCATCCTTACCCGCCCAGCCGTGGAGGCAGGGGAGAAGCTGGGCTTTTTGCCGGGCACGCTCAATGACAAGATTGACCCGTATCTGCGCCCGCTTTACGACGCCCTGCGGGACATGCTCGACCCAGAGATGATCCCAAAGCTCATGGAAGCTGGCATCATTGAGGTTGCCCCGCTGGCTTATATGCGCGGCCGCACGTTGAACGATGCCTTTGTCATACTTGACGAGGCCCAAAACACCACGCCCGCGCAGATGAAAATGTTCCTTACCCGTCTAGGTTTTGGCTCCAAGATCGTGGTCACCGGCGATGTCTCCCAGGTGGATCTCCCACATGGCCAGGTCTCCGGCCTGCGCATCGTCCGCCGCATCCTGCGCAACGTGGATGATATTCACTTCGCGGACTTGGGTTCCAAAGACGTGGTTCGCCACCAACTGGTGGGGCGCATTGTCAATGCGTATGAGACCTTTGATAATAAGAAAGCCGCAGAATACGAGGGAATGGAATGAGTATCGAGTTTCTCAATGAATCCGGCTTCGAAGGCGTCAATGAGGAGATGCTGATTGACGTCGCCTCTTTTGCTTTCGGCGCCATGGACATCAACCCCGATGCCGAGTGCACGATTACCTGTGTGGATTTGAAGACCATTGAGGATCTCCACGTGCGCTGGATGGATCTGGAGGGCCCCACCGATGTCATGAGCTTCCCCATGGATGAGCTCACCCCCGGTGCCATTGCTGGTGGCGGCCGTCCCGATGCCGCCGATCCAGGCCCAGCCATGTTGGGCGATATTGTGCTGTGCCCCGAATTTGCTTTGCGCCAAGCAGAAGCCGCCGGACACTCCCTGGGCCACGAGCTCGCCCTGCTCACCGTGCACGGCTGCCTGCACCTATTGGGCTATGACCACTCCACTCCGGCCGAGGAAAAGGAAATGTTCGGCCGCCAAAACGAGCTGCTCGCGGATTGGTATGACGATGTGGCCGAGCGCGGCGTTTCTTATCAGCCCAAGCCTTCTGGTCCGAAGGCTTTTCCCGACGCCGCTGAGCGCGCCAACCTGGACAAGCAGGTTCCTGGTGGGGGCATACCTGCGGTGGGGGAACCACAAGATCGCCCGGAAGAATAATTTTTCGGTTTCTTTTGTGGGCGCGTGCGCCGCGTAGCACAATGGACACTTATGACTATCCTTTCCATCCAGTCCCACGTCACCTACGGCCACGTTGGCAACTCCGCGGCCGTCTTCCCTCTGCAGCGCGCTGGCCACGAGGTTTGGCCGGTTCACACGGTGAATTTCTCCAACCACACTGGCTACGGTGACTGGGGCGGGCCGATGATTCCGGCCAGCGATGTCACCTCCATTATTGATGGCATTGAAAAGCGCGGTGCCTTCCCGCAGATCGACGCCATTCTTTCTGGCTACCAGGGCGGCGCCGACATTGCCGACGCCATCGTGGAAACCGTCCGCCGCATCAAGGCAGCTAACCCAAAGGCCCTCTACGCCTGTGATCCGGTGATGGGCAACGCTAAGTCTGGCTGCTTCGTTTCCGATGAGATCCCGCCACTGCTGCGCGATCGCGTCGTACCCGTTGCCGATATCATCACCCCCAATCAATTTGAGCTGGGCTACCTCACCGATTCCGAGGTCGGCACCCTTGATCAAACCCTCGCCGCGGTGAAGAAGGCTCAGGAAATCGGCCCAAAGACCGTTCTGGTTACTTCCGTTAAGCGTCCCGAAACCCCAGAGGACCAGATCGAGATGCTCGCCGTCGACGGCGAGCGCGCCTTCCTGGTATCCACGCCACTATTGCCGTTTAAGCGCAACGGCTCCGGCGACGTTACCGCCGCTTTGTTTACCGGCCACTACACCGAGACCAGCGACGTCAATGAGTCTCTGCGCCGCACTGCCTCTTCCGTCTACGACCTGCTAGAAAACACCTATGAGGCCGAGACTGCCGAGCTTCAGCTCATCCAGTCCCAGGATGTATTCGCACATCCGCGTATGCAGTTCCACGCGGAGGAGCTCTAAGTTCTAACGGTACCGCTTGTACTAGGCCAGTAGAACTCCAACCGAGCCGGGGAAGCTTTCCTCGCTCGGTTCTTTTGTTTTGCTCCGTTCATTTTCGAGGACTGCTCTTTGCGGTTTCCCGTTGACTTCAAGCCGGTCTCAAATACGAGACCATTCCTCCAGATTAGAGTTGTGATGTAATCCTAAATTTTCAGTAATATGGTCGTCGTCACATACTTCGGTTTGCGATAGGAGCTCCAATGTCTAGTACTGGTAGCATCAGTGCATCCCCCGACGGCCTTTTGATGGCCCTCATTCAGTACCCCGTCCCCGTGGTTAACACCCCAGAGGACGTCCAAGCCAGCGTGGATGAAATCTGCCGCATGGTTGCCTCCACCAAGGCGGGTTATCCAGATCTTGACCTCATTGTCTTCCCGGAATATTCTTCCTCCGGTCTCAATACCAAGATTTGGTCTTATGATGAATTCCTCATTGGTCTCGATGATCCCAAGGTAGATCAGTTCAAGCAGGCTTGTAAGGAAAATAACATTTGGGGCGTCTTCTCCATCATGGAGCCCAACCATGAGGAAGGAAAGCCGCCATTTAATACCGCGATCATCATCAACTCCGATGGCGAAATTGCGCTGCACTACCGCAAGCTCCAGCCATGGACTCCCATCGAGCCTTGGTATCCGGGCGATTTGGGTATGCCGGTTTGCGACGGCCCCAAGGGCTCCAAGCTTGCAGTGAATATCTGCCACGACGGTATGTTCCCTGAGCTGGCACGCGAAGCCGCATACAAGGGTGCCAATGTTTATATCCGAATTTCTGGTTACTCCACGCAGCCCCAGGATCAGTGGATCATGACCAATAAGACCAATGCCTTCCAGAACCTGATGTTTACCGCTTCGGTGAACCTGGCTGGCTATGACAACACCTTCTACTACTTCGGTGAAGGCAATATCTGCAATTACGATGGCCACATGATTTCTGAGGGGCACCGCAACCCGGGTGAAATCGTCACCGCCGAAATCTTCCCAGAATTGGCCGACAAGGCGCGCATCAATTGGGGCCTTGAAAACAACATCTTCAACCTGGGCAACCGCGGGTACGTTGGCTACCCCGGCGGCAAGACCGAAAACTATCTCACCTGGGTCGAGGACCTGGCCAAGGGCGAATACAAGCTCCCTTGGGCTGACGACGTCCGCATCAAGGACGGCTGGAAGTACTACCCAGACGGCCCGCAGCTTGGCCCGCTGCCGGACGAGTTTAAGTAAGCTTTACTAATCTAGCCGCAAGCCCTGCACCCGTTTCGACGGGCGCGGGGCTTTGACGTTGTTCAGCGTGCGGTCTTTTACCTGCTAATACTCTTAGCCTTCTACGGCACCTGTATCGGCAAAGGCTGGAGTATCTAACACAGCGTCATACTCTGGTGTGTACCCAGCATCTACGTCGCCATAGTCATTAAACGAATCTGAATCTGACGGTGGAAGGCCTCCATTGCACAGTTCAGCCCATTCCTCGGGGTACTTATACCGGCCGTCTAGACTGCCGCACACTCCTTCTGCACGTACAGATCGGCGATGAGCGGGGGTGTCGCATAGCTCTGTGGGCCTTTCCGTGCCGTCAGAAAATGTACCGATGATGGTCAGGTTTCCTGGATCGCAATACAGTAACTCCGGCTCCGCAGCCGCAGCCTCGGCCTGGGTTTCCGGCTCGGGAGCAACGCTATGTGCAGGTTTTTCAGCCACGCTCTCTTCGCTGCTGCTGGTAGCGGCAGAAGAGGCCGTACTCGAAGAACTGGTGGCGGTCGAAGAAGAGGTCGTCGAAGAGGTAGCGCTCGTCTCCGGTGATGTTTCAGAATCGGGCGAAGAGCACGCGGAGAGGAAGAGAGTGAGTGCAACGCCCACAAATAGGGCAGGGGACTTGCGGGGCATGAAGGGGCCTTTCGGAGAGTGAGCACGGTGTGTGCTGGGAAGAGAGGTTTCTTCACAGATTAGCGCTATGTCGTGTCACCGGTGCGATTTGACCGTGAACTAATCGGAGATCTTGACTCTGTGGGCTATTATTGCGGGTAATGAGTTCTGATTTTGATGCACAGTTTGATGCGGCATTCGAGGGTCTTCCGGAAGACCCTGATGATGCCGTGCCGGAAGACGCCGAGAATGCGGCCGCCCCGCTTGATTATTCGCAGTACACCGATACTCCTGAGGGATTCCGTTCCGGCTTCGTGTCCTTTGTCGGCCGCCCGAATACCGGTAAATCGACGCTGACCAATGCCCTGGTAGGCCAAAAGATTGCGATCACAGCCGACCAGCCGGAGACCACCCGCCACACCATCCGTGGCTTGGTACACCGCGAAGACGCCCAAGTTATCGTCGTGGATACGCCGGGCCTGCACCGCCCACGCACCCTGTTGGGCGAGCGCCTTAACGAGGTAGTCAAGGATACCTATGCCGATGTGGATGTTATCGGCTTGACCATTCCGGCCGATGAGAAAATCGGCCCGGGTGACCGCTGGATTTTGGAAAACGTGCGCTCCATTGCGCCGAAGACGCCGATTATCGGCATCGTCACCAAGCTGGATAAGGCCAGCAAGGACCAAGTAGGTGCCCAGCTTCTGGCCCTGCACGAGCTACTTACCCAAGATGATCCGAATGCGGTAGTCATTCCGGTGTCCTCCAAGGAAGGTGTGCAGCTCGATGAGCTCGTGCAGGTTATCGTGGATCACCTGCCAGAAGGCCCGAAGTTCTACCCGGATGATCACATCACTGATGAGGGCCAGGAAAAGCGCATCGAGGAACTCATTCGTGAGGCCGCATTATCCGGCTTGAAGGCGGAACTGCCGCACTCGGTGGCAGTACAAGTAGACGAGATGCTGCCATCGCGCACCCGCGAGGGGGTATTGGATATCCACGCCATTTTGTATTTGGAGCGGCCTGGCCAAAAGCGCATTATTGAGGGCAAGGATGGTTTGCGGTTCCGCCGCATTGTGGGCAATGCCCGCAAGGAAATAATTCAGCTGCTGGGCCAGAACGTCTACCTAGACTTGCGCATTAAAGTGTTGAAAAATTGGCAGTCTGACCCGAAGTCACTGGGCAGGCTCGGTTTCTAAGCAGATATGCGCGAGAACTATCGTGACCGCGCAGTGGTCATTCGAACCTACGATTTTGGCGAGGCCGATCGCGTCATTGTCCTGCTCACCCGCGATCACGGCCTTGTGCGCGCGGTGGCCAAGGGTGTGCGACGCGCCAAGTCGCGCTTTGGCTCGCGCCTGCAGCTCTTCGTCAACCTTGATGTCCAGCTGTATGTGGGCAAAAATCTAGCCACCATTTCCCAAGCGGATACGGTGGATTACTTTGGCGCGCGCCTCATCGAGGACTATGAGCGCTACACGGCAGCCTGCGCGGTGCTGGAGTCAGCCGAGCGCCTTGCGTTCGCCGACGCCGCCCATGACCCCTACCTCTACGAATCCGTTACCGCGACTTTGGGGCGGCTGCAAACCGCGGACCCAACCATGACGTTGGATGCCTTTTTGCTGCAGGCAATGGCGCATGCCGGTTGGGCGCCGAGCCTCTTTAACTGTGCCCAGTGCAACCGGCCAGGTCCACACCACGCCTTTCATCCGGCAGTTGGTGGGGCGGCGTGCCACGAATGCCGGCCTCCGGGTGCCGCGGAGGTGGATCCGGAGACCCTACATCACCTGTGGCTTTTAGAGCATAATTATCCGACGAATCCCACGAATGCCCAAAAGCAGGAGGGGCATCGCCTAGCGCGGGCGCACCTGCAGTGGCACATGGAGCGCAATGTTTCCGCATTGCAGGTTATGGAGCAGTAGAATATAGCCCGTGATTACGCCAGATCCGAACCGCACTTTGACCCCGCCGAATATCCCGGACGAGTTCATGCCTCGCCATATCGCGCTGGTCATGGACGGCAATGGCCGCTGGGCTCAAGAAAAAGGCATGAAGCGCACCGAGGGGCATAGGCGCGGCGAAGCCGTGCTTCTTGACGTCGTCGATGCCTGCCTTGCCGCCGGCGTTCCTTACCTTTCTGCCTACGCGTTCTCCACCGAGAATTGGCGCCGCAGCCCCGAGGAGGTCCGCTTCCTTATGGGCTTTAACCGCGATGTGCTGCGCCGCCAGCGTGAGTGGCTCAATGAGCGCGGCGTGCGCGTGGTGTGGGCTGGGCGCCGCCCGCGCCTATGGCGCTCAGTGATTAAGGAGCTTGAGGCTGCCCAAGAGCTGACCAAGGATAACACCAAGATGACCTTGGCCATGTGCGTGAACTACGGCGGTAGGGCAGAGCTGGTGGATGGTTTCCGGGACATCGCCAAGCAGGTTGCAGCCGGCGAGCTCAACCCGCGCGATATTAAGGAAGAAACCATCGCGCAGCATCTCTATGATCCGGGCATGCCGGATGTGGATCTCTTCCTGCGCCCGTCCGGGGAGAAGCGCACCTCGAACTTCCTGTTGTGGCAGTCCGCGTATGCGGAGATGATTTACCAGGATAAGCTCTTCCCAGATTTCACTCCCGAGGATCTCTTTGCGGCCATCGAGGAATACGCGCGGCGCGACCGCCGTTTCGGTGGCGTTAAGAAGTAAGGCGAAGCACCAAAGCGGTGTGCGTTAATATCTCAGGGAGGAAAATATTCTCGATTGACCAAGAAAAGTGGCGTGACGCGTTGCCACTGAGTGCCGCACAAGAAAACCCCAGGCTCTGGGGGAGAGACTGGGGCTAGGGGAGGAGCGGCTTCGCTAGGCGGAGTGAGGATGCTTAAGCGGAAGCGGCGCAGTCGCTGCAGATGCCGAAGACTTCGGCGTCGTGACCGGTGAGCTCGAAGCCGTAGTCCGCGGCCACGGAGGTTGCCCACTTTTCAATGGGCCCACCGTCGATCTCCTCGGTGCGGCCACACTTGGTGCACACCAAGTGGTGGTGATGGGCGTCGGTCTCGCAGTGGCGATAAAGGGTTTCGCCATTGGGCATGTGGAGTGCGTCCACTGCATCGATATCGGTCAGGGACTGCAGGGTGCGGTACACGGTTGTCAGGCCCACCTTTTCCTCGCGCTCCTGGAGCTCGTGATAGATCTCCTTGGCGGAGGCGAATTTCTCCATGTCCCGCAGCACTTCGACGACTGCGGTGCGCTGCTTGGTATTGCGCGCTCCTAGTTTGGGAATACTGTCGTGTAAAGCCATGACCATAATATTATCAATTCTTTTTCAACAACTGCATGCTCAGGCGGCTTTATATGCGCGGCGAAGGGGTGGGCTAGGAGGCGATCCTTGCGGCGTCGGCAAGCAAGTCCAAAACTCGTGGGGCAATGAGCGAGTAAGTTACCTCGCGGCCGCTGCGCTCGGAATCAACAATGCCCGCCTGCTTGAGCACGCGCAGGTGCTGGCTAATAAGCGGCTGGGACTTGCCGGTGGCCTTAACTAGCTCGTGCACGAAGTGATCGCGCTCGGCCAGGCGGGAGATGATGGCAATGCGTAGGGGCGAATCGAGGGCAGCGATCACGCCGGCGGCCGCAGAGCTATTAATCGCCGTATCAGTGGTCGTCATAGGGAATGTCACCTTCAATTAAATAACTATTACCTGTCGGGCACCCTTATATTACCCGATGTGTGCAATAGCTCGTATATATTTCAAATTAAATTCATGCCCCAATCCCACCGCAGGAGAGTGCTACGGGTTAGACTGAACGAGATTGTCAAGACTGTCCCCTACCAGAGGAGTCCGAAAACTTATGGCATCCGTCATCGATACCGTTGTAAACCTGTGTAAGCGCCGCGGCTTGGTCTACCAGGCAGGTGAAATTTACGGCGGTTCCCGCTCCGCGTGGGACTACGGCCCTCTTGGTGTAGAGCTCAAGGAAAACATCAAGCGCCAGTGGTGGCGCCACATGGTCCAGTCCCGCGCGGACGTTGTGGGTGTAGATACCTCCGTCATCCAGCCGCGCCAGGTCTGGGTATCCTCCGGCCACGTTGAAGTTTTCTCTGACCCGCTGGTGGAATCCCGCCACACTGGTAAGCGCTACCGCGCCGACCACCTCATTGAAGCTTATGAGGAAAAGCACGGCCACGAGCCGGAAAACGGCCTGGCAGATATCAATGACCCGGAAACCGGCCAGCCGGGCGACTGGACCGAGCCGAAGGCATTCTCTGGCCTGCTCAAGACCTTCTTGGGCCCAGTAGACGACGAGCAGGGCCTGCACTACCTGCGCCCGGAGACCGCACAGGGCATCTTCGTTAACTTCAAGAACGTGATGACCTCCTCGCGCATGAAGCCGCCGTTTGGTATTGCGAATATTGGCAAGTCCTTCCGCAATGAAATTACCCCGGGCAACTTCATCTTCCGCACCCGCGAGTTCGAGCAGATGGAGATGGAGTTCTTCGTTAAGCCGGGCGAGGATGAAGAGTGGCACCAGTACTGGATCGATGACCGCTACAACTGGTACGTCGACCTCGGCATCAAGGAAGAAAACCTGCGCCTATACGAGCACCCGAAGGAAAAGCTCTCCCACTACTCCAAGCGCACCGTGGACGTTGAGTACGCCTTTGGCTTCAAGGGCTCCAAGTGGGGCGAGCTGGAAGGCGTGGCCAACCGCACGGACTATGACCTGTCCGTACACGCCAAGGGCTCGGGCGAGGACCTGTCCTACTACGACCAGGCCAATGACGAGCGCTGGATCCCGTACGTCATCGAGCCGGCCGCCGGCCTGGGCCGCTCCATGATGGCCTTCCTGGTTGATGCCTACGATGAGGAAGAAGCTCCCAACGCCAAGGGCGGCACTGATAAGCGCGTGGTTCTGCGCCTGGACCGCCGCCTGGCGCCGATCAAGGTAGCCGTACTTCCGCTGTCGAAGAAGGAAGAACTTTCTGAGCCTGCCCGCAAGCTGGCCGATAAGCTGCGCGCTCACTGGAACGTGGACTTCGATGTCTCCGGTGCCATCGGCCGCCGCTACCGCCGCCAGGATGAGATCGGTACCCCGTTCTGCGTCACCTTCGACTTCGACACCCTCGATGATGACGCCGTGACCGTGCGCGAGCGCGACACCATGGAGCAGGAGCGCGTGAAGCTCGATGACCTCGAGGCCTACCTCGCTGCTCGCCTGATTGGGTGCTAAGGATGCATTACACCAGCTGGGATCGCTCTGACCGCGCAAAACCCGTGCTCTTGGCCGAGGATGGCCCGGAGCAGTTGGGCGTATTCTCGGAGCATTCCGCGGAGGTGGACGGCCACTTCTGGCGCACTGAGGTCAGCGATCTAGGCGCCTCTGCCACGCTTGCCGACGGCTCCATCTACCGCCTCGCCGGCCGCCCCGGCCGCGATAAGTGCCTAGAGGCATCGCTCAACGGCCGCACTTTTCACTTCATCAATGAAAACAGCGGCGACTGGATCATCGATGATGTCGATGATGAAAAGGTAGGGCAGTTCTCCGCGCGAAACTCCGGCGTGCGCAAGTCCATCCTCGAATTCGAGCACGATGCCGAAGGCCTGACCACCGCCGAGATTGCCGGTTTGAGCTGGTTTACTCGCGTCATCCTGGACGCTAACACCCAAGGCAAAGCCTGGGCTTGGATCATTACCTTGGTCCTAGCATCCATTGTTGCCATCTTCGCGCTTTTCATCTTCTAATGACTGTGCAGTGGGCTTGGCGCGCGGACGTGCTCACCAACGCCGCAGGGGAGCAACTGGCTTCCGTGCGCGATGGTGAGCTCACCACCGCGGGAGGAGAGCACCTTTCCCTAGAATCCTCGCTGGATTCCTCCTCCCCGCGCTTTTTCCTGCGCGCGCAGACCGCGGCGGGCGCGGGCGAGGAATTCGCGGTCTCCCAGGCCGGGATTACCGTCACCCGCCTGCGTGCGGTCTGCGGGGAGCGCGAGTACCTGCTGGAGCGACGCAATCCATTCCGCCGCGAGCGCCGCATCGTGGCCCGCGGCACCGGCGTCGAGGTCGCGCACACCGCGCCGGCCGGCGCGGGCCTGCGCGTGAGCGTGGGCGAACTGCCCGAGCTAGACGCCATTTTCTTGAGCTACGCCTGCGCGCTTCTCGACGCCACCCCGCGCACCCTGCGCACCTAGTTCGGCGCAATCAACGAAGGCGCCGCCCACGGAGTGAGGCGGGGTGGGCGTTGCGCTGTTAGAAGGAGCCGCCGCGGAAGCCGCCTCCGCCACCGCCGCCGAAGTCTCCGCCGCCAAAGCTGCCTCCACCGAAGCCGCCGCCTCCGAAACCACCGCCGAAGCCGCGGCCGCCGCCGAGCATCTGGCCAAGGACCATGCCAGTGACGATATTGCCGGCCGCATTGCCCATCTGCTGCCGCTGCTGGCGGCGACGGTGCTCGTCGATGTCATTCTTGGCGCGCTGCAGCGCCGCCTGGGCGGCGGCCACCGCTTCGCGGGAGGACTGCAGCGCGGCGCGAATATCGCTGCGCTCAGTGTGGAGGGCTTGGGCGTGGAGACGTTTGGCGTCGGCAAGCGCGGTGCGTGCTCCCGAGCCGATGATGCGTCCGCGGGAGGAAATGAGGTCCTCCGCGGCCTGAATATTGGATTCCGCCACGGAAATCTGCTGGCGGAAGAGATCCAGCTGGCGCGCGTGGGTGGAGGTCTTTTCCCGCACGCGGTCGAGCGCCTCATCCAGCTGAGTATCGATCGAGGTCAGCGCGGTGTGCTGGCCCAGCGGATCCTGCTGGCCTTGGGCTTTGGCCTCAGTGACTGCGGTACCGGCCCGACCGAGCAGTTCCTCCAGCGCGTTCCAATCCGCTGTGGTTCCCTGGGCCTTTCCTTGGCGCTCGAGTTCGCGGGCCTCGTCGATTTCGCCTTCGACCTCGGCAATGAGGGACTCGAGGTTAGCGCGAGCCGTGGCGATATTCTCCTCGGCGTTTTCCACGCCGGTCAGCAGGCGATCCGTCATCGCGCAGGCATGTTCAATATCGCGGATGAGCCCTACCAGCGGGCCCTGTTGCCCGGCCGGCTGGGCTTGGACTCCGCGGGCCTTTTCTAGCAGCTTTTCTGCCTCAGCAAGCGAAGCAGCGGCAAGCTCCGGGTTATCGGCAATGGAGGACAAAACGTGCTCATCATAGTTATCCTTCAATCCGGCCAGCGTGGATTCGGCCTCCGGTAGGCGGGCGCGCAGGCCCACGGTGCGCTGGGTGAGCTCGTCCAGTTTCTCATCGGAGTGGATAAGTAGGTCGCGCATCTGGGCAAATTCTGCGGCCTGCGCGTCTAAGGCATCATCGGCCTGTCCGCATGAGGAGACGATTTGCACGAGCATCTGGCGGCGTTCGGCTGGGGACTCCGGAACGGCATCATCCAGGCGTTGGCGTAGGTGGAAGGCCTTTTGCAGGGTAGAAGTGGAGTGATTCATTGCCTTGGTAAACGGGCGCACGCGCTCCGGGCCAAACTCCGAAAGCGCGATATTGAGCTCCTCCTTGCCACGGCGAATGGACTCATCAGTAGAGACCAGCTCTTCCTGCGCCAGCTGGTCCAAGGTCTCAAGCGGCAGGCGGTTGAGTTGATCGGTATCGCCCGGGGCGATTTCGCGGGCTGACTCAAGCGTCTGCGCACTATTCTTCTTAGTGCTGCGGCGCGAGTAATACATGATGCCGCCGCCGGCGGCGACGATGGCGGCCGCGCCGCCACCTAGCCACGCTATGCCGGAAGAATCGGAGGAGTTGGAGGAGCTGGAGTTGCCTAGGGCGGCGTCGGCAAGCGCGAGGGCGGAAGCACCGTACTCATCGCCGGTCAGCTTGTCATAGGCGGCGTCATACATCTGATCGAGCCGGCCATTGGGCCAATCCTTGCCGGTCTGCACGCCCATTTTGCGGTCGTTAATGGAGAGCGCATAGACCGCGGAGTTCGGCCCCTTATCCTTGACTGCTTGGTTGGCAAAGCTTTCCGGATCGGTGCCCAAGTCATTGGTGATATAAACAAAAAGCGTTAGGTGCTCGTTCTTTTGCAGCTGGCCAATCTTTTCTCTCAGCTCGGCCTTTTCTTGGGTGCTTAAAACGCCCGCGTCATCGGTAACCTTCTCCGTGAGGGGGGCCGTACCGGTGCCCTGCGCCACGGTGGTGGTTTCAGCGGCGAAGGCAGACCCCGCACCGATGGAGGTGCAGCCCAAAATGAAAGCGGCGATGGCCGCGCGGCCCAAACGTGCACTCAAATTCATGCCCACCACTTTACCGGTTCCGTTTCGCCCTCCGGCGGGTAGTGTAATGGGGCAGTGAAGTACGTAATTGTTTTAGGAACCGCCCAATATGACGGCCGGCCCTCCCGCATCCTTGCCGGACGCCTGCGCCATGCCGGTGAGCTAGCCACGGCCGAGGGACTGGAAGTCATTACCGTGGGTGGCAAGCTACCCGGAGATAGGTTTACCGAGGCCGGCGTCGGCCGCACCTTTCTGCGCGAGCACTTCCCGCACCTGACCGTCCACGCGGTGGAGGAGGGGATGGATACCCGCAGCTCCCTGGAAGCGGTCAAGGAAGCCTTCGCGCTTTCCGACGACACCATCATCACCGATCCCCTCCACCGCCCGCGCACCGCACTCATCGCCCGCCAAGAAGGGCTAAAAGCCACCGTGTCCGGCACGCCGTATTACCCGGCCGCACGCTTTTCTAAACCCTGGTGGCGCTACCTTGCCCACGAAACCGGTGGCGTGGCCTATGCATTAGTGGCCGGAGTGCTGCCTCCGCGCGGTGCCGCCGCACTGCGCAATGGTTTCTACCGCGTGGAGCGGGTGCTGCGCCCGAATCAAAAGCTGCGGCATCAGACGATTGAACAGGAAGACGACCGCACTTAGGCCACGTTGCTCACCCAAAAGACCAGTTCGCGGAATAAACTTGGGGCGTGTCCTATTCTTATTCCGCCGCCGACTTCGCCCGCCTGGCCGATGAAAAGCCGAAGGGATCAGCCTTCTATAGCGTGGAAGAACATCGCGGCGTCTTTGCCCGTGACCGCGCCCGTGTGCTGCACTCGGCAGCCCTGCGGCGCCTGGCCGATAAAACTCAGGTCGTCGGCCCGCGCGATGGCGACACCCCGCGCACCCGCCTGACCCACTCGCTAGAGGTGGGCCAAATTGCGCGCAGCATCGGTGCTGGACTCGGACTCGATCCTGACCTATGCGATATGGCAGGGCTTACCCATGACATCGGCCACCCGCCCTATGGGCACAATGGCGAAAACGCGCTCAATGAGGTGGCCCTCAATGGTTTCGAGGGCAACGCGCAGACCCTGCGCATCCTCACCCGCCTCGAACCGAAGGTCATCGTGGACGATGCCCACGGCCAGCCGCAAAGCTATGGCCTCAACCTCACCCGTGCCGCCCTCGACGGTGCGTGCAAATACCCCTGGACTATGACCAATCCCGATGGCAGCACCAACCGGAAATACGGTGCCTACGATGAGGACGCGCACTTACTGGAGTGGCTGCGCGAGGGCCATAGCGATAATCGCAAATGCATCGAAGCCCAGGTCATGGACTGGTCCGATGATATCGCCTACTCCGTGCATGACGTGGAAGATGGCATCATTTCTCGGCGCATCTCCCTCAATGTCCTATGGGACCTCGTCGAGCTAGCCCAGCTGGCGGAAAAGGGCGCTAAGGCCTTTGGAGGCACCGCCGATGAGCTCCTGGAAGCGGCCGATAGCCTGCGTAACTTAAGCGTCATCAATGCCATCGGCGATTTTGACTACTCCTTGCGCGACTATGCCAACTTGAAGAAGATGACCTCTGAGCTCGTGGGCCGCTATGTAGGTGCCACTATCGGCGCTACCAGCGAGGCCAATGCCGAGCTCATCGCCTCCGATACCCTTGGTCGCATGCACGGTGACCTCGTCGTGCCTAAGCAGGCCGAGGCCGAGGTCAAGCTGCTTAAAACCATCGCGGTCCTCTACGTCATGGACGAGCCCGCCCACCTAGCCCGCCAAGACCGCCAGCGCGAGCGCATCTACCGTGTCTACGATTACCTCGTGGCTGGCGCCCCCGGCTCTTTGGATGCCACCTTCCGGCTGTGGTGGGAACAGGCCGATTCTGATGCCGCCCGCGACCGTGCCATCATCGACCAAATTGCGTCCATGACCGAGTCCCGTCTCGAGCGCCTAGCCCGCCGCAGTGCGGAGCTATCTGGGTTTTTGAGTTAGCTGCTCACGCAGCTAGCGCACCAACTTCACGCCCTGGTCCTCCAGCACGGTGGCAATAGCGTCTAAGCCTTCGCCGTCCATATCCATATGGGATGCGACAATGACGCTGGTGCGCTGTTCGCGCAGGAAATCCGCGAGATCATCGAGATTGCGCGGACCGCAGTCTTCGCAGCCGCGGGTGCGGCCAAGTGCGTTAAAAAAGTCTGCGCGAGTGCGGATGTGTTCAGTAATGAGGATGCGTCGCATTATTATTCCTCCGCGTCCGGGATAGAACAGAAGCTTTCATAGTGGTCATCGGTGTAGTACCACACGTCTGGGTCGGTCTCGCTGCCGCCACCGGTAATAATGCGGCGGGCGCCGCGGTTGTGGCTGCCTGGTGTTTCTACCGTGTATTCGCGGTAGTAATTCTTGTCCTGCTGGGGCAGCCGGCCTTCGTAATTGCCAAAACGGGCATTGTCATTATCCGGGTAGTCGTAGGGGCCACCGGCCAGGATATCGTCCGCGGTGTCTTTGGCCTCGGCGGGGAGGGAAGACATGTTGCAGGTATCGGCGTCGCCAGTCGCGGTCCCTGCTGCGGACTCCGACGGTGAAGAGGCAGAGGATTCATCATTGCCGCCGAGGTCGAAGCCGAAGTAGCCTGCCACGACGGCGAGCGCAAGGCCGCCGAGGGCAACGGGGAGCGATTTCTTGGACGCTTGGGACTTGGGCATACCTTTATTGTTGCAGGTGCGGCGCTAAAAGTAGAAATCGTCCCGAGTCAATAGCGAGGTCAAAAATTCCCCCGTCACGGGGGTAGGTAACAGTGCGTGGAAAGTACCCCAACAGAGGGTAATTTGTGCCCAAACTGTGAACCCTGGCGAAGGGCCCCTTCCTGCCCTATGCAGTTAAGCGTTCCTACCGCACGCGGGGTAGTCTGTACGCATGGCAAAAGGCAGAATTCCGGACAGCGATATCCAAGCTATCCGTGAACGCGCGCCTTTAGAAGAAATCGTCGGCGAGTACGTGCAGCTCAAGCCCGCTGGGCACGATTCGCTCAAGGGCCTTAGCCCCTTCAAGGATGAAAAGACCCCTTCCTTTCACGTGCGCCCGCAGCGCGGCTACTATCACTGCTTTTCCACCGGCAAGGGCGGCGATGTTTTCAGCTTCTTGATGGAAATGGAGCAGGTCTCCTTCCCGGAAGCGGTTGAAGCAGTAGCGCAGAAGATTGGCTATCACATCAACTACCAAGGCGGTTCCACAGGCGCGCGCAATGAGAAGCCGGGCACGCGGCAGCGCCTCATCGCTGCCAATAAGGCCGCCCACGAGTTCTACCGCCAGCAGTTGGAGACCCCACAAGCGGCAACAGCCCGCGATTTCCTGCTGGATCGCGGCTTTTCTCGCGAAGTCATCTATGACTTCGAGTGTGGCTATGCCCCAGAGGGCTGGGATACGGCCACCAAGCACTTGCTGCGCCTAGGCTTTTCCTTTGAGGAGCTGGAAGCAGCTGGCATTTCCAAGATGGGCAAGCGTGGTCCCATTGACCGCTTCCATCGTCGTTTGCTGTGGCCGATTAAGGACCTTTCCGGCAACGTCATTGGTTTTGGTGCCCGCAAGCTTTTCGACGACGACAAGCTCGGCAAATACATGAACACCCCAGAGACCATGCTCTACCGCAAGTCCAAGGTGCTCTTTGGCCTTGATTTGGCCAAGCGCAATATCGCCGAAAACCACCAGGCTGTGGTGGTAGAGGGCTACACGGATGTCATGGCTATGTATGCCGCAGGTGTTAAGACCGCTGTTGCTTCCTGTGGCACTGCCTTTGGCGGCGAGCACCTGCAGGTCCTGCGCCGGCTCATGCTGGATGATTCCTACTTCAATGGCGAGCTCATCTATACCTTCGACGGCGATGAGGCAGGGCAGAAGGCCGCCATGCGCGCCTTTGACGGCGAGCAAAAGTTCACCGGTCAATCCTTTGTCTCCGTGGCCCCCGACGGCATGGATCCGTGCGATCTGCGTCTGCAAAAAGGCGATGCCGCCGTGCGCGAGCTCATGGCGGACCGCATCCCCATGTTTGAGTTCGTTATCCAGTCCGTCATCGCGGAATACAGCATCGACAGTGCCGAGGGGCGTTTGCAGGCCCTGCGCCGCGCGGTACCCGTAGTAGCGCAGATCCGTGATCAACCTTTGCAGCGTGAATATGCCCGCCGGCTAGCCGGTTGGGTGGGCTGGCCCGATCCGGAAGAGGTTCTCCGCCAGGTGCGCGCGGAGGCACGCAAACCCAAAAAGGCCGAAAAGCCCATCATTCGACGCTTCGAAAATGCGAAGCAGCAGCCGGCGCAGCAGGATGTGCCGATGATCCATCCGCCGAGCCCGAAGGAGACCCACCTGTGGCCCCAGCGCGAGGCCCTCAAGCTGGCTTTGCAGATGCCGCAGGTGGCTGGTTCTTACTTCGATGGCATTACTGCCGACGCCTATACCAACGACGCCTACCGCCTCGTCCGGGAGGCCATTTCTACTGTGGGTGGTGCAGCTCAGGGCGCCACCATGCCGGCCGTGGAATGGATCGCCGCGGTGGCCGACGAAATGCAAGATTTTACCGGCCGCAATTTCGTCTCCGAGCTTGCCGTGGAGGCCATTTTGCCAACCGACGTCGGCCCCGAAAAATACGCCGACTCCGTGCTCTCCCGATTGCAAGAGACGGTGGTGGGCGATCAAATCGCCCAGCTGAAGGCCCGCCTTGGCCGGATGCGTCCCTCCGATGATGAGGCTAGCTATAACTCGCTTTTCGCTGATCTCGTCGCCCTGGAACAGGCCCGCCGCGAGCTCAATGACCGCGCCTTCCGCGGCACGCCTCTTCAAGGCTAAAAATCTCCCCTCGGCACCGGGCTTAGTTAGCACCGCGCCGAGGGGAGGGAAGAGGCCTAGAGGCTAAACTTTAACGAACCTAGTCTTCATCGGGTTCATATATTCGGTCCGCGTTATCCACTTGGGATCCGCGCAGCCGGCCTTTGCCCTTGCGCTTGGAAGATAGATCGCGAACCTCGCGCATGCGCGGTTCTGGGTCCAAGCGATTGGCTACCGCCTTGCGTGCGGAAGTGACGGCAGACTTGGTCACGGGGGAGTTGATGGCCTTCTCGTAGGCGCCCTTAATCTGGTGGTAGCGCTTGCGGCCAGCCTTAGTGCCAAAAACGTATCCTGCTGCGGCGCCGAAGACGAATTGGATCATTATCTAGCGTGTCCCCTTATTCCGGTGCGAGTAAAAGTTCCCCACCACCCTACCGCGAAGCCCCGCCGTGCGCTGCTAGCCACTAATAAGGGGTGGCATTATCCGCAATTTGGACTAGCGCTTTTCAGGGCGTGGAATACGCGCTAGTTTAAATGTGTGGAAAATAACAAGCGCAGGGACTCAGCGGTGGCCTCAGCAGTGGCGCTGGCCGCGCTTTTTACCGCAAGCATCACTGCGGAATCCTCCGGCCACCAGCCGGACTCCGCTGCGGCTTATCCGGCCCCCACGTGGCCCGAAAAGCGCTAATTGGTATCCGCAAAGGTCTATCCGCTAGCTCTTAATTGTGCACGCGGGTTTAGCGTCACGTTCACCTAGTTGTAACTTTAGCTAGATATTATGCGTGGGAATTCGTTACTAGTTAAAGGTTTCCACGTTGAACTATCGGAATAATCTCCGCCCGGCAGTTCGCGCACTCGCCTTGTGCGCGGCCACCGGACTGACCATAACGCTGGCACCGGCTGCTAGCGCCGCCCTTCCCGTGACGGTGCCGCAGCTCCGCGAGCCTGTTACCCAGCAGACCACCGGCGCCCTTCCGGTCCAACATCCCGGTGCACCGGTTCCGGAGCCGTTTAGCACGGACTATATTGCGGGCTTTGAATCCGATGTTTCCTCTTATCAATTTGGCAACTACTGGCAGGTAGTCCAGCTCTTTGACCACATTAAAGCCCAGCCAGAAATCCGCCAGGAAAATATGGATAAGGCCGTGGCCATAAATAACGCCGCGGCAGGGGACCAAGCCCTTATTCAGCGTGCGCAGTCCGACGCCAAGGCCAGCTCTACCAGCGTGCTCAACGCGGTGTCTGATGCTATGGGCAAGAATCTTGGCGATGCCTTCCGTGCTTCGCTTGCCGAGCACCGCCTGCCCAAAACCGAGTACCTCCTGGGCAATGGGTACGCCGCTCGTGCAGGCGGCCTAGCCAATTCCACCATGTCAGAGAAGTACTACTTCAACTATCAGCGCCCGTACCAGCGCGCGCCGCAGGCAGTTAAGCGCTATGATGACGGTTCCAAGGATCTCTATCCCACCTCGCCAGCCTTCCCCTCGGGCCACACTAATCAGGCAACGTGGATTACCACGCTGATGTCCTTCATGCTGCCGGAGGTAGGCCCACAGCTCATGCTGCGCGGCGCTGAGGCCGGCAACCACCGGGTAGTCCTGGGCGTGCATTACCCATTGGATGTCATAGGTGGGCGTATGACCGGCCAAGCCGCCGCGGCCGACCGCCTCAACGATAAGCGCATGCGCCACGCCCTATGGGAAGCCTCGATGGAAGTGCGCCAAGAAATCAAATGGCGCACCGGCAAGACGGTAGAAGAACTTGCGACCCAAGATAGGGAAGAGGGCACCGACTATCGGTCCACGAAGGATGCGGTGGAGCAATATTCCAAGCTCATGGACTATGACTTTGCCCCGCGCTACCGAACCGACGCCCCGATGGTGGTTCCGCAGGCCGCTCCAGTGCTGCTAGCAGCGTCCCACCCAGAACTGAACTGGGATCAGCGTGCCGAAGTGCTCCGCCAGACCGCCCGCCCAGCCGGCAACCCATTGGACTGGCAAGCAGAGGGCGGCTCTTGGCAGCGTCTCGACCTGGCCCGCGCCATGGCGGCCAATGTGACCATCACCCCAGACGGCGGCGTGAGTGTTAGCGGCTAGCACGTTCGCAATCCTGTACGGGGTTACAAGGCTCCCGTACATGTTCAATAAGGAGGAATCTTCATGTACCTAGAGGAAAAGTAATGATTAAGCCCAAGGTAATGACCATCTACGGCACCCGACCGGAGGCCATCAAGGTCGCCCCTGTGATCAAGGCGTTGGATAATGATGAGCGCTTTGAATCTATTCCGGTCTCTACCGGCCAGCATAAAGAGATGCTGGAACAGGTCAGTACCATGTTTGGCATTAGCCCGAAGCACGACCTCGTCTTTATGAAGCCGGGCCAGGGACTCAATGAAATTGTTTCCCGCGCAATTGCGGGTCTGGATTCCATCATTGAAGAGGAATAGCCGGGCGTCATCATCTCCCAGGGCGATACCGCTACCGCTATGGCTGCAGCACTCGCTGGTTTCCACCGCGGGGTAAAGATCCTGCACCTTGAAGCCGGTTTGCGCACCGGCGATATCCATTCGCCGTTCCCAGAGGAAGGTAACCGTAAGCTTATTGGCCAGGTAGCCGAGCTGATTCTGGCTCCGACCGAAGGCTTGATGGAGAAGCTGCGTCGCGAAAATGTGCGTTCCAAGGACATCGTGGTCACCGGTAATACCGTCATTGACGCTCTGCTGGAAGCAGCATCGTGGGATGCCAAGTTCGCGGACCCTGCCCTGCAGGAAGTCGCAGAGTCCGATAAGCGGCTTGTCGTGGTTACCACCCACCGCCGCGAGAATCTTGAGGCGATGAAAGAAATTGGTGGTGCAGTCAAGGACTTGGCAGAGGCCTATCCAGAGATTAACTTCGCATTGCCGCTGCACCTAAATCCCAAGGTGCGCCAGGCCGTTCTGTCGGAGGTCGAGCACCTGCCAAATATCATCATTACGGATCCGCTGCCTTACGACCAGTTCACGCAGCTACAAAACCGTGCCACCATCATCCTGACTGACTCCGGCGGAGTCCAGGAAGAGGCACCAGCATTGGGCAAGCCGGTGCTAGTCATGCGCCAGAACACCGAGCGCCCCGAAGCCGTGGTTGCCGGCACGGTTAAGCTGGTGGGCACTAATCGCGAGCTCATTGTGGCAGAGGCAAAGCTTTTGCTTTCCGACGCCGCCGCATTCGACGCCATGGCCAACGCCGTTAACCCCTATGGCGACGGCAAGGGTGCTCAGCGCGCTATTGCGGCCATCGCGGAGTTGACCGGGGTAGGCAAGCGTGAAGAAGATTTTCTGCCGGAGGTCGATTCCTCTAAGGGGCCCCAAGGCAAGGAATAACTCGCTCGCCTGTCGGAGAAAGCGGATATATTAAAGGTATGAAACCGCTGGATATCCGCTGTAACCACCGAGAACGCACGAAAGCTGCAGACATTTTAGGAGATGCGCTTTCGGGAGGGCAGATTGACCTCGATGATTTTGAAAAGCGCTCGGCCGCCTGCGTAAATGCAACGACCCGCGCTGAGCTCATCGAGCCACTGGCTGACCTTGTAGAAGACCCAGAAGTTCTCCTATTCGGGCAAGAACGAAAAATCGCAAAGGCCTATGCGGGCCAACAAGAATCCAAAGCCATTGCCAAGGTGGAGCAGGCCATCCGCCAAGTGCAGCCGAGCGCGCAGGAGACCCGCTCCCTTGCGGTGGGGATTTTCGGCGGTTCCACTGTCAGCGGTGGGGCAGTGGATCGTTCCCTGACGGCCTTGGGCCTTTTCGGCGGCGTGGACATTGATCTCACGGGCGTCGCCCTGCACGGTCGCACCACTACCATCAACGCGGTGGGCGTCTTTGGTGGTGTCGATGTCTATATTCCCGAAGGCTTCCGAGTCCACGTCAGCGGCGTAGGCCTTTTTGGCGGGCATGACCTCAAGGTAGAGAACGGCGCCATCCATCCGAATGACCTGCCAGTGGACGCGCCAGAAATCAACATCAATTGCTATAGCCTCTTCGGTGGCGTAGACGTTCACGTGGGGCGCCGCTACGGCGAGTAACCAAGTGCGATTATAGTGCAAGCAACCACTTGCACTAATGAGGGTGGGCCAGTGCTTAGGCGGCCTCGATAATCGCAGCTAGACCTTGTCCGCCTCCAATACACATGGTAACCAGCGCGAGCTTACCGCCGGTGCGGTGAAGATGATGCGCGGCGGTGACGACGATGCGGGCACCGGTAGCACCCACGGGATGGCCGAGTGAAATGCCAGAACCGTGCGGGTTGAAGCGCGGATCATCTGCCGAAATACCCCATTCTTTGAGAACAGCCAATGCTTGGGCAGCAAAGGCCTCATTGAGCTCAATGAGGTCGAGGTCGTCGAAGGTGATGCCGAGGCGATCCATAACCTTACGGGACGCCTCCACCGGGCCGATGCCCATGCGTTCCGGATCCACGCCGGCTAGGGCCCATCCCTTGAGCGTGACCATTGGGGTAAGACCCAACTCCTCGGCCTTTTCACGGGTAGTCACCAGGACGGCCGCGGCACCATCGTTTTGGCCGGAGGCATTGCCAGCGGTAACCGTTGCCTCTTCGTCCTCCTTGCGCATGACCGCGCGTAGTTGAGATAGCTTGTCTGTACTGGAATCTGGGCGGACGTGTTCATCCTTGTCTACGACGATAGGCTCTCCCTTGCGCTGGGGGACGGTGACGGGGATGATTTCGGCGTCGAAAAGCGATTGTTCCTGTGCAGCGGCGGCATTGCGGTGGGAACGTGCAGCGAGCTCGTCTTGGGCGACGCGCTTGATGGAGTATTCCCGACGGAGATTTTCGGCGGTCTCAATCATACCGCCGGCAATCGGGTGGTGCTTTCCGCCGGCGGTCTCGCGGGCTTCTTGGAGGCGATCGCGAAAGATCATATTTCCTCCCTTTGCTCCCCAGCGTACATCCGCATCAACGGTGTATTCGGTGCGGGACATAGACTCCGCGCCGCCGGCGATGATGACATCAGCAGCGCCAGTAGCAATGTGGGCACCTGCGGTAATAATGGCCTGCAGACCCGATCCGCAGCGGCGATCGAGCTGCATACCCGGCACGGTGGTGGGCAGGCTAGCGTCTAGGGCAGCCACGCGGCCCAAAGCGGGTGCGGCACCATTAGGGGAACCTTGGCCCAAGATGACGTCATCGATTTCGGTGGGGTCGATACCGGACTCATCCACAATGGTCTTGACCACGAGGCTGGCTAGTTCTTGGACGGGGACGGACTTTAGCGCGCCACCATAACGGCCGACAGGGGTGCGCTTGGGGTAGCAAAGGACTACGTCGCGGGTGTGCATGATAATTCTCCTTTAAGAAAGTTCGGTGGTGGCAAGGTCATGGGAGATTGCCTTGCAGGTAGCGATGAGCTCCGGCAGGATGCGCGTGGTGAGATCCTCAGTGGAATAGACGGATGTTTGGGTTGAGATATTGATGGCTGCAGCAGTGCGGCCCGAACCAGAGCGAATAGGAACTGCAATGGAACGCAGGCCCTTCTCTAGCTCTTGGTCTACGATGACCCAACCACGTCTCCGGATCTCCGCTAGGCGCGCCCGAAGATCCGCGGGTGCGGTGAGCGTGTGAGGGGTGACTTTCTCCAGCGACGCCGTTTCTAGGAATTCATCCAACTGCGCTGGAGTGAGATCCGCTAAAAGTACCTGTCCCATTGAGGTCGCGTGCGCGGGAAAGCGGGTGCCGATGGTGATATTGGTGGCCATGATGCGGTGTGCAGCGGCGCGGGCGATATAAACCACGGAGTCCCTATCCAACACACTGACAGAGCAGGATTCATCGAGTTTGGCGGATAACTCCCTCAAATGGGGCTGGGCAATATCGGGAAGACCCAAACTCGATAGGTAGGAATAGCCCAGTTCCAAAACCCGGGGGTAAGCCAAAACTCAGAGCCATCCGTGCGCGCGTACCCCTCCGTTACCAAGGTGTGCAAAAAACGGCGTGCAGTGGCACGTGCTAGCCCTGTGACCTCGGCAACCTGGGCCAGAGTCTGGCGTGGGCGCTCGCCATTAAAAGAGTGCAAAACGGCTAATCCGCGGGCGAGTGACTGCACCGTGGGGGTGTCATTCAAGGTGTGGTCTCCGATTCTAAAAATTGATGAAGTGGCCTACATCTCGTAATTGTATCCAAAAATGTTCGCACTGTGAACCCTTGTGCAACATATGAACCACACGTAGGCTGAAGCCATGTTAGATAAAGTCATCGACTCAGTAGAAAATGCCGTGGCCGATATTCCAGACGGCGCTTCCATTGCGGTGGGCGGATTCGGACTCGTGGGAATTCCGGCGCGTCTTATTGGTGCTCTGCGTGAACTCGGCTCTGGAGACCTCACCATCATTTCCAATAACCTTGGTACCGACGATTTCGGGCTCGGGCTCTTGCTTAAAGATCATCGCATTTCCCGCTCTATTGGTTCCTATCTCGGAACGAATAAGGAGTACGCCCGCCAGTATCTCGAAGGTGAACTGACTGTGGAATTTACCCCGCAGGGAACGTTGGCCGAGCGTATGCGCGCTGGCGGTGCCGGCATTCCCGCCTTCTATACCAAGGCCGGTGTGGGAACCCCGCTTGCGGAGGGAGATATCCCCACCCGCTATAACCCGGATGGATCCATAGCGCAGACTTCTAAGCCGAAGGAAACTCGTGAGTTTAACGGCGAGCTCTACGTGCTGGAAGAGGCACTGACCCCAGATTTCTCCTTCGTTCATGCCGCTCGCGCAGATCGATACGGCAACTTGGCTTTTGCTAAGACTGCGCAGAACTTTAACCCGGATGCCGCTCGTTGCGCTGATATCACCATTGTGCAGGCGGAAGAATTGGTGGAGGCGATTCCACCGGCCGAGGTTGACGTGCCGGGCATCTACGTCGATCGCGTCGTAGAAGTGGGAAAGCAAGAAACTGGAATCGAATTTAGGACGGTGAGCAAGTAATGACCTGGTCACGTGAAGAAATGGCGGCTCGGGCCGCACAGGAATTGAAAAACGGCGACTACGTCAACCTAGGAATTGGCATGCCAACGTTGATTCCTGGGTTCCTTCCGGAGGGCCTTGAAGTGGTGCTTCATTCTGAAAACGGCATCTTGGGCGTAGGCCCGTACCCGGCCGAAGATAAGGTGGACCCAGAGCTTATCAATGCTGGCAAAGAGACCATCACCGCTGCCTCCGGAGCTTCATTCTTTTCTTCTTCGGAATCTTTTGGAATGATTCGCTCGCGTGCTATCGACGTAGCGGTACTCGGCGCCATGGAAGTATCCCAATTTGGGGACCTTGCCAATTGGATGATTCCGGGCAAGATGGTCAAAGGTATGGGCGGTGCCATGGATTTGGTGCACGGCGCCAAACGCATTGTGGTGATGATGCAGCACGTGTCCAAACATGGTAAGTCCAAGATCCTTTCAGAATGCCAACTGCCGCTCACCGGCGCGCGCTGCGTGGACCTTATTATTACGGACCGTGCCGTCTTTGAGGTCGATGAGTTAGAAGGTCTGACTTTGGTTCAGATGGCCGAGGGGGAGACCGAGGACTCCATCCGCGAGGTTACTGATGCCCCATTCATGCTGGACCTGTCCTAGTCCTGAACTATTCCCGAAAGCCCGCCTTCTAGCATCCGGAAGGCGGGCTTTCTTCTTCTTTCTAATGAGAGGGGGCTTCGGTGCTGAATTAGCTAAAGGCTGGGCCGAAATGATTCATGGTTCGGCCCGGCCTTACGTGGGAATGAGAGAGGTACTAGTTAGACATCGCGTAGATCTACACCCTTGGTTTCAGGGAGAATGTACATGCTAATCATGGTGAGGACGCACAGAGCGATGACATAAAAGCCAGAGGCCCACGCCAGATCGTGTGCGACAAACCACTGGTAGATATAGGGCGCGGTTCCGCCAAAGACAGCTACAGAAAGGGAGTATGCAAGTCCGATACTATGTGTGCGCTGGGCGGTAGGGAAAACCTCGGACATGATGGAAGATAGCAGCGCGCCACCGGCGGCGACGATGATCACGCCTACAGTAGAAGCGATGAGCAAGGTCCACGGACGTGAATCGATCAACGCCATCAGTGGGATTTGCAAAACGGCCATACCTACCGCGCAGATATAGATGACGGGTTTGCGCCCAATCTTGTCCGAGAGACTGCCCCACAGTGGTAGAGCGATAAGGCCAGCAACTTGAGCAACCACCGTGACCCAGTACGCGCCTTGTGTGGTCATTCCTTCGTGGCTAATGGCATAGGTAGAAACGTAGGAGGTCCACGTGTAGTGCGCTGAAGTAACGCCGGAGACCATGCCGATAACGAGCAGGATATTGATCCAAGCCGGACGAGTAGCGGAGGCGGATTGTGGGATTGCTGGACGCTCCTTGCGCGCTGGGGTGTCTACGCTGGGCTCGGAACTGTCGATTTCCTTGAAGTGATCGGACTCTTTCATGTGGCGGCGTAGGTATAGCGCTACACAGGCAGAGAGCGCGCAGAGGAAGAAGGGGATGCGCCAGCCCCATGAGGCAAGTTGTTCATCATTGAGTACGAGGGAGATTAGGCCGCCGAGCACGTAGGCGATGACGGAGCCACCGAAAATGGAAACGTAGACCATAGAGCCCCATTTACCGCGGTGGGCGTTGGGGGCGATCTCTGGGATATAGCTATTGGCGGCAGCTGATTCACCTCCGTGTGCGAAGCCCTGCAGGATACGGATCACCAAAAGGCCTACAGAGGCCCAAATGCCGATCTGGTCATAGGTAGGCATGAATCCGATGATCGCGGAGGCGATGGCCATCATGATGATGGTCATCATAAGTACGGATTTTCGGCCACGCTTATCTGCTACACGGCCGAAGACGATTCCTCCGAGCGGGCGCACAAGGAAACCAACGGCAAAAACGCCGAAGGTAGCCAAAAGGGCGGAGGTGGAGTCGCCTTTATTGAACATAGCGGTGGCAATGAATGGGGCAAAGACTGCATAGGAGCTCCACTCATACCACTCCAGGATTTGCCCGGTAAGGCTGGCTCCTAGGGATTTGATGTCGGTGGTAGAAGCTGCGTCTTTACCGGATTCGGTATCTGGTGGCGATGTCGGCTTGGTGGTAGAGGTCATGAGTTCTCCTTGTAGTGGGACCGGTACGGTTGGGGAAAATATTACCCAGATCACACAAAAGGGCGGCGGGGATCTAAAGCGCTGAGCTGGCGGTGACGTCATTGATGTTGTTTGTCGTGTGGGAAACTGCACGTGATGAACCCCTTTCGGGGACAACCTGTGGTTAGATTTATGGTTCGCATTGTGAACTTGAGTGCGCATAGTGGCCCCACTTGGGGGTAGTTGGGTAAATGTTTAGCGTTTCTGAGCTTGGATAACGGCGGGAAAGCTCTCCTTAGGCAAAAGTTTTAGGTTCACAGTGGTGGGCACTGGTGTAGCGTGTGACACATGACACGGACGGAAAGGTATGAGTCCTAAGCCACCCGAGTCTTGTCGGAGCCACACCCTAAGGAGGGATTTATGACTGCTCTTAGCCCCGAGGAATTGAGCACAGAAAGCCTCGCCGAAGTCATGGCCGCGGGCGGACGCCCAGCCGATAGCGAGCGTGAAATTAAGATCATCGATACCACCCTGCGTGATGCGCACCAGAGCATCTGGGCCACCCGCATGACCACGGAACACATCCTTTCCCTGTTGGATGACGTCACCAATGCAGGGTTCGAACACGTCGACCTAGTCGCCCCCATCCAGTTCGACGTGGCCGTGCGCTACCTCAAAGAGGATCCCTGGGAGCGCGTACGTCTCGTCCACGAGCATGCGGCTCCCGGTACTAAGTTCCGCGCGCTGATTCGCTCCAAGAATCTGGCATCCTTTGACTTCCTGCCGGATGATGCCATCCTTAACTGGACTGAACGCCTTTATGCCAACGGCTTCCGCGTCATTGGTTCTTTTGATGGGCTCAATGACATCAACAACATTGACAAGGGTCTCAAACTTGCCAAGGAACTTGGCGCTGAAACCTTTGGTGCGCTGTCCTACTGCCTTAGCCCAGTGCATACCGATGAGCTCTACAAGCAAAAGGCGGAGGAGCTGCTTGAGCGTACCGATGTTGACCGCATCATGCTGAAGGATGCTGGCGGATTGCTCACTCCGGACCGCATGAAAACCCTTATCCCGGCTATCCGCAGCTCCATTGGAGAAGATATCCCGCTGGAGGTACACACCCACTCCCTGACCGGCTTGTCTCCATTGACCTATCTCTTTGGTGCGGAGCTAGGCGTGGATTCGATCCACACTTCCATCGCCCCACTTGCCAACGGCCCCGGTCAGCCTGCGACCCAGGCTTTGGTACGAGATCTGCGGGCGCTCGGCTATACCGTAAACGTTGACGATGATCGCATCGCCTCTGCCAGCGACCGGATCCAGGAAATCGCCGATACTGAGGATAAGCCGGTGGGTGTGCCCCGTGCTTTCGACGGCCTCCACTACATGCACCAGCTGCCAGGCGGCATGCTGACGAACTTCGAATCTCAGCTGGAAACCGCCGGCCTAGGAGATCGATTTGAGGAGCTTCTCTATGAGGTGGCTCGCGTGCGAGAAGAGCTGGCATACCCCATCATGATTACGCCATTTGCCCAGTTCGTGGGTACGCAGGCCGTCATGAATGTGATGACTGGCGATCGCTACTCCGTGGTCCCAAATGAGATTAAGAAGTATGCCCTGGGCTACTACGGTGAACCTCTGGCTCCGCTGGACCCAGAGGTATTGGAAAAGATCCTGGCCAACGGTTCCTCCGAAATCACCGAGGAAATCCCAGAACTCAAGCCGGTACTGCCGGGCCTGAAAGAGGCGCATCCGGACGAGGACATCGACACCCTGCTTTTGCGCGTTATGTTCGCCGGCAGCCAAGTCGATGAAATGAAGCGCTTTGTAGCTGAGGGCCGCGCCGGCGAGGGCGAAGGCGTCAAAGGCGGCGTCTTGACCTCCCTCGTCCAGCAAATCTACAACTCTTCCGATACCACCGACTTCCACCTCAAGACCTCTGACTTGGAAATTAACCTCACCAAAGGAGAAAAGTAATCATGACTGATACCACCAACCTGCAGGATCTGAAGGCCCTCCTGAAGTGGGCCAACCTTTCCGATGACATCCAAGAGCTGCAGATCAAGTATGGCGACATCGAACTCGCCATGTCCCGCACGCCTGGCGGCCTCAACCGCCCAGCCCCGGCTCCGGAAGCAGCTGCCGCACCTGCAGCTGCTCCAGCCGCATCCCCGGCAGAGCAAGTCCCCGCACAGCAGGCGCCTGCGCAGGAAGAGCCCGCATCGGCACCCGCTGCACAAGAACCAGCTGATCAGGAGCAGTCGAAGGCTTCCGGAGCTCCGGCGGCAGAGGGCGAGACCGTCACCGCTCCTATGGTCGGTACCTACTATGCTTCCCCGAAGCCGGGCGCGGACCCATTCGTCAAAGTTGGCGATGAGGTCGAGGTAGGACAGGTGCTGTGCATCGTCGAGGTCATGAAGCTGATGAACAATATTGAGGCCAAGTTTGCCGGAACTGTCAAGGAAATCCTCGTGGACAACGAGGATGCCGTTGAGCACGGCCAGCCACTAATGATCATCGAACCAAAGTAAACCCCGTTCCCGCACACCGATCTGGAGGAAAACATGTCAGATCTCTTAAATAGCGTTCTGATTGCCAACCGCGGCGAGATCGCCTTGCGCGTTATCCGCGCCTGCAAGGAGCTGGGGATAAAATCCATCCTCGTCTACTCCGAGGGTGATAAGGAATCCTTGCCTGTCAAACTAGCTGATAAGGCAGTCTGCATCGGCCCAGCCAACGCCGCGAAAAGCTATAACAGCCCCGAGCTCATCCTTTCTGCGGCCATGGCTTTTAAGGCTGACGCCATCCATCCCGGCTACGGATTCCTATCTGAAAAGCCCGACTTTGTACGCATGGTGGAAGAAGAAAACATCGGCTTTGTCGGTCCCTCTGCCGAACACATCGGCTTGATGGGAGACAAGATCGAGGCAAAACGCATCGCACAGGCTGCCGGGGTGCCCACCGTGCCCGGCTCCGATGGAGTAGTCACCGAAATTGATGAGGCGATGGAAGTCGCCCGCAACACAGGCTTCCCGCTGCTTATTAAGGCTGCAGCCGGCGGCGGAGGTCGTGGCATGCGCGTGGTTGAATCCGAGGACACGCTGGAAAAAGATCTCAATGAGATCATGAACGAGGCCGAATCGGCGTTCAACGATCCCTCGGTGTACATCGAGCGCTATCTCACCGATATTAGGCACATTGAGATTCAGGTGCTTTCGGATGGAGAGAACGTCGTGGCCTTGGGAGAGCGTGACTGTACCTCCCAGCGCCGTAACCAGAAGCTTATTGAGGAAGGCCCGTCCCCGGTCCTGACCGAGGAACTCCGAGCGGGTATGCAGGAAGCTGCCATCAACCTGTGCAAGGAAGTTAAATACAAAAACGCCGGTACCATCGAGTTCGTCTTCGACAACACGGAAAACAAGTACTACTTCATCGAGATGAATACCCGTATCCAAGTCGAGCACCCGGTTACGGAAATGATCACCGGCGTGGACCTCATCAAGGAGCAGCTACGCATTGCCTCCGGACAAAAGTTGTCCATCAGGCAGGATGAAATTGAGATACGAGGCCACGCTATTGAATGCCGCATCAATGCTGAGGACCCGAACCAAAACTTCGCTCCTCGCCCCGGCAAGATCGAACACTATCGCGTTCCAGGCGGCTTTGGTGTACGCATGGATACCCACATCGAAACCGGCTACACGATCCCACCTTTCTATGATTCTATGGTCGGCAAACTAATCGTGTGGGCAGAAGATCGCGATGAAGCCATCGCCCGCATGCTGCGCGCTATCGATGAGCTAGAGGTGGAGGGCGTGGTGACGACTGCGCCGTTCCAGGCGATGTTGCTCGATAGCGAAAAGTTCCGCAGCGGTGAGTTCAATACCGGTTATGTGGCCAAGCTACTGGAGAACACTGACTCCATTCCCACGGATTAATAAATCTTCTGGTAGCTAGCCCGCACCATCTCATGGCAGTGCTACCGCCATTCCGAGAGTGCAGTCCCACAACCCTGGGCCTGCACTTTCAGTGTTTCTGCATTGTGCAATGAGGCAGAAGCCATGCTTGGCGATGCCCCCAGCTGCTTACAAGAAAGGACGCCCTATGTTGGTCATTGCCGCCCTGCTGGTCGGCGCCATAGTGCCGGTACAGACGGCCATTAATACGCGGTTTCGTGAAAGTATTGGCTCGCCAATTGTGGCGGGATTCTTTTCCTTTATTATTGGCTTGTTCGTTTCTGCGCTTATTGCTCTTGCGCTTACCGGCCACCTAATTCCGGATTTAGCCACCGCTGCGCAACAGCCCTGGTGGGTGTGGCTCGGCGGGTTTATGGGAGTTTCCTTCATCGTGGGAAATATTCTACTTTTCCCTCGCATCGGCAGTGTGGAGACCGTTATCTTGCCTATCTTGGGGCAGGTAACAATGGGTCTGCTTTGCGATACCACCGGCATATTTAATTCCCCACACGTTGGAGTCGGCCCGCTGCGCATCCTCGGAGTGGCCGTGGTGTTGGTCGGAATCGCGTTGGTATTGGAAATCGGGCGCGGTGCCGCTACTACGCATGCTACAGCCAGTGGTGTGAAGCTGTGGTTGTGGCGGCTTTTTGGGGTTCTTATTGGAATGGGCTCAGCAACCCAAACTGCTGTCAACGGCTTCCTCGGCCGTGCATTGGGCAACCCCCTTCCCGCCGGCGAGGTTTCTCTAGCAGTCGGCGTGCTCTTTCTTGCAGTGCTGTCTATCGCCCCCCGTGGTCCGCGGCGTGCTCTTTTCACCCGTCCCGCCCCTGGTCCGTGGTGGATGTGGTTCGGTGGAGTGCTTGGGGCACTTTTCGTGGTTGGTGGGGCTAAGCTTTCTCCCATCTTGGGCACGGGAACGACCGTGATTGGATCGCTGGTGGGATCAATTGTGTGCGGTCAGGTAGTAGAGTCGCTCGGCTGGGGGCATGCGCGCCGGGGACTGCCCCCTATTCACCGCGTAGTGGGACTGGCCTTAGTCATCATTGGGGTCGTGATGGTGCGTTCGCTCTAAAACGTAGTGCCTTAGCGGCGCCAGCGCTCGAGCACCAGGCGTCTATCCAGTGACCGTGAAACGCAGGGCGCAAAGGCGCCGTCTGCATGCATTTGCTCATTAAAGACGGAATCTCGATGATCTGGCTCGCCTTCTATCACTTTCATAACGCAGGTGCTGCAGGTGCCTTCTAAACAACGTGACATCACCGGCAAGTCAGCTTCCTCGAGTGCCTCGAGCACAGTGGCATTGGCTGGAACGTGTACGGTTTCCCCACAAAATTCCACATCGAAAGCGCAACCGCCTGCACCGGCATTTTTCTCTCCGCTAAGCGCTTCCATATCAGGGTGGAAGTTTTCCCAGTGGAAATTCTGGTGGGGAAGATAGTCCAGCACTACCTCCTTCGCGCCGGACATGAACCCTTGCGGACCGCATACATAAAACACTGTTTCCTGCGGGGCTTGGGATAACAGGTGTCGGTAGATTTCTTCTTGCCGTGCACGGGGTGAGCCGAAAACTTCAATGAGACTATCGCCGCATATGCTGCGTAATTGGGGCAGGAGTACGGCGCGGGTAATGCTAGAGACAAAGTAAAGCACCATGAAGGGTTTGCCTTGGTGCTGTAGCGATTGGGCCATGGATAGCATAGGCGCAATACCCACACCGGCGCCGACGAGTACATAGTAGCTGGCGGTGTCAACGAGTTCGAAGTTATTGTGCGCTGGGGAGATAAGCAACTCATCGCCCGCGCGAAGTTGCATCATGACAAGGGAACCACCCCGCGAATTCTCTTCGCGTTTAACGGCGATGCCGTAAGTTAAATGTGCACCGGCGTCACAACTGGAGATCTCCTTGGGTGGCATTTCAAAAACGGAGTACTGGCGCACTAATTCCGTTTCTTCTGGTCCGGTGAGTGTGACGTCTACGTGGCAGCCGGGGGAGTAGTCGGGGAGTTCCTCGCCATCCTTTAAGCAGAATTCCAGCACCATAAGGTCATCAGCGACTCGGGTGATCTGTTGTACTGTGGCCCGCAGCCGCGAACCTTCGCTCCTTTTTGCTGTGCCTCGTGCCGGAGAGTGTTTTAAGGAAGTTTCGTCCATTGTGGCCCCTTTCTGCTCAATGGCGTGGGCGGATCGAGGGAAAAATGTGAAGCCTTTACACGTCCTGCAGTTCGTTCGTGTCTCGCGGTAGCGATTCACGCCATTCAGCCTTTTAAAGTGATTGAGGACATAGTATCTACTAAACGAGCCCCATGTCACTCATGTGGCAAGCCTGCGTCGATTAACCGTGTTTGATACACCCACATGGGTGGGTGAACGCTTCCAATTGAAAAATCTTTTGGCGCATCCACCCGCTTTATTTCTCGTGGTGGGGGAGTGTAGTCCGAGACCTTTTACCTACTTTTGAGAGTTTAAGACAAAGCAAAATGGGCAAACCTCAGCGGGTTCCGTTGCGGTGTGATCTGACTCCCTATACGATAACCAGTAGATACCAAAAGTGATTTAGCACACAGATTGTTCAACAGTGCGTAGTATGACACTTGAAATAAGAAAGAGAGTCACTGCAATGTCAACTCCCACCAAGCCCTTGGCGAGCGAAGCCACGCAGCCAGAGATTTTGCCGATGTCCGATAATCCTTATGAGGATTTCCGCTATTTTTACCGCGATGGAATGCCGCTGCGCCCGGCGCCTAAGCGGCGCACCCCCACCCCGAGCTGGTCCGCGCTGCGCCATAATATTTTTGATTCTTGGCACTCAGTGGAAGATTCTTGGGAGGGCTACGGTACTGCGCAAACCCGCCTTTTAGATGACCACATGTGGCAAACCGATGAGACGGGTGAGAAGCTCGCCCAAGCCTTCCGTCGCGATGGCGCGAAGGAATCGCGGAAAAAATTTGAGCAGGCGCTAAATCAAGGCATCGATACTGTGCGTGAACCTGCCCCTGAGCTGGTGGAGTTTTTCCAAGAAGTAGATCGGATCCCCAATTGGCTAGACCTCGAGGCCGCCGAACGCGGGCGCATAGCCTATTACAACGTCACCCGCACCTCAGAGATTCTTGCTATCGCCTTTGCTTATTGGGCAACTACGTTGGAAGACCGCACCTCTGCGGCCACGGGCGAGACCGGAATGTTTGAGTTCCAAGCCATGCAGCGGTCTATTGAGACTGCACAGTTCTTTGTGGATCTAGGAAAGAAGAACGTTTTCGAGCGCTTTGGTGAGGGGCGCAAGGCGGCGGTTCGCGTGCGCCTGCTCCATGCCCAGGCAAACCGCGGATTGGAAAAGATATGGGGACCGGAGCACTATAACGAATTCGGGCGTCCAATCGGCTCTAGCTTCCTCGTCTCTGGAGAAGGCTGGTTTGGCATGATGCCGCTTGCGATCGACGAGTTTTTTGGCCGGCCGCATAGCGGCCAGGAATGGGATGACGTGGCTCAGTATTGGGGATACATCCTCTACATGATGGGAGCGGAGGAGCGCCTTATCCCTAAAACTGGCGATGAAATGCGCAAGATGACTGATTACATCTATGGCAATGGCGGATATTCCTCTGCTTACCATGAGCGTGTGGCTACCGCGCTGATGTCCATCCTGGAAAGCCTCAACCCCCTCGTGCCACACGTTGCCCTTGGCGCACTATCTACCATCTGCGGCGAGAAAGATACCAAGTTTATGGTGCAGGGCACGCGCTGGGAAAAGATCAACTTTAGGCCTTGGGCCATCCTCTTCAAGGCGGCCGCTAAAGCGGAAGCTCGTGCGGCCCGAGTTCGGGACAAGCTGCCAGGTGCGAAAAAGGCCAGGGTAAAGCGTGCCAATAATGGCAAACCCCCTTGGACTGCGGTGACGGAGGTGATCAAAGACTACATCGCTAAGAACGAGCCAGATACCAAGTCCGATTACACCTTGCACGATGACTCGAAAGAAGCCCGCAGCTAAACCGACTTTACCAACTCTCATCAGGCTATAAGGAGAAACCACAATGAATGCACCAGCACCGTTGAGCACCGTAAATGAATGGCCTGCCGGCCGCGGTAGCCGCGAAGAATTTGTGGCCAAGTATGGCACGCAACGCGCAGACCGTTACCAAGAGGCCTTCTGGGCTATGGATCCCGTGGCGGACGCTCTATTCACCAGCGGTCATACGGTTAAGGAAATCATGCCCAACCTGCGCGAGGCCTTAGCTCGCGGCACCGCCGATGACGATACCCTGCCGGAGGTAGCGGCATTGATTGAGGATATGACCAAGGCACTTGCTGGTCTAGACGCGGAAAAGCTTGAGCGTGGTCGCCGCACCTACCTATCCATCCCGCCGTTGAGTCACGGTCTGGCGTTGGGCCCTGGTTCCTTGGTGCATACGTATGCTACCCCGGCCATCGCTGACCTTTTGATTAACACCGGCGAGCTTACTGACGGTGCAGTCAAGCGTCTTGCCTACACCACAAATTGGACCTATTCGCTCTACCTGCCGGATGCTTTGCAGCCAGGAGGGGAGGGTTTTATTCATACAGGCATGGTGCGCGCGATTCACGCTCATGTGCGCCGCGTACATAACCGCAAAGGCTTGGACTATTCCGACTATGGTGCACCGATTAGTGAATTCGACATGCTGCGTACCTGGTTCGATTTCACGTATATCCCATATGCCGGGCTGCGCCGCATGGGCTGGCAACTCACCGCGGAAGAAGAAAGAGATGTGTTTTATCTGTGGAAGATAGTCGGCCGCATGTTAGGCATCCACTCCGATCTCTTCCACGGCGAAGATGGTGTAGAAGCCTCGCAGGAGACCATGGACGCCATCCATGCGGTTGACGGTGAGATTAACGAGGCTGCCCGCCAGCTTGTCGATGCCCTGATGTCCGGCTTCGTTGTTAATGCTAAGGAACTCACTGGCTTCCCAGAAGACACGCTTGCAGATTGGACCGCTGCGCACGTGCGCATCATCCACGGCGATGAGGTGGCTGATGCCTGTGGCGTGGCGCAGTCCGTGATGCAGCCCATCTTGGAGATGGAAGCTCCACTGGTACAAGAACGTTTTGACCTGCTGCGCCAAGACAAGGAAGCCCTCGAGGCGGAAATCCAAAAGAATGAGGACATGGTGCGTCAAATGCTTACCCGTGATGCCACCTACATGAAGCAGGATGAGGGCGTGAAAATGAAGGACGGTTCGATGGCCGTCGGCGCTTAAATCGGTGACATGTATAACAAAAGTAGCGTACTGTTGTGACAGGCACAATGCCTGCGCGATGTACATCAATATCAACACCCCATAGGAAGGAAGTCCCGATGTCTAAGGGCTACGCAGTTACCAACCCCGCCACAAATGAAGTGGTAGAAACCTTCGATACCTTTACCGATGAGCAGATCCAGGATGCACTAGCCAAGTCTCACGAGGCTTTTCAAACCTGGCGTAAGACCCCAATTGACGAGCGCGCCAAGATTGTCTCCCGTGCTGCTGAGCTCTTTAAGGAGCGTAAGAGCGAACTAGCCAAGATTGAGGCCCAGGAAATGGGCAAGGCGACCCCGGAAGGGGAGTGGGAAATCAACTTCTCTGGCGATATCTTGCAGTTTTATGCGGATAACGCGGCAGAGCACAATAAAGACAAGCCAGTCGATGTACCCGGCGGAAAGGCCGTGGTTCGCCGCCTTCCCGTTGGCACGCTCCTGGGCATCATGCCGTGGAACTATCCCATCTACCAGGTCGCCCGCTTTGCCGGACCTAACTTGATGAACGGCAATTGCATTTTGCTAAAGCATGCCGAAATTACCCCGAAGTCCGCCGCTGCTATCGAGGAGATCTTCCGCGAGGCTGGCCTGCCCGAGGGAGTGTACATCAATATCTATGCCGATCATGACCAGATTGCGGACGTCATTGCTGATTCGCGCGTCCAGGGTGTTTCTCTCACTGGTTCTGAGCGTGCCGGCGCCGCCATTGCGGAAATCGCCGGCCGCAACCTTAAGAAGGCTGTGCTGGAGCTCGGCGGTACTGATCCGTATATTATTCTCGATTCCGCCGATGTCACTAAGGCGGCTGAGGAAGCCTGGGTCAAGCGCATCGAGAACGTCGGCCAGGCCTGCACCTCCAATAAGCGCATCATCGTCATGGAGGATATCTACGACGAGTTTGTTGATGAAATGGTGCGCATCGCCGAGGGAATGGCACAAGGTGATCCTTCCAGCCCAGCGGATAACCAGTACTACCCAATGTCCTCGCGCAGCGCCGCAGAGAACCTAGACAAGCAGGTCCAGCGCGCCGTGGACAATGGCGCCACCATCCGTACCGGTGGCGAGCTGCATGAAACCGCGGCCTATTACACGCCAACCGTGCTTACCGACGTCCCCGTAGGCTCCGACTCCTACTATGAGGAGTTCTTCGGCCCTGTGGCCGAAATTTATAAGGTCTCCTCCGAAAAAGAAGCAGTGGAGCTAGCCAATAACTCCAACTACGGTCTGGGCGGCGCCGTCTTCTCTGAGGACACCGAGCGTGCCACCAACGTGGCTGACCAGATCGATACCGGAATGATTCACGTCAACCTGGGACAGTACTTCTCCCCAGTGCTGCCTTTCGGTGGCATCAAGAATTCCGGCTATGGCCGTGAACTTTCTGTCTTCGCCCTAGACGAGTTCGTGAACAAGCAGTACCTGTACATCAACGACTAGGACAGAGTGGCGACCGGCTAGCAATATGCTAGCCGGTATTGCCGTTGCCGTTTAATCAGAATCTAACATTCGTAACTACCGAGCCTGACCCCCGGAAAGTAGACACGTCGGGGTTAGCTATGCTGCTTGGATCAGTGTAGCTGATGTGAGTGTTTCGAAGTCATCGGGAGCTAGAAGGTTGCACCAGGAGTGTCGTCTGCGCGTGTTGTAACGCATGCACCATCGAAAGTCTTCCTGCCGGCAGATAATGGGATTGTCAAAGACTTTCCGATCACGCAGCACTTCACGTTTTAAGGTGGCGTTAAATGACTCTGCCAGGGCATTATCGGCACTAGGTCCCACTGCACCCATGGATTGGCGCACACCAAGTTGGGCACAGTGGTCCCTAAACGCCTGTGAGGTGTGCACACTGCCATGATCAGAATGGAAAATTGCCCCTTTAAGGCTTCCGCGGACTTTGCTGGCATGAGACAAAGCTTCGATAGCCAGAGATACCCGCATGTGATCGGCTAGTGCATGGCCGACGAGCTTGCGCGAGTAGGCGTCAATGACCGTTGCAAGGTACATGTTCTTGCCACTCTTACACGGCAGGTAGGTGATGTCGCCTACATAGACGTGGTTCGGCCTGTTAGCGGTGAATTTACGGCCTACTAAATCTGGCATGACACGGTGACCAGGCTTGCGCCTAGTGGTGATGCATCGACGCCGTTTACTAAAGCCTTTTAACCCCATGGCTTTCATGATGCGTGCGACCTTCTTATGGTTGATCGGGCCGAGATCCGTATCGTCGTTGAGGCTTGCAGCGATGCGTTTAGCACCATAAAGCCCGTGCTCATCATCGAAGGTGGTTGTGATTCTTGCACCAATAAGGGCATCAGAATACATCTTTAACCTGCGCTTTTCACGGGTTTGCACCCATTTATAAAACGAGGAACGGTTCAGCTTTAACACGCGGGACATCCGTGTGAGCCGAGTACTTGGTTCGGTGGTCATAGAAAAACTGGAAGCGGATTACCAGCGTGTCTCTTCGGCAAGATACTTCGCGGCCTTGCGCAGGATGTCGCGTTCTTCGCGCAACTTTGCGTTTTCTTTTGTCTCACTGGCGGATTCGCTCAGAATCAGTCGTCGCCTGAGTTTTATCACGCATGTTTTTCGAGTGGGCACGTTTGCCGGTGCCGTACTGCTTAAGCCGGGAATAAAGTGAAGAACGATTGATTCCCAGCTCTGCTGCAGCCGTGTGAAGTGAGAGGTCCTCGTTGTTTTCGTAGAGGGCCACAGCATCACGTTTGAACTGTTCGGAGTACCTAGGCATGGTGGTAGATTACCTTTCTTCCCAACCCAACCGGGCTGGATATCAGGTGTCTACCAAACAGGGGTCAGGTCCCGAGCGCATTTGGGTGGAATGAAACAAGACTCCACCAATGCTTAGGATGCAAACCTTGGTCGAAGGTGAAGAAAGTTGTAGGAGAAGTACCTGTCAGACGGAAAATTGCAAAAGGAAACAAGAGCTTAGAAACTAAGTCAGGACGCTACACCTGAAGCTCAAATGGGCATTTAGTTAAGTAGGCATTTCAGTCCTTGTATTCAGCGCTCTTTTTAATAAATGCTTCCAATCTCCCGTAGGGAATGTACGGCCACACCGTAAGAGTTCAGCAGCAAAGCGCTCAGAATAGCTCTTTTGCATTTATATTTCATCGAAAATCTTCGCGTAATATTCGTCCATACAGGAAAGCGAGGCTTTTGAGTTTGTGCTCTGAGTCTAACTTTAAGATTCCCTTGTATACAGGGGATTTGTGTCTAAGACCCACTTCCGTATATAGTTAATTCTCGTTGCACGGAGAACGGTGAGTTCGAAGTGCTAGCAATAAAATATTCCTCCATAGCTCAGTTGGCAGAGCATTCGACTGTTAATCGAAGGGTCACTGGTTCGAGCCCAGTTGGAGGAGCAGTTAGGGCCTGCTGTTTACAGTGGGCCCTGTTTTGTTTAAACGACACTTGGGGATGCAGAAATTTTTAGGAATACCCAGAGGGGTAGCTTGCGGGTTAAGTAGCGAAATGGGGGGTTAAGGGTCAAAATGTGTGTCTGGCTCGGCGTGTCGCGGGGGTTAGATTTGGCCTTTTTGAATGCCGATTGAGT
>NZ_JAKOPM010000009.1 GCF_022288805.1 Corynebacterium yonathiae
AAAAAAATTTCAGAACAAAATCCGAAACAGGCCGTGAAAAGCCCGAAACCCAACAAAAGAACAAACCACCACAAACCACACAAAGGCTCATGCTGGCGTCCAAAAAATTACTACAAAGAAAAATAAACAGTTCCCTCAACCCGACGGGGAAAAAGAGGAAACCACAAAGTTGAACACAATCACATGCCAACCAATCCATCTCAATGCAGCCGAAACACCAAACAGCATTCAAAAAGGTACGTGTTCCACATACCCAACCGGCACACACCAACCAACAAGCACACAGGCCCATCGGCAGACAAACCAATCAACACACAACCATGCACACAAAAAATAAAAAGTACATTGGCACACTATTGAGTTCTCAAACATCATCACCACACAACAACCACACACACTTTGGCATGTAGCTCGTTGTGAGCAAAAAGAATTTTGTTTTGTCAGGGCCTGTTTTCCTATCGCCGCTTCAGCCAGGAACTTTTCTGTTCCTGTGGGGCGCTGTCGGTCGCGCTGACTCGTATTAAGTTACACAGCGACTTAAACAAACACAAATCCCCAGGCCAACCCTTCTTTTAAGCGGTTTAATTTATGCCCATCCAAGCGCTCATTCCCCCTCGGTGCGCGTTCGCTCGGCGAATGTAGGCGGGGAACGTCAATGCCCAGGCCGCATAGAAGGCCACCGCCAAGAAAAGCTGGACAACCGCGGGAACCGCCACCTGAGTACACAGAAGGGCCATCCCGGCGATGAGCACCGCATAGAAGGCGAATAGGTGCCAATTCTTCTTTCCCAGAAATTCCAGACTGGCCACTACTGGGGCGCAGGTGGCACTAGGCAGCGCGACGGCCGCAACGAGTTCACCGTCTTTCGCTAGTACTGCGCTGAAGGTTAAGGCGACGACGACAGGGATCAGTCCGAGCACTGCAGTGTGGCGGGCCCAGACGGTACGGCTACCACCAAGCACCGTGTATCCACGAAGGGATACCCGCAAGCTTTGCAAAGCCGCAGCGAGCGCTACCGCTGTCAGTGCCCAACAGAAACTTCCTAGGAAGCCTAGGACTGGGATTTGATCCTCATACCTGTAGAGAGCAAGACCGATCGCAGGAGCCAGACACGCAGCACCCCACGCCTTGACCTGGGGGCGATAAATTGCTTGCCCAGCCAAGGTGCGGGGGAACCATCCAAATCCGTTTGAGGGTTGGGAACCGGTCGTGGTGTACCCGGCCCGTTTAGGAGTAGCCCTGCGGTACATGGCCCACGCCGCTGCGAGGGTATAAATGGGCAATGCCCACCACAACTGCACGGTAAGGGCGCCGATAGCTGACGCTAATGTACACAGGGCAACGAGAATGCGGCGATGCTCATTCCAGATTTTCGAGCCTAGGCCGACTAGCTGATACTTCTTAAAGTCTGGTGTCAGGGAAAGTATTAGCGACAAGGAAAAGATCACCGGGAGCACCTTCCACGTTTCCTGCGCCATGACGGGCATGACCAGCAAAGCGAAAAGGAAAAAAGACCAGCGCCACCAATCGCCTAGGTACCACAGGAGTTTCATGCTTTCTCCTCCAATGCCAGAACTGCGCGCTCCAAGGAGACCTCAGTGACGCGCAGACCGTAGTCCTGGGCCGTGCGGAAGATGGGGTCGGCGGCGGTAGAGCGGGCGTCGATAAGCACGCGGTCCCCCAAGCCTGTGGTTTCCCTACTAAGTACGCGGAGGTCGAGCTCTGTGACCGCTGCGGTGAGAGCCTCAGATGGGCCGGTGAGCTCAAGAATTCCCTCGATGAAGTCATCGATAGGACCGGAAATTGGGTTATCCCCCATCAGCGAAACGGTGTCGAGGAGACCTGCTACCTCATTGAGGTGATGGGTAGAGACGACAATTGTGCGGCCGTGCTCCTCGCGCAGCACCTGATAGAAAAGCTCCCGGCGCTGAGTATCGAGGCCCAGATAGGGCTCGTCGAGAAGCATGACCTCGCAGCCAGAAGCAACGGCGAAGATAAATCCCACCGCAGACTTTTGCCCGCGGGACAGGGCAGAATAGGCCTTGGCCGGCACGTCGAAGCGAACCAGCAGCTCATTGAAGCGCTCCTCATCCCAGCGCGACCAGCGCGCCTTACCAATAACGCCCAGCTTTCCGATGCCCCAGGAATCCGGCAGCGGGTTATCAATCCCCATCAAAATGACCCGGTTGAGAACCGACTGCTTGTCAAAGGGTTCCTCGCCGAAGACCGTAATACCGCCAGATTGGATTTGTCCGGCAATCTTGCGCAGGAGCGTGGTCTTGCCAATGCCATTGGGGCCAACTAAGCCGTGCGTGAGGCCATCAGCAAAAGTGAATTCTCGTGTTTTAATCATGAGTACATTCCTCGGCTTTCTGCAACGCGATCAAATAGGTCGTGGAGTTGGGCCCGGTTGTAACCTAAGCGAACGGCTTCGTCGACAAGCGGTGCCATGTATTCCGCCGCGAAATCGGCGCGGCGGCGCTCCCAGATCGTTTTCAGGGCGCCTTCTGCCACGAACATGCCGATGCCGCGGCGCTTATCCAGCACCCCGATATCCACCAACAGGCTTATGCCCTTGCGGGCAGTGGCTGGGTTGATGTTGTGAAAATCAGCAAGCTCGTTAGTGGAAGGAGCCCTGTCCCCTTCGCCCAAGGTGCCATCCACGATGGCGTCCTCCACCAGAGAAGCAATCTGACGGAAGAGTGGTTGCGTGGAATTATCCATTGACCCTCGGTTCGTTGGTTGGTTACTTGTGTAACCAACCATATCGGCAACACTCCACCCCTGCAATACTTCCGAAGAGAAAACTTTTTTGCTGCCACTGCGCTGGGATTTTGCCCAAGGTTATCGACGTTTTGTGACTAATGGGGCACACTGGAAACCACAAAGAATTTTATTTAGAACAATTAGAACGGAACTTAGGAGCCATGCTTGAACGCACACTCGTCTTTGTCGATACCTCTTACTTGCTCGCTAGCTTTTATAACTCGTGGGAAACGGGTGCCCGCGCACAGCTAGAAATCGATCTGCCCGAGGTGGTCAGCACCATGGGCGGGATGATCGAGAACCAACTTGGGACCCCAATCCAGCGCCAATACTGGTACGACGGCATTCCCGATACCGGCCCACACCGCTACCAGCGCGCCCTGCGCACCTGCGAAGGCGTGCAGCTGCGCACCGGTCAGCTCATCGAATGGGGTGAGCGCCGCACCCAAAAAGCCGTAGATACCCGCCTCGTAGCGGACATGGTCATCGCCGCTATGAAGGGACAATTCACCGACTTTGTCCTCGTCAGCGGCGATGCCGACATGATTCCCGGCGCACAAGCAGCCGTAGACAATGGCATCCGCGTACATCTTTATGGGTTTGGCTGGGACTCCATGTCCTCCGCACTGCGCCATGCCTGCGATTCCACCACCATCTTGGACCCTCGCGAGGACTTCGCAGACGCTATGGAATTGCAGGTCCTAGAAGGCCCGCTTCCTCCAGTGGTGCGCGAAAATGGGCATAAAGAGGCCGAGGAAATGCCCGAACCGGATGAATGCGGCGAGCCCTCAGAGGTGGAGGCAGCCTTTGGCGCCACAGAAAAGCCCACCCCGGCCCCGACGCCCAAGCCGGCTCCTCCCAAGGCGGATGCCGCAGAGGGTTCCCCCGCCGAGGAGGACTCTCCGGCGGAGAAGCCGGCGCCCAAGCCGTCCATGATGGCACCGCGGCGCAAGCTGCGCTCTAAGTATGTACCGCTGCCGGAAGAAGTATGGAGCTCGGCCGGCTTCCAATCCCCATTCGACGTGGGCCAGCAATACGCCTCGTGGTGGTTCGATAACGCTGCTAGCACCGAGCAGCGAGATCAGGCACATCTACTTTCAGGCGGCGGGCTCCCCCCAGAGATCGACCGCCCGCTGTTGCAGTTTGCCTGCGAAACCCTGCACGAATATACCCTGACCGAAACCCAGCGCGTGAACCTGCGCGATGGATTCCACTCAGGGATTCGTGGGGTTTTGATTAATGTTCGTCGGCAGAATTAATCGCCGGATTCGAGCTCTTTCTTCTTTTTAAGATCCGCCCGGATGGCATCAAGGCGCGCAGTCGCCTTCATGTCATTGCCGGCGGCTTGGATCTCATTAATGCGATCGCCGCCGGTGGCGTGCTGCAATTCTTGGGCGCCAAGGGCATCGGCGTAGCGCTTTTCAATCTTGGCACGCACAGAATCAAGAGTAGGTACGGAATCGTCCGGGTTGAGCTGATTCATGGAATCAATAGCCTGGGCGTTCTTTTCTTGCATAGCCGCCTGGTCCGCCTGGGCCTCCAGCTGGCTAACCTGCGCTAGTTGTTCCTTCAAGCGCGCCTCAGACTGCTGCTGCTGGCTCTTAGCCTGCGCGGCAGCCTGCTCTGCGGCGGCGTACTGCTGCTTGACGTCTTCCAGCTCCTGCTCCACTGCTACCAGCTGGGAGGCAACCACTTCCGCAGCCTGGTTATATTCGGAAGCTTTTTGCGGATCCTCCGCAGAATCCGCCAGCTCCAACGCACGCTGGGTTTGAGACTGGTAGTCCTGCTGAGACTTAACCAGGCGGTTCATCTGCATCTCCAGCTGGGACTTATGGCCGATGATTTCCGCTGCATGATCAGAAATCTGCTGGTGCTGCTCCTTGGCGGCCTGGACGGCCTGCTGGATCTGCACCTTCGGATCAGCGTTCTCATCAATCTTCTGATCGAAGGAACTCATCATGTACTTCCAGCCCTTGCTGAAGGGGTTAGCCATTATCTTCTCCTTTGGACATAAAAAGACGCTTTCTAGCGAGTTTAGCGATACTCACCAGAAAGCGCCCAGGAAGATAGGGGAAGTTTAGCCCTGTGCGTTCTGCTCTTCTACCTGGCGGCGAACCTCTGCCATATCGAGTTCCTTAACCTGCTTCAGCAGGTCCTCCAATGCCGCAGGGGGCAGCGCGCCAGCCTCACGGAATACCAAGATGCCATCGCGGAAGATCATCAGCGTTGGAATGGACTGAATCTCCAGTGCGGATGCAAGGCCCTGGTTAGCCTCGGTATCCAGCTTGGCAAAGGTAGCATCCGTGTGCTCTTCGGAGGCCTTTTCAAAAACCGGTGCAAAGCGCTTGCACGGTCCACACCAATCGGCCCAAGCGTCTACGAGCGTAATGCCCTCGCCGGTAACGGTTTCTTCAAAGTTTTCTTCGGTGACATCGATAGTAGCCATGGTTGTTCTAACTCCTTTGCGGATTGCTTTATTCCCCAACGTACATGAAATATCCTTGTCATATACCCCTGGGGGGTATAAAATCGGTACAGAAATCAACCACAGGAAGGAACATCATGAGCACTAAGAACTACACCGTAGAGGGCATGACCTGCGGACATTGCGAGATGTCGGTAAAGGAGGAAGTCGGCGAGATTTCCGGCGTTAGTGAAGTCACTGCAGACCACACCACCGGCGCCGTCACGGTTACCGGAACTGATTTCACCGACGAGCAGGTAGCCGCCGCCGTAGCAGAGGCCGGCTACACCCTAAAGTAGGCGCCACCATGTCCCACTTGGACCTTGGCGTCACGGGCATGACGTGCACTTCCTGCTCCTCCCGCGTCGAGCGCAAGCTCAACAAGCTCGAGGGGGTAAGCGCCAGCGTCAACTTTGCCACCGAGGCAGCGGCCATCGAGTATGACTCCCAGGCGGTTAGTCCGCAGGAGCTCATTTCGGTGGTTGAGGGCGCAGGTTACGGTGCCTTCGATATGTCCGAGAAGAAGGCGGAGGAGCCCCAGCCCAAGAAGGACGGTGGCGACGCCTTGCTGCGCCGGACCATTGTCTCCGGCGCTCTATCGCTACCGCTCATGGTGGTGTCGATGTGGCCGGCTCTGCAATTTCAGAATTGGCAATGGGCCTGCGCCATCATCGCTACCATCGTCTACATTTTTGGTGGCGCGCCTTTCCACACAGCAACGTGGACAAACCTTAAGCATGGCTCTTTCACCATGGACACGCTTATCACTATGGGAACCACTGCGGCCTACTTCTGGTCGCTGTGGGCGCTGTTTTTCGGCAACGCGGGCGAGCCGGGCATGAAGATGCATATGACCCTAGACGCAAATGCAGCGCACATGGATCATATCTATTTTGAGTCCGTAGGCATGGTAATTACGTTCCTGCTGCTCGGCCGCTGGTTCGAGGCACGGGCCAAGGGCCAGTCTTCGGAGGCGCTGCGGGAGCTGCTCTCTCTAGGAGCTAAGGAAGCTTCGGTGCTAGACGCGGAGGGCGAGCACCGCGTGCCCATTGCAGAGCTGCAGGTAGGCGATGTCTTTGTAGTTCGCCCCGGAGAGAAGATCGCTACCGATGGCATCGTGGTCGCGGGCAACTCTGCCGTCGATACTTCTATGATTACCGGCGAGCCAGTCCCCGTTGAGGTCGGTACTGGCGATGCGGTCACTGGTGCGACCATCAACGCTTCGGGCCGCATTGAGGTGCGCGCGACCAAGGTCGGCGAGGACACTGTTCTCTCCCAGATGGCCCAATTGGTAACGGATGCCCAAACCTCCAAAGCTCCAGTGCAACGCCTCGTGGACCGTATCGCACAGGTCTTTGTCCCTGTGGTAATTGCGGTAGCCGCACTTACGCTGGTTGTTCATCTCTTCTTCGGTGGTGTGGCACCAGCCTTCATTGCCGCGGTCTCCGTCCTCATTGTGGCTTGCCCATGCGCTATGGGCTTGGCGACGCCCACCGCTATCCTCGTCGGCACCGGCCGCGGGGCTCAACTTGGGCTTGTCATTAAGGGCCCAGAGATTCTGGAATCTACCCGGCAAGTCGACACCATCGTCTTGGATAAAACCGGCACAGTCACGGCCGGAGAGATGTCTGTCACCGCCGTCCATGGTGACGTGCTCGAGCTGGCCGCGGCCGTGGAGCACAATTCCGAACACCCCATCGGCCGCGCTATCGCCCGGGAACGGTCGGTGAAACCAGCCACCGATTTCGCCGTAGTTTCAGGCGGCGTGGAAGGAACTGTGGAGGGGGCTCGGGTGGGCGTCGGCAAGCCGCAAGGCCCCTTGGGTGACTTAGAAGTACCATTCCGCGAGGCACAGGATTCCGGTGCCACGCCGGTAGTTGTCTCCGTGAACGGCCAACCTGCCGGATTCATTGAAGTCCGCGATGCCATCAAGCCCAGCTCGGCGGCGGCTGTGGCCCAAATGAAGGAGCTAGGCCTTACCCCTTACCTTCTGACCGGCGATAACGCTGGGGCCGCGCGCGCCGTGGCCGCCGAGGTGGGAATCGAGCACGTCAGAGCCGAGGTCCTCCCAGAAGACAAGGTAGATAGCATCGAGGAACTGCAAAGCTCCGGGCATACCGTGGCGATGGTAGGCGACGGCATTAACGACGCCGCCGCCCTTGCTCAGGCGGACCTTGGGCTTGCCATGGGCGCGGGTACCGACGTCGCCATTGAAGCCTCCGATATCACCCTGATGAATGGCGATCTACGCTGCGCCGCTGACGCCATTCGGCTTTCGCGCCACACCCTAGCAATTATCAAGGGCAACCTTTTCTGGGCCTTTGCGTATAACGTACTGCTTATCCCTGTTGCCGCACTGGGATGGCTCAACCCCCTGCTCGCCGGACTGGCTATGGCACTGAGCTCAGTATTTGTGGTTACCAACTCACTACGCTTGAAAGGTTTTTCTGTTCGGCGATAGGATTATCGCATGCTCAGCCGCACCGAACGTCTCGATCGCCTTCCCGTCACCTCTAAGCACAAGCGCCTACTCCTAGGTTCCGGCCTTGGATGGGCGCTTGATGCTATGGATGTCGGGTTAATCTCCTTCATCATGGCCGCCCTTGCCGTTCACTGGGATCTAGGTGCCAACCAGACCTCCTGGTTGGCCTCGGCAGGCTTCCTTGGCATGGCGCTCGGTGCAACCTTTGGCGGGTTGCTGGCAGATAAATTCGGCCGCCGCAATGTCTTTTCTCTCACCTTGCTTATCTACGGCTTGGCAACAGGGGCATCCGCGCTAGCTGGGGGACTAGCGGTTCTCATCTTCTTCCGATTCATCGTTGGGCTGGGCCTCGGAGCCGAGCTACCAGTTGCCTCCACACTCATATCCGAATTCGCGCCTCGGCGGGTCCGCGGAAGGATGGTAGTCATTCTCGAGGCATTCTGGGCATTGGGATGGATCCTTGCGGCTATCATCGGCACTTTCGTGGTGAGCACATCTGAATCCGGTTGGCGCTGGGCCCTGGCCCTAGGCATGCTGCCAGCCGCGTATTCAATCTATGTGCGCCGCGGTCTACCAGAATCTGTGCGCTTTCTTGAGTCCAAGGGCCGCCATGATGAGGCCGAAGCTATCGTTTCCAGTTTCGAAGCCGCGGCGGAAAATCGCCCGCTGGACGATGCCCTCCCAGACCCCACACCTTCCCCCGCAGCGTCTATCTGGAGTCCGCAGCTACGAAGGAGGACCGCAGCGCTGTGGACCATTTGGTTCTGTGTAAACCTCTCCTACTATGGCGCCTTCATCTGGATTCCCTCTCTGCTAGTAGCCGACGGTTTCTCCCTAGTGAAGTCGTTTAGTTTTACCCTCATTATCACCCTTGCCCAGCTTCCTGGCTACGCGGTGGCAGCTTGGCTCATCGAGCTCTGGGGCAGGCGGGTAACCCTCGCGGTATTCCTGCTCGGCTCGGCAGCAGCAGCCGGCCTATATGGAGCTGCAGCTACGGAAGCATTGATCATCCTTGCTGGTTGTCTGCTCTCCTTCTTCAACCTCGGCGCCTGGGGAGCCCTCTATGCCATCGGTCCGGAGCTGTATCCCACTTCATTGCGAGGGCGTGGTACGGGAGCGGCAGCAGGCTTCGGTAGGCTAGCATCTATTGCGGCGCCACTAATTGTCCCGCCACTGCTTGCTGTGGGTGGGACGACCTGGTTATTTATTGTATTCGCCGCCGCGTTTGCCATTGCGGCTGCCGCCGCCTTCAGTCTGCCCGAGCAGAAAGGAATAGCGCTTGCTCAGTAAGCTCTCCCTCGCCGCGTGGACGGCCGTTATGGTCGCATTGACCACGCTCAAGCCTTTCTACCAAATCGGCTATTTGTGGAAGCCGGAAAATCAGCGTGCGCGAGAACTGCGCTGGGTGCCGCTGGATGAATTCTCCGGCGGCAGCTGGTTTGGTCCGCTATTTGAGTACGCGGGAAACACAGCCTTCTTTATCCCGTTTGGAATGCTGGTGTTTAGTCTGTGCCGTTCCATTAAAACCACTGCGGCGTGGGGATTTGGCCTGAGCCTAGTGCTGGAGGTTTGCCAATATGCGTTTGCGCTTGGGCGAACGGATATTGATGACCTCATATTTAACACCGTGGGCGCACTCATCGGGGCTGTATTGGCACGCCTGTGCGGCGAACGTCTTTTCCCTGTGTGGCGCTGGTTAGCCCTTGCCGCGGCGGTGGTTTTCTTGGTATTGGTCATCCTCGGCCCACGTTTGGGCGATCCCAACGCGGTAGTGGACCTGTAATTTATCCGTGGGCCATATTGACGAACTTGGAGTAGTGCAGCTGGTGCGCCACTTGGACAGTGTCAATGGGGCCACCACGATGCTTGGCTAAGATAATATCCGCCTCACCGGCGCGCTCATTATCGCGATCCTGGGAGTCTGGGCGATACAGCAGCATGACCATATCGGCGTCCTGCTCCAAAGAGCCGGACTCACGCAGGTCAGCAAGCTGCGGCTTTTTGTCTGTACGCGCCTCGGGACCACGGTTCAACTGCGAAATCGCAATGAGAGGGACCTCAAGCTCCTTGGCCAGAAGCTTGAGCTGACGGGAGAACTCAGAGACCTCTTGCTGACGGGATTCGACCTTCTTGCCGGAAGACATCAGCTGTAGATAGTCCAAAACAATAAGATCCAGCCCGTGCTGCTGCTTTAGGCGGCGGGCTTTGGAGCGGATCTCCATCATGGTAAGGTTCGGCGAATCATCAATAAACAGCGGGGCATCTTGAACCCGGTTGAGAGTCTCATCTATCTTCGCCCAATCCTCAGTGGATACACGTCCACCGCGCATATCGGCCAACTTCACCTCTGATTCCGCCGAGAGTAGGCGCATAACAATCTCTGAGGCTGACATCTCGAGAGAGAAAATCACCGAAGACTTACCGTGCTGCAAAGAACAGGAACGCATGAAATCCATGGCTAGAGTCGATTTACCCACACCAGGGCGAGCGGCGACGATGACCATCTGCCCTGCATGCAAACCGTTAGTCAGCTTATCTAGATCAATGAACCCAGTTGGCACGCCCAGCTCCACGCCGCCGGCCTGTTGCAAAGCGGCCAGCTCATCAATGGTGGGGTCAATAAGGTCACCCAAGACTCGGTAGTCCTCTGCAGTTTTGCGCTGGGCGACGGCAAAGACTTCCTGCTGGGCGCGGTCCAGGACGGACTCGATCTCTGCGTCCTCAGTGCCAGAAAATCCAAGCTGTACTACGCGGGTACCGGCATCAACCAGCTTGCGCAACACGGCCTTCTCCGCCACGATTTCGGCGTAGTAGCGAGCGTTCGCTGCTGTGGGCACCGTGGCCAAGAGCGTGTGCAGGTACGGCGCACCGCCAACGCGCTCAAGGTTATTGAAGCGGTCCAGCTGGGAGGCCAAAATGACGGCATCGACGTCCTTGCCCTCGGAATAAAGATCCAGCATGGCACGGTAAATCAGCGTATGAGCCGGATAGTAGAAATCTTCTGGCTCCAGCTCTTCGATGACTTCCATTACCGTATGGGGGCTAAGCAGCATTGCGCCAAGAACACCTTGCTCCGCTTCTCGGTCTGCTGGTGGCTGGCGGAATTCTCCATAGCGCTTTGGCTCTTCCTGCTGAAAGCGACGGCGTGGGGCCGGTTCCTCCTCCGGCGGCGGCTCCGGTGGCAGGTGTTCATCGTCAAAACTGGCGTTGGTCATCTCTTCCCCCTTGTAGCTATTCGAGCGTGCGAGCCTGACGGAATTTCAGTTTAGTCTAGCTCCCAGACGCCACCCCCTGGGTATAACTTCCAGAGTTATCCACAGGCGGTTGTGGAAACTGCTGGTCGCTATAATCATCTCCCACATTTTCCCTGCACACACTTGTGGATAACTCAAAAACTTCGTGACCTGCATAAATTAAAATGCCTGCTCAGGGCACGTTTTAGAGGGTGTGAAAATAGGCACATCAATCGTGGATAAGGCCGCTGACCTGCGAGTTAATTATGCGACCTGCACGTAAACACGAAGTTAATGCGCGCCGGAGTTATCCACAGAATTCCACAGTTATCCACAAGGGGGTGAAAACGCGCTAGAGGCCTCAAGAACCTGCCACCTCACATAGCAGGAACTTGAGGCCTAAAGCGTTGCTGTTGTCTTTGGGTCTTTATGGACCGTCGTGCGCCTAGTTAGGCAGCAACGACCGAGAAGTTCACCTTGCCGATAACATCAGCGTGCAGCTTCAGCTCGACCTGGTAGTTGCCGGTCTTCTTGACCAGACCCTTAGGAAGCACAACGATGCGCTTATCCAGCTTGGGGCCACCGGCCTTGGAGACGGCGTTGACAATGTCTTCTGCTTGAACGGAACCGAAGAGCTTACCGGATTCGGAGGTCTTGACCTCTACCTTGACATCCGTTAGCTGCTCGAGCTGGTTGCGGACCTCACGTGCGTGATCCAGGTCGCGAATCTCGCGAGCTTCCTGGGCGCGCTTGATGCCCTCAATCTGCTTCTCTGCACCGCGGGTAGCCACGATGGCCAGGCCACGAGGAAGCAGGTAGTTACGTCCGTAGCCGTCCTTAACCTCAACAATTTCGCCAGCGGCGCCGAGGTTCTCAACGGCAGCGGTGAGGATCAGCTTCATGATCCCTGCCTTTCAATTGAGTTAGTTGAATAGTTGCGGGTGACAGACTTAGAACGGAGGTTCAGAATCAGCGCCTCCGAATCCACCGGCAGGTGGTGCGGAGTTCCACGGATCTTCAGAAGGAGCCTGGTTCTGCTGCGGCTGCTGTTGTTGCTGGCCGCCTCCAAAACCACCCTGATTATTGTTATTCGAGCGCTGCTGGCCGCCTCCAAAGTTATTGCCGCCCTCACGAGGGTTGCGGTTTACCTGAGCGGTGGCGTAACGCAGAGATGGGCCAACTTCGTCGACGTCAATCTCGAATACGGTGCGGTTATCGCCCTCACGGGTCTGGAAGGAACGCTGCTTCAAGCGGCCGGTCACGATGACGCGCATGCCCTTGGACATGGTCTCAGCGACGTTTTCCGCCGCCTGACGCCATACGTTGCAGGTCAGGAACATAGCTTCGCCGTCTTCCCACTGATTCGTCTGCGAGTTATAGCGACGAGGGGTGGAGGCGACGCGGAAGTTAGCTACTGCCGCACCCGCTGGGGTGAAGCGCAGCTCGGGGTCAGCAACGATGTTGCCCACCACCGTAATATTGGTATCTCCCTGTGCCATGTCTTTACTCCTTATCGGTTACGTGGATTGTGCTTGATCCCAGTATCCGCTACTTGCTGTCGGTGCGCAGAACCTTGGTACGCAGGATGGTGTCGTTCAGGTTCAGACGGCGGTCGAGCTCGGCAACCGAAGTGTGCTCGCACTCCAGGTTGACGACGGCATAAATGCCCTCTTCCTTCTTGTTGATGGGGTATGCAAGACGACGCTTGCCCCATACATCAAGGTTCTCAACCTTGCCGCCATCCTGGCGGACGATTTCGAGGAACTTATCCAGGGACGGGGTTACGGTGCGCTCATCCTGATTAGGATCCAGAATGATCATGACTTCGTAGTGACGCACGGACCTCATCACCTCCTATGGTCTAGTAGTTTTCGGCTGCATCACCTTTGCGGATGCAGCAGGAGGGTACGTTGCGTCAAGCAACCCCACTACAGTACCGCAAGTGACCGGCGAAGAGAAATCTAACCAGTGGTGGTTGCGGCGAAAAACACAGCCGCCGTAGCCGGAATGATAGTCAGGAAAAGGATGGCCAGAATCCCCAAGGTAATGGGACCGCGCCGATCCTCGCGGTTATGAAAGAGCCAAAAAGCTCCCATTACGCAGAGAAAGCCCAAGAAGATGGAGGCCATCCCGATATATGTAACGATCATGCGAATGCTCCTGCCAGTGGGTCACGGCCGCCGTGCGCATCGCGCACCTTGTCCGTGGTCTTACCGCACATCTGGCGAATGATGAGGACGGCCATGGTGATAATGAGGACGTCGCGGGCGATAATAGCGAGGTCAAGCAGCTCATGCGGAATGCCCTTATTATCCGTGCCCAACATGTGCCACATGAGTAGGGGCCATACAAGGGCGTCGACAAGCGCCCAGCTAAAGACCAAACGCCAGCGCGGTAGGGCAAGTGCTGCGGGGACTACTAGCCACAGCGAATACTGCGGCGACCACACCTTATTGACCAATAAAAAGGCAGCCACGATGAGGTAGACCAGCTCTGCCATGCGCGGCGTCCGCGCGCTGCGCAGACCTAGCACCGCAATCGCTGCGCAAAGAGCCAAAAACGCCACCAAACTGAAGGTATTGAGAAAATCTGTGCTAAAACTTATGCCAGTATTGCGGCTGAGCACCGAATAGATGGTGGTCCACTCCGCACCGCGCTCTTGGTTGAGACGGAAAAATTCGCGCCACGCATCCGGGTATTTCATTGCCACCGGCACGTTGACCGCAATCCAAGCAACGGCCGCGCCAAGTAAGGTTTGGAAAAATTGCGGCCAGCGGCGATTGCGCACCGCCAAGACGAGGAATGCCCCCAAGAGGTAGAGCGGCCACAGCTTGAAGGAGGTGCCAAGGCCGATAAGGACACCCGCTAGCACCGGCCGCTTGCGCGCGGCGGCCAGAAGCGCGCCCACGGCGAAGGCGATGGAGGGGATATCCCAGTTGCTAAAGGCGTGGATAATAATAAGGGGGCTGGCCGCTACCAGGATGGTGTCCCACGTGCGGTTGCCCACCAACAGGTAGACCATATAAAGCACGCCTACCCAGATGCAGGACATGACCAAGGCGGTCAGGCCGAAATACCATCCAGCCTCAGGAATGCCGGCCGACTCCACGAGCGAATAGGTATTGCGGGCAATCCACCCCATCAATCCTTGGAATAAGCCTGCGAGGACCGGGTATTCCATATAACGAGTCAGGTCACCCTCCTGCCATGAAAAGGCATAGGGAAAGCCACCTTCATCTAAACCACGGCCTCCGTAGAGCGGGATGATGTCGTTATAACAAAAAGAGGTGTATTGGCGGTTGCCCGCCCAATTTAGGCTAATGCTCCCGTCATCACCGCGGGTACCGCCGGCACAATTGGCTTTGGAAAGGAATCCGCAAGCCAGAAATACCCACCCGACGGCGATGATGGCGCGCAGCGGGGTCCACCATTGAGTACGCCGAACACCGGCAAAACGGCCCATTGGCCCGCCGAGGAATTCAATTACCCCGCGGGCCATAGGTTCTGAAGAGGCGGGAATGCGCTGGTGCGGATTCACTATCACTGCCGCCTACCCTAGAAGGTCTGCTAGGTCACCATCGGGGCCGATGAGGTCATCCAACGACGGGGTCTCGGGCTGGGCCGGTGCCTTATTGCCGTTTCCGCTGTTGCCGCTGTTGCCGCTGTTGCCATTATTGCCGTTATTACCGCGCTGCGGGTTCGGGGCTGGCTTCGGGCTCTCTGGCTTCTTCTCTGGCTGAGCCGGCTTGGTCTCCTCCTCCGGAGCCGCTTCCTCAGCCGGGGTCTCATAGTACTGCGTATCTCCAGTACCGCTATCCCAGCTTGGGTCGTAGGCCGGGGCGGCCGTTCCGGCGCCCGTATTGCCGAAGCCTATTGGGTAGGCGGCCGGGAAGTTCTGGAACTCGGAGTTGGCCAGGGAGTTATCCAGTACGGCCTTCCAAATCTTGGTCGGCGCGCCGGCGCCGTACATGATGCCGCCGTATTGATCGAAGATGGCGGAGGTATTATCCGCGGTACCTACCCACACGGCGGTAGCCAACTGCGGGGTGGCACCAACCATCCAGGCATCCTTGTTATTGCCGGTATCGCCCATCTGGGTGGTACCAGTCTTAGCGGCAGAAACGCGGCCACCGGCAAGGGCACCATTGGACCAGGCAGCCACTGGCTCCATAGCTTCAATGACGTTATTGGCCACATTGGACGATACGCGGCGCTCGCCTTCATCTTCAGGGTGCTCGTACAGCACGTCGCCGGCGGCGTTTTCTACGCGCTGTACAAAGTGCGGGTTATGCCACACGCCCTGGTTAGCCAGAGTGGACATCGCGGTAGCCATATCGAGCGGGCGGGACTGGTACTGGCCCAGGGCGATGCCCTCGAATGGCTGCTTGCCCTTTTCCGTCAGCGTCTTTTCAATGCCCGGCAGGGACTTAGCCACGCCAAGGGCGTGCGCCATATCGGCGGTGTCCTGCGTGCCGTGCTTGAGGTCCGCCTGCAGGCGGAGGAAGGAGGTATTCAGTGACTGCTTGGTAGCCTCGCGCAGGTTGCACACGCCGCAGCCACCGCCCACGTTATTAACAACGTCAGAGCCCGGCAGCTGGTACGGGGCAGAAGAGTAATTGGTATCTAGGCTAATACCCTGCTGCAACGCGGCAGCAAGGGTCATGATCTTGAAGGTAGAACCGGTCTGTAGCGGGGAGTTGGCGTAGTCCCAGCCATTGGAATCGTGGCCACCGAAGTACCCACGGACCGCACCGGTCTTCGGGTCGATGGTGACGGAAGCCGCACGAGCATCGTCCTGCAGCGGAGCCATCTGGTCATCGACTGCCTGGATGGTGTTGTTCTGCACATTCATATCGATGGTGGTGGTGATGCGCAGACCGCCGGTGGACACCTCATTTTCGGTGATGCCTACCTTTTCCAACTCGCGGATGACCTGATCCTTGATGTGGCCATTAGCGCCTGGGGCCTCAGTATAAGCGGAGTACTCAGCTGGGTCACGGGTCTCTGGGAAGACCATGCCATCGCGCTGTTCCTGGGTGAGGTCACCCATGTCCACAAGGCCATCGAGGACGTAATTCCACCGATCCTCGGAGCCCTCCTGATTCACACGCGGGTCAAGGCCGGACGGGGACTGAATAAGGCCGGCGAGCATGGCGCCTTCCTCCGGCGAGAGGTCCTTGGCGTCCTTATCAAAGTAGGCGTTGGAGGCTGCCTGAATGCCATAAGCATTGCGGCCGAAGTAGACGGTGTTGAGGTAGGCGTTAAGAATGTCCTTCTTATCCCACTCATTGGTCATCTTCACCGAGTAAATGAGCTCGCGAAGCTTTCGCACGTAGGAGTATTCGTTTCCTACCAGCGTGTTCTTTACATACTGCTGGGTGATGGTGGAACCGCCACCAGCATCTTCGTTACCCGTTACCTTACCCACCACGGCGCGGCCAAGGCCGGTAAAGGAGAAACCAGAGTTATCCCAAAAATCGCGGTCCTCCGCGGCAAGCACGGAGTCCTGCACGTAGTCCGGGATTTCATCCAGCTTCACGTGGGTACGGTTGCCTTCCGGCGGCACCAAGCGGGCGAGCTGGGTCTGGTTATCGCCTGCATAGATGGTAGAGACCTGGTTATTTGCTAGGTCCTTCGGCTCCGGAACGGAGTATTGCGAGTATGCGTAGGCAAAAAGTCCTGCGGGCAGTGCCACAAAGACCAGAAGGAAGGCCAAAACGACCCACGGCCAAATGCGGTGCTTCTTCTTCGCCTGCTTTTTGCTGGGGCGCGCCACCTTAGTGGACTTGCCGGTAGATTCCTTTTCGGTCACTGATTCGTGTCCTCATTCATCCCTGATCACAAACTAAATAATTGCAGCTTACTGCCTAAGGCGGTGCGCCGGAAACTAACACGCGTTAAATGCAGTAGCAGAACGCAACAAATGGTTCCATCGGCACTGGCGGCATACCTCTACCTCGTGCACCGTAAACTCCAAGCCCTCGGCCACGAACTCCGCTATTTCTTTGTCACTGCGGGCGCTCCCCGCGCGGCGGCCGAGATTTTCGCCATAGACCCAGCGTGTGAGCCGCAAAGGCTCGCCGCAGACGGGGCATTCCTTGTCCATTGTGCGCCCGTGGTGCTCGGCTGCGGCACGCAGCAAAAAATCGGCATCGCACACATCCTCCCGGGTGAGCTGCCCGGCGCGAAATTCGCGGAGATGGTGGGCGCGCTCCCACTCGTGGGAGAGCACATGCTTATAGGCAATAGAACTCACCCGGCTTATCCTAATTACCTCTTCTTGATCGATCCACATGGTGTTATGCCACCGTAGGGCATAATTTTTGGCTTACTCTTACGCAGTCACTGACAGCCACAACTCATGGAGTTAAAGGAGTAGACCGTGTCCGAAAAAGTAAAGGTCGCCATCGTGGGCGTCGGCAACTGCGCCACGTCCCTTATTGAGGGCGTGGAGTTTTATCGCAACGCCGCGGCCGATGCAGACATTCCCGGATTGATGCATACCCAGTTTGGCCCGTACCACGTAGGCGATTTGGAATTCGTCGCCGCTTTTGACGTGGATGCGGACAAGGTGGGCAAGGACCTTGCGGAGGCCACGCGCAGCTCCCGCAATTGCACCATCTCCATTACGGAAGTCCCGGAGCTGGGCGTTACCGTGCAGCGCGGGCCTACCCTGGATGGCTTGGGGCGTTACTACCAAGAATCCATCGCGGAATCAGAAGCCCCGCTTGCCGACGTCCCCGCTATACTCCGCGAATCCGGCGCCGATGTCGTAGTTTCCTACCTGCCGGTGGGCTCTGAGGAAGCCGATAAGTTCTACGCCCAAGCGGCCATCGATGCCGGTTGCGCCTTTGTCAACGCCCTTCCGGTCTTTATTGCCTCTGATCCGGAATGGGCGAAAAAATTCGAGGACGCCGGCCTGCCCATCGTGGGCGATGATATTAAGTCTCAGGTGGGCGCCACCATTACCCACCGCGTCATGGCGAAGCTCTTCGAAGACCGCGGCGTGCGCTTGGAGCGCACCATGCAGCTCAATGTGGGCGGCAACATGGACTTTAAAAATATGCTCGAACGCGAGCGCCTCGAATCCAAGAAGATTTCCAAGACCCAGGCCGTAACCTCGAATCTGCACAACTCCCCCATCGCCGGCAAGCGCGAGGACCGCAATGTACACATCGGCCCCTCCGATTACGTGGAATGGCTCGATGATCGCAAGTGGGCCTATGTCCGCTTAGAAGGCTCCGCCTTCGGCGAAGTACCGCTGAACTTGGAATACAAGCTGGAGGTCTGGGACTCCCCTAACTCTGCGGGCATCATCATCGATGCGGTGCGCGCCGCCAAGATTGCTCTCGACCGCGGGGTTGCCGGCCCAGTGCTTCCCGCCTCGTCCTACCTGATGAAGTCCCCACCGGTCCAAAAGGCCGATGACGTGGCACGCGCAGAGCTAGAAGATTTTATTGCCGGAAGCTAATTTTTAGCCACCGAACTACCGCGCAGGGAAAACGAGCTATACAATCGTTTTCTATGACGCAGCAACATGAGGAGAAGGACCTCACTCAATCCCCGTCTACATACGAGGATGCTGTCGAGGTCGCGCGTTCAATCCAACCGGCGCTCAATAAGCTCATCCTTATTTTCCAGCGCACGGCGGAGGGCTCTTCTTTGACCACCTCCCAGGTCTCCATCATGAACCAGCTGCGTATGCGCGGCCCATCCCGCGTCTCCACCATCGCGCAGGCAGAGCTTATCCGCATGCCCACCGCCTCCAATGCGCTCTATCAGCTAGAGCGCCGCGGCTACGTGGAACGCCACCGCGATGAAGAAGACCGCCGCGGCGTCCTAGTAGCACTGACGCAATTGGGCGAATCCGAACTCGCCATCGTCTCGCAACAGCGCGCCTCGGCCTTGGCTGAGATCATGCGGTGGCTAGAGCCGAAGGATTTGGACACCGCTAACGAGGTTGCCACCGTCATCTCCAAGCTGGCTGATGTCTATCGCCCCACAATGAACGGCGAACAGCACTAGTTTCGCCCGCAGTGATTTCATTTTTCTTGGGCTTAACGTGATAATTGAGAGAAGCGAAAACCGTAATCTCTCACTAGTTCGTACAGTATGGTAACTGAATCTTCCGATGGGCATTTCCCAGCCTTGAACAAGGGCTCGGCCGATAAACCTCTTCGCATTCTCATTTCTTGGAGTCCTTCCTCCTCCGGCACCGAGGCACTGGACTGCGCCGCGTGGCTTTCCCGTACCGCCGATACCCAAGTGCGAGTCATTTCTACTGTGTTCCAGCCGTGGACTACTACGTCCCTTAGCAAGCTCGGTGGAAAATATAAAAAATGGTTTAAAGGACAACAGGAGGCCTGTGCCGCCGCTACCCGTGCCGCCCTCGATAAGGCCGGCGTGCCGCGTAGCTGCTGGGATGAGAAACCCTCCCTATTGGTCGACGGCCCTTCGCGCCCCCAGCTACTGACGGAAATGGCCAAGAAATTCGAGGCAGACCTCATCATTTTGGGGCCTAACCAGGCCGCACCCAAGGGGCGTTTCTTCGCCGGCTCTACGGCCGATACCTTGCTGCATTATTCTCCTCAGCCGTTGGGCTTGGTGCCTCGCAAGGTAAAGCTGTCCAAGCACGGTGTCACCCGCTTTAACTTCGCCATCACCGAACGCAGCCCGCGCGAGGATCATGAGATGCTCGCCGCGGCCGAGCTGGCCAATCGCTGGAACCTGCCGCTGCGCCTGCTGGCCTTTTCGGCAAAGGGACTGCTCAATACCCCTTCTAAGGATAAGCACGATATGGCGCTCGAGCTGGCGGCGGAATGGCTCGAGGATTCCCTTGCCATGCTGGACCGCGCCCGCGATTGCATTCAGGAGAAATTCCCCGAGCTGGATGTCACCTCTGAAATTGGGTCCGGCGCGGGCTGGGGCGGTGCGGTAGATTCGCTCAAGTGGAAAAAGGGCGATCTCATGCTTATGGCCTCCACCCCGCAAGGCCCCATCGCCCGCGTATTCTTGGGCTCTACTGCTACAGAGCTACTGCCACATATTCGGGTGCCCATCTTGGTCCACCCATCCTGCGGTTAAGATTGGGGCATGAGCCTGCGACCCGAGCATCCCGAAAACGATCTCACTTCTGATGCGGACTACGCCAATCTGCGCCGCCCGGAACCGCGGAGCTTTGATGAGCTGGCCGATGAGCCAGATCCCTTGGAGGTTGCCGCTGCCAACCGCCGCTCCACCCGGCAGGCCGTCTGGTACATGCTCGGCGTCCTTGTTTTGTCGGCGCTTTATGGTTTTGCGGTAGCTCTCATCACTAGGCTTGCCGGGGGTCCCTTATGCGAGGATGGCAGCGCCACGTGGCTCTGCACCGATGGACAACGTACCTTCTTTAGCCTTACTACCCCGATCATCCCCTTCTGCGGCATGATTGGCTGCGCCATCATCATGGTGCGCAAGCTACACCGCTATCTGCGCTGGCGCAGTTGGATGGCCATTTTCTGGGTGATGGCCTGCAATTTCATGCTGTGGACCATCACCGATATCCAGCTATTTCTCATGGACTCGGCTGCCGCATAGAACCCCCTCCCTATGATCCTCCTGCTTGATAACTACGATTCTTATACCTTCAACCTGGCTCACCTCATTGCAGAGGTAGACGGCCGCCACCCACTCGTTATTGCTGCCGGCGAGGCAGAAGGTCTGGCCGAGCGCGTGCGTGCTGGCGAATTTTCTCACGTGGTCATCTCTCCTGGGCCAGGAACGCCTGAACGGGAGGAGGACTTCGGCACTGCCCGAGCCATCATCGCTGCCGCAGCAGCGGCCAAGATACCGGTGCTGGGCGTATGCCTTGGCCACCAAGGGCTGGGCCTGTTGGCCGGCGCCCAGGTGTCTCGCGCGCCGCAACCGCGCCACGGTTTTGTCTCCACCCTTAGCCACTCGGGCAAGGGGATCTTTGCCGGAATTCCGCAAAACTTCGAGGTAGTGCGCTACCACTCGCTGCACCTAGAAGAGGCACCCGGATTCACTGTTCATGCGCGCAGCGAGGATGGCATCATTCAAGCGCTCAAGGTCGATGGTTTGCCGCACTGGGGCGTGCAATTCCACCCGGAGTCGGTGCTCACCCAGCACGGCCGGGATATTATGCGCAACTTCCTGGGTGGGTTCCGCCTGCTCCACCGCGAGGTGCCCGGCGCGGTGGACTGCCCGCGGGTCTTTGCCACCCTGCGCGCCGAGGGAGAAGATGCTTTCTTCCTCGACTCCGCGGATCCGCGCGGGCGCTACTCCATCCTCGGCGATACTGCTGGCGCGTTGAGTCGCTCTTTCCGCTATCGGCTTGGTGACGCCCCCGATATCCTCACCCTCCTCGATCGCGAGCTCGCCACCCGTATCATCGATGCACCGGACCTCCCCTTTAGCGGCGGGCTTATCGGCTACCTGGGCTATGAGTGCGCCCAATTGACCCTGCCCATTGAGCTCAGCCACCGCTCCCCTTACCCAGATGCTTATTTTGTGCGGCCGCAGTCCTTTATCGTCTATGACCACCAGCAAGAAACCGCGCATCTGTGCTGCCTGGCTGGCGACGGCGCTGATCACCTGCTTGACCGCTTAGAAGCCGCCTTGGAAGCAGATGGGCCACAGGACGCCGGGGAGGGCAGCGGGGCGTCGCTAAGCGCGGGCTCCTGGCACAGCCCCGGCTACCTGGAGCGGATTAAGCGCGCCCAAGGGTTCCTACACGCCGGCGAGAGCTACGAGATCTGCCTAACCGATACCTACTCGGCCGCGGCCGAGGGGGAGCTCTATTCCCAACTGCGCTCGCACAATCCCGCCCCCTATGCCGCGCACCTCGTCTTCGACGGCGTGGAAGTCTGCAGCGCCTCGCCTGAGCGCTTCCTCACCGTGCGCGGCCGGGAGGTGGAGGCCAAACCAATTAAGGGCACTATCTCCGCCGACCAAGATCCCGCGTTGCTGACCACGGACCCGAAAACACGCGCCGAAAACCTCATGATCGTCGACCTGCTGCGCAATGACCTTTCCCGGGTATGCGAGCCCGGAAGTGTGCGCGTACCGAAGTTGATGCAGGTAGAAAGCTATGCCACGGTTCATCAATTGGTATCCACCATTACCGGACAGCTGCGCGCCAATGCCACTGCGGTCGATGCCCTCCGCGCTGCCTTTCCTCCCGGCTCGATGACGGGTGCGCCGAAGCTGCGCACCTGCGAAATCATCGATCAGCTCGAGACCGGCCCTCGCGGGGTCTACTCCGGCGTGGTGGGCTATCTAGGCTTCGATGGGCAAGCCGACCTCAGCGTTGTCATCCGCACGGCCGTACGCGCGGACGGTGAGGTCACTATCGGGGCCGGCGGGGCCATCGTTTTGGATTCGGAACCCGCCGCCGAGCTAGAAGAGCGCAACCTCAAGGCGCAGTCCGTGTTGAGGGCATGGCAATGAACACCCATCTCTGGCACGAAGGCAGCTTTATTCCCGGCCAACCCCATCCCGGCCCCTTTGACGTTGCGGATTCTTGGCGGATGCTTGGCGACACCTACTCAAACGCCCTTCGCCTTCACCTCCAGCGCTTCGAGTCGGTGGCGGGGCCGCTTCCCGCCGGGTTCGTGCCCGCGATGCGGCAGCGCTTCGCCCCTGGCGATCTTTTTCCCCGCATCTCGCTAACCGCCGGAGAACTGCGCCTTGATATTCGCCCTGCTCCCCCAGCGCGCCCAGTCACCCGGCTAACCTATGCGCTGGCACCCGACCCGCGCTCACAACCTTTAGTCAAGGGCCCCGATTTCCCAGCGCTGGCACACTACCGCACCAAATACCAGGTAGACGGCACCGATGACACCGCCATCGTGGATTCCTCCGGTGCCATGGTGGAGACCACCACCGGCGCGCTCGTCGCCTGGGACGGGGAGACTCTTGTCCTCCCCACCGGGACTGCGCTGCCCAGCATCACGCTGCACCAGGTCACCCGGCGCGCCGCGGCCCTAGGCATACGGACCGAAACACGCCCGCTCACCCTGGAGCTCGCCGCCGAATGCCCCGTGTGGTTCCTCAACTCGCTGCACGGCATCAGCCCGGTGACCGAACTACACACACCTACCGGCATCATCTATCCGCCCGGCAACCCGCACACCGCCACGTGGCAACAGTGGTGGTGGAGCTGCTTCCACAAGGAAACGGCGCGCGATTAGCTCTCCTGCTTGGCTAGCTGCGCTGCTACCTCGGCGCAATCTGGCCGGCCGCAGTGCTGCGTTTCTACATGCTGGATGCAGTCATCACAGATGAGCACCTGCTGGCGGCAGGTATCTTCATTGATGCAGTTGTGGAAGGTATTCGTGCCTTTGCCACAGTGCACGCAATGGCCCAGCTGGATAAAACCTGGGTCCTGGAGCCCTTGGCCAAACTCATGGTGCATGCGCTTATCAAAGACGTACATTGAGCCTTCCCACAGGCCATCATTGCCGTACTTTTCGCCATAGCGCACGATGCCGCCATCAATCTGGTAGACCTCTTTGAAACCACGATTCTTCATCAACGAAGACAGGATCTCGCAGCGAATACCGCCGGTGCAATAGGACACCACCGGCTTATCTTTCATCCAGTCGTACTTGCCGGACTCAATTTCCTCGATGAAGTCATGCGTGGTTTTCACATCGGGCACGACGGCATTTTTAAACTTGCCAATCTCTGCCTCCATGGCGTTGCGTCCATCAAAGAAGACGACTTCCTCGCCACGTTCTTCTACCAGCTTATTGACTTCTTCTGGTTTGAGGTGCACACCGCCACCGACGACACCATTTTCATCCACCTTCAGCTCACCCGGCGCGCCAAAGGCCACAATTTCATCGCGCACCTTGACCGAAAGGCGTGGGAAGTCATCCGCTCCGCCCTCGGACCACTTGAACTGCATGCGCTTAAAGCCTGGGTATTCCTTGGTCTGGCGAACGTAGCGCTTGCAGGCTTCCATATCGCCGCCAACGGTGCCGTTGATGCCATGCTCGGAGATGAGGATGCGCCCCTTGAGCCCCAGGGACTCGCACAGGGTGCGCTGCCACAGCATGATTGCAGTGGGATCTTCGATGGGGGTAAAGCAGTAATACAGGAGAACTTTGCCAATAGTCACGCCCCAATCTTAGGCCTGCAGCAGGATAGATCCCCAATCTTGTAGTTCTTCTTTATAAGACTGCGGCCCCTCCAGCACGGGGCTGAAAGGGCCGACCCTCTAATACGCAGAACCTAGCGCTTTTGATACAGCGCTTTCTTGCGGGCAAAGACGGGATCAGAGGTCACGAGCACGCCAAGGTTGCGGAAGATTCCCTCATCCACCGAACCCAAGATGGTGGTGGTGTGGACGTCGCACCCGGCAAGCTCCTTGATCTGTTCCAGTGCCTTGCGAGCATTGTCATCCTTCGCTGCAGACACGGACAGAGCGATGAGTACCTCGTCGGTATGCAGGCGTGGATTCTTGGAACCTAGGTGCTTGGTCTTAAGCGTTTGAATCGGCTCGATAGATTCGGGGGAAAGCAAGTGGATATCGTCATCGATGCCTGCCAAATGTTTCAGTGCATTCAGCAACATCGCAGCCGAGCAACCCAACAGGGGCGCGGTACGGCCGGTGATCATGGTGCCGTCGTGCAGCTGCATAGCAGAGGCTGGCTCACCCGTTTCTTCCGCACGCTGGCGAGCAGGAGCCACCACGGGGCGATCTTCTACCTTGATGCCGGCCTTAGCCATGATGACTGCGGCACGCTCAGATTGTTCGGTACCCAGGCCAGCGCGAGCCTCTTCCACCTGCGCTTTAAAGTAGCGGCGGATGATTTCTTGCTGGGCGGCAGCGCAGCACACGGCGTCGTCAGTAATGCAGAACCCAGCCATATTCACTCCCATGTCCGTCGGAGACTGGTAAGGAGTGGCGCCGGTGAGCTTTTCCAACAACGTGCGCAGCAGCGGGAATGCTTCCACATCGCGGTTATAGTTCACGGTGGATTCACCATGGGCGGATAGGTGGAAGTGGTCAATAATATTGGAATCGTTGAGATCCACCGTGGCGGCCTCATAGGCCAAATTCACGGGGTGTTCGAGGGGAAGATTCCAGATAGGGAAAGTTTCAAACTTGGCGTAGCCGGCATTATTGCCGCGCTGGTGCTCGTGGTAAACCTGCGAGAGCGCGGTGGCCAGCTTGCCGGAACCAGGTCCCGGCGCGGTGACAACGACAAGATCGCGGGAGGTTTCCGCGAATTCATTGCGGCCAAAGCCCTCTTCGGACACGATAAGGTCTGTATTGGTGGGGTAACCAGGGATAACGCGGTGGCGGGCCACCTTGAGGCCAAGGCGTTCTGCCTTTTCAATGAAGGCCTCGGCCTGGGAGTTACCCTCCTCCAGCTGGGTCATGACGATGTTTTCCACCAAGAATCCGCGGCTGCGGAATACATCCACAAGACGCAGCAGGTCATCTTCATAAAGGATGCCTAGGTCAGCGCGCACCTTCTGGCGGGAGATGTCCTTCGCGTTGATGCAAATGAGGATCTCTACGTCCTCTTTGATGCGCTCCAGCATCGCTATTTTATTGTCCGGGGTGAAGCCGGGCAGCACGCGGGAGGCATGCATATCGTCAAAAAGTTTGCCGCCCATCTCCAAGTAGAGTTTTCCGCCAATTTCCTCGCGGCGGGCGTGGATGTGCTTTGACTGCAGCTCGATGTATTTCTCGCGGTCAAAGCCGATTTTGTGCGTCATGATTTGAAAGCCTTCCCCTGAGTTAAATCATTCCGCATTTCGAGTTTACGCTATTGTCACCTCCCGAATAAGTGAGCTGGTTAGCGCCAGGTTTGGCCGAAAATTCTTCCCGGTTAGACTGAATTCTATGCCTGAAGGTCACGTCATCCATCGCCTAGCCAATAAATTCAACGCGGATTATCGCGACATGCCGCTAAGGGTGACCAGCCCGCAGGGACGCTTCGCTGCGGAGGCCGAGCTTCTCGATGGCGAGCGCATCGAGCTGGCCGAGACCTACGGTAAGCACCTTTTTGTACACTTCACCGCCCAGAATCCACGGCATATTCTCTATATTCACTTAGGGCTCATCGGCAAGCTGCGCTTCGAGCCCCGCGAGGAAACCGGCGGACAGATTCGGGTGCGCATTGATAATGGCACAGAGGCCGCCAACCTGCGCGGACCCCAGTTTTGCCGCCTCCTTACTGAGGAGGACTACCGCGCACAATTGGGCAAGGTGGGCCAAGACCCGCTGCGCGCGGACGCCGATGTGGAGGCTTTATGGGCCAAGGTGCACAGGTCGCGGCGCAGCATCGGCTCGCTCATGATGGACCAGCACCTCTATGCCGGCGTGGGCAATATTTACCGCGCGGAAACCCTCTTTCGCCATGGCCTCTCCCCTTTCCTGCCGGGCCGAGACGTTTCCCGTGAAACCTTTGACGCCACGTGGGCCGACCTGGTGGATCTGATGGAGTACGGGGTGGAGCACGGCCGCATCGATACGGTGCGGCCCGAACATTCTCCCGAGGCCATGGGGCGCGAACCACGCAAAGACGACCATGGCGGGGAGGTCTACGTCTATCGCCGCGCCGGCCTGCCCTGCTATGTGTGCGGCACCCCGGTGGCCGAAAGAGTCATGGAGGGGCGCAACCTATTTTGGTGTCCGACCTGTCAACCTGCGCTTTAAAGGCCTATCCTGGCGGGCATGCGACATGCCTATAGCGTTGCTGCCGTCCGCGCGGCGGAGCATTCCCTTCTAGCTCAACAAAACTACGACGATGAGCTCATGCGCCTGGCCGCGCGCGGCGTAGCAGCCACGGCCGCAGCCATGCTGGGCCACCAGCGGCGTGTGACGATCCTCGCCGGTCCGGGTGGCAATGGCGGCGATGGCCTCTACGCTGGCGCTTTCCTGGCTAAGGACGGTTATTCAGTGGAGGCCATCCTCGCCGCGAATAGCGCCCACGAAACCGCACTGCAGGCGTTTACCGCGGCCGGTGGGACCATTGTGCACAGTCTGGGGGATGCCGATCTGCTTATCGACGCCGTCGCCGGCCTCGCCTCCACCCGCGGCCTTTCCGGTGCCCCGCTCAGCGCCTATGCCGAAGCCAAAAAGCGTGCAATTCCAGTCCTAGCGGTGGATATTCCCTCCGGGATTAACGCCGATACTGGTGTGGCTGCGACCGATGCGGTGGAAGCGGACGTGACCATTAGCTTTGGCTGGGCCCGTGCCGGACACGTCTTTGCCCCGGAATGCGGCGAGGTGGTGCTCTGCGATCTGCTCCTGCCTGGCGCCCCGCGCTCCTTTGCGGAAGAGCTGTCTGCCACCGCAGAACCGGTGGGCCATATCGCCAATGAACCCACCATCCCCTTGCCCTATCAGTGGCCACCCGAGCCGGTACTCACGGGTGACCAAGGCCAGGTTTCCGCCCCAAAGCCGGTGGGCTGCACGGGGCCAATCCTGGATCCGACGCCGGGGGCAAAAAGCACCAAGTACACCGGCGGGGTTACCGCGGTATGCGCTGGCAGCAGTACCTTTCCCGGCGCAGGCATACTCGCCGCCACGGGCGCGGTGCGCGCCACGCCTTCCATGGTCCGCGTCGTGGGTAATGACTCTGTGGTCGCAAGCCTGCCAGAGGTAGTGCCCCATGCAAGCGCTGAAGAAAAGGTCCACGCCCAAGCCTGGGTAGTAGGCCCAGGGCGAGGAACCGGGCCGGAAGCGGCAGCGGAATTGCGGGGTGTGTTGGCCCGCAAGCTGCCTACAGTTATCGATGCGGATGCGCTCACGGTTCTCGCCACAAATGAGGATCTGCGCGAACTTGTGCGCGATCATCCTTGCGCGGTCCTTACCCCACATGCCGGGGAATTTGAGCGGCTATATACGGCTACGCTTGGCCGCGCACTCCATCTTTCGGAGGGCTTAGGCATTCGCCTGCAGGAGCTTGCCTTAGCGCTCGACTGTTTTATCCTGCACAAGGGCCGGATCACCACGGTCACGGCCCCCGGTCAGGAAATTTATGGCATGAACGCGGGGCACTCCTATGCAGCTACCGCCGGCTCCGGTGACGTACTTTCTGGCATCCTTGGCGCCACGCTAGCCCAGCTGAATATCGCTGAGGTGGATGCGAAGGAGATCATTACGGAGATCTTGCACGCCGCAGCCATACACCAACACGCTGCCGCTATTGCCGCCCACACCCCGGACGGCTTCGGGATTTGCTCTGCCTCCCAGATTGCCGCGGCGGTGCCCCATGCAATCGCACGGTTGCTGGTGATGCGGCGTTAGCTGAGCGCGGAAACTTTTTCCTGCTCGGAAACGTGACCGTCTTTGACCTCAACCACGCGGTCAGCGAAGGTCAGCAGGGATCGGTCGTGGGTCACCAGCACGGTAGCGGTATTCATCTCCTGGGTGACATCGCGCAAAAGGCGGATGATCTCCTGAGAAAGGTGAGAATCGAGCGCAGAGGTAGGCTCATCCGCCAGCAGCAGGTCTGGCTGCTCCATGAGCGCACGGGCAATATTGACGCGCTGGCGCTGGCCGCCTGACATCTGGCCCATGCGGCGGTTTCCCATACCTGCCAGGCCCACAAAATCCAATAGCTCATCGGCGCGCTGTGGGCGCAGCTTGCTGCCAGCGATGTGATCCATAATCAATAGTTGGTCGCGCACATTGAGCGCGGACAGCAAGTTGGCCTGCTGAAAGATGATGGACCGGGTGCCATCCACCTGTACGGAACCGGAATCCGGGGTGATAAGCCCAGCGGCTACGGATAGTAGCGTGGATTTACCAGAACCGGACTCGCCCACGATGGCGGTCAGGGTATTGGACTCGGCCTTAAGGGAGGCGTCGGCAAGCGCGGTAGTGGTTGTCTCGCCGTCCTGGTAGGTCACGGTGGCATTGCGAATATCAAGAATGGTGGACATGTTAAGCATTTCCTCCAAGAGCATCGAGTGGGTTGGCTTTAGCTACGCGGCGGGTAGCAACAAGGGCGCCGGCCATGCCGAGGGCCCAAATGCCAATCGCGGGAACAACGATGGTGCGTGGGGAAACATCGAAGGGTACGGTGCCGGAGGCAAGCGCGCCGAGCCCCCAACCAACGACGGCACCCGCAATGGTGCCGGCAGCCAGGATGATGGCGGCTTGCGCCAGGGCATCGCGCAACAGGTAGCGCACGGTGGCGCCGAGCGCGCGCAAGATGGACAGGTCACGGGTGCGCTGGATGGTCCAAACGGTCAAGAAAGCGACGGTGACCAGCGCGGAGATGCCGTACAAGAAGCCCTGCATGGTAAGCAGCGAGCCGCGCTCAGACTGATAGGCCGCCAGGCCGGCGAAGGACTTGGACACTTTGACGGATCCGGGAACCTCGTATTTATACAGTGCAGCGGTGCCGATGATGCCTTTCGGGGCGTGGCTAATCTGCTGCCAGGACTCCGTAGAGGCCCACACCACCTCAGAGTGGGAGTACATAGTCTCCGGGACGGTGCCCTCCACCGAGAAGTCGGCGCCACCTAGGGTGACGGTATCGGCCGCATCAATGGAATCTGACAGGAGCACGCCCTGCTCCGGAATGGTCTTATCGGTGCCCGGAACCTGGGTGCCGGCCGGTAAGCTGAGGACAGCAACGCCGCCGTGACCCTCCAGCTTGGTCTGCGCCGCGCCTAGGGGGATACCGTCGCTGGCGATATCGCCAGCGTGCATCTCGGATTCGCTAAAGGAGGGGTCATCGGTGGAGAAGGAAATATATGGGTACTCCTTTTCCAGGGACTCCAAAGCGGAAGTATTTTGCTTGGACAGGCCCTCCGTCAGGCCGGAGAGCATCACGAGCAAAAGGGTAATGAGCGCAACCGTGCCGCCAATGAGCGCGAAGCGGCCGCGCGCTGTGGTGATTTCTCTGATTGCTAGGAACATACTTCTATGTTCGCTTTATGCAGGTCAGAAGTAATCGGCCAGCTCGCTGAACCTGTGGTCAACCAAGTGGTTGATTCACTGTCCACCCTTGCACGGATATCCTGGGTGGTTGTGTTTAAAGGACAAAAATTATGGGTCTATGGTTTGCACGCCATGTTCACGTTTCTGCTGGTCTTCGGCGTAGCGCGCGCATATGTGGATAACCGGCTCGATGCCCGCGTTATTGGCTTAGCCGTTGTACTCGCCGTGGTATACGCCGCGCAACGCTGGTTGCCCACGTGGCTGTGGCTGGGTGGACTTTGCCTCCTGTGGCTGGGCTTGATGGTCCACGCGCAGGATTTCATGTGGCTGGAGTTCCCACTTATTTTTGTCTTTCTGCGCGCCTTGCCCACTGTGCCTGGGTTGGTCTCCATCGCCATACTGTGGGCGGCGGCCGCTTTCATCCCCGCCTGGTTACATCCCGAGGGCTGGTCCATCGCTGCGGCTGTAGGACCGCTTATCGGTACCGCCTTTGCAACCGCGGTTTTTTTCATCCAGCGGCGGCTGCAGGCGGAGGCGGCGCACCACAGGGACATCGCCAAGCAGCTGCGCGAAACCCAAGCCGAGCTGGCCGCAAGCGAACACCAAGCCGGCCGTCTGGAGGAGCGTGAGCGGCTCTCCCGCGAGATTCATGACACCGTCGCACAAGGCCTCAGTTCTATCTTGCTGCTCTCCCGTGCGGCCCGTGGCACCACTGATCCAGAAACTAAGGAAGAACAGCTGGCAGTCATCGAGGAAGTTGCCAGCGAGAATCTGGCCGAGGCCCGCCGCTTCGTCCGTGAGCTCGCCGGGCCCGATGAACGACTAGAAACCCAGCTCAATTCCCTGCTGTCCCAGATGCGCAGCCGCGTGAAGGCCTTAGGAAAAGACACCACCTTTGAACTGGTGGTTTCCGGCAGCGGCAAGGTGCCTGCCCGGATTAAAGAGGTCATTATTCGAGCCGCACAAGAGGGTCTCAATAACGTGATCAAACACGCTCACGCCTCGCGCGCGGTGGTCACACTCGGCCTCTTCGAAGATGCGGTGACCTTGGACGTCGTTGATAATGGACGCGGACTATCCGCCTCGCCGGGACCCGAGAGCGCGGATCATGGCTTCGGGCTTTCCGGCCTGCGTGGCCGCGTCGAGGGCGTGGGTGGCACCATGAACCTAGAATCAGGCGAGGGCACCGCCTTGGCCGTCCGTATCCCGCTGGAGGAGCGAAACAATGGTTAATGTCATGCTGATCGATGACCACCCAGTTGTCCGCGCCGGCCTGCGCGCCATCCTCAATACCTTCTCCGATGTCGAGGTAGTCATGGAAGGCTCTACCGGCGCGGATGTGGATAAGCTTTTTACTGCGGATGCCCCGCAGGTAGACGCTGTGGTCTGCGATATCCAGATGCCCGGCATGGACGGCATAGCAGCCACCAAACGCGTAGTAGACGCCGGCGGCCCGCCCGTGCTCATCTTGACCACCTATGACACGCAGGCTGATATCCTCGCCGCCGTGGAAGCCGGCGCGCTGGGCTACCTACTCAAGGACTCCCCTGAGCAGGCGTTGCACGAAGCCGTCCTCAATACCGCCGCGCACCGCCGCACCCTAGCACCGGAGGTGGTGGATCTCCTCGCCCAGCGTGTGGGCCAGCCGCAAGAATCGCTCTCCGCGCGCGAGTTGGAAATCCTGCGGGCGTTATCTAGCGGTTCCTCCAATAAGGAACTAGCCAAGCAGCTTTTCATTTCCGAGGCCACGGTCAAGACCCACCTCATCCACATTTTCCAAAAATTGGGCGTGGAAACCCGCACCGCCGCAGTGACCGTGGCGCGAGAGAGAAAGCTTATTTGATGTTGGACTGCATAGTCATCGGTGCCGGCCAGGCGGGTCTTGCGGTGGGCTATTACTTGCGCAAAAAGGGCCTAGATTTTGTCCTTCTGGATGCTGAATCCGGCCCCGGCGCAGCGTGGCGCCATACCTGGCCCTCACTTACGCTCTTTAGCAATTCCGCCTCCTCCAACCTGCCCGGATGGCCCATGCCCCATCACGAGAGCTTTCCGCCGGCCAGCCACGTTATTGATTATTTTGCCCGCTATGAGCAGCGTTATGAACTGCCCATCCGCCGGCCAGTCACGGTAGATGAAGTTACCCATGACGGCGCTTGTTTCCATGTCTTTGCCGGTAAAGAGCAGCTGACCGCGCGCACAGTCGTGGCAGCCACGGGCACGTGGTCCGCTCCCTTTATCCCCTACTACCCCGGTACTTTTGGCGGAAGGCAATGGCATTCCGCCTTCTATCCAGGCCCCACGGACTTTGCCGGATCTACCGTGGCGGTCGTGGGCGCGGCCAATTCCGGTGCCCAAATCGCGGCGGAGCTTCTTCTCTCCGGTGTGGAAACCACCTGGTATACCCGCAGCTCCCCGCGGTGGATGCCCGATGATGTTGATGGTCGAGTCCTGTTTCAGCGCAATCGCGCCCGGCTCAACGCAATGCTGCACGGCGAACCAGATCCCGGCGCGGATTCGAACCTGGGCGATATTGTGATGGTCCCGCCGGTTCTGAGGGCGCGGGATTCCGGTCTCTTGCAGGCCACTCCAATGTTTTCTTCCCTCGATGAGGTCAACACAGACCACCTCATCTGGTGTACCGGCTTCCGGCCTGCCCTCCGGCCTATCCGCGGGCTTCTTGACGGCACCTCCCCCACCGTCGACGGCCTATTCCTCGTGGGCTACGGCACCTGGACCGGACCCGGCTCCGCAACTATTACAGGTGTAAGCCCTTTTGCCAAGCAGACAGCACACGCCGTAGCGAATATATGTGACTAAAGCTATAGGTTAGTCCAAGCTAATTCGACTACACTGCCTTCACACAAAGAGTGCGAAGCAACTAGGGAAAGCTGGTTTATACATGTCTGCCTGGGATCTCTACGATGACCTCATCGACGCCATTCCCCGTGACATAGTGGTCTCCCGCGCTGCCCAAAGCCCACGGTGGACCCGCATCTACACCGAAAGCCCCAGCTGCGGCATTGCCATGACCATGTCCGCTTCCTCTCGCCCAGCTCAGATGCGTGCTGAATACTCCGGGGTCCCCCTTCGCGCCATCGCGCAACTGGCTAAGAGTTGGAATTTCTCGGAGGCTTCCTTCGGCATGGCCGCGCTTAATTCTTATTACGCCACGCCTTCTGTGGCCGATGAGTATGGCTTTGCGCTTGCCGACGCCCCCTGGCCCCATATCTTCGATCCCTTCCGCGATGCCGTCGCTGGTAAAAAGGTGGCAGTCATCGGCCACTTCCCTTTCGCACCCAAGGAGCTCAGTCAGGCGGGCGATTTTTATATGTTAGAGCGCTCACTGAATGAGGGCGACTACCCCGACTCCGCTGCCGAATATATCCTGCCCGAGTGCGATTATGTCTTCATTACCGGCTCCGCTTTCGTAAATAAAACGGCTCCCCGTCTGCTCGAACTCTCCCGCGAGTCTTTCAATGTGGTTCTCGGCCCCTCTACCCCGCTGGCGCCGACACTAATCAACGATTACGGGGTTTCGCAGGTCACCGGCATAGTTCCGACCGCTCCTCTCGGAATGTTTGAGTGCCTCGAGGAGGGAGATTCCCTCGATATGTTTAACTTTGGCCACCGCGTCACTCTAGGAAGTTAGACAATCACACCGGCCACTACGGCGGCAGCGAGAGCAGCCAAGCTTAGCGCCGCAGCCCAGCCAATGACGCGCACAGCTCGCAGCTGTGCCTTTGCACTACAGCGGCTAGTTAGAAACGCCCCCAGAGACGCGCCGACAGTATTAAAAACCACATCGTCGATGTCACTAAACCCTAGCGAAAATAGGTACTGGGTAATTTCGATACCCAAGCTGAGCCCCACTGCGGAGAGGATGGTTCCTCCCCGGCCGAAGCGGACGTGCCGCGAATTTTGCCCCATCACCACCAAGCACGCGCCGAGAGGTATAAACAGCGCAATATTGCCAAAGGTATTAGTCTAGGGGCCCCACCACGGATGAGGGTTATTAAAGCCGTTGAACATCTGCAGATCTAAACTGCGGCGGGCATGCGCAGAGGCATCAATCAGGCCGGGGATTTCAATAAACGGCTTACCCACCGTAGCTACGGCGATAGCTATTAAAACGACCACGCAAGCTAAGGCAGCGTTGCGCCACAGCGTGCGTTTGGCGGGCGCGCCCGGCGCACCAATCTGGCGCGAGATGCGGGTGGATGCCGTGGTCATCGTCATGTTGTTCAAGTTAACAAGCGAGCCTGAAAGATTCCCGGGAGATTCACTGTTAAAACTCTGCATCACAACTCACGTACGATGGTGAGCATGAGCACGCTACTTGTTACTCGCAACGAAGATAAATCCGTAAGGACCTCCTTTGAAGAAGGAGAGTTCCTTGGCGAGGGCGACCTTACCGTTGATGTTTCTTATTCTTCTCTGAACTACAAGGATGCCATGGCCATTGCTGGTGACCGCGGCGTCATGCGCACTAGTCCACTGGTACCAGGCATCGACGTAGTCGGCACCGTTGCCGAATCCAGCGTTGAGCGTCTTCCGGTTGGCACTTTGGTAGCTTCCTTCGGTGATGGTCTGGGTGAATTCCGCCACGGTGGCTACACTCCGAAGCAGCGCGTCAATTCGCAGGCTACTGTCGCGCTCCCCGCCGACTTCACTGCAGAGCAGGCTGCTGCCGTCGGCACCGCGGGCTACACCGCCGCGCTGTGCGTCAATTCTCTGCGCGAGCTTCCCGAAGGCCCCGTCTTGGTCACCGGTGCCACCGGTGGCGTTGGTTCCATTGCTGTGAACCTGCTGTCCAATGCCGGCTACGAGGTCCACGCCATGACCGGCCGCCCGGACGACTACTCCCAATATCTCCACGAGCTCGGCGCCCACACTGTTGTGGACCGCGCTGAGTTTGCCGAGGCCGGAAAGCCTCTGCAAAAGGCTACCTACGCCGGTGCGATTGATACCTCCGGATCCCACGTTTTGGCTAATGTTTTGGCTCGGATCGTCTGGGGCGGCACCGTCGCCTCCACCGGTATGGCTGCAGGCCCGGACCTGCCCACCACCGTTTTGCCATTCATTCTGCGCAATGTGCACTTAGCAGGCGTTAACTCCGTAGACGCCCCACTGCACTACCGCCAAAACGCTTGGCAGCTGCTGGCTCAGAAATTGGACCTATCCATCCTCAAGTCCCTAACCAATACGATTCCACTGTCTGACGTAGTTGAGGAATCCAAAACCCTCCTCGAAGGAACCCACCACGGACGCACCGTCCTCAAGATTTCCTAGGCCACCCCTAGTCAATCTTTTACGGCACCCGCCATTTTGGCGGGTGCCCTTTTTGCATGCGCGGGTACGTGCTAAGGCCTAGCTTTCCGACGCCACCTCTTTGGTAGCTAGCCCGCGCAGTAGCTTACGCGAAATCCTGCCCAAAGTTTGTAGGTCTTCATCACTAAGGGTGGACACCACGATCTCATCAATCGCGGCGGTGTGGCGCGCGATTGCCGTACTGAAAGCAGTGCTTCCCCTTTCCGTCACTGTGACTTCAATAGCGCGAGTTCCTAGCTCTGGAGCTTCGCGCCTGGAAATTAATTTTCGGGACTCCATGCGCACTAACTGACGATGCAGGCGGGACTTTTCCCACTGGAGTTCCGCCGCCAATTCATGTGGTCGCGTATGGATTCTACGGCGGCGATGCAGCACGGCCAATACCGCGTAGTCTGCTTCGCTCAAATTCGATCCATTCTGCATCTGTGCGGATAGTTGTGCATGGAGCGCTTGCTGCATAGCAACAAAATCGCCCCATGCCACACTCTGGTCCACACGCATCGATTTACCCCTTCAGTTGGTCTCTATTTAGTAGTTTATACAGCACAGTTGATCTAGCAACTCATTGGGTCTCTTTCAGTTGATCCAACAACCCCTAATACTTCAAAATGATGTGTGTATACCTCGACCATGTTTTTATTAACCCACCCATTTGTATTCAAAACTATAGTTATTTTCCTTTTGCACACTTATCCACAGGTCTCTTCGACCATAAAAGGTGCCATAGTATCCAAGGGAAAATTAAATAGTGAAGCAAGGTTTCTGGGTGAAGATTAACCCCCGATTGCAGTCGGCGCACCGGCGCAGACATGACAAGCGTTTAAAATGGCGGACATGGATAAGCTATTTGGCACGTGCGGTTTCGACTTTATGGACCTGGAGGAGCTCATCACGGAGCTACCTACAGACCGCGAAATGTGGGAAGCGCCCGGATTTGATCGAGTTCTATTCCACGCCGATCCCTCCGGCATGGCGGTCACGGCTATGGAGTACGAAGGGGAGTGGGCCGCAGTGCCTTCGTATCGAAGCGGGGAAGAAACTCCAGGGACGATATATAGAGCAACGCCCTATATCGGCATTGTGGAGACCGGCGATCTGCGGTTTGCGGCGTTGGTGGATGCGCCCTTTGCCCTGCCGGCAGGCAACCCAGTTGGAGGAGAAAAGCTCCAAGGAAAGCTGCAGCCGGCGGTGGTGGCTTTAAACTACAAGGTAGGGGACCCGGAGGAGTTTTCTTTGGCTTCACCTGCTACCGAGCGCTTTTACCGGAATTTTAAACCCAGCATGGTGAACCCGCAGGTAGAAGTAGCGGGGACTATTGGGGGCGTCGCCAAGCACTGCAATCAGCTGGGCATGGGGGAATTTTGGACATGCGACCTCGACGGCCTCCCGCTCATTGTGGGCGAGAAGATGGAGGCCGGCCAGGGCATCCGGGCGCACGGCATTGCGCTGTGCGCCACGGAGTTTTGGGCCGAGTAACTACTTGACCACGAGGTTGACCATGCGGCCCGGCACGTAGATCTTCTTCACTACGTTCTTTCCGCTGGTCAGTTCGGCAATCTTGGCATCGGCGAGGGCAACCTCGAAGACCGCATCCTGGTCCGCGTCGGCGGCAATATTGATGCGGGCTTTGACCTTGCCGTTGATCTGGACCGGTACCTCGATTTCATCATCTACCAGGTACTTTTCCTCAAAAGTGGGGAAGGGCTGGTACGTGATGGTCTCATTGTGTCCAAAGCGCTGCCACAGCTCCTCTGCGATATGCGGGGCGATGGGGGAGACCAACTGTGCAATTGGCTCAACAGCGGCGCGCGGGGCCTCAGTGCGATAGGTCTTGGTCAGGTAGTTGACGTACTCGATGAGCTTGGCCACCACGGTATTAAGCCGCAGGTTCTCGTAATCATCGCGCACGCCCGCGATGGTGCGGTGTAGCTGCTTGAGATCCTCCTCGCTCAAATCTGCGTCGGTAGTGGCCAGTTCTCCGGTGTCCTCGTTGACGGCGAGACGCCAGAGACGCTGCAGGAAGCGTTGGGAGCCGACAACGTCCTTGGTAGCCCACGGGCGGGAGGTATCCAACGGGCCCATGGACATTTCATACACACGCAGGGTATCGGCACCAAAGTCGCGGCAAATATCGTCCGGAGCCACGGCATTCTTGAGGGACTTGCCCATCTTGCCGTACTCCTGATTGACCTCTTCGCCGTTGTAGTAGAACTTGCCGTCCTTTTCCTCTACCTCAGCGGCCGGCACATATACACCGCGGGAATCAGTATAGGCATAGGCCTGGATATACCCCTGGTTGTACAGACGGCGATAAGGCTCCTGGGAGCTGACAAACCCCAAGTCAAAGAGCACTTTGTGCCAGAAGCGGGAATAAAGCAGGTGCAGCACGGCGTGCTCAACACCGCCGACGTAGAGGTCGACGCCACCTGTGTCCTGCGGGCCATGCTGCTCTGGGCGCGGGCCCGTCCAATAGCACTCGTTTTCGATATCGCAGAATGCCTCATCATTGCGGGGATCGATGTAACGCAGCTGGTACCAGGAAGAACCTGCCCACTGTGGCATAACGTTGGTGTCGCGGAAGTAGGTCTTCGGACCGTCACCCAGGTCAAGTTCTACCTCGACCCAGTCGCGTACCTTGGCCAGCGGCGGTTGTGGCTCGGAATCCTTATCCTCCGGATCGAAGGAAACGGGCTTATAGTCCTCTACCTCCGGCAGCTCTACCGGCAGCATAGATTCTGGCAGGGCATGAGCAGAGCCATCCTTGTCATAGACAATGGGGAAGGGCTCTCCCCAATAGCGCTGGCGGGCGAAGAGCCAGTCGCGCAGCTTGTACTGCACCTTCTCGCGGCCTGATCCGTCCTTTTCCAGCCATTCAATGGCCTTGGCAATGGCCTCGGACTTGTTCAGTCCGTTGAGATCTAGCCCCTTGTCATTGGCAGAATTAACCAGGGCGCCGTCCTCGGTCCAGGCCTTTTCCTCTACGTTTCCGCCCGAGACAACTTCCGTAATGGGAAGGCCGAAGGCCTGAGCAAACTCATAGTCGCGGGTATCGTGCGCCGGAACTGCCATGATCGCGCCGGTGCCATAACCGGTTAGCACATAGTCCGCGATAAAGATCGGGACCTTCTTGCCGGAGACCGGGTTGGTGGCATAAGTCCCGAGGAAGACACCGGTCTTTTCCTTGTTCTCTTGGCGCTCTAGATCAGACTTGGCGGCAATATCGGTGCGGTAGGACTCCACGGCCTCCTTGGGATCATCGTGACCGTAGGTCCAACGCTCGTCTATGTCATCGTCATAAGGGATGGGGGAGAGGAGGGCGTCGACAAGCTCATGCTCTGGGGCCAGCACCACGTACTCGGCGCCGAAAAGCGTATCGGGGCGGGTGGTGAAGACCTCGATTTCGTAGCCCTCGGCAGGGAAGGACACCTCTGCGCCGCGGGAACGGCCAATCCAGTTGCGCTGCATGGACTTGACCTTCTCCGGCCAATCCAAAAGTTCCAGATCATCGAGCAGACGGTCGGAGTAGGCGGTAATGCGCATCATCCACTGGGACAGGTTCTTGCGGAAGACAGGGAAGTTACCGCGCTCGGACTTGCCCTCCGCAGTGACTTCCTCGTTTGCCAGCACGGTACCCAAACCCGGGCACCAATTCACCGTGGAATTAGACAGGTAGACCAAACGGAATTCATCAATAGCTGCGGCCTTCTCCTCTGCGGTGAGGTCCTCGTAGTAGCGGCCGTCCTTAGTGGTGCGCTTATTGGCTTCTAGTTCCTTGATGAGCTCCGCAATGGGGCGGGCCTTCTGCTGCTCCTCGTCGAACCAAGAGTTATAAATCTGTAGGAAAATCCACTGCGTCCACTTGAAAAACTCCGGATCCGTAGATTCTACGGAGCGGCGCGGATCATGACCCAGGCCGAGCATGCTCAGCTGGCGGCGCATGTTTTCAATATTCGCCTCGGTGGTAGTCCGTGGGTGAGTACCGGTCTGGATGGCGTACTGCTCGGCCGGCAGGCCGAAGGCATCGTAGCCCAAGGTATGCAGCACGTTCTTGCCCAGCATACGGTTATAGCGCGCATAGGTATCGGTAGCGATATAACCCAATGGATGTCCGACGTGCAGGCCTGCACCGGAGGGGTAGGGGAACATATCCTGCACATTGAGCTTTTCCTTAGGCAGCTCGCCCGCCTCGGTGGCGAGCTCGCCTACCGGATTCGGGGCGTTGAAGGTGCCATTATCTTTCCAGTACTGCTGCCAAGTCTTCTCGATCTGGTTCGCCAGCTCCGGGGTATAGCGGTACGAAGTGGAATCGCTCTGGGTAGTCATAGTCACACAGTGTAATAGCCGCGTGCCGGTGCGGTGTAGTTCGCTGCGCATTCCGCGTCCTACTGGGCACGCGCACCCAAAATCTCCGCCAGACTCACCCCCGGCTTTCGGGTCATTTCCCCCGCTCGCAGCCAAAATGCAGATCTGCATGAAAATGATCTAGGCTGGGGTAAATGAGCCAGGAGAAGTTTCGCAGCCAGCTTTCATCTTTTGCAGACGCAGCGGTATTTCAGGGGATTCCGCACCTGCGCCTCTCCCCAGCTACCCACACTTTGGAGCTGTACCTACCAGCCTTAACCGCAGGTTATGAGCCAGAGGATCCCCAGTGGTCCGTGTCCGCTCAGCTGCTCGACGACAGCGAGGACACTCGTAAGTTCTACTACGTGGAGGGCGAGGAGCCCGGGCTGTGGATCAGCATGCCCCACCCCTTTAGCCACCTGAGCGTCTCCTTTGAAGAGCACACCTTGGAATTCGCTGGCGTGGCCAATGGCGGCTTAGTGCTGGATTCCACCCATCGGCCGCTCGATACCACCGCAGCGATACCTAAGGGCTCATATACCTTCATCGCCCCTGCTGGCACGGAATTCACCAAGGCTAAGGCCGGCGAGGCTCGCTCACACGGCGCCTGGGAAGGTTGGTCCATCTTCCCGCTAGAGGTGAGTCAGTCCTTCACGGTGGAGGCACCGCAACAAGAGCCCGCCACCATCAAGGTGTCTGGCAGCCCTGACTTTGCCTGGGATATGGCCGTCAAGTCGCTGCCCAATGCCCACGGGCTGGATGGTGAGCTGGTCTATACCCAGTCACCTCGCGTCATCGCCAATACCGAGCTCAGCATGGAGCTGACCTATGTCCCCATGGGTGGGGAAGAAGAGGCCGTGCTGGAAGACGAGCTACCGGAGGGCATCCACGAGGTGCTCCCGGCAGACGCCTTCGAAGATCCTTGGGTAGGCCGCTACCGCTTCACCCTGTACAAGGACGAGGAACTGGTAGATATCCAGTATCTCAATTTTGCGGAATCACTCCACATGCGAGCTAAGAACGAAGGCCCACGCGGGACTAACTTCCGCTTTATTGATGCCTTGGGCAACCTTTCGCCCTTTAGCTATGCCTTAGCCTCTGCGCCGGGTAAATCCATCCAGATGGAAAAAGGCCAGCGTGTCTTCGGTGAGGACGAGAGCGTGCGCGAGGAGACCATCGGCAGCGAGGCCGGCTATGAGCTGACCTTCCAGGTGGAACCGGCAACGATTCGTACCCGCGTCAAGCGCACCGCGGCCGAGCCCGTGGACTACCTGGATAAGCAGGTCATCCTGGCAGATCAGCTCGATGCCGATGCGCTTTTTACCATCCACTCGCCAGAGCCTTTGCCGCTAGCAAAATTCGTGGTCATTGACAAAAACCAGAAGATTAAGGACCTTGTCACGGCCAATGGCTCTACCGAGGCGGCTACCAGCCTCTCCGTGCCGAACCGCGCGCTGAAGTCTGCGCTGACGAAAAAGACCTCGCTGGAGCTTTATCTCTTGTGGTCCACGCTCTCCTATGAGGAGTACCTCGAGGGTCTGCCGGAAAAGGAGCGCGCAGCGCACCAAAAGCGTAGCTTTGAGCGTCGCGTCATGGAATATGAAGCCACTGCAGCCAGCGATCTCATCTATGCCGCCATCGCCACCGTGCGTAAGGCGCCGTTGGTCTCCCGCGCCACCATCGAGGATGGCATCCTCGTCCCCGAGCAGCCGCACGAAGAAGAGGTTGAGCTACTGGCTTGGGCTTGGCCGCTGGGCAATCCTGCGGGGGAACCGCAACCGCTTGAGCCCACCGAAGAAGGCTTTGAGCTGCCCGAGGAGCTGCTGGATGCCGGCCACCTCATCGTGGATTTCCGAGAGGACGAACCGGCCAGCGACTTAGCCGCGCCGCAGTACCCACCGGCAAGCGCGCTCATCATCTTCCAAGATGGTGAAACCGAAAACACTGAGGGCATGTGGCCCACCTACGCGGCTATGCGCCGCCTAGCTCCCAAGGCCAAGGACACCTTCGAGGGAATCATCAAGGAGATCGAAGCCGATCCGCGCGCCAGCGTGGATGCCCTTATGACCGCGGACTTTGAGCCGGGCCAGCGCATACGCGCCTTTGTCCGCACCGGATTGGTCTCCCGCGATTTCCGCCGCGAAGAGCCAGCCGGCGAGCCTTCCTCACTACTAGCAGCGCTTGCCGACGCCGCGCATGACTACGTCGCAGCCCACGGCTCCACCTCGCTCGCGCAGGTGCCGTCCACCGGCGTCGACGATGTCACCCGCCCAATGCTGCTGATGAGTGCCACGGGTGAGGCACCCACGCCATCGACAGACAGCGATCAGCTCTGCGATGATGCTCACCGAGTCGCAGCACTACGCGAGTGCTTTGCCAACGACCTCGCACTCACCCGCCTGGGCACCATCTCCAACCTGCGGAGCACCGCCATGCAGCTGCGCGTGACACTGCAACAACTGGGTGTGGATAAGTCTGTCCTGCACACTTTGCTAGCGCTGGATGCCTTTGGTGATGGCAATTCGGAGCTCGGCGATTCCGCTTGGATGCCGTTTATCTCCTATGTCTTTGCCATTACGGCGCGCGGTGTAGCCAATGGCAAGCTGGCTGACCCCGCTTTCGCCGCCACGCTTGACGGCGCCCTCCCGCAGCTAGCCGAGGCCGTCTCCCTCGCTCCGCAGCTGTTTTATCGCGATATTCTCACCGCGGAGGCGCTCACACTCAGCTAGTGTGACAGGCATGCAGGTCATTTCCACCAATGTCGCCGTCCGCCGGCCGGATCCGAGCGGGCGGCATGAGTTCTCAGGCATCGACAAGAAACCTCAGGATTTTATCGAGCTGGCAGCCCCCGGCCCCAATTATGGAGATGGCTCTGGCGTCTACGGCGATATAATTGGCGATACCCAACATCATGGCGGCAATGATAAAGCCGTCTATGCCTACGCCCGCGAAGAATTGGATTACTGGCAATCCGAGCTTTCCCGCCCGCTGGCTTCCGGTTGCTTTGGCGAGAACCTCACCACACAGGGTGTCGATCTGTCCGCTCTACTCATCAACCAACGCCTCCAAATCGGCACCGCTGTACTTGAGGTATCCGTGCCCCGCCAGCCTTGTGCCACCTTCGCCGGATGGTTAGGGGAGCGCGGCTGGCTCAAGCGTTGGACCGCGCGCGGCGATTGCGGCACCTACTTGCGCATCATTTCCCCTGGCCGCATTCGCCCCGGCGACAGCATCGATTTGGATGCGCCACCCAACCACGAGATCACCATGCGCATGGCCTTTGCCGCCAAGATGGGTGACCGTATCCTTGCACGGCGCGTTATCGAGGCCGACTGCTTGCCCGCTCACCAGCAAAATAAGCTTCGCACCTAGCCGTACACCCTAAACTCTTTTTCGGCGAGTTTTCCGTCCCTGCGCTTAGCGCCATCGCCGGCCTCGAGACTCTTAAACTAGAACCTCACGGTCTACCTAATGCGAAAGCACACCAGCCTCGATGGCTGGTGCGCTTTTAATGCTTCAGGCTAAGAGGGGAGTGCCGTGTTACTTACCTTCGTCGAAGTGTAGATGGTGCCCCTTGGCCTTGGGGAAGCGACCGTGCACAAAGAAGTAGTAGATGGCTGCGATGACTACGAGGGCTGCAAGGATGAGGTACATGGTGTCAAAGCCGGTTGCTTCGACAATGGGGCCTAGGCCGAACGGAGCCAGGCCAATGCCTAGGTCCATCAGGAGGAACATGGTGGAGATACCCGCGCCCATCTGTGCGGTGGGTACCGAGCGCACAGAGATGGCCTGGCATGCGGGGCTCAGGGTGCCGAAACCCAAGCCGGTGCAGGCGCCTGCAACCACCAGCATGACGTCGTTGGTGGGGAAGCCCATGAGGAGCAGAGCGATAATAAAGGCTGCAAGGCCGAGGTACATCACGGCGTTATCGCCCTTATGGTCTTGGATGCGGCCCAAAACAAAGCGCATGATAAGCATGGTTACCGCATAACCAATAAAGAACAGACCTGCGCCAGTCGCAAGGTCTTCCTTGCGCGCATAAGCGTTGAGATAGGTAACCACACCGGAGTAGGCGATTCCGACCAACAACATAAACAGGCCGATGGGAACCACGTTGGGGTGCACGGCATTGCGCAAAGTAAAGGCCGGCTTCTCGGCGGAAACCTCAGCTGGGTAGCGCAGCACCAAGGCCAGGACCAAAGACACGACATTAGCGCCTAGCGCTACAGCGAAAAGCGTGTTGTAGCCGATGTTATTTGCCAGGAACAGGCCAAGGGCTGGGCCGAAGGCCGTTGCCAAGGTAGTGCCGAGGGCGAAGTAACCGGTACCCTCCGCGCGGCGCTCGTGCGGAATGACGGATTGCGCCACTGCCATAAGCGCGGTGGAGGTCAAAGCGTACCCCGTGCCGTGCAGGAAACGGACGACGATGAGAACGGCAACGTTCTGCGCAAAAAAATACGCCACAGCAACAACTGTGACGAAGACTAGGGAGGTCAAGGCGGCCTTCTTGTGACCTACTCGGTCCACGAGCCAGCCAGAAAAGACGCGCATACACGTCGCACCCAAAACGAAGGCACTGGACGCAAAACCACCCACGGTATCCGATGCCCCGAAGCTCTCTACTGCGTAGAGGGCCATGGTGGTCACGGACAGGTAGAAGACCAAAAACTGACAGAAATTAGCCACCCACGCGAGAACGAACGTGGGCGTAATCAGCTGCGGCTTATCCGCTGCAGATTCTGTAGACGTCATGTACTCACTCCAAATAACAAAAAGAAAATTCCCTCTCCACGAGCGGGCCATTAGGCCACGCTTCGCAGATGAAGGAAATACAAATTAAATTTTACGGAGAGGAACTATACGCTCTGCAGGTTTCAAAAGGTTAATCAAAAGACTCTCTTGACCCTCTTCGGCACCGCTTTTTGTACTCCAATGGAAGTAATAACGAGGCTTTGTGCAGGCTAAACAGCCTCGGGTAGGGAAATATGCCACGTGTTTGACATTGTTTATATTATGAGACCTCGGCCGAGTCCCAAAGGGGACCCAGCCAACCTTTGCGTCTTGGTCAAATGCTAGCGCTTCTAGACATTGGCATAAGGGTCGCGGATACCCAGGTATTGAACTGAGGTATATTCCTCAATACCCTCAGCGCCACCTTCGCGGCCCAAACCGGATTGCTTGACGCCACCGAATGGGGCAGCGGCGTTGGAGATGACGCCGGCGTTGAATCCCATCAGGCCGAATTCGAGGCCGTCGGCCACGCGCCACAGGCGGTCGGAGTCTTCCGTAAACACATAGGACGCAAGACCATATTCCGTCTCGTTTGCTAGCTCTAGGGCTTCCGCCTCCTCGGTGAAGGTAAGGATGGGCGCAACTGGGCCGAAGATTTCCTCCTGGGCCACGCGGGTTTCACGTGAAACATTGCTCAGGATCGTGGGGGCATAAAAGTGCCCCTCGCCCTCGCCACGTTTGCCACCGGTGATAACGGTGGCGGCCTTTTCCACTGCGTCATCCACTAGGGCAGCAATATTGTCGAGCGCTTTAGCTTCAACGAGGGGACCGCATGTAACGCCTTCGTCCAAACCATTGCCCACGACGAGCTTATTAAACTCCGCCGCCAACTTTTGCGTAAACTCCTCCGCCACGGACTCGTGCACTAGGAAACGGTTGGCTGCGGTGCAGGCCTCACCAATATTGCGCATCTTCGCAGCCATGGCTCCCGCTACAGCTTGATCGATATCCGCATCCTCAAAGACGATGAACGGGGCATTACCGCCCAGCTCCATGGAGGTGCGCAGCACATTATCCGCGGCGCCCTTTAGTAGCGTCTTTCCCACCGGGGTGGAGCCGGTGAAGGAGAGCTTGCGCAGGCGGGCGTCGGCAAGCAGAGGCTCCGAAATGGCCGAGGCAGAACTTCCAGAGACCACATTGAGCACACCCTTGGGCAGGCCAGCATCGAGCATGGTTTGCGCGAAGTACTGCGAAGTCAGCGGGGTAAGCTTGGCCGGTTTCAGGACCATGGTGCAGCCTGCCGCAACGGCAGGGGCCACCTTGCGCGTTGCCATCGCGAGGGGAAAGTTCCACGGGGTAATCAGCAAGCATGGCCCGACCGGCTTGCGGCGTGTGACCATACGCAAAGTGCCCTCCGGAACGGGGGAGTAGCGACCATAGTCACGCGTTGCCTCCTCACTAAACCATCGCAGATACTCAGCGCCATAGGTGACCTCACCTTGAGATTCGGCAAGGGGCTTTCCCATTTCAAGGGTCATCAGCGTCGCGAACTCATCGGCCCGCTCGTGCACCAGCTCGAAGGCCCGGCGGAGGATATTGGCCCGCTCGCGCGGCGTGGTTCGTGCCCACTCATCTTGCACCGCACAAGCAGCGTCAAGGGCGGCTACCGCGTCTGCGGAGTTTGCAGATTCTAGCGTGGCTATGGTCTCTCCGGTTGCGGGATTTTCCACCGTGAAAGTTTCACCGGACGATGCCTTTCGCCACTCGCCCCCAATCAGAAGTTTGGTAGGAACCTTTGCCAATACCTCGCTCGGATTTGAAGTCATTTACATCACCTTTCTTCTCTTTCTTAATGGATCCAACAGTACCGCACTCGTTTCCCTCAGGTGCGAATACCAATTGCGTTCTTAGAAAGCCAGCTTGCGCCGCGAGAATATTTTTCGGAAATATCTTCCGCTTTATAGAAATCTGGGTTAGAGTAGCTGACATGAAGAACATGACTACTACTTGGTGGTGGCTCGCTTAACCCGCGGGCCATTCTTCGCAACCAATTTTTAGGCTCGCATTCTGCGGGCCTTTTGGCGTTTTGGTGCCTCTGCTCGTGGAAGCTCAACTTTCGTTTCCCCATTCCCCATACCCACCGAAAGGGCACTGCAATGCCATACACCGCTACCCGCGACATACCCTACGGTAATGATGCGGCCGCCATTTTTGACGGCCTCGCGCAATCGCACGACTCCCTGTTGCTCGAGAGCGCAGACATTGAGACTAAGAAAAGCCTCAACTGCCTCGCTATCCTAAGGGCAGCACTCAAAGTCACGTGCCACGGCCACAGGGTCGAGGTACAGGTCCTCACAAAAGCGGGGGAGACTCTCCTTCCTTCCCTCTGCGATCGGTTCCGCCAGCGCGTAGTTTCACGTGAAACTACTACCGCTGTATTCGAGTTTTCCCCTTCCGCCCAACCCGACGAGCGGAAGCGACTCCTTGCCGAATCTACCGCTGACATTCTGCGTTTCCTGCAACTGGAGGCCACCTATTCCTCTCCGTTATTGCCATTCCTAGGAGGCGGATTCGCTTATGATTACCTGGCCACCTTCGAAGATCTGCCCGAGGTCAAAACGGGGGCAAATACCTACCCGGACTATGAGTTCCTGATTGCCCAAACGGTCCTTGAGGTAAACCACCTTCAGGGGACTGCACGCATAGAAGGCTGGGATATAGACCAAAGCCGCCTTAACGCGGAACTAGATTCCCTAGCGGCGCGGCAAGAGGCTCCACGCCCCACCGCACCACAGAAAGACAAGATCCGTGCGGTGGCTGATACGGATGACGCAGCGTTTCGCGCGGGCGTTGAAAAGCTCCAACGCAATATCCATGCCGGTGATATCTATCAGGTAGTGCCCGCGCGTTCTTTCACCCTGGAATGTCCGAACGCCCTCGCGGCCTACCGGGCGCTACGAGAGACCAACCCTTCGCCCTACATGTTTTACGTTCGTGGTGACGGCTATGAACTATTTGGCGCCTCGCCAGAATCCAACCTCAGGTTTACGCCGGAAGATAGGCAAGTGCAGCTCTATCCCATCGCTGGCACTCGGCCGCGCGGTCTGCGCCGGGACGGCAGTATCAACCATGAACTTGATATCCGCAATGAACTAGAAATGCGTACCGACCAAAAGGAAATTGCGGAGCACACGATGCTGGTGGACCTAGCACGCAATGATCTCGCACGGGTAGCCGTTCCTCGTAGCCGCCAAGTGGCAGAGCTATTGCAGGTGGATCGCTACTCCCGTGTTATGCATTTGGTCTCCCGAGTCACAGCGACGCTCCACCCAGATTTCGATGCGCTCGATGCCTATCGTGCCTGTATGAACATGGGCACCCTGACGGGCGCGCCCAAGCTTCGTGCCACCGAACTAGTGCGTCGAACGGAAGGTACACGGCGCGGATCCTACGGCGGGGCAGTGGGTTACTTGCGCGGCGATGGTGCCATGGATAACTGCATCGTCATCCGCTCCGCCTACGTCCAAGATGGCACCGCAGTGGTGCAAGCCGGTGCTGGTGTTGTCAAAGATTCCGTCCCACAGGCCGAGGCCGATGAAACGGTACATAAGGCCTACGCCGTGCTCAATGCCATTGCCGTGGCTCACGGTGCCGAATTGGAGGTACAACGATGAGTTCGCCACACATTGTCCTTCTGGATAACTACGATTCCTTTGTTTATAACCTCGTCGATGCCCTAGCCGAGTTCGATACCACCGTATTTCGCAATACCGTTGCGGTGGAGGAGGTATTGGGGGCTCGGCCCGACATTATCGTGCTTTCCCCCGGCCCCGGCCATCCACGAGAAGCCGGCTGCATGATGGAGCTTATCGACGCCGCCCTGGGCACCACTCCCATTCTCGGCGTCTGCCTCGGCTTCCAGGCGCTTCTTGAATACCACGGTGGGGTAGTTGCGCCCTGCGGCCCGGTACACGGGAAATCCGTTCCGATGACTCTCACGCCAGCCGGGGCTCAGCATCCCGTCTTCCACGGCCTTGCCATCGATACCGAACCTGGTCAACCGGGTCATCTCGGCACACAAATACCGGTCGCGCGCTACCACTCGCTCGGCTGTACGGATCTCCCGCGCGGAATGCGTTGCCTGGCGCACACCTCCTCAGATATTGGTGAGGTAGCCATGGCCGCAGAGACGCTCGACGGGAGGGCCCTAGGTGTGCAATTCCACCCAGAGTCCATTCTCACACCCACTGGCCCCATCATGCTTGCACGCTGCATTCACCAATTATCTTCCCGCCCCACTATGGAGAAAGAGGACTAAAATGAATCAACCGGCCCTGCGAACCTTGCAAGCCTTTCTCAGCAACCCAGACCCAAACATCGAAGAAGCCACGGAGGTATTTACCCCCTTGGCCGTGGGCGCCTACGACGATATTCATATCGCAGCATTGCTCACCCATATACGCGCCCGTGGCGAAACCTTCCCAGACGTTGCCGGCGCTGCCAAGGCCTTTTTGAAGGTGGGCTATCCATTCCCCATCACTGGAAAGGGTCTCATGGATTCCGCCGGTACTGGCGGCGATGGCGCAAATACCATCAATATAACTACGGGTGCCTCGCTCGTCGCCGCTGCCGGGGGAGTGAAGATGATCAAGCACGGCAACCGCTCGGTCTCTTCCAAGTCTGGATCTGCGGATGTTCTCGAAGCCCTTAATATCCCGCTCGACCTAGATGCCGCCCGAGCGGTCCGCCAATTTGAAGCCTCTAACTTTACGTTCCTGTTCGCCCCGGCCTACAACCCAGCTATCGCCCACGTGCAACCGGTGCGCAAGGCACTGGGCATCCCCACCATATTCAATACCCTCGGACCCCTCTTGTCTCCAGGACGCCCATCGCTCCAAATCATGGGCATTGCAAACCCAGATCAAGGCCAGCTCATTGCGGAGGTCTTCCGAGAACTTGGCCGCGAGCGCGCCTTAGTCGTCCATGGTGCCGGCACGGATGAGATTGCCACTCATGGCACGACGCAGGCTTGGGAGCTCAGGAACAGTGAAATTTTCAACTACCAGCTCACCCCTGAGGATCTCGGCATTGAGCGCCATGAGCTGGCGGAGCTGGCCGGCGGCGATGGCGCTGCAAATGCCCTAGCTCTCCGCGCGGTATTTTCCGGCCGAGGTAAGCCCGCCCATGTGGATGCCATTGCCGCCACTGCCGGAGCCATGTTTTACCTCAACGGGACTACCGAGAGTATCGCGATAGGAGTCGCTCACGCTAAGGATCTTATAAATGGCGGCGCTGTCGACGAGTGGCTCGATATTCACGAAAACGCCAACTATGCAGTAGGGGAGGAGGGCTGATGACGGTGAAGAAATTACCTACCGTGCTCCAAGAGATCGTCGCCCAGCGCCGCACTCATCTGCCGGTCATTCGTGAAAGGTTGTCCCATGTGGACCTCGCTAGCGTGCCACCCTCGGAGCGCTCGCTTGTCAAAGCACTCGATGGCACCAATCGTTTCATCATGGAATGTAAGTCTGCGTCACCATCTCTCGGGTTGATTCGCGCGGACTACCGTCCGGGCGATATCGCCCGCACCTACTCACTCTATGCCTCCGCCATTTCAGTGCTTTGCGAGCCTGAGCGCTTTGGCGGCGACTATGACCATCTGCAAACCGTCGCGCTATCTACCCATCTGCCGGTGCTGTGCAAAGACTTCATTATTGATCCCATTCAGGTTTACGCCGCACGCCACTACGGCGCTGATGCCATCTTGCTCATGATGTCTATCGTTGATGATGACACCTACGTTGAACTCAAGGCGCTGGCTGATGAACTCGAGCTGGACGTCCTGACTGAAGCCATCACAGAGAAAGAAGTCCAACGGGCCTTACAGTTAGGTGCGGATATCATCGGTATCAATAACCGCAACCTCCACGATCTCAGCATCGACCTAGGGCGCACCAATCATCTCGCTTCCCATATTTCAGAAGGAAAGACTATCGTATCGGAGTCTGGAATCCGCGACAACGCCACCGTCCGCCGGCTGGGCTCCCACGTGCACGCATTCCTTGTAGGCTCACAACTCAGCCGCCAAGAGGATATCGATCGGGCAGCTCGCGACCTTGTCTACGGCACCAATAAAGTATGCGGTCTGACGTCTGCCTCCGCTGCGCAAGCGGCGCGCGCCGCAGGGGCCCGTTATGGAGGACTTATCTTCGCGCAGGATTCGCCGCGTGGTGTTTCACGTGAAACCGCGAGAGAGATCATCGCCGCGGAGCCTGGCCTGGACTACGTTGGCGTGACCCGCTCTTCGGATATCGAAGAACTCCGGAGCCTAGCCAAAATCCCCGGGCTCAAGGCCCTTCAGCTCCACGCCCCATTCCAAGGAAGTGGGGAAGCGGAGCGAGCATTCCTACACGCGGTCCGCGGGATCGTGGGTGGATTACCCCTCTGGCGTGCCGTCGATATGCTCGACCCCGAATTTGCAGCATTGGCGACTGACCTTTCCCCAGAAGCAGACGCACTAGTCCTGGACTCCGGAAGTGGCGGGTCAGGAACCGCGTTCGAGTGGAACACCATTCCCCCTGAGGTTAAAGATAAGTCCTTCCTCGCCGGCGGACTCCGGTTGGACAACCTCGAAGAAGCGCTGTCGATAGGCACCATGGGTCTTGACCTCAACTCGGGCCTTGAGTACGCACCCGGCCGAAAGGATGCCTCGCTTGTGTCCCAAGCTTTCAACATCATCCGACGCTATACACACCCATAGAAAGAACACGATCATGACCGTTTCACGTGAAACACTCCTTCCAGCATACTTTGGTGAATTCGGTGGACAGTTCGTCCCTGAATCCCTGATTCCCGCCCTCGACCAACTTGAGAAGGCTTTTGTAGAAGCACAGAATGACCCATCTTTTCGCGAAGAGCTCAGCGGTCTTTTGCGTGACTACCTTGGCCGCCCTACACCACTCACGGAGGCAAAAAACATAGGCGGCAAGGCAAGAATCTTTCTCAAGCGTGAGGACCTCGTACACGGTGGTGCGCATAAGACGAACCAAGTCCTCGGACAAGCCCTCTTGGCTAAACGTATGGGAAAGACTCGCATCATTGCGGAGACGGGAGCGGGCCAGCACGGCACCGCCACCGCACTCGCTTGTGCTCTCTTGGGGCTCGAGTGCGTGATCTATATGGGAGCAAAAGACGTCGCGAGACAGCAACCCAATGTCTTCCGTATGGAGCTGATGAACGCGAAAGTCGTAGCCGTTGATACCGGATCCGGAACACTTAAGGACGCGGTGAATGAAGCGCTCCGCGATTGGACCGCTACATTCCATGAATCCCACTATCTCCTTGGCACTGCGGCGGGACCCCATCCTTTCCCCACGATTGTCCGGGAGTTTCATAAGGTGATTTCCAAGGAAGCTAAGCAGCAGATGCTTGAGCACACCGGTGGTCTTCCGGATGTAGTGGTGGCCTGCGTCGGAGGCGGTTCCAATGCAATCGGCATGTTCGCGGACTTCATAGAGGAAGAACAGGTGGAACTTGTCGGTGCTGAGCCTGGCGGTGAAGGACTGGACTCTGGCAAGCACGGCGCCACCATCAACAACGGAACTGTAGGCATCCTCCACGGCGCACGAAGCTACCTCATGCGGAACACGGACGGTCAAGTGGAAGAATCATATTCCATTTCCGCCGGACTCGACTACCCGGGCGTGGGCCCACAGCATGCTTACCTACACTCCAGCGGACGGGCAAAATACGTTGGCATTACGGACGCCGAGGCATTAGAAGCATTCCAACTACTTTCCCAGCGGGAAGGCATCATCCCCGCCCTTGAATCTTCCCATGCCCTTGCTTACGCATTGAAGCGGAACGACGAAGATATAACCATTTTGGTCTCTCTTTCGGGCCGTGGCGACAAAGATATCGACCATGTTCGCCACACACTTGAGGCCCATCCAGAATTTAAGCTGCAGGAGGAGCACTAATGAGCAACCGATACGAGAACCTATTCCGGTCACTCCACGAAAGGGGAGAGGGCGCGTTCGTCCCCTTCCTCATGTTGGGCGATCCAACCCCAGAGGACGCGCTGGACATAGTGCGCACCGTTGTCGCGGCCGGTGCTGACGCATTAGAACTAGGCGTTCCATTTTCTGATCCCGTGGCCGATGGGCCAACCATTCAGGCGTCTCACCTGAGGGCGCTTGCGGCCGGCGCCACCGTAGATTCCGCCCTAGAACAGGTACGGGCGATTCGCTCAGAATTCCCTGAGCTTCCCATCGGCATGTTGATTTACGGCAACGTGGCTTTCACGCGCGGCTTCAACCGCTTCTATTCCGAGTTCGCGGAAGCAGGTGCGGATAGCATCTTGCTTCCCGACGTCCCCGTACGCGAAGGTGCTCCATTTATCGCTGCAGCAGAAAAGGCTGGCATCGATCCAATCTTCATCGCCCCGGCTCGCGCTTCCGCAAGCACTCTCGAGGGCGTTGCTCACCACTCGCGCGGCTATATCTACGCCATTTCGCGCGATGGCGTGACAGGTACGGAGAGGGAATCTGAGACGCTCGGGCTTGAAGAAGTCGTAGCAAACATCAAAAGATTCGATGGTCCTCCGGTACTGCTCGGCTTCGGCATTTCAGCACCCGAGCATGTACGCGATGCGGTGGCAGCCGGTGCTGAGGGCGCTATTACTGGCTCAGCCATTACTAAGATCATCGATCGCCACGTTTCACGTGAAACGGCTGCAGAGAGCACCCAGATTGAAGGGAATTCAAGCCGCGCTCCCATGGACCCTGCGCTGCACAAAGAACTCGCTGAGTTTGTCACCCGCATGAAGGCGGCGACCCGAAAATAGTCCCACAACGAATCAAACCCCTCGTCTGCTCGCGGCAGCTGACGAGGGGTTTGGTTTAGAGAGCCTCTACACGGTTGCTTTTGCAGATTCCTCTTCGGAGGGTCCATTCTTTTCCCCTGCGAATTTGTCTACGATCATTGCAATGGCGCCGTCGCCGGTGACATTGGCGGCAGTGCCGACCGAGTCGATGGCAATGTAGGCGGCGATCATGAGCGCCACCATGCCATCATCAAAGCCCATCATGTCTGCCAATAGGCCGGCCGCCACCATCACGGCACCACCCGGAACGCCCGGAGCCGCAATCATCATGATTCCCAACAAGAAGATGAAACCAAGTCCGGTACCGGTACTAATATCGAGGTTTGCCATATACACGATCGCAAAGGCATAGAGCGTCAGCTTAATCATCGAACCGGACAAGTGAATGGTCGCGCACAGCGGGATGACAAAGCTAGCTACCGGCTTGGAAATTCCATTCTTTAGCGTGGACTCCAAAGACACCGGAATAGTCGCGGCAGACGAGGAGGTTCCCAAAGCCGTGAAATAAGCCGGCAGCATATTGCGAAGAGCCTTGAAGGGATTCTTCCCGGTAATCGCACCAGCAATGATGTATTGCAAGACCAGGTAGACCAGGGTCATAACAACCGCCAAAATCAAAACCTTGGCAAAGGCCGAAAGTACCGAGCCCAGATTGCCATTCATGCCCAATCCCAAGAACATGCCAAAGATGTAGAAGGGCAAAATCGGCACAACAAAGCCCCAGATTACCTTGACTACGACGTTCTCCAATTCCTTGGTGACAGCGTACAAGGTATCGGACTTCACTGTAGTCATCGCTACACCGATGCAGAACGACAACAAGAGGGCAGTCATAACCTCAAAAGGCGGTGCCATCTCCACCTCGAAGTAGGGAGAAAGTGCACCCTCATCAATATCGGAGACATTAGTAATCAGATTCTGACCGCTAAGCATGGTGGGGTAGAGCCAGTGGGCAAGCACGTAGGCAAGAAGACCGGCGACAATAGTGGAGCCATAGGATATCCCCGCTGTAACCCCCAGCCACTTACCGGCACCACGCCCAAGCCCCGCAATGGACGGAGCGATCAGCGCGAAAATAAGAACCGGGATAAAGAAGTTGAGAAAGTTGCTAAATAGTCCATTGAAAGTGGCGAATACGCGACCAAACCATTCTGGAGCGAATCGGCTGACCACCACGCCAAGGATGATGGCAACGATAATGCGGAACAGCAAAGATTCCGAAAGTTTCTTGAGATTCATATACTTACAATCAGATCAGGTGCTCCACCTCTAGGACTAGCCGACCGAGGCGAAACAACGCAGTGCGGAGACAGGGGTCGATTCAATATCTATCAACCGACCTTAAATGCATACTACCTGAGCGCACACAGCCACAGAACACTCGGCCTAGGCACAATTTTTATCTCAGCGCTACAGGGTTAAACTGAGTACATGATCGCAGTGGGAATCATCTTCTTAATCCTCGCCGTCCTCCTCATCGTTGTGGGTACCATGGCCGCAACCAAACGCCTCCCCGGAAACAACTACATTGGCTTGCGACTTCAAGAGATCCGCAAATCTCGCGAAGCATGGGATAACGCCCACCGCATCGCTGGTCCATTCTGGATCCTCAGCGGCGTTTGCCTAGTCTTCGGTGGCATCGTTGCACTTAGCGCAGAGGGCTGGATGTGGCTCCTTCCTGCTCTTACCTTTGTGGCGGCAGTTCTCGCCCTTTCTGTAGGTTCCAACCTCGGCTCTCGTGCCGCGTTCCTCTACGAACAGGCACACGCTAATGAAGAAGGTTGTGGGGATTCCTGCAATTGTGGTTCCGAGGGTTGCGGTGGGGAAGAGGCCGCCGCGGCTTCTGCACCCCAGGTCGATGTCAACGCACTCCGTCACGCCGCACGAGAATCTGACAGATAGCAACGTCTGCTGCACCACCACCCCCTCTGGAGAAGAATCACGCCCATCCAGCGGGGGAATTTTTGTAGCTATGCCCCTTCGCTTGCGTAGACCACTGAATGTTTTCCGATAGTAACAGTGACGTTATGGGTCAGGCTTATTACATCTTCTTGTTCAGTCACTTACGATATCGCGTCACCCCTTTTAACATATTGAACCATGCAACCCTAGGCTCTGCGAATAATTGACTTACCGCGCTATTCGCGTTACTGCTAATAACGATGGAGATTGCGTAAAGCTTCCGGGGAACCTAGAGAGTAAAGAGCATCAAAGACCTACGCTAGGCAAAATGATCCATATGAAGAAAAGCACCGCCCTCGCAGCCATCGCCGCTTCGACCTTTGTCATTGGCGCTTACAACGAGCAAGGCCACAAAGAGGCGACACCCACACCGGTAGCGGAGGGGCAGTCAGCACATAGCATCGTTGATGATTTAGGCATTGAATCTGGCACCTATGAACTCACCCCTACGCCTAGTGGTCTCCCTGAAACATGGGAGGGCTATCTGATTAGCTAACTTTCTGTGTTTCACGTGAAACTTTGGATTCGATTGGCCACACAGCTGACGCCCAATGGACCCGCATGACCGGCTAGACTAGGGGCATGACTAAGTGCTCTCGCCGAATCTTCTTGCTTGGTACCGCTACCACCTTTGCAGGTGCCTACGTAGCGGCCTGTGGTTCTTCTCCGTCCGCGGAAATCGCAGCTACGGAAATTCCGGTCGGATCCGCAAAGATTGTAGATGGCGTCATTTTTACTCAGCCGAAAGAAGGTGAGTTCAAGGCCTATTCCCAGACCTGTCCGCACCAGCACAATCCGATCACCAAGATCGATGGCATGACGGCCACCTGCACCGCACATAACACCTCCTATGACCTCAGCGATGGAAGCGTAATCTCCGGACCAGGCCGCGATCCCCTGGAAGAATACGAAGTTAAACAAGACGGCTCTAATGTCACTACGGCCTAGTGCGCATTCCTCCCTCTGTGGTTTCACGTGAAACTACAGAGGGTATATTTTTGCCCCGAGTATTTCCCGAGAAGAAGGAGGGGCCGGGTTTAAACTTTTAGAATGCTGCAGAGTTTAAAGAAGCCCGACCCCCTCATAGTGCTCATCATCTTGGCGGTCACCCTTGCGGTCATTGCACCAGCCCGTGGGGACTTTGCCGCGGTATTTGGCCAGCTAACAAACGTTGCTATCGCGTTACTTTTCTTTTTGTACGGCGCTAGGCTCTCCACGCAAGAGGCCCTCAATGGGCTGAAGCATTGGCGCCTACATCTAACAATCCTGGCTTTTACTTTTGTGATCTACCCGCTCATAGGAATAGCGCTGCGGCCACTTACCGCATTCATTTCGCACGACATGTACCTGGGGATCTTATTTCTCACACTTGTACCTTCCACCGTGCAATCTTCGGTTGCTTTCACTTCCATCGCGAAGGGAAACGTTGCAGGCGCAATCGTGTCAGCGTCCACCTCTAACTTGGTTGGAGTATTTATCACCCCTGCACTCGTTATGCTTCTCATGGGAACCGGGGGAGGGGTCCACATTGACACGTCCGTATTTGGAGAAATTGGCCTCCTGTTGCTGGCTCCCTTCGTTCTGGGTCAGCTGACTCGACGTTGGGTTGGAAAATTCGCCCAAAGCAAGGCCACCAAAATAGTAGACCGCGGCTCCATTGCCATGGTGGTGTATTCTGCATTTTCCAAAGGCATGGTGGACGGAATTTGGTCCTCCCTCTCCGTATGGGAGTTGGCTTTCCTTGTCGCATTCGCGGCGATCTTCGTTGCTTTCATGCTGTGGCTCACCAAGAAGGTAAGTGAGAAATTGGGATTCAAGCGTGCCGATACAGTCGCCATCGAGTTCTGTGGATCGAAGAAATCACTAGCCACAGGGCTACCCATGGCCTCGGTTATCTTTGCTTCTGGCGGCACATCCCTTGGTCTACTCATCCTGCCGTTGATGATTTACCACCAGGTCCAGTTAATGATGTGTTCGTGGCTGGCAGCCCGCTACGCCCAGCATGCCACCACATAGCTACACTTAGGTTCTATGGCGAATTACCTATACGTACGAACTGAACTAACCGTGCCCGGCGTAGGCTCGGCAATCCACTTGGCGGAAATGGAAGAGCAAGATGCGCGCAGCTGCCGAATGGTCCGGATGATCGCTCTGGATCCCTCGGATGCCATAGTCGGCGTGGCCACACCGACCAGTTCCACGGGAAACGTGGATCAGCCGCAGGAGGTTGTCCCGCACCCGGATACCTATGATGATTTCCCGGACATTAGCGCCCAGTACGTGGACCCGTCTCACTTCGACGCCCTGTGGTCCGAAGCTACCGCCAAGTTCGGCCTTTAGGTGTCAACCACGGTACCTACAAGACCACGTTAACGAGGAGCATGTAAAAGACGGTTCCTCCGAAAATGGACAACGCTGACTCGCGCCTCCACAGGTGAAGCAGAAAGGTTACAACCACGCCGAGGAGAGCCGCCCAGATGCCCCCGGGGCACCAGTCTGCCCGTGGACGGTATAAACCACCAAAATGGTCATCACACCTACAGGCATCATCATGCCCAGCAGTGAAAAGAACTGGCTATCCTTCATCCATTTCACAAAGGAAAAAGGAAGCTGGCGCAGCACAACGGTAATAAGGCCGACTGGGACCAACACCGCGGCGATAGAAGCAAGGGTAACGCCAGCGGGCATTAGCACCCCTCCCGGCAACTCGTTGGCTCGTCGCGGCGACGCAAGCGAATAGCGGCATCGACGCGAGGAGAAGCGTACCGGATAAGAAGCAAAATGAAGTAGGCAATCAGCGCCACCATGAGCAGTTGTCTTGGGGCGAAGGCAGCGGCGAGGGTTCCCACCACCACGGCGCTTAACGGCAGTGAAAAGTCCTGGTTATTGCGGAAGGACTCCATAGTCAGCACGACAAAAAGGGCAACCAGAGCGAATTCCATGCCCTGCACGGAAGGGGGAATCACTTGGCCAGCGAGGGCACCGACGATGCCGCCGCCTACCCACAGGGCCTGGCAAAAGATTTGGATGGTGAGGATGCGGCTCCCACTCGGGCGGCCATCGGCGGAGAGAGAGGAAACGATGGCATAGGTTTCGTCGGTAAGCGCATATGTGGAATAAGCCCGGCCCACCCGTGAATGAATGCGGTGCCAGGGGAAGGTGAGGCCATAGAAAATATGGCGGAAGTTCACCATGAACCCGGTAACCAACGAGGCAAAGGCGGAAGCCCCACCAGTAACCATGGAAATGGCCAAGAATTCCATGGAGCCGGCGTAGATGACGAGGGAGAAAATCGGCGTCCACCACCAGCTGAAACCGGATTGGTCCATGAGTAAGCCGAAGGCTAGGCCGAGTGGAACAAGGCCGATCGCGGCGGCCCAGGTATCTCTTATTCCTTGAGAAATATCCGCGCGCATGCGGGATAGTCTAGCCCATTGCCTGCAGCGCGATAGGAATTAATTGTCTTCCACGTTGACTGGATATGTGGAATAGAGCGGCAACGGCATGGGTTGACGTTTCATAACATCGGCCCAGAGATCGGCCGGGCCTGGAGTAATAACGTCTTGGGCAAGGGCAGGGGAGACGAACCATTCGCCGGCCTCGATTTCCTCCTCCAGCTGGCCCGGGCCCCATTCGGCATAGCCAGCAAACATTCGCATGCCAGAAACTAGTGGCTCGATCTCTTCTGGGTCTGCGCGCAGGTCCACGTGTGCCAAGCGCGGCGCGAGGCGGGTGAGCCGATCTTGTTTGTCCGGATCGACGCCCTGTTTAGTCTGGGCGAGGCCAACAACGGATTGCTGATTAAGCGGACCGCCAATATACAGCGCCTGCGGCTTAGCCACCACGGGAAGCCATTCCGGCAGTACATTGAAAATAGCTACCTCGGAGCGTTTAGTCAGATCCACGCCAAAGGTCATCATGTCATTGTGCTCAATGACGAGGATGACAGAGCGGGCGAATTCCGGCGAAAGCATGCCCGGGGCAGCGATGAGCAGCTGGCCGGGGGCGGGGTCATTGCGCTCGAGGGCGTTGAATAATCTATCGGCAAACATCACTGTTTAGAATCCCACCACTCGCGCAACTTCGCAATCGCTTCCTCGCGCTCGAGGGGGCCGTGCTCTAGGCGCAGCTCCTTGAGGTAAGACCATGCCTGGCCTACCTCTGGGCCGGGCTTAAGACCGAGGATTTCCATGATCTCATTGCCGTCAAGATCCGGTCGCACGCGAGCGAGGTCCTCCTTGCGGCCGATCTCTTCGATGCGCTCCTCAAGTTGATCGTAGGTGCGCTGGAGTCGGCGCGCCTTTTTAGCATTGCGGGTGGTGCAATCGGCACGCACCAGCTTATGCAGCCGGGGAAGGAGATCACCGGCGTCGGTGACATAGCGGCGGACGGCAGAATCGGTCCACTGATTTTCCCCGAACCCGTGGAAGCGCATATGCAGGTACACCAGCTGGCCGATGGCCTCCGTGGTGGCCTTGGGGTATTTCAACTTGCGCAGGCGCTTGCGGGCAAGCTTGGCGCCCACCACCTCGTGGTGGTGAAAGGAGACCTTGCCATCGGTGTTATCAAAGGTATCCGGCTTGCCAATATCGTGCAGGAGGGCCGCCCAGCGCAGCACCAGGTCCGGGCCATCTTCCTCTTGATCCATGGCCTGACTTAGTACCTTCAGCGAATGAGCGTAGACGTCCTTATGCTGCGCGTGTTCGTCCGCGGTCATGTGCAATGCAGGGATTTCCGGAAAGATATAGTCCGCGATTCCGGTAGAGACCAGCAGGTCAATGCCGTCCCACGGCGCTGTGCCGCAGATGAGCTTATCCAGCTCTACCTGCACGCGCTCTACGGTGATGCGCTGGATCTCGCCGGCCATATTCCGCATGGCATCCACCACGCGGTCGGCCACGCGGAATTCCAACTGGGATGCAAAACGCGCCGCCCGCAGCATGCGGAGAGGATCATCGTGGAAGGAAATTTCCGGCTTATCGGGGGTATCGAGCACCCGGTCGGCCACATCCTGGAGGCCGTGGAGGGGATCGTGGAAGGTAAAAGAGGCGTCGGTAAGCAGCTCAATGGCCATCGCATTGACCTTAAAATCACGCCGCACTAAGTCCCCTTCCAAGGTGTCACCGTAGACCACCTCCGGGTTGCGGGACTGGCCATCATAAGAATCGGAACGGAAGGTAGTGATCTCAATCTGCTGGCCCTTATAGGCCGCGGAAACGGTACCGAAGTCGATGCCGGTATCCCACACAGTTTCGGCCCACTCATCCAGGATCTCTTTAACGACTTCCGGGCGGGCCGGGGTGGTAAAGTCCAGGTCATTTCCCAAGCGGCCCAAAAGCGCATCGCGCACAGAGCCGCCCACAAGGTAGAGCGAGTAGCCACGGGCGGCAAATTTCTCCACCAAACCGCCGAGCAGGTCGCTGAGGGAGGAGACGGTGGATTCCGCGCGGGCAAGAACGCCAATTAGCTGAGTGTCCTGAAAATTCACGGGTGAGAGTCTACTACGATTGGCAGGGATGACTAACCAAGCACAGGGCCCCTCTAAGGGAGGCGGCCGCAACCGTAACCGGTCTCGGCGCAGGCGGCGCCGCCGGCCGGATAATCGCGCGCGCCGCAGCACCCAGCAGCGCAGGCCCTACCGCGGTGGCAATGGCCAATCCACGGCCATGGAAACCCGCGATGAAACCTCCGCAGGCGGCCTTGTTGTCTCTGGTTTGGCGGAATGCGTCGATACCACTGGCCAGGTAGATCTTTCCCGGCTTTATGTGGCGCTCATCGGCCGCCTCGACCGGCGCGGGCGCCTGCTATGGTCCATGCCTAAAGGCCACGTGGAAAATGGCGAGGCCAAGGAAGTCACCGCTGAGCGCGAGGTATGGGAGGAAACCGGCATTTCCGGTGAGGTTTTTGCAGACCTCGGCATGATTGATTATTGGTTCGTCTCTGATGGGGTGCGCATCCATAAGACAGTGCACCATCACTTGCTGCGCTTTGTAGACGGCATCATGAACGATGAGGATCCGGAGGTCACCGAGGTCTCATGGATTCCCGTCTCTGAGCTTATCGAGCATTTGGCCTACGCCGACGAGCGCAAATTGGCGCGCATCGCGCATGATCTCCTCCCCGATCTCGCACGAAAGGAAGCCGCCGCGGGGAAAGTGACCCCACGGTAATGCGCCAACGCCTGAAATCTTGGGCCGCCATGGGCGGCTGCCTGGCGGTAGCGGGGTGGGGGTTGTGCCTGCCGCTGCCAGAGGCCGCCGCGCAGATGGATTCGGCTGCGGAAAAACAGCAGGATATCCAGGCATGGTTGGGCGCGCGCGGGCCGGAGCGGGCCACTCTCGACCTCATTGCGGCCGAACCCTTCGCAGTGGGCAAGGAACTGAAGCTTACCTTCCGGGTGCACAATCCCACCGATGAAGCCATGGAGGATCTCCAGCTCACCAGCCGCCGTGGCGATGCCGTCGAGGATACCGCGCAGGCCCGCACACAGCTGGCCACCGGCGAATTCCCGTATTACGGGCCCAGCACGACCACCGCACCGCTGCAGCCCGGCGAATCCCGAGAGATCACCTTTCAGGTTCCCACCTCCTTACATGGCGAGCAGACCCTAGCCATCGAAGACCCCGGCGCCTATCCACTGCTATTTACCTTCACCGGCACTGTTGGCGGCGAGGCGGTCAGCTTTGCGGAAGAACGCCTAATAGGCCAGGTGCAGGGAAAGAAGCAGGCGCTTGGCGATGCCCCCTCGGATCCCAAGCCCCACGACCTCACCGTGGTCTATCCCATCAGCGCTGATATTGACGCGGTGCCAGGCGGGACTGGGGGAGAGGAGCTCATTCTCACCTCTGATGAGCTAGCCGATGAACTGGCCGAGGGCGGTCGACTCGACCGCTTGTTAAGCACCTACGCCGACCACGATCTGCGGGGAGCAGGCTGCGTCGCCATCGATCCCGCACTTTTAGATACGGTCAACCGCATGGCGGAGGGCTATAAGGTGGGTTCGGACCGCCCGGCTCAGGCGGAGCGTCCTAAACGCCTGCGTGATTCGTGGTTCAATAATAATGACGATGTGCACCTTGAACCCGGCACTGGCAAAGAAGACGCCGCCCGCTGGCTCAAGCGCCTCCGGGAACTCAATTGTTTTATGTCTATGCCGTGGGCAAACGCTAATGCCTCGTCCGTGGCCAAGGCGAATAATCCCTTCCTTACCTACGAAGGACTGCAGCGCGGCAATCACACCATCGAGCGAATCCTCGGCACCAAGCCGGCCACTACCGTGCTCGCGGTGGGCTCCGGCTACGTAGACCAGCAGCTCCCCGAGCCCGCGTTGGTGGCTGATAATACCTCGTGGCCTGGCCACGCCGTGACTTTCGACGCCTCCCTGGGCGCCCTATTGGCCCAAACCGGCTCCAAGCCACAGACGGTGGGCTATTCCAACCCGGAGCTGCGCTACGACTACTCGCTCGATTCCGAACTTTCCCGCGCCATCACCGGCGGTGCTGCCTTGAGCTTGGCCGCTAGCGATGACACCGTGGCGCGTTTGCCCAATTATCTGGATCCCAGCGCCGCCGAATACGCGCTTGACTCCGCCGAAGCGCTTATCAATTCCGGCCAGTCCCATCCGCGTACCGTCGGCAGCCTCAAGAAAAAGACCGCCGCTCCGGGGTCACTGCCTGGCAGTCCCTTTAGTGATCCCGCCGCCTTCGCCGAATCCGATATCGTCCGCGTGGAGCAGCAGGCCCGCTATACCGATGAGCTGATGAATATCATGGTCGATGATCCAGATATCGCACTGACTCCCTATGAATTCGTCCTGCCTTTGCGCCGGGATCTGCTAGCCGCGCTCTCGCTTACCAACCGCGACAGCTTGGGCAGCAATGCTGAAGCGCGGCGAAGGTTCACGCACACCACGGATGTGCATTCGAATACATTGCGGGATCTGCGATCTTCTGTGGCGCTTATCCCACCGGGCAATGTTTATACCCGCGTATCCGAGTCATCGCCACTGCTCATCGTGGCAGAAAATGGCCTTCCGCTACCGGTGGAGGCCAAGCTGCAATACGATGCACCCAATGGCGCGCGCCTCAACACGCCCAAGAGTGTCCGTATTCCGGCCAAGGGCTCTATTACTGTATCCATGACCGCTGATATGCCTAAGGACGTCGATCGCACAGACATCGGCCTCTGGCTTGCCACCCCAGAAAAGCAAACCATTTCAGAGCCGATCAGTATCGCTGTGCAAACGCGTGCCGGTATCGTAAGCGTGTATGGCGTCGGCATAGCCGGCGCTCTTGCGCTGGTTCTAGCCACGCTCTTCCGGCTGGGCCGCCATCGGCGCAAAAAATCACAAAGGCTTAAAAAGTAAGTTGAAGTTGTATCCTCTATGACTGATAAGACTGGCCGCGAGGCCGAACACGTGGAGAAGTCACCTGCGGGTGTAGTTGACCCGAAGGATGCCGCCGTGCCGGCAGAGCACCCCGCCCCAGCGGGTGCCCGCGGCCGCATCGTCCGCGCCTCTCCTCCCGCTCCGGTGCCAGAAAAGCGCCCCACGCCCGCGGTGCAGGACACCACCGTTCCTCCCGAAGAGGACAAGTCCGCACTCACCGGACGCAATGCGGAGAACGAATCATCCAATCAAGACGTCATCCGCGCGACGGGCACAATGGCCATCGCGACACTGCTGTCCCGCGTCACCGGCTTCCTGCGCCAGATGCTCATCGGCGCCACCCTCGGCGCCACGGTGGGCACCGCGTTTAGTAGCGCCAACCAAATCCCCAACCTCGTCACCGAGATCGTATTGGGTGCCGTGCTGACCTCTCTGGTCGTGCCCGTCCTCGTACGCGCCGAAAAAGAAGACACGGACCGCGGCGAGACCTTTGTCCGGCGGCTATTTACCCTGGCCTTTTCCATCCTGGGCATAGTCACCATTGCTTCCGTGGTGCTCGCCCCCTTCTTAACAAGGATGATGCTGCCGGAAGATTCCAAGGCCAATGCCGTGCAGGCAACCTCCCTGGCCTTCTTACTGCTGCCGCAGATCCTCTTCTACGGCCTCTTCGCCCTCTTCCAGGCCGTTCTTAATACCAAGAATATCTTTGGTCCAGGTGCGTGGGCGCCGGTAGTCAATAACGTCATCTCCATTAGCGTGCTGCTGGCTTACCGCTTCCTGCCCGGCGAGCTCGACCCGCATGATCCCACGCCAGTGGCCGATCCACACGTCATGCTATTGGGCTTGGGCACCACCACGGCGGTGATGGTGCAATGCCTCATCCTGTTGCCGTACCTCAAAAAGGCTGGCATTAACCTGCGCCCCAAGTGGGGCTTGGATGCCCGCATCAAGCAATTCGGTGGCATGGCTCTAGCCATCATTACCTATGTGGCTATCTCGCAGCTGGGCTATGTGATCACCTCCCGCGTAGCCGCCTATGCGGATGCCGGCGCCCCGCTGGTCTATCAGAATGCTTGGCTCATGCTGCAGGTGCCCTATGGCGTAATCGGCGTGACGCTGCTGACGGCAATCATGCCGCGCCTGTCCCGCAACGCCGCCGACGGCGATGTTGATGCCGTAGTCCGCGATCTGACCTTGGGTTCAAAGCTGACCTTCATCGCGCTTATTCCCATCGTTATTTTCATGACCGGCTTTGGTGTACCAATCGCCCGGGCCCTCTTCCAATACGGTGCCTACGGCGCCGAGAGCGCCGAGCAGCTTGGCCTGACCATCAGCTTCTCCGCCTTCACGCTCATCCCGTATGCCTTGGTGCTGCTGCATCTGCGCGTATTCTATGCCCGCGAGGAAGCCTGGACGCCGACCTTCATCATCGCCGGCATCACGCTGACCAAGATCGTCCTTACGCTTTTGGCCCCGTTGATGACATCCAACCCGGACCGCGTGGTGATTTTGCTCGGTACGGCCAATGGTTTTGGCTTCGTCTCCGGTGCGGTCATCGGTGGCTTCTTGCTCAAGCGCAAGCTCGGCAGCCTCGGCGGCAGGGCCGTCACGCAGACCGTGCTGTGGGCTTCTGGTGCCGGTCTCGTAGGTTTGGTCGTCTCCTGGGTGCTGTACAGGGGCGTGAATTTCCTCCTGCCAGAGAATTTGCCCTCCATCGTCTCGCTGATCAAGGTCGCGGTGCTCGGAGTCATCTTCCTCATCGCCACCGGTCTGGTGCTGGCTAAGTCCTCCTTGCCAGAGGTCCAGAACCTGGCCCGTGCCCTGCAGCGTATCCCGGGCATGTCCCGCTTCATCAAGGTCGATTCTTCCAAGGCCATCGAGTTGGAGGAACCCGATGTGCCGGAAATTCAGCCGGTATTCTCCCAGGACGCCTTCAACGCCACGCTGGTACCGCCACCAATGTCCGCCGGTATCGTCCGCGGACCACGCCTCGTGCCGGGTGCCCCGGTATCAGATGGTCGCTTCCGCCTGCTTCAAGATCACGGTGCGGTCACTGGTGCACAATTCTGGCAGGCCCGCGAGCAATCCACCGGCCGCCTGGTCGCCTTGACGTTCGTTGATACCAATAGCTTGGCGCCGATTGCGCCATCGACTCCGGGAGTTGCCGCCCGCCGCTCCGCAGAAATTTCGCGCAATACCCGCCGCCTTGCCGAGCTAGAGCTCGATGCGGTGGCGGATAATATCCAAGTCCTGTCTTACCGCACGGGCTGCCTGGTGGTGGCGGATTGGTTTGAGGGTACCTCCCTCAAGCAGGTGGCTGAGGCCGATAACCTCGACCCCCATTCTGTGGCTCGTGCTACTGCGCCGCTATTTGCTGACGCCGCCGCTGCCCACGATGCCGGCCTCATCCTCGGAGTAGAACACCGCGACCGTTTCCGCGTTTCTACCGACGGTGTAGTCAAGGTGGCCTTCCCCGCCGTGTTGGATGGCACCTCCGCCGCCACCGACCGCGAGGCTTTAAGCTCCGCCCTGGAGCTGCTCGTGGAGTCCACGGAACCTTCGCCGAAGAAGCTGCGCGATATTTCTGAAGATGCCAACCTCTCGGCCGACGAGGCCGCTCAGCGCGTCGAGGACGCGCACTTTGCCCTCGATAGTGCCGATGAGGATAGCCGCGAGGAAAAGATGGAACAGCTGCAGGAGGCAAAGGCGTTGACCTTGGCCGGAATCGCTCAGCGCCTGCACGACTTCGCGCCGGAGGAGCCGAAGGAAGCACCCGAGGCCTTGCCGGTAAAGGCGGAAGAAGAACCAGCTCAAGAGGATGATCCAGCCCAAGAGCCTGGCTTCGGCGGCCGCGGTTATTCCGGTTCCGGCGTCATCGTCATCGGTATCTTCGCCACCATCTTCGTCGTAGCAATGGCTGCGCTCACCACCTGGATCATGTCCTTGCTAAGCGATGTCGAGGCGTCTAACCCGGTCAGCGAAACCATCCACGGCAGCACTGAAATTCCGGATGCCCCGCCGGTGCGTCTCCAGCCTTCCTCTGCGGTTACCATCCCTGATAACAAGGACGACGCTGCGCTTATCGACGGCAAAACGGCCACCACCTGGTCCACCGAAGAGGAAGATACCGGCGTCCTCGTCACTGTGGATTCGCCAACGCACTTCGCAGTCTTGCCGGTGGTGCAATCCAATTCCACTGGGGCAAAGTACGCCGTCTATGGCGTTAACCGTGACCGCTTCAACCCGGAGAACCCACAGGCCGGCTCTCTGTACCAACTGGCAAGAGGCAAATTCAAAAACGGCAAGGAAGATATCGAGCTGGAGAAAACCCCTGAGCAATTCGATGGGCTGCTGCTCATGATCACCGAGCTACCCAAGTCCAATAAGGCAACCATCACAGACATTGGGCTCGTCGGGCAGCCCTAGGAAAATTCCAGTTATATGGACCTAAGTTGTGGTCCATGAAATGACGGCCGAACTGAGGAAAACTCCCTTCAGTTCGGCCATATTTTTATTTTTCTTCGCCCAAAAACTCCATAACCTGCATATTCTGAAATTTTTTACTTCAAGTGTTGACTATTTAGGAGTAGCACGTACACTGTGGGACGTAACGCAAGCAACAACCTTAGGAGTATTCATCATGTCCCTCGCAGCAGGTACCTACGCACTTGACCCAGCCCACACCGTTATCGGATTCGTCGCTAAGCACGCAATGGTGACCAAGGTCCGCGGCAACTTCGCAGATTTTGAAGGCACCATTACCGTGGCCGAGAACATCGCTGAGTCCAACGCTCAGGCCACCATCCGTACCGCATCCATCTCCACTGGCAACGATGACCGCGATACCCACGTAAAGAACGAGGACTTCTTCGCGGTAGAGCAGTACCCAGAGATCACCTTCAAGGCCACCAACCTCAACGTTGATGAGAATGGCAACGGCACCGTTACCGGTGGCCTCACCATCAAGAGCACCACCAAGTCCGTCGACCTTGACGTGGAAGATGTTGCTACCGCCGAGGACCCCTTTGGCAATACCCGCCTAGGCTTCGAAGCAACCACCAAGATCAACCGCAAGGACTTCGGCATCGACTTCAACGCTCCACTGAAGACCGGCGGCGTGCTGGTCTCCGAGGAGATCAAGATTGAGCTCGAGGTTTCTGCCATCAAGCAGTAGGCCCGTAGCCCCAGACACACTAGAAGCATTAAGCTTCTCCAAGCCCGCAGCCACCTTCTGGCTGCGGGCTTTTCCTACGTCTTCCGGTATAGCGGTACAGCCACTTCTTACCCTTTGGAAGGCATTTCAGCCCCTCAGCGCCTCTGGATATCAGCCAATCAACGGGCTTTTCTTCACCTATAAAGGAAACAATTTCAAAGTCACCACAGGATAATCGGCTCTCGGGACCATATTGAGAATGAAGGGGTGCAGTATCGAGCACCTTCGACTATTTGTAACTAGCGAGTCGACTATCAAAACCGCACCGGGGCACAAATCCACCGAACTTTTGTCGGCAAAACCCACACAGGTTGGGTTTTTGGAGCCGTGGCCGACAATGGACCACATAATGTTTATGTAAAATCAGGTTCGCAGCAATGTGCGCGCTTGTACATCGCTGGTAAGTTCCGGAGTGAGCAGTGCCACCAGATAGGTTAAACAGATGAAACTACTTCTTCAGCTGCTCGAGCTGACAGCGTTGCTAATAACTTGCGTAGGATTCGCCATCGGATTTAATGCAACCCACAATGCACTGACCTATATTCACGCTGAAGAAGCATTGGACGAGGCCACACGGCTGCTTGAGCAAGCTCAACAGATGTTCATTGCCGCTACAGCCTGCGGGATTATTTTCCTAATCCTGTTCTTGGTTAGATTACTGAAATCGGTCAGCTAAAAATAAAGAGACTGTAAATACCAAATAGGCAAAAGAGTGACAGCGCAGTGGTTGCATCCCTCAGTGTGGTGTAACGCTTGCTGATGGCCACTGACATCTTGCGCCACTTGAAGAGTGCGAGACGGCAAAAACTGATCTAACAGGTCCACAGCGAGGTCCCAATACCCGCTGGGTATTTTGCTCCTAGAAGGCAGCGGAGCTTAGGACCCCAACCCCTCACCCTGCGTGACGGCGGTAACTATAGTTCCTAAGTATGACCGCACCACAAAATAAGACGCAGCACGAGTTGCTCCAAGAACGCGCAGCGGCGGTGGACCTGCGCGCCTATCACCTCCACCTCGATCTTTCGGAGGTACTCGATAGCCCCACCTACCGCGTGACTACCCGCCTCGAGCTGACCAGCAATGAGCCCGAGCTCTTCCTGGATTACCTGGGCGAATCGGTCGCGGAGTTAAAGGTCAATGGCACCCCGCAGGAGGTGGACTTTGATGGCAGCATCATCCAGCTGCACGGCGTGCCGGTAGGCGAGGAGCTGACCATCGAGGTCACCAGCCACTCCCGCTATTCGCGCACCGGCCAGGGTTTGCATCGCATGCACGATCAGGCCGATGACGCGACCTACCTGTACTCACACCTCGAGCCTTCCGATGCTCGCCGCATCTTCCCCTGCCTAGAGCAGCCAGATCTCAAGGCCATCTTCCACGTGCGCATGACCGCACCGAAGCAGTGGCAGATCCTCTCTAACCAACCAGAAGTCGAGCGCAGTGAGGATGACAATCTCGCCACCGTCACCTTCGCGCCGACGCCGCCGCTGTCGACCTACCTGACTTCTTTTGCGGCAGGCCCTTATAAGTATCAAGAGCGTGCGTGGACCGCCCCGGATGGCAGCCACTCGGCACAGTTGCGCGCCTTTGCTCGCGCGTCCATGTTTGAGTACCTCGACGAAGAAATCTTGGACCTTACTGCCCAGGGCATGGACTTTTTCCACCAGAACTTTGGCTACCCCTACCCGTGGGGCAAGTACGATTCCATCTTTGTGCCCGAATACAATCTCGGCGCGATGGAAAATCCCGGTTTGGTGACCTTCACGGAAAACTACATTTTCCGCTCCCACGCCACCCGCGCGCAGCATGCCGGCCGCGCGAATACCATCCTGCACGAGATGTCCCATATGTGGTTCGGCGACTTGGTTACGCCACAGTGGTGGGATGATCTATGGCTCAAGGAGTCATTCGCGGAGTTTATGGGCGCGGACTCTTCCGTGCACGGCACCGAGTACAGCGAGGCCTGGGCCAACTTTGCCGGCGCCCGCAAGAATTGGGCCTACCTGCAGGATCAGCTGCCCACCACGCACCCAATCAAGGCGGAAATCCCAGATGTGGATGCCGCGCGCCAGAATTTCGACGGCATCACCTATGCCAAGGGCGCGGCGGTGCTTAAGCAACTGGTGCACTATGTCGGTCGCGATAATTTCTACGCTGGGGCGCGCGACTACTTCCAAGAACACGCCTTCGCCGCCGCCACCTTTGATGACCTCCTGAAGGCGCTAAAAAAGCACACGGACCGCGATCTTGATGCCTGGTCGCAGGCCTGGCTGCGCACGTGGGGCCCAGATACGCTCACACCGGAGCTGCACACCGAAGGCGAGAAGATTGCGGAGCTGGCCATCCTTGCAGAAGCCGAGGACGTCTGCCGGCCGCACCGCCTGACCGCCTCGCTTTTTGATGCCGACTTACACAAGTATCGCGAAATCGACATCGATCTCCCCGCCGGCGATGGCACCACCCGCACCATCATCGATGAGGCGGCCGGCCTTCCGGCTCCGGCATTGCTGCTGCTTAACGACGCCGACCATACCTACGCCAAGATCCGCTTCGACGAAGCCTCGCTAGATACGGCAAGGAACCGCCTGACCGAATTCGAAGATGATCTCACCCGCGCGATCATCTGGACCGCCCTGTGGAACCTCACCCGCGATGGGGAACTGTCGGTGGTTGACTATGTGGGGGACGTCGTCAAGCATGAGGCTTTCGAGACCAATGCCACATTGCTGGCTGCTGCCTGCGCCAATGCCAATTTTGCCATCGCGCACTATGGTGCAGATGCTGACCGAGAGCAGCTCCGCGCCGACTATGCCGAGGCAATCTGGGGCCACCTGGCAAAGGCCGAACCTGCCTCGGATGCTCAGCTCGTGCTCGCTCGCGCTGCTATCCGCGCCCTGGCCGCAACGCCGGAGGAATCCGGCACCGAACGCCTGAGGGCCCTACTTGCCGGTGAGGTTGCCGAACTGCGCCTCGATCCTGAAATCCGCTGGTCCATCCTGCATGCACTCGCCGCCCGCGCTGCTGTGACACCAGCCGAGCTGGAAGGGGAAAGGCAGCACGATAATACGCTCACCGGTGCTACGGAATTCTTGGGCGCTAGCCATGCCTTCCCCACGCCAGAGACCAAGCGTGCCGCCTTCGATAAGGCGCTCACGCCGGGTGCTTACTCCAATGCCGAGGTAGACGCGCTCGTCGCCGGATTCAATGCTCCGCGCTCTTCTGCGCTACAGGAGGCCTTTGCGGAGGAATTCTTCTCCCGCGTGGAAGATATCTGGGCCGCGCACCCCATCGAGATTGCCAACCGGCTCATCCGCGGCTTTTACCCGGAACTGCCCATGGCCGATGACGCCACTACGCGCCTGCTGCACCGTGAGCTGCCAGGAGCGCTGCGCCGCGTTCTCCTGGAATGCCGGGATAACCTGCGGCGCACCCTACGCGTGCGGGCTGGTCAATAGACTGTACCGTCCTGCGTTCGCGCTCTGCTTCCCCTCGGGTCACACTGTGTTTAACAGTTGTTGATCCGGGGGGAATCTACATATGACACTGAGCCATAATCGCAGTGACGAAGAACTAGTTGATGCCTTTATTGAGGGGGATAATAAAGCCTTTTCCACCATCGTGGAACGCCACCGCACGCGGCTGACCACCGTGGCACGGCGCTACACCAGAAACGAGCACGATGCCCAAGATGTGGTCCAGGAAGCCTTCCTGCGCGCCAGCTGCAACCTGCACTCTTATCGCCGCGAATCCGCGCTATCGACTTGGCTCCACCGGCTAGTGAAAAACTCTGGCTATGACTACCTCAACCATCGCTCGAACAGGGAAAATGCTTCATTAGATACGGAGGACTTTGAAGACGATCGCAACCCGCTGCTCGCGCATAATCCTTCCGAAAACCTAGCGGAGCAGCTGACGGTGCGCGAGGCCATGCAGTTGCTGCGTGAGGATCAGCGTGAAGCGCTGGTGCTTACCGACGTCGCCGGTTTCCGCGTCGGTGAAGTCGCCACCGTCCAAGGGGTAAAGCCCGGCACCATTAAATCCCGTTGCGCCCGAGCGCGGGAAGTCCTACGCGCTGCCATTGGGTGAGTTTGCTAATACCGACGTTTGGCAATGTGGCGGGTAGACTCATGGCGTTACGCGAAACCACACTCTGATTTAAGGGAGTTAGCAATGACCGTCCACGATGTTGCCATCGTAGGTTCCGGCCCTGCCGGTTATACCGCCGCGCTGTACGCAGCACGCGCTGAGCTCAACCCGATTGTCTTCGAGGGCTTCGAGTACGGCGGCGAGCTTATGAATACTACCGAGGTAGAAAATTACCCCGGTTTCCAAAAGGGCATCATGGGCCCAGAGCTCATGGAGGAAATGCGCGCCCAAGCTATCCGCTTCGGTGCGGATTTGCGCATGGAAGTCGTTGACTCCGTAGAGCTGGAAGGCGATATTAAAAAGCTGCACGTGGGTGACGAGCTCTTCGAGGCCCGCGCCGTCATCCTCGCCACCGGTGCCGCCCCGCGCCACCTTGGCGTTCCAGGTGAGGAAGAACTTACCGGCCGCGGCGTTTCTACCTGCGCTACGTGCGATGGTTTCTTCTTCAAGGACCACAATATTGCGGTTATCGGCGGCGGCGACTCCGCCATGGAGGAAGCAACCTTCCTCACCAAGTTCGCCGACTCTGTCACCATTGTGAATCGCTCCGAGAACTTCCGCGCCTCCAAGATCATGCTGGAGCGCGCCCAGGCCAACGAGAAGATTAAGTGGGAAACCAATAAAGTCGTCGAGGAGGTCATTGATGCCGATGGCAAGGTCGGCGGCCTCAAGCTCAAGGACGTCACCAATGGCGAGACCTCTACCTTGGACGTAACTGCCATGTTCGTAGCAATTGGCCATGATCCGCGCTCGTCCTTCCTCAATGATCAGGTCGAGCTGAATGACAACGGTTATGTTGTAGTTGAACAACCCTCCACCAAGACCTCCCTGCCAGGCGTTTTCGCCTGCGGCGACTTGGTAGATGACCATTACCAGCAGGCAATTACCGCAGCCGGCTCCGGTTGCCGCGCGGCAATTGATGCGGAACATTTTCTCGCAGAAAGCCGTTAAATCAGTATGAGCAACGTCAAGAAAGTAACCACCGATACGTTCCGTAAGGACGTCATCGAATCCGATAAGCCCGTCGTCGTCGACTTCTGGGCCGAATGGTGTGGCCCCTGCAAGAAGCTTTCCCCCATCCTGGAAGAGGTAGCGGAGGAGCTGGACGGCGAGGTCACCATTGCCAAGGTCAACGTCGATGAAGAGCGCAACTTAGGCGCCATGTTCCAGATCATGTCCATCCCTAACGTGCTGATTTTCAACCACGGCGAGAAGGTAGATGAATTTGTTGGTCTGCGTTCTAAAGATGACATCGTGGCGCAAGTGAAAAAGCAGCTGTAACTGTTAATCTAATTTCTATTAGATTAAGCGTGTAGAAATTCTGGAATGCGGCCCAAACTAAAGCGGGCTGTGAAAGGGGTATAAGGCGTGAATCGCGTTCTTCGAGTCGGCGATACAAGTGTGCGTGTAGCTGAGGCTCGCGCCACCTTGGCCCGTCTCGGCCTCTTGTCAGATTTCAAGGGGGAACTTTCTGCGTGGAAGAAGCAGAAGTACTCCGAGAGCGACAAGAGCTTTGATGCCAATTTGTCTGAGGCCCTCAAGGCCTTCCAGCAATCGCGTGGCATCGTGCCCACGGGCGAGATCGATGATCTCACCCTGCGCGAACTACGCCAAGCCTCGTACACGCTGGGCAGCCGAGTACTTAGCTATGAGCCTGCAAATGAGCTAGTGGGAGACGATATCTCTCAGCTGCAGCAGCAGCTGCAGGAGCTGGGCTTCTACCAGCAGCGAGTAGACGGCCACTTCGGCACCAATACTCACGCAGCACTGAAGGAATACCAGCACAACTGTGGCCTGCAAGAAGATGGTGTGTGCGGCCCCGCCACCATTCGCGCCCTGGGACTGCTCGGCCGCCGCATCACCGGCGGCTCCGCGCACAATATTCAGGAGCGCGAACGCGTGCGCAACGCCGGCCCTAAGCTGGCGGGCAAACGCGTCGTGATCGATCCCGCCTTGAGCGGTGGCGAAGCCGGCCAACTGGTCAAGGGCCGCTTCGGGGATATTTCTGAGCAGGAAATCCTGTGGGATCTCACCCAGCGCATCGAAGGACGCATGATTGCCGCCGGCATGGAGACCATCATCTCCCGTCCTCGGACCTCCGATGCGGACGTTAAGTCCCGCGCCGAGCTAGCCAATGCCTTCGACGCGGACATTGTGATTTCTTTGGCCTGCGATTCTTATCCCAATGAGAAGGCCAATGGTGTTGCCACCTTTTACTTCGGCTCCGAACTAGGCAATTCCTCGCTCATTGGTGAGACCCTCTCCGGGTTCATCCAACGCGAAATTGTCGCACGCACCGAGCTACTGGACTGCGGCAACCACGGCCGCACCTGGGACCTGTTGCGTCTAACCCAGATGCCGGTCATCCAGATCGTGCTGGGCTACTTGACCAACCCAGAGGATATAAAGATCCTCACCAATCCATCCCGCCGCGATGACATCGCGGAGGCGATCGTCATTGCCGTAAAGCGCATGTATCTCATGGAGCAGGACACCGCCGTAACCGGAACCTATAAATTCTCTGAACTCCTTCAAGCTGAGCAGTCCTAAGTCAACGAGATTCGCCCACATATCTTGGCTCAAAACGAGTCGTGCGATTAGTATCTACTGATAATCTTCATTTCTACAATTTGAATGGATCTTCATGATGGATGCTTCGAGCCCCACCGCGATCTCTCCCAAGGAAATGCGACGTGTAGTAGCTGCAACCACGATCGGTACAGCGATCGAATGGTACGACTATTTCCTATACGCTGCAGTAGCCGGACTCGTTTTTAACCAAGTAATGTTTTCTCCCTTAACCGGAAGTTTGGCCAGCATTGTGTCTTTCGCTTCTGTGGGACTATCGTTTTTGTTTCGGCCCCTCGGTGCGTTTTTAGCGGGCTACTATGGAGATCGCTACGGTCGACGAATCGTACTCATGGTCACACTTTTCTCAATGGGGGGCGCAACCACTTTAATCGGCCTCTTACCCACTTACGAAACGGTAGGACTATGGGCTCCCATTATGCTCATTTTTCTCCGCATTATTCAAGGGATTTCCGCTGGAGGCGAGTGGGGATCAGCGGTATTGCTAGCGGTTGAACATGCTCCGAACCATAAGCGCGGCCTCTACGGTGCCGGACCACAAATTGGAGTTCCCATCGGACTGCTCATGTCCTCCGGGGTTTTGGCCATCATGGATAGAATCGCGCCCGGAGATGCATTCTTTCAGTGGGGTTGGCGAGTCCCCTTCTTACTTTCCTTCGTGCTAGTTGTTGTAGGTTACTTGGTAAGAATCGGCGTCGATGAATCGCCGGTTTTCGAAGTTATAGAAGACAACAAAGGGCATCAGCGTCCGAATCCCATTGGCGTTCTTTTCAAACAGCATCTTCCTCTTGTATTTGTCGCTGCACTGGTATTTGCAGGCAACGGAGCAGTCGGCTATATGACAGCAGGAGGCTATATTCAAAGTTATGCTACCAACCCAGAAGGACCCATTTCCTTTGAGCGCAGTGATGTGCTCAACGCAGTCACTTTATCTGCCGTCACATGGTTAATATTCACCCTGTTCGCCGGCTGGGTGTCCGACTATATCGGTAGGCGTAGAACGTACCTCATTGGATTCGTCGTTCAGGCAATTGGAGCTGGAATACTCTTCCCACTGGTTGACACAGCTTCACTAGGACTTCTTTATGTTGCGCTTATCTTTCTAACTGTAGGGCTAGGACTAACTTATGGTGCCCAGTCCGCCATGTATGCTGAACTCTACCCAGCATCTATTCGTGCATCAGGGGTATCGGTATCCTATGCCATTGGATCAATTCTCGGCGGCGCGTTTGCACCTATGATCGCAGCATCTTTAGTAGATGCAACGGGAACAACAGTTGCGGTTACGATCTATCTAGTAGCTGCAAGCCTCATAGGTTTGACTGCCATTTTGCTTCTCCAAGAAAGAAAAGGTATCCCTCTCAGCCCTGATTTTGAAACGGAACAATCTAAGAGTCCGTTTGTTTTTGGTAAGTAGCCTGAAGAAAAGTGGACAGAGCTATCCGATTTCACTCATCTTCACTGCGTCCATTTTATTGGTAATTTCGTGGAATTTCGGACAGATGATCCGAGTTGAACGCACTCTGCTCGACAAGCTGCATCTGTCATTGGACTGATTTTTAATCGGTTCACAGGACCACCCCACGTCCTGCTAACGCACCTGCACCCCGAGCGCATCGGATGTGTAATTTTGGGGTGTGCTAATTACTTCTACTACTTTTGGCATTGATGAAGAGTGCCGAATCCCTCACAGGTGGATTCTAGACTTACGCACAGGGATTTGAATATATAAAGCAAACTCGGCAGAAATGCAGTATTCGCAAATAATTCGTCATACCCAAGTTAGCAAATCAGACGACACGAGAGACCTCTCAGAGGTCTACGTTCGTATCACATCCAAATAGAAGGCGGAGTCAATCAAAAATTCAGAAGGCTGTTAGCCGTAGCCTTTAAGCGTTAAATAATCAGTGCTGCTACCAACTTTGCCTTTGGATTAAAAGACCGAATATTTTAAGTGACCGCCTGCTATCACCGGAGTGGGTAGCGCCAAACGACGAGACTACGATAACCATGGTCTCACACTACGATCTAAATCGAACAACACCCGCCGTAAGGATCATTCAGACAAATAGGAGTTCAAAATAGACAACACGCTGGCCCCCGAACCAAAGATTTGATTAAGCTTTCCACTTTTCCCACAGTCATTCACCTAGTTGTATTAGTGCCATAATGCGCTCAAAATCTTCTTGGTCACCAAATTCCACAACCATCTTGCCCTTGCGCTTGCCCATAGTCACGGTGACCTTGGTGTCAAAGCGATCAGACAAGCGCTCGGCGGAATCAGTGAAATACTGCGGCTGTGGCGCTGGCTGCTTCTTCTTGGATTCGGCCGGCTTACCATCACGCTTATAAAGGGTGACTGCCTCCTCAGTAGCGCGTACGGACAGACCTTCCGCGATGATGCGGTTGGCAATATATTCCATGGCCTCGGTGTCATCCAAAGACAGTAGCGCACGCGCGTGGCCAGCAGACAAGGTACCAGCGGCTACACGTTTTTGTACCTCTACCGGTAGCTTGAGCAGGCGCAGCATATTGGTCACCTGGGGGCGGGAGCGGCCAATGCGATCCGCCAGCTCATTCTGGGTAACGCCGAACTCTTCCAGCAGCTGTTGATAGGCGTGTGCCTCTTCCAGAGGGTTGAGCTGCACACGGTGAATGTTTTCCAGCAGGGCATCGCGCAGCAGGTTGTCATCCTTGGTATCGCGCACGATGGCCGGAATCGTAGCCAGACCCGCCTTGGAAGAAGCGCGCCAACGGCGCTCACCCATGATGAGCTCGAAGCCACCCTCCTCGGAAGGACGGACGACAACGGGCTGCAATAAACCAAACTCGCGAATCGAGTGGACGAGCTCGCCCAGCTCATCCTCATCGAAGACGGTGCGAGGCTGCTTCGGATTCGGGATAATATCGCCGATGGAAATCTCGCGATAGGTCGCACCGATAGGAGCCGGGGTAGCCTGACGCTTCTTCGAGGACTTGGAGCCAGAACTCTGCTGAATGGTGGGGGCGCCCTTGACACGCTTGCCTTCGCCGCCCTTATGGCCCGGCTGCGGAGTGGAGTTTCCCAAGATGATATCCGCAGCGGAGTCTCCTAGGCGCGGCTTGCGGGTAGGGGCATCGGGACCGGATGGGATGAGTGCGGCGAGACCTTTGCCAAGGCCGCCTTGCTTCTGTTCTGCCATGAGTTCCTATCCTTCCAATTCCGCGTAAATCTCTGGGCTCACGCCAATCGCCCCGGTGGTCGGGTGCGGGCGGTAATCGCCACGCCGGTTAAGCTCGCGCGCCGCCGCAAGGTAGGCGCGGGCACCGGTGGACGAGGGAGCATAATCAATAACCGTAGTACCGTACCCCGGTGCCTCGGAAACGCGCACGGAGCGTGGGATAACATTGCCCAGAACTACGGCACCAAACTGTTCGCGGACGTTATCTGCCACATCTTCTGCTAAGCGTGTACGGGCGTCATACATGGTCAGCAGCACGGCGGAAATATGCAGATCCTCATTGAGGTGCTCGCGAATCATGGAGATATTTCCCAGCAGCTGGCCCACACCCTCCAAGGCGTAGTACTCGCATTGAATCGGGATGATGACCTCTTCAGCGCACGTCATTGCATTGATGGTGAGCAACCCAAGCGAAGGCGGGCAGTCAATGAAGACATATTCGAAGCCATGCTCTTCAAGGAAGCCATTATGCAAAGCGTCATAGAGGCGGAATTCGCGGCGTACCAAGGACACCATTTCGATCTCCGCGCCAGCCAAATCAATGGTGGCGGGAATGCAAAAAAGGTTTTCGTTGTGCGAAGAGGGCTGCATGGCCTTTTCGGCGCTGCAATCCCCAAGGAGCACCTCATAGCTGGAATCGGTGCCGGAGCTATGCTCCGCGCCCATGGCCGTGGAGGCGTTTCCCTGCGGGTCAAGATCGATCACCAGCACTTTCTTGCCCTCTGCGGCAAGCGCTGCGGCCAAGTTGGCGGCGGAGGTGGTTTTGCCTACGCCGCCCTTCTGGTTAGCAATGGTGATAAGGCGCGGATTAGTCATGCCGTCTACTTTAGTTCACGCGCGGGACACGAATGATCGTGGTTCCCTCGATGGTGCTGACCTCGGCCTTTCCGCCGCCGGCCTTCTTAATATCAGCGGCATCGCGCTCCAATTCCTCATGTACCGAAGAACCCTTCAACGCGATCATCTCGCCCCCTTTGCGCACGAGCGGCAGCGACCATTTGGCAAGTTTGCCTAGGGGTGCGACGGCACGGGAGGTAACCACGTCGGCCCCCGCCACTGCCTTTTTAATCGGGCCTTCTTCGGCACGGCCGCGCAGGACCGTGACATTTTCCAGGCCGAGCTGTTCTACCACCTCGTTGAGGTAGTTATAGCGTTTGAGCAGCGGCTCGATCAGAGTAATTTGCAGGTCTGGGCGCGCAATGGCCAGCGGAATGCCGGGCAACCCAGCACCCGAGCCGACGTCGATTACCGTGGCACCTTCGGGGATTGCCTGCTTGACGACGGCGCAATTAATGATGTGCCTATCCCATAAACGCGGTACCTCCCGGGGGCCTATAAAACCACGAATGGACCCGTCTGTAGCGAGCGAATCATGGTAAGCCTGCGCGAGGGGCAAGCGAGAGCCGAATACTACTGACGGGTCCATCTCGGACACGATGGGGTTCTCCTCCGTGTTTATTTGTTTTTACGCTGTTTCTTAGTGCGGTTGTCCTTCTTGCGGGCACCCGGCTTTGGCGCGGAAGTGCGCTTGGCCTCAATCTTAGCGGCTTCCTCTTCTTCTTCCTCGCGGTCCATCTTGGCGTAGACGATGCGGGTTTGGAAGAAAGTCCAGACCGTATTGGCCATCATGTAGAACAGCAAACCAATTGGCCAGATGAAGCCGGAGAAGACCAGCATGGCCGGCATAACCCACAGCATCATCTTGGACATCATAGCCATTTGCTGCTGCATCATTTCCGCATTCTGCCCCTGCGGCGCTTGGGTCTTACCGGCAGCGCGACGCTTTTCTTGGCGGTTTAAGCTCATACGCGCATTGAAGTGCGTCATGACCGCAATGATGGCAATCATCGGAACGATGATGACAGCTGCCTGGCTAGTGGTTACGCCCTCTACGATTGGGGAGTTCAAGCGCAAGTTGGTCACGAGCGGAACATCAAAAATCTTGGCGTCCAAGAACTGCTGCACTAGGTCAGGCTTGAAGATGTAGTTCGCAGTATTGGCATTTTCCTCGATGGACATTGGATCGCCACTGGGATGGCCAATGCCACCGGCAACCGCAACGGTGCGGTCGAAGGAACGCAACACGTGGAACAGACCAATGAACATTGGAATCTGCACGAAGACCGGCAGGCAGCCAGCCATCGGACGTACACCAGATTCCTTATAAACCTTCTGCATCTCCTGTGCAGCCTTGGTTTGGTCATTGCCGTACTTCGCACGGATTTCCTGCACCTTAGGCTGGATTTCCTGCATCTTGCGCGAGGAGCGAATCTGGCTGATAGTCGGCTTGACCATCAACGCCTTAAGCGTCCAGGTCAGCAGCACAATGGACAGAATCCACGTAATTCCCCACGCCGGGTCCATCACGAGAGATAGCAGCCAGTGCCAGAACCATAAAACGGCCGAAATTGGCCAGTAAATGAAATTAAGCACGAGTGTTTAATCCTCAATTGTTGTTGGTATCCGGGACCGGATCGAACCCGCCCGGATGCCAGGGGCCGCATTTGCAAACCCTGGCTATTGCCATCGCCGTACCCTTGGAAGCGCCGTGTTTGGAAAGCGCCTCTAGAGCATAAGCACTGCATGTCGGATCGAACCGACAGGTCGATACCATCTTAAAGCCAGAGACATGTTTTTGGTAGAAACGAACCACTCTGACCATTGGTTTGGCCAATCCTCTGGCTGGGGGAATTTCTTCCCCGCGGGAATTTAGATATCCCATTGCTTGCGAAGTGCTTTGGCAAGATCTTTTTCTAACTGCTCACTACTAGCAGTAGCACTAGCGGGCAGTGCACGAATGACCACATCCACGCTGGCGGGCAGCTTGGGAATGAATGTCATGCACACATGGCGAAGCCGCCGGGAGGTGCGGTGGCGAACCACTGCATTCCCGACGGCTTTAGAAACAATCAGCCCAAATCGCGGCCCAGTGGCGGCGATATCGGCTGCCTTGTCCGTACCTGCGTTATCGCGTGCATGCACGACGATCGTACGAGTGCCCGCCCGGCGGCTGCCCTTCATCGTGCGCCGAAACTGCGTCGGTGATGTGAGCTTATGCTGGGCCGGAAGCATAACTTATGCAGTCAGCTTTGCGCGGCCCTTCTTGCGACGAGCTGCAACGATGGCGCGACCTGCACGAGTGCTCATGCGGGTGCGGAAGCCGTGCTTACGAGCACGACGACGGTTGTTCGGCTGGAACGTGCGCTTACCCTTTGCCACGTTAATTCTCCTTGAAGTTGTGCGTAGGCACACTACCGCTAGGCAGTGGTGTACCCACTGATGAATAGATTCCATGAACCTGACGCATCACAGTCTCTCCGGTACACGGCGAGCCGACGGGCCCAGCCAGTGCGAGGTGACGCTGTCACTTTCACGCGCAACTCTTTGTTGCAATAGACCATGCCAGATTACGTGATTTCTGCCGCTGGAAACAAATCGACACCCGGGTACACCCGAAATTACATAAATGTTTTTTCTTGCAGCTAGAAGGCCAGATTCTAGGCCCTTACTGCACCTAATCCACCACACCGGAGGGTCGACCCCAACCCGCACCCGGGTAGTGAATTTTTCTCGCTAGACACACCTGCCATTTCGGCGGTACAACAGAAGAATCAAATTCCACAGCCGTACCGACCATGTGGATAACTCTAAATCAACACTCGAGACTTTTGCAGTTTTCGCAGCGTATGGCCATAGACTGGCCAATTGAGAGTTATCCACAGCCATGAACTAAGCTGTGAATAACTATTTCATCCACACCTGTGGATAACTCTGTGGAGTTCGAGGTGACTCGATAAAAACCAATGTGAAAACCACAGTGGAATCCGCGGTGAAAATTGTTATTCAATGTCCACCCGTCCCCGACTAAATTCCACAAAGGTAGCCTGTAGTGACTGACCCACAAGCGAACCTGCATGCCGTTTGGCGCGCGGTCGTTGATGACCTGCTCGCACAATCCGAGCAACCCAATTCCGAGGTCCCTAGTTTTTCGCATTCACAGCGCCTTTATCTCCAGCTAGTTCGCCCCATCATGATGGTCGAGGGATACACCCTTGTCGCCGCCGAGAACCTGGATGCCAAAAATGTGGTCGAAAACGAGCTTGGCGAGCATATCGCCAAGGCATTGACCCGGCACCTCGGCCGCCCGTGTTCCTTCGCGGTTACCCTCGCGACCCCGCAAGAGCCGCAGCCACCGGCCGCTGAACCGGCCCCACAAGCAGCTCCCCCTCAGCAGCAACAACCCCCACAAGCACAACCACAGCAGAACACGGAAGCTACCCCGAACTACATTCCGCGCCCGCAGCAACCAGATACCGCTGCGCAACAGGCTCCTATCCAGAACAACTGGCAGTCCAGCCACGCCCCAGCAAGCCTGGATGAGTTGGCCGAACACTATAACCAGCAGCAGGCGGAGGCCGCGGGAAATTTCTCGGGTGCTGCCACCAATTCCGCCCGCATCCCGCGCGAGGCTCCGGCGCATGATCCCAATCGTGAAACTTCACTCAATCCAAAGCACACCTTCGATAGCTTTGTGATTGGTTCTTCGAATCGTTTTGCCAATGGTGCAGCCGTTGCCGTGGCCGAGAATCCCGCGCGTGCCTACAACCCACTCTTTATCTGGGGCGGCTCTGGACTAGGTAAAACGCACCTTTTGCACGCCGCTGGCAATTACGCCCAGGTACTGCATCCGGGCCTGCGGGTAAAATATGTGTCTTCGGAAGAATTCACGAATGACTACATTAATTCCTTGCGCGATGACCGCCAGGAATCATTCAAACGCCGCTACCGCAATCTCGACATTTTGATGGTCGATGACATCCAGTTCTTGGAGGGCAAGGAATCCACTCAGGAGGAGTTTTTCCATACCTTCAATGCGCTGCACCAAGCCAATAAGCAGATCATTTTGTCTTCGGACCGCCCGCCAAAGCAGCTCACCACGCTAGAGGATCGCCTCCGCACCCGCTTTGAAGGCGGTCTGATCACCGATATTCAGCCGCCAGATCTAGAAACGCGTATCGCGATTTTGATGAAGAAGGCAGCCAATGATGGCACCGAGGTAGATCGCTCCGTACTTGAGCTCATTGCCTCACGCTTCGAGTCTTCTATTCGCGAACTCGAAGGCGCACTCATCCGTGTTTCGGCCTATTCTTCCTTGGTTAATGAGCCAATCAATGTGGAGATGGCTGAAATCGCTTTGCGCGATTTGGCCCCTGATTCCGCAGATCGACAGATCACCGCTACCTCGATCATGGAGGTCACGGCAGAGTTCTTCGATATTGATGTAGAAACACTGCGCGGCGCCGGCAAGAAGCGCGCGGTAGCGCATGCTCGCCAGTTGGCTATGTATCTATGCCGCGAACTTACAGAGCTATCCCTTCCTAAGATCGGTGAGCAGTTCGGCGGCAAGGACCACACCACCGTCATCTATGCAGATCGCAAAATCCGCAAAGAGATGACTGAAAAGCGCAATACCTACGACGAGATCCAGGCACTTACCCAGCGCATCAAGAATCGCGGTCGCGCCTAATTCTCACCGCACTACTTCAACGCCTTCCTTATATAAAGGAGGGCGTTTTTAGTTTTCCCTTTAGACTTCCCTGATTCCGCCGGCCCCACGTGGAGCTCAAGCCAGAACGACAAAACTGGAAATCCGCACGAAAGCCGAATAGGAGGCTAAAACAAACCTCCGCGCAACCGCTACCCATTGTTGTAATTTCACAAAGAATTCAAAACCGCTCCTGGAACTAAGCGTTTAACTGGGAAAAGAGTTATCCACAGCGTTGTTCACACCTGTGTAATTTCATCTTTGTAATTCATGGATCTTGCTCACAGTTTTAAATTCCACAAGCCCTATGCTGGAAGAACCGCCCTGTGATCAGCCCTGTGTGTAGATCGGTGATCAAATGACAAAACCTGTGGATAAAACGGCGGTCCCACTAGTTGTCCACAATTCGCCCCGATTGATCACAGCAAGATCACAAGATTTGGCACACCCCGGATCTGTGCCGTGAACTTGTCATTTACCAAGTTACCCACAGATACCACAGCGCTTATTACTACTACTAAATTATTTCTCTGATCTACCTAGAAGAAAGAGGGTGTGTGGAATTCGCCCCAGCCTGCCTTCGGCCAAACGCGAATCGAACGGGCGAAGATGGAATTACATGTTGTGGCGCACCGTGCCCGATGCGGTAAGTTGGAAGCCAGTCTTTTGTAAGTAACAATTTTCCTACTTGCCCTAGAGGAGCTCTTCGCACCATGGATGAAGCCGTGTCATTTCGCGTTGCCAAAGATGATCTTGCCAACGCCGTAGCGTGGGTTGCTCGCAGCCTGCCCTCCAAGGTCACCCAGCCCGTGCTGCGCGCGATGCTGATCACCGCGGATGACAATGGTCTTGAGTTCACCGGCTTCGATTACGAAGTCTCTACCCGCGTCCGCATCGCCGGCATGGTGGATGAACCCGGGCAAATCGCCGTAGCTGGCAAGCTTCTTTCCGATATCGTCGCTTCTTTGCCAAACAAAGAAGTAGAGATCTCCCAGGTAGATTCCAAGGCCCTGGTTACTTGCGGTTCTTCCCGCTTTGAACTGCCGCTAATTCCCCTGGATGATTACCCACAGCTTCCGGCCCTGCCGGAGGTTACCGGCACCATCCAGCCACAGCTATTCGTCGAGGCCATCCACCAGGTCGCTGCCGCGGCCGGCAAGGATGACACCCTGCCAATGCTCACCGGTGTGCACATGGATATCCATGGCAAAGACATTGAGATGACGGCAACGGACCGCTTCCGCCTAGCTATGCGCACCTTGGAATGGGAGCCGAAGTCCCCAGACGTGGAAGCCAAGCTTCTGGTACCTGCTAAGACCCTGCAGGAAACTGGCCGTTCCTTGGATCCGCATCTCAACATTCCAGTGGAGATCGCCGTGGGCACCGATGAGAATATTGGTGCCGAAGGCCTCTTTGGCCTGCACGCGGATAATCGTGAAACCACCACGCGCATGCTGGATGCAGATTTTCCCAATGTGCAGCCGCTGCTGCCGAAGAATCACACCAATATTGCCTCCATTGAGGTGGCACCACTGCAGGAAGCGATCCGCCGCGTTTCTTTGCTGACGGATCGCAACGCGCAGATCCGGATGGAATTCGCTGATGGTCAGGTAACCCTATCTGCCGGCGCGGATGCCGGTAACGCCACCGAGACCCTGCCATGTGCGTTCTATGGCCGTGATGAATTCCTCATCGCTTTCAACCCGGGCTATCTTAAGGATGGTTTGGCCGTTATCAACACCGACCGGGTGGTCTTTGGCTTTACCGAGCCTTCTCGTCCGGCCATTATGATCCCAGAACCGGAAGAGCTGCCTGAGGCCGATGAAGATGGCAACTTCCCCACGCCGGAGACTAACTTCACCTACCTGCTCATGCCGGTTCGCCTGCCGGGCTAATGTACGTCAGGGATCTCGATGTTCGGGATTTTCGCTCATGGCCCGAACTTAAAGTACAGCTAGGGCCGGGGATCACCCTTTTTGTCGGGCGCAATGGCTTTGGCAAGACCAATATCGTCGAGGCCATTGGTTATACTGCCCATCTTTCTTCCCATCGCGTTTCTCATGATGCGCCGCTGGTGCGCCAGGGTGCGGGTAGTGCGCGGGTGTCCATTACCGCGGTGAACCAAGGCCGCGAGCTCACCACCCATTTGCTGATTAAGCCCCACGCGGCCAATCAAGCGCAGATCAATCGCACGCGCCTGCGCAGCCCCCGTGAGCTTCTGGGCGTGGTAAAAACGGTGCTCTTTTCCCCGGAAGATTTGGCCTTGGTGCGCGGCGAGCCGGCTGGGCGCCGCGCCTACCTCGATAGCATCATTGCCTCGCGGACCCCGCGCCTTGCGGGCGTAAAGGCCGACTATGACAAGGTACTCAAGCAGCGCAATGCCCTGCTCAAATCTGGCTCCGCCAGCCTGCGCCGCGGCTATTCCGATAGCGATGGTGCCGCGGCACTGGCCACCTTGGATACCTGGGATGCGCAGTTAGCCCGCCTCGGCGCCCAGGTTATTGCCGCGCGCCTTGCGCTTGTCGACGCCCTTTTAGACCACATTCCCGCCGCCTATTCCGGCCTAGCACCAGAATCGCGCCCAGCGCAGGTGGAGTATAAATCCACGATCGACACCGCGGACCGAGAGGTGCTCGAGGCAGTGATGCTTACCGAATTGGCGAACGTTCGGCAACGCGAAATCGAACGCGGCATTTCCCTCGTGGGCCCACACCGCGACGATCTGGTGCTTAATCTGGGTGAACAGCCGGCCAAGGGCTTTGCCAGCCATGGCGAGACGTGGTCCTATGCCATCGCGCTGCGCCTAGCGGAGTTTAATCTCCTGCGCCAGGAGGGAGGATCGGATCCGGTGCTCATCTTGGATGATGTTTTTGCTGAGTTGGACGCCAAGCGCCGCAAGCAGCTCGTCCACCTGGCCGCCGAGGCCGAGCAGGTGCTCATCACCGCGGCGGTAGATGAGGATCTACCAGGAAATTTGGAGCCCATCGTGCGCTATCGCGTGAGCGTGGAAGATACCGATGCCGGGCGCATTTCCAAGCTCAACGCTGAGGATGCTGGTGCGGACGCTGCCGAGGAAGGTGAGGGAAGTGAGTGAGATAGAAGGGGGCGTCGGCAAGCAGCGCATTGATCCAGTCACCCAGTACTTTAAGCTGGTCCGCTCCACCTCCAAGAACCCGCCGAAGCTAACCCGCCCTGTGCCGAAGATGCCGGTGCCCTCTCTGGAGAAGGCACAAAAGCAGGGGTATATGGGCTATCAACGGGGTATTCCCACAGGACCGGATGGCAGGAAGAAACGGCGCACGCTGGCGGTGCCGAGCCTGGGAGCCCAAATCAGCCGCGAGGTAGTCAATCGTGGCTGGGAGCATGGCCTGGCCAATGGCTGGGTGATGGGGAATTGGGAAAATCTCGTGGGCGAGCGTATCGCCGCCCATACGCAGCCGCAGAAGATTAAGGACAAGGTTGTCTATGTGTCCTGCGATAACTCCACCTGGGCTACGGAGTTGCGCTATCTGCAGCGCCAAATCCTGCGGAAAATCTCTGACCGCCTAGGGCCGGATGTCATCGTTGAGCTGCGCATTCATGGCCCTAAGCAAAGGCGCAACTATGAGGGGCGGCAGTGGGTGAGACCACAAGGATCGCAAGATACGTATGGCTAATAGGTTGCAGTTGGATCCGACCTTTAAATTCTAAATAACCTCAGAGCGCGCCAGATTCCTATCTCTCACGGGTGTGGGGTGTCTTTCAGTAGGGGGTATCCGTGTAGAATAGTCAGGGTCTTAGAATTAGCTATAGCCAAAAGGAGAGCACGAATCCGTGGCTGAAGAACACGCATATGATGCCGGGTCAATTACGATCTTGGAGGGCCTCGAGGCCGTCCGTAAGCGCCCCGGCATGTACATTGGTTCAACCGGTTCGCGCGGCCTGCACCACCTCATTTGGGAGATCGTTGATAACTCCGTCGATGAGGCTATGGCCGGCTACGCCGATAAGGTTACCGTCAAGCTGCTAGAAGATGGCGGCGTCGAGGTCATCGATAATGGCCGTGGTATCCCGGTAGAAATGCACGCCTCCGGCGCACCTACCGTCCAGGTGGTCATGACCCAGCTGCACGCCGGCGGTAAATTCGACTCCGATTCCTACGCCGTTTCCGGCGGCCTGCACGGCGTCGGTATTTCCGTGGTGAACGCGCTATCTACCCGCGTAGAGGCGGAAATCAAGCGCGATGGCAAGCACTGGTACCAAAACTTCCACAACGCCATCCCGGACGAGTTGATTGAAGGCGGCAATGCCCGCGGTACGGGCACCAAGATCCGTTTCTGGGCGGATCCGGAAGTCTTCGAAACTACCGATTACGATTACGACACCATCGCCCGCCGCCTGCAGGAAATGGCCTTCTTGAATAAGGGCCTATCCATTGAGCTCATCGATGAGCGCGTCACCGAAGAGCAGATCGAGCTGGAAGAAATCGCCGATGCAGAATCAGGCGAGAGCAATGCGGATGAAACCTCTTTCGATGATGGTCCAGACGCTGGCGATACTTTCAACGAAGAATCCGGCGATGCAAAGGAAGCTGCGGCGGAAAAGAAGCGCCGCAAGAAAGTCACCTTCCACTATCCAGAGGGCTTGACCGACTACGTCAAGTACCTCAATAAGTCCAAGACTGCGATCCACCCGACCATCGTTTCTTTCGATGCCAAGGGCGAAGATCATGAGGTGGAAGTAGCACTGCAGTGGAACCAGGGCTATAAGCAGTCCGTTCACACTTTTGCCAATACCATCAACACCCACGAGGGCGGCACGCACGAAGAGGGCTTCCGCGCGGCCCTGACCTCCTTGATGAACCGCTATGCCAAGGAGCATAAGCTCATCAAGGAAAAGGACGGCAACCTTTCCGGCGATGACTGCCGCGAGGGTTTGGCCGCCGTTATCTCGGTCAAGGTGGCTGATCCGCAGTTTGAGGGCCAGACCAAGACCAAGTTGGGCAATTCCGAGATTAAGGGCTTTGTCCAGCGTGCGGTCAACGAGCACGTTAATGACTGGTTCGATGCCAACCCGGCTGAGGCTAAGGCCATTATTAATAAGGCCGTTTCCTCCGCGCATGCTCGCATGGCTGCCCGCAAGGCCCGCGAGATGGTGCGCCGCAAGTCCGCCACCGACCTTGGTGGTCTGCCGGGCAAGCTCGCGGATTGCCGCTCCAAGGACCCGAAGATTTCCGAGCTCTACATCGTGGAGGGTGACTCCGCAGGCGGTTCCGCTAAGGGCGGACGCGATTCCATGTTCCAGGCCATCTTGCCACTGCGCGGCAAGATCCTGAACGTGGAGAAAGCCCGCATGGATAAGGTCCTCAAGAATGCCGAGGTCCAGGCGATTATTACCGCACTGGGTACCGGCATCCACGAGGAATTCGACATCAAGAAGCTGCGCTACGACAAGATCGTACTCATGGCCGATGCCGACGTTGACGGCCAGCACATTGCCACGCTGCTATTGACCCTGCTCTTCCGCTTCATGCCGCAGCTGGTTGAAGATGGCCACGTATTCCTGGCTAACCCGCCGCTGTATAAACTCAAGTGGTCTAAGGGTACTCCGGGCTATGCCTTTTCCGACGACGAGCGCGATAAGCTGCTGGCCGAGGGCCTGGAACAGAACCGCAAGATCAACAAGGATGACGGCATCCAGCGCTACAAGGGTCTGGGCGAGATGAACGCCGCCGAGTTGTGGGAGACCACGCTCGACCCGAGCACCCGCATCCTGCGCCGCGTGGATCTGGAAGACGCACAGCGTGCCGATGAGCTCTTCTCCATCCTCATGGGTGACGATGTCTCGGCCCGCCGCTCCTTCATTACCCGCCGCGCAAAGGACGTCCGCTTCTTGGATATTTAAAGCGCAGCACAAGGCCCACCGTGGAATTCCCGCGGTGGGCTTTAATTGTGGCGTCGTAAAGCGCTAGCTCTAAGCCTGGGAGCTGCGCTGGTCTGCTATCGCGAATCCCAAGGACGCAAGGCACATGGCCAAGATGACGCCGAAGCCGGCGATGATGGAAAGCGGCCAGTCCGCGCTCGTGCCGTGCAAGGTGGCAAAGACGATGGCCGTGATGACGGCAAGCCCAATGGCCGTGCCGATACGCTGGCCGGTTTGGAGGACAGCGCCGGACGAACCGGCATAAGCCTGTGGGACATGCGCCAAGGTGAGCGTTTGGTTAGGGGAGATGACCGAACCTTGTCCGCCGCCCACCAAGGCGAGTGAAAGGACCATCCACCATTCACTGGCGCCCCATTGCTCGGTGACCCAGATAAGCGCAATGGTCGCTACGAGCCCCGAGATGGTCACAAGCATGCCCAGGACAACGACCTTGCGGCCATGGACGGACACGGAGCGGCCGGCCAGAGTGGCAGAAATGGAGCTCAATAAGGCGGCCGGAATGCCTACGGAGCCGGCAGCGAGGGCGGAGTGCCCGAGCCCGCTTTGGAAGTAGAGCGCGACAAGCACCCAAATGCTGGTAATACCCATAAACCACAAGGTGGCGATGATGGTGCCATTGCGAAAGCTCGGGGTGGCAAAGATATTGAGATCCACCATCGGCGGATGGCCGGTGGCCTTGTGGCGGCGTTCCCACAGCACCCATCCCACAAGGAGGACGGCACCCAGCAGCAAGAGCCACCACACGGCCGGTGATGCGGATGATTCCATAAAAGGGAAGAGGATGGCCCATACGGCAGCGCCGAGGATCAGTGCGCCGATAGGATCAAGGGTGGCTAGGGCCTTGAAGATGCCCAATTTATTGCCGGCTTCATCGTGTACGCGGGAGAATAACGGTCGAGGAAACCACATCAATCCTAAGATGATGGCTACAAGGCCGATGGGGAAATTGACCAGCATGGTCAACCGCCAGCCTAGGTCCGCTCCGCCAAGGCGAATGAGAAGGCCGCCCAGTACCGGACCGATGGCAACGGCAATGCCCACCGTGGAGCCAAAATAACCAAAGGCACGGGCGCGCTCGGCACCGCGGAAGTACTGTTGAATCATACCTACGCCCTGTGGATTGAGCAGGCCTGCACCTACGCCTTGGATAAAACGGGCGCCGTTGAGCGCTTCCGCATTGGGGGCAAAGCCGGCGACTGCGGCGCTGATGGAATAAATGGCGATGCCTGCCAGAAAGATGCCGCCGCGGCCGACGAGATCTCCAGCGCGGCCGGCCGCCACGAGGATGACACCGAAGGTGAGCGCATAGCCGGAGAGCACCCATTGCACATCGGAATCAGAGGCTCCCAGGCCCGATTGGATAGAGGGCAGGGCGACGTTCACGATGGACACGCTCAGCAGCGACATAAAGAGCGCCGTGAGCAAAACAATCAGTACCCGCCAGCGGGCGGGATCTTGGCCGGCGGGGTACTCGGTTTGGTTAGCTGCGGAGGTAGTCACTTCCATACTTATACCTGGCGGTTAGAAAGCGATTCAACTGCCGGGAAACTACATATGTTTCTGCAGCACGCGTCCAAAATCTGGGACCGCAGGGGTGAGGAATTTCGACGCCTTACCGCGCAGGGAGTTATAAGGCTTAGATAGTGCGGGGGAGTTGACCTGCTCGGCGTGCTTATCGGCCACCGACAGGATGGCATCGCTTACCTCGGTGCTGCGTGGCTCCAGGAAGGAACCGAAATCCTGCTTGGTGCTGCCTGTAAACTCCTGCCAGTGCGGGTCGAGGGCATCAAGAACATCCGGTAGCACGCGGCCTAGTGCCTTCGTGACGATGGCGGAGTCGACCTTTTTAGCGGCGGCGAGGGCGCCCTTGAGCGCCATGCCGGTAATGCCCGATTGCTTGGCGACGACCCCCTCAACCAGCTCGCCACAATCGCTTATCACCGCAGTGCGCTGCGGAGCCGACATAAGTTCAGAAAGATGTGCCATGCTGCACCACCTTACGCGAGTTAAGCTGGCTGTCCCGGCAAGCCAGGGAGGTTGGCCTGAATGGCGGCAATCTGATCGGCGATCTGACCCAAGCCGGCATCGCGCGCCGCCTTCTCCAGATTGACGTTGGGGGAGTAGAGGGCTACGGCACTGGCCAGTGCGGTGACGCCCGCGGCTGCGGCGGTGATGATCAAGGTGAGGTCCAGCTGGGAAGAACCGGTAGAGGAACCCCCGGCTTTCCCCTGCTCAAAGTTCGGATTTACCTTGCCTTTCTAGGAATCCGCCTCAGCTGCAGTAACGGTAGGGGCAGTTCCTTCCTTGGGTGACTATCGCCAATAACTTAGGCAACTTCTTTAACACTAAGGTAGACGCGCGCGCTAAACTTTGCGAACTCTGCGTTATACCCGCTTAGCGCCGGCACGCGGGCTAAAACCTCCGCCATAGCGCGGGCGGCGTCGCGGTGGCTATCGTGGATAGCTATTCCTTCCACCTTGGCCGTACTGGCGGCTGCGGCGGCCGCAAGGGCGGCAAAGTTGGTGATACGGACGTGAAAGTGTACGCAAAACTCTTGTGCCAAGAGGTAGAGCTGCTCGGTACTCATAACTGCCTAGGACTGCGCTGGCCGAGCGCGGCGGATTTCTGCTTCTAACTCAGCGCGGCCGGGGAGGAGGGCGCGGGCGGTGGATTGCACGTGGGCGTCGGCAAGCGTGCGGGCTGCCGCCGCAACGATGGCGCGCACTACCGCTTCATGTTTGGAGGTGCCCTGCGCCGAGGCCAGCAGGGTGAGAGCGTGATCCTGTTCGGCCGTAAGCCGCAATGTCATTGCCATGCCTTAGTGATACCACGGTGATACCATGCGTGCGGCAATTCGGGCCCTGAAAGGCGCTAAAGGGTAGAATCTGGCGTTATGAGTGACAATAACGACGATCTTTTTGATCGCATATTTCCCATTGACATTAATGAGGAGATGGAGTCGAGCTACATCGACTACGCCATGTCCGTCATCGTCGGCCGTGCCCTGCCGGAGGTGCGCGATGGACTAAAGCCGGTGCACCGCCGCATCCTTTACGCGATGTTCGATTCCGGTTACCGGCCGGAGCGCGGCTACGTAAAGTCCGCCCGCCCGGTCTCGGACACCATGGGTCAGTTCCACCCGCACGGTGACTCCGCCATTTATGACACCTTGGTGCGCTTGGCCCAGTCGTGGAATATGCGCTACCCACTGGTGGATGGCCAGGGTAACTTCGGCTCCCGCGGTAACGATGGCCCAGCAGCAATGCGTTATACGGAGTGTAAGCTCACCCCGTTGGCGATGGAGATGGTGCGCGATATCCGCGAAAACACCGTTGATTTCTCGCCCAACTACGATGGCAAAACCAGCGAGCCGGACGTACTGCCGTCCCGCGTTCCAAACCTGCTGATGAACGGTTCGGGCGGCATTGCCGTGGGTATGGCCACCAATATCCCGCCGCATAACCTCAACGAGCTGGCTGAGGCCATCTACTGGCTACTAGATAATCCAGACGCCGATGAAGAGGCTGCGCTGGAAGCCTGCATGGAACGCGTCAAGGGCCCGGATTTCCCCACCGCTGGCCTCATTGTGGGCGATCAGGGCATCAAGGATGCCTACACCACCGGCCGCGGCTCCATCCGTCTGCGCGGTGTGACCTCCATCGAGGAGTCTGGATCCCGCCAAACCATCGTGATCACCGAGCTGCCGTTCCAGGTCAACCCGGATAACCTCATCTCCAATATCGCGGAGTCCGTGGCCAGCGGCAAGATTGCGGGCATTTCCAAGATTGAGGATGAGTCCTCCGACCGCGTGGGCATGCGCATCGTGGTCACCCTTAAGCGCGACGCCGTGGCCCGCGTGGTGCTCAATAACCTCTACAAGCACTCCCAGCTGCAGACGTCCTTCGGCGCGAATATGCTCTCCATCGTCGATGGCGTGCCGCGCACCCTTCGCCTGGATCAGATGCTGCGCTACTACGTGGAGCACCAGATCGAGGTCATCGTTCGCCGTACCCAGTACCGCTTGAACGAGGCCGAGAAGCGCGCCCACATCTTGCGCGGTTTGGTCAAGGCCCTGGATATGTTGGATGAGGTCATCGCCCTTATTCGTCGTTCGCCCACCGTGGACGAGGCGCGCGAAGGCTTGAAGGAGCTTCTCGACGTCGACGATATCCAGGCCGATGCCATCCTAGCCATGCAGCTGCGCAAGCTGGCTGCACTGGAACGCCAGAAGATCATTGACGAGTTGGCGGAGATCGAGCGCGAAATCGCCGACCTGAAGGATATCCTCGCCCGCGAGGAGCGCCAGCGCCAGATTGTCCACGATGAGCTGGCAGAGATCGTCGATAAGTATGGCGATGAACGCCGCACCGAAATTATTCCGGCGACCGGCGATGTCACCGATGAGGACCTCATCGCCCGCGAGAACGTCGTGGTCACCATTACCTCTACCGGCTACGCTAAGCGCACCAAGGTGGATTCCTATAAGGCACAAAAGCGTGGCGGCAAGGGCGTGCGCGGCGCTGAGCTCAAGCAGGACGATATTGTGAAGAACTTCTTCGTCTGCTCCACGCACGACTGGATCTTGTTCTTTACCAACTTCGGCCGTGTTTACCGCCTCAAGGCCTATGAACTGCCAGAGGGCGGTCGCGCCGCACGCGGCCAGCACGTAGCTAACCTGCTGGAATTCCAGCCGGAAGAAAAGATCGCTCAGGTTATCCAGATCCAGTCCTACGAGGACGCTCCTTACCTGGTCCTCGCCACCCAGCAGGGCCGCGTGAAGAAGTCCCGCCTGACCGATTATGAGTCCGCGCGTTCCGCTGGCCTTATCGCCATCAACCTCAACGAGGGCGATGCGCTCATCGGCGCACAGCTCGTCTCCGAGGGCGATGACATCCTGCTTACCTCCGAGCAGGGCCAAGCTATCCGCTTTACTGCCGACGACGACCAGCTGCGCCCCATGGGCCGCGCTACCGCCGGTGTGAAGGGCATGCGCTTCCGCGGCGATGACCAGCTGCTATCCATGTCCGTGGTCCACGATGGCGAGTTCCTTTTGGTAGCCACTTCTGGCGGCTACGGCAAGCGCACCGCCATTGAGGAATACACCCCGCAGGGCCGCGGTGGCTTGGGTGTTATGACCTTCAAGTACACCCCGAAGCGCGGCAAGCTCATCGGCGCCATCTCCGTCGATGAGGATGACGAGATCTTCGCCATCACCTCTGCCGGCGGCGTCATCCGCACCGAGGTGGACCAGATTCGTCCGTCCTCCCGTGCGACCATGGGTGTGCGCTTGGTGAACCTGGCCGACGACGTCGAACTGCTTGCCATCGACCGCAACGTCGAAGAAGATGGTGAGGAAGACGCTCAGGCTGTAGCCAAGGGCGAAAAGACCGTGGATGAGGTCCAGCAGGAGCACAAGGCTGGCGATGCCTCCAAGGATGAGGAGTAATTAATGGCACGACGAGACGTAACGATTACGCGAATCTCGCCCATTTCCGCGTTCCGCGTTGGTCTGGCCTTGTCACTCGTCGGACTCATTGCCTGGATGCTGGCCGTATGCCTGCTCTACATCGGCCTGAACCAGGTGGGCATCTGGGAATCGCTCAATAGCCTCGTCGGCGGCGTCGGCGGCGGATTCGAGGTCACCTTCGGTGTCATTATCTCCGCCTCCGCGCTCATCGGCGTTATTTTCGCCGTTCTCCTTACGTTGCTGGCACCACTGATGGCGGTTATTTACAACGCCATCGTGGACGTCTTTGGCGGCCTGCGGGTCGACCTAGACAGCCGCTAGCGCCTCTCTTGCGTTTGAAGATACCGGCACCTTCGGGTGCCGGTATTTTTCTTTCTTTCGTGCGAATCTTTCCCCGCTTTTGAGTTGCCGGAAATATCTGCTGAACAGGCGATTTGTGTAAATCCGGGGATAGTATGTAGAGTTAATTCTCGTTCCGCACAAGGGCCTATAGCTCAGTCGGTTAGAGCGCATCGCTGATAACGATGAGGTCGCTGGTTCGATTCCAGCTAGGCCCACCACGGAACAATGGGGCATTAGCTCAATTGGTAGAGCATCTGCTTTGCAAGCAGAAGGTCAGGAGTTCGATTCTCCTATGCTCCACAGCATGTAGTCCGGCTTCCTCTTCGGAGGGGCCGGACATTTTTCATTTCTGCGCTCATTCTCAAGCACTCTGAGAAGTGACACAATGGCGGGGTTAAGGGTCAAAAGGGGATGCGGACGAAATCTTGGAGGATTTTCCGCATGTCTAATATTCGATACACGAATGC